>CAVXYF010000007.1:0-115040 GCA_963765835.1 uncultured Acidobacteriota bacterium | reverse complement strand
GTTCAGGACGAGTCCCGGCGCAAGGAGCTGACCCTCGAGGACGCCGAGGCGCTCCGGGGAATCCCGGAGATGCGCGCGGTGTCGCCGCAGCGCTACCTCTGGAACAACAGCGACTACCACCTGAAGTTCCGCGACTCCGAAGCGCGATCGCCCCGGGTGTTCGGGGTCATGGAGGAGTACCCCGTCGCGACCAACCGGCTCGTGTCGGCCGGACGCTTCATGACTCCCCCCGAGGTCGACCATGCGGCCGACGTAATGGTGATCGGCGACGAGATCCGGGACAAGCTCTTCCCCCGCGAGGACGCGATCGGCAAGAGAGTGATGCTCGGGCATGACGGTTACGTCGTCATCGGCGTGTTCGAGAAGAAGGGCAAGTTGTTCGGCGAGTCGCAGGACAACTTCGTGGTCGTCCCGATCACGACTTTCGACGGCGGTTCCCGTGGGTGAAGGCGGGAGCGAGCGACGGCGACGCTCTCCGCATCGCGACCGTGCCCTACACGCCCGAGCAGGTCCCCGTCATCATCGAGAAGGCGACGTCGATTCTCCGCACGCGCCGCCACGTCCGATTCGACAAGCCCAACGACTTCGGAATCGTGACTCCCGACAAGATGATCGAGAGCTTCCAGGGAATCACGAGCGGGATCACGCTGGCGATGGTGTTCATTGCCTTCATCTCGCTCCTGATCGGCGGCGTGGGAGTCATGAACATCATGCTGGTCTCGGTGACCGAACGGACGCGCGAGATCGGCGTCCGGAAGGCGGTCGGCGCCTTTCGCCGGGACATCATCCTGCAGTTCCTGACGGAGGCGACGACACTCTCCGTGATCGGCGGAGCGATCGGGTCGTGGTCGGGATCGCGATACCCGCCGGGGTCAAGAAGTTGTTCGACGCCCTCCCCGCCGAGACCCCGGCGTGGGCCGTGGTCGTGGGACTCCTCGTGTCGATTTCGGTCGGGATCTTTTTCGGGCTCTACCCGGCGGTCAAGGCGTCGCGCCTGGACCCGATCGAGGCGCTCCGGTACGAGTAGGACTCAGGTCCAGTCGGTCTCGATTGCCGGCGGCTTCGTCAGGGTCTGCATGACCACGCAGTACTGCTCGGTTTTTTCCTTCAACGCCCGAAGCTGATCCGGGTCGCTTCGGGCGCTTCGACGTCGAAGCGCATCCGGATGCTCTCGAATCCGACCGGCACCTCACGGGAGACACCGAGCGTGCCGGCGAGGTCGATATCCCCCTCGACCGTGACTCCAATGCGGTTCGTCGGAACTCCCATCGCGGTCGCGACCATCTGGCAGGTGATCTGCGCGCAGGCGGCGAGCGCACCGAGAAGCAGGTCGCCGGAGCACGCCGCGGTTCCCGCTCCTCCCACGCCGGTGTGGGCCTGCGCCTCGTAGGCCGCGCGACCGATGTCCACGGAACAGCTGATCGGCGCACCGATCTGGCTGCCCCGAGCCGTCAAGGTGACCCGCGAGCTGCCCGGTTCGCTCCGATAGCGATCCTTCAACGGCCTCTGCAGCGCTCGAACGTCCATGCCACCTCCCGCGTTCGGCGAGTCTGACACGACGGCTTCCCGGACGAGAGTTGGACGGCGCGCGGGTATAGGCTTTCCGGGACTTGTCCCTGACATCCGGGTCACGTCTCGGCCCATACGAGATCCTCTCGCCTCTGGGGGCCGGGGGGATGGGAGAGGTCTATCGGGCCCGGGACACGAAGCTCGACCGGGAGGTCGCGATCAAGGTGCTCCCGGAAAAGCTCGCCGCCGATTCGGCGGCGCTCGCGCGGTTCGAGAGAGAAGCGAAGTCGGTCGCGGCGCTCTCGCACCCGAACATCCTCGGGATTTACGATCTCGGCCGGCACGAGAACGTCGCCTACGCCGCGATGGAGCTCCTCCGGGGAGAGACGCTCCGGGAACGGCTCGAAGAAGGCGCCATACCGCAGAGAAAGGCGCTCGAGTACGGGTTGCAGATCGCCCACGGCCTCGCGGCCGCGCACGAGAAGGGGATCGTCCACCGGGACCTGAAGCCCGAGAACGTGTTCGTCACGACCGAGGGCCGCGTCAAGATCCTCGACTTCGGTCTCGCGAAAGTGGCCTCCGTACCGGCCGACCTGACGAGATCGCCGACGGTCGCGCCCACCGAGCCAGGCACGGTGATGGGAACTGTCGGCTACATGTCGCCGGAGCAGGTGCGGGGGAAGACGGCGGACCACCGCTCCGACATCTTTTCGCTCGGCACGATCCTCTACGAGATGCTCTCCGGCGACCGCGCGTTTCGCGGCGAATCGGCGGCGGAGACCATGGCGGCGATCGCGCAGAAGGACCCACGGGAGCTGACGGAATCCGGCAGCCGATTCCCGCCATCGATCGAGCGCATCCTGCGCCACTGCCTCGAGAAGCGGCCGGAGGAACGGTTCGACACGGCGCACGACCTCGCGTTCGCGCTCGATACGGCGATGGGCGCAGCGAGCGCGCCGACGCAGGTTGCACCGGCGATTGCCGGGAGAAGACGCTGGCTGACGCCGGCCCTCGGCGCTCTCGCTCTCCTCGCCGCGCTGTCGGCCGGGTTCCTCGTCGGCGGCCGGCAGCGCGCGCCGGCGGAGTCGCCACGACAGGTGACCCGTCTCGCGCGCCTCACCCACACTGGTCGTTCCGAGTGGCCGTCGTGGTCGCCGGACGGGAGCCTGCTCGCCTACGCCTCGGACCGGAGCGGCAACTTCGAGATCTCCGTGCGCCGCGGCGAGGGGGGCCAGGACGTCAACGTCACCAACGACCCGGCGCAGGACATCCAGCCCGCGTTCTCGCCGGACGGCAATACGATCGCCTTCGTCTCGACGCGCGCCTCCCGCACGGGGCTGATCAAGATCGGTGGCACCCTGGTCCGCAGCGCACGCACGTACGGCGGGGATCTCTGGGTCGTGCCGGCGCTCGGAGGCGCCGCGAGGCGTCTGGCACCGGACGCGAACTCTCCGACCTGGCGTCCCGACGGCAAGGGGATTCTGTACATCACCGGGCCGGAGAACCGGAGGGTGATCCTGGAAGTTTCGCCCGGCGGTGGCGCGCCCCGGGCGATTCTCGGTAGCGATGCGTCTTCCTTCGAAATCGTTCGGATCGCTTGCTCGCCGGACGGGCGGTGGGTGAGCTTCGAGACGCAGCTCGAAGGGATTTTTCTGATGCCGGCATCGGGTGGACGCCCGCGTGCGCTGCTGACGGGCTTCAGCCACGGGTGGGACGGCACATCCCGCCGCCTCTATTACGTGGCCCTCGACCCGCAGGGGGGAAGCCGAGTTCAGTTTGTCGAAATCGACCCGGATCGGGGCGTCGTGCGCGGCATCCCGAGAACGATCACCCTCATGACCGCGTCCCTGTGGGATCTCGCCGTCTCTCGCGACGGGCTGCAGGTCGCGGTGGCGGAAGAGGCGGGCTCCCGAAATCTCACTCGCCTGCCGCTCGCACCCGGAGGCGGGGCTGCGACGGGTCCCGAGGAGGCGCTCTCGACAGGACGGGTGACCGACGCCTATCCGAGCGTGTCCCCCGACGGCCGCCGCGTGGCTTACGTCAGCGACGTCCTCGGCCACCCGGAAGTATGGATCCTCGACTTGGAGAGCGGCCGCCGCGAGCGCTTGCAGCTCCCTGGCGAAGACCTCGCCCAAATCGGCCCGGTCTGGATGCCCGAGGGCCGGCGGCTTCTCTTGAGTCGCCTGCTTCCGGCCGACGCGGGTAACGCGGGCAACGTCGGCGCGAACTGGATCGTGTCCGTGGATGGGAGCGGCTCGGAGGAGATTTTGAGCCGGGTGACGAGAGAGGGCTTCAATACGACGCTCAGCCCCTCGCCGGACGGCAAGAAAATTCTCTACCCAAGATTGGTCCAGGGAGTGCAGCAAGTCTTCCTTTTCGAACTCTCCTCGCGTCAGTCGGTCCCGCTCACCGACTCCCCCGGAAGCAAGTTCGACAACGTCTGGTCGCCAGATGGCCGCTGGATCGCGTCGACGGCTCTCCAAGACAGCGTCATCCAGCTCTTCCGGATGCCCGCCTCGGGAGGCACGATGCAGCAATTGACGACCGGGTACGAGCGCATGCGCCACCCGTTCTACTCGCCCGACGGGCGGTGGATCTACATCCAGCCGAGCCACCGCAACATCTATCGCGTACCGGCCGAAGGGGGTCCCCTCGAACAGGTCACGCGGTTTCCGGAAGCGGGACTCTTTGTGGAAGAGCCGACAATCTCGCCGGACGGGCGGTATCTCTACTATTGCCGGGGCAACGGCGGCTCCTCGCTCTGGCTGTTGAAGCTGGGAGCCGAGGGTCTTTCGAGCGCCGATCCGAGAAAGGCCCCATGACGCTTTCCGCCGGCTCCCGCCTCGGCCCTTACGAGATCGTGTCGCCGCTGGGCGCGGGCGGGATGGGGGAGGTCTACAAGGCACGGGATACGCGGCTCGAACGCACGGTGGCGATCAAGGTGTTGTCCTCGCATCTCTCGGCGTCTCCCGAATCCCGCCAGCGATTCGAGCGCGAGGCCAAGATGATCTCGCAGCTGTCTCACCCGCACATCTGCGCGCTCCACGACGTTGGCCGGGAGGGCGACGTCGAGTACCTCGTCATGGAGTACCTGGAGGGGGAGACGCTGGCGGAGCGGCTGTTGAAAGGTGCGCTCGCGCTGGAGCAGACGCTGCGCTTCGGGATGCAGATTGCCGACGCCCTGGACAAGGCGCACCGGCAGGGGATCGTGCACCGGGACCTGAAGCCGGGCAACGTGATGTTGACGAAGTCGGGGGTGAAGCTGCTCGACTTCGGATTGGCCAAGGCGGTCGCGCCGACCGCCTCGCGGCAGCTCACTTCTTTTCCGACCCAGCAGGCGCTGACGCAGGAAGGGATGGTCCTGGGCACCTTCCAGTACATGGCGCCCGAGCAGCTCGAGGGAGAGAGGCCGACGGCCGGACCGACATCTTCGCCTTCGGCTGTGTGCTCTACGAGATGGCGACGGGGAAGAAGGCGTTCTCCGGGGCGACGCAGGCGTCGTTGATCTCGTCGATCCTGCGCGACGAGCCGCGGCCGATCTCGCAGGTTCAGCCCATGTCTCCGCCGGCGCTCGACCGGATCGTCCAGACGTGCCTCGCCAAGGATCCCGAGGATCGCTGGCAGAGCGCCGCGGACGTCAAGCGGGAGCTCGGCTGGATTGGCGAAGGCCCCTCGTCGGGAGTCGTCACGACCACGGTCCCGCCCCGCACGCGGCCCTGGCTTCCCTGGGCGGTGGCCGCGCTTGCGACGCTCGTCGCCGCCGGCATCGCTTTCACCTCGCGCCGTCCGCGGCAGGCCGTCACGGAACCGATACTTCTGACGATCCTTCCGCCACAGCGCACGCTGCTCACGGATTCCTTCGAGATTTCGCCGGACGGCCGGAGGCTCGTCTTCGGCGGAATCGCGGGCGGCAAGATGATGCTGCGCGTCCGGGACCTCGACTCTGACGAGGTTCGCGCGCTGCCGGGCACCGAAACGGCCGAAAGCCCTTTCTGGTCTCCCGACGGGCGGTTTCTCGTTTTCTTCTCGCGCGCGAAGCTTCGACGCATCGAGCTCTCGACCGGTTCGGTCGAGGTTCTCTGTGATGCCGAGCTCGGCCGCGGAGGAAGCTGGGGATCCAACGGCGACATCCTGTTTACGCCGAAGTCCATCGGGCCCATCTATCGCATTTCGGCGTCGGGCGGGCAGCCGGAGCCCGCGACTCGCCTCGAGCCGGGAGAGGTCCTGCATCGCTGGCCGTACATGCTTCCCGACGGCCGCCGTTTCCTTCTCTTCGTGAAGACGGACAAGGTCGAGTCGACCGGGATCTACCTCGCGTCCCTCGGCGTGCCCGGCCACAAGCTGGTGGTCAAGAACGGGGCTACCGGACTGTTCCTCGCGCCGGACACTCTTCTGTTCGTCCGGGGCGAGGCGCTCCTGGCGCAGCGCATCGACCTCGATCGCGGAGAATTGCGGGGGGATCCGGAGACCGTAACGCGGCCCGTCATGCGGGCAGACGTGGCCTTCTATCGCGACCTCTTTTCGGTGTCCCGGGAGGGGATCGTCGTCTTCCGCCCGGGGAGCGCCAGCCGCCGCCTCGTCTGGATGGATCGGCGTGGAACCCTGCTGAAGGCGGTCGGGCCGACCGGTGCGATCATGAACGTCAGCCTGTCCTCCGACAATCGGACCGCGGGCTTCACGCTCCGGCAGGTGGAAACCGGTACGGCGAGCGTCTGGACGCTGGACCTGGCCCGAGACGTCGCGACGCCCTTTGCCGAGGCGGGCTGGATGCCCATCTTCACCCCCGACGGCAACAGCATCCTGTACCGCTCGGAGGGGGCGGCGTTCGAACTTCGGCGGAGGTCTCTCAAGGATGAGCGGGAGGAGACGATCGTCGCCGACAGCTTCGCGACCCCGTACGACGTCTCTGCGGAGGGGCGCTACGTTCTCTACAACAGGACCAAAGCCAACGCGGACATCGGAGTCGTCTCTCTGACCGGTGACGCCCCGCAGCTCCTCCTGACGACCGAGTACGAGGAACGGAATCCGTCGTTCTCGCGGGATGGCCGCTGGTTCACGTACAGTTCCTCGGAGCCGGGGCAGCACGAGGTCTTCGTGCGTCGCTTTCCCATGACTGACGAGAAGTGGCCGATCTCCAACGGCGGCGGGATCCAACCGCTGTGGAGCGACGACGGAAAAGAGATCTTTTACGCGACGCTCGACGGTCGCCTCATGGCGGCCCCCGTTTCCACCGGAACGACGTTTTCCTCGAGCACGCCACAGCCGTTGTTCCAAGCCTCTCTGAGACTCAACAACCCGTCCCGGCAGTATGCGGCTTCGGCAGACGGGCAGAGCTTCCTCATGGTCGTGCCGGCCCAGGACGTGCGACTCCGAGAATTTTCGAGTGGCGCTGAACTGGCCGCCGGCCCGGACCGCAGTGAGTCTCGCCGCCGGCTCCCGCCTCGGTCCTTACGAGATCCTGGCGCCTCTGGGCGCGGGCGGGATGGGAGAGGTGTACCGGGCGCGCGACACGCGACTGGAACGCACCGTCGCGATCAAGGTGCTGGCGTCTCGCCTCTCCGCTACACCGGAGGTCCGCCAGCGCTTCGATCGGGAGGCGAGGACGATCTCGCAGCTCTCTCACCCGCACATCTGCGCGATCCACGACGTGGGCCGGGAAGGAGAAACCGACTATCTCGTCATGGAGTATTTGGAGGGCGAGACGCTCGCGGAACGCCTCGCGCGCGGTCCGCTGCCGCTCGAGCAGACTCTGCGGTTCGGGATCCAGATCGCCGACGCCCTGGACAAAGCGCACCGGCAGGGGATCGTGCACCGGGATCTGAAGCCCGGAAACGTGATGATCACGAAGTCGGCCGTGAAGCTCCTCGACTTCGGGCTGGCGAAGGTGATCGAACCGGCCGCGCCGGCGACGTCCATGACCGCGTATCCGACCCAGCAGGCGCTGACGCAGGAGGGATCGATCCTCGGGACGTTTCAGTACATGGCTCCCGAGCAGGTCGAGGGCCGGGGTGCGGACGCGCGCACCGACATTTTCGCGCTGGGCGTCGTGCTGTACGAGATGGCGACGGGACGAAAGGCTTTTTCGGGGGCGACGCAGGCGTCCATGATCTCGTCGATCCTCCGCGACGAGCCGAGGCCAGTCTCAGAGGTCGCGCCGGCTTCGCCGGCTCTCCTCGATCGTGTGGTCCAGACCTGCCTCGCCAAGGATCCCGACGACCGCTGGCAGAGCGCCGCCGACGTCAAGCGAGAGCTTCAATGGATCGCCGAGGAACCGCGCGGGACGAGTTCCGCAGCCGTTGCCGCCGCGGTCCCCGTCCGGCCGCGGAACCGGGAGCGCCTGGGGTGGCTGCTCCTCGCGCTCCTCCTCGCGGCACTCGCCTTCTTCGGTCTGTTTCGCCGCCGCCGCCCCGCCCCCGGGCCGCCCCGCGCCGTGCGCTTCGCCGTGCCGATCCCTCCGGGGTCGACGTTCTCGCCGGCGGAGATCTCCCGCGGGGCGTCGATCTCGCCGGACGGGACTCGAGTCGCAATCGAAGCGTTCGCGAGGGGCAGGAGACGGCTCTTCGTTCGCCGGCTCGATTCGGAGCAGATGGCCGAGCTGGAGGGCTCGGACGACGCGACCTCGCACTTCTGGTCGCCCGACGGCCGCTTCATCGCGTTCTTCGCGAACGGGAAACTGAGAAAGATCCCGGCGACGGGAGGTCCCGCGGAGGACCTGTGCGAGGCGTCCTTCGAAATCGTGGGCACCTGGAACCGCGAAGGCACGATTCTCTTCGCGCAGTTCGCGCAAGGTATTTACCGGGTTTCCGACAAAGGAGGAAAGCCGGAACCGGTTCGGCCGGCGAACCTCGCGAAACTCGAAACCATCGCGTCGTGGCCCCAGTTCCTGCCGGACGGCCGGCGGTTCCTCTACCTCGGAGGTCTGAGTTTGCCGAAATTGCCCGGCTCCTATCGCGAGCTTCGCGTGGGCTCGCTCGATTCGAAGGAAGACATCGTGATCGCTCGGATGGAGTCGCGCGCAGAATTCGCGGCGCCCGGATACCTCGTGTACGCCCGCGACGGCGCCCTTTTCGCGCAGCGTTTCGACGAATCGAAAGCGAAGCTGCAGGGCGATCCGCAGCGCCTGTCCGAGAGCGTCAATTACTTCTTCGGTCCGGGCAACGCCGCGTTCTCGGTCGGCGCGGACATGATCGTCTACGAGACGTCGCCGCCTCTCTCCCGTCTCGCCTGGCTCGACCGGCAGGGTCGAGAAGTGGGGACGCTCGGTCAGCCGGCCGTGGTGGAGGGCTTTCGCATTTCGCCGGACGGAGGTCGGGTTGCCGTCGACGTCGCCGAGCGGCGAACCGGCACGTCCGACGTCTGGGTTTTCGAGGTCGAGCGCGGGATCTCGACCCGTCTCCACTCCGATTCCAGCGACGAAACTCTGCCGGTCTGGTCGCCCGACGGCTCGAAGCTGGTCTTCCGCTCCGACGCGAGAGGGCCTCCCGACATTCACGAGATCGTCGTCGGGGCGCCCGCGAGCCAGCGGCCGGTCCTCGAGCTCGATTACGTGCAGGCGCCGGAAGACATCTCCCCCGACGGTCGCCTCCTCGCGTTCCTGAACAACGTGCAGTCGCGCGCCACCATCTGGCTCCTGCCGCTCTCGGGGCAGCGCAAGCCGGCGCCCTGGCTCACGACGCGATTCAACGAACGGAGCCCGCGTTTCTCGCCGGACGGGCGCTGGATCGCGTACGAGTCGGACGAGTCGGGAAGCCCCGAGGTCTACGTGGCTCTGACGGAAGGGGCGGCCGGGAAGCGGCGCGTGTCTCCGGCCGGAGGGAGGCGCCCGCGGTGGCGCCGCGACGGTAAGGAGCTCTATTACCTCGCGCCGGACGGCTCGGTCATGGCCGTGCCCCTGACCCCGGGTCCCCAGCAGCTGCAAGCCGGCGCTCCGGTCTTGCTCTTCCGGGTCGAGCCGGCGATCGAGAACTACGACGTGACCGAAAACGGCTCGCGATTTCTGGTCAGCGCGCCCCTGGCCGAAACGCGCGAGGCGCCGATCCGCGCGATCCTCGACTGGCCGGCGCTCGCGGAGACCGAGAGATGACGCTTGCCGCCGGCGCTCGCCTCGGCCCCTACGAGATCGTGTCTGCCGTGGGCGCGGGCGGGATGGGCGAGGTTTATCGGGCGCGGGACACGAGACTCGAGCGGACGGTCGCGATCAAGGTGCTGTCGTCTCGGCTCGCGGCGAACGCCGACGCGCTCGCCCGCTTCGAGCGGGAAGCCAGGACGATCTCGCAGCTCTCCCACCCTCACATCTGCGCCGTCCACGATGTGGGCCGCGAGGGCGAAACCGAGTATCTCGTCATGGAGTACCTCGAGGGCGAGACCCTCGCAGAGCGTGTCCTGAAGGGGCCGCTCCCCCTGGAGCAGACGCTCCGGTTCGGCGTACAGATCGCGGACGCTCTGGACAAGGCGCACCGGCAGGGAATCGTGCACCGGGACCTGAAGCCGAGCAACGTGATGCTGACGAAGTCCGGCGTGAAACTGCTCGACTTCGGGCTCGCCAAGGCATTTGAGCGGTCGCTCGACGCGACCGGGAGGGAGCAAACGGCCGCGGCGGAACACCCCATGGCGGGACGCAGCCTGACGGCGCTTCCGACGCAGGCCGCGAATCTGACGCAGGAAGGAACGATTGTCGGGACGTTTCAGTACATGGCCCCCGAGCAGGTCGAGGGCCGGGGTGCGGACGCCCGCACAGACATCTTCGCGCTGGGCATCGTGCTGTACGAGATGGCGACGGGGCGAAAGGCTTTTTCCGGAGCGACGCAGGCGTCCATGATCTCGTCGATCCTTCGTGACCAGCCGAGCCCGATCACACAGGTCACGCCGGCCTCGCCGCCTCTCCTCGAGCGGGTGGTCCAGACCTGCCTCGCCAAGGATCCCGACGACCGGTGGCAGAGCGCCGCCGACGTCAAGCGAGAACTGCAGTGGATCGCGGAGGAACCGCGCAGGAGCGTCGCCCGCCGTGCTCGCCGCGGTCCCCGTCCGGCCGCGGAACCGGGAGCGTCTCGGGTGGCTGCTCCTCGCGCTGGTCCTTGCGGCGCTCGCCTGCTTCGGCCTGGTTCGCCGCCGCAGTCCCGACGCCGGGCCGCCCCGAGCCGTGCGCTTCGCCGTGCCGATCCCTCCGGCGTCGACGTTCTCGCCGGAGGAGATCTCCCGCGGGGCCTCGATCTCGCCGGACGGGACCCGGGTCGCAATCGAAGCGTTCGCGAGGGGCAAGAGGCGACTCTTCGTTCGCCGGCTCGATTCGGAGGAGATCGTCGAGCTGGAGGGATCGGACGACGCGACCTCGCACTTCTGGTCGCCCGACGGCCGCTTCATCGCGTTCTTCGCGAACGGGAAGCTCAGAAAGATCCCGGCGACCGGAGGTCCCGCGGAGGACCTGTGCGAGGCGGCCTTCGAAATCGTGGGCACCTGGAACCGCGAGGGCACGATCCTCTTCACGCAGTTTCGGCCGCCCGGCATCTACCGGGTCTCCGACAGAGGAGGAAAGCCGGAGCCGGTCCGGACGCCGAACGTCGGCGAAAGGCGAAAGGCTCATGGCGTGGCCTCAATTCCTGCCCGACGGCCGTCGGTTCCTCTACCTCGGGGGTTACCTCGGGGGTGCCGCGCTGTCGGAGTCGCAGCGACGATCATCGCGAGCTTCGCATGGGCTCGCTGGATTCGAAGGAAGACATCGTGATCGCTCGGATGGAGTCGCGCGCGGAATTCGCGGCCGGATACCTCGTGTACGCCCGCGACGGCGCCCTTTTCGCGCAGCGTTTCGACGAATCGAAAGCGAAGCTGCAGGGCGATCCCCACCGCCTGTCCGAGAGCGTCGACTACTTCTACGGTCTGGCGATCGCCGCCTTCTCGGTCGGCGACGACGTCATCGTCTACGAGACGTCGCCGCCCCTCTCCCGTCTCGCCTGGCTCGACCGGCAGGGTCGCGAGGTCGGGACGCTCGGCCAGCCGGCCGTGGTGAAGGGCTTTCGCATTTCGCCGGACGGAGGCCGGGTCGCCCTCGGCGTTGCCGAGCGGCGAACCGGCGCATCCGACGTCTGGGTTTTCGAGCTCGAGCGCGGGGTCTCGACCCGGCACCACTCCGATGCTCGCGACGAGATCCTGCCGGTCTGGTCGCCCGACGGCTCGAAGGTCCTTTTCCGCTCGGACGCGAAAGGACCTCCCGACATCCACGAGATCGCGGTCGGCGTGCCCGGGAGCCAGCGGCCGGTCCTCGAGCTCGGAGGCGTGCAGCAGCCCGAAGACGTCTCTCCGGACGGTCGCGTTCTCGCGTTCCTGAACGGCGTGCAGTCGCGCGCCAACATCTGGCTCCAGCCGCTCACGGGGCAGCACAAACCGGCGCCCTGGCTCGGAACGCGATTCAACGAACGGAACCCGCGGTTCTCATCGGACGGACGCTGGATCGCGTACGAGTCGGACGAGTCGGGAAGCCCCGAGATCTACGTGGCGCTGACGGAAGGGGCAGCCGGGAAGCGGCGCGTGTCTCCGGCCGGAGGCAGGCTTCCGCGGTGGCGCCGCGACGGCAAGGAGCTCTTTTACCTGGCGCCGGACGGCTCGGTCATGGCGGTGCCCTTGACTCCGGGTCCGCAAATGCAAGCCGGCGCTCCGGTCTTGCTCTTCCGCGTCGAGCCGCTGATCGAGAACTACGACGTGACCGCGAACGGCTCGCGGTTTCTAATCAGCGCGCCTTTGGCCGAAACTCGCGAGACGCCGATCCGCGCGATCGTCGACTGGCCGGCACTTGCGGAGACGGATAGATAATGGAACTGAAGAACTCGATGTCGCTCGCGCTTGGCTCCCGCCTCGGCCTGAACGGATGTGCCGTCTCCCTGGCCTTGACGCTTGCCCTCCCCGCAGTTCTCCTGGCGCAGAGCGCCGTGACCGGAACAGTTTCGGGTACCGTGAGCTCGCAGAGACAGCCGGTTCCGGGCGTCACCGTGAGACTGACTTCTCCCGCTCTCCAGGGGGAGCGCGTCGTCACAACGGGGTCCAACGGGGACTACGTTGCCTTCGGCCTCCCGCCGGGTGAGTACGTCATTCAGTTCTCGAAGCCGGGCATGAGCACGGTGAGGCATACCGCCACGGTCGCCCTCTCCGGGACGACCCGGATGGACGCCGACGTGGACGTGGTGGCTATCGAGGCCTTCACGATCCGCGGAGACCTCCCGTCTCCGATCGCGACGGCGCAGCTCGGCGCCAATTACAAGACGGAGGACCTCGACAAGCTCCCCGTCGGCCGGACGTTGGCCGCAATCGCTGCGCTGGCACCGGGCGTCGCGATTTCCCCGCTCGGCGGCCTGATTCGCATCGGCGGCGCCTTCGGATTCGACAACGTCTTTCTGGTGGATGGAACCGACATCAGCGACAACCTTTCCGGAACGGCCCACAATCTCTTCATCGAGGAGGCCGTCGCGGAGACGGCGGTCCTGACGGGCGGCATCCCCGCCGAGTACGGTCGCTTCACGGGGGGAGTCGTCAATGCGATTACCAAGGGCGGGGGCAACAGCTTCTCCGGCTCCGTCCGGCTCGACCTGAGCAATCCCGACTGGACCGAGAAGACGCCTTACGAAGAGGAGCGCGACATTCCCCGTCTCGACGCGATCGACGAAGTCTATTCCGCGAGCCTCGGAGGGCCGATCCTGCGCGACCAGCTCTGGTTCTTCGCGGCCGGCCGTCTCTCGGAGACGACGATGGCCCAGACGCTGCCCGAAACCGGCGCGCGCGTCAACACGGTCACGGACAACCCGCGGTGGGAAGTCAAGCTCACGGGGAACATCGCGTCGAAACACACGCTCCAGGCCTCCTATCTCGACAACGAGGCGGAGAACCTCGATCGGCCGTCCGTGCCGGGGACCACGGCGGACGTTCGGGGGGTCGATCGCGCGCGCACGCTTCCGAACACGCGCTGGGCGGCGAGCTACCACGGCGTGTGGACGCCGAGGCTGTTCTTCGAGCTGAAGTACTCGGAGAAGAAGTTCGGCTTCCGCGGCGCCGGGGGCGACCTGACCGGCATCCGGGATTCTCCGTTCGTGACGCTCTCCTTCCCGGCGCGCCAGTACAACGCCGTTTACTTCGACGCGAGCGACCCCGAGAACCGCGACAACCAGGATTTGACCGGGAGCGTGTCGTATTTCCTTTCGACCGGCCGGCTGGGAAGCCACGGCTTCAAGCTCGGCTACGAGCGCTTTCGGACCACGCGGACCGGAGGCAACAGCCAGACCGCCACGGGCTACGTGTTCACGACAAATTACGTGACGACCACGGGCGCTCCGGTCGGACCTCCCGTGCTCGACTCGCAAGGCCGGTTCATCCCGGTCTTCGTCAACTCGGGCCCCCTCCGGACCGTCCTGACGAACTGGCTTCCCGTCCGAGGCGCCCGGATCGACATCACGACCGATGCGTTCTTCCTCCAGGACAGCTGGGCTTTCAACGATCACCTCTCCTTCAATCTCGGGCTCCGATACGAAGCCGTGAAAAGCGAGGCCACCGGCGACATCATCGCGACCGACACGGACCGGTTCACGCCGCGGCTGGCGGCTTCCTACGACGTCCGGGGCGATGCCAAGCTGAAGTTCGACGCGACCTACAGCCAGTACGCCGGCAAGTTCTCTGAAGTCCAGTTCGGCCGCAACAGCAACGTCGGTCTCCCGAACTCGCTGACGTACCTGTATACGGGTCCGAACGGACAGGGTGTGGACTTCGCTCCCGGGTTCGACCTGGCAAACTACACCCTCATCAACGGCAACTTTCCGACCCGGAACGTGTTTTTCGCCGACGACGTGAAGTCACCCATCCTGGAGGAATGGACCGTTGGTGTCGGATCGGCGCTCGGCCGCGGCGGGTTCGCCAAGTTGACCTATGTCGGCCGCGAGTACTCCGACCTGTTCGAGGACTTCATCCTCCGGGAGTTCGGCACGACGGAAATCGTCCACGAAGGGCGCAGCTTCGGCTTCTTCGACAACGTGGTCCTGGACAACACCGACGACCCGACGCGCGAGTACCGGGCGATCCAGGTCCAGGGGCGTTATCGGATCACGGATCGCTGGCTCCTCGATGCGAATTACACGTATGAGATCGAGAACGACGGCAACTTCGTGGGTGAGGGCGGGGCCTCCTCGATCTTCGGCAACCAGCCGGAGCTCTACGATCCCGAGCGGCACTACCCGACCGGCCATTTGCCGGGCTTTCAGGAGCACCGAGTCCGAGTCTTCAGCTCCTATACGCTGCCGATGTCCTTCGGAGACGTGAACCTCGGCCTGGCCTACTTCTACGACTCGCCGCGGACATTCATCTACGGCTTCGCGCGGAGCGGCTTCACGCCCGCGCAGATCGCGCGCGACCCCGGTTACGCGCGGCGGCCGGCCACCCAGTTCGTGTTCTTCGGCGAGCTCGGCGCGGGCGAGTACGAGGACACCCACAGCCTCGACCTGGCGATCAGCCTCGGGGTCCGGGTCTGGAGGAGTGTCGAGCCATTCTTCAAGTTCGAGGTCCGGAACGTCACCAACGAACAGGGTCTCGTCTTTTTCGACACGGTCGTCGTTCCCTGCACGACCGCCGCGCAAGCCGGCTGCGATGGTCAGGCTCCCGTGGACGAGCTCGGCCTTCCGACGAAGTTCGCTCGAGGCCCTGCCTTCGGCACCGCGCGGTCGGCGGCGGATTATCAGGTCCCCCGGGAGTACCGTTTTTCGGCCGGCATCCGCTTCTAGTCCGTAGGGGTCCCGGGTCGGACCCTGGACGGTGCGGGTGGCGACAATTCCGGCAAGTCGGGCCCGGTAGAATCCGGCCAGACTCCATGAGCTAGTGGAGGGCGCGCGGTGACTCTTCCGACCGGCTCCCGTCTGGGTCCCTACGAGATCGTTTCGCCGCTCGGTGCGGGCGGGATGGGAGAGGTCTACCGGGCGAAGGACACCCGACTCGACCGCACCGTCGCGATCAAGGTGCTGGCGTCGCACCTGTCGGCGTCGCCCGAATCCCGCCAGCGGTTCGAACGCGAGGCGAAGACGATCTCGCAGCTCTCCCACCCGCATATCTGCGCCCTCCACGACGTGGGGCGGGAGGGCGACGTCGAATACCTGGTCATGGAGTACCTGGAGGGGGAGACGCTGGCGGACCGGCTGCTGAAGGGAGCACTCCCTCTCGAGCAGACGCTGCGCTACGGGATGCAGATCGCCGATGCCCTGGACAAGGCGCACCGGCAGGGGATCGTCCATCGGGATCTGAAGCCGGGCAACGTGATGCTGACGAAGTCGGGGGTCAAGCTCCTGGATTTCGGTCTGGCCAAGGCGGTTGCCCCGGCATCTCAGCAGTCCTCACTGACGGCCTTTCCGACTCAGCACGCGCTGACGCAGGAAGGCACGATCCTGGGGACGTTCCAGTACATGGCGCCGGAGCAGCTGGAGGGAAGGGAGGCCGACGCCCGGACGGACATCTTCGCGTTCGGCTGCGTGCTTTACGAGATGGCGACGGGGAAGAAGGCGTTTTCCGGAGCCACGCAGGCGTCGCTCATCTCGTCGATCCTGCGCGACGAGCCGCTGGCGATCTCGCAGGTCCAGCCGACGTCGCCGCCGGCCTTCGATCACGTCGTGAAGAAGTCGCTGGCGAAGGACCCGGAGGACCGCTGGCAGAACGCGGCCGATCTCGGAGGGGAGCTGAAGTGGATCGCGGAGGGCGGATCGCAGACGGGAGCGGCGGCGGCTGCCGTTTCCCGGAGAAAGAGGCGCGACTGGATCGCGTGGGTCACGGCCGGTGCGCTTCTCCTCGCTACTCTCTTCCTCGGCAACGAGGTCCGGCGATTGCGAAGCGGCGAAGACGTTCGCGCAGTCCACTCCTTCCTGGATCCTCCGCCGAAGACCTCCTTCCGGTTGACCGGCGACGATTCCGCCCCGATCGTCCTCTCCCCGGACGGTCGAAGAACGGCGTTCGGCGCCGGCGGAAAACTCTGGGTCGGCTCCCTCTCGACGGGTGTGACGACTCCTCTGGACGGTAGCGATGCAGGAACGTTTCCCTTCTGGTCTCCAGACAGCCGAGTCGTCGGGTTCTTCTCGGACGGGAAACTCAGGGTGGTCGAGGCGACCGGAGGACCAGTTCGAGCGATCGCAAACGCTCCGAACGCGCGGGGAGGCACGTGGAGCTCGCGCGGGACGATCGTGTTCAGTCCCGACTTCCGCTCGGGATTGTTCCGTGTTTCCCCGTCCGGCGGGCCGGCCGCCCGGATCACGCATCTGGAGGCCGGGAAACACACGACCCACCGATGGCCCTCCTTCCTTCCGGACGGAGAGCACGTCCTCTACCTGGCGGCGAACCATCAGGATCCCCGAGGTGAGGATTCGGGAATCTATGTCGCCTCGTTGACGGGAGACGCTCCCCGGCGTCTGATGTCTTCCTACGGGAGCGCTCAGTATGCGTCCGGTTGGCTGCTCACCGTTCGCGACACCAGCCTCCTCGCGTTTCCGTTCGACCTCCGCCGGTTGATCGCGGGCCCGGAGCCCGTCCGCGTCCGCGACGACGTGAACTTCGATCTGGGAGTGTGGAGGGGAGGGTTCACGGCGTCGGACAACGGTGTCCTTGCGTACCAGACCGCTCAGGCTGGCATCGGCGGCCAATTGACGTGGATGAATTTCTCCGGTCATCGTTTGTCGACCGTCGGCGAAAAGAGCGAAGCGTATTCTCCGCAGCTTTCCCCGGACGGGCGGCGCGCGCTCGTCGTGCTCGGCGACCCCAACAACGACATCTGGGTCTACGAGCTCGAACGCGGCGTTCGTACACGGTTGACGACGGCGGCGCAGGTCCAGGTCTCTCCTCTCTGGTCCCCCGACGGATCGGAGATCATCTACAGCTCGCAGCGGATTTCGGGGGAATCCATCGAGTTCGTCCTGACAGGCCTGGCGTCGGATGGAGCGGGCGCGAGAAGAGTCGTCTATCGCTCGAAGGAGAGGACCGAGCCGACGGACTGGTCGCGCGACGGCCGTTACTTGCTGGTCGACCACGGCAACATCGGTGCACAGGACGTCTGGATGATCCCTCTCTCCGAACCGGACAAGGCGGCTCCCCTCGTCCAGTCTCAGTTTCAGGAGAGAGGGGGACAGTTCTCGCCCGACGGCCGTTGGGTGGCCTATCAGTCGTTGCAGACCAGCCGAAACGAGATCTACGTGACCCCGTTTCCGGGCGGAGGCGCGCGGTGGCAGGTTTCCGCGACCGGCGGAACACAGCCTCGCTGGAGCGCGGACGGACGCGAGCTCTATTTCGTGTCGCCCGTGGACGATCTGATGGTCGCGACTGTGGATGGCCTCGGAACTCGCTTCGAAGTCAAGGAAGTCAAGCCGCTCTACCGCGTGAACCTCTACCGCGGTCCCAGACTTGGTCTGCACTCCTATGACGTGTCCCCCGACGGGAAGCGGTTCCTGATCAATGACGCGGGCGAGGTCGGCGTGCCGCGTGTCGCGCTCGTAACGAACTGGATGACGGAGCTCGCGAAGCGCTGATTTACCGACTAACGTCGCAGGCTCCGCCTCTCCGGAGCGTTTTCTATATTCTTCGTAACCAGTTTTGACTCTCACGGCCGGCTCCCGCCTGGGTCCCTATGAAATCGTCTCGCCTCTGGGCGCGGGCGGGATGGGCGAGGTCTATCGCGCTCGCGACACGCGCCTCGAGCGCACCGTCGCGGTCAAGGTCCTGCCGGACCACCTTTCCTCCCCGGAGGCGCGCCAGCGTTTCGAGCGCGAGGCGAAGACGATCTCGCAGCTCTCCCATCCGCACATCTGCGCGCTGTACGACGTCGGGCACGAGGCGGGCGTCGAGTACCTCGTCATGGAGTTCCTCGAGGGAGAGACGCTGGCCGATCGGCTCGGACGCGGCTCTCTCCCGGTCGAGCAGGCCGTCAAGTACGGGATCCAGATGGCGGAGGCGCTCGACCGCGCGCACCGCGCGGGCGTCATCCACCGGGATCTGAAACCGGCGAACGTCATGCTGACGAAGTCCGGAGCCAAGCTCCTCGACTTCGGGCTCGCGAAGCTCTCCGAGCCGCCGGGCGGCGTCGTGTCCGGGCTCTCGATGCAGATGACCACGCCGCACGGCTCGAACCTCACGGCTGCCGGCACCATTCTCGGCACGTTCCAGTACATGGCGCCCGAACAGCTCGAGGGCAAAGAAGTCGACGCTCGGACGGACATCTTCGCGTTTGGCTCCGTCCTCTACGAGATGGTCACGGGGCGCAAGGCGTTCGCGGGCGCGAGCCAGGCGTCGTTGATTGCGTCCATTCTCGAGAGGCAGCCGGAGCCGATCACATCGATTCAGCCGCTCGCTCCCGCGACACTCGACCACGTCGTCCGCAAGTGCATGGCGAAGGACCCCGACGAGCGCTGGCAGTCCGCCGCGGACGTCGCGAGCGAGCTGCGGTGGGCCTCGGAGACGAGCGCCGCGTCGATTCCGGCGCCGCGACCGGCGACGGAGACCCGACGTCGGATCGGAGTGCCGCCCGTTCTCGCTGGCATCGCACTCGTGCTCCTCGGGCTCGCCGCGGGGCTCGCGCTGTCGCGGGTCCGCCGCGCCTCCCCGCCGGTCGAACGCTCCGTGTTCTCGATCTTGCCACCCGAAAAGGCGGAGCTCGCCGATTGGGTCGCAATGTCGCCCGATGGCAGAGCGGTCGCGTTCCCCGCTTCGATCGACGGCCGGACTACGATCTGGGTGCGTTCCCTGGACTCGTCCTCCGCGCGCTCTCTGTCGGGTACCGAGGGTGCGCTCTTTCCGTTCTGGTCTCCGGACGGACGCTCGCTCGGCTTCTTCGCCGGCGACAAGCTGAAACGGATCGACCTCGCGGGCGGCCCGGCGATAGTCCTGTGCGACGCCCCCGCGGCCCGCGGCGGCGCGTGGGGCCGCGAGGGCACGATCATCTTTTCCGGTCAGGCGTCCACCGGCATCTTCCAGATTCCGGCATCCGGCGGATCGCCGAAGCCGGCGACGACGGTCGACACGGCGGCCGACGAGATCACGCACCGCTGGCCCGAGTTCCTTCCGGACGGTCGGCACTTTATTTACTACGCCTACGCGGCGACACGCGGCCGTATCGGTGTCTACCTCGGAGAACTGGGTTCCACCCGGAAGGACCGGCTTCTCGCGGGCGGACGCCGCGCCTCCGTGGCGCCCGGACGTCTTTTCTTCGCGCGGGAGGGCACCCTGTTCGCGCAGAGGTTTGACGAGCGGCAGCTCAAGCCGACCGGCGATGCAGTCCCGATCGCCGATCACGTCTGGTTCACCAACGAATTCTTCGGCCACTCTTCGATTTCCGCATCGCAGACCGGGACGGTCGCATTCCGCGAGGGAAGTCCGGAGAAGCGGCAAACCTGGTTCGATCGGACCGGTAAACCACTCGGCGCCGTCGGACCAGCGCGCCTCTGGGACGAGCCGGCCCTCTCACCCGACGAGACGCGGGTCGCCGTCGACGGGACGAATCCCGAGACGAACCACGGCACGATCTGGGCGCTGGACCTCGTGCGCGGGACGAGCTCCCCGCTCACCCCGGAAGACATCGACGCGAGCGATTCGGTCTGGTCGCCCGACGGAAAGAGCGTCGCGTATCGCGTGAACCGAGGCGGAGAAGGCGAAGTGCGCATCCGGGAGCTCGCGAGCGGCCGCGAGGTCGTCGTCATGCGCTTGGACGGGCTCCCCGGCCCCGTCGAGTGGTCGCCGGACGGAACGTCTCTGATCTGCGCCCAGGGAACGACTGGACTGCGCCTCTGGATCGCCCCGGTCTCGGGAGGAGGGAAGCCCCGCCCACTTCTGAAGGAGGAGACGGTGCTTCGGCAGATCCGGTTTTCACCGGACGGCCGGTTCTTCGCGTACGTCTCCGGCGAATCCGGCGAGAACGAGGTTTACCTCCGGCGCTTTCCGCCCACCGACGAGCGGTGGCAGGTCTCCCTGGGAGGCGGAGTCGAGCCGTACTGGCCCCGCGACGGGAAGGAGTTCTTCTACATCACGCCCGACCGGAAGATGACCTCCGTGTCGATTCGAACCACGCCTTCCGTGGAGATCGGAAAGCCGCTGCCGCTCTTCGCCGCGCCGACGGTTTTCGGGAGATTCACGCGATCGACGTACGTGGTGACTCGAGACGGCGGGCGTTTTCTGTTCTCGGTCCCCGTCGACCAGTCGCGACCCACGATCACGCTGATCCAGAACGCCGCGCCGGATCTGTCGAAGTAGATGCCGCTTCTCGCGGGCTCCCGCCTCGGTCCCTACGAGATCGTCGCGCCTCTCGGCGCGGGCGGCATGGGAGAGGTCTATCGCGCGAAAGATCCGCGCCTCGGGCGCGACGTCGCGATCAAGGTGCTGCCGGCGTCCTTCTCGACGGACGCGGACCGCCTGCGCCGGTTCGAGCAGGAGGCGCGCGCCGCGGGACTCCTCAACCACCCCAACATCACGGCGGTTTACGACATCGGTTCGCACGAGGGCGCGCCGTATGTCGTCAGCGAACTTCTGGAGGGCGAAACGCTTCGGGCGGAGCTCGCGGGGGACCGCCTCTCGCCGCGCAAGGCGATCGACTACGCAATCCAGCTCGCGCACGGGCTCGCAGCCGCGCACGACAAGGGGATCGTCCACCGGGACCTGAAGCCCGAGAACCTGTTCGTCAACCGGGACGGGAGACTCAAGATCCTGGACTTCGGTCTCGCGAAGCTCACGCACGCGGAGGAGGGGAGCTCGGCCGGCCAGACGAATCTTCCGACCGGAACCGCCGGCACCGAGCCGGGCGTCGTCCTCGGGACGATGGGCTACATGGCGCCGGAGCAGGTGCGCGGGAAACCCGCGGACGCGCGGAGCGACATCTTCGCCTTCGGCGCGATCCTTTACGAGATGCTTTCGGGCAAGCGGGCGTTCCAGGGGGATTCCGCGGCGGACACGATGTCGGCGATCCTGCGGGAAGACCCGCCGGACCTCTCCGTCACGAACCAGAACGTCTCGCCAGGGCTCGAGCGGATTCTGCGCCACTGCCTGGAGAAGAATCCCGAGCAGCGGTTCCAGTCGTCGCGCGACCTGGCCTTCGACCTCGAGGCGCTGTCGACGCTCTCCGGCGCTCCGACGACAGTCACCGCGATCCCCCGAGCCCGACCGAATCGATCACTCGTTGCGGGCGCGGCAATCCTGGCGCTCGCCGCGGTGGCGGCGGCCGCCTACCTCCTCGGGCGGCGCGCCAGTTCGCAGACCGCTCCGCCCTCCCGGACGTACGCGCAACTGTCTTTCGCGCAGCAGGCAATCTTCAACGCCCGCTTCGCCCCGGACGGCAAGACGATCGTCTACAGCGCAGCGCGCCGGGGAAATACGCCCGAGATCATCACCGTGCGGACCGACTTTCCGGGGGGCAAGTCCCTCGGCCTCGGCGGCGTGCAACTGCTTTCCGTTTCCTCCCGCGGCGAGCTCGCGGTGCTGACGCGCGTCCGTTACATCGCTCACTCCTTCTTCGAGGGCACCCTCGCGCGAATGCCCCTCGAGGGAGGAGCGCCTCGGGAAGTGCTCGCCGGCGTGCGCGAGGCGGACTGGTCGCCGGACGGAAGCGACCTCGCCATCATCCGTGACGCCGGCGGAGAGGATCGCCTCGAGTATCCGGTCGGAAAGGCCCTCGCGAAGACCGGTGGCTATCTCTCGAACCCGCGCTTCTCTCCGGACGGCAAGCGGATCGCTTTCTTCGACCACCCGACCAAGTTCGACGATCGCGGCGGGGTCGCCGTCGTGGACCTCGCCGGCCAGAAAAAGGTTCTCTCTGAAGGCTATTGGGGCGAAGAAGGGCTCGCATGGTCGCCGGACGGTCGCGAGGTGCTCTTCTCCGCGGGTGATGCCTACAATAATTTCAAGGTCTATGCCGTGACGCTCGATGGCCGGCTGCGCATCGCGGCGGAGAGCGCCGGCGGACTGACGATCCTGGACGTGGCTCCCGATGGTCGATGGATCGCTTCGCGGGACGATTTCTTTCGCGACATGCCGGTGCAGGCGCCGGGCGAGACGACGGAGAAGGATCTCTCGTGGCTCGACCTCTCCGCGGCACGGGCGCTGTCACCGGAAGGGAAGACGCTGCTCTTCACCGAGGAGAGCGGCACTGTCGGCGCCAATTATGCGGTCTGTGTCCGCGGCACTGACGGGTCGCCGGTGGTGCGGCTCGGCGAGGGATCGGCGGAGGATCTGTCCCCAGATGGAAAGTGGGCGCTCGCAGTCGTACCGACGTCGCCGCAGCAACTCGTTCTCTATCCCACGGGCGCCGGCGAGACGCGCCGGCTCGAGCGCGGCGGTCTCCTCGGGTACGACTCCGCGCAATTCTTCCCGGACGGGCGAACGGTTCTCGCGTGCGGACACGAAGCGGGGCGTGCGGTACGGTGCTATCAGCAGTCAGTCGACGGGGGCGGTCCGCGTCCGGTAACCCCGGAAGGTACGACCCTGGGTGAAGTCTCTCCCGACGGACGGAGGGTGATCGCGATGTCGCCGGAAGGCCTGCGCATCTATCCGGTCGACGGCGCAAGCGCCAGTGCCGTCCCCGGTACGGACATCGGTGAACAGCTGATCGGGTGGGACGGCGACGAGTCGGTCCTCGTCTTTCGAATCTCCGAGGTTCCCGCGACGGTCGAGCGTGTGAACGTCCAGACCGGAAAACGCGAGGTCGTCCGCAAAGTCGGACCCATCGATTCGACTGGCGTCATGAACGTGCGCGAGATCGTCCTCTCTGAAGATGGACGAGCGCACGCCTACACGTTCCGGCGGATGCTCTCCCGCCTGTTCCTGGTCTCGGAGGCGAAGTGAGCCTCGCCGTTGGCGCGCGCCTCGGTCCCTACGAGATCCTCGCGCCCCTCGGCGCGGGCGGGATGGGCGAGGTGTACCGGGCGAAGGACCCGCGTCTCGGTCGCGACGTGGCGATCAAGGTTCTGCCGGCGTCGTTCTCGGACGAACCGGACCGCTTGCGCCGCTTCGAGCAGGAGGCGCGCGCCGCAGGACTCCTGAATCACCCGAACATCACGGCGGTCTACGACATCGGCTCGCACGACGGGGCCCCGTACGTCGTGTCCGAGCTCCTGGAAGGCGAGACCCTGCGCGCGGCGCTGGCGGGGGGAAAGCTCTCGGCACGCAAAGCAATTGACTACGCGATCCAGCTCGCGCAGGGGCTGGCCGCCGCGCATGACAAGGGAATCGTCCACCGGGACCTGAAGCCCGAGAACCTGTTCGTCACGAAAGAGGGCCGGATCAAGGTCCTCGACTTCGGTCTCGCGAAGCTCACGCACGCCGAGGAGGGATCGGGGCAGCGCACGAACCTTCCGACGGACGTCGCCGGCACGGAGCCCGGCGTCGTGATGGGAACGATGGGCTACATGGCGCCGGAGCAGGTACGCGGGAAACCCGCAGACGCCCGGAGCGACATCTTCGCGTTCGGCGCGATCCTTCACGAAATGCTGTCGGGCCGCCGAGCCTTCCAGGGCGACTCGGCGGCGGACACGATGTCGGCGATCCTGAGAGAGGACCCGCCGGACCTCTCGGTGACGAATCAGAGCGTCTCGCCGGGACTCGAGCGGATCCTGCGCCACTGCCTGGAAAAGAACCCGGAGCAGCGCTTCCAGTCGGCGCGCGACCTGGCGTTCGATCTCGAGGCGCTGTCGGGGGTGTCCACCCCCCGGGCGGCGACGGCGGCGGGAATCGCGCCGATCCGCTCGAAGCGGGTCGTTCCGCTCGCAATCGCGGCCGCCGTCGCCGCCGCGGCCCTGGCGGGCACCTATTTCGCCGGGAAGAAAGCGGGGTTCGTTCCGCCCGCGTCCTTCTCGCAGCTGACATTCCGCCGCGGCCAGATCTACTCGGCCCGGTTCGCGCCGGACGGACACACGGTCCTCTATTCAGCTGGCTGGGAAGGAAAGCCGATCGAAATCTTCGCGAGCCGGCTCGAGAGTCCCGAATCGCGACCGTTCGGCGTCACGGGCGCCGGCCTGCTCGGGATCTCCGCGGCGGGTGAGATGGCTTTGTCGCTGAACAACCGCTCGACCGGTGCATTCGCGAGGACGGGTACGCTCGCACGGGTGAGCGTCGCAGGGGGCGCGGCCCCCCGCGAGATCGAAGAGGACGTCCTCTGGGCCGACTGGTCTCCGGACGGGAAGGACCTGACGATCGTGCGGGATCTCGGCGCGAAGCAGCAGCTCGAGTATCCCCTGGGCAAGGTCGTTTACCAGACGGAAGGATGGATCAGCCACCCTCGCGTTTCGCCGGACGGAGGTGCTGTCGCGTTCGCCGATCATCCCATCGCGGGTGACGACGGCGGCACAGTAGCGCTCGTCGACCGGTCCGGCAAGAAGAAGACGATTTCCGAGACGTTCGCTTCGCTGCAGGGTCTGGCGTGGCCTCCGAGCGGAAAGGAAGTCTGGTTCTCCGCGGCGACCGTCGGATTCAATCGAGCGCTTCACGCCGTGACGCTCGCTGGCCGGCATCGCGTTCTCGCGCGCGCGACCGGGGGGCTCGTGCTGCAGGACGTCGCGAAAGACGGACGCGTCCTCGTCACCCAGGAGAAGAGCCGACAGGAGCTGCTCGTCCGCCTCGAAGGGGAGCCGAAAGAGCGCGATCTCTCGTGGCTCGACTGGTCGCTCGCGGCCGACCTGTCCGCGGACGGTCGAATGCTGCTCTTCGACGAGTCGGGCGAGGGAGGGGGGAAGGGCTATTCCGTTTACGTCCGCAAGACCGACGGCTCGCCGGCCGTGCGGCTCGGCGAGGGCTCGGCGCAGTCGCTTTCGCCCGACTCCCGTTGGGTCCTGGCGATCGTCGACTCCACGTCCGACCCCAAGCTCGTCGCATATCCGACTGGAGCCGGACAGCCGAAGACTTTTCCAAAGGACGGTCTGACCGTCCAGGATGCGCTCTGGCTTCCGGACGGCAAGCGGATTCTCTTGAACGCAAACGAAGAGGGGCGGGGGGTGCGAATCTGGGTCCGGCACTTCGAAGGGGCCACCAAAGCGCGCGCGCTGACGCCCGAGGGCTACCGTGCCTTTCCAAGATCCATTTCGCCGGATGGAAAATCCGTGGTCGCCCGCGGTCCGGACCGCCGCTTCTATATCTATCCGCTGGAAGGCGGCGAGCCTGTCGCGCTGTCGGGCCTGGCCGCCGAAGGGGAGCAGCCGGGCGGGTGGTCGTCCGACGGGCGCCTCTACGTGACCGCGCGCGGAGTGCCGGGCAAGGTCTATCTCCTCGACGTCAAAACCGGGGGTCGACAGCTCTGGAAGGAATTCCTGCCCGCCGACTCCGCCGGAGTTACCCCAATCGGCGGCGGGATCCGGGCCGCCCCCGACGGAAAGGCGTACGCATACTCGTTCATGCGCGTTCTCGGGGAGCTCTTCGTCATCGATGGCGTGAGGTAGCGGCATGCCGGTCCCGCCGCCGAAAGCTGTGCTCGACGTCGGCAAAGAGCTCGTGATCGTCTGGGAGGACGGTCGGGAAGACTACCTGCCTTTCGAGACGCTTCGCCGTAACTGTCCGTGCGCGATGTGCCGCGGCGAGCGCGACCTCCTCGGTAACGTGTATCGCGGCCCGAACCGCCCGCTGACCGAGAGGTCGTTCCAGCTCGTCTCTCACCGACCGGTCGGCGGCTATGCGCTCCAGATCAAGTGGGCCGACGGCCACGACGACGGGCTCTACTCGTACGAGACGCTGCGGAAGATGGGGGAGGAAACGAAGTAACTGGCGGAGAGGGGGGGATTCGAACCCCCGGTACCTTTTGGGCACACACGCTTTCCAAGCGTGCTCCTTAAGCCACTCGGACACCTCTCCGGCGGCGGAAATGGTAACCCAGCGCCCGGGTCCTCTCTCCCCGAATACAATTGCTCCTCTTGAATCTCTCCCGGCCCTGGAAGCGTCTTTTCTCATGAAGCCCGACGGCGTCGCCGCGCAAGCGGAGCCGAGCGACCTCGATCTGGTTCGGGGCATCAAGTCGGGCGACGGAGATGCTTTCGAACAGATGGTCGAGCGATATCACGCGCGCGTCTACTCCCTCTCCTACGGCGTCCTTCGGAACGCGGAGGACGCGGAGGAGGCGACCCAGGACACCTTCCTGACGCTCTACCGGAAGATCGGGACTTTCGACGAGACGAAGAAGTTCTTCTCCTGGTTCTACCGGGTGGCCCTGAACCAGGCGTACAGCCGCGCACGGCGGCGGAAACCGGGTACGGCCGTGGCCATCGACGACTTCCTGCCGAAATTCTCGTCCGATGGACACCTCGCGACGCCGGAGCTGCCCGACTGGAGCGGCTCGGTCGAGGACGAGGTGATCGCCCGGGAGCTCGCAGGGCGCGCCGGGGAGTTCATCGCGGACCTTCCCCCCGCCTACCGAGACGTGATCTGGATGTACGACGTCGAGGAGATCCCGACGGCCGACATCGCGGAGACGCTCCAGATCTCCATCCCCGCCCTCAAGTCGAGACTTCACCGCGCACGGCTCTACGTGCGCCAGCGCCTCTCCGAAATCTCCCGGGGCCCGGTTCCGGCGGAGGCGCGATGACCGACTGGACGTGCCGGCAGGTGATCCTGGACCTCCTCGCGGAGTACGAAGACGGGACGATGGTGGACCCGGATCGGTCGGACTTCGAGAGGCACATCGAGATGTGTCCGCCGTGCGTCCGATTCCTGACGACGTACCGGGCCACCGGCAAGACGCTGAAGCTCCTGAAGCCCGAGGAGATCCCCTCGGACCTCGCCCAGTCGGTCCTCGCGTTCGTCCGAGCCCGCGCCCGGAAGAAATCGTGACCTTCGCGGAACGCGTGGCGCGGCCGGTGGTCGCGGGTCTCCTGTGGCTGGTGGTCTTTGCGGCGCTCTACACCGCGGGCGACGAAGTCGGCGTCTGGCCGGACTTTCCGCCCGGCGCTTTCCGGAATCTGGACCTCCTCGCGGGCTTTCTCGCGGGAATCGCGGTCCTCTTCGTGCTCGCGTTTCCCAACCGCTCCCGGACACCGGACACCTTCGGTTAGAATCCCGCCTCCGGCCGTCGAAGATGGGTTCGGGTCCTGTGCGACGGAAGCCTCCGAACCTCGTCAGGTCCGGAAGGAAGCAGCGATCAGGAGGCGCCACCGTGCGCCGCAGGTCAACCTGAGCCCATCTTCGGCGGCCGGAGTGGACTGTGGTGGGTGCAGGTCTGAGTCGGTGACGGGTGCAGGTTGAATAGGGTGACGGGTGCAGGCCCCTTCGGGACCTGTCCCCGTGACTTGCTCGGAACCTGTCCCCGTGACTTGCTCAGGCCTGTCCCCACGACTTGAAAGATCCTTCACCTGAGCACACACCTCTCTCTCCCGCGCAAGTGGCGACCCCGGACCTTCCCGGATCTCGTCGGGCAGGATTCCGTCGCCCGAACCCTGACCAACGCGATCTCGGAAGGAAAAATCGCCCCGGCTTACCTCCTCACGGGTCCCCGCGGGGTGGGAAAAACCTCCACCGCCCGACTGCTGGCCCGGTGCCTGAACTGCGACCGGGGTCCGACCGTCGATCCCTGCGGGGAGTGCGCGTCCTGCCGGGAAATCCTCGCGCGCGGGGAGTCCCTGGACGTTCAGGAGATGGACGGGGCCTCCAACCGCAAGATCGAGAACGCGCGGGAGCTGATCGAGACGGTGCGCTACGCCCCGCAGCGGGACCGGTTCCGCATCGCGATCATCGACGAAGTGCACATGCTGACGACCGAGGCCTTCAACGCCCTCCTGAAGACGCTCGAGGAGCCGCCGGCCCACTCCCGGTTCATCCTCGCGTCGACCGAGCTCCACAAGATCCCGGCGACGATCGTGTCCCGCTGCCAGCGCTTCACCTTCCGCGCCCTCTCGGTGGCGGAGATCGCGAAGCACCTCGACAAGGTGGCCCGGGAGGAGAAGATCCGCGTCGAGCCGGCGGCGCTCGAGACCCTGGCGGCCGCCGCGGAGGGGAGCCTCCGGGACGCGCTCTCCCTGCTCGATCAGGCCGCGACCCTCTCCGGGGGCAATGTCGACCAGGCGACCTGCGTGGACATCCTGGCGCTGGTGGACCGCGAACTGTTGGAGGCGGTCTACTCCGGCATCGCGTCGGGCGACCGGGGCGCCGCCATCGCGGCGCTCGCGACCCTGACGGAGGGGGGCGAGGATCCGCGGCACATCCTGAAGGAGTTCATCGGACTCCTCCGCCGCCTCCTTCTCCTCTCGGCGGGCGCGAAGCCCGACGTGCCGGAGGGTGATCGCGCGCGGCTGACGGCTCTCGGGCGGGCGATGCCGTACGAAAACCTCCTGCGGGGCCTGACGCTCGCGGTCGAGGCGGATCAGCTCGGCCGGAAGACCGACGAGCCCGGCCTCGTCCTGCAGATGCTGATCCTCCGTCTCGCGGAGCTCCCGCGCCTGACGTCGATCGAGCAGGCTCTCGCGGGCCTGCCCGCCGAGGATGCGGGAGCCGGACAGTCTGCTCTCCCCGCGCCGTCCGCCGTGCGCGAGGGCGGCCGACCGCGCGAGGACGGACCGCGGATCCTTTCGCTCGTGCCGGTGGAGGTCGAGCGCGAGGAGCCGCCCCCTCCGCCCGTGACCGGAGACGCGGCCGGAGCCCGCCGCTTCGCCGACCTGCTGGGGTCCCGACGCCGCGTCACGGCCGCCAAGGTCAGTCTCGCTGAAGCGACGAACGTCGAAGGGGACGAGCTCGTCCTGCAGTTCGGCATCGATCGCGTTGCCGCCAAGGAGGCCCTGGAAGACCCGCCAACCCGCAAGCTCCTTTCCGACGTGGCGACCGAGGCCTTCGGCCGTCCCATGCGCGTGACCCTCAAGACCGGCCCGCCGGCCGACGGCGACCTCGGCAAGGCGGCCCAGGACGTCCCCCGGGCGACGATCGCGCGGGAGCACGCCACGAGCCGCGCCGAGACGGACCCGGTCGTGCGCTCCGCGATGGAGCTCTTCCGCGCGGAGCTCTCCGAAGTGAAGGAGGAGGAGTAGCACCCCACCCCATGAACATCAACAAAATGATGCAGCAGGCGCAGGCGATGCAGAGCCAGGTCCAGGCGGAGTTAGACGCCCTCCGGGTGGAGGGGCTCTCGGGCGGCGGGCTCGTGCGGATCGAGATGTCCGGCGCCAAGGAGGTCCTCTTGGTCGGGATCGACCCGGCGGCGGTCGACCCTACCGACGTCGAGATGCTGCAGGACCTGGTCCTGGCCGCGCTTCGCGACGCGTCGCGGCAGGTGGACGAAGCGGTCCGGAAAAAGACCTCCGCGATGCTCGGCGGAATGCTGGGAGGGCGGTGAGGCTTCGCGGCTTCGACCGCCTCGTCTCGGAATTCCAGCGCCTCCCGGGTATCGGAGCCAAGAGCGCCGCCCGGCTGGCGTATTTCCTCCTCCGGGCGCCCCGGGAGGAGGCCGACCGGCTGGCGAGCGCCATCTCGGAGTCCCGCGCGGCGATCCGCCGCTGCTCGACCTGCAACACGCTGACCGAGACGGACCCCTGCGAGATCTGCTCCGACCCCCAGCGGGACGCCTCGCTGCTCTGCGTGGTCGAGGAGCCCGGCAACGTCGCGGCCATCGAGAAGACGCGCGAGTTCCGGGGGCGCTACCACGTCCTCTGGGGAGCGCTGTCGCCCCTGAAGGGGATCGGTCCCGAGGAAATCGAGGTGGAGGGCCTCGTGCGGCGCGTGACGCCCGACGTCCAAGAGGTCGTGCTGGCCACGAACCCCAACGTCGAGGGGGAGACGACCGCGCTCTACCTCGCTCGCCGCTTGAAGCCCTCGGGCGTGCGGGTCACCCGCATCGCGTTCGGTCTCCCGGTCGGCGGCGACATCGAGTACGCCGACGAGGTGACGATGGCCCGGTCGCTCGAGAATCGCCGCGAGCTCTGATCGCTGAGCTCTGAACAGCGGAGAGCTACAATAGGCCATGTCCCCCGCCGACCTGGTTCTCTTCGAAGAGGACTTCCGGGCGCTCCACCAGATCCTTCGCCGCCTGCGCCACGAGTCCTCTGCGAGCGTCGTCCTTCTCGTGGACAAGAACGGCCAGCGGATCGCGTCGGTCGGCGACGTGGAGGCCCTCGACATGACGGCCCTCGCGTCCCTGACCGCCGGCAACGTGGCGGCGACCGACGGGCTGGCGCGGATCCTGGGGGAGCGGGAGTTCTCGGTCCTCCTCCACGAGGGGGAGAAGGAGAACATCCACGTCTCGATCGTCGCCCGCCGGGTCATTCTCGTGGTGATTTTCGGCGATCGGTCGGCCCTGGGCCTCGTCCGGCTGCGGGTCCGCCAGGCCGCGGCGGAGCTCGAGCGGGCCTTCACCGAGATCACGCAACGGATGGAGCGGGAGCCGGTGATGGCGTCTTCCATCGAGCCGCTCCTCGCCGAGATCACGGACGAGGACATCGACCGGCTGTTTTCGGAGTGAAGGCTCGGTGTCATGGCCTTCGTTGACTTCGCCTCGCGCGAAATCCACTGCAAGATCGTCTACTACGGCCCGGGCCTGTGCGGGAAGACGAAGAACCTCCAGGTCCTTCACGAGAGGACGCTCCCTTCCCGGCGCGGGCAGCTCATCTCGCTGGCCACCCCGAACGAGCGGACCCTCTTCTTCGACTTTCTGCCCCTGGACGTGGGCAGCCTGAGGGGATTCCAGACCCGCCTTCACCTCTATACGGTGCCGGGCCAGGTTTTCTACGACGCGGCGCGCCGGGCCATCCTCCGGGGGACCGACGGAATCGTCCTCGTCGCCGACTCCCAGGAGGCCCGGCTGGCGGCGAACGTCGAGTCGGTGCGCAACCTGGAGAAGAACCTGCGCGAGCAGGAAATCGAGATCGCCGAAGTGCCCTACGTCCTCCAGCTGAACAAGCGCGACCTGCCGTCGGCCCTTCCGGCGGACGAGCTGCGGGCGCGCCTCTCGATCAAGGGCGAGCCGATGTTCGAGGCCACCGCGGTCACGGGCGCCGGCGTCTTCGAGACGCTGAAGGGTATCGCGCGCGAGGTCCTCCTCGACCTCCGGAAGAGACGGGTCTCGAGGGTCGTCAGACCCGCATCCGCCGCGCGCTGAACTGGGGGGAGGTCGCCAGGATGACCTGCGCCGCGAGGAGCAGGAGCCCCGCGTCGCGCAAGAGAACCCACTTCATGTCGGAGAGGAGCTGCTCCGGGGTCTTTCCCGCGGAACGCACGTCGAAGCAGCCGCAGTCGACGGCATGACCCCTCACCAGGTTCCAGCCGATTGCGCCCATGAAGACCGCCAGGAGCAGCGCGGCGACCAGCGCCGCCTCGCGCCTCCAGACTCCGACGATCAGGAGGACCCCGACGACGAGCTCCAGCCACGGCATCAGGAGGGCAAGGGCGTTGATGAGCCCTCCCGGAACCAGCCGGTAGTTGTAGATCATGTGGGCGAAGGCCGGCGGGTCCGCGATCTTCGGAAGCGCCGCCGCAACGAAGACCGCGCCGAGCGCGATCTGGACGCGTACGGTGAGCCAGGGATGGGTGAGCCACTCCGAGATCCTTCGCCTCAGGGATTCGCTCCCTTCGACACGGGGAGGCCGCGCTTCTGCCAGTCCGGGAAGCCGTCCTTGTAGATGAGGACGTTGTCGAACCCCACCTTGTAGAGCCTCTCGGCGAGCATGTGCGAGTCCTCGCAGTTGCCCCCGCTGCAGTAAATGACCACCGGGGCGCGCTGGTCGAGCCCCTCCTCGAAGAGCTTCTTGACCCGGTCCTCGATGTCCGACTCCCAGACCGGGACGCTCCGGGCGCCCGCGATGTGACCCTCCTCGAAGACCGAGGAGCGGCGGGCGTCCAGGAAGAGCATCTGCTTGCGGTAGAGGCGTTCGACGTCCGCCGGCGAGACTTCGATCGCGGCCTTGTCCGGGTGGGGAGGGAAGGCGAGGGCCAGCTCCGGGTCGACCGCTCCCACCGAACCGGTCGCGGCCGGGGGAGGCTCTGCCGGGGAAGCGGCGGCGGCCGGACTCGACGGCATCGGCCGGGCTGCGGGCTCCGTCGTCGCGCCGACCTCGAGCGCGCGGGGGTAGTCGCCCACCCAGGCCAGTTTCCGGGCCGTGGACGCGGCGACGTTCGAAACCGCGGCGGCGACCGCGGCCAGCAGCAGGAGGACGGCGACGCGGCCGACGTTCGTGGCTCGGGCCATGTCCGCGATTATCGCCCGGGGCGGTCCCCGCCGGCACGTTCCTCTTCGCGCCGTCGCGCCCGCTCGTAGGCTTCGGGGTCGTCGAGGTTCTCGATCACGCCGGGGTCGTCGACCGCCACCTCGAGGACCGAGTCCGCGCGCTCCCGCCAGAGCCACCGCAGCCCTTCCTCCTCCGGAATCCGGCCAATGTCCGCGAGCACCTCGGCCCCCGCGAGAACGGGATGTCCGCGCCGACCCGCGTGGACCGGAAGGAGCGCGGTCTGCCGGGAGGCGCGGGCGACGAGGAGGCGCAGTGTGTCGGGGGACACAGCGGGATGGTCCGCCGGCCAGATGAAGAGCGCGTCCGCCGCCGGGAGGAGCCGCTCCACGCCCAGCCGGATGGAGACCAGCATCTCGGCGTCGGGGTCGGGGTTGACGAGCACATCCGCCCCGGCGGCCCGCGCGACGTCTTGCGCCTCCGGCAGGTCCGCCCGGAGGATCACGCGGATCGTCGGAACGCCGGCCGCGGTCAGCTTCGCGAGGACGGTGCCGAGCATCGTCAAGCCGCCGAAGGGCAGGAGGATCTTGTCGCGCCCCATGCGGCGCGACCTCCCCGCGGCGGGAACGACGGCGCCGAGCCTCACTTCTTCTTTCCTCCGGCGGCCGGCGGGGACGCCAGCGACGGACGGCTGGACATCGAGCGCGCCCAGCGCCTCGCCCCCTCGAGCTTCTCGACCGCGGCCTCGCGGGCCTCTCTCCGGAAGCCGTCGGGCGCCGGAGCGGCGCGAAGCCGGGTGATCTCGTCGGAGACCGTCTTCTCGTACGCGCGCAGAACCTGTCGGCGCTCGGGTACGGGAAGGGTCTCGAGGAAGGCAATCCGCGCGAGGCCGTCGTCGCGGCCTCGGGGGCTCGGCGGAGGTTCGAGAAGCCAGCGGCGGAGCTCCCGACGGCCCGCGGCGGTCGCTCGATAGAGGTTCCGGTGGGGTCCGCGACGCGGGCCGAGCACCCGGAGGACGACGTGGCCCTCCCTCCGGAGGCGGGCGAGGGCCGGGTAGATCTGCGAGATCTCCGCCTTCCAGACCGGTTCGAGCTCCTCCGTGATCACGCGCGCGAGGTCGTAACCGGTGCGTGGATGGTCAGCGAGGAGGCCGAGAAGGACGTGCGGGAGAGACACGGAAAACTATATCTGAATTGATATAGTCGGGCTCTGGCGGCGGGTCAAAATTGTCCGAAGAAGGGGAAAGTCAAGGCAAAAAAAGGGGGGCCCGCAGGCCCCCACAGAAGTCTTGTGGGTTCTCGTAAACCGTTGAGTTACTTCTTCTTCTTGCCGCCCTTCTTCGCAGTCTTCTTGGCAGCCTTTTTCTTCGTAGCCATGATTTCACCTCCCTCCCGACAGCTGATTGACAGCCTTGGGGCGAGGTGCTAATTTTGCCGCCCCCTGAGAGGGGCGTGTCGCCTTCAGTCTGTCGCTGTCGAACGATTGATAGGTCATGCGTCTCTAGTCGCCGGATGGGCCGCAACCCGTCCGGCGATTTGATTTTAGATGTTCCTCTTCCGGATACAACAAGTATTTCTGTTTCGTGAGGTTCCGCGTTGGGGGCATTGTCCTGCCGCTTCCGCTCCGGTGTCAAGCCGCCGGAGTCCCCGCGACTAGAATTCCTCGCGTGACTTCGATCACGCTCGCGCACAGTCCGGACTCCGACGACGCTTTCATGTTCTACGGTCTCGCGAGCGGCGCGGTCGACACCGAGGGACTCTCCTTCACCCACGAGCTCTCCGACATCGAGTCGCTGAACCGCCGCGCGATGGCGGGGGAGCTCGACGTCACCGCGGTCTCCTTCCACGCCTACGCGTACGTCGCGGATCGATACGTGCTGCTGCCCCACGGCGCCTCCTTCGGGGACGGGTACGGCCCGGTCGTCGTCGCGCGGGATTCCGTCGACCGCGAGGACATCGTGTCGGGAAGAGTCGTGGTCGCCTCGCCGGGTCGGTGGACGACCGCGGCGCTCGCCCTGTCTCTCTGGGCGCCGGAAGCGAAGACCGTCGCGCTGCCCTTCGACCAGATCCAGGAGCAGGTCGCCTCTGGCGAGGTGCCCGCGGGAGTGCTGATCCACGAAGGACAGCTCACCTTCGGCGACGAGGGGCTCCGGGAGGTCGTCGACCTGGGACGCTGGTGGAAGGAGGAGACGGGCCTTCCGCTGCCGCTCGGCGGCAACGTCGTGCGGCGGGACCTCGGCGCCGAGCAGATCGGCCGGATCTCCCGCGCGCTCGGGCGATCGATCGAGTACGGCCTGGCGCACCGCAACGACGCTCTCGATCATGCCCTGCAGTACGCGCGCGGGCTCGACCGGTCGCGAGCCGACCGGTTCGTCGCGATGTACGTCAACGAGTGGACCCGCGGCTACGGACCCGAAGGCCGCCGGGCGGTGCAGCTGCTTCTCGACCGGGGCGCGGCGGCGGGGCAGATCCCGGCCGTGCGGGCCGAGTATGCGGCTTGATGAAGGTCAATGAGGTTACGGGTGCAGGCCCCTTCGGGACCTGTCCCCGTGACTTGCTTAGGGCCTGCACCCGTCACCTTATTGAATGAACGCTAGCCGCCTCGACTCGCCGGTTCTCGCCCTTCACCTCGCGGCGCTCGCGCTCGCGGTCGGACCCGCCCTCTTCTTCGGCGCGGTAGTGGCGCCCGCCGTGTTCCGCGTCCTGCCGACGCGCGACCTTGCCGCGAGTCTCGTGAGCCCGGTGCTCTCGGGGGCCTGCCTCGCGGCAGAGATCGCCTTCGCGATTCTCTTCGCGACGTCTTGGTGGCTGACCCGCGAAGGCGTGCCGCGGCTCACGCGCAGCCTGCTCACCCGCCTGCCGATTGCGGGATTCTTCGCGGCGCTCGTCATCGGACAGCTCCTCATCCCCCCGATGGACCGGATCCGGCGGAACGCTCCCGGTTTGATCGACAACCTGCCCGCCGCGGACCCCTCCCGGTACCTCCTCGAGCGATATCACCGGCTCTCGACCGGATTCTTCGGGGCCCTCGTTGTCGCGGGGCTCGCGATGCTCTTGCTGACGGCGCGGGTCCTCGTGGTCGGGCGCGAAACGCCCCGGCTTCCGGGCGCCTCCCGGCCGCCGATCCCGAAGCTGATCGATTTGTCGTAAATCCTCCCAATCAGCCAAGAGGAAAGCTCCTCCTTGTCATCCTGAGGAGCGAAGCGACGAAGGATCTCTCGCGCTCCCCGACAGCCTCCCGAAAAGCCAGAGATCCTTCGCTTCGCTCAGGATGACATTGCGAGGCTAGGCGCGTCTTCCTCTCAACAACGCCTGCCCGACGAGCACCGCTCCGGCGATGACCAGCGCCCACGGCCAATACTTCCCCAATCCCGAGAAGACCTCGAAGATCGGGGTTCTCTGCGCGAGCGCGCCGATCGCTGCGACGCCCACGAGGGCCACTCCCGGGAGGAGCGGCGGCGGCCGGCGGTCCCGGCCCGACGCCCGGTCGATCGCGGCCACCAGGAGAAAGCCCGCGCCGATCCCGAGGACGATCACGGCCCACCGGGGAAACACCGGGTCGAGCCGGCTCTGGAGGAGAAACGCCGACCCCAGCCCGAGGAGAATCCCGGCCGGCAGGAGAGGGCCTCGGAATCCCCGCGCCGCGGAGAGCGCGAGAAAGATCGCCCCGATGAGAAGGAGGACGGCGCCGGGTCCGGAGAACCGGAACGTCCGGGAGAGGACGAAGTAGAGCCCGATGGCGAGGAGGACGATCCCGATCGGCAGGGCGCGGCGGTCCGTCATTTGGAGTTCCCCTTCGAGGGCAGCGGTGCGTTGCCCTCCCAGCGGTAGAAACCCTCTCCCGACTTCCGGCCGGTCTTCCCCTCCGCGACCATCTTCTTCAGGATCTCGGGGGGAGCGAAGCGTTCGTCGGAAAGCTCCGCCGAAAGGGTCTCGGCGATCGCGAGGCGGACGTCCAGCCCGACCAGGTCGCTCGTCTTGAGCGGCCCCATCCGGTGGCCGTACCCGAGCTCCATCGCCCGGTCGATGTCCTCCGCGTCGGCGACGCCCTCGCCGACCATACGCATCGCCTCGAGGCCGAGCGCGACGCCCAGGCGCGACGTCGCGAAACCCGGCGAGTCCCGAACCCGGACCGCCTCCTTGCCGAGCGACGCGACGAGGTCCAGGGAGCGGCGTTCCGTCTCCCCGGAGGTGTCCTGCCCGCGCACGACCTCCACGAGCGGCATGGCGGCGACCGGGTTGAAGAAGTGGAGGCCGATCACGCGGTCCCGCCGTCCGGTGGCGCGGCCGATCCGGGTGATCGAGAGCGAGGAAGTGTTGGAGGCGAGGATCGTCCGGTCCGGGCAGTGGTCGTCGAGCTCGCTGAAGACCAGCCGTTTGAGCTCGAGCGCCTCCGGCACCGCCTCCACGACGAAATCCACGTCGGCGCCCTCGCGCAGCCTCGCCACGACGCGGAGCAGGTGGCGCGCGCGCTCCACCGAATCCGCCGCGGCCTTCCCCTTCTCGACCGCGCGCGTCCAGGAGGCTTCGACCGATTCCCGCACGTGACGCTGGGCCTCCGGGTCGGCGTCGAAAACGAGGGTTTCGTGCCCGGACATCGCGCACAACCCGGCGATCCCGCGGCCCATCACTCCCGCGCCGACGACGAGGATTTTCACCCGCCGCGATGCTATTACCGAATGACCGCGGCTCCGTTGTCGAAGAGGATCCGCCGCTTCGCCTCGTCCGACAGGGGCAGCGCGAGGAAGTCCTCGACGTTCTTCCGCATCGAGGCGATCCCGGGGCTCGGAAAGTCGGTCCCCCAGAGGCAGCGGTGCGAAATCTCCTCCAGGCGCGGCAGGTACGAGAGGAGCTTCTTCGGAGGAATTCCGGACAGATCCAGGTGGACTTTCGGGTGGCGGCGGACCAGGAAGACAGCCGTCTCCATGTAGAGCGGCCGCCCGGCGTGAGCGAGAACGATCGTCAGCCGGGGAAAGTCGACGGCAACGTCGTCAACGGCCATGGGATCCGAAAAGCGGTTGCGCGCGCCGGGGAAGATCGACGTGCCGGTGTGGATCATCACGGGCCGGCCCAGCTCCTCCGCGGTCCGGTAGATCTCGGCCAGGGCGTCATCGCCCGACAGGTAACCGTTGGCCGCGAAGGCCTGGTGCGGAGGGTGGATCTTGAGCAGCCGGATTCCGAGCTTCTCGAACAAGCGGGCCGTGTCGCCGCGGGCGTCCTTCGTGCGGCGCGGGTGGACGGAGCCCACCGCGACGAGCCGGTCCGCGTTTCCGGCGACGTACCGCGAGACCCACTCGTTGGACGACTCGTCGAAGCCCATCACGTCCGGCGCGACGTAGTTGATGAGCGCCGCCCGCTCGACCTCCTCCTCGTCCATCAGTCGCAGCAGCTCCGCGGGCTCCGCGAGGACGCGCTCGAGGCGTTCGCCGTCGGACCGGCCGCGGATCATCGTCTGGAGGGCGGCGGGGTGGAGCTGCTCCCACGGCTGGATATGGATGTGGCAGTCGAAGACCCGAAAGCTCAAGGCCGGCGCCGCCTAGAAGACGTGCGAGATTCCCACGCGAAAGAGGACGCGCGGGCGGTCCGGCTTGTCGGAGATCTCGGTTCCCACGCCGCCGAAGATGATCGTCTGGACTCCGACGCGGTGACGGGCCCCGACTTCCACGTTGACGATGGCGTCGCCCAGCAGCACCGGGCTCGTGCGCACCGTGACGTCGCCGAGGATGAGCGTGTCGGTCCGGCCGGGTCCGCTCGCGAGGAAGTCGATCGCGAGGCCCCCCTCGATGCGGTCGGACCGTTCGGTCGGGATCGTGTCGCCCAGCCGCGTCCAGCGAAAGTTGCCGTGAAGCCGCATGGAGTCGAAGGAGCGCGTGAAGAGGGCCCCGAGCTGAAGGTCCGTTCCCCGCGAGTCGAGGCCGGTCGGAAATACCAGGCCCACGCGAGCGGCGATGGCGGGCCGCCGGCCGGTCTCGCTCAGCAAGCCGTAGAGGGTGTGGATCTCCAGGTCTCCGGAGGCGATTCCGCGCAGGGCGTTGCGACCCGGGCGCGTGACGTAGCGCTGCGCGGCCCCGATCTCCAGGCGGCGCACCGCTCCGTAGAGAACGCTCCAGCCGGGCCCCTGGTCGTTCAGACCGCCGCGCCGGACGTTGTAGGTCCAGTCCACGGCGGCGGAGATGGCGCGGAACGGAATCGGAGCCGCGTCCTCCACGGCGATCGGCCTTTCCGGTTCGAGGTTGGAGAGGAACTGCGCGTGAATTGGGGAAGCGGCGAGAAGCAGTACGGCGACGGTGCCGATCCTGCCGAACTTCCGCCTACGATCCACCGATGTCTCCGGGAGAAAGGCCGTAGCGTTTCGCGACTTCGCGCACGCGGGAGTCGCGCACCCGCCGCGCCTCCCGAGTCGCTCCGCCGCCCTCGAGAGCGCCGTAGACCTCGAGCCGGAACTGCGTGACCCGATCGAGGTGAGCTGCGACCGACGGATACTTTTCGATCACGGTGGGCGATGAGACGCGGTGGGTGGACTCGTCGAGTTGCTTTTCCCGGGAGAGGGAGGCGTCGAAGTCCTCGATCGTCTCCATGACCTTCCAGCGCTGCTGGCCGAAGTCCGCCGCCGCGAGCGCTTCGCCCGCGCGGACGAACAGGCGCGTCCCCGAGAGCAGGATCCGCGCGGACTGCGGCGCGAGAAGGAGCGCGCGGGGGGGCGGCGCCTGGTCCGGAGGCTCCGACAGCGCCCACCGCTCCCGCCGGTACGCGTCGACGACCCGATCCAGGCGGCTCGCCGTCAGCTTCGGAGTCGCGTCGGCGGAGGCGAGGATGTCGCCGACCTGCTCCTCGAGCACCTGCCCCCAGTGGAGGGCGTGAAATACCGGCGAGGCGTCGCGCGCGAACAGCGGCGCGACGAACTCGGCCTCGGGCGGAAAGCGCGGCGGGTCCGAGAGGAGCTGGAGCAGGAAGGCGGAGAACTCCCGGTCGAGCGAGGGGTTGATCCCCACGGTCCAGGCGATCTCGAGGGCGCGCCACCGGCCGTAGCGGACCGCGTTCAAACGCGAGTCGAGGTCCGGAAAGAAGCGGTGAACCGAGTTGTTGTACCGCCCCCGGGGCCGTAGAGGCTCCTGTGCCCTCTGGACCGCCGGGGCGGCGCCGATCGCGACCGCGCAGAGAACCGCGACTCGCGCGGTGCCGTCTAACCGCCTCATCGGGGAAGCGAAATATAGCCCAGGACGGTCAGGACGCGCTGCCCGGCACCGGCTTCACGAGGCGAACGACGAACAGGGTCAACACGATGCCGGCCGCGCCGACGAAGAGGGCTGCCGCGGCGCCGAACCGCTCCGCGACCGCGCCGGCCTGCAGATTGCCGAGCGGGACGAGCCCGAGCCAGGCGAGCGCATAGAGGGAGATGACCCTTCCCCGGAGGCGGTCCGGAGCGCTCGTCTGGAGGAGGGTATTGATGATGGACGCCGAGGAGGACATCGACGCGCCGAGGAGCGCGAGGAACGCGAGCGACAGGGGATAGGAGCGCGAGAACCCGAGTCCCACGAGCGAGAGCGCGAACCCGACCGCCGCGAACTGGACGGCGCTCCCCTTTTTCCGGAAGTCGCCGAGCGACGCGAGAAAGAGCGCGGAGCCGGCGGCTCCGAACCCCACCGCGGAGAGCATCCCTCCGAGCCCGGGCGGCCCGACGTGGAGGAGCCGGCGCGCGAAGAGCGGCGCGAGGGTGACTGCGGGGGTTCCGAAGATGGCGAGCGAGGCGGCGATCGCGAGCAGCGGCAGGATGAGCGGATGGCGGCGCGCGAAGCGCATCCCGATCCGGACGTCCACCCAGGCGCCGCGGCTGCCCGCCCGGCGCCGGCGGAGCGAGGGAAGGAGGAGAAGAGCCGCGATGACCGCGAGGTAGGAGATCCCGTTGAGGAGGAAGCATCCGGCCTCGCCGAACGCGGCGATCGCAAACCCCGCGAACACGGGCCCGATGACCCGCGAGAGGTTGAACTGCATGGAGTTGAGCGAGATCGCGTTCATGAGGTCTTCCCGGCCGACGAGGTCGAGGAAGAGCGACTGGTGCGACGGCATCGTGAAAGCGTTCGCGACCCCGTTGACGATGGCGACCGCGGCGACGAGCGGAACCGACGCGAAGCGGAAACCCACCGCGGCGGCCAGCACGAACGCGCACGCCATCTGGAGGGCTTGCGTGGCGATCAAGAGCTTGCGGCGGTTGGCGCGGTCGGCGGCCACTCCGGCGAGCGGCGCGAGGAGGAGCGTGGGGATCGAGCCCGCGAATCCGACCAGGCCGAGGACGAGGGCCGAGTCCGAGAGGCGCAGGACGAGCCACCCCTGGGCGACGACCTGCATCCACGTGCCGATGTTCGAGAGGAAGAGCCCGATCCAGTAGCGGCGGAACGGCGGGTGCGCGAGCGACGCGAACATCCCGCGGCGCAGCGCCGCTTCCCCGCGCGGCGGAGCGACGCCCAGGTTGGGGCCCGCCGGCTTCAGGAAGGCGGGGTGCGCCGAGGCGGACTCGAGCTTCTCTTCGTCGGTCATCCGCGGGAAACGGAAAACGGAAAACGGGAAACGAGACGGACTCGCGCGAACGAGACGAGCAGAATCAGCAGGTTCACGCCGGTGCCGACCAGGACCGGATCCACGCCAAAGGCCAGGCGCGGATAGACCCGGCCCGCCGCGGCCACGGCTCCACCCGCGACCATCGCGACGATCGCTCCGCGCGCCGGCACGGCCGGGGCGTCCCCGCCGCGGCAGGAGGGCCGCGAGCACCGGTAGGATCAGTCCCGCCGCGAAGATCGAGTAGCCGAGCTTGAGCGTTTCGACCACGTTCTGGCGGAAAGCGAGGGCGACGAGGAGGCCGAGCGCTCCGTAGACCGGCGCCAGGACCCGGGCGGTCCCGACCCCCGGGCTCCGGCCGAGAAGCGGAGGCGCGAGATCGCGCACGGTCACGGCGCACGCGGAAAGAAGGACGACGTCCGCCGAGGTCTGCATGGTCGCGACGAGCGCGACGAGGATGAGCGCGGCCGCCGCCGGCGGGGCGAAGCCGAGCACCGCCGCCGGGAGCGCGTCCCCGGGGGACAGGGGCGGCAGCGCCTTTCGCGCGGCGAGCGCAATGGCCGCCACGGAAAACCCGAAAACGATCTTGGACACCGCGGCGAGGAGCGCGGCCCGGCGCGCGGTCGCCTCGTCGCGGCACGAGAGGAGCTTCGCGTAGACGTCGCTTCCGACGAGGTGCGGCAGACCGACCAGGACGAGCAGAGCGAGAACGTGGCCCGGCCGGACCGTCGGGGAGAAGGGGAAGGCCCACGCCTCGGACGGGAGGCCCCCGAGCCCCTTCGCACCGTGCAGCGCGAAATACAGCGCGAGCCCCGGGATCGCGATCACCATGACGCCGTACTGCACGAGGTCGGTGCGCGCCACCGCGAACTGGCCGCCGAGCGACGTGTAGATCAGAAAGACCGCGGTCGAGGCGACGAGCGCGGGCAGTGCCGGGACCCGGAGGGCCGCGGTCAACACGGTCTGGGTCGCCGTGATGAGCAGCGCGAACCACACGATCTCCGAGACGAGGACGAGGACGGCGGCCGCCTGCCGCGCGCCGGGGCCGTAGTGCCGCCCGACGATCTCGGGAAGGGTGACCGCGCCCTCGCGCCGGACGCGGGCGGCGAGGAACACCCCCAGTGCCGCGAGGCCGAGCGCGCCCGCGAGATCGAGCCAGAGTCCGGAGATGCCGTTGGCGTAAACGAAGGCGGCCAGCACGATCGTCGTCGAACCGCCGGTCGTGAGCGACGCCAGACCGAGGAACCCCCAGAACGTGGAGAGGCTGCGGTCGGCGATGAAGTAGGAGACCTCGTCGCGCCCGGCGCGCCGGCGGTACAGGAAACCGATGGCGAGGACGGCGGCGAGGTAGACGGCGAGGAAAACGAACGAGAGAGTCTGCAAGCGGCTCCGGCGACGGCTACGAGGCTCCCGCCACTGTCTTCGCGACGGCTTCCAGCAAGACCGCCCCGACCACAAGGGCGCGCTCGTCGATCGCAAAAGACGGCGAGTGGTGCGGCCGATGTGGCCCCGCCGGCGCGGAGCCGACGAAGAAGAAGCAGCCGGGGACCCGGTCGAGGTAGACGGACATGTCCTCGCCGCCCAGGGTCCGTGCCTCCGTGTCCACGTTCTCGTGGCCGAGGAGGCGGCGCGCCACCTCGATGACGGCGTCGGCCACGCCGGGGTCGTTGACCACCGGCCGGCTGAGCTTCCGATAGTCCAGGTGGGCGGAGACGCCCGCGGCCGCCGCCGTGCCCGACACGATCCGGCCGACCTTGGCGGGCATCGCGGCGCCGGTCGCCTCGCCGAACCACCGCACGGTCCCGGTCAGGCGCACGGTCGGCGGAATGATGTTGAAGGCGTCGCCGCCGTGGATGCTCGCGACCGTGACCACCGCCGCTTCGAGGGGAGAGACTTCGCGGGAGACGATTCCCTGGAGCGCTTCCACGATCCGCGCCGCGGCCACGATCGGGTCCGCGGTTTCGTGCGGAGCCGCTCCGTGTCCGCCGCGGCCGGCGACCTCGATCTCGAACTCGTCGACCGCCGCCATCATCGCGCCCCGGTAGACGCCGACCTTTCCTACCGGGAGCTGGTTCCAGAGGTGCAGGCCGATCGCGGCGTGGACGTCCTCCATCGCGCCGTCGGAGACGCACGCGAGCGCTCCGCCACCCCGCTCCTCCGCGGGCTGAAAGAGGAAGCGCAGCGGGGGAGCGGCGGAGTCGGAACCGAGCCGCCCGGCGACGGCGAGCGCGATGGCCACGTGGCCGTCGTGGCCGCACGCGTGCATGCGGCCGGCAACCTCCGACGCGAACGGTTCGCCGCTCGCTTCGGTGATCGGCAGGCCGTCCATGTCGGCTCGGATGAGGAGGCGCGGCCCGGCGGCTCCGGCGTCCGCCGCGACCCCCGTTTTTCCGACGCCGGTCCGCGGCGCCAGCCCGAGGCCGAGGAGCCGGCCCGCGATCAATTCGGCCGTGCGGGTTTCCTCGAACGCGAGCTCGGGGTGGCGGTGAAGGTCGCGACGGGTCTCGACGAGCAGGTCGAAATCCTCTCGCGGGAAGCCGGACAGAAGCTCGTCGAGGCGGTCCGACTCCGAAGGCACGGCCGGGATCTTAGCCGACAGCTATGATCGCCTTCGTGATTCCTCTGGTGGCGCCGGAGCTCGACCGGTACGTCCTCGACCTGATTCCGGAACGCGACCCGGTCATCGCGGAGATGGAAGCGGTCGCGCGGGAACGCGACGTTCCCATCGTCGGGCCGGCAGTGGCGACGCTGCTCGAGACGCTCGCCGAGTCGATCGGCGCCCGTCGGATCTGCGAGCTCGGGAGCGCCATCGGCTATTCGACCGCCTTCTTCGCGAAGGCCGTCGGGCCGGGAGGGAAAGTCATCTACACCGACGGCAGTGAAAAAAATGCCCGGGAGGCGAGCGGATACCTGGATCGCCTGGGTCTTCGAGACCGCGTGGACGTCAAGGTCGGCGACGCCGTGGACCTCCTGGAGTCGACCACCGGGGAGTTCGACGTCATCTTCGTCGACATCGACAAGGACGGCTACCCGCGTGCCCTCGAGGCCGCGGCCCCCCGCGTGCGACGGGGCGGCTTCCTCCTGGCGGACAACGTGCTGTGGTCCGGAAAGGTCGTCGATCCCGAGCAGGAGGACAAGGCGACCGACGGGATCCGCGAGTTCAACCGACGCCTGTTCGCGCGTCGCGACTTCCGGTCGGTGATCGTGCCGCTGCGGGACGGCGTCGCGATCGCCCGCAAGGTCTCGACTTGACCCCGATGGTCGAAGCCGAACGCGGTTCCCAGGATCTCCTGCTCCGCTTCCAGTTCTTCGCGGCAGGCGGCGACCTGGACGTCTTCGAGGGCGCCCTGCTCGTGTCCGCGCTGGTGGACCCGAGCGAAGACCTCGACGCCGCGCGCGAATCCGTGGCGGGGTTCGCCTCCCGCATCCGGGACCTCGTCGCCGGCGGCGACGGGCCGGTGGAGGCGATCCGCCAGGTCCTCTTCGACGAGGAGGGTTTCGGAGGAGACCAGGACGACTACGACGAGCCCCGCAACTCCTCGGTGGCTCGCGTCATCGCCACGCGGCGCGGCATGCCGATCACGCTGTCGATCGCGACGGTCGAGATCGCCCGGCAGGCCGGTATCCGGCTGTCGGGCATCGGCCTTCCGGGCCACTTCATCGTGGGTGGCCAGGACATGCCGCAGGACACGTATCTCGACCCGTTCGACGGGGGTGTCGTGCGCGACCGCGGCTCCGTCGCGCAGCGGGTCAGCGCGGTGTTCGGCACGGCCCTCTCCCTGCCCGACGAGATCTTCGCGCCCGACACGGAGAGGGCGATCCTCTCGCGCGTCCTGTCGAACCTGCGCCGCTCCTGGGAGCGTCGCGAGAAGTACGCCGAGGCCCTGGAGGCGCTCCGCTGGGCCGAGATCCTGGATCCGGACGAGGTGTCCTACCGGCGCGAGCGCGGGCTGCTTTTCCTGAAGAGCGGCCGCACCGACGAGGCGCTGGCCGCGCTCGACTCCTACGTCACCGCCTCGGAGGGGGAGGACGCGGAGGCCGTTCAGAAGCTCATCAGCGTGGTCCGCGAGCGCGGGCTCTCCGCGGGCGGCGCGGAGCTCGTCGTTCTCGATACTCCCCAGAAGAAGATCTTCACCCTCGAGGAGGCGCGCGTCCTTCTGCCCCGGGTCAAGGAGGTCACCTCCGACGCCGTCTTCAAGTTCGCGCGGCTCTCCGAAGGGGAGGAGACCGAGAACGAGCGCCAGAACGTGGTGCGGAAGTGGGCGAGCGAGATTCTCTCGCTCGGCGCCGAGATCAAGGGGCTCTGGCTCGTGGACTTCGACTCCGGCGCCGGGTACTACTGCTGGAAGTATCCCGAGGGGGCCCTCGAGTACTTCCACGGATACGAGGAAGGCTTCGCGGGAAGACTACCCCTCCAGTAGACCGTCGCTCTCGCTCGCTCGGGACCTGCTCACGCACCGGCGAGCGGCTCGCCAGACCCGGCTCGACCGCTCGCCTGGTCCTCGCTCGCTCGCGCTCCCGCGGCGCGACCGTCGCTCTGCGCTCGCTTGCGATCTGGCTTCGCCACCGGCGTTCGGCTCGGCAGGACGGCCTCGACCGAACGCCTGATCGCTCGCTCACTCCCGCTCCCGCAGCGTGAGGCTCCTCCCTTCGGGAGACTCCTCACGCTGCGACTTGAAGACTCCGCACAGATTTACTGAGCCGGCCTCTGGAACGTCTCTCGGTCGATCACCCAGTACGGCGTGTCGCCCGCAGGGGTCCGCCGATTTCGGTCGAACCGCATCCCGAGCTTTTCCATGACGCGGAAGGACGCGGCGTTGGGAGGATCCGCCCCGGCATGGATGCGGGGGAGGGGAGTTTCGCGGAAGGCCCAGTCCAGGACGGCGCGCGCCGCCTCGGTCGCGTAACCGCGGCCCCAGACCGGCGGGCGGATGCCGTAGAGGATCTCGACGTCCGGGCCGTCGTCGATCGATCGCAGGCCACAGAAGCCGATGAGCTCGTTCTCTCCGGCTTCGAGGACTCCCCAGAAGCCGAAGCCGTTCCGCGCAAACGACGCGATCCCGCCCTCCAGCACGGCCTCGGCTCTCTCGCGGGAGATCTCTTCACCGTCCCAGAGAAACCGGCGCACCTCGGGATCGGTCCAGAGTGCGTGGAGTTGGTCGAGGTCTTCCGGCCGCCACGGCCGGAGTTCGAGACGGGCGGTCTTGATCTGCGGCGTCAGCGGCCGTAAACGGAGACGGTCGCCTGGCGGAAGAGTCCCGAGGTCTTGCGGTAGACGAAGTCGATCTTCCGGATGATCCGGCGCCGTCCCGGCACGTCGATCGTGCGGCTCACGCTGTTCGGGGCAAAGTGCAGCCGCATCTGCGGGCTGAAGTCACTTCCGTCGCCGAAGACGACCCGAACGTCGTACATCTCGACGGGCGCGCCCTCGACGACGAACTTGAGCTCCCGGAATGCGCCCTGGGACCGGCCGACGTCCACCGTGTCGCGATCCACGAGGAAGGAAACGTCCTTACGTCCGAGGAGCTCCCAGGAGCCTCCTCCTCCCACGGAGACGCACGAAACCAGGAGAGCCGTGACCGCGACGAGAACGAAGAGCCGGGAGACCGTTCGCATGGAAACCTCCTGTCGAGGGGTGCGCCCTAGGGCCACGTTCCGCCGGGCGTGAGCTCGATGACCTCGGTCGCGAGTCCCCGCCGGTCGATCTCGCGGAGCAGCTCTCCGGTCGTTCCGGGCAGAGCCGGGTACGTGCCCCAGTGCATCGGGATCACGCGCCGCACGTCTAAGAGCTGGCATGCCTTCGCCGCCTCGCGCGGCCCCATCGTGTAGAAGTCGCCGATCGGCAGGATCGCGAGGTCCGGCTCGTAGAGCTCCCCGATCAACGCCATGTCGGCGAAGACCGTCGTGTCTCCCGCGAAGTAGATGCGGAAGCCGTCTTCGAACGTCAGGACGTACCCGCACGGATCCGACGGGAAGTTCGTTTCCTTTCCGGCGCCGGACGTCCCGGAGGAGTGGACCGCCTGGACCATGCGGAACTCCACCCCCTCGATCTTCTGGCTGCCCCCCTTGTTCATCCCGGAGACCCTGGCGATCCCGTTGGCCCCGCAGTGCAGGGCGAGCTCGAAGACGCCGATGAACGTCGCGCCCGTCTTCTTCAGCAGCCCGATTCCATCTTCGCCGAAGTGATCGAAGTGGCCGTGACTGGCGGCGACGACGTCGACCTTCCCCCAGTCGAAGCCCCTCGGGAACTTCGGGTTGTTGCCGATCCACGGGTCGAGGGCGATGCGGACCAGTTTCGGGGACTGAATGAGGAACGTCGCGTGGCCGAGCCACGTGACCTTGCCGCCGAAGCTCCGGCCGGCCACGTCAGAGCCCCGGCCAGTCGATCCGTGGGATGAGAGCCGCGACGTAGCGTTCGAGGCCGGCGCGGTCTTCGTCGTCGAACCGTGCCATCTCGGGCGCATCCACGTCGAGGACGCCGCGCAGGACGCCGTCCTCCACGATCGGGACCACGATCTCCGAGCGGGACGCGGGGTCGCACGCGATGTGGCCCGGAAACCGGCTGACGTCGGGGACGACCAGCGTCATCCCGCCGGCGGCCGCCGTGCCGCACACGCCCTGGCCCAGGGGGATCCGCACGCACGCCGGTTTTCCCTGGAAGGGCCCCAGCACGAGCTCGGAGCCCCGGAGGAGGTAGAAGCCGCACCAGTTGATGCGGTCGAGCGACTGCGCGAGGAGGGCCGCCGCGTTGGAGAGGTTGGCGAGCGCGTCGAGCTCTCCCTCGAGGAGGGACGCGAGCGACCGACTCATCTCCTCGTAACGGTCGGCCTTGGAAAGAGACGGATCGATCCGGACTTCCTGCACCCCGCGATCTTACTTCGCGACTCGTCTAGCATCTGGCGCCATGCCTTCGCCGCTCAAGGGCCGCACGCTTCTCGTGTACATCTTCCTCTGCGCGATCTGGGGCTCGACGTGGCTCGCCATCAAGATCGGCCTCCAGTACCTCCCGCCGTTCCGGTTCGCGGCGTGGCGCATAGCTCTCGCTTGCCTGGTGCTCGTGCCCTTCGCGTTCCGCAGCCGCAACGCGCGACCGGACGGCCGCGAGCTCCGTTACATGGCCTTTGCGGGATTTCTGCAGATCGGCCTCTTTTACGCCCTGACCTTCACGGCGCAACAGTGGATCGAGTCCGGCCTCTCCGCCCTTCTGTTCGCCACGTTTCCGATCTGCGCGGGGATCTTCGCGCACTTTCTCCTCCCGAACGAGCCGCTCACCGCGCGGACGCTCGCGGCGGCGGGCCTCGGTCTCGCGGGCGTCGCCCTCATCGAGGGCATGGCGATCGTGCGCGCGCTGCAGGCGGACTTCTCCGCTTTGGTCCGCGGGGGCGGCCTCGTCTTCGCCGCGGCGATCGTTTCCGCCTGGGCGAGCGTCCTCGTCAAGAAGCACCTCGGCCGGGTGGACCCGATCTTCAACGTGTGGGCGGAGACGCTCGTCGGGGCCGCTTTCCTCATACCCCTCGCCGCGCTCGTCGAGCGGGGACGGCCGTCGCTCTGGACGCCCGGCGCTGTCGGGTCCCTCGTCTACCTGGCGGTGCTCGGCACGTCCGTCACTTTCGTCGGCCTCTTCTGGTTGATCAAGCGCGTGCCGATTTCCGTCATGAGCACGATCCCGCTGGTCGATACGCTCATCGCCGTCGTCCTCGGCGCTCTCGTCCTCCACGAGCGGCTCCCGGCGCGGACGCTCGCGGGAGGGGCCCTCATTCTCACCGGGGTCTTCCTCGCGACCCGCGGGAGCCGCACGGATGCGGCCGCCGGAGCCTGAGAACTATTTCTTCGCGGTCGAACCGAGCTTGAGCAGCCAGAGGTCGCCGGTGATTCGGCCGCGCGAGTAGATGAGCTGCTTTCCGTCCGGCGAAAGTCGCGGGTCCTCGATGAAGAGGCCGAACTCCGGGAAGGACGTCACCTTCACGGGCTCGGTCTTGCGCCACCCCTGGACCGGCCCCGGGACCCGATACACGTTCTTGTGATCGACCTGGTAGTAGAACCAGTTCCCGGAGGGCGCGAGCATCGGATGACCGCTGCCCATCTGGCCCGGCGTCGCGGCGACGACGAGATTCTGCCCGCCGTCGATCGGGCGGGCGCGGATGGTGAGGGAGGTCTCGGCCGTTGACTGGTAGACGACCCACTTGCCGTCGGGGCTCACCGTGTTGAGCGGCGCCATGGTCGCCTCGTCGGTCACCTTTCGCGAGCGACGACTTGCGAGGTCGAAGAGGTAGAGGTATTTGTCGACGGTCGAGCAGTAGACGATGCCGCGGTTGTCCGGCATCCAGCTCACGGCGCGGGCCTTTTCGATCAGTCGACGGGGACCGGCGCCGTCACCGGCCATCAGCCAGACGTCGATTTTTGCCGGCTCTGCCGCGGGAGCTCTCTCGAAGGCGACCGAGCGGCTGTCCGGCGACCAGCGTGGCTGAGCGTCGTTGAATGCCGGGTCGGTCGTCAGCGGGTACGGCGTCTGCCCTCGATCGAGCCGATAGATGCGTCCACCCTTTCCGAAGGCGACGGATCGGCCGTCGGGAGAGAACGTCTTCCACTGGATGTCGTTCCGACCGGCGGTGAGCTCGGTCGCCTCGCCGGTGACGCGCCCGGCTTCCGCGTCGAACGGGAGCGTTTCCAGGTTGAAGGTCTGCTCGAGCGCCGTGAACGCGATCTGTTTCCGATCGCCGGAGATCGTCGCCTGGGTACTCGGAGAGATGCCGACCGTCAGAGGCTCCCCCTGTCCTTCCGATGCGCCCTTCGCGGTCGAGAACGGCAGCCTCCAGAGCGAGGAATTTTTTCCGGGCTCGGCTGTGGAGTACACGATCGACCGTCCATCTGAAACCCAGACCGGGCGGCGCCCGGCGGCCAGGAACTTTGCTTCGCCCCCTCCGCCCGGAACGACCACGACCTGGTTCGGATTCGCCTGCAGGAGAAGCCACCTTCCGTCGGGAGACAGCGATGGGTAGAGAAGGAACCGACCCGTCATCCCGGTGGAGACCCGGACGGGAATCTCTCGTGTCTCTCCGCCGTCCGCGGACACGCGGTAGATCGCTTTGTTGAAGGCGCCTCCGCCCGTGAAAACGAGCGACGAGCCGTCGGCGGACCAGGAGGGGAAGTTGCCCAGTTCCGCGATCCGGCGGGGATTTCCGCCGAGCGCCGGCATCACCCAGATGTCGCCGCCGGTCGGAGGAACGCCGAAGTTCTCGTAGGTGAGATGCGTCCGGCTCTCGCGCGTGGAAACGAAGGCAATCTGCTTTCCATCCGGAGAAAACGCGGGCTGCACGTCGTCCGCGGGACTGTTGGTGACGTTCAAGTCGGGCCCGCCCGAGACCTGCTTCAGGAAGATCTCGAAGTTGCCGGTGCGGTCGGAGACGTAGGCGATCGTTTCGCCGTCCGGCGAGAACGTCGGCTCGCCCTCGTACCCGGGCTCCGAGGTCAGCTGGGTGAGCGTGACGTCGGCGAGGCTCGGTCCTGCGGGCCGCGCGCCGGAGCGGCCGAGATACCACGCTCCCGCGACGAGCCCCGCCAGGACGAGCGCTCCGACGACCCACGGGAGTGGTCGGGGTCGGGCTCGGGGGAGCGCCACGGCTCGGGCACCCGCCTGGGAGAGTCCCGACTCCGAGGCTCGCTTCGCGCGACGCAGGTCGAGCGCGAAGTCGGCGGCGTGCTGGTAGCGCTCGGCGGGGTCCTTCGAAAGCGCCTTCGCGAGGATCTCGCTCGCTTCGCGGGGTACCTTCGGATTGCGCTCCGACGCCGGGACCGGCTCCTCGTTGATGATCGCGTGCAGCGTCTCCACCGCGCTCCTGCCGGAGAAGGGGCGACTGCCAGTCAGCGTTTCGTAGAGGACGAGCCCGAGAGAGAAGACGTCCGTGCGGTGGTCGACCGGGAGCCCCTGGGCCTGCTCCGGCGACATGTACGAAACGGTTCCGAGAATCACGCCGGTCGCCGTGCCGTGCGCGGTGGGTCGGGGTGTCTCGGCCACCGTCGCGAGGCCGCTCTGAAGGAGAGGTGCGGTCTGCCGCTCCACGAGCTTGGCGAGCCCGAAGTCCATGATCTTCAACTGCCCGTTCCGGTTGATCATGAGGTTCTCGGGTTTCACGTCCCGGTGAACGATTCCGCTCTCGTGGGCCGCGGCGAGCCCGCCGGCAGCCTGCGCGACGAGGTCGAATGCGCGCCGCGGCTCCAGGGCCCCCTTCGTGAGCTGCTCCCGAAGCGTTTCACCGTCCACGAATTCCATGGCGATGTAGTCGCGGCCCTCCGCGGCGCCCACGTCGTAGATCGTCACGATCTGCGGGTGGTTCAGGGCCGAGACGGTGCGCGCCTCCTGCGAGAACCGGCGCCGGATCTCCACGTCCGAGAGGAGTCCCGCCGGCAGGAGCTTCAACGCGACTTTTCGGTTGAGGACCGTGTCTTCGGCGAGGAACACCTCGCCCATTCCGCCGGCGCCGAGCCTGCGGACGACGCGGAAGCGCGACAGGCTCCGGAGCTCCGGCGGCAGGTCGGTCAAGGCGTCGTTTGAATAAGGTGACGGCTGCAGGCCAACGAGGTGACGGGTGCAGGCCCCTTCAGGACCTGTCCCCGTAACGTGCTTAGACCTGTCCCCGTGACTCTCACAGGCGCAGCCAGCCGCGGGACAGGAAGTCCGAGAGGGTCAGCGCGAGCATGATCGCGAGCCAGAACAGACCGCCGGCGATCACGACCTGCGTCAGGCGGGAGCCGTACTTGACGTGCATGAAGAAGAGAACGACGAGGGTCGCCTTGAGGAAAGCGATTGCGAGCGCGACGACCGAGCTCCAGGGTCCGAGGTCGACGAAGGAGATGGCGGTGGTCGCCGCGGTCAGCACCAGGAGCGCGGTGAACACCGCGTAGTAGACCTTCCGCGGAACGACGTGTGCTCCGCCGGTGTGCGCGGCTTCGTGTCCCGTGTCCCGTGTCCCGTGTTCCGTCAATGCAGGTGCCTCCCGATCAGGTAGAGCAGCGGGAAGAGGAAGATCCACACGATGTCGACGAAGTGCCAGTACAGGCCGGTGACCTCCACCGGCGTGTAGTAGTCCGGACCGTAGCGGCCCTTGCGCGCCTGGAGGACGAGGGCCGTCAGCAGGCCGATCCCGATGATCATGTGCGCCGCGTGGAGCCCGGTCATCGTGAAGTAAAGCGAGAAGAAGATCTCGGCCGGCCTGGCGTTCGGGCCCGGGAACTGGAAGCCGGCGCCCGGGACGAGGTGGTCGTGGAACTTGTGGGAATACTCGACCGCCTTCACCCCGAGGAAGACGGCCCCGAGCACCATCGTCACCAGAAGGAGCACGATCGTAGCCTTGCGGCGGCCGACCGAGGCGGACCACACGGCGAGCGCCATGGTGAGGCTCGAGATGATCAGGACCGCGGTGTTCAGGGTCCCGAGCGTGATGTCGAGGTGGCGGCTCGCCTCGGCGAAGGCGCGCGGGTACTGCGCCCGGTAGACCGTGTAGGCGAGGAAGAGCCCGCCGAAGAAGAGGATCTCGGTGACGAGGAAGACCCACATCCCCAGCGAGGACGCGTCGCGCTGCTGGTCCATCGTGTCGAAGTGGTGCTGGAGCGCGCGCGGCGGGGCGTGGCCGCCGTGCGCGTCCGCGGTTGAGGGGGAGGTCCGGGCGGTCGACTCAGCCAACGACTTCGACCTCCGAGGAGTACTGGTACGGGTCGCCGGTGACGACCGGCGTCACGGCGAAGTTCTCGGTGGGCGGCGGCGACGGCGTATCCCACTCGAGGCCGGTGGAGCCCCAGGGGTTCGCGGACGCGGTCTTGCCGTATCGCATCGACCAGATGAAATAGATCATCGGGACCACGTAACCGACCCCGAGGATCGACGCTCCCGCGGTAGACATCACGTTCAGCACCTGGAACTCGTCGGGGTACGCGTGGTACCGCCGCGGCATCCCGAGATATCCGAGGAGGAACTGCGGGAAGAACGTGAGGTTGAATCCGACGAAGATGATGAGCGCGGAGAACCGCGCCCACGCCTCGGGGTAGATCCTCCCGCTGATCTTGGGCCACCAGTAGTGGATCCCGCCGAGGTACCCCATGATGGCGCCGCCCACCATGATGTAGTGGAAGTGGGCGACGATGAAGTACGTGTCGTGCACGTGGACGTCGATGCCGAGCGACGCCAGGAAGAGACCGGTCAGCCCCCCGATCGTGAAGAGACCGATGAACCCGAAGGCGTAGAGCATCGGGGTCCGGTAGGAAATGGACCCCTTGTACATCGTGGCGGTCCAGTTGAAGACCTTCACCGCCGACGGGATCGCCACCAGGAACGACAAGACCGAGAAGATCAGTCCGGCGTAAACCGACTGGCCGCTGACGAACATGTGGTGGCCCCAGACGAGGAAGCCGAGCACCGCGATCGCGATCGAAGCGAAGGCCACGAACCGGTAGCCGAAGATGTTCTTCCGGGAGAAGGTCGTCACGATCTCGGACACGACTCCCATCGCCGGCAGCACCATGATGTAGACGGCGGGGTGCGAGTAGAACCAGAAGAGGTGCTGGAAGAGGATCGGGTCGCCCCCGAGCGCCGGGTCGAAGATCCCGAGGTGGAAGAGCCGCTCGACCGCGACCATGAGCAGGGTCACGGCGATCACGGGCGTCCCGAGCACCATGATCAGGCTGGTCGCGTAGTGCGACCAGACGAAGAGCGGCAGCCGGAACCACGTCAGCCCGGGCGCGCGCATCGTGTGGATCGTCACGATGAAGTTCAGGCCGGTCAGGATCGACGAGAACCCGGTGATGAAGATCCCGACGGCGGTGGCGATGACGTGCGTGTTCGAGGACGCCGTGCTGTAGGGCGTATAGAAGGTCCACCCCGTGTCCACGCCTCCGTGGACGACGGCCCAGAGCGTGAAAATACCGCCGACCACGTAGATGTACCAGGACAGCAGGTTCAGCCGCGGGAACGCGAGGTCCTTCGCGCCGATCATCATTGGGATGAGAAAGTTCCCGAGCACCGCCGGAATCGAGGGGATGAGGAAGAAGAACACCATCGTGACGCCATGCATGGTGAAGAGCTTGTTGTAGGTCTCGGCCTGGACGAGGTCACCCGCGGGCGTCAGGAGCTCCAGCCGGATCAGCAGGGCGAAGAGGCCTCCCAGGAAGAAGAAGAACGTCACGGACGCCAGGTAGAGGAGGGCGATCCGCTTGTGGTCGCGGGTCAGCAACCACGACTTCAGTCCGTAGGTCGCGTTCAGGTAGTGGACCCGCGGCTCCGGATGCTGGTCCGTCCGCGGGGGGAGGGCGGCGGGGGAGCTCACTTCGTGGCCTTTCCGGAAGCCGGTCCCTCGCGGGGAGCGGCTTCTTGGACTGAAGCGGGTGCAGACCCTTGCGGGATCTGTCCCCGCGACTTTGTCTGGACTGATGCGGGTGCAGGCCCCTTCGGGACCTGTCCCCGCGACTCGCTCGGGGGCGCCACCTTCGAAAGCGACTTGACGTATGCGACCAGCTGGAGGAGGCCCTCCTCGCTGATCAACCCCTGGAACGTCGGCATGATCGGCTGGAATCCCTCGACGAGCTTCGCATTCGGCGCCACGATCGACTCCCGGATGTAGTTCTCGTCGGCGACGGCCGTGCCGCCCCCCTGGAGCGCCACCGTTTTTCCGAAGAGGCCTTCGAGGTTCGGCCCGCGGGCCTGCGAGTCGGGACGGTGGCACGTGTTGCAGGCGTGCTGCGCGAAGAGCTTCGCGCCGGCGGAGGCGAGCGACTCGCTGCCGGAGCCGCCGGCCAGCCACCCCTGGAACGCGACGGGGTCCATCACCTCCAGCCACCCGATCATGCCGGAGTGCTTCGTGCCGCAGTACTCCGCGCAGAAGAGGTGGTAGCGGCCGGGCCTCGTGGCCTCGAACCACATCGTGGAGAACCGGCCGGGCAGGACGTCGCGCTTCACCCGGAATGCCGGGACGTAGAAGCTGTGGATGACGTCCTCGGAGGCCATGGTCAGGCTCACCGGCCGCCCGATGGGGACGTGGAGCTCGTTGATCTCACGCTGCCCGTCGGAGTGCTGGAACTTCCACATCCACTGCTTCGCGACTACGGATATCTGCAGTGCGTCGTTCGGCGGGCGGTTCATGGCGAAGAAGATGTCTGCCCCCCAGACGAAGAAGGTCATGGAGATCAGGAGCGGAATGACGGACCACGCGATCTCGAGCTTCAGCGAGCCCTCGACCCCGATGGGGAGCTCCGTCTCGGATCGGCGCCGGTACTTGATGGCGAAGTAGAGGATCGCGAGCGCGATCAGGAGCGAGAAGAAGACGGAGACCGCGATCAGGTAGAAGTAGAGCGCGTCAACTCGGCCCGCGATCGACGACGCCGCGTGGGGGAAGAGCGGGAAGCCCTCCTTCACGGCCGGGCCACTCCGGCGTGGGCGTCGCGGCGTTCGTCCCGCCGCCGGTCGCGCCGCCACATCACCGTCAGGAAGGTCGACAGGAGGAGAACCGCGGCGACGCCCGCGACGCGCACCATGTTCATCACCACGGCGCCGTATCGCCCGGCCGCCGGGTCGTAGTGGTAGCAGTAGAGGAGGAGTTGGTCGACGGGCGTCCCGATCTTCCCGCGCGAGGCCTCGACGAGCGCGAGGCGCAGGTCCCGCGGGGCGTACTCGATCCCGTAGAAGTAGCGCGAGAGCCGGCCTTCCGGCGTCGCCACGTAGATCGCGCTCGCGTGCGCGAACTGGTCGATCTTCTCGTCCCACGCGTAGCGGAAACCGACCGACTCCGTGAGGCCCGCGATCGACGCCTGTTCACCGGTCAGGAAGTGCCACCCGGCCGCGGCGTTCGGCCGGCCATAGCGGGCGACGTAGGGCTCCTTCTTGGCGCGCGCGTCCGACGGCGTGTCGTGGGGATCGAAGCTGACGGTCACCACCTCGAACTCGCGCCCGGCGTCGAAGGTGAGGACCCGCATGGCGGAGGTCAGGCCGTTCAAGACCTCGGTGCAGAGCATCGGGCAGTTGTAGTAGGCGAGGACCAGCACGACTGGTCGCTTCCCGAAGTAGTCGCGCAGGCGGACCGTGCGACCCGTCTCGTCCCGGAACGGCAGGTCGAGCGGGAGCGGCCGGTCGAGGTGTTGCTCGATGGCGACCTTGCGCAGGATCTGAGGCCGCGTCTCGACCGGCGTCTGCGCGAGGAGCGGAAGGGACGTCGCGAGAAGCAGGACCGCGAAAGTCGGGGCTCTCATCGTTACTCGTTTCCCGTTTCCCGTTTCCCGACCTGGGGCGTCGCGGGCGTCGCAACCGCCGGCACCACGGGCTTCGACGGTGGCAACCCGTTCTGCACGAGCAGCTCCATCGCCCGGTCGATCGGAATGCGCGCGACGCCGGCGCCGCGGTCCACCCACCCGTACGTGGTCAACGCCGCTTCTTCGCGGGCCTGCATCCGGCGGCGCGGCTCGAGCGGGTCCGCCTCCAGGCGCGGCTCCGGGGGTGTGCGCCGCAGTCCCGCGGCCACCATGGGCGGGACCGGCACGTCCACGCGCCGCTCGCGGCGCTCCAGGACCCGGAAGAGCATCCACATGCCCAGCGCCGCCAGGATCGTCCCGACGCCGAGGCCGATCCCGAACCGGACGATTCCCCGGATGGAGACGTCGCTCGTCTCGTGGCCGGCGTCCGGGTGCGGCGTTTCGCCGCCCGGTCGGACCGCGGGGTCGCGGGGCTCGTCAGTGGGATCCATGCGCCACCGCAGGCTGCAGCTCCGGGTCGTTGACCGGGAGGAGCGGCCTCTTGCCGAGCTGTCCGAGGAACACGGCGAGCCACAGCCCGCCGATTCCGATGGGGGCGAGGAGGTCCATCCAGTGGAGCCGGAAGCGCGATCCGGCGAAAGCCGGCTGAGTCAGCCAGAACACGTCCACGAGGCGCATGAAGAGGACCAGCGCGGCGACCGCCCCCAGGATGCGCGGGTTGCGGTTGGCCGATGCCGGCAGGAGGAGCAGAAAGGGCAGCACGAAGTGGAGCAGGACGAGCGCCGCGCCGACCCAGCCCCAGCCGCCCTGCAGGCGCCGCAGGTACCACGGAATCTCCTCGGGGAGGTTGCCCGACCAGATGATCAGGTACTGCGAGAAGGAGACGTACGCCCAGAACATCACGAACGCGAGCATCAGCTTTCCGAGGTCGTGGTAGTGGCGCGGCCCGACGTATCCGGCGAGCGGCGGCGTGTCCGACAGCAGAACCAGCACGACGATGATGAATGCGAACGCCGTCAGCCCCTGGCCCGCGATGAAGAGAACTCCGTACATCGTGGAGAACCAGTGCGGCTCGAGCGACATCGCCCAGTCGATCGAGGCAAACGTGACCGTCAGGCCGTATGCCACGAGGCCCGCGGAGGAGAGGAGCTGCAGCTTCCGCGACGTCGAGGAGGAGTACGCCTCGTCCTGCTCCCGGGACCAGCGGTTGAGGAAGTACGCGAACGCGAGCCAGGCCGCGAAGTAGAGGACCGCCCGTCCCGTGAAGAAGGGGAGGTTCAGGTAGAAGGTCTTCTGGCGGATGATCGCGTCGTGCGCGACCGCCGCGGGGTCCGCCCACTCGTAGATCTTCCGCGCGCCCAGAACGATCGGGAGGAACAGCAGCACCATAAGCGGCAGCGTGCGCGTCCCGGACTCGAGCGGCCGCCGGATCGGCATCCCCCACGCGCCGCCCGTGACATGGTGGAGCATCGCGACCGCCAGGCACCCGAGCGCGATGCCGATCCAGAACAGGAATGCGAAGAGGTACGAACGGAAGAACTGCGCGGGCGCGAAGTACCCGCCCACGGCGCACGCCGCGAGCGCCACTATACCGATGAAAAGTATAGGGCGCTGGTAGCGCTCGAGAGGGTGGTTTTCTGCCATCAGTGCCCCGGTTCCTTCGTGTCCCGTGTCCCGTGTCCCGTGTCCCGTGTCGCGGTCTCCACCTGCGCCCGCTCCTCCGGAGTCAGCTCCGCGGCCGTTGCGTGCTGCGACAGCTGCAGCGCCTTCACGTAGGCGGAGATGGCCCACCGGTCCTCCGGCGGGATCTGCTGCGCGTAGTCGGGCATGGCGCCGAGGCCCCGGGTCATCACGTCGTAGAAGTGCCCGACCGGCGCGTCACGCAGCCGTTCGACGTGCAGGGAAGGGGGAGGGCGGTATCCCCTGCGGACCACCATCCCCTGCCCCGCGCCGGTCCGGTCGTGGCACGGGGTGCAGAAGATTTCGTACCTCTGCTGTCCGCGGGAGAGGAGCTCCTGCGTCAGCGGCATGGGAAGCGCCGTCGCGAGCTCGACGGATCCGGGCCCGGAGGCCGGCGGCAGCGATGCCGTCGTCCCTTCGAGCATGCCGCGCGCGACCGTACCTTCGACGAGCGGCCTCGAGGCGCGCCCGTCCCCGTAGAAGCTGCTCTTTCCGAGCGGCTTGTACTTGGGCTGGTCGTACATTTCCTGTCTGCAGCCCCACGTTGCTGCGATCAGCACGGCCGCAGCGGTCAGCTTGCGGCTCGTCTTCACTCTTCCACCGACTCGACTTCCTTCGCTCCCAGGCCGGTCAGGAACGCCCGGACGTCGTCCTCCTGGAAGCGGGGGTCCCGCGACTCGATGCAGAGAAAGAAGCGGTCCCGCGACGCGAACGCGAACCGCGGCGCGTTGAAGATGGGGTGATAGGGCATCGGCAGGCCGTTCATCCCGAGCATCCCGAAGACCGCGAAGAGCGCGGCGAAGAGAACGGTTGCCTCGAAGGTGATGGGGATGAACATGGGCCAGCTCGCGTACGGCTTGCCGGCCACGTTGATCGGGTAGTGAATGGTGGCCGAATACCACATCGTCGCGAGCGCCGTCGCGCAGCCGATCACGGCCCCGGCCAATACGATGAGCGGCAGCTTCGTGGGCCGAAATCCCATGGCGTCCGAGAGGCCGTGGATGGGGAACGGCGTGTACGCGTCCATGCGCCGGTAGCCCACCTCCCGCGCGCGGCGGGCGGCGTTCACGAGAGCGTCGGGCGTCTCGAACTCCCCGAGAACACCCCACGTCTTGCCGCGTTCCTCTTCGACTCTCACTTCGTTCCCTTTTCGTCGGGGACCGGCTCCTTGCCGAGAGGCTGGGCCTCCGGAACGAGGGTGCGCATTTCGAAGATCGAGATCATCGGAAGGAACCGGATGAAGAGGAAGAGGAGCGCGAGGAAGAGCCCGATCGTTCCGAAGAATGTGGTGAAGTCCCACTTGGTGGGGTAGTACATCCCCCACGACGAGGGCAGAAAGTCGCGGTGGAGGCTCACGACGATGATGACGAAACGCTCGAGCCACATGCCGATCGACACGACGAGCGCGATCGCCCACAGAGCCACGGGACTCGAGCGCACGCGTTTGAACCACAGGAACTGGGGCGCGACGATGTTGCAGAGCATGAGGGCCCAGTACGCCGGCGCGTACGGCCCGCGCATGCGGTTCGTCATCATGTACGTCTCGTACGGATTCGCGCTGTACCAGGCGAAGAACGCCTCCATCACGTACCCGTAGCCCACCACGAGGCCCGTCGCGAGCATGATCTTCGCCATGTTCTGCAGGTGGCGCATCGTGATGAAGTCCTCGAGCCCGTAGACCTTCCGGAGCGGGATCGAGAGAAGCAGCACCATCGCGAAGCCCGCGTATATGGCGCCGGCCACGAAGTAGGGCGGGAAGATTGTCGAGTGCCACCCCGGGGTGATGCCGACCGCGAAGTCGAACGACACGATCGTGTGCACCGAGATGACGAGCGGCGTCGCCAGGCCGGCGAGCAGCAGGTACGCCATCTCGTAGCGGTGCCAGTGGAGCGCGGAGCCCCTCCAGCCCATCGCGAGCATTCCGTAGAAGATCTGGAACCCCTTGCGCCGCGCGCGGTCCCGCAGCGTGGCGAGGTCCGGGATCAGCCCGACGAACCAGAAGAGGAGCGACACGGTCGCGTACGTCGAGATCGCGAACACGTCCCACACGAGCGGGCTGCGCCACTGCGGCCATAGCGCCATGGTGTTCGGATAGGGCAGGAGCCAGTAGGCGAGCCACGGGCGGCCGAGGTGGATGATCGGGAAAATGCCGGCGCACGCGACCGCGAAGAGCGTCATCGCCTCGGCGAAGCGGTTGATCGACGTGCGCCACTCCTGGCGCAGGAGAAGGAGGATCGCCGAGATGAGCGTGCCCGCGTGGCCGATGCCGATCCACCAGACGAAGTTGATGATGTCGAAGGCCCACTCGACCGGCTGGTTGATGCCCCAGATCCCGAGGCCTTTCGCGAAGAGGTAGGAGACGGCGACGAGGAGCCCCATCGCGAGCAGGAACGACAGGAAGAAGCCGATGATCCAGAAGAGGGGCGTCCTCCGGGCGAGGACGATCGCGCTGATCTTGTCGGTGACCGAGGCATACGTATGCCCCGGCTCGATCACCGGCGGGCCGCCGCGCGAACGGCTTCCCACGACGTCGTTCACCCGCGCTCCTCCGGTGTGAGCTCCGCGTTGGGGCTCTGGACCTTCGCGAGATACGTCGTCCGGGGCCGCGTGCCGAGCTCTGCGAGAAGGCCGTAGGAGAGCGGCGAGCGGCGCATCTTCGAAACCCGGCTCTCCGGGTCGGCGAGGTCGCCGAACACGATCGCCTCGGCGGGGCAGGCCTGCTGACATGCCGTGACGATTTCGCCGTCGCGGACGGGCCGGTTCTCGAGCTCTGCCTTGATCTTCCCCTCGTTGATGCGCTGCACGCAGTACGTGCACTTCTCCATGACGCCCCGCCACCGGACCGTGACGTCGGGGTTGGCGAGCATCCGCATGCTCGGCGCGCGGAACTGCGTGGACCAGTGGAAGAAGTTGAAGCGCCGCACCTTGTAGGGGCAGTTGTTCGAGCAGTACTTGGTGCCGACGCACCGGTTGTAGACCATGTCGTTCAGCCCCTCCGCGCTGTGCACGGTTGCGCCGACCGGACAGACGAGCTCGCACGGCGCGTTCTCGCAGTGCATGCACGGCACGGGCTGGAACGAGTGGCTGGGGTTCGCGGGATCCCCGTCGGCGTAGTGGTCCACGCGGAGCCAGTGCATCTCCCGGCCGCGGAGGACCTCGGCCTTTCCGACGATGGGGATGTTGTTCTCGGCGGTACAAGCGATCACGCACGCGTTGCAGCCGACGCAGCTGCCGAGGTCGATCGACATGGCCCACGCGTGATCGTGGGACGGATGCGTCGGATGGAGCGAGAGGCCGGGAGGGGGCGCCTCTGCCATCTCCTCGACGGCCTTCGGGTTGCGGGAGAGCTCCTCCGCGGAGACCTCCCGCGCGAGGTGGCGCCCCTCCATGGAGTGGTGCTCCTGCGTGACGGCGACCCGCCAGCGATCGTCCGTCTTGCGGACTCCGACCCCTCCCGCGCGCCAGAGTGCGTCGGACGTCCGGATCGCGTAGGCGTCGAAGCCGGTCCGCGACCCGAGCTTCCCCGCGGCCGTTCGCCCGTAGCCGAGCGTCACGCCGATCGACTCGTCCGGATGGCCCGCCACGATCCAGATCGGCGCGCGCACCTTGCGCCCCGAGATCGAGAGCTCCACGACGTCCTCGTTCGCGACGCCGAGACGCTTCGCGGTCGCGGGGGAGACCGCCGCGACGTTGTCCCACGTCACTGTCGTCACGGGCTTGGGCAGCTCCTGCAGCCAGCCGTTGTTCGCGAAGCGGCCGTCGTGAATCGTCGGGTCCGGCCGGAAGGTGATCTCGAGGACTGGGTCCGCGGCGGTCGCTTCGCGACCGGCGGACAGAACTTTTGAAACCGGGGCTTCCACCGGGACAGAGCGCGTCTTTACCGGAAATGATGCCGCCGAAACCTCGCGCTCCGGCCTCGCCGTTCCCGCGATGACGCCGTCGTGGAGCGCGCGCCGCCACGCCATCTCGAAGTCTCCGGTCATCTGCGCTTTCCACGTCTCGCGGACGAGGTCGTAGGCGGACTGCTCCGGCTGGTCGGAGAGAGACGCGAGGACGTCGTGGGCGGAGTGGCCGCCGTAGAGCGGCGCGATGAGCGGCTGCACGATGGAAGCGGTGCCGTCGAACGCGCGGGTGTCGCTCCACGTCTCTAAGAAGTGCGACTCGGCCACGTGCCACTGGCACTCGTCCGAGGTTTCGTCGTTCTCGAGTGAAAGGTGAACGCGGCGCGGGACCTTCCGGAAAGCGTCACGGAAGCCGAGGTCGGCCGGCGCGTTGAAGATGGGGTTCCCGCCCAGCACGATCACCGTGGAGACCTTGCCGCTCTTCATGTCGGCGACGAGCGACCGAAGCGACTCCAGCTGGTCCTCCGGATTTGCCTCGGCGGGGTCCGTGTAAACGACGGTGCGGCCCGCGTTCGCCAGGAAGCCGTTCATCGCGTGCGCGATGGCGTGGACCGCGGGCGGCTGGGAGTCCCCCGCGATCACGACGCTCCGCCCCCGGTGCCGCAGGAGGTCCTCGCCCACGGCCCGCGCCATCGGGTCCGCCGCGAAGCGACCGCCCGACTCGGCCGTGCCCGCGGGCGCCCCGACGCCGAGCTTCGTCGCGATCGCCCGGGCGAACGCCTCCACTTCCGCGGCCGCCAGCGGCTTGCGGTGGTCGGCGCGCGCGCCCGTCGAGGTCATCGCGCTCTCGACGACGTACAGGCGGTTGATCGCGCCGCCGGAAGCGCCCGCGCGGCGCCGTGCCGCGAACTCCCGCGCGAGCCTCGACTGCGCCGGGCCGCACGCGAGGAAGTCCGCGTCGAGCGAGACGATCACGTCCGCGTCCGCCAGGCGGTGAATCGCGTTGACGGGCGATCCGAACGCCATCCGGGCGCCGTTCCTCGCGTTGTCGGGCGACGCCGGCTCCCACTGATGCCACCGCGCTCCGGGGAGCGCGGCGGAGAGCGCGGCGACCTGCCGCGCGAGCGTCGGCGAGCTCACGGTCTCCGTCAGGATCCGGAGGCCAGCGCCCTGGCGCGCCCGCTCCTCCGCGAGCGCAAGGCGCATCTCGCCCAGGAACGCGGACCACGGCCGGATCTCACCCAGCTGCAGGAGGGTCTGCGAGCGGTCCGGGTCGTAGAGCCCGTACACCGCGGCCTGGGCGAAGGCGTCGGTGCCGCCGAGGCTCGCGGGGTGGAGCGGGTTGCCCTCCACCTTGGTGGGCCGTCCCATGTGACTCTCGACGAGGAGTCCGGTCGCGAGACCTCCCACGGTCATCGCGGTCGCGTAGAAGAGCGGCTTGCCCGGGACGAGCTCCTCGGGCTGGCGGACGTAGGGGACGATCTTTTCCGCGGGCTGGCGCGTGCACGCCGACGCGCCGGCGAGCGCCAGCGACGCGCCCACGAACTTGAAGAGGTCCCGCCGGTCGAGCCCGTCGCGGGGCGTGAAGGCATGGCCGGCGGGGTGGATGGGAAGGCCGCTCATCGGTGGCACGTCGAGCAGCTTTCCAGCACCACCCGATCCCGGACGTGGTACTCGCGCTTCAGCCGTTCACCGAGCGCCGCCTGGTCGACCGGCGGCCGCCAGCCCATCGTGAAGACCTCCTCCTTCGGGCGGAGGTATTTCTCGGGGTTGCGGTGGCAGTCCAGGCACCAGCGCATCTGGAGAGACGCCGCCTGGTACATGAGCGGCATCTGGTCCACCCGCCCGTGGCAGGTCTCGCACCCGACGCCCTTGGCCACATGGATCGAGTGGTCGAAGTACACGAAGTCGGGCAGGTCGTGGACCCGGGTCCACTCGAGCGACGTGTCGTTGCGGAAGCTCGCGCGCACCGGCTCCAGATAGGGGCTCTGCGCCCAGATCTGCGAGTGGCAGTTCATGCAGGTCTTCGTGGGCGGGATGCCGGCGAAGGCGGCCTTCTCGACGGACGTGTGGCAGTAGCGGCAGTCGATGCCGATCGCTCCGACGTGGTGCGCGTGGGAGAACTGGACCGGCTGCTCGCGGGCGATGGTCTGCTGGGTCGTGTAGGGGGAAGCTTCCAGGTCGTAGAGAAGCCAGAGGAGGATGCCGAAAAAGAATACCGCCCCGAAGATCGAAACTCGAGACAGGAAATTCGTGCTTCGATGGAAGATCTGCATCGATCGCGGCGGTAGTCTATACGCGGCTCCGGGCGGAAACGGAAAACGGAAAACGGGAAACGAAGAAGCCCGGAGCCGGGCTCTGCCTCACAACCACCGGCGCAGAACCTGCCCCAGGGATATCGTTCGCGGGCAGCGGAAGGCGACAAGGTGAGCAGCAAAGGCAAGCGACGGAGGCTCTGGAAGCCTCGCCTGCGCCCTTTCGCGCGGCATCGCATTCCACCCGAGCTGCGCCCGAACCGGATCCGCGAAATCGCCGGCCGGTATCCCGGAGGTTTGCGCGATCCCCGCTTCCCGACGCTCCTGTCGCGCGTGGACCAGACCGCGGTTCTCGGCGGAAACCGGGTGGAAGTTTATTTCGACGGCGGCTCCGCTTTCGACGCCATGGAGCGCGCGGTGGACGCCGCGCAGACCGAGATCCTCGTGGAGTCGTACATCTGGAAGGACGACGCGACCGGGCGCCGCGCTCTCGACGCCCTGCGCCGCGCCACCGCGCGCGGGGTCGTCGTGCGCGCGCTCGCCGACGCGGTCGGAAGTTTGTCGACGAAGAAGGCGTACTGGGACGAGCTGCGCCGGCATGGCGTGGAGGTCCGTCTGTTCGGAACGTTCCTGCTCGGGCCGTTCCGGGATCACCGGAAGATCCTGGTGATCGATCGCCGGGTGGCCTTTACCGGCGGGATGAACATCGCCGACGAGTACAGCGGAGGGTCCGGCCTCGGGTCCGGAAGCTCCGGAGAGAAGGTCCAGTCCGCCTGGCGCGATACGCACGCCCGCGTGGAAGGCTCCGCAGCCTGGGAGATGGCGACCGTTTTCTCGGAGGCGTGGAGCCACGCGGGCGGGACGCTCGACCTCCAGCCTCTCGACCCTCCCGGGACGCGCCGGCCCGCGTGCTCGTGCTCGACTCGCGACCCGGCAGAGGCCACGAGGAGACGGCTTCGGCACTGGCAGCGGTCGTCGCCGCCGCGCGCGAGCGCGTGTGGGTGACCAACGCGTATTTCGCGCCACGCCGCCGCGCGATCCGCGCGCTGGCGGCCGCCGTCCGAAGGGGTGTGGACGTCCGGCTGCTCCTGCCGGGTGTCAGTGACGTCCCGATCGTGCGACACGCGGGGCACGGCTGGTTCCCGCCCCTGCTCGCCGCCGGCGTGCGGATTTTCGAGTACCAGCCGTCGATCCTCCACGCCAAGACGGCCGTCGCGGACGACTACGCGTCGGTGGTCGGGTCGAGCAACCTCGACTTCCGTTCGTTTCACCTGAACGCCGAGTGCAACTTGCTGATCCTGGACGAGGAGGTGGGGCGGACGATGTCGAAGGCGTTCGAGCGCGACCTCGAATCATCCCGGGAGATCGACGCGGGATGGCTCCGGACCGTCCCGCACCGCGCGCTGGACTTCGTGGCGCGGAAGATGGGGATCCTCCTCTAGTCTTATCCTTCCGAGAAGCGAACGACGCGAGGAGTGCACCGCCGAGGGCACCGCTTCTCCGTCATCCCGAGGAGCGTAGCGACGAAGGATCTCTCGAACTCTAGAGATCCTTCGCTTCGCTCAGGATGACAGACCCGTTGTCCTCCGGAGCGCCTCCGCGAGGTGGACCGCGCGGCGGCCCGTCTCCTGGAGGATCTGTTCGCGGCAGCTGAAGCCGTCCGCGATGATCAGCGTGTCGTCGGATGCCGCGCGCACCGCCGGAAACAGGACCCGCTCTCCGACCGCGAGCGAGACGTCCCGGTGCGACTTCTCGAATCCGAAGGAGCCCGCCATTCCGCAGCAGCCGGAGTCCGGGACGTCCGCTTCGAGCCCGCTTGTCGCGAGCGCCCGGCGGTCCGCGTCGATCCCGAAGAGGGCGCGCTGGTGGCAGTGGAACTGGACGAGCGCCTTCCCGGGGCTGCCGGGCGCCGGAGGCGTCCACCCGCCGGCTTCCTTCTCCAGGAACTCGGCGAGGAGAAACGTCCGGCGGGCGAGGCTGACGGCCCGCTCGTCCTTCGGGAAGAGTTCCGGAAGCTCGTCGCGGAAGACGGCGGCGCAGCTGGGCTCCAGTACGACGACCGGCGAGCCGGCCGCGACCGAGGGAGAGAGCGCATCGAGAACCTGGGCGAGCCGCCGCCGGGCGGAGTCGAGCATCCCGAAGTCGTACCGTGGCCGGCCGCAGCAGAGCGGGCCGCGCGGCAGAGTCACGGAAAAGCCCGCGGCCTCCAAGACGTCCACCGCCGCCCGGCCGATCTCCGGAGCGAAGTGGTTCGTGAACGTGTCGGCGAAAAGCACCGCGGTCCGGTTGGTCGCGGGGGCCGAGGCCGCGGGAGGGCGGCGGCGCGCGAACCACGCGCGGAACGTCTGTCGGGCGAAACGCGGGAGGCGGCGTTCCGGCGCGATTCCCGCCAGCGTCTTCACGACGGAGGAAAGGCCGGGCGCCTGCGCGACGAAGTTCGCGAGGCCCGGCGCGGCGGAGGCGAGCCGCGCCCAGCGGTCGACGAGGCCCATCGAGTACGCGGCGGCGGGACGGAGCCGGCCGCGGTAGTACCGCGAGAGGAACTCGGCCTTCCAGGCCGCGACGTCCACGCCGACCGGGCAGTCCGACTTGCACCCCTTGCACGCCAGGCAGAGGTCGAGCGCTTCGCGGACCGCCTCTTCCTTCCACCCGCCGGTCAGGACCTCTCCGCGAATCATCTCGTCGAGCAACCGGGCGCGGCCGCGCGTCGAGTGCTTCTCCTCGCGCGTCACCATGAAGCTCGGGCACATGGTGCCGCCCTTCGAGCGGCGGCACTCCCCGACGCCGACGCACCTCGAGAGCGCGAGCGCAAAGTCACCGCCGTCGGACGCGTACGCGAACGCGCTCAACGGAGGGGGAGGCTTCCGGCCGGCCGGAACGAGCCGCAGGTTCTCGTCGAGCCGCGCGGCGTCCACGACCTTGCCCGGATTCATGAGCCCCTCGGGGTCCCAGATTGCCTTGAACTCGCGGAACGCTCCGACGAGCTCGGTCCCGAACATCTTCGGGAGCAGCTCTCCGCGCGACTGGCCGTCGCCGTGCTCCCCGGACAGCGATCCGCCGTACCCGACGACGAGGTCCGCGGCCTCGAGAACGAAAGAGCGGTACTTCGCGACCCCGTCGGGGGTCTCGAGGTCGAAGTCGGTGCGCGTGTGCACGCAACCCTGACCGAAGTGGCCGTAGAAGTCGCCGCCGTAGCCGTGCCGGTCGAGGAGCGCGCGCAGGTCGCGCAGGTACGCGCCGAGCTTGTCGGGCGCGACCGCGGAATCCTCCCAGCCCTCCCACGTCCTCTTCCGGCCGGGGACGTGCGCCGTCGCCCCCAGCGCGGCCTGCCGAATCTGCCAGATCTGCGCGGCCTCCTCCCGGCGAGCGAAGACGCGGGACGACGCCGCTCCCCGCGAGCCCATCGCGCCGACGAGGCGCGTCGCCGCCGCGAGCGCGTCGGGCGCCTCCGCCGCGCCGAGCTCGACGAGGAGCCAGCCGCGCCCCTCCGGGAGCAGCCCACGGTTCGCCGGGAAGAGGCCGATCCGGTCCATGTCGCCGACGAGGCCGTCGTCGAATCCCTCCAAACCGATCGGCCCGTGCTCGAGGATCTCCGGGACCGCGTCGGCCGCCGAGGAGATGTCGGCGTAACCGAGCACGACGAGAACCCGCGCCGGCGGGCTGACAACCAGCCGGACCCTAGCCTCCAGGACGAAGGCGCAGGTGCCCTCCGAGCCGACGAGCGAGCGCGCGAGGTCGAAACCGTTCTCGGGCAGGAGGTGGGGGAGGTTGTAGCCCGAAACGCGCCGGGGAATGTCGGGGTAGCGGGAACGGATGAGAGCTGCATAGCGGTCGCGCAGGTCGCGAAGTCCGCCGTAGATCGCGGCGGTCCGTCCGCCAACCGTAAGAATGCGCTCCAGCTCCGCGTCGGACGTGGGGCCGACCGTCAGCAGAGTCCCGTCGCCCGCGACGACCTCGAGCTCCCGGACGTTGTCGTCGGTCTTGCCGGCCATGACCGAGTGGACTCCGCAGGAGTTGTTTCCGATCATTCCGCCGAGCGTGCAGCAGGCGTGGGTCGCGGGGTCCGGACCGAACGTGAGACCGTGCCGCTCCGCCGCCTCGCGCAGGTCGTCTAAGACCGTGCCCGGCTCGACCCGCGCGGTGCGGCTCTCCGGGTCGATCTCCAGGATCCGGTTGAAGTGCTTCGACGTGTCGAGGACCACGGCGACGTTGCAGCACTGTCCGGCGAGGCTCGTGCCTGCGCCGCGACCGAGGATCGGCGCCCCGAATCGGCGGCAGAGCTCGAGCGTCTCCAGCACGTCGTTCCGGTCGCGCGGCACGACGACCCCGATCGGCACCTGGCGGTAATTCGAGGAGTCGGTGGCGTAGAGCGCGCGGCTTCCGGCGTCGAAACGAACCTCGCCCCGGACGACGCGCCGGAGCGCCGCCTCGAGGCCGGGATCAGATCTCGTTGGGGTCAACGCTGAATCGCTGAATTCGGGTCAGGCCTGAATCGCGGAATTCAGTCATTCAGCGTTGACCCTAAATCAAAAGCCCCTCTTTCGAGGGGCTTTTTTCGACTTCCAGCGACCGAGAACCCCGACGCGCGGGAGTCTGGATCGTTGGAACTCTCTCTCTACCGGCGGCCGCGCTCGGCCATCGCCGTTCCCGGCGTCGGCGCGGTGTTCGTGATCGTGGGCGCAGCGTCACAGAAGAAGGGGCTCACGTAGGTGCACAGCCAGGAGTCCGTGCCTTCCGGCTTGAACTCGACCACCCGGCCGCGAGACGGCGTGGTGGAGGTCGCGGACGCCGACCGCTTCGCGACCGGCCGTTCGGTGCGCATGCGGTTTTCGACGCCGAGCGTGACGCCCGCGCAGAGAACCGTCCCCAGGATTCCCGATGCGATCGACCGTTTCCACTTGCCGCTTTTTCTCATCACGCAACCTCCCTTTAGTGCGCCGCGTTTTTCCTCGCGGCTGGGCGATCGAGGTTGCGAGAGGTGTGCCAGTTTGCAAGCTGCTGAACCGACGCCTGTTACGAGCGCACTCGGAGCTCATCCGAAAGGGCGCGAAACGGTGTGACGAAAGAACGTGAGCGGGATCACACGGCGGCCGCGTCATTCCGAGCGCCGTGTTGTCATTCGGAGCGAAGCGAAGGATCTCTTGCGTTCGAGGGAGAGATCCTTCGTCGCTTCGCTCCTCAGGATGACAAGGGAGGAGGCTTCGCTCCTCAGGATGACAAGGGAGGAGGCTTCGCTCCTCAGGATGACAAGAGGGGGAGCTGCGCTCGGGACGACCCGCGAAGGCGCTCGCGCTCCGCGTGTCACTCCGGTTCCGCGAAGAGCTCCGCGATCTTCAGCGCGTGATCGTCCAGGTGCTCGCCGTCCACGTTGGCGAGAAGAGCGAGAGAGAGCTTCGCGTCGGGTATGAGCACGACGACGGATCGTCCGCCGACGGTCCGCCCGCTTTGCACGAGCCGGCGCCGTCCCTTTGAGTCGACGCCCACCTGCCACCCGAGGCCATGGCCCGTGCTCTCGCCGGTCGACGTCTTCTGCGGCGCGAGGAGGAGCGACACCGACTCCTTCTTTACGAGCTCACCGCGGAGCAGCGCGAGCCCGAACCGCGCGAGGTCCTCGGCGGTGGAAACGAAGCCGCCCGCGCCCCACTGGCAACTGTTGTCCACCGGCGGCGCCTCCGCGAGCATGCTCAACCAGCCGCGCACGTAGGGCACGGCCTGGCGGGGGGCCGGCGTGCGCGGATTGTCGAGCGCCGTCGCCGTCATTGCGGCGGGCTTGAAGACCCTCTCCTGGATGCACGAGACGAAATCCTGCCCGCAGGCTCCCGCGACCACCGCCGAGAGGAGGACGTAGCCCGGTGTCGAGTGGAGGTAGCGCGTCCCCGGAAGCCTCGACAGCGGAAGCGCCGCGAACGTCCGCAGCGCCTCATCCGGTTGGGTGCAGTGATTCGCCACCAGCCGCTGCGGCGCGAGCGCCGGAATTCCCCCGAGGTGCGCCGCGACCTGGCGGGAGGTCACCGGATAATTTTTTTCGGGAAAGGCCGGCACGTACTTCTGCACGGGAGCGTCGAGGTCCAGGCGACCCTCCTCGGCGAGCCGGACGAGCGCGGTCGCCGTCAGCGACTCCGACACGCGGTCGATCCGGAACTGCGTCGACGAGCTGACCGGAACCTGACGTTTGACGTTCGAGTATCCGAAGCCCGCCGACCACACCACCCGGTCCTCGATGGCCACCGCCACGGTGGTTCCCGGATAGAGCTCCAGCACGTCCGCGAGGAGCTTGCGCGACCGCTCGATCGTCCGGCGGCGCGTGGGTCCGGCGGATCCGCCGTCGTACATGGACTCCACGTCGGCGACCGCGACGCGGGAGCACGCGAGAGCGAGCGCCAGGGCCGTCACCTTCCAGAGGGCCAGACGTTTCAAGACCGCAAGATCTCCACCTCTCTAAACGAACCGGACGAAGAAAAGATTTTTCGGGATCGCTCCACGGGTCCGCGGGACAGCAATTCCGCTGCCTCGGCCACCCCGGAGCGCCCGGATCGGGACCAATGCCCGCTTTCGAGGGACGAGAGTCGACGGGAACTCCGGCCAGGCCCCGCGGACGTCGAAACTTTTTTCCGACGAGCGGTCACGAACGGTCGCCGCGCGATCCCGGTCGTCCAAATCCACCCCGAAAATCCGGCAAACCGGATGTGACGGCAACGCCGCACGGCTCGTTCTGAGCCGTCCCGCCCGACGAACTCTTCGTCCTTCCCTTCCTCCCGTGCGGCGACGGTCGTCGGCGCGCTCGGGCCGCGCCGCTCGGCGCACGGTATCCAACCGTTTGATCAACCGTCCGGAGTTCTGAAGCGCCCGCCGCGACGAGAATGGCGCGGCGCAGTTTCGTCCGCGCGCCCCGGTCCCTCGTCCCCCCGCCGGTTCGATTCGTCGCACGCGTCCTCGATTGGTCCGTGGCAACCGCGTTGCTCTCACCGAGCAAGTCACGGGGACAGGTCCCGAAGGGGCCTGCACCCGTCACAGTCCAGGGCGTTTCTTTCAGCACGACTCAAACAGGAGGGGGAGAGAGATGAAAACCGGAAGAATCGGATGGATCGCGGCGGCGGCGCTCCTCTCGGGCGCAGTCCTCGCCGCGCAGGGTCTTCCCACCGCGTCGCTCACCGGAAAAGTCACCACGGAGGGGGGTGTCGCTCTGCCCGGCGTCACCGTCAAGGTGGAGTCGCCGCGCCTGCAGGGGGCCCGCGATACGACGACGGGCTCGAACGGCGACTACATCTTCAATCTCCTGCCGCCCGGGGACTACACGGTGCGGTTCGAGCTGGCGGGCATGAGCGGGATCGAGCAGAACGTCTCGCTCCCGGCGAACGGCATCGCCCGGCTCGACGTCGAAATGAAGCCGGCCGCCGTCACCGAAAACGTGACGGTCACGGGCGCGGCGACCGAGACCGCGCTCATCGACTCGCCGGAGGTCGCCTCCAACTACAAGGGATCGTTCGTCGAGAAGCTCCCCATCGCGCGGACGCTCGCGGGCACGGTGCTGCTCGGGCCGGGCGTGACCAACAACGGACCGGGAGGCAACGACCGGCTCGCCTCGATCGCGATCGGCGGGGCTCCCTCCTTCGACAGCCTCTTTCTCATCAACGGAGTCGTCGTCAACGAGAACCTCCGCGGACAGCCGCACGACCTGTTCATCGAGGACGCGATCCAGGAGACGACGATCCTCACGGGCAACATCTCGGCGGAGTACGGCCGGTTCACGGGCGGCGTCGTGTCGGCCATCACGAAGTCCGGCGGCAACCGGCTGTCCGGCTCGTTCCGAACGAGCTTCACGAACGAGAAGTGGAACAGCAACGATCCGCTGAACGATTCGCGCAACCTCGACCCCCGGATCGACAAGACGAACCCGGTGTACGAGGCGACGCTCGGCGGCCCGATCTGGGTGGACCGCATCTGGGGATTCGGCGCGTACCGCACGCAGAAGACGTCCCTCTCGCGCCAGACGAACCCCACCGCGGGGCCCGGCTCGATCGATCCCACGGCGATCGCGTACGAGAACATCCGCGACCAGCAGCGGATCGAGGGGAAGCTGACGGTCGCGGTGACGCCGCGGCACAGCCTCGTCGGCAGCTACATCGACGTCGCGGACGAAGAGGTCAACAACTCGTTCACGACGAACATCCTCGACACCGCGAGCCTCGTCACCCGCCAGACCCCGAACACGCTCCTCGGAGTGAACTACAACGGCGTCTGGACCGACCGCCTCTTCGTCGAAGCCCAGTACGCGAAGAAGCAGTTCACGTTCGAGAACTCGGGCTCTCCGTTCCTCGACCCGATCCAGGGGACGCTCCTGCTCGACCGGTCCCGCGGCAACGCCCGGTACAACTCGCCGACGTTTTCCAACGACACCCCGGAGCAGCGCGACAACGAGTCCTGGTCGGGCAAGGTGTCTTATTTCCTGTCCACGTCGAACCTCGGCACCCACGACCTCCGCCTGGGCTACGAGCACTTTCACGACTTCCAGTTCGCGAACAATCACCAGTCCGGCAGCGACTACCGGATCTTCGGCACGAGCGCGATCATCCGGGGCACCGACGTTTTCCCGGTCTTCCGGACCCCCGGAGACTCGACGTTCCTCCGCTACACGCCGATCCTCCAGCTGACGCAGGGCACCGACTTCAACACCGAGTCGATCTTCGTCAACGACCGGATCGCGGTCGGCGACCACTGGAGCTTCAACGCCGGCCTGCGGTACGACAAGAACCGCTCCAAGAACAGCGACGGGTTCCTCGTCTCGGACGACTCCGCCTTCAGCCCCCGGCTGGCGGCCCACTACGACGTGCGCGGCGACGGGCGTTTCGTCGTCAACGCCGGGTACGGGCAGTACGTCGCCAACCTGACGCTCGGGATCGCGAACGACTCCTCGCCCGCCGGCATCAACGCAACGCTCGACTGGTTCTACCGGGGCCCCTGCATCAACTGCGACGTCAATGCCCCGACGGACCAGCTCCTGACGAACGCGCAGGCGATCCAGGCCGTCTTCGACTGGTTCAACTCCATCGGCGGGACCTCCTCGCGACCGACGCGGCTCCAGGACATTCCGGGCCTCTCCTCGACGATCCTGGGGGGGTCGCTCAAATCGCCGAACGTGAAGGAGTACACGGTCGGCTTCGGCGGAGCTCTCGGGACGCGCGGATTCGGCAAGGTGGACCTGATCTACCGGAACTGGGACGACTTCTACGGCAGCCGCATCGACCTCGAGACGGGACCCTCGCCGGAAGACCAGTTCGGCAACTTCACGGACCTCGGAATCGTCGGCAACGACGAACGCTACGACCGCCGCTACACGGCGGTGCAGACCCAGTTCTCTTACCGCTTCCCGGTGGGTCTCTTCGTCGGCGGCAACTACACGTGGTCGCGCCTGACCGGCAACCTGGACGCGGAGGACTTCGTGAGCGGCCCGATCCCGGGCACCGCGGGTGAGTATCCCGAGTACAAGCAGTTCCGCCAGAACAATCCGACCGGGTATCTCGAGGGCGACCAGCGCCACAACGCGCGGCTCTGGCTCGGCTTCGATTTTCCGACCCGCCTGGCCGACTTCAACATCACGGTGCTGGAGACCTACGGGTCCGGGCGCGCGTACCGCGGCCTCGGGACGGTCGACACCCGCGATTTCGTGGACAACCCGGGCTACGAGGATCCTCCGGTCGCGGTCAACTACTACTTCGGCGGCGGACGCGCGCCGTTCCGGTTCGAGGACATGACCCGAACCGACCTGGCGCTGAACGTCAACCTGAAGGTCTGGAAGTCGCTCGAGGTCTTCCTCCAGCCCGAGCTGATCAACGTGTTCAACGAGGACGCCCTGACGGGCGGCCGCATCGGAATCGACTCCAGCACGACGGTCAACACCCGGGCCAGCGCGGGCGCGCCGTTCCAGAACTTCGATCCGTCGCAGGAGCCGGTCGAGGGAACGGACTTCGCGTACGCCGCGAACTTCGGACAGGCGATCGGCCGCGACGCCTATCAGCTGCCGAGGACCTTTAGGTTCTCGGTGGGACTCCGCTTCTGAAAACGGAACACGGGACACGGGACACGGGACACGAGCAAAGAAAGAAAGGAATACAGATGAACAGTCGATTTCGAAGCTTCGCCGTGGCGGTGGTGCTCCTGCTCACCGCAGGAAGCGCCTTCGCCGCGACGACCGGAACTCTCTTCGGTACGGTGACGGACGCGGACGGGAGCGCCCTGCCCGGCGTCAACGTCACCATTTCCAGCCCCTCGCTCCAGGGCACCCGCACGGTCACGACCAACGCCTCCGGGGAGTACAACTTCCCGCTGCTCCCACCCGGAACGTACCGGGCCGACTACGAGATCGCGTCTTTCGAGAAGTCGGTTCGGACCGACGTGGTCGTCTCGCTGAACAACGCGACGAAGATCAACGTCACGCTCGCCCTGGCGCGCGTGTCGGAGTCGGTCGAGGTGAGCAGCGAGACCGTCGTCATCGACCCGACGAAGACGAACACCCAGCTGAACCTGAAGGAGGACCACCTCAAATATTCGACGATCGGGCTCGCGAACCGCTCCTATCAGGGCGTCGTTCTCGAGGCGCCGGGGTCCGGCAGCCAGGCCGGATCCGGCGGCAACCCGTCGTTCTTCGGCTCGAACTTCGGCCAGAACTCGTTCCTGATCGACGGCCTGAACACCACCGACCCGGTCACCCACACGTTCACGTCGAACTTCACTTTCGACTCGATCCAGGAGATCGCGGTGCAAACGAGCGGCTTCGAGGCCGAGTACGGCAAGGCGATCGGCGGGATCATCAACGTGATCACGAAGTCGGGCGGCAACGAATTCCACGGCTCGCTCGACGTGAGATTCCAGTCGGAGGCTCTGACCGAGCGGGGCGAGCGCAGGCGCGACTTCCCGGCGGGCACCGACAGGCTGCGCTACGACCGGGACTCCGAGGACTTCAAGAACCTCGCGCCGGCCGCGACCCTCGGCGGACCGGTCCTGCGCGACAAGGTCTGGTTCTTCGGATCCCTCGAGCGCCCCGACTTCACCCGGCAGCGCCCGGATCTCTTCGGGTTTCAGCCCGGTCGCCGCGAGTTCAAGGGCTGGTCGGTGTTCGGCAAGCTGACCGCGACGCCGGCCCCGAATCAGACGCTCGCCCTGAAGTTCAACAGCGAGACGGCCGACATCGACCACGCCGAGGACAGCTCGTTCTACACCGAAGCGGCCGGTTACAAGCAGACGCAGGACCTGACCGTCTACAACGCCAGCTACGACGCGGTGCTGACCCCGAACTGGCTGGCGAACCTGCAGGCTGGTTACATCAACAACGAGCTGGACGCCTTCCCGCAGAGCGGGGATCTCGAGACGACCGGCGTGATCGACCAGGTCACCGGAATCTCTTCGGGCAACTACACGAACATCCAGAATGCGAAGCGCCCCCGGTTCCAGGCGCTCGCGTCGACGAGCTATATGGCGAACTTCCTCGGCAGTCATCTCTTCAAGGTCGGAACCGACCTCGAGTGGACCCGTTTCAAGAGCGTCAACAACGTGACGGGGACGCCTTTCGACCCGACGTTCTGTTCGGAGGAGTTCGGCCAGCCCGCCGGCGCGACCTGCGGGGCCATCGACGAGCCCGCGGACGGCGATCCCTTCCTGTACCTCGTCTACACCGACGTGCCCGAGCAGACGTTCAAGGCGCGCGGAATGGCCTTCTACGTCCAGGACGAGTGGCGGCCGGTTCCGAGCGTCACCGCGAAGCTCGGCGCCCGTTATGACGAGGTCGACTATCTCCTCGAGGACGACGAGAAGGTGAAGACCTTCTCCCGCATCCAGCCCCGCGTCGGCGTGTCGTGGGACGTTTTCAACAACTCCTCGACCATCCTGAAGGCCAACGCCGGCGAGTTCATGGAGGACTCCGCGCTCACGCTGCCCGGCTTCCTGGCCCGCCAGGGCACCGTCCTCGGGGCCTTCCTCTTCACCGGCGAGGAGTTCGAGTTCCTCGGCGCGTTCGGCGGACCCTCCGGCAACACTCTCGATCCATCGCTCCGACCGACGTATTCGCAGCAGATCTCGACCGGGATCACGCAGCGGATCTTCAAGAACACGAGCCTCGACGTGACCGGCATCTACCGGCGCAACCGTCGCATGTTCGAAGACACCTGCTTCGACGCGGACTGCAACACCTACTGGCTGACGAACCGCCCGGCCGGGCAATCGGACGTCCTCAAGTCCGACTACCGCGGCCTGATCTTCAAGGTCGAGAGCCGGCCGACCAGCGCGATGAGCTGGATCATGTCCTACACGCTGTCCAAGTCGCGCAGCTCCGTCGAGTACACCCAGAACACCGGCACCGACTTCGACTTCTTTCCGGACCACTTCGTGAACCGCTACGGCTTCACATCGGATGACGCGCGGCACGTCGTCAAGCTGGACGGCTACGTTCGCCTGCCGTGGGACTTCTTCGCCGGAACGAGCGCGTATTGGGATAGCGGAGTGGCGTACAACGTCACGCGCCCGGCGCCCAACGCTCCGTACGGCGAAGAGTTCCTGGAACCGCGCGGCTCGCGGCGTCTCCCCGACTTCTACCGGTGGGACGCGCAGCTTCAGAAGGATTTCGTCGTCGGACCCGTGCGCCTCGGCGTGATCGCATCCGTGTTCAACATCCTGGACACCGAGATCGAAATCCAGCGGGACGACAACGTCGGAGACGGCGGCACCGTCGCTAACCCGACGAACGAGCGCTTCAACTTCGCCACCTCGTGGCAGCGGCCCCGCAGCTACGAGCTCGGGTTCCGCGTCGAGTTCTAGACCACAGCTCGCTCTTTTCTTACGCCCGGGGCGGGTCTCTCCTCTGACCGCCCCGGGCGCTTTTTATTTCGGCCCCTCTGTCATCCCGAGCGAAGCGAGGGATCTGGCCTTCCATCGGTCGCCAGATCCCTCGTCTGGCTTCGCTCCTCTCGGGATGACATGGGAGTCGCTTCGCTCTGGGATGATGCGCTCGTCCGCCCGCAGGTACGCCGTGTCCATCCAGCTCGAGCACGTCACGAAGCGCTACGGGGAGCGGTCCGTGGTCAGCGACGTTTCGCTGACGATCGCGACCGGAGAGCTCTTCGTGCTGCTGGGGCCGAGCGGAAGCGGCAAGAGCACGGTCCTGCGGATGATCGCGGGGCTCGCGGAGGCGGACTCCGGCCGCGTGCTGCTCCACGGCCGCGACGTCACCCATGCGCCGCCCCGCTCCCGCGGCGCGGGTTTCGTCTTCCAGCACTACGCGCTCTTCCGCCACATGACCGTGTCGCAGAACGTGGAGTTCGCGCTGCGCGTTCGCGGAGTCGCGGCGCGGGAGCGCACGCGCCGGCGCGACGAGCTCCTGGAGTTGGTCGAGCTGTCCGGATTCGGCGGGCGCCTTCCGAGACAGCTCTCCGGCGGACAGCAGCAGCGCGTAGCGCTCGCGCGCGCCCTCGCCCACGAGCCCGAGGTGCTGCTCTTGGACGAGCCGTTCGGCGCCCTGGACGCCCGCATCCGCGGCGAGCTCCGGAAGACGCTGCGGCGGATCCAGCGCGAGCTGAAGATCACGGCGATCTTCGTCACGCACGACCAGGAGGAGGCGTTCGAGCTGGGCGACCGGCTGTCGGTGATGAACTACGGGCGCCTGCTCGAGACGGGACCGCCGGACGAGCTCTACCTCCGCCCGGCGACCGAGTTCGTCGCGACGTTCCTCGGCGCGGCGAACCTCCTCGTGGGCGAGGCCGCGCGCGGCGCCGTCCGGGTCGGCACGCTCGACCTGCCTCTCCCGACGGAAGAGGCCACCGGCATCTCGAGCCGGCGGGTGCAGGCCCTCTTTCGGCCCGAGGACGTGGCGCTCGAGGAGGACCGGGCCGCGCTCACCGTGCCGGTCCTCGGGGAGGGCGTCGTCGAGCAGGCGAGCTTTGCCGGGGCGCAGGAGCGACTCCTCCTCCGGCTTCCGGCCATGCCGCGCGTGCGCACCATCGCGCCGCCGGTGCCGTTCGGCAGCGACTACTTCTTAGTCGAGGCGAGCCGCACGCCCCACGCGGCGCGCCGGACCCCGCTCCGCCCGGGCGACCGGGCCTGGGTCGGCGTGCGCCGAATCCACGCTCTCGTCCACCCGGGCCTGCACTTCCTGCTGGTGACGAGCAGCTCCGCCCACGATCGCGCGGCGCTCGCGCTCGGCGGGGAGATGGCCCGGCTGGCTCAGGCGCGCGTGAGTCTGGTCGTCCGCGGGGAGGAGAGCGGCGACGGCCTGACCCGGCTCCTGCGCGAGAGCGTCGAGAAGCTGGGCTCCTCCGTCACGATGCACGAAACGCGCGCGGTCGCCGGCTCCCGCACCGACGTCGTGGCGGACGAGACCGCGCGCCTGCCGTACGACCTGGTCGTCCTGGGCTGGGACGAGGGGGAGGGCCGCGAGACCGCGAGCGCGGCGCTCGCCGCGGGCGCCGAGCACCTGCTCCTCGTTCCGGGACCGCGGCCGGTGCCCGCTCGGATCCTCGTCTGCGTCGCGGTGGGCGAGCCGGGCAAGCGCGACGTGGCGTTCACGGGACGGCTCGCCCGCCACCTGGGCGCGCAGGCCACGGTGATGACGGTTGCGGAGGGAGAGGGCGACCCCGCCGCGCGCGAGGCCGCTCGCCGCTTCGTCGACGGAGGCGTTCGGACGCTCGCCCGCCTGGGCGTGGAGGCCGACGCGCAGGTCCGCACGGGGGAGCCGGAGGAACAGATCCGGGCGCAGATGGTCGAGGGAAAACACGACCTTCTCGTGCTCGGCTCTCCGCTGCCCCGTTACGGCGACCGGATGGAGCTGCGCGGGCTGCTCCGCCGCCTGCTCGAGGGAGGCCTGAAGGACCCGGTGCTCGTGGTCCGTTCCCCCCACCGCACCGCATGAGGGATGCTGCTTGAAGTTGGCCCCCAACGCGCGCGGTTCCTCGCCGGGCTCGCGCTGACCCTCGCGGCGTCCCGCGTGGCCCTGGCCCAGCAAACGCCCCCGATCGGCCGGGACGGTTTCTCGTGGAAGTCGGCCGACGGCGATTTCGTGCTCCGGCTGCGCGGTTACATCCAGCTCGACGGCCGCTTCTTTTCGGAGGAGACGCCGGCGGGCACCGACACGTTCCTGCTCCGGCGCGTGCGCCCGATCTTCGAGGGCACGGTCTTCAAGATCTTCGACTTCCGCGTCATGCCGGACTTCGGCCAGGGCACGAGCGTGCTCTTCGACGGATACGTCGAGGCGCGCTTCTCACCGGCCCTGCGGTTGCGCTTCCGATCGAGCCGAGCTCACCAATACGGCCTGGCAGGCCGCCGCGTCCTGGGTGATCGGCGGGACGGCGTCGTACCGCGGCGTGACTCCGAAGAAGCCGTTCTCCGGCTTCGGAACGGGGTCTGGCGCCTTCGAGCTCGCCGCCCGCTACAGCCGGCTCGCGGTGGACCGCGACGCCTTCCCGCTTTTCGCCAACCCGGCGAGCGCCGCTCGGACCGCCAGCGCGTGGACGCTCGGCGTGAACTGGTGGGCGAACCGGAACGTCCGCTTTATGACGAGTCATGAAATGACGAAGTTCGACGGCGGCGCGGCCGACGGCGACCGGCCGGACGAGCGAGTCTTCTTCACCCGCTTCCAGATCTCATTCTGAAAGGAGTCCCTCCATGAATCGCTCGCTTGCCGCAACTCTTCTCGCCGCTGCCGGACTCTTGTCGGCGGCTGGCGCCGCACAAGCCCAGGTCAAGCTCCTGAACGTCTCGTACGACCCGACGCGGGAGCTCTACCAGGACTTCAACGCCGTGTTCGCGAAGTCCTGGATGGCGAAGACGAAGCAGACCGTCACGATCCAGCAGTCGCACGGCGGCTCCGGAAAGCAGGCGCGCTCCGTGATCGACGGCCTCGAGGCCGACGTCGTCACGCTCGCCCTCGCGTACGACGTGGACGCGATCGCGAAGGCGGGGCTCCTCCCGGCGAACTGGCAGACGCGGCTGCCGCACAACAGCTCACCGTACACGTCGACGATCGTCTTCCTCGTCCGCAAGGGCAACCCGAAGAAGATCCTGGACTGGGCGGACATCGGGAGGCCCGGCATTTCCGTCATCACGCCGAACCCCAAGACCTCCGGCGGCGCCCGCTGGAACTACCTCGCCGCGTGGGGCTGGGCCGCGAAGAAGTACAACAGCGACGCGAAGGCGAAGGAGTTCGTCACGAAGCTCTACAAGAACGTGCCGATCCTCGACACCGGCGCGCGCGGGTCGACGATCACGTTCGTCGAGCGCGGCATCGGCGACGTCCTGCTCGCGTGGGAGAACGAAGCGCTGCTCGCCGTGAAGGAGATGGGCGCCGGGAAATTCGACATCGTGGTGCCCTCCGTGAGCATCCTCGCGGAACCGCCGGTGGCGGTCGTCGACCGGGTGGCGAACAAGCACAAGACCGCGGCGGTCGCGCGCGCGTACCTGGAGTACCTCTACTCGCCGGAGGGCCAGGACATCGCGGCTCGCCACTACTTCCGGCCGACCCTGCCGGCGGTCGCCGCGAAGTACGCCGCGCAGTTCCCGAAGATCCAGCTCTTCACCATCCAGGCTTTCGGGGGCTGGGCCAAAGTGCAGCCCGCGCACTTCGCGGACGGTGCAATTTTCGATCAGATCTCGACGAGCGGACGGTGAACGCGCTGAAGGAATGTCAACGGCGCACCTTTTCACGTGAGTGAAAGCTCCGGTTTGAAAATCTCTGTCCGCCGTTCGCGAAGCGAACGCCGCGGACCAAGTCGTGGAGTGCTTCCCGGCTTCGGCCTGTCCCTCGGCTTCACGCTGTTCTACCTCGGCCTCGTGATCCTGATCCCGCTGTCCACGGTGTTCCTGAAGAGCCTGCAGCTGCCCCTCTCGGAGCTCTGGGCGAAGGTGTCCGCGCCGCGCACGCTCGCGGCGTTCCGCCTGAGCTTCGGGGCGTCGTTCGCCGCGGCCGTGATCAATACGGTCTTCGGAGTGCTGCTCGCGTGGGTGCTGGAGCGTTACCGCTTCCCGGGGCGGCGCATCGTGGACGGCCTCGTGGACCTGCCGTTTGCGCTGCCGACCGCAGTCGCCGGGATCGCGCTCGCGACCGTCTACTCCGGGAAGGGCTGGCTGGGTCGGTACCTCGAGCCGGCCGGGATCCACGTCGCGTACACGCCGATCGGCGTCGTCGTGGCGCTCACCTTCGTGGGACTGCCGTTCGTCGTGCGCACCGTGCAGCCCGTATTGCGCCAGCTCGATCCGGCGACGGAGGAGGCCGCCGCGAGCCTCGGGGCGGGGAGGCCGACGATCCTGGGCCGCGTCCTGCTGCCGGAGCTCCTGCCCGCCGCGCTGACCGGCTTCGTCCTGGCCTTCGCCCGCGCGCTCGGCGAGTACGGCTCCGTGATCTTCATCGCCGGAAACCTTCCGATGAAGTCGGAGATCACCCCGCTCTTGATCATGATCCAGCTGGAGCAGTTCGACTACGCCGGCGCGACCGCGATCGCCGCGGTCTTCCTGATCGTGTCGTTCACGCTCCTTCTGACGATCAACCTGCTCTCCCGTAGGCGGAATCGGCGGTACGCCGGATGAACGAGCCCCGCTGGGTCCGCTGGCTCCTGATTGGAATCGCGATGGCGTTCCTGCTGCTCTTCCTCTTCGTGCCGCTGGCGGTCGTGTTCTCGAAAGCCTTCGAGAAGGGCGCTGCGGCGTGGATGGCGGCGATCTCGGAGCCCGACGCGCGCGCCGCGGTGCGCCTGACGCTGACCGCCGCGGCTTTCGCCGTCCCGCTGAACGTCCTCTTCGGGATCGCGGCGGCGTGGGCCGTGACGAAGTTCGACTTCCGCGGCAAGAACCTGCTCGTCACCCTGATCGACCTGCCTTTCAGCGTGTCGCCCGTCATCTCCGGGATGCTCTTCGTGCTCCTCTTCGGCGCACAGGGGTTCCTGGGGCCGTGGCTCCAGGCCCACGACCTCAAGATCATCTTCGCCGTGCCGGGGATCATCCTCGCGACGATCTTCGTGACCGCGCCGCTCGTCGCGCGCGAGCTCATCCCCACCATGGAGGCGCAGGGGAGCGACGAGGAGGAGGCGGCCATCACGCTGGGGGCGAGCGGGTGGCAGACATTCCGTCACGTCAGCCTGCCCAAGATCCGGTGGGGTCTCGTCTATGGGATCGTCCTCTGCAACGCGCGCGCGATGGGGGAGTTCGGCGCGGTGTCGGTCGTGTCGGGCCACATTCGCGGACAGACGACGACGCTGCCTTTGCACGTCGAGATCCTCTACAACGAGTACCAGTTCTCGGCGGCGTTCGCCGTCGCGTCCCTGCTGACGCTGCTCGCTCTCGTCACGCTGGCGGTGCAGGCGTGGGTCGAGTGGCGCGCGGAACGCCACTAAGACGGGACACGGGACACGGGACACGGGACACGGAAAACGGAGAAGACCGGACTAAGCCGTCGCGGCGGCGGGCACCGAGAACGGTAGACCGACCGTGACCTCGAGGCCGCCCTCCGGCGCGTTCTCCAGGTCGAGCCGCTGCTCGTCGCCGTAGAGCTGCTGCAGCCGCTCCCGGGTGTTTGCGAGGCCCACGCCCGGGCCGCCGGGCCGCGGGGAGTCGGCGAGGCCCGGGCCGTCGTCGCGGACCCGCAGCACGAGCATCCCCTTCTCCCTGCGCGCCGAGATCTCCACGCGGCCGGAGCCCGGCTGCGCGGAGACGCCGTGCTTGATCGCGTTCTCGACGAGCGGCTGGAGGATCAGGTTCGGAACCCGGGCCACGCACAGGTCCGCCGGCACGTCGAAGGCGACCTGCAGCCGGTCCTGGAACCGGGTCTTCTGGATCTCCAGGTACATCTCCAGGAACTCGAGCTCGCGCGACAGCGGAACGAGCTGCGCCGCGTCCACCTCGAGGCTGCGCCGGAGGAGCTCCTCCAGCCGGAGGATCGTCTGCGCCGCGGCCTCGCGGTCCCGGAAGACCAGGGGCAGCACGCTGTTCAGGGCGTTGAACAGGAAGTGCGGGTGGAGCTGCGTCTGGAGTCGCACGAGCCGCGCGTCGGCGAGCTGGGCCTCGAGCTGCGAGGCGCGCAGCTCCCGCTCGCGCGAGAGGCGCAGGGCCTGGATCGTCCAGCAAACTCCGACGATTCCCCAGTACGTCAGCAGGTTCGCGAAGAGGAAGATCGTGAGCACGGAGGGGACCGCGCGGAGCTGCCGCAGGAGAGAGAACGGCATCCCCATGAGCGTGGGGTAGAGGACCGCGAACGCCGTGCCGTGCCCGACCGCGAAGAGCACGCTGGCCGCGGCGTGAACCCCGAAGACCCGGGCGCGGGCGTGGCTGCCGAGGGCGTGGCGCCGGGCGAGCGTCGCGACGAGGGGCGTGAGCGCCGCCCAGAGGTAGGAGAAGAGGAGGTTCTGGGCGAGCGCCTCCGGGAAGCCGAACTCCAGCCGCTCGCTGGAGACCGGGTCGAGCGTCCAGCGCTCGACCGCCCGGAAGAGCCCGACCGCCGTCCAAACCCCCAGCAGCAAGAGGGGGTCAGGTCTCCACTTACCACTTTGGCGGAAAAGGGCCGCCATTACGCGATTCTCGGGGCCATGCGGCCGGCATCTACCCCCCCTCCGGGCTCGCCTCCGGCGAGCGGGGAGAAGGGGATTTCCACGACCGCCTCGCCGGCGAGGCTGCTCCACTCCAGTCGGTGGTTACCCGGATACTCGAGGTCGAGGCGCCTCTCCGCGCGCGCGATGGCGCCGCCGCTCGTCCCCGCGAGCGCCCCCGCGCGACCCCCGTCGACCGCCTCGGACCCCGAGTCGGCGCGCACGCGCAGCGTCACGCGGTCCCCCTCGCGGCTGGCGGTGACCTCCACCCGGACCGCGGCCGGGTGTGCCGCGGCCACCGCGGCCTCGACCAAAGGCTGCAGCACGAGGCTCGGGACCGCGGCGTCGAGGACCTCGCGCGGCACGAGGAGCCGCAGCCCGAGGTCTCGCTCCAGCCGCGTGCTTTCGATCCGCAGGTAGAGGTCCGCGTAACGCAGCTCCTCGGAGAGCCGGACGAGCCGCTGCCCTCCGTTCTTGAGCGAGAGCCTCAGCAGCTCGCCCAGGTCGACGATCGTGCGCGCGGCGGCGCGCGGGTCGCGCCGGATGGTGGCGCGCAAGAGGCCGAGCGTCTGGAAGAGGAACGCGGGGTGGAGCTGCAGCTTCAGCGCCTCGAGCCGCTCGCGCGCGAGCTGCGCCTGGAGGTGCGACGCGCGGATCTCACCCTCGCGCCACGCGCGGTAGTCGTCGAGCCCCCACGTGACGCCGACGATCTGGAGGTACGTCGCGATCCGCGTCGGCCCCGTCGCGAGCGCCGAGGGGAGCCAGTTCGTGAAGAGCTCGCCCCACGCCACGCCCGGCGCGAACGTCAGCTTGTACACGGCGTGCGAGACGAAGGAGTGGAGGAGTGCGACCGCCGCGCTCGCCGGCAGGTGCACGGCGAGGAGGACCGGCCACGACCGACCCGGGAAGGGATAGCGCCGCGCGAGCCGCATGACGAGCGGCGTGGCGACGGCCCACAGCGCCGCGACGAAGAGGTTGTCTCCGAGCGCCGTGCCGAACGACCACGGGTTCGGCTCGAGCTCGCGGCCGCGCAGGTACCGCTGCGTGGCCTGGAGAACCGCCACGAAGCTCCAGACCCCGACGATCCAGGCTGCGGCGATCCAGCGCTCGCGTCGCGAGCGGCTGCTGAACTGCGCGGGATCTGACCCCCTTCGGGGATCAGACCCCGGGCTGCTGATCTGTGCGAGATCTGACCCCCTTCGAGGTTCAGACCCCGGGCTGCCCACGGTTCAGGTCCCGAACCGGCGGAACTCTTTCAGCCGATCGCGGTAGCTGGACGACAGGGTGAGCTGGGTCCCGTCGCGGAGAACGACCGCGTAGTCGCCGTTGAACCAGGGGTGCAGCTCCTTGATCCGCTCGATGTTCACGATGGCCGAGCGGTGGATGCGCAGAAACTTCTTGGGGTCGAGCCGCGACGCGATCGCGGACGTCGTCTCGTGCAGCAGGTAGATGGTCGGCCCGACGTGGATGCGGACGTTGTTGCGCGACGACTCGATCCAGTCGATGTCCTTCACCTTGACGAAGACGTTCTTGCCCTCGGCCTTCAGGAGCACCCACTCCGGGTACGAGCGGTCGCGCCGGATCTTCTCGACGATCTTCGCGACCGACTCGCGGAAGTCCTCCAGCGAACGACCCTTCACGAGCTCGCGGACGCGGCGGACCGCCTCCTCCACGCGATCCTTGCTGAACGGCTTCATCAGGTAGTCGACGGCCTGGGCTTCGAAGGCCCGCACCGCGTACTGGTCGAAGGCCGTCACGAAGACGACCGCCGGGATCTCCTCGGGCGACAGCGCCTCGAGGACGCCGAAGCCGTCGAGGCCCGGCATCTGCACGTCTAAGAACACGAGGTCCGGCTTGAGGCGGCGGATCGCCTCGGCGGCCTCGAACCCGTCGCCGCACTCGCCGAGGACCTCCAGCTCGGGGTCCTCCGCGACGGCGCTGCGAACCCACTCGCGAGCCAGAGGCTCGTCATCGACGATCAGGGCGCGGATGTTCATCGGGTCCTCCGTTCGGCTACCAGAGCCATGCATTTGAGTACGAATGGGCCGTCCGAAGGGTTCGCCTTCTGCCGCGATCCAAAAAACGAGGGACGAAATCCATTTTTCCGGGGATGGCCGCTGACATTTCCGCCCATCGGACATTGCAACCCGGGCGTATGGAATCCGTATCCGCCCCCGAGACACCGTGAAGTCCGCCGTTGCCGCGCTTTTCATCCTTCTTGCCGCCGCGTGCGCGAGCACGCCGCCGGCCCCAACAGTCGCTCCCGAGGGTTTCGTCACGGTCGAGCCGGGCGTTCGCGTGGCCTACCGGATCGTCGGATCCGGGGCGGAGACCCTCGTCGTGCCGTGGCCGAGCGGCAGTCCCGGCCTGGATCGCCTCGCCCGGGGACGGCGCATCATTTACTACAACCCGCGCGGTCGCCTCGGGTCCGACCCGGTCGACCCGGCGAAGGTCTCGTTCGAGAACGAGCTCGCGGATCTCGAAGCCGTGCGGAAGCACTTCGGCCTGGAGCGGATGCAGCTCCTCGGCTGGTCACACTACGGGATGATGACCGCGGTCTACACGATCCGGCACTCGGATCGCGTTTCGCGCCTGGTGCAGATGACGCCCGGCACGCCGCGGCGGACTCCTTACCTCGAGGAGGGAATGAAGACCATGACGGCGCGCGCCGATGCTCCCGCGAAGGCGAGGCTGGAGGCGCGGCGCAAGGCCGGCGAGTTCGACGGGAAGCCCGAGGAGTACTGCCGAGAGGATCGGCGCGTTTCGCTCGTCGCCTTCGTCGCGGATCCACGCGACGCCGGGAAGCTGGAGCTCGACTCCTGCCGATTCCCCAACGAGCAGGCGGAGCGGCAGGGCCCCTGGTGGGGCGCGCTCTTCGGCTCGATGGGCGACTGGGACTATCGCCGCGAGGCCGCGGCTCTCGCGGTGCCGCGCCTCGTGATCCACGGGGAGCGGGACTTCATCCCCTTCGGCGGCTCGCGCGAGTGGGCCGCGGCGAATCCGAACGCGCGGCTCCTCGTCATCCCCGGCGTGGGTCACTTCCCCCACGTCGAGAAACCCGAGGTCTACTTTCCGGCGGTCGAGCAGTTCCTGTCCGGCGGCTGGCCGGCGGACGCCGTCGCGGTCGAGGCGCCCTAGCGCCTCACTCTAGTGGTGATGCGCCCCCGGCGTCGGAGTCGTCGGAGGCGGAGTCATCGCCGTCGCGGGCATCGTCTTCATTGCTCCCGCGGCCGCCATCGAGTTCCAGATGTCCCGGTAGAGCTGCCAGCCCCCCGGCCCCTTCTTCCACACGACGAGGTACTTGACCGTTTCGGTCGTCTCGGGCTGCCCGGACGGCTGCATCTTGACGAGCGCCGTCCCGGTCTCCGCGGCGAGGTTTCCGCTCGACACGACGTCGACGACCGTGAACTCCAGCGACTTCATCCCGGCGTCGCTGGCCCCCTTCCAGAGCGCCTCGATGGCCGCGCGGCCCCGCACGAAGTCGCCGTCGGGCGGGAAGGCGATGGCGTCCTCCGCGTACATCCGGGCGACGGCCGAAAAATCCTTCCGGTTGAACGCGTCGGTGAAGTCCTTTCCGATCTTGTCGAGCGCGGCGTGCGCCGGATCCGCCTTCGGAGGCTCGGCCTGCAAGGAAAGCGTCGAGAGTGCGAGAGAGACCAGGAGGGAAGACAGAGTCATTCCACGCATGAGGTTCCTCCGTTCTGTCGACTGTCTATCTCGCGCCGTCGGAGGGCGCAAGGCCGGAAAGCCAGCGGACCATCGCCTCGCGGTCGTCGCCCTTCATCCGGCGCAGAATGCCCTGCGAGTGGGACGAGACGACCTTCGGGTCGTCGAACGGCATGCGCCCGTACATCTGCCCGCCCGGGTTGTGGCACGGGGCGCAGCGGGTCGCGAGGATGGGACGAACCGTCGTCGTGAACGCATCGGGCGCGGCGGCCCGCGTTTCGGTTGGACTGCTGCGGGTGCAGACCCCATCGGGATCTGTCCCCGCGACTGCCCTGGGGGGGACGGATCTCCGGCCCCCGACGAGGCGCGGTCCGTGCGGCCCGGCGAGAGCGGCGGCCGTAAAGAGGAGGACGAAGAGAACCGGTCCCACAGGCATGTTGTTTCTCCGCCGTCGGCGACGCTTTAAGGAACTCTAAGCGAGAAAACGCCCGGCCCGATTGCCGAATTCCGCATGGCACCGACCTTGCGGAACAGCTACCCGACAGGAGGTCGTATGCACCTTTTCACTCGGCAGGCTTGGGCGCCGTGGCAGAGTCTGGGGTTGCTCGCGCTGCGTCTCGTGGCAGGGGCCGCCTTCATCGTCCACGGCTGGCCCAAGATTCAGAACCCCATGAACTGGATGGGCGACAAGGTCAGCCCGATTCTCCAGCTCGCCTCGGCGCTGGCCGAGTTCGGAGGCGGAATCGCGCTGATCCTGGGGTTCCTGACGCCGGTCGCGGCCGCTGCGCTCGCGATCAACATGGCCTTCGCGCTCGTGCTGGTCCACTTCCCGCAGAACCATCCGTTCGTGGGGAAGGGCGACAGCTTCGAGCTGCCGCTCGTCTACTTCGGCGTCATGGTCGCGCTGTTCGCGACGGGTCCCGGTGCGTATTCGGTGGACGCGATGGCCGGCCGCTCGATCCGGATCGGGGAAAACGCGTACGGGTCCGGCGCCGACGAACACGCCCGCGCCGCCTGAATCGCGGATACCGGGAACGCTCCCGGGGTCAACGCTGAATCACTGAATTCAGCGATTCAGGTCTGACCCCGGGGTCAACGCTGAATCGCTGCGTTCGGTGATTCCGGCGGCCTGCGAGGTCTCTGGACTGCTGCGGGTGCAGACAGGTTCGGTGTCGGGTGCAGGCCCCTTCGGGACCTGTCCCCGCGACTTTCCTAGGCCTGTCCCCGCGACTGACCTCATTGCTGCCAGCTCGCGTTTCGCGCCGCGCGCGATCAAGTAGCCCGCACCGACGGTCAGGGCCAGCCCCACGCCGAGGACGATCCACTCGGCTATGGACTGGTGCCCGCCGGCCTTCGCGAGCACGGCCTCCCGCCCCGCGGCACCGATCGAGACGTAGACCGCGACCATCGGAACGATCCCGACCGCCGTCGCGATCAGGTAGGGCCAGAAGCGGATCGCCGTCAAGCCGTAGAGGTAGTTCGCGATGGTGTACGGCAGAATGGGCGAGATCCGCAGCATCAGGACGACCTTCCACCCGCTCTTCGCGATCGCACGGTCGACCGCCTCGAACTTGTCGTTCTTTCGCGCGAGCGCCTCGACCCGGTGTCGCGCCAGGTATCGCGCGATCAGGAAGGCCGCGCCGGCCGCGATCGTCGCGGAGGCCCAGACGATCAACCCCCCGCGGACGAGACCGAACGCGAGGCCCGCGGCGAGCGCGAAGAGCCAAGCCGGGCCCAACACGACCGCGTCGAGGATGTACACGGCCATGAAGATGGGGATGGCGAAGGGTCCGAGCCGGTCGAGGATCAGGTCGAGCTTCTCGACCACCTTTCCGACCGGCAGGAGCACGATGACGAGAAACGGAAAGGCCATCGTGAGGACGGTGGCGAGGCTCTGCGTGATCCGCTTCCCGACCGTCCTTGCGCCGCCCGGCTTTCCGCTCATTGCCGCATCCCCTTCGCTGCGCTGCAATTCTCGGGCTGAACCTCCGCGGATCCGAGTTTAGAATCCGGGTCGCTCCGGCTTGCCTGGAAAAAAGGTGAAGATCATGTCGCCGCGCCTGGCCGCGCTCGCCGCGGTCGTCCTCTGGGGGATCTCCTTCGTCGCGACGCGCGCGGCGCTCTCGGAGATCCCGCCGGTCACGCTCGTCTTCACTCGCTTCGCGCTCGGGACGGCGCTGCTGCTGGCCCTGCTCGCCGTGCGCCGCCGGCTGACTCTTCCGCCGCGGGAGGCGTGGCCCGCGCTCCTCGTCATGGGATTCCTGGGGGTCTTCCTCCACCAGATGTTGCAGGCGTACGGGCTCACGCTGACGACCGCGGTCCACGCCGGCTGGCTGATCGGCTTGACCCCGATCTGGTCGGCGCTGCTCGCCGTCATCGTCCTGCGGGAGAGGCTCGGCCTCGGAAAGGTCGCCGGCTTGGTACTCGGGTTCGCCGGAGCGCTGCTCGTCATCACCCGCGGCCGGCTCACTCGCGATGTCCTCGGGCTTCCGGCAACGCGCGGCGACCTCCTCATCCTCGTGAGCACCGTCAACTGGGCGGTCTACAGCATCGTGGGGAGGCGCACGCTCGCGCGGCTAGGGAGCGCGCGGGCCACGGCGTTCGCGATGCTCGCCGGGTGGCTGCTGGTCGTTCCGATCTTCCTGCGGCGCTCGGGCTGGACCGACTGGGGGCGGCTCTCCGTCACGGGCTGGGGCGCGGTCATCTTCCTCGGAATCGGCTGCTCGGGACTGGGCTATCTGCTCTGGTACTCGGCGCTCGAGCGGCTGGACACCGCGCGCGTGGCCGCATACCTGTACGTCGAGCCGATCGTGACCCTCGCGACGGCGGTCGCCCTGCTGGGGGAGACCGTGCACGCGACGACTGTTCTCGGCGGCCTGATCGTTCTGGCTGGCGTCTTCCTCGTCCAGCGGGGTGCGGCCGCCGCTGACCCCGCGGCGCGCGGAGCGCTGGCGCCCGAAGTGGCCAGCGTGGAGAGAGTGACTCCATGAGAGAGCAGAGCCTCCTCGCAGCGATCGCGATCATCCTCGCCTCGGCTTTCCCGCTGCTCTTCCTGGGAAAGAAGTTCAAGGTGCCGGAAGTCATCGCGTACCTCATCACCGGCATCGTGATCGGGCCGTACGCGCTGGGGTGGATCCACGACGCGCACCAGGTCGAGCAGATCGCGGAGCTGGGCGTCGCCTTGATCCTGTTCTTCGTCGGCCTGCACCTTCCGTTCGAGAAGCTCCGCAACCTCGGCAAGACGACCCTGGTTTCGGGGTCCCTTCAGATGGCGCTGACGGTGCTGCTCGTCGTTCTCGTCGGAATGCCCTTCGGCGCCGAGGTCCGGCGGACCATCTTCTATGGGCTGCTGATCGCGCTCGGCTCGACCGCCGTGGTGCTGCCGATCCTCTCAACGCGCGACGAGATGGGCGCGCCCTTCGCCCGGCGGTTCCTGGGCGTCTCGCTGTTCCAGGACCTCGCGGTGATCCCGCTCATGCTCCTGGTCCCGGCGTTCGCGTCGGGCGGCGAGGCGCCGCCCATTCCCCAGGTGCTGCTCAAGGTCGCGATCGCGGTGATCGGCGTCCTCGCCCTGATCCTCGTGGCGCGCGTCATCGTTCCGCGCATCTTCCGGAGGATCGCGGCGCTCGGCAGCCGCGAGGTGTTCACGGCCGGGGTGATCGTGCTGATCGTTCTCACGATCGCGGCCGCGACCCGTCTCGGGATCTCCGCGGCGCTCGGCGCCTTCGCCGCGGGCGTCGTCGTCGGCGACACCGAGTTCATTCACGAGATCGGCGGCAGCCTCCGGCCCTTCCGCGACTTTCTCTCGGCGCTCTTCTTCGCCTCGATCGGCATGCTGCTCGACCCCGCGTTTCTCTTCTCTGCGCTGCCGCTCGTGCTCGCGACCGTCGCCGCGGTCGTCCTCATCAAGGTCATCGCGGCCTACCCCGCGTTCCGCGCGGGAGGGGCGCTGCCGCGGACGTCGCTCCGCGCGGCGTTCGCGATCGCGCCGATCGGCGAGTTCTCGTTCCTGCTCGCGCAGGAAGCGAAAAAGTTCTCCGTGCTCCAGCCGGAGGACCAGCAGCTCTTCATCGCGGTCGCGGTAATCACCCTGGGAACCACGCCGATCTTCGTGGCGTCCGGGCTGAAGCTCGCGGCGCGGCTGAAGAGCAAGCCGGAGCCGGACGAGGAAAAGAAGCGCGAGCTCGTCAACCACATCGTGATCATCGGGTACGGCCTGAACGGGTTGAACGTCGCGCACGTGCTCTCCGAGACGAAGGTCCCGCACATCGTCGTCGAGGAGGACCCGGACCGCGCCCTCGTCGCGCGCCAGAACGGGAGCCTCGCCATCGTGGCGGACGCCGCGGCGCCCGAGGGGCTGGAGGCCGCGTCCATCAAGCAGGCCCTGGCCGTCGTGGTGGCGATCTCCGACGCCGACGGGACGCGGCGGATCGTGCGGCTATGCCGGCAGGAGAACCCCAAGGTCCACATCATCGTCCGCACGCGGTACGTGTCGCAGGTCGAACCGCTCAAGAGGCTCGGCGCCGACGAGGTCATCCCGGAGGAGTTCGAGACCTCGGTCGAGATCGTGTCGCGGCTGATGAGCCTCCTCGGTGTGCCGGGCAACGTCCTCGCGTCGCAGATCCGGATCCTGCGCGACGAGGCCTACCAGCTGCTGCGGGACCCCGCGATGCGCTCGGCCGAGGGGCGGCGGCTCTCCGCGACGCTCGAGGCCGGGACGTCGCTGACGTTCTTCGTGCTGCCCGGGACGCCCGCGAACGGGAAGACGCTCACGGATCTCGGCGTCGCGGAGGACCACGTCGCCGTACCCGCGATGATCCGCCGCGGCGTTCCGTACTCCCCGGCGCCGACCGACGAGCCCCTCGAGTCCGGCGACACCCTGTTCCTGGTGGGCGCGCACGAAGACCTGATGAAAGTGATGTCGCGCCTGGAAGGCAGACGCTGAGAAACGGGGGTCAGGTCTCCACTTACCACTTTCGCGCTAACGCACTCTCCCGAAGGCACTTGTTCCGATCGTCGGAAAGAAGTACCCCCGTTGCGTAGGCGGAGGGCAGGACAACGACGTGCGGAGTACAGGAATACACGATTGACCCCTCACGAGGAACGTAGCGAGGGATCTCTCCCTGGACGAGCGTACAAGCTGAATTGGGGTCAGGCCTGAATCGCCGACTTGGAAAAACCTCTCCCCGGGCGGGGAGAGGTTTTGGTGAGGGGCTTCCTACTTCGCCGGGATGAGGTCGGTCTTGCCGGGCTGCTCCTCGAAGAAAACGCAGTCCGCGCCCGCCTTGCAGACGGTGTGGTGCTTCGCCTTCGCCGGAAGGTACACGTAGGAGCCGGCGGTGAGCTCTTTCATCTCTCCACCGTCGAGGGTGAACTCGATCGTTCCGGAAATCGCCACCACCTTCTGGGCGCTCGTGTGGGTATGCCAGCCCAGGGCGGTTCCACCCGCGACCTTCTTCAAGGCTCCGTACGCCCCCTTGCTCGGGTCGCCCCACAGCGGCGCGATCGACATGCCCGGCATCGCGGGGTTTTCCGTCCACGGAATGTCGCCGGCCGCCCACACCTTCGCGGCCTTGTCTCCGCCGCCCGCCGTCAGCGTCCAAGCCGCGACGAGCCCGATGAGAACCAGAGGAATGATCCGGGTGAATCTCTTCATGACGCCTCCTTCTTTGTTTTCGGACCGGGATTTCGGTTGATCCTATCCCGCGCCGGAAAACCCGGCATAACCCGCCGGCTGTCCCCTGTTGAAGCGCAAAACGACAGGGAGGCACATGCGTCCGCTCCGCCGAACGGCACTCACGCTCCTCGCAACGCTCCTCCTCTCCTCGCTCGCGTTGGCCGCCGACCCCACGTGGCGCGACTCCACGCGGGACGTTTACGTGGATGGACACCTCGACCGCGCGGCGCGGGTTCTCTCCGCGGACGCCGGGAAGAAAACGGCGGTCCTGCTGCCCGGCGCGCGCAAGGCCTTTCTGCTCGACCGCGAGGCGTCCACTTTTTCGGTCGTTCCGCGGAAGGCATTTTCGTTCGCCGCCGATGGCGTCGGAGCCGAGCTGGCGGCCGACGTCGCTCCAAAGCCGGGCGGCGCCTTGCAGAAGGTCGACTCGTCGGCCTCCATCCTCTCGTGGAAGGGAAAGACCGTCCTCGTCGCGCGGCACCAGGGCCTGGTGGGCGACCTGACGGAGGACGCGCTCTTCGCGGCCGTGCCGGTGTGGCGGCAGCTCCGGGACGCCTACACGCCGGTCCCTGCCTCGGTCGCGGCGCTCGCGAAGGAGAGCCGGCCCGTGACGATGACCGTCGTCCTCGGGACGTGGTGCGGCGACAGCAAGGACTTCGTCCCGCGCGTGCTGAAGACCGTGCACGCCGCGGCGAACCCGCTGATCTCGGTCAAGCTCGTCGCGCTCGACAACGACTTCCTGCACCCGCAGGACGTCATCGCGCGGTATCGCGTCATCAACGTGCCGACCGTCATCGTGGAGAGCGGGGGAGTCGAGATCGGTCGCATCACGGAGACCCCCGCCGCGAAGTCGATGGAGGAGGACGTCGCCGCGATCCTCGCCGGCGCGCCCGCGGAGCATCCCGGTCGCTACGACCGTGGGCCCGAGCTCGCGCGCGGGACCTACCTCTACCGCGACGCCTCCGGAAAGCGCGGCGAGGAGCGCTGGGCCCTCTTCGCGCGCGAGGACGGCGGCCGCCTCGTCCGCAGCCGCATCGACACGGGCGACCTGGTCGTCGAAGTCTTCCAGGGCACGGACGCCACCGGGAAGCTGAAGTTCGCGGAGATCACGAAGCGCCAGGGCGAGGCGGTCGAGCGCGCGCGGTTTTTCGTGGACGGTAACCATTTGACCGGTCGACTGCGCGGGAAGGAGGCCGGCATCCTCCAGCAGGACCTGGTGCTGCCGCCGGCGTTCGCGTTCTCGGCGCCGGCGATCGCCGCGTCGGGGTGGATGGGTCTCGCGGCCGCGTCCGGCGCGACCTCGCAGCTCGTCTGCTACGTCGCTCCGTCGGGGTTCGAGTCGCCCCTCGGAACGACGTGCGTCGTCACGCACCGCGTGGCGGGGGAGGAGGCCGTGACGACCCCGGCCGGAGAGTTTCGCGCCACGCATTTGGCCAGGCAAAGCGGTGCCGAGGCGTCGGACTGGTGGATCCATCCGGAGCTCGGCATCCCGGTGCGCGGCCAGGTGGTCGGTGGCGTCGAGTACGTGTTGACCTCGCTGGAGATGGCTCCCCGAAGCTAGCTTCCGCACAGAGCCAGGAGGATCTCGACTTCTCCCGCGTGAGCGCGGGTCGCCGTGGGCTCGTCGCGGTCCGCCGGCAGGAGCGCGATGACCGCGGGATGCCCCGTCGCGGAAACTTCTCGGCTGGCGGTCCCGAGAGCGGTCGGATCCGGCCGCAGCGCGGGATCCGTGTCCCTTGCTAGAGGAAGAAGGAGCAGGAAGTCCCGATGCGGGGTAGTTCCGAAGTGGTCCTTGGTCAGCGGCTGCAGCGCGTAGCGCAGCGAGTAGGTGCCCGCCGGGACCGTCTGGCCGCGCGAGTCCGTCCATGGCGCCGGAATCCGCGCGACTCCCACGAAGGCGCCGGGCCGGATCGGGTACGCGCTGCGCTGGAGCGCGAAACGCTCGCTCGCGGTCGGCGTCGACCGCAGCTCCGGTGCGTCGCGGCGCAGCCGGAGCTCGATCGTCGGCTTCCCCGCGCACGTCACGAGCTGAGGGTGCGAGACGACCGCGCGGCCGAGGCGCGCGGGGAGGCGGTCGGCGGGAGGCGGGACGAGAGAGACGAGAAGGAATCCGGCCGCGAACGGCGTCGTCACGCGTAGAGCTTCGCGACGAGTTCCCCGTAGCCGTTGTAGGGCAGCGTCTTGCGCACCTCGTCGGTGCCGAGGACGACTTCCTCGCCCTGGTTCGGGCTCGTGGGATCGACGTTCGACTCGAACGAGTAGTTCGCGGGCGAGAGCTCGTTCCAGAACGTCCCGGGCTTCTCCACGGTGAACTCGAACGCCACGATCGACTTGATTCCCTTGAGCCCGTACTTCCACGGCGTGATCAGGCGCAGCGGCGCGCCGTGCTGGTTCGGAAGCGGGTGTCCGTAGATGCCGGTCGCGAGGAACGCGAGCTCGTTCGACGCCTCCGCGAGCGACAGCGCCTCGTAGTAGGGAAAAACGCGGCGCGTCTGATACCACCCGGGCATCTCGTCGGGCCGCGCGGCCGTGACCATCCGCACGTAACGCGCCTTCGCGAGCGGCGCCGCGAGCTCCAGGAACTTCTGGAACGGGAACCCCGTCCACGGCACGGCCATGGCCCAAGCCTCCACGCACCGGAAGCGGTAGAGCCGCTCCTCGATGCCCATCTTGCGCGTGAGCTCGTCCACGTCGAGCTTGAGCGGCTTCGTGACCGCGCCCCCCACGTGGATGTGCCACGGCCGGGAGCGGAAGTTCTCCGCGACCTTCCAGATCTGCGTGCGGTCCTGGCCGAACTCGTCGAAGATGTTCGACCGCGACGCGACCTTCTCGGCCGTCAGCGGCTCCGTCAGGGAGTACTTCTCGTTGCGCCGGGCGGGGTAGAGGTCGGCCGTGGGGATGGGCGCCCCGCTCTTTTTCGGCGGCGCTTTCGACGGCGCCTTTGCGGGCGCGCCGCCGGCGATTGCCGCGGCGCCCGTTCCGATCGCGACGAGGCCCAGCTTTCGGATGAACGCGCGCCGATTGTCGAAAACCAGTTCGGGCGTCGCCTCGCGCTCCGGAAGGGACCAGGGGGGAGGGATGCGGATCAACATGGCTGGCAGCTCCCGGAGCTCGCGCACTGGGTTTCGGCTTCGACGATCTTCCGGAGAAGCGCGGTGGCCGCCTGGCGCACCTCCGGAGGAAATCCTTCGAGGATCCGCAAGTGGAGCGCCCGGCCGGCCGCGTGGATGCGCTCGTAGAGCCGCTCGCCCGCGGCGGTCGCACGGACCTGGAGAGCGCGAGAGTCGTCGGGGTGGACGCGGCTCCGGACGTAACGCTTCTGGGCGAGGGACTGGACCGCGCGGCTGGCCGTCGCCTTGTCGACCGACAGCCGCGCTGCGATCTCGTTGATCGTGAGCGGCACGTCGCGCGCGACCGCCTCGAGCGCGTAGCACTCCGTCATGTTGATTCCATAGGAGCAGGTCTGCCGCGGGTCCTGGAGCTGGTAAATGCGGGCGAGATCCTCGAGCGCGCGGGAGAGCTCCTCCGCCTCGCGAGCGATGGTGGAGGGGTGGACCGGAAGGGATCCGCGGGGCGGCGTATTTAGTTGCACCCCGCAACTATATGGACCGCCCCCCGCCCGGTCAAGGAAAAACGGGGGTCAGGTCTCCACTTACCACTTTGGCGCTAAGGGACTTTCAGCACAACGACTTCGCGCTGCTCGGCTGGAGGAACTACCCCCTTGAGAAACCGACCGCCAAGGCTGTCCGCGACGAAGTGGAAGGCGCCCAAGAGAAGAGCTGCCGCGAGAACGATCGTCGTCATGGATTGCGCACGTCGAAAGCGACGAGGTTACCGAATTCCTCGGTCTCCCAGTGCTGGAAGGCGTAGATGCGCTTCCCGTCGCGCGACCAGCTCGGCTGAACGAAGGAGCCTGGCCCGTCCGTCAGCTTGCGGAGGTTGCCTCCCTCCACGTCGACCGCGTAGAGCTGGCCGATATTCGCGGGACCCGCGCGGTTGGAGGTGAACACGATCGTCGATCCGTCCGGCGACCACGCCGGCCAGCCGTCGTAGGCCGCGCTCTTCGAGACGTTGACGGGATTCGAGCCGTCGGCGTTCATCACGAAGACCTCGGAGTTGCGCGTTCCCGTCGTCAGGTCCCAGAGGAACCCGGCCTCCTCGAGCGTCCGGCGGAATGCGATCCGCCGGCCGTCCGGCGAGAACTGGGGATAGGTGGTCACGGTCCGGAAGCGCGTGAGCCGCCGGACGTCGGATCCATCCGCGGCCATCGTGAAGATCTCGATGTGCTGCTTCGACCAGTCGGCGGAGAGGTCCGGCGTCGCGCGCGCCGAGTTGAAGACGATGCGGGCGCCGTCGGGCGACCAGTGCGGGTGCGAGTCGTCGCCGGGCTGACGCGTCAGGCGCCGCTGACCCGAGCCGTCCGCGTTCATGACGTAGATGTCGGAGTCCGGGTCTTCCCGCTCGGAGGCGAAAACGATGCGCTTCCCGTCGGGCGACCAGATCGGCGTCACGTCCGCGCCCTGGACGTTCGTCAGGCGGACGCGGTCGGAGCCATCGGGCTTCATCGTGTAGATCTCCCAGTCGCCGGTGCGATCGGACTGGAAGAGGACTCGAGACCCGTCGGGCGACGGCGTCGGGTAGGCGTCCTTCACGTTGGTGATTCGGCGGGCCGGACCCAGCTGCAGCGCGACTGCGGCGGTCGTGGCGGCGAAAAGAAGCGTCGTGATCGGCATGCCGCAGTCTTTATCCGATCTTCGAAGCACGGGACAGACTCTACTTTCGAAAAAGGGGACAGATCCCTTTTTCCGCGAGACGGGCTGCCGTCCCGGCGTCAGATCAGGGGAAGAAGCACGTCTGGAACGCTGCGGTGTCGGTGACCGCCGGAGCCGGTGGGCCCGGATAGTTGAAGTAGATCTTTGCGGCGCCTCCGCGCACGTCGACCACCTCGAGCCGGTAGAACACATTCGTGGTCGCAGCCGAGAAAACCCAGAAGTAACCGTTGAAAGAGCAGGCATCGACTGTCTTGACCATGACTTCCCAGGCGTTCGAGGAGAAGAACCAGAAGAGAGCCGAGTCGGGGTTCGAACAGTTGACGAGCTGCGCGGACTTCGTCATGCCCGTGTTCGGGTCCCGAAACGTGATGTTCACTGCGAGGTGCGTGTTCAGGCACGCCGTGGTTTCGGTGCTCGTGCCGCAGTCCACAGCCACCGAAAAGGTCAGAAACGCGACGCCGCCGGCGTTCGTCCCCTCGTGATCGCCGACGACGTCCTCCAGGCCTGGCTCCATGTTCCAGACCGCGACGAGCCCGGGCTGCGGTGAAGCAATGGGCACGTTGATAGAGCCGCGGATCTGCTCGACGCTTCGCGCGTAGTTCCAGAAACGCACCTCGTCGATGGATCCCTGGGGCGGGTAGTCCCAACCGACGTCGCTCCCGATCCGCAATTTCGACGAGCTCGAATTCACGGCGCCGCTCTCGGCGAAGGCCACCACCTGTTCGCCGTTGATGTAATGGATGCGGTGTGCGCCGTCGTACGTGACTGCGATGTGGGTCCATTGTCCGGTCGGGACGATCCCGCCGTCCTGCGCCACTCCGTTCACCCGCGACCGGAGGACTCCGCCGCAGATGCCGACCCAGTAAGAGGTCTGATAGTTCTTTCCGATAATGCTCCGGCACGATTCGCCTTGCGCATTGGTCGGGTAATTCGACACCCACGCTTCGATCGTGAACGCGGTCGTCGGGTTCAGATCCGGCGCGTCGTCGATCTGGACGTACTTGCCCTGCGTCGCGTTGAACACTGGCCACGCGCCGAACGGCTGCGCGCCGGCCGCCGTGGCGAAGACGAAGAGGAACGCGATCGTGACGATGACGAGAGCGAGGAAGAGACGTCGCGGAAGGCAGAGCTGTCGCTGAGGTACACCGTACATTTGGAAACCTCCTTCAGAAGACGGGCTGGCCCTGTGAAGGAGTCTACTCCCGCGCCCGGTCCTCGGGATGACGAGTCCGTGGAACCAAAAAAAAGGCCGGAGCGGTTTGCTCCGGCCTCGAATCGAATCGACTCTCGGAAGCGTTCTACGGAATCCGCGCCCTCGCGGCGCACTGCTGGATGTCATTCTTCTGCTTGTTGTTGATGACGCCGTCCCGCTTCAGGGTGTTCGTGGTCTGGGTCACGCAGGCGGTGTAGAGCTCATGCGTCGCCGCATTCTCGGCGCACTCCGAAAGGAGGTCCGAGATCGTGCACCCCGTCGCGAGTCCCGAATTCGGCACGCCGGTGTTGCATCCGGCGATCGAGACCTGGGTGCTGAAGTTGCGGTCATAGAACTTGACGTCGTCGACGAACCACCCGTAGAGGGCGCCGCCGCAGCCGTCCGTTCCGAAATCCCAACGAAGCTGGACGGTGTGCCCGGCAAGGCCGCTCGCAAGCCGGATCTGCGACTGGCCCCAGGAACCCTCGACGGTGCCTCCGTCAGTTCCGGAGAACGCGGGTTGCCCGGCCAGCGGGTCCGTGTTGCCGGGGGCTGCGGCGAGCGTCGTGTTGTAGGAGTTGTACGTGTAGTCGGCCTTCGGAACGAGCGTCCAATCTCCGCTGTCGACCTTGATTTTCAGGTTGCCGCCGTCGAAGCCGGGCTCGCTCGTCAGGTAGTGGTTGAAGGTCAGAACCGGCGTGCTCAGGTTCGCGGGAACCGCGATCGGCGGGCTCGTCAGATGGAGAACCCCGGACTCGTCACCGCTGGCGGTGCACGTTCCGATCTGCGGGTCGATCGCGAAGAAAGCGGAGCCCGCGCGTCCATCCGGGAGGGAAGACACGCGTTCCCACTCGCGGTCGGTGAAGGACGCCGAAACCTCGGTGTGAGCCACGGAATACCCGGCGTCGCCGCTTTCGAAATCGGCGGTGTAGAAGTTCCGGACCTCGCACTGGGCCGGCGGATTCTTCGCCAGAAGCGGCTGGAAGTTGCACTGCGCCGGCGGAGTGCGCATCTCGACGCTCGCGGCCGCGATCGGCAGCTGAGCACAGTCGCCGGAGGTGATGATCTGACCGGACGGAGCGCCGGTAACCAGGTCATTCAGGTTCTGGCCGATGAGATCGGCGCACGCCTGCTCGAGGGCGTCGGCGTGGTCGGGGAAATCGGACGTCTGAACCTGGTAGATGGCCATCGCCCGGAAGTAGATGTGAGCGGCCTTGGTCAGCCCGATGCCGGTCACCGTCTGGCCGTTGTAGGTGCCGCCGTCGACGAGCAGGGCGTAGGCGTGGTTCGGAACGCCCGAGTTGTCGTGCACGCCGCCCTGGTCGGCGGTGCTGCAGCCGTAGTCGGAATCGGAGACCTTGCCCGGGTTGCCGTGGCAGACCGGCCGCCACATGTCGCGCAGGGGACCAACGAGGCCGGTTGCCGTGTCGTCCTCCCCCATGAGCCACCGGACCGAGTCCTCGGTGACGGCCGGAGCGTTCTTGCGCAGGGTCGCGTTGACCCCGACTCCAAACTGACTGCGGATCGTGTTCCCGGTGCTGAAGAGGACATTGGTCGCGGGAATCGTGATCGTCGGCACCGTCGGGTCATCCGCCATGTTGACGAGTGCGTTCGCGCTGGTTGAAATGTTCGCGATGATGACTCCGATCGCTCCCGCCTGCTGCGCGTTGTAGACCTTGAGCTTGAACCCGCAGGTGCCGCGGTCGATGAAGGCGATTTTGCCCGCTACTTCGGCAGCGTTGGTGAGCGCCGTACAGGCGTCGGTGGTCGCGGGGCCTGCATCCAGGGCCAGAACGATGTCCCCCGTGATTCCGGCAGGCGTCAGTGCCGGACCGAAAAGGGCGGGGCCGGCGCCGTAGTTCCCGGCGATGCTCGCCGGCGAGTTCACCCGAACCACCGGCGGATACGAATCGTAGGTGGAACAGAGGGATCCATCCGCCGCACGGTTGCCGCCCGGCGTGTCCGTCATCCGGTTGTTGATCAGGTCGACCGTCTCTCCGAAGATGTCGGAGTACGCCTCGTTCAGCGCGCCGGGCTGCCAGGCATAAATCAGGTTGTGGGTGTATTGCGTGTACGCGTGCGTCCACTCGTGGGCGGTCACGTCGTCGGTCGTCATACCCCGGCAGAAGGAGATGAACGTCCCGTTCCAGGATGCGTTGGGACAGGAGTAGCCGCGGTCGAAGATCGAGTCCATGATCGCGCCGGCGCCGTCGATGGAGTCGCGGCCGAACGCGTGGTTGTAGAAGTCGTAGGTCTCCTGCGACGCGAGGAGCATGTTGTTGGCTTCGGTCGAAGCCGTGGGGAACGGATCGCCCTCGACCCAGTAGGGTGTATTCGGATACTCCGGGGGCACGCCGTTCAGCAGCCGGCCGTTGTAGGCCCGGCGGTACATCCCGTCGATGATGCCCGGCAGCCGGTCGACGATCTTGTTGGTGTGCGCGTCGACATAGACGAACTCACGCACGGATGCGCCGTCGCCGACCTCGACCTCCCAGGCCAGGTAGTTGTTTCCGGGAACTCCCTGGGCGAGGCCGGTCCGGTAGACGTAGAGCTTCGTCCCGAGCACCGACACGGCGAGGGAAGCTTCCAGCTCGCTCTCCACCGCCGCGATCGCCGCCTTACCTGCCGCCAGCTCCGTCGTCGAGGGAGTCGTGTCTACGGCGATCGACGGAACGAAGGTCCCGTTGATCGCGGTCAGTCGGCCGGCGCTGTCGAAGTGCGACTTGAGCTCGCCGGCGAAGACCGGGACTCCGAAGTAGATCTGCTGGTAGGTGAGGTGGTTTCCGCCCGTGGAATCGCTGGCCGCCTTGAGTAACGCGAGCTCCGAGTCGGGGGCCGAGATGCCGAAGATCTTTCCGTGCGCATGCAGGAACGCGCTCGTCTTCTCGGCGGGCGCCGCCGCGGCCCCCATTGGGGACAGGCTGCGCTTGCTTTCAGCGGGGAGGCGGACGAACCGCGCCGCGCCCGTGGCGTTGCTGACGCTGATCCGCGCCGCTCCACCGGTCTCGGCCTGCAGACTCTGAATCCCCTCCGGGTCGAGAGCCTGGATCCGGGCCGGCGCCTGGGCTGCCGAGATCGCTGGGATGAGCCCGGCGATCAGGGCCGCGATTCCAAATCGTTTTCTAAATCGAAGCATGAAGGCTCCTCTCAAAAAAGGTTGCTGGCATCGGGAACGCGAAGGAAGGCAAGGGCGCGGAAGCGCCCGGGAAGTGAGGCAGGGGTGAGAGGTAAGTTTTCGCCCGAGTACGCCGGTTGGAGGAGATTAGGGACCGGAGCGTCTCTTCCAAGTCCGCGGAACCCTCATGACCAGGACGAAATGAAGAAAGGCGAGTACGACGTAGGTGGAATTTGGGACCATATCGAAAATTAAAAAGAACTTAAAGTTTTATAAATTCAAGGATGAGCTCGGCTAATCGTGCGGCTCCGAAGAACAGGCGACTCCCTTGAGCTCTACGGAGCAGCCCCTTGCCATCCCGAGGAGGGCAGCGACGAGGGATCTCTCCTTCGAAAAGCCCCAGAGATCCTTCGCTTCGCTCAGGACGACAAAGGGGTCGGATGGGGTCAATCGTGTATTCCTGTATTCCCCAGCCCCGGGACGAACCCCGGCAGGCGCCTCGCCGTGACAATTGGAGGGGTGAGATCGGTACGGTTTGGTATACTCAATGTAGATACCAATGAGGACCCGGATCCAGAAGTGGGGAAACAGCCTGGCCGTACGAATTCCGAAGCCATTCGCCGACGGCGCCGGCTTCCGGCAATCCACGGAAGTCGAAGTTTCCCTGGAAGAGGGAGAGCTGCGCGTCGCCCCCGTACGCCCCCGATGGCAGCTGGACCAGCTGCTGTCGGCGGTCACGAAGCGAAATCGCCACCCCGAGGTGGAAACGGGTCCGGTCGCGGGCCGGGAAGTCTGGTAGTTGGCTCGCGCCTACGTTCCGGACCGCGGGGACGTCGTCTGGATCGCCTCTAAACCCGCAGGCCGGCCACGAACAGGCCGGTCGCCGGCCCGCCGTCGTCGTCTCTCCCCGGTCCTACAACGGGAAGGTCGGCCTCGGGCTGTTCTGCCCGATCACGAGTCGAGCGAAGGGATATCCGTTCGAGGTCGCGCTTCCGCCCGATCTCGCCGTTCAAGGCGTCGTCCTCGCCGATAAGGTCAAGAGCCTGGACTGGAAAGTACGCCGGGCGGAGCTCGTTGCGCAGCTGCCCGAGGACGTCTGCGCCGAAGTGCTCGGCAAGCTCGCGACGCTGCTCGAGGCCTGAGGCGGAGCGCTCGAGAGACCGGCAAAAAGGTTTGGTCGGGGGACAGTGGCGACAACCTTGATAGGTGAAGGTCCGTGACGTGATTCGGTTGATCGAGAAAGCCGGGTCGTATCTGGTCCGAGTCACGGGGCGCCATCGTCAGTTCCGGCATCCTTTCCGCTCCGGCGGAGTGACGGTGTCGGGCCATCGAAACGATGACCTTGCACCTGGAACTCTCAGGAGTATCCTGAAATAGGCAGGTTTGAAGGTGGAACGATGAGCCGCTATCTCATCGTGATCGAAAACGCGGGACGCAACTACTCCGCATACTGTCCCGATCTCCCGGGCTGCGCCTCCACCGGAGCGACGGTCGAGGAGACCCGGAAGAACGTGGAAGGCGCCGTCGAGTTTCACGTCGAAGGACTTCGCGAAGACGGCTTCCCGGTCCCGCCGCCCTCGTCCATCGCGGACTACGTCGAGATTCCGTAGCCTTCCGCGAGTCTGTCGCCAGAAACAAAAGAGCCCCGCTTGCGCGGGGCTCCCGGCCGAATAGAAGAGTGTCGGCCCGGTTATGCGCTGAACGATTTGCCGCAGCCGCAGCCGCCCGTGGACTGCGGGTTCGTGACCGAGAATCCGGCGCCGCGGAAGTCCTCGACGTAGTCGACCGTCGAGTCCCGCAGGTACGTGGCGCTCTGCGCGTCCACGACGACCGTGATCCCGCCGAACTCCAGGACGTTGTCGCCGTCGTGCTTCTCGTCGAACTGGAAGCCGTACTGGAACCCGGAGCACCCGCCCCCGTGCACGAAGATGCGCAGCGGCTTGTTTTCGGAGTCCGGCATCGAGTTCGCGAAGAACTTGACCTTCTCGACCGCCGCGTCGGTCAGCGAGAGCAGCGGCTTTAACCCGGTGATGCCGGTCGGCTCGGAGCCGGTCGGCTGCGTGGCCGTGTCCGGGCCGGTCGTCTCGGAACCCGCGGGCGGGGACGTCTCAACTGGAGTGGAAGACATTCGATCGATCTCCTTATTGCTGCCCGAAGGCAGATTCCGGACCGATTCTACGCGACCTTCCGGGCCTTGCCCGTGGCCGCCAGCAAAAGGCTGTCGATCTTGTCCCACGCCGCCGGCACGCCATCGGGGTGCGCGACGAAGGAGATCCTCTGCGGGTCCACCTCGGAGGCCTCCAGCCCGACCGGCAGGCTTCTCCTCCCAGGCCGCCCGAAACCGTCTCATTTCGCGGTCGAGGAGGGGCCGATTGAAGACACCGATCCCGAGCCTCGAGCTGTCCACTTCGAAGACCGATTTCGCCGCCAATTTGGCCGGGATTTCGGTCGTTTTGGTACCCATCCGGGTCGTCATTTTTGCCACTTTTTCTGCCATCCTCGCGCGTTAAAACAGCAAGCCCTATGCCACTATTTCCAGTGCCCTGCCCGCCCCCATGCACAACATCTGGTATTTTTCTTGACTCCGCCCGAACACGGTCCTAACCTGATCTTCAACCGAGTTCACCAGTTCCCAGGCACCGATATTTCGCGACATTTCGCGGGTAACCCATTCGACGGGGGCAGCTTCCTTTCAACGGGACGGGGTGGGGCAATTTCGACGGATTTTCGGCCGGTTTCGAACGATTTTGTAACGAAGGGAGAGCGAAAGGGGAGCCAATAGGATGAGCGCAGAGAGCCTCGGGAACGACGCCCGGGACGCCCGCGAAGCCCACGAGACCGCGACCGACAAGCAGGAGAGGGGCGAGACCGCGCCTGGCGCGGCCTCCCGGCCTGCCGCCACAAAGCCTCAAGGGCCTGACCTTCCGCCGCGTCTATTCGGACCCCTCGGTCTCGCCCGTACGACGCGATCGAGTGGGAGCTGCGCACCGCGGCGATCACCTCCGAGAAGGGGGAGACGATCTTCGAGCAGAAGAACGTCGAGGTCCCCAAGTCCTGGTCGCAGACCGCCACGAACATCGTCGTCCAGAAGTACTTCCACGGCCGGATGGGCTCGCCCGAGCGCGAGACCTCCGTCCGCCAGCTGATCGAGCGCGTCGCCGGCACCATCACGTCCTACGGCGAGAAGGGCGCCTACTTCAAGACGGCCGCGGACCGCGACGCCTTCCACGACGAGCTCGCCGCGATCCTCGTCAACCAGGTCGCCTCGTTCAACTCGCCCGTGTGGTTCAACGTCGGCATCGAGAAGAAGCCGCAGGCCTCGGCGTGCTTCATCAACTCGTGCGCCGACTCGATGAGCGGCATCCTCGACCTCGCCAAGACCGAGGGGATGCTCTTCAAGTTCGGCTCGGGCACCGGCTCGAACCTCTCCTGCCTGCGCGGCTCGACCGAGACCCTCTCCTCCGGCGGCACCGCGTCCGGACCTCTTTCTTTCATGAAGGGGTTCGACTCCTTCGCCGGCGCGATCAAGTCGGGCGGCAAAACCCGCCGCGCCGCGAAGATGGTCATCCTGAACATCGACCACCCCGACATCGAGGACTTCATCCTCTCCAAGGCGAACGAGGAGCGCAAAGCCTGGGCGCTGATCGACGCCGGCTACGACGGCTCGTTCAACGGCGAGGCGTACGCCTCGATCTTCTACCAGAACGCCAACCATTCCGTGCGCGTGACCGACGAGTTCATGCACGCGGTCGAGAGTGACGGCGACTGGTGGACAAAAGAGGTCCTATCCGGCCAGCCGTTCAAGAAGTACCGCGCGCGGGACCTGATGGCGGCGGACCGCCGACGCCGCGTGGGTGTGCGGCGACCCCGGCATGCAGTACGACACGACGATCAACCGCTGGAACCCGGTCAAGACGACGCACCGGATCAACGCGTCGAACCCGTGCTCCGAGTACATGTTCGTGGACGACTCGGCGTGCAACCTCGCGTCGCTGAACCTCATGAAGTTCTTCAACGCCGAGGACGGCTCCTTCCACGTCGAGAACTTCCGGCACGCGTGCGACGTCGTCATCGCCGCGCAGGAGATGCTGGTCGACAACGCGTCCTACCCGACCGAGAAGATCGCGCAGAACTCCCACAAGTTCCGGCCGCTGGGCCTGGGCTACGCGAACCTGGGCGCGCTCCTGATGGCGACCGGCATCCCCTACGACTCCGACGAGGGCCGCGCCTACTCGGCCGCGATCACGTCGCTCATGTGCGGCGAGGCGTACCTCGAGTCGTCGAAGATCGCCGCGGAGCTCGGGCCGTTCGCCGGCTACGAGCCCAACGAGAACGCGTTCCTGGACGTCATCGGCATGCACCGCGAGGCCGCGTACAAGGTCCCGTCGACCGAGGGCGTTCCGGTCGGAGCTCCTCAGGGCGCAGAAGGCGGTGTGGGAGGAGGCGCTCGAGTCGCGGCCGCCAGCACGGCTACAAGAACGGCCAGGTCACGGTCCTAGCGCCCACCGGCACGATCGGCTTCATGATGGATTGCGACACGACCGGCGTCGAGCCGGACCTGGCTCTCGTCAAGTACAAGAAGCTCGTCGGCGGCGGGACGATCAAGATCGTCAACAACACCGTCCCGCTGGCGCTGAAGCGCCTGGGGTACGACGAGTCGCAGGTCAACGAGATCGTCGACTACGTCGACGAGAAGGGGACGATCGAGGGCGCGCCTTCCTTCAAGGCCGGAGCACCTGACGGTGTTCGACTGCTCGTTCCGCGCGCTGAACGGCACCCGCTCGATCCACTACATGGGGCACGTCCGGATGATGGGAGCGGTGCAGCCGTTCCTCTCCGGCGCGATCTCGAAGACCGTGAACCTGCCGACCGACGCGACGCCCGACGAGATCGCCGACGGTCTACATGGAGGGGTGGAAGCAGGGCCTGAAGGCGATCGCGATCTACCGCGACGGCTGCAAGCGCACGCAGCCGCTGAACACCGCGGCGTCGAAGAGCGACTCGTTCGACCCCCGACCAAGCGCATCGAGCCTCGAGTACGTCGGAAAGGCCGCGCCGCCGCAGCCGATCCGGAGGAAGCTGCCCGACGAGCGCCGCGCGATCACGCACAAGTTCTCGGTGGCCGGCCACGAGGGCTACATCACCGTGGGCCTCTACGACGACGGCCAGCCCGGCGAGATCTTCCTGACGATGTCGAAGGAGGGGTCGACGATCTCGGGCCTGATGGACTCGTTCGCGACGGCGATTTCCCTGACCCTGCAGTACGGCGTCCCGCTCGAGGCCCTGGTGGACAAGTTCACGCACATGCGCTTCGAGCCCGCCGGGTTCACGAAGAACCCCGAGATCCCGATCGCCAAGTCCCTGGTGGACTACGTCTTCCGGTGGCTCGGGTCGAAGTTCCTGACCGCGGAGGAGAAGGAAGCGATCGGCATCATCGCGCGGGACTACGAGCGCCCAGGCGCCCGTGCCGATGACCGAGCAGACCGTCGTTTCGCGCTCCGCCGGGGCTCGGAGCCCGCTGCCGTTTGCGTTTGCGACGTCCGCCGACGCCCCCGCGTGCCACGAGTGCGGCTCGATCATGGTGAGGAACGCCGCGTGCTACAAGTGCCTGAACTGCGGCGCGACGAGCGGGTGTAGCTAGGGGCCCTGCTCCCTAAACTCGGCATTGGTACTACCCGCCGGACTGCCACCGAGACGATAATCGAGGTCTGCGTGTCCCGGGGTATCGGTAGGTCGGCCAGTGATCTCGGCTCCCTGAGACCATTCGCGCTTCAATTCCTGGAGCCAAGGATCAAGACTGGTCTCGCGACAATCCTTCTCAAAGGGGTGAAGCCAACGCAGCTGCTATTTCTGCCCCAGAGCTCTGGGATACCCCTCAGCTTCCGGAGTTCTGAGTCGTAGCCAGCGCCCCGGCTAGCCACCCCGACCAGCTCCAGCGCGCAAGGCTGGATGACGGCCTCGCAACCGAGATATGGAGTTGCGCTCCGCCAGCAGCAAGGGCCTCGGTTACTCGACTCACGCCTTATACCGGTTCTTCGGGAAGTTTCCGCCATACGTGGCTTCGTATCTGCTTCGCGCATACGCTACTGAGCACTCACTCACTCTTGACCCCATGTGCGGTAGCGGCACAACTGGGGTTGAGGCACTATGGCTGAAAAGCGTCCGACCCTTCTCGCCGATGTTAATCCTCTCGCAACGCTTCTCGCTCGTGTAAAGACCACGCACATCCCCCATCCGCTGCTTCTCAGAGGCATTACCGAATTCCGGGGCGATCCTTCGCGAAATTCCGGAGAACAAGTGCGATCTTGAGCTGACAGGTCTGGCGAACCCGCTTCACTGGTTCCTGCCAGAGACCATCACATCGCTAGGGCGGATTCGGACCGCACTCGAGCTCGCAGACCTTCCAGACCACGTCCGCTCCTTGCTCTGGGTAGTGTTTGCCTCAGTAATACGTAAAGTCTCTAGAGCTACCACCCAACAAGGGCGACTCTTCTTAGACCCGGACACTGCCGTGGCGAATGCTGAACCTCTGTTTCTGAAGCGTTTGCAAGATGCCGTAGAGCCGATCGCATCCCTTCCGGACGGGCCGCGTCCAGCAGTGGTCATTAGGTCGGTTACAGAATCGCATGCCTACGAGCCTCGACCTGCATTGATTTATCTGCCATCCTCCTTATTACAACGCCTACCGCTACAGCTCCGTGAATTCGCTCGAGCTGGCCTGGCTGCGTATCGATCGACGCGCGGTCGGGAAGGGGGAGGTGAGGGAGGCTTTCAAAAGTGGTCGTCCGGAGAAAGTCGAGGACTACATTGAAGATATGGTCCGAGCTTTGGGCCTACTGGCTGCCAGCCTGGCTGAGGGCGGCCACATCGCGCTGATGATTGGGGACGACAACGCTTCGCGGTGAGCATGTGCCCGTAACTCGAATGATACTCGACCGGCTGCCCCAGCTGCAGGTCATGCGCCTGGCCCTTCGAATACCGCGCTTCACCGAGGCGTCCTGGGTCACGAGCATGCGGAGAAAGCGAGGCCTGCTCGGAGTGCAGCTTGCGGATTATGTCCTGATCCTTGCTCGAAGGTAACGATGGATCACATCGTTGGAGCCACGCATCCCCCCGAGTACGCTATTCATAAGTACTGGAGTCGTAAGCCGCATAATGTTCTTCGGCCGCCGGACCGCGATTACTTGCATGCGGGCTCCGTATTCGTTGACCCGTTCTGCGGAAGTGGAGTGGCGCTGGTGGAGGCCTTGAGGTGTGGCGCGAACGCCTTCGGCTCGGACCTCAACCCGGTCCCGCTGCCCTGATGAGTGGGGTTATACAGCTCCGCCACCTCCTTTGGATCTCCTAAACGCCCTTCGAGACCTCGTCCGACGTTCCGAGGCTGCATTCGGGCGTCAGTACAGGCTGGGGGATGTTGAAGTGCAGTGCACGCTGTGATAACCGTGTGCCAGCAGTGCGGGCACGAAGCCCAGGCAAGTATAGGTCCCAAGAGCCGTGGCTCCTATCGGTGTCGTACATGCGGGGCGAGGCTGTACTTCAACTTGCAGCGAATGAAGCGGACGGAAGTTATCGAAGTCGTGGTTTCGTCGGGAGAGCGCCATATTCGGGGTCAGAGTGCCGATGCCGATCGCATTTGCAGAGACGAAGAGCGTCGATCTCGGTGAGTCCCCGGAGGCGATGCGGATCCTGCCGCATTTCGACAGAGAACTTTTGGAGAACCGCCGGCTTCTTGCTTTCAAGGGCCTATCCGTCGGCCAGCGGTCCTTCACCAAGCGGGCCTTCGGGTTTGCCTGTTGGCTCTTTGAGGAAGCAAGCAAGATCGAGGATAATCGACTCCGCGCCGCTTGCAGGCTGTTCCTTACGTCAACGGTTGCGCAGCTTTCACGCCTAATCCCCAGAGCACACGGTCTCCACCGGAGGGCCCGCCTGAGCGTCCCTGATTCCGGACGCCTCCGAATTCATCTTGAGTCGAATCCCTTGGTCCACCTGAGAGCACGACTGGTGAAGTTTAGTCGCGGAATCGCTCGGCTTCAGCGTTCTCCGCAGAACCGGACGACCGTTGAGGTTCGTTGCCAGGACGCCAGAGAGTACCTAGATGAGCTGAGGGGACGTGGCGTCCTGGCGGGATGCGATCTTTCTGGATCCGCCGACGGTGACAGCGTTCCCTACTTAGAGTTCTCCTCTATCTGGAACGCGATGCTAGGAGAGCAAGTCCGATACGACCAAGAGCTTGTGGTCAGCGACAGAACTCAGTACAAGAAGGGGTTGGAGCAGTATGGGCAGAAGCTTAAGCTAGCCCTTCAGGCCGCTACGGCTGTTCTTTCGACACCTGGTGTAATCTTCCTCACTTTCAACAACCTGGACATGGGCGTGTGGCGGGCCCTCCTCGACGGTATCGAAGCGGCTGGGCTGTGGTGTACCAAAGGTGCGGTAAGCAATCAGTCGCCGGCGGTGGTGTCTTCAAGGTCGAAGTTGGCACCCGAGGTGAGCTATGCGGGCGATATCTATTGTCGCTTCGTGGTCAAGCCAACCGCAGGTGAACGCCAAGCGGATGTTAGGCCTATTGTGGAAGCCATCTCATGCGCCGTCGCCGGACACGGCCCCAGAGTGGGAAGAACATTACTGGAGCGAGTTGCACTGCTCGCTATCCTGCGGGAGAACCTCGCTGCCACAACACTCGACTCCATACCAGCTGCAATCCATAGTGCACTAGCCTCGAGCGCCTCAGTCGATGCCGCATTGAGAAGAGAGAACGGTCACGGCGCGAGAACGCACTGCCTACTCCATCTCTCAACGGGTACGTTCCTGTTGCAGAGCGGGCTCTGCAAGATGGATCATTGCCTTGGGGCGAACTATTCAGACTTATCCTCAACGCGACGGATGACCTGGGAATCCCGACCGAACGTGCTGCACGCGAATACCTGCGGGGGATTGTTCAGTTCGGCAAGAAGAGCTGTACGCTGAAGGGGCCCGTACGTACGAGATTAGGTATTTAAGGCAAGCGATCTCGCTAAATCCTCTGTGTTCCGGCCTCCATACCTCAGCTCGATTCCCTCGCGGCCGTCAGAGGCGAGGAGGGCAAGGAAACGAACTCCTTGTTCGATCTCATCGCAACCTGAGCAAAGGCGGAGTATATCCGCGGGGGGGTCACTGCTCGGCCAGAGGAAGCCGGGGCACCACGGTGTAAGTGGCTCTCGGTCTCCACTCTTGAACGACACTCTCCGCGAGTCGCGCACCGAGCGAAGCTACAGCTCGTAACGACTTAACCAACTGCCGGCCTTCGGCCAACTTGCCGATCGCATCCTTCGCCTCTAGAACCAGAATTGTTCTCAGGATGTCGCTTACTAGCACCAGATCTGGACGGTTTTCCTCCCGACCGAAGCGCATTATCTCTACTAACGCGCCTATCGGGTTAACAACGGTGACACGCTTCCAGGGACCCCCCGTCGGGTTGGCAAAGGCGATGAACCAATTCCCCCTCGCAGTGGGGTTCATCCGAACATGAACCTCGAATGCCCAGCGTACAAGCTCCTCGGTAAGAGAGTAGCGGTGCGCGACCGGCCTCATATGATCGCAGCACGGCGGAGATCGACCGCGACCCCTGCGTGAAACACCTGATGTCAACAAGCTCTCGCATGAGCGTGATGCCCTTGTTTCTTCGATAGGAACCGGCAGCGTCGAAAAGCTGCGTGTGAAACTGATGGGAAAGTAAGCTATGACGATCCGGTCAGCGATCCCGGCGGGGCTCTTTGCAAATACGTACGCGTATGCCGTTAGCTGACCGGTAAAGGGGTCTCCGAGATTCTGCCTGGCCGGAGGCTATTACTGACATACACCACAGCGGGACGGCGCGCAGGTCGAAGTCCCCTTAGGCCACGGAGCCGCGGGTAGGCGCGCTCAAGGTGACCCGCAACGTCCGACCACCGGTCACATAAATACAAAACGTTCTTAGCAGTGGTTAGGTGCAATAGGCCGGTGGCACTCCGAGGAAAATCCTCCAGCCTTAGGGAGAAACGTGCGGGGGGCGGAGGCCTCTGAAGTCCACAAGCGCTCGCTGCGACTCTATCCAACCGCGGCTATCCCTGCTCTGGCTGCGGCCTTGAGCCAGCGTTAGCCGACAACGTGTAGCAACTGGTGCCGACCGTCTCCTCGAGGAGGCGCAGGAACGGGTCCTCCTTTATCAGACGGCTAGGTTGGAGTCTGGCACGGGTTTCACGGGGTAGCGAGGATGTGAGCCCCCACACCAGGAAGTCTGAGAGCGCCGGCGGCATCGTCCCACCAAGAGCGCAAGTCGCTAGCGCCTCTGCCGTCGCGGGGTCATCCAGATGGCGCTCGCCAGGGAGAGACCTCGTAATCTGCGGCCACTGGCTTCTTACGAACTCAAGCATGGTACGGGCACTGTTCCTTGAGTCCCTCGTGGAGGGATTGCTTGTTCGTTAGTGCTCTTTAACAGACGTTCAATGCGCTCGGCAAGGAGACTGCCCAAGCAAGACCCCCGACACGCGTCCTTGCCGTGATGCCTGGGGTCACCGTGACGTTCTGCTCGAGTGCAGAAACCAAGGCTCGGACGCGGAAGGCCGCAGTAATCTTAAGGGCCAGAACGGTGGGCCAGATCGAGTCCCGGCGCTCACCACCGTCGACGTGAAGCCCAAACTCCGGAAGCAGGTACCAGAAGGGCACCGCTACCCGAGCAGCCCCATAGAGCCTTTCGCACCGTTGGAGTGCCTGATTACCGGTAGGCACGGCGTTCGTCTCTTCAAGAGCTGCCACAATGACTCCATGCAGCGGATCGTAGACGACGATGTCAGGCTTACCGAACTCAAGAAGCTGAGAGATCTGTGGGGGAAGGGTTGTCCAGGATTCGTAGGAGCCGAGGACCGTCACTTGGAGTAGGACTCCAGGATCAGCGACCCTATAAAGATATCTAGGGATGACTCCTCGGTAGTAATCGCTCTCTACGATGGGAAAGTTATTCCCCAGCAACTGGCAGGCCCAATCGCCCTCGTGAAAGCTATCGCACCAAAACTCAAGGCTATAGCCGTCGGCGGGTACGTCGGTCACTTTGGGTCACGAAGCAAGTCACTAACGTTGGTGTCCAGGGCTGCCGCGAGTCTCCGCAGGTTGAGATAGCTAACGTTCCGCTCGCCGCGCTCAACTCCTCCCACATAACTCCGGTCAAGCCCTGCACGAGCCGCAAGCTCTTCCTGCGAAACCCTAAAGGCGATACGGCGCCGTCTGATGAGCGCACCCGCAGCCTCCGCAGTTCCACCCTCCGCTCCACGTCTGATCCTCGTATCTGTGCCGTCTAGGAGTCCACGGACTATACGTACCGCTAGGCTGCAGGGCTCTCGACAGGCGTGATAGGAGGACGAGCAAAAGCGCTCGCGGCTGGAGAAAGCTCCGCCGGACCGGGTGTCTCTTGACGTGCCCTGTGGCTTTCAGCAGTTAGCTAATCGATCGGCTCACCACTGAGTCGCCAACCTGACCTAATTAAATCGGCCAGCACTGGATACGACGCGAATGGACGTCCATGGCGGAGTGTGGCGTAGTAGCGATACTCGAGTACTAGGTTGTCGAAATGACTCCGCAGGTCCTCTGGCAGTCGCTCGCGCTCTCGGTGAAACGAGAGACTCTCGGGCAAAACCCCGTGTGTCATCGAGCAGGCTCCTTGATCGTCTGTCATTCTGCAAGCAGTCAGTACGCTCAGCCCGCCGCGTCGAGCAGGTCACAACCACTGTACCTCCGAAGATTGCGCCGGGTATAGCGCAGTCGCGGATAGATCGCACTCTCAAGCCGGTAAGGGCTTCCATGGAAACTCCTCAACCCGCGCGCAGGGATTGGTCTCAGACCTGCAGCCGCGGGACCGGCAGACAGAATAATTCTCCAACGCCGGCAAGATCTAGGTACTTTACCGCCAGGCGAAGATGATCCGCTTCCATTTGGTAATTGGAGATCCTTCTGTCCTTCTGATTTTTCATCGGGATAGAGGCACGCGCGTGCCACGACCGAGATTCGGTGAGTCCCTTGACGAGTTCACGCGCATGCGCTTGAGCCAGACCGGTCTGGAGGCATCGAGAGACCGTTCCCCAAAACCGACGGGAAGTCCGATATTCTCATCCGCTAGCGCTAGGCGTGACGAGGACCGATAGGAGCTTGCAGGAACGATGGCTAGTGATCTTCAGCTTGAACAAACGTGGGGTGCTTTCCTACGGGAGTGGCCGCTTGAAGCGTCGAGCCGGATGACGCTTCCGGAGTACTCTACCGCCGGCGAGAGCCACACCTTTACGGCTTGGGTCGAGAGCCGGCTGGATGGATTGGGAAGCATATGGGGAGGATCGTCTTTTAAATTCGGACTGATTCCCGTAAGGATCACACTCCGAGGCGAAGCGGCAATAGCGATTCCTACACGCACGACTACGCGTGGTATACGAAGTACGGGGCAACGCCAGAGGAAGCCTTTCGGAAGGTGAGAGCGCTGGTCGTCCAGGCTGCTGAGGCTGCTGCCCGTGGTGACTACGCCGATATTGACGCCGTGGACCTCGGCGAGGCGTACAAGTGGGAAGATCGCGTATCACTATCAAGATAGGGCCAATCCAGGTGTTGTCGCTGTCTTTAAGCCCAAGCGTCTCCAGGCGTGGCTCAAAGGCCGGGTTGGATCCATCCCCAAGCAGACATCGAAGTCCACCCGATCGATCCTTTCGCTTCGCGGTGAGAAGGACCTCATACCCTTTTCAAGGGAGGTATGGGAGGAGACCTCCACTCCGAGCCGATCAGCGAGACAGCCGTGAAAAGCGAGGAGGAGCTGTCCATCGAGCTTCCCGACGAGCCGCTCAATCTTATCCTGTACGGCCCGCCGGGAAAGCAATACGATAATTAAAGAGTTGTCAATAAATATGCACAACATA
>CAVXYF010000006.1:0-48133 GCA_963765835.1 uncultured Acidobacteriota bacterium | reverse complement strand
CTCGACCGCATGAAGAAGCTTTTTGCCTTCGGAGCAGTCCTTCTGCCTCTCGCGCTGATCGAGCCCGCCGGCGCACCCACGGACGACGTCGTCCTCGAGGGCGGGCGAGTCGTGGACGGCACCGGCGCGCCCTGGTTCGTCGCCGATGTGGCGGTGAGCGACGGCCGCGATCGCGGCCGTGGGCGCCCTCGCCGGCCGGGCGACCGGGCGCACGATCGACGCCCCCGGCCTGGTGGTCGCGCCCGGCTTCATCGACCTGCTCGGCCAGTCCGAGTACAACGTGCTCGTGGACGGCCGCGCCGCCTCCAAGGTCACGCAGGGGATCACGACCGAGGTCACGGGCGAGGGCGTCTCGATCGCGCCGCTCGACGAGAGCCTGATCGCCGAGGAGCGCGACGTCTACCGCCAGTACGGCGTCATGCCCGACTGGAGGACGCTCGACGGCTACTTCAAGACCTCGAGCGGCGCGGCACCGCCATCAACATGGCGACCTTCGTGGGCTCGGGCGGCCTCCGCGAGCTCGTCATCGGCGAGGAGAAGGGCCGGCCACGGCCGAGGAGCTCGCGCGCATGTAGGCACTGCTCGACCAGGCCATGCGCGAGGGCGCGCTCGGCCTCTCCTCGTCGCTGCAGTACGTCCCCAACATGTACTCCTCGACCGAGGAGCTGACCGCGCTGGCCAAGGTCGCGGCGAGATACGGCGGCGCGTACTTCACCCACCAGCGCTCGGAAGCCAACGCCATCGACTCCTCGCTCGACGAGGTCTTCCGTATCGCGAGGGACGCGAACATCCGCACGCAGATCTGGCACCTGAAGACGGCCTACAAGCGCAACTGGGGCCGCATGCCGGCGGTCCTGGCCAGGCTCGAGGCCGCGCGCGCGCAGGGGATCGACGTCAGCGCCAACCAGTATCCCTACACCGCGCCTCCAACGGCCTCGACGCCTGCCTGCCGCCCTGGATCCGGGAGGGCGGGCGCGAGGCGCTGCTCAAGCGGCTCGCGGATCCCGCCACGCGCGAGAGGGCGAAGGCCGACATGGCGCAGGACACCGACGAGTGGGACAACCAGTACCTGGGCGCCGGCGGCGCGGAGGCGTCCTGGTCGCCTCCGTCCTCACCACGAGCTCAAGAAGTACGAGGGCAAGACGATCGCGGAGATCGCGGCGGAGGAAAAGAAGGACCCGCGCGACGCCCTGATCGACCTGGTCATCGCCGACCGGGCCAACGCTAGCTGCATCATCTCCATCATGGACGAGAAGGACGTGCGCACGGCGCTCGCGCACCCGCTCGTCGCCTTCTGCACCGACTCCCCCGCCAAGGCGACCGACGGACCGCTTTCCCACGAGGGCTCCCACCCCCGGGGCTGGGGCTCGGCGGCGCGCATCCTCGGCCTGTACGTCCGCGACGAGAAGGTGCTGCGGCTGGAGGAGGCGATCCGGAAAATGACCTCGTTCCCGGCGGCGTCCGCGGGATTGCGCGACCGCGGCCTGCTGAAGGTGGGCTTCGCGGCCGACCTCGCCGTGTTCGATCCGAAGACCGTCCGCGACCCCGCGACCTTCGAGTCGCCGAACCGTTACAGCGAGGGTTTCCGGTACGTCGCGGTCAACGGCGTTCTCGTCATCGACGACGGCCGGATGACCGGCAAGAGACCGGGTCGGGCGCTCCGGGGACCCGGCGCGGCCGGCGGCGTCGTGAAGCTGAAGGTCGCGTCAACGAGTCTACGGAGCCTCGCTCCCGGCGTCGGGTCCTTCTAACCGCGAGGTTCCCTTCGCGGGGACGTGCCGCACCACGACGGTGCCTCCGCGGAAAGCGCGGCGCATCTCGTCGTCGGCCCGCGGCACGAGACGGTTGGAGTAGACGACCACGTACCCTTCGGGGTGACGCGCAAGCCAACCGTCGGCGTCGCCGGGCTTCAGGACTTCCAGCGGCCGTCGCAGCCGCCCCGCGAACTGGTACTCCCCGTGATACCGGCCGGCGTGCGCGAGCGGGCGCCCCTCGCTCTCGAGACGGTTCAGGTATCGCGCGATCGGCGTGACGTCGTAGGTGGAGCCCGCAGCCCGACCGACGCCCCAGAGCAACCCGGCGAGCGTCAGCACCGAGGCCGCGGCCACGCGTTCGAGGAGGGCCGCCCGCGTGCGTGGCGGGGGCAGGAAGAGCGCGACCGCGCCGGCGAGCGGGAGGAGGCTCGACGCCGGCGGCAGAGTCGTGAGCCATCTCGGCAACCCCATCGCCGCGCCGAAGGGGCGTGCGAACGCGAGGACCGCCGCCAGCAGGAGGTACGCCGCAGCGAGAAAGACGAGTTGGAGGCGCCGCGGCGCGGTCTCCGAAGCGGGGAGGAGCCTCGCCGCGAGGAGCGCGACCGGCGGAAGGAGCGACAGGAGGTAGTAGACCTGCTTCCCGCTGATGAGGGAAAACGCGAGGAACACCGCGCCCGCCCAGATCGCGCAGACGCGCACTCCCGGGTCGCGACGGATTTCGCGGTCGCCCGGGCGTTTCCACGCCGACGGCCACAGCCACCACGGAAAAGCGAGGAGCGGGAGATAGGGCACGTACCACCAGACCGGCCGCGGGTGTGCGAAGGCGCGGGTCAGGCGGCCGGCCGTCTGTCCCCAGAGGATCGCGTTGCCGTACGCGGGGCCTCCCGAGCGCGCCGCGGGAATCGCCCACGCGAGCGCGAGCGCCAGGCCGGCGAGGATCGCCGCGATCGCGCGCGGGTACCACCGCGTCCCGCGCAACCCGGGCGACCACGCCGGCGCCGTCAGCACGACGGGCAGTACCGGGAGGAGGATCGCCGGGCCCTTCGAGAGAATCCCGAGCGCGATCCCGAGCGACAGCGTAATCCAGCCGCGGCCGTCGCCCCGCGCCGCCGCGACCGCGCCGGAGACCGCGACCAGCGCGAAGAACACGAGGAGCATGTCGAACAGGAGAACGGTCGAGAAGAACGACCAGAAGAGGGTCCCGAGCAGGAGGAGCGGCGCGGCGTGGGCAACGTTCTCGCGATCCGGCCAGAGCCGTCGCGCGAGACGGACCGTCAGCAGGAGGCTCGCGAGCGCGAAGAGCGACGGAACGAGCCGCGCCCACCACTCCGACACGCCAAAGAGCCGCCAGCCCGCAACGATGAGCCAGAAGAGGAGCGGCGGCTTCTCGCTGTAAGTAGACCCGTTCAGGTGCGGAACGAGGAGGTTGCCGCGCTCCCACATCTCCCAGGCGACGGCGAGGTACCGGGTCTCGTCGATCGGCCACGCCGGACGGGCAGCCAGGCCCGCCGCGACGCCGACGGCCCAGAGAGCGGCGACGAAGAGCGCCGAGCGGCGCGGGGTCATGCGCCCTGCGGGCGTGGGCTTGGGCCCCCTCCCTGTCGCTCGCGCGAGATCAGGTAGAGGTTGCGCAGGTAGATGACGATGCCCGCGGACTGCCCGAGGATGAAGACCGGATCGGCGCGGTGAATCGCGTAGACCAGGAGAACGAGACTACCGGCGACGCTGAAGTACCAGAACGCGAGCGGGATCACGCTCCTCCCCTCGCGTTCGCTCTGGACCCACTGGAGGATGAAGCGCATCGAAAAGAGCGCCTGTCCGACGAAGCCGACGATCAGCCAGAACGGGGGGATCTTCAACGTTCCTCCTCACGCGCCGCCGGACGCTGCGCCTCCTCGGACGCGGATGCGGATCCCACTCCGGCGAGCTCCGGGTTCGTCGCCCGGCGCTGCAGCCAGAGAACTCCGAACATGTCGACGATCCCGGTCCAGAGCCGGTTCCGCACGCCGTAGTGCGACTTCCCGTGAACCCGCTCGCGGTGGCGCACCGGCACCGACAGGATTTCTCCACCGTGGCGCCGCACGAGCGCCGGGATGAATCGGTGCATGTGGTCGAACCGGGGAAGCGCCAGAAACGCCTCTCGGGAAAAGAGCTTCAGGCCGCAGCCGGTATCGGGCGTTCCGTCGCCGAGAACTTTCCCTCGGACGACGTTCGCGATCCGCGAGGAAACGCGCTTGACCCAGCCGTCGTGGCGGGACCGGCGGTAGCCGTTGACGAGCAGGAGACGCTCGGAGCGCCGCGCATCCCGGGCGGCGATCAGCGCCGGGATGTCGGCCGGGTCGTTCTGCCCGTCGCCGTCCAGCGTCACGATCCACGGTGCCCGGGCGAGGCGCACGCCGGTCCAGAGCGACGCGCTCTGGCCGGACGGAGTGCCGTGGCGCACCGAGCGAAGCCGCGGAAAGCTGCGGATGGCGTCGCGGAGGCGCGCGGGAGTCTCGTCCACGCTTCCGTCGTCCACGACCACGATCTCGTAGTCGGCGCGACCGTCGAGCGCCGCGCGGACGTCGGCGAGAAGGGGGCCGATGTTGTCTGCCTCGTCCCGAGCCGGGATTACAACGGAAATTTCGGGAATCTGGCGGCCAGACATGGTCCGAGACAATCGTAGCAAGTACCGGGGACAGGTCTAAGCAAGTCGCGGGGACAGATCCCGAAGGGGTCTGCACCCGCAACAGTCCAGAACGGCGCTGAACCCGCCGCGCCTAAACAAGTCCCGGGGACAGGTCCCGGAGGGGCCTGCACCCGGCGCAGTCCAAGTCGCGGGGACAGATCCCGAAGGGGTCTGCACCCGCAGCAGACCAACGGTCTGCACCCGCAACAGTCCAGAACGGCGCTGAACCCGCCGCGCCTAAACAAGTCCCGGGGACAGGTCCCGAAGGGGCCTGCACCCGGCACAGTCCAGAAAGTTCTACTTCCGCCGGGCCACGTCCAGGCGCGCCTGCGCCAGCTCGAGACGCAGGCGGACCTCATCCAGGTTCTCGCGTCCCGCCGTTTTCAGCTCCTCCTCCGCCTTCGCGCGTTCGCGCTCGGCGGCCGCGACGTCGACCTCCGCCGGCTCCTCCGCGGAGTCGGCCAGCACGGTCACGGCGTCGTTGGAAATCTCGGCGAAACCCGCGGCGATGGCGAGCGTGCGGTCGACCGTCCCGTTCCGGTAGGCAAGGACGCCCGTCTTCAGAACCGTGATGAGAGGCGTGTGTCCGGGGAGGATCCCCAGGTAGCCCAGCTCTCCGGGCAGCTCGACCGAGTCGGCCTCGGAGTCCACGACAGTCCGCGTCGGCGTGACCACCTGAAGTTTGAGTTTCGCCATATCTCTCTTTCGTTTCCCGTTTCCCGTTTTCCGTTTCCCGGCTGGCAGGATAGGAGATACTTCCCGGCACAACAACCCGATTCATCTTGCAACAGCACCCGGACCTGGTCCTGGACCTCGCTGCCGTCAACGCGGCAATGCTGCCGATCGTGGGCGGCAAGGCGGCGAACCTGGGCGAGCTGATTGGCGCGGGGCTGCCGGCGCCCCCCGGCTTCTGCGTGACGACCGAGGCCTACCGGCAGGTCGCCTCCTCCGCGTCGATCCCGTTCGAAGAACTCGAGTCGGCAAAGACCGAGGACCTCGCACGGCTGGCCGGGAAGGCCCGCGAGGCGCTGCTCGCCGCGCCGATCCCCGCGGAGATCACCTCCGCGGTCCGCGACGCATACGCCCGCCTGGGATCCGAATCGCCGGTCGCGGTGCGCTCCTCCGCCACCGCCGAGGACCTCCCGTTCGCGAGCTTCGCCGGCCAGCAGGACACCTATCTCCACGTCATCGGTCCGGCGGCGGTAATCGATGCGGTCCGCCGGTGCTGGGCATCGTTGTGGACCGAGCGCGCCGTCGTCTATCGCACGACCCGGCGGATCGATCACCGCACGGTGAGGCTCGCGGTGGTCATCCAGCGGATGGTCGACTCCGCGATCGCCGGCGTCCTCTTCACCGCGAACCCGGTCACCGGACGCCGCCGCCAGGCGGTCATCGACGCGAGCCCGGGCCTCGGCGAGGCTGTCGTCTCCGGGGCGGTCAACCCGGACCACTTCGTGGTGGACACCGAATCCGGGCAGATCCTGGAGCGCCGACTCGGCGACAAGCGGATCGAGATCCGCGCGAAGCCGGGCGGCGGCACGGTGCGCGTCGAAAAGCCCGATGGATCGGATCGCGCCTGCGTGACCGACGACCAGGTCCGCGCGCTCGCGAAGTTGGGCGACCGGGTCGAGGCGCACTACGGCGCGCCGCAGGACACGGAGTGGGCGATCGACGCGGACGGAACGCTCTGGCTGACGCAGGCCCGCCCGATCACCACGCTCTACCCCTTGCCCTAGAGGAAACGGGACGGCCTTCGGGTGTACCTCTGCTTCAGCGTGGCTCAGGGCCTGACCCGGCCGATCACACCGATGGGCCTCGCGGCGTTCCGGATGATCGGCTCGTCCGCCGCGAGGCTCCTGGGAATCCGCGTAGACGATCCGTACGCCGGCCCGCCCGCGTACGCCGAGGCGGGTCAGAGGGTTTTCATCGACATCGGCAACGTCCTTCGCGGGCGCGTCGGGCGCCAGCTGCTGCCCCGCGCTCTCGACGTCATGGAGGCGCGCTCCGCGACCGTGCTCCGCGGGCTGTTCGACGATCCGCGGCTTTCGGTGACGCAGCGGTCCGTGCTGCCTTTCGTCCGCCGCGTGCTCCGCGTGGCGTTTCATTTCGGGGTTCCGAAGCGGGTCGTCGAGGCCCTGCGGCGGCCGGATAAGGCGCTGGCGCGGGTCGACCGGATCGGCGCAGATCTCGCCCGGCGCCTCGAGCCGCCTGCGACCGCGGCGCCTGCCGAGCGTCTCGACTTCGCAGAGCGGGTGCTCGGCGAGATGATCCTGGCGGCCCCCGCGACGATGCCGGCGGCCGCGGCCGGGTTCGCCATGCTCGGCCTCGCCGGAAAGCTGCTCGGCGCCGACGCCCGGCCGGGCGACCTCCAGACGGTTCTGCGCGGCCTTCCGAACAACGTCACGACCGAGATGGATCTCGCGCTCTGGGCGCTGGCCACGCGGATCCGGAAGGACGAGGCGTCAGCGCGCGCCCTCTCGAGCCGGCCGGCGGCGGAGCTCTCCCGCCGAGTTCCGCTCGGGCAGGCTCCCGCCGACGCTTCAGCAGGGGCTCGCCGAGTTCCTGTCCCGGTACGGGCACCGCGCAGTCGCCGAGATCGACGTCGGAATGCCCCGCTGGTCCGACGATCCCGCCCACATCCTGGGCGTGCTCGCCAACTACCTGAAGCTGGACGATCCCGAGATGGCGCCGGATGCCCTGTTCGATCGCGGCGCGCGGGAGGCCGAGGCCATGATCCGGACGCTGGTCGAACGGGCGGAGCGGCGCGGGCGACTGCGCGGGCGGCTGGTCCGGCTCGCGCTCGACCGCGCGAGGAAGCTTGCCGGCCTTCGCGAGATGCCGAAGTACGACCTGGTCGTCGCGCTCGCCGCGGTCCGCCGCGAGCTGGCGGCCGTCGGCGCAGAGCTCGCCCGGCGCGGGTCGATTGAGACCGGCGACGACGTGTTCTTCCTCGACCTGAAGGAAGCCCGCGCCGGCCTGGACGGCCGGACCTCCGCGCGCTCGTCCGCGAGCGGCGGGATTCCTACGAGGCGGAGCTCCGCCGGCGGCATATCCCGCGGGTCATCCTCTCCGACGGCACCGAGCCCGAAGCGCAGGCGGTCGCGTCGGCGGACGGCGCCGCACTCGCGGGCACTCCGGCGTCGGCGGGCAGCGTGACCGCCACGGCGCGAGTGGTCCTCGACCCGGTCGGCGCCCACCTCGAGCCGGGCGAGATTCTCGTCGCGCCGTCGACGGACCCCGGCTGGACGCCGCTCTTCCTGACCGCGGGCGGTCTCGTCATGGAGATGGGCGGCGCGAACTCCCACGGCGCGGTCGTCGCGCGGGAGTACGGGATCCCGGCGGTAGTCGGCGTGCCCGACGCCACCGCGCGGATCGCGACCGGACAGCGGATCACGGTGGACGGCGCCGCCGGCACCGTCTCGTTCGCGCCCTAGAACGTGCTCTGGATGACGCCGCCGTCCACCTGGATGGTGGCGCCCGTGACGTAGCTCGCGCGATCGCTCGCCAGGAACGCCACGACGTCGCCGATCTCCTCGGGCCGGCCGTGGCGTTTGACCGGAATCGTCTGGACGGCCCGGGCCGTATAGGCGTCGACCGAGATCCCCTCTTCCTTCGACCGGATCTCGTTCAGGTGCTTCTGCCGGTCGGTCATGATGTGACCGGGCAGCACCGCGTTGATGAGCACGCCGTCCTTCGAGAACTCGTTGGACATCGTCTTCGTGAGGGCCGACAAACCCGCGCGCAGCGTGCTGGAGATCGTCAACAGCTCCATCGGCTGTTTCGCAACGAGCGACGTCAGGTGGATGATCCGGCCCCAGCGGCGCTCGCGCATGCCCGGCAGCACGAGGCGGGAAAGCCGGACCACGTTGAAGAGGACCGCGTCGATCCCCTCGCGCCACTTCTCTTCGGTCAAGTCGAGGAACCGCGCGGCCGGCGGCCCGCCGCTATTCGTGATTAGTATGTCGACCTTGCCGAAGCGCTCCACGGTGGAGGAGTACCAGGCTTCGAGGTCTTCGGCTTTCGTGACGTCGCACCGCGCGCCGAAGACCTCCGTGATGGGCGCGGCCGCGGCCATCTCCTCGCGCGCGGCCTCGATGTCGTCCGCCGTGCGGGCGCAGATGGAGACGCGGCACCCCTCCGCGAGCAGCGACGTCGCGACCGCGCGGCCGATGCCCTTGGTGGAGGCCGCGACCATGGCCACGCGGCCGCCGATACCGAGGTCCATCAGAGGTCCGCCTCCACGATGGCGGCCGCCAGGATCGGGTCGGCTCTGCCCTCGGAAGCGTCTTCGATGCGAACGAACACGTCGGGCACGAAGTCCGAGCGGGAACGGCCGTTCAGTTGATAGACCGGCTCCGCCGAGTACTGAACGTCCAGGTTAGACGCCGGCAGGTGGAACCTCCGAACTCCCGCGCCGAGGCCCGCCATCATCGAGCCGACGACGCGCGCGCGGCCGATACCCGATAGGGCCATCGCAACGCCCTCGGCCAGGCTCTCACTCCAGTGGTTCACCGCGACAACCACTTTACCGGCGAAGGTCCAGGGTCCCCTCGGGATCGATAGACTCCGGCCATCGCGGACCGAGACCGGGGCCCTCACGCTTCGCCATCCACGCGTACTGCTTCCGTTCCGCAATCAGACGCCCCAGGATCGGGACGCGAGACGGCGGTATCACCGCCGGAATTGTCGCGCACGTCCAGGATCAAGCCACGGGCTGTTCGGAAATCCTCGAGCGCACGGTCGAACCGACCGACCAGATCCGGATCCGCGAAGCTCGAAAAACGCATGTATCGCCAGACCCGGACGCAGCCAGCGCGCTTCGAACGGCTCGACTTGCGCGGACTCCGTCGGACCGGCATCGAGCTGTAGTTCACCGCCTGGTCGTCGCGGGAGCAGCGTGTCGCCAGCACCCGTCGATCGTCGTGCCTGCCGGCCAGGACGGACAGCAGAGCCCAGCGCTCCGCCCGGGGATCCGGCATCCGCAGCACTTTCGGCATCCTCCGATCCACGGCGGTCCGGATCGCGACCCCGTTCATCGAGACGACTTCCTGGCCCGCCCGGACTCCCGCGCTCTCCGCACCCGAACCCCGGCGAACCTCGGTTACACCGCGCGAGCCGCGCCACTCCGCCCAGACGTCGAACGGCGGCAATCGCCAGGAGTCCTTTCGGTTCGATCCCAGGTGCGTGTGGGGATCGTAGAGAGTGTCGAGGACTTCCTCCACGAGCACCATGAACGATCGGGAATCACGCGTCTCCGCGGCTCTCGGACGAAACAAGGCGCCCACGGCCGGCCAGTCCGTCTGCTTCTCGTCGAAATAGCAGTAGCCTGCCGCAAGGCTGGAGTGCAGCAGGTCGAAGTCGGCCCCGAAGGAAGAATCGCGGGCGGGCCGTCGGGCCGTGCGGGCAACGCAGGATGACGCCAGAACTCCCGCGCCGGCCAGGAACAGGGCGCGCCTGGAGAAAGGCTCCCGACGCGCCCCGGATTTGTTCCGACCGTCTCCGGCTTGGACACTCCAGTCGGCGTTCACCCCGAACCGTGCTGCGGCTCTACTTCGCCGGCGCTCGCTTGCTCGGGTCGTCCGCGGCGTTGACGTAGGTCAACACGAACGGACCTTGCCCGTGAACCTGGATCGTCGTGTCCGTGGTCGCCATGGCAAAGTGTCGCATCTCGGCCGGCAAGAGCGCATAGCCCCCGGCAGGGAGGTCCTTCATGCTTGCCTTCTCGAACTTCTCCCCCATGCCCAGGGCGAGATTCCCCGATAAGACCGTCACGTGCTCGTCAGTGGGATGCCAATGGGGCGCAATCTTGTAGCCAGCAGGCATCTTCGCCCGCACCACGTAGAGGCCTGGCTTCCCCGGGTCCCCCGACACGACCGCGAAGGACATCCCCTTCTCGAACACGGGGGGAGGATCGCCCCACTTCAGGTCCGCGGGGGCCATCAGAACGTGCGCCGGCTTCGTTTCCTGCGCCCCGGCAATCCCGCACAGCACGACGAACGCGACCAAAATGCCCAGGGTTTTCCTCATTCGACACCTCCTCGCCTGATGAAAGGCCCCGTGATTCTAGTTGTCAGGCGCGCTTCCGGCGTTGGTTCTTCCTCCGGACCGGTTTCGCATAGGTCAGGTACAGGCCTCCTCGCGTGAGCGCAATCGTCAGCTCGATCGACTTGTCCTTGAGGTCTCTCTGCTTCTTCCGAAGCATGGCGCGTCCCTCGCGGGCAAATATGCCGTTCAGTTTCTTCGTCAACCGAACGAGCTCCGGGAAGTAGACGCCGCCATTTCGGATGGCGACGTCGAAGAGCTTGGTGTGCACGTCGATTTGTTTATCTTTCCCGACGCCGCACTCCGGAAGGCTGTCCGGAAACGGCCCATCGAGCGCCGATTGAAAAGGTCTCTCTTTTCGAACCTCTTTTCCCGCCATGGCTCACCTCCGAAGTCTGCCGCCGACTCTCTCTCGAACTCTACCTCCGCCCCTGCGCGATTCGCGAGGCCTCCGGCAGGGACCGCAGCCGCATCATCGCGACGACCCCCAGCGCGGGACCCGGGGCCAGCGCAGCGAATGCCCAGCGCCAGCCGACGGCCTCGTGGAGCTTCCCGATGAGCTCGATCGACGCGGTCGTGAGCAGGAAGCCCAGGCAGATCTGGAGGGTCAGCGCGGTGCCGACGTACCGCGGGTCGGCCAGCTCGGTGACGCACGCCGAGAACTGGGCGGAGTCGGCGACGACCGACGCGCCCCAGATCACCGCGATCGCCAGAAGCGCCGCCGGGCTTCCTCCGAAGAAGAGGCCGACGAGTACGCAGCACGCCCCGGAGACGACCATCGCGGCCGATGCCACCGCGGTCCGCCCGACGCGGTCCGCCGCGAGTCCGGCGGCGACGCAGCCGATGGCGCCCGCTCCGATGACGAGGAACGAGCCGGCCTCCGCCAGCCCCGACGCGGACCCGCGCGCCGCGAAGCTCGCGCGGATCATCACGGGGACCCACGTCCACATCGCGTAGAGCTCCCACATGTGGCCGAAGTAGCCGTAGCTCGCGAGGCGCACTCCCCGGTTGCGGAAGACCTGCACGATCTGTTTCGGGTCGAACGGCGCCGAGCCCGTCGAGAACGGACCCTCCCCGACGAGAAGCGCGACCGCGCCGCCCGCAGCCGCGAGAACGGAGAGCGCGACCAGGTTGACGCGCCAGTCCGCGCTGCCGACCGCGTTCACGAGGTACGGCGATGCCTTGCCGAGGGTGAGCGCGCCGATCAGCACGCCGAGCGCCATCCCGCGGCCCTCGCGGAACCAGGTCGCCATCATCTTCATGCCGGGCGGATACACGCCGGCGAGGAAGAAGCCGATCGCGAAGCGCAGGCCGATCCCGACCGCGGGTCCCGCGGAGGCCATGGCGAACGCGGCGTTGGCGATCGCGGCCAGCAGAGCCGACACGGCGAAGACGCGGCGCGGCGGGAAGACGTCCGATACGTTGGCGATCGCACTCGACGAGCGTCCCGGCCACGAAGCCGAGCTGCACTGCGAGGGTCAGCCGCCCCGCATCCGCTGCTGTGAATCCCCACTGCGACGCGAGCGCCGGCGCGGCGGCGGACGCGCCGAACCACAGCGACATCCCGGCGAGCTCCGCCGCCGAGAGCAGCGCGAGCGCCCGCCAGCGCGTCACCTCCCGGGCAGGGCCGGAAGGACGACGTTTCGATGCCGGTCGAACCAGGCCGCCCAGAGGGGCAGGATCCAGCTCGAGAGCCCGAGCCACGCGATGGCCCGCTCGCTCGGTGGAGGAAGGCCCTGCGCGTTCCAGGCGTAGATCCCCACGATGAAAACGACGAACCCGAGGAGGCCCCATCGGCCGACGCCGTCGCGCGGACGAGTGATCCGGAGATAGAGCCAGAGACCGGCCGCAAACAGGACGGACTCCAGCGCCATCGTCGCCGGCGTCGAGCTCCACAGCCCGAGACCGACCCTCGGCCCGCCCGGCCAGAGCGGCAGGTCCGGCCGGTGCGTTATGAAGTCGAGGACCCAGTGGGACACGACGCCGATCGCGATCCAGATCGCGCCCGGCCGGTATCGCGTCGCCGCCCAGTAGGCGCCGGCGGCAAGCAAGGCCCAGCCGACCGACGCGGCGAGGCTGTGCGAGATCGGGTAGTCGACGAAGTCGAGCGGCGTGAAAGCCGTGTCACCCGGCGCGATGCGGACGCGCTCCCAACCCGGGAGCAGGAAGATGGGCCAGAGAAGGTCCAGCAGGACCGTGGCGCCGATGAGCAGACCGAGCGACGTCCTCGGCGCCGCCCGCTTCGCCGCGAAGCCGACCGCGTAATGCCCGATGAACGTTCTAGGCCGCCTCTTTCGCCATCTTCTCCGCCTTCTCGCGGACCTCTTCGATGGTGCCGGCCATGAAGAAGGCCTGCTCGGGAAGGTCGTCGCACTTGCCCGCGACGATCTCGGAGAACCCCTTGATCGTGTCGGCGATCTTCACGTAGCGCCCCTCGAGGCCCGTGAACTGCGCGGCCACGAAGAACGGCTGGGACAGGAACTTCTGGATCTTCCGGGCGCGCGCGACGGCGAGCTTGTCCTCGTCGGAAAGCTCGTCGATCCCGAGGATCGCGATGATGTCCTGGAGGTCCTTGTACTTCTGGAGGACCTGCTGGACGGACCGCGCGACCGCGTAGTGCTCGTCGCCGACGATACGCGGCGACAGGATCTTGGAGGTCGACGCGAGTGGGTCGACCGCGGGGTAGATGCCGAGCTCCGCGATCTGACGGGAGAGAACGGTCGTCGCGTCGAGGTGCGCGAAAGCCGTCGCGGGCGCGGGGTCCGTGAGGTCGTCGGCGGGGACGTAGATCGCCTGCACCGACGTGATCGAGCCCTTCTTCGTCGACGTGATGCGCTCCTGCAGCTCGCCCATCTCGGTCGCGAGGTTCGGCTGGTATCCGACGGCCGACGGCATGCGGCCGAGCAGCGCCGACACTTCCGAGCCCGCCTGAGTGAAACGGAAGATGTTGTCGATGAAGAGAATGACGTCCTTGCCCTCGACGTCGCGGAAGTACTCGGCGACGGTCAGACCCGAGAGGCCGACCCGCAGGCGCGCGCCCGGCGGCTCGGTCATCTGCCCGTAGATGAGCGCGGCCTTCGACTTCTTCGGGTCGCCCGGCGTGATGACTCCGGACTCGCTCATCTCGAGGTACAGGTCGTTGCCTTCGCGCGTGCGCTCGCCGACGCCCGCGAACACCGAGTAGCCGCCGTGGTGGATCGCGACGTTGTTGATGAGCTCCAGCACGATGACCGTCTTGCCGACGCCGGCGCCGCCGAAGAGGCCGGTCTTGCCCCCCTTCGAGTACGGCTCCAGCAGGTCGATGACCTTGATCCCGGTCTCGAACATCTCGACCTCGGTCGACTGGTCCTCGTAGCGCGGCGGATCGCGGTGGATGGGCCAGCGCTCCTTCGCGTTGACGGGACCGAGCCCGTCCACCGGCTCCCCCATGACGTTCAGGATCCGGCCGAGGGTCTGCTCGCCGACCGGCATCGTGATGGTCGCGCCGGTGTCCACGGCCTGCATCCCGCGAACCATTCCGTCGGTCGGCTTCATCGAAATGCAGCGGACGCGGTTCTCGCCCAGGTGCTGCGCGACCTCCGCGATGACGTCGATCGGGATGCCGGTTTCCTTTCCCTCGTCCTTGACCACGACCGCGTTGTGGATCGGCGGAAGGTGGCCCTCCGGAAACTCGACGTCGAGAACCGGCCCGATCACCTGGACGACCCGACCCGTCTTTTGTTGCTCTGCCATGTTCCGTCTCCTGGTTTCGAGAGATCCTTCGCCGCTCTCCGGCTCAGGATGACAGTTGGCCTGCCGGCCAACAAAGTCACTCCAGCGCCGAGGCGCCGGAAACGATTTCGATCAGCTCTTTCGTGATCCGCGCCTGCCGCGCGCGGTTGTAGGTCAGCGTCAACGAGTCGATCATGTCTCCCGCGTTCTTCGTCGCGGACTCCATCGCGGTCATGCGCGCGCCGTGCTCGGCGGCCGCGGACTCCAGCAACATCCGGAAGATGGAGAATTCCAGGTACCGGGGAAGGAGCTTCGCGAGGATCGTCTCGGGATCCGGCTCGTAGATGTACTCCGTCTCGGGTGCGCCCGAATCCGCGGCGGCCACGAGCGCGGTCTCCGAGCGGGAGATGGGAAGGATCCGATCGCGTCGCACGATCTGCGTCATGACCGACTTGAACTCGTTGTAGACCGCGTACGCCGCGTCGATCCGTCCCTCCACGAACTCCGTCGTCAAGTACTCCGCGATCTCCTTCGCATGCGCGTACTCGACGCGCGCGAAGATCCCGGCGTACGTCTTGGGGGTCAGCGGCGACGGGCGGCGCTTCCAGTAGTCGAGGGCCCGCTTGCCGATCGGAAGGATCGTGACGGACTCCCACTCCTTCTTCTCCGCGAGCAGCCCGGTGACGGCTCGGTTGATGTTCGAGTTGAAGGCCCCCGCCAGACCCTTGTCCCCTTCGACGACGAGGAGCGCGATCCGCTTCTCCTCCCGGCTGGCGAGGAGCGGATGCTGCGCCTCCTTCACGCGCGAAGAGACCGACGCGAGCACCTCGCGCAGCGCCTTCGCGTAGGGGCGCGCCGCGATGACCCGATCCTGAGCGCGCCGCAGCTTCGCCGCCGAAACCATTTTCATGGCGCGGGTGATCTGCTGCGTGTTCTTCACCGACTTCAGTCGCCGGCGGATGTCGATCAAAGAAGCCATCAGCTATCCGCTTTCAGCTATCAGCCTGCCGAGACCGCTACGCCGCGACGGCGTCGGCGTTCTCTTTCACGAACCGTTCCTTGAAGGCCCCGATTACGCCCGTCAGCGCCTCGTCCGTGGCCTTCTCGAGCTTTCCGGTGTTGACGATGGCCGAGAGGACGTCGGCGTGATCCCTCTTGACGTGCTCGTGCAGCGCCGCCTCGAAGGGGAGAACCGACTCGACGCGCAGCGAGTCGAGGAAGCCGCGCGTTCCCGCGAAGATCGAGACGATCTGGAGCTCGACCGGCATGGGCTGAAACTGCGGCTGCTTCAGGATCTCGACGAGCCGCTTTCCGCGCGCCAGCTGCGCCTGCGTGGACTTGTCGAGGTCCGAGCCGAACTGGGCGAATGCCGCCAGCTCGCGGTACTGCGCGAGGTCGATGCGCAGCGTGCCCGCGACCTGCTTCATCGCCTTGATCTGGGCGTTGCCGCCGACACGCGAGACCGAGAGGCCTACGTTCACCGCGGGGCGCACGCCCGAGTAGAAGAGGTCGGACTCCAGGTAGATCTGGCCGTCCGTGATCGAGATGACGTTGGTCGGGATGTAAGCCGAGACGTCTCCCGCCTGGGTCTCGATGAACGGGAGCGACGTCAGCGACCCGCCGCCGCGCGCGTCGGAGAGCTTGGCCGCGCGCTCGAGCAGCCGGGAGTGGAGGTAGAACACGTCGCCGGGATACGCCTCGCGACCCGGCGGCCGCCGCAGCAGCAGCGAGATCTCGCGGTACGACGCGGCGTGCTTCGAGAGGTCGTCGTAGATCGTGAGCGCGTGCCCCTTGTTGTAGAGGAAGTACTCGCCCATCGCGCAGCCCGCGTAGGGCGCGATGAACTGCATGGGCGCGGGGTCCGACGCGGTCGCCGAGACCACGATCGTGTGCTCCATGGCGCCGTACTCCTCGAGCGTCTTCACGACCTGCGCCGCGGTCGACTTCTTCTGCCCGATGACGACGTAGACGCAGATGACGCCTTTCCCCTTCTGGTTGATGATCGTGTCGAGCGCGACGGCGGTCTTGCCGGTCTGGCGGTCGCCGATGACGAGCTCGCGCTGGCCGCGGCCGATCGGGATCATCGCGTCGATCGCCTTCAACCCGGTCTGCACGGGCTCGCGGACCGGCTGGCGCTCGATGACGCCGGGCGCGGTGCGCTCGATCGGATAGTGATCCGCGGCGGCGACCGGGCCCTTCCCGTCGATCGGGCGGCCGAGCGCGTCCACGACCCGGCCCACGAGCGCCGGTCCCACCGGCACCTGGATGATCTTTCCGGTGCGGCGGACCTCCTGGCCCTCGCTGACCTCTCTCGACTCGCCGAGCAAGACGACGCCGACGTTGTCTTCCTCGAGGTTCAGGGCGAGACCGAAGAGGTCGTGACCGAAGTCGAGGAGCTCTCCGGCCATCGCCTTGTCCAGGCCGTATACGCGGGCGATGCCGTCCCCGACCGAGAGGACCGTCCCCACCTCCGCGACGTCGATCGACTTTTCGTAGCCGGCGAGCTGCCGCTTCAGGATTTCGGTTATTTCGTCAGATTTGATTTCCATTTACGCTCCCGGTCATCCGGGTGCAGGTTAAAACCTGTCCCCGGTTCGTGGCATAAGAAACCTGTCCCCAATCGTTACCAAAAAAAACCTGTCCCCGGTCGTGGCATAAGAAACATGTCCCCGGTCATTGCGAATCAACTAGCCGCCGGCCGCGTCCTTCTCGAACCTTTCGATCGCCCGCGCCGCGGACGCATCGAAGATTTCGCTCCCGACCCTCGCCACGAAGCCGGCGAGGATGTTTCGATCGACGTCGACCTTCATCCGCACGCGGCGGCCGGTCTGCCGCGCGAGCGCTTCCTGGATCCGCCGCTCCTCTCCGTCGGCGAGCGGAGCCGCGACCGTGACCCGCGCCTCGACGACGCCGGTTGCCCGATCGCGCGCCGAGCGGACCGCCGACAGGATCTCGGAGAGATTGGCGATTCGGCGGTTGGCCAGCACCAGCCCGAGGAACCTGCGACCGACCTCGTCGACGCCGGCCCGGGCGCAGAGGTCTTCGAGAACGCGGCGCTTCGCGTCGACCGGGACGGACGGACCCGCGAGGAAGTTCCGCAGACGGGAGTCCGCCGACATGGCCTGGACGATCACGCCCGCCGCCGACAGAAAGCCGTCGACGTCGTAGCCCTCCGGCAGGGTCTCCAAGAACGCCTGCGCGTAGGGGCGGGCGAAACGGCTCACGACGTCCGCTCCTCGCTCGCGAGGCGCGTGACGCTCTCGTCGAGAAGCCGCCGGCGGTCGTCGTCCGTGATCTGCGCGGTGAGCAGTTCGCGGGCGGCTCCCGCGGTCAGGTCCGCCGCCGTCTTGCGCAGCTCCTGCTTGGCGGCGGCGAGCCGCCGGCCGATTTCCTGTTCAGCTTCCTTGCGGACGCGCTCGACCTCGCGGTCCGCGCGCTCCGTGAGCGCCGCCCGCTCCGTCTCCCCCTCCGCATGGCCGCGGGCGCGGATCTCCGCGATCTCGCCGTCCAGACGGGCCAGCCGCTCCTTCACCTGTGCGCCCAGCTGTGCGGTTTCCTCCCGAAGCGCCTTCGCTTCGGCGAGCCGCTTCTCGACGTCCAGCTGACGCTGGCGAAACATCGCGGCCATCGGACGCGCTACGAAGTAGAGGAGAACGCCCAGGAAGAGGGCGAGGTTGGCGAGCTGCCAGATCCAGAGGGGCAGCCCGAGGAACGTCGCGGCGTGTTCTTCCGCGTGCTGAGCGAGGAGCGTCAGCGGAAGAGCTGCCGGCAGTCGCCCGGCCATCGAACCGTAGAACCGGTTCGGCGCGTTCCTCGGCTCGCCGGCCGTCACGCGGCGAGCTTTCGCCCGAGGATTTTTTCGGCGAGCTGGACGGCGAGCGTCCGCGCTTTTCCGGGCAGCTCCGCGGCGGCGCTCCCGACCTGGTCGGCGATCGCGCGGCTCGCCGCATCCACCGAGGTCGTGGCTCCCCCGCGCGCCTCGCCCAGCTTCTCTTCGAAACGCGCGAGGCCCTCGGCGCGCAGTGCCTCGCGTTCCCGGAGCGCCTCGCGGCGGGTGAGTGCGAGTTGCGCTTCCGCCTCCGCGACCGTGCGCTCGAGCTCGCGGACGCTCTCGCCATGGAGCCTCGCAGCGACCTGTTCCTCCTCCTCCCGCTGTTCCAGGATCGCGCCCAGGGGAACGAAGAGGAAACGCTTCAGCAGCGCGTACGACACGACGAACGCGAACATCACGTACAGGAGCGTCACGTCGGGGGCCTTGATCATGGCTGTGGCGCGCTTTCCTCGGCTTTCGAGAGTCTGGAACTCGGGGGAGAGAAGAATGCCCGGGACGAAAACGGAGCGCGTAGAAATAGCACACGCCCCCGAGACCGTCAAACGGGGCGTCCTCCGACTCGGGAGTCTCCGGTCCGACTTTACTGTTTCTGTATAACTCTTTTATTTACAGTAGTTTAACTGTGTCTATCCCCGACAGCCGGCGCCGGCATCCCGACGACGTTCGACGGCGCTTCCGTACCCATCTTGCAAGACCCCTGGAAGAAGGCGCCCTCCTGGATGGCGAGGTTGGGCGTCGTGAGATCCGCGAGGACCCGAGCCTTCGGGTGAAGCTCGATCCGATCGGTCGCGACCGCGTTCCCCTTGAGCGAGCCATTGACGGTGAGCCGCTCGACCTTGATGTCCGCTTCGACGTCCGCGTTCTCGCCGATGACGAGATCGCTGCCGGCCGTGATCTTGCCCTCGAACTTCCCGTCGATTCGGAACCCGTCCTCGAACCTCAGGTCACCGGTCAGGTGACTGCCACGATCCAGAAACCCGTTCAGCGTCGCCTCTTCCGACTTTCCCCGCATGGACCCTTCCTTTCGGGTTCGATCCGCCTCGGATAGGACTGACCCCGTCGGGGACCAGACCCCTGTGTCCCTCGATGCTCGACCCAATTTTCTAGGCTCGCGACAGCCGGTCGTACAGCCCGATCAGCTCCTCCTCCGATCCGAACGCAATCTCGATCTTTCCACCCCTGCGGCGGCGTGCGATCTGGACGCGGGCGCGGAGGTGCCGGGAGAGCTTCTCCTCCGCGTCTCGTGTGAACGGATCCCGCCGATGTTCTTTCCGAAGCTTAACCGCTCCACCCACGCTCGCGACGCGCTTTTCGGTCTGACGAACCGAGAGTCCGCGCCGCACGACCTCCTCGGCGAGCCTCTCCTGGTCGTCCGCCGACGTGAGCGCCGCGAGCGCGCGGGCATGGCCGCCGGAGAGAAGTCCGGAGCGGATCTGGTCGCGGACGCTGGAGGGCAGCTTCAGCAGCCGCAGAGCATTCGTGATGGTCGTCCGGTCCTTCCCGACGCGATCCGCGATCCGCTCGTGAGACAGTCGGAACTCGTCCTTGAGCCGGGCGTAGGCCTCGGCGGCATCCAGCGGGTTCAAGTCTTCGCGCTGGAGATTCTCGACCAGCGCGACCTCGAGGAGGTCGGTCTCCGTCTGCCTTTCGCGAAACACGACGGGCACCTTCGTGAGCCCCGCCAGCGCGGCGGCGCGCCACCGTCGCTCCCCCGCCACGATTTCGAGCTTCTCGCCCCGGGGGGTCACCACGATGGGCTGGACGATCCCCTGCGTGCGGATCGACGCGGCCAGGTCGGCGAGCTTCGCCTCGGAAAAGTCGCGCCTGGGCTGATATCGGTTCGGAACCAGGTTCCCGATTTCGACCTCGCGGGCCCCTGTTTCCCGTGGAACGTCGTCGCGACCCGGAAGCAGCGCGGACAGTCCCCGGCCCAGAGCTTGTTTCTGGGTCATCGAATCTCCTTCCTCTTCAGAACTTCCCGCCCCAGTGCGAGGTAGGACTCCGCCCCCTTGGACTTGACGTCGTAGGCGAGGACCGGCTTGCCGAACGACGGCGCCTCCCCCAGACGGACGTTTCGCGGGATGACCGTGTCGTACACCACGTTCCCGAAGTGGCTCCGGATGTCGGCCAGGACCTGGCGGGCCAGGTTCGTCCGCTCGTCGAACATGGTGAGCAGGATGCCCTCGATCTCGAGCCCCGGGTTGAAGGAGTGACGCACGCGGTCCACCGACTCCATCAACTCGCTCAGGCCCTCCAGCGCGAAGTACTCGGTCTGCAGCGGGATCAGAACCGAATCCGCGGCGGTCAGGGCGTTCACGGTCAGGAGAGAGAGCGACGGCGGACAGTCGATGAAGACGAAGTCGTACTCCCCCCGGATCGACTCGACCGCCTGCCGGAGCCGATTTTCGCGCCCCTCCTGGCTCACCAGCTCGATCTCGGCGCCGACGAGATCCCGCGCCGAAGGCAGGAGAAAAAGGTTGGGAAAACCCGTGTCCTGCATGGCCAGATGGGGGTCGGCGCCGAGGAGGACGTCGTACGCGTTGGTCCCGTTGTCACGGCCGCTTCGGCCCAGACCGGAGGTCGCGTTGGCCTGGGGATCGAAGTCGATGAGGGCGACTTTCCGATCGAACGCGGCCAGCGCGGCGCCCAGATTGATGGCGGTCGTCGTCTTACCGACGCCCCCTTTTTGATTCGCTATTGCAACGACGCGCCCCACCTTTTGCCATTCTGGAGCCTGGCTCCTTAAATGAAAAGCGTTTGGCTTCAAACCGCTCTTTTAGGGTTGTCGCTTGGGATGTGCCACGTGGAACGTGGCCCGTTTTCAGGCGAGCTCATCCTTGCTGTAGAGCGCGAGGACCCGCTGTCGGGTTCCCGGAATCGGCCGGACGCTCCCCTGGCGCAGGCCGGCCGGCGGAGTCCCGGCCGCGTCGGATTCCGTGGTCCATCGCAGCAATTCACCGCCCGGTTTCAGGAACCGCAGCGGCATGAGGGCCTCCATCCGCACCGCCTGGGAGGTTGCGAAGTCGAAGGCGGACTCGGGCAGGTCTTCGGCGCGAGCGACCTGAACCACGGCGTTCGGCACCGGCACCGTTCGCGCGACGTGCCGGAGAAATGACGCCCGCTTCTCGCGGGGCTCGAGCCAGGTCATCGCGAGCTCCGGGCGGAGAATCGCCAGAGGGACGCCGGGAAAGCCGCCCCCCGTCCCGACGTCGACGACGGTCCCACTGCGCGGCAGGAGAGCGGCGCCCAGTGCGGATTCGAGCGCGAGAGAAACGAGCTCCTCGGCGGATAGCCGACCGGTCAGGTTGACGCGGCGTCGCCAGGAGTCGAGCTCGGCCAGAAAGGTGCCGATTCCGCGGATCTGGAGGTCCGTCAGATCCAGGGAGAAAGCCGGCTGCGCCCGGCGGAGGTGGGCCTGAAACGACTCAGGGAGAAGAGGTTCGCCCGGCTCGGTCGCGGACGGCATGCGCGCAGATTATCGCGACCGCCGCGGGAGTCACTCCCGGAATCCGGCCGGCTTCTCCCACCGTGCGGGGACGCCGGCGCGAGCACTTTTCGACGACCTCCCAGGAGAGTCCCGGAATCTGGCGGTAGTCGAGGCCGTCCGGGATCCGCCGCTCCTCCAGCGGCTTCAGCCGCTCGAGCTTTTCGTTTTCGCGGCGGATGTATCCCTCGTATCGAATCCGACTCTCGAGGATCGCGCGCTCTTCGGCAGAAAGGCCGGCGAAGGGCTCCGGCGCAAACCGACCGAGCTTCTCTGAGGATAAATCGTTTCTTTTCAACAGATTGCGGAGAGTTGTCGGCTCTTCCAACCGGATGCCGACCACTCCTTCGAACCGCTCCTGCGTCGCCCGATCCGGACGCACTTCCCAGGCCGCGAGCCGGAAGTCCGCATTCCGAACCCTCTCCTCCGACCGCATGGCGTTCGAGTAGTCGTCGGGAGAGACGAGTCCGAGACGGAGCGCGTGCGGCATCAGGCGGGGGATCGCCGAGTCGACTCCCAGGAGCAGCCGGTACTCGGCGCGCGAGCTGAAGAGCCGGTACGGTTCCTCCAGGCCCTTCGTCGTGAGATCGTCCACCATCACCGCGGCGTACGCCTCGGAGCGCGCGAGTCCGAAGGCCTCTTCTCCGCGCGCCGCGAGCGCGGCGTTCACTCCCGCCCAAAGTCCCTGCGCCGCGGCCTCCTCGTAACCGGACGTGCCGTTGATCTGTCCCGCGAGGAAGAGGCCGGGAACGTCGCGTGCTCCGAGCGAAAACTGCAGCTGATCCGGAAACGAGAAGTCGTATTCGACCGCGTAGCCGGGGCGCAGCATTTCCGCGCGGGCGAGACCCGGGATCTCGCGCAGGATCGCGCGCTGCACGTCTTCGGGCAGCGACGTCGAGAGGCCGTTGATGTAGATCTCCTCGGAGTCCCACCCCTCCGGTTCCAGGAAAATCGAGTGGCGCGGCTTGTCCGCGAACTTCACGACCTTGTCCTCGACGGACGGGCAGTAGCGAGGCCCGATCCCGGAGATGCGGCCGGAGTACATCGGGCTGCGGTCCAGGTTCGCGCGGATCAAGTCGTGCACGCGCTCGTTCGTGCCGGTGAGCCAGCAGAGCGCCTGCCGCGACGGCAGCTTTTCGGTGCGGAACGAGAACGGAACCGGAGGATCGTCGCCGGGCTGCGGAACGCAGAGGTCGTAGTCCACGGTGTCGCGACGGACTCGCGGGGGCGTGCCCGTCTTGAAGCGGCCGAGGCGCAGTCCCGCGCGCGCGAGAGCCGCCGAGAGACCCACTGCGGGCATTTCGCCGACGCGGCCTCCGGGGGTCTGCCGCTCCCCCGTGTGCATCAGCCCGCGGAGAAACGTCCCGGTCGTCACGACGACCGCGGCCGCGCCGATCCGCTCGCCGGTTCCGGTGACGATCCCGGCCACGCGGCCCCGCTCCTCCACGAAGTCCTCGACCATGCCCTCGACGAGCGTGAGGTTGGGCACTTCGGCGAGCGTCTCCGCGGCGAGGCGAGAGTACATGGCCTTGTCGCACTGCGCGCGGGGCCCCCAGACCGCCGGGCCGCGGGAGCGGTTGAGGATCTTGAACTGGATGCCGGCGCGGTCCGCGAGGCGCCCCATGAGGCCGCCGAGTGCGTCCACCTCCTTGACCAGCTGCCCCTTCGCGAGACCGCCGATCGCGGGGTTACAGGACATGCGCGCGATCGCGCGGAGGTCACCGGAGACGAGCGCGGTGGCGCAGCCCATGCGCGCCGCGGCGTGGGCCGCCTCGCAGCCCGCGTGCCCCGCACCGATGACGATGACGTCGAACTTCATGTAGCGATCACTCCCAGCGCCGTCCTCCTGGGCGAAGCGAGGATCTCTCGAATTCCAAGAGATCCTTCGTCGCTGCGCTCCTCAGGATGACAGCTGCGCTGTCACTTCCCGATGCAGAAGGTCGAAAATATCCGCTGGAGCACGTCCTCGGACGTCGTCTCGCCGAAAACATCGGCGAGCGCTGCCAAAGCGGAATCGACGTGGGTCGCGGCGTATTCCGGCGAGATGCCCCGGTCGAGCGCGATAAGGGCTTCGTCCGCCGCGACGCGCGCGCGTTCCACGAGGTCGCGCTGTCGCACGGACGCGAGCACTTCGGAGGCCGCGTCGCTCGTGACTCCCGCGGCGATCGTCCGCTCCAGCAGCGATCGCAGGCTCGCTCCGGCCTCCGGGGCGAGGCCGCAGAGCGCCAGGCCCGCCGCGTCGGAGGACGGGACGCGCGACGCTTCGAGCCGGTCGATCTTGTTCGCGACGACGGCGACCGGCCGGCCGTCGAACGCCGCCATCGCGGCGCGGTCCGACTCGCTCCATCCCTCCGACGCGTCGTAGACGTACAGGATCGCCGCGGCTCTCTCCCCCTCTTCGCGCGCCCGTTCGACGCCGATCCTCTCGACGCGATCGTCGGTCTCGCGCAGGCCCGCCGTGTCCACCAGGTCGACCGGAACTCCGCAGACGTCGATCGTCGCCTCGAGGGTGTCGCGAGTGGTGCCCGGCACCTCGGTCACGATCGCGCGCGCGCTTCCCACGAGCGCGTTGAAAAGCGTGGACTTGCCGGCGTTGGGCCTCCCGAGGATGACGACGCGGCAACCCGCGGAAAGGAGCCTTCCGGTCTCGTAGCTCGCCGCGAGGCGCCCGAGCACGTCCCGCGCGGACCGCAGGTGGGCCGCAACCGCCGGGGAGACCGTGTCGCCGACGTCCTCGGCGAAATCGATGGTGGCCGTCAGGCCGGCCGACGCGGCGAGCAGGTCCTCGCGCACCGCTTCCAGCCGCGAAGAGAGCGCGCCGCCCAGGCGCTTCGCGCCCGCACGGGCCGCGCCCTCGGTCCGCGAGTCGATGAGGTCCCGGATCGCTTCGGCTTCGACGAGGTCCAGCTTGCCCAGCCGGTACGCGCGTTCCGTGAACTCCCCCGGCCGCGCGGGACGCGCGCCCGCCGCGACGAGCGTCCGCAACAGTCGCTCGACGACGACGGGGCTGCCGTGCACCGAGATTTCCGCCAGGTCCTCGCCCGTGAAGGACGCCGGCGCCGCGTAGAGGGTCACCAGTCCCCGGTCGAGGACCTCGCCGTCCGTCCGGGTCAGCGGGACGAGATGGGGGCGGCGGGGCTCGATCGGATCGGAGAGCTCCGGCGCGACTGCCGAGAGTATGGCGCGGGTCCGGGCGCCGGAGATCCGGATGACGGCGATCGCGGAGCGGCCGAGCGGGGTCGCGAGCGCCGCGATCGTGTCGAGCAGCGATTCGGAAGGCGGCCGCATCGGCCGGGCGGTCTCAGTGCGACTTCAGCCGGACTGCGACGCGCTTCAGGAATCCATCGCCCTCGCTCTCCGTCTCGACGTCCGGGTCCTCGGCGAGCGCGAGGTGGACGAGCCGGCGCTCTCCGGGCGAGAGCGGCGGCAGGAGCTGCGGGTGGCGGGTGCGCTTGGCTTCGTCCGCGGACCGCTGCGCGAGCTCCTGGAGCGAGTCCTTCTGGTGCGCGCGGAATCCCTCGGCGTCGAGCCTCGGGTAGACGGGATGTCCGAGGCGACGGCTCGCGATGCGGCCCGTCAGGACTTCGAGGCCGTTCAGGCCCTCCCCCTTGTTCGCGAGGAGCGGCTCGACGTCGTCTCCGATCAACTCGATCACCATCTCATCCGACGAGCTGCGGCGACGCGTCTCGACGAGAAATCCGGCGGTCGAGAGGAGCTCCGAGAGCGCGGACTCGACCGCGGCGTAGGAGTCCTCGTCGAGCGGCGTGGGTCCCTCGCGACGCGCGCGGGACCCGGAGCGGCCCGGTTCCTCGGCGCGCGTCTGGTCCGCGGGGCGGGTCTGATCGTCCCCGCGGGTCTGATCCCCGAAGGGGGTCAGATCCGCACTTGCGGGGTGAGTCTGATCCCCGGAGGGGGTCAGATCCACATTGGCCTGTTGTTCGGAACGAACGCCCGCCGCTGCAACTCGAGGCGCCTCCGCGGCGGGCTCGTCCACCTCGATCTCGACGATCCGGCCGCCCCAGAACGATTTCTCGTCGCGCACGACGCGGTATTTCACGTCCGCCGCGGAGCGCTTGAGCGCACGCGCCGCCTGCTCGACGGCGTCGGTTTCGGTTTTCGCCTCGAATCTCATCGCCAGCCTCCTCCGCTCAAAAGAGCCGTGCTCAGGCGCGCGCCACCTTCACCCGCGCAGGTTTGTCCTCTCCCGCTCCGGGCTCGTCGCGTCCCATCCGGTTGATCAGCATCTGCTGGAGGATCGTCAGGACGTTCGAGAAGAGCCAGTACAGGACGAGCCCGGAGGGCATGTCTTTCAGCATGAATCCCCAGAGGAGCGGCATCGCCATGAAGATCTTCTTCTGCATCGGATCGATCGTCGATGGCGTCATCGCCTGCTGGATGTACATCGTGACGATCATGAGGATGAGCAGGAGATAGCTCTTGTCCATCGCGGAGAGGTCGTGGATCCAGAGGACGAAGGGCGCGTGACGAAGCTCGACGGCCCGGTTGAGCACGTTGTAGAAGGCGACGAGGATCGGGAGCTGGAGGAGGACCGGAAAGCAGCCGCTCATCGGGTTGTAGCCCTCGGCGGAGTACAGCGCCATGAGCTCCTGGTTCATCTTCGCGCGCTGCGCGGCGTCCGTCTTCGCTTTCTTGTAACGGTCCCGGATCGCGTTCATCTTGGGCGCGAGCTTCTGCATCTTCTTCATCGACGCGTAGCTCTTGTGCATGAGCGGGAAGATCAAGATCCGGATGAGGAGCGTCACGAGCAGGATCGCCAGGCCGAAGTTGCCGGTCCACGAGTACGCCTTCTTGAGAAGCCACAGGAGGGGGCGGGCGAGGATTCCGAACCAGCCGAAGTCCACGGTCTTCTCGAGACCGAGGCCCGCGCTCTCCAGGATCTCCACGTCCTTGGGACCGAAAAAGGCGCGGGCGTCCAGCGTTCCCCGGGTCGACACGCCTGCCGCGACCAGCGGCTCGGCCTCCGCCGAGGGCGCGTTCGCAGCTGCGGGAGGCAGGACGGGAAAGACGCGCGCGGTCGCCGGTTGGCGCGGGGCGAGCACGGCCAGGAAGTAGTTGTCCTCGATCCCGACGAAGCCGTTGGCCGGCACCGGCCAGGTCTCTTCCTTCTTCAGCTTCTTGGGCGGGATGTGCTGGAGATCGCCGCCGGAAGTCAGGACGGCCGTCGGCGGCAGCAGGTAGCTCGAAGCCTTCTCCTTCGCCGTCGGGTTGCGCAGGCCGGCCCCGACGAGGACCGTGAACTCGGGTCCCGACGCCGCGACTTTCACGTCGAAGAGGTAGCCGTCCTCGAAACGGATCTCCTTCGTCACCGAGAGCCGGTCGTCGCCATATCGGAATCGCACCGCGCGGCCGGAGCTCTTCTCGACGGCGTAGAGGGCGCCGGTCGCGAGGCGGGTCAACTCGGGATTTCCGGGATACACGACTGCCAGCGGCTTCGACGCGGGGTCCGGCACGGCGCGCACGAGCTCCAGCGGCCTCTTCTGGTCGTCGAAGTGCCGGCGCAGCACGAGCGACGTGAGAACGGCTCCGCGGTTGGAGAACGTGGCGCGGGCGACGTCGTTCTCGAGCGTCGTCAGGCCCTCCTGGGTCCCGGCGATCCGAATCGCGTCGGGCTGGGGAACGTCGACGGACGGGGCGACGGCGGTCGGAGCGGGCGCACCCGGCGTACCCACGGCTACCGGTGTCGGAACCGGGACGGGCAGGGACGCCCGCCGCTCGGGCTGCGGTCCGAGCCACGTCCAGAGGATGAGGACGCCCAGGGACAAGAGCGCTGCGAAGAGAAGTCGTTTTTCCACGCGCGCTCGTCAGTTCGATTCGCTGGTCAAGAGGATTTGCCTCACGGCACGGGGTCGAATCCGCCCGGCCGGAAGGGATGGCATCGGACGAGCCGCGCGAGCGCCAGACCCGCGCCGCGCCGGAGCCCGTAGCGCTCGATCGCCTCGCGCGCGTAGACCGAGCAGGTCGGCTCGTAGCGGCAGGCGCGGGGGAGGAACGGCGACAGCGCAGTCTTGTAGAACCGGAGCACCGCCGCGGCGGCGCGCGCTCCCGGGCTCATGGGGATCGCTGGATTTCGGCGGAGCGACCCAGGCTTTTTGCGAGGAGGGAGCGGTACTCCTGCGCCAGCTCGTCGAAGGTCGCGTCGGAGGCGGACGGCCGCGCGTTCACGACGACGTCTCCCGCGCGCGTTCCGAAGAGCTCGCGGCTCCTCCGGAAGATCTCGCGAAGGCGGCGGCGGACCCGGTTGCGGGTCACCGCTCCACCGACCCGCTTCGACACGGAGATCCCGAGGCGCGGGCGCGGCGGTAGAGGCGGGGCGTTCGCCGGCGCCTTCCGCTGCAGTAGAAAAAGCAGGAGATGGCGCCCGGAGACGCGCACTCCGGAGGCGTAGCACTCTTCGAATTCCCGTCGTTTCCGAAGGCGGTCGTCGCGGGAGAACGTCTCCCGGCGACGAACCGGGCCCGAATTCACACTGAGAGTTTCTTGCGCCCCTTGCGCCTCCGCGCCGAGATCACGGCGCGGCCCGAGCGCGTCCGCATGCGCACCAGGAATCCATGGGTGCGATGGCGCCGCCGATTGTTGGGCTGAAAGGTTCGCTTCATAAAAAACGGGCCATGCTAGGTGCGGGTCGGCCGGAAGTCAAGCGCGACCGCCCATTCCGTCCGAAAGGGCCCCGAAACCGCCGACTTCCTCCTGCTATACTCCGCCGCTTCCCCCGGGGGTCGCTTTCCACAGCTGCGGAAAAACTTGCGGAAAACCCCTGCGGAAACGGGGTCCGGCCATGAGCGAAATCTGGTCCTCCATCGTCAAGAGCCTCGAGGGAAAGCTCGATCCCAAGGAGCTGAAGACGTGGTTCGCGCCCACCCGCCAGGTTGCCTTCGAGGACATCGGCAACTCCCGCGTCGCGGTGACCGTTTCGGTGCCGAGCCCCGTTTTCGCGGACTGGATCCGCGGCCGGCACGGAGATCTGCTCGCCCGCGAGGCTGCGGCAGCGGGTTTCCCCGACCTCGACTTCCGCTTCCAGGCCGCCGCGGTCGAGATTCCGGCGTCCGCCGTCCCGGTTCCCGCCTCTCCGGCTCCCCCGCGCGGCCTCGTTCTGAATCCGCGCTTCACGTTCGACAGCTTCGTCGTCGGATCGTCCAACCAGTTCGCGCACGCCGCCGCCCGGGCCGTCGCCGAGTCCCCTTCCCGCTCCTACAACCCGCTCTTCCTCTACGGCGGCGTGGGTCTCGGCAAGACGCACCTGGTCCACGCGATCGCGCACGAGGTCGTGCGCCGGTCGCCCGGAATGAAGGTCATGTACCTCTCTGCCGAACGCTTCCTGAACGAGCTCATCAACGCTCTCCGGTTCGAGCGGATGCACGAGTTCAAGAGCCGCTACCGGGAGCTCGACGTGCTCCTCATGGACGACATCCAGTTCATCGCCGGCAAGGACTCCACGCAGGAGGAGTTCTTCCACACGTTCAACGCGCTGCACGACGCGCAGAAGCAGATCGTGGTGACGTCGGACGCCCTGCCCAAGGAGATTCCGACGCTGGAGGAGCGTCTTCGCTCCCGGTTCGAGTGGGGACTCATCGCGGACATCCAGCCGCCGGACCTCGAGATGAAGGTCGCGATCATCCGGAAAAAGGCGGCGGCGGAGAAGGCGGAGATCCCGAACGACGTGGCGCTCTTCATCGCGGGGACCGTCAAGTCGAACGTGCGGGAGCTCGAGGGCCGCGTGAATCGCGTCCTCGCCTTCTCCTCGCTCACAGGAAAGCCGGTGTCCGTGGAGCTCGCGAAGGAGACCCTCCGCGACATCCTGGGCCACGAGGAAAACCGCGCAATTCCGCTCGGAAATCCTGAAAACGGTGGCTTCGCACTACGGGCTGCGCGTCTCGGATCTGAAGGCGAAAACGAACGCGAAGCCGATCTCGTTTCCGCGCCAGGTCGCCATGTACCTGTGCCGGAAGCTGACCGGGCTTTCGTATCCCGAGATCGGCCGGCTCTTCAACGACAAGCACCACTCGACGGTCATGCACTCGGTCGAGAAGATCGAAAAACTCGTCGAGGACGACCCCGATTTCCGCAAGGTGATCGAGGGGTTCCAGCAGCCGTACCGCTAGTCCGCGCGCCTCGGCGCGCCGGTTTTCCGCGAGTCGCTTTTCCACACCCCGCGCCCGGACCGGAGGAACTTCGCCGCGTTCTCGATTTCCGCGACGCGACGCCGCGGGACGCTCGTACCCGGTGAGCGTTTCAGCCCCATTTTTACTGACTTTTTTCGCTGTCGCCGCATTCCTCCACACGCCTGTTACGACAACTGAATGTGATAGACTTTTTCTCTTTCCGAGAGGTGGGATTCCCCATGGAATTGACGCTCAAGCGAGGCGATTTCTTGAACGAGCTTTCGCTCATGCAGGGCGTCGTCGAACGGAAGAACACCATCCCGATTCTTTCCAACATCCTCCTCAAAGCGTCGGACGGACACCTCGACCTCACGTCGACGGATCTCGACCTGACGCTTCTCTCCTCGGCGGTCGCGACCGTCTCGCGGCCGGGCAGCGTCACGGTCCCGGCGCGCAAACTCTTCGACCTGATCCGCAACCTTCCCGAGGCCGACGTGCGCCTGAAGCTGATGGAGAACCACTACCTGGGAGTCACGTGCGAGCGCTCGAGCTTCCGGCTCGTCGCGCAGCCGGCCGAGGACTACCCGACCGTCCCGAAGGTGGAGGGGAAGGGCGGGATGACGTTTCCGCTGGACGCCTGGAAACGTATGACCCGAAAGGTTTTATACGCCGTTTCCTCGGAGGAGACCCGGTTCCAGCTGATGGGTGCGCTGCTGAAGGAAAAGGGGAAAGAGTTCGAGCTCGTCGCGACCGACGGCCACCGCCTCGCTCTCCTCGACTTCGCGCGCGAAAACAGCAAGGGAACGCTTCCGAACGTCCTCATCCCGAAGAAAGCGCTCACTGAAATTCTCAAAATGGACGGCGGTGACGGGGGAGGAGAGCTCGAGATCAAGCACTCCGAGAACCACCTCCTCTTCCGCGTCGGCAACCGGCAGCTGATCGCGCGCCTGCTCGACGTCAACTTTCCGGACTACGAAAAGATCCTGGGGAAGGGCAACGACAAGGTCGCCATCGTTCCGCGCGTGGTCTGCCAGTCGGCAATCCGCCGCGTCGCGCTCTTCTCGCCGGAGCGAGCGCGCGGAGTCCGGCTCTCGTTCGAGAAGGACCTCCTCACGATCGCGTCGGCGAGCCAGGAGCTCGGCGAGGGAACCGAAACGCTCGACGTGCGGTACGACGGGGAACCGCTCTCGATCGGACTGAACGCGCAATATCTCCTGGACTTCTTCGACGAGGCCGAAACCGAGAACGTGCGGCTCGAGCTCAAGGACGAGAACACGCAGTGCCTGTGCTCTCCCGAAGGGGGGCTCGAGGGCGCGACGCGGTACCTCTACGTCGTCATGCCGATGAGGCTGTGAAGCCGTTGCACGCGACAAACTCCGACCCGGAAAAATCTTGCGTCTTCTCGATCTGACCTCCCGCGGGTTTCGCAACCTCTCCCCCGACGCCGTTTCCTTCGAACCCGGGTGGAACCTGGTCGTGGGCGAGAACGGCCAGGGGAAGACGAACCTCCTCGAAGCGATCGCTCTTCTCTGCGGCCAGCGCTCGTTCCGCCGGGCCGCCCCCGCGGAGATGTCGGCCGACGGCGAGAGCTTCTCGGTGGAGGGGCGTTTCCGCCGCGGCTTTGCCACGGAGGACGTCCGCGTAGCCTGGCAGCGCGGCGAGGGCCGGACGTTCCGGCGCGCGGGCAAGGAAATCTCCTTCCGCGAGGCCTCGGCGCTCGCGCCCGCCGTTTTCCTGGCGCCCGAGCACCGCTCGATCCTGACCGGGCCGCCGGAGGAGCGGCGGCGTTTCCTGGACCGGCTGGTCGTCGGCTGGCGGCCCGCGGCCGGGGCCGACCTGGTGTCCTACGAGAGGGCTCTCCGGGAGCGAAACGCCCTCCTGCTCGCCCTCCGGGAGGGCCGGAACGATGCCTACGGGCCGAACGAAGAGCTCGACGCCTGGACCGAGGAGCTCTCGGTCGCCGGGGAGGCCGTCCGTCGTCATCGGAAGGCCGCCCTGGAGGCCTGGGGCGAGGCGTTTTCGACCCTCCTGGAGACGGCCGGAAAGGAATATGCCGGCGTCACCCTAAGTTATTCATGCGGAGAGTCTTCGGACCTCCGAACGACGTTGAAAAAGCTTCTTCCGATCGAGCGCGCGAGGGGCCGGTCTCTGGCCGGGCCGCACCGCGATGACCTGCTCTGGAGCCGGGCAGGCCGACCCCTGGAAGGGCGGGCCTCGGCGGGCGAGATCCACCGTCTGGCGACGCTCGCCAAGCTGGCCGAGTGGCGGGTGGTCCGGGAGGCCGCAGGGGAGGCTCCCCTGTTCGCCGTGGACGACTTCGACGCCGGGCTGTCCGACCGCTCGCTCGATCGGTTCTTCGCGGGACTGCCGGAGGGCACGACGGTCGTCTTGACGACGGCGTCGGACGTTTCGAGATTCCGGGGATTGCCGGCCGCGATCCTCCGGATGACGGCCGGAGTTTCGGCCGCCGACGCACCGCGGGCCGCAGCCGGGACCGGAAAGGGAACATGAGCACCGCTTACACCACTGACTCGATCAAGCTCCTCAAGGGGCTCGAGGCCGTCCGCAAGCGGCCGGGGATGTACATCGGCGACACCGACGATCTCTCCGGCCTCCACCACATGGTCTTCGAGCTCGTGGACAACTCGATCGACGAGGCCCAGGTCGGGCACGCGGACCGCGTGTCGGTGACGATCCACGCCGACAACTCCGTGACCGTCGAGGACAACGGGCGCGGGATCCCGGTCGGGATGCACAACGAGCACAAGCGCGAGACGCTCGAGATCATCATGACCGACCTCCACTCCGGCGGAAAGTTCGACGACAACTCCTACAAGGTCTCGGGCGGTCTGCACGGCGTGGGCGTCTCGGTGGTCAACGCGCTGTCGAAGCGCCTCGACGTCGAGGTCCGGCGCGAGGCCAAGGTGTGGGTGCAGACGTACGAGCGCGGCATTCCGTCGGCACCCATCAAGACGACCGGCACGTCGCGCAAGACCGGCACCCGGATCACGTTCTGGCCAGACCCGGAGATCTTCTCGGTCACGGAGTTCCACTTCGACAGCCTCTCCCAGAGGCTGCGCGAGCTTTCGTTCTTGAACCCGGGCGTGGCGATCTCGATCCACGACGAACGAACCGACAAGAAGCACGACTTCGCCTACGAGGGCGGGATCCGCACCTTCGTCGAGCACCTGAACAAGACGAAGCAGGCGATCAACGACAAGGTCATCTTCTTCCAGGACATTCGGGGAGGCACCGGCGACCTGAAACGCGACGCGGACAAGGAGCGCGTCGAGATCGCGCTGCAGTGGAACGACGGCTACTCCGAGACGCTCTACACGTTCACCAACACGATCAACAACCGCGACGGTGGAACGCACCTCGAAGGCTTCAAGACGGCGCTGACGCGCGCTCTGCAGAAGTATGCGGACCAGAGCGGCGCGAACAAGGCCCTGAAGGAAACGAGCCTCTCCGGCGACGACTGCCGGGAGGGCCTGACGGCCGTGATCTCCGTCAAGGTGCGCGACCCCAAGTTCTCGTCGCAGACGAAGGACAAGCTCGTCTCCTCCGAGGTCAAGACGTGGGTCCAGCAGGTCGTCTACGAGAAGCTCGGCTCCTACCTCGAGGAAAACCCCCGGGTCGCGCGCAAGATCGTCGAAAAGATCGTGGAGTCGGCCCGGGCCCGCGAAGCCGCCCGCAAGGCGCGCGAGCTCGTCCGGCGCAAGGGCGCGCTCGACTCGTCGTCGCTCCCCGGGAAGCTGGCCGACTGCCAGGAGAAGGATCCCGCCTTCTCGGAGCTGTTCATCGTCGAGGGCGACAGCGCCGGCGGCAGCGCCAAGCAGGGAAGGGACCGGAAGTTCCAGGCGATCCTGCCGCTACGGGGCAAGATCCTGAACGTCGAGAAGGCACGCCTCGACAAGATGCTCGCATCCGCCGAGATCCGCACGCTCATCACGGCGCTCGGCACCGGCATCGCGCAGGACTTCGACTCCGCGAAAGTCCGGTACCACAAGGTCATCGTCATGACGGACGCGGACGTGGACGGGTCCCACATTCGGACGCTGCTCCTGACCTTCTTCTACCGACACATGCAGTCCGTGATCGACAAGGGCTTCCTCTACATCGCGCAGCCGCCGCTCTTCAAAGTCGCGGAGGGAAAGAAGGAGACGTACCTGAAGGACGAGAAGGAAATGTCGAAGTTCCTTCTCGCCCGGATCGGCGACGACCGTTCACTCAGCTCGGAGATGTCGGGGGCTTCCTCCGCCGGCGCGAAGCTCGTCGCGCTCCTCGAAAAGATGGAGGAGTACCGGGGGCACATCGAGAAGCTCGCGAGACGCGGCATTCCGGAGGGGGTCATCCGCGCGCTCCTCGACCGCGGAATGGTGTCGAAGGGGGACTTCGGCGACCGGAAGAAGGTGGAGGAACTGGCCAAAGCGGCCCGCGCGTTCGACGTGGAGAAGTCCGACGTGGTCGCGGACGAAGAGCACTCCGGCTGGGCCCTCGAGCTCGTGCAGCGGGTCGGCGGCGTCCCGCGCGCCGCGCGCATCGACGCCGAGTTCGTCGGGGGATTCGAGATGAAGCGGATCCGCGAGACGGCCAAGGCGATCGGGGCGTTCCTGGACGGCCCGTACGTCGTTACCCGGAACGGGGAAACCGAGCGCCACTACACGCTTCCCGCGGTGGTGGACGCGATCTACGAGTCGGCCAAGAAGGGCCTCGTCATCAACCGGTACAAGGGCCTGGGGGAAATGAATCCGGAACAGCTGTGGCAGACGACGATGAACCCGGAAACGCGGCGCCTGCTCCAGGTCGCGATCGAGGACGGGGTGGAGGCGAACGAGGTGTTTTCCATTCTGATGGGCGACGCGGTCGAGCCGCGCCGCGAGTTCATCGAGAAGAACGCGCTGAACGTGAGGAATCTGGATATTTGACGCTTGGCGGCATCGTGAGTGACCGCCCTCTTGTCATCCTGAGCGAAGCGAAGGATCTCTTGCTTTCAGTCGAGAGATTCGCGCCGTCTCGACGACGGCACTTGTCGCGCCGTGCGGGCTGCCGCCCGCTAACGGCGCTCGGTGCCCTCGTCGCTTCGCTCCTCGGAATGACAGGGGGAGTGCGAATGACAGGGTAGGAATTTGACCTCCAACATTCTTTCGACCGAAGAACGCTTCCCCGTCACGATCGAGGACGAGGTCCGCCGCTCGTACCTCGACTACGCGATGTCCGTCATCATCGGACGCGCGCTCCCGGACGTCCGCGACGGGCTGAAGCCGGTCCACCGCCGTTGTCTGTTCGGCATGTGGGAGCAGAACAACCTCCACAACAAGCCTTACAAGAAGTCCGCGCGCATCGTCGGAGACGTCCTCGGCAAATACCACCCTCACGGCGAGGGCTCCGTCTACGACTCGATCGTCCGCATGGCCCAGGACTTTTCCATGCGGTATCCGCTGGTCGACGGCCAGGGCAACTTCGGCTCGGTCGACGGCGACAACGCCGCGGCTATGCGCTACACCGAGATCCGCTTGACGCGGCTCGCGGCGGAGCTGATCGGCGACGACATCGAGAAGGAGACGGTGGACTGGGTCCCGAACTACGACGGCTCGCTCCTCGAGCCGACCGTCCTTCCCTCGAAGTTCCCGAACCTGCTCGTCAACGGCTCCTCCGGCATCGCGGTCGGCATGGCGACGAACATCCCGCCGCACAACCTGAGCGAGGTGGTCGACGCGACGATCGAGCTGATCCGCCACCCCGACGCCTCTCTCGGCCAGCTGATGAAGAAGCTGCCGGGCCCGGACTTCCCCACCGCCGGTTTCATCCACGGGGCCCAGGGGATCCGCGACGCGTACAAGACGGGGCGCGGGATCGTGCAGGTCCGCGCTCGGGCCGTCATCGAGAAGGCAGCGCGCGGCGAGAAGGAGTCGATCGTCCTGACCGAGATCCCCTACCAGGTCAACAAGGCGAAGCTCGTCGAGAGGATCGCGGAGCTCGTCAACGAAAAGAAGATCGACGGGATCTCGGACCTGCGCGACGAGAGCAGCCGCGAGGGGATCCGGGTCGTGGTGGAGTTGAAGCGAGGCGAGAACGCGCAGGTCGTCCTGAACCAGCTCTACTCGCTCACGCCCATGCAATCGACGTTCGGGATCATTTTCCTGGCAATCGTCGAGAACCAGCCGAAGGTCCTGCCGCTCACCGACCTGCTGCGGCACTTCATCGACCACCGCAAGTCGGTCGTCATCCGGCGCACGCAGTTCGACCTCAAGAAGGCGGAGGAGCGCGCGCACCTCCTGCGCGGTCTCGCCCTCGCCCTCGCGAACATCGAGCAGGTGATCAAGATCATCCGCGGCTCGAAGGACCCCAAGGAGGCCAAGGAGCGCTTGATCGCCGAGGTCTCGATGACCCGCTCGGGCCTCGAGAAGTTCACCGGGATGAAGATCCCGGAGTCCACGGCAAAGGGCAAGAGGGACGACGTCGTCCGGCTGGACGAGATCCAGGCCCAGGCCATCCTCGAGATGCGGCTCCAGCGGCTGACCGGTCTCGAGCGGGAGAAGATCGTCGCCGAGTTCCAGGAAGTCTTGACCCTGATCGCGAAGCTGAAGGAGATCCTGGGCTCCGAGACCCTGGTCCTCCAGATCATCGTGGACGAGCTCCAGGAGATCAAGAAGCTCTTCGGCGACGAGCGGCGCACCGAGATCGTCGCGGAGGCGTCCGACATCGACATCGAGGACCTGATCGTCGAAGAGGACATGGTGATCACGGTCTCGCGCGGCGGCTACATCAAGCGCTCTCCCCTGTCGCTCTACCGCGCGCAGCGCCGCGGCGGCAAGGGCCGCATCGGCGCCACGACGAAGGAAGAGGACGTCGTCGAGCACCTCTTCGTCGCGTCCACGCACGCCTACATCCTCGCGTTCACGTCGCGGGGGCGGATGCACTGGATCAAGGTCTACGAGGTCCCGCAGCTCGGCCCCGCGACCCGCGGCAAGGCGATCGTCAACCTGCTGAACCTCGACCCGAACGAGCGCGTCGTGGCGCTCGCCTCCACGAAGGACTTTCCGGAGGACCAGTACCTGGTGTTCGCGACCAAGCTCGGCCTCATCAAGAAGACGGCCCTCGCGGCGTACTCGAACGTGCGCTCCGGCGGCATCATCGCGATCAACATCGAGGAGGGCGACGAGCTCCTGTCGGTCCGCGTCACGGACGGCACCCGCCAGATCTTCATCGGCACCCACCTGGGCCAGGGCATCCGATTCGCCGAGACCGACGTGCGGCCGACCGGCCGGGACACAACGGGCGTCTGGGGCATCGACCTGAAGAAGAAAGAGGACTACGTCGTCGAGATGGAAGTCGTCGAGGAGCACGGCCACCTGCTCACCGTGACCGAGAAGGGATACGGAAAGCGCTCGGAGGCCTCGGAGTACCGGTTCCAGGCGCGCGGCGGCTCCGGAGTGATCAACATCCGCGTGACTGACAAGAACGGCCCGGTGGCGGGGATCAAGTCCGTCACGGACGTGGACCAGCTCCTCCTGATCACGCAGAGCGGCATGCTCATCCGGATCAAGGTCAAGGACATCCGCGAGACCGGCCGCGCCGCCCAGGGCGTGCGCTTGATCAACCTGGACGAGGGGGACCGCGTCGTCGCCGTGGCGAAGCTCGCGGAGCCCGACGACACCGACGACGACACGCAGGCGGCCCTGCCGGGAGCGGAGCCGGAGGAGCCCCGCAAGGCCAAGGGAACTCCGCCGGAAGGCACCCCCTTTCTCGACGACGACGAGTAGCGATCGGGCCCCGAAGTCATCCCGAGGACCAAGGGTCCGAGGGATCTCTCGCTCGTTCGAAAAGATGGTGTGGGGGATAGAATCCCGCGCCCATGCGTTTCTTCCTCGACAGCGCCGTCGTCGACGAGGCGAAAAAAGTGCGCGAGTGGGGCCTCCTGGACGGCGTGTGGCTCTCTCCGGCGTCGGTGGAGAAGGCCGGCGCGGACTACCGGCGCGCCGCTCGGGAGCTCTCGGCGCTGACCGACGGCCCGGTTTGTGTGGCCCCGGCTTCGACCGACGCGAAGGGCATGTACAAGGAGGCCCGCGAGCTCGCCAAGCTCGGCAAGGACATCGTCGTCTCCCTTCCGGCGCAGCCCGAGGGCATGCGGGTCGCACGCCTGCTGGCCCAGGACCAGGTGGCCGTGTGCGCCTCCGGCTGCTTCTCGGCGGCCCAGGCGCTGATCGCGGCCAAGTCGAACGTCAGCTACGTGGCGCCGGCGGTCGGACCGCTGGACGACATTGGCTCGATCGGCATGGACTTAGTCGAGCAGATCATCCGCGTCTACGACAACTACGGCTTCCAGACGCAGATCCTGGTTTCGGACCTGCGCAACCCGGTTCACGTTCTCGACGCCGCGCTGATGGGCGCCGACGTCGCGGCGATCTCGCCGGCGGTGATCGAGCAGCTCTTCCGGCACCCTCTGTCCGACGAAATTCTCGCGAGCCGGGAGCGATGAAACCGTCGCCCGACCGCGTGCTCTACCTGTCGCGCGTCATCGCGAAGAAGCTCAAGGAGAATTTGAACTTGACGCAGAAGGCCGACGACGACACCGTCCGGCGGGCGATCGTGCGGGACCTGACGGAGGCGTACAAGGAGCTCGACGCGATCGAGGAGAAGGTGCGCGGAAACCTGGCGAAGCGCAAGAACCCCAACCAGCGGGACGAGGAGTTCCTCTTCTCGCGCAACCTGGACGATGAGCTCCGGAAGCACGGGGCATAGGACCCCTCCGACCACTAAATGACTGATAGGTAAACGTCTTACTGCCACCCAGCGCGCGGTGCAAAATTCGTCGCGCCAAATACCGGTAACTTCTAGCACAATCAACAATTAGAGAGAATTCCACAACACTCCGAGCGGGGTCCAATACAATTGGTGCAATGGCGGGCCAATTGGATCACCTGGGCTCGATTGAGCTCGACCGCACCTCCCGTGAGCCGCTCGCCCAGCAGCTTTTCGCGGCGCTCGCCGCGCGCATCGAGACGGGCCTCTTTCCGGAGGCGTCGCGACTCCCCACCACCCGGGAGGTCGCGGCCGCACTTAGCGTCAACAGGGGCAGCGTCCAGACGGCGTATCGTCGCCTGACCGAAGAGGGTCTGGCGACCACGCGCGTCGGCAGCGGCACCGTCGTTCGCTCCATCGCGAGGCGCCCCCGGGCGTTCCACGCCGCGGAGCTCGTGTCGAACCGAGCGTCCGCTATCCCGGCTGCGGCTCCCCCGCTCGTTTCGCTCCCGGTCGTCGCCGACTTCTCGCGCCTGACGCCGGACGAGCGCTTCTTCCCTCTCGACCGCTTCATCGACACGCTGACCGAAGCCTGGAGCCGTCGGCCCGACCTCTGGCAGTACGCTCCCCCGCTCGGCCTCGAGGAATTGCGGATCGAGATCTCGCGACGGCTCTCGGAGAGCGGCATCGCGCGCTCCCCCGACGAGATCCTCGTGACGAGCGGCGCGCAGCAGGGCTTGGACCTCCTCTTCCGCACCTTCACGGACCCGGGCGACGCGATCGCGATGGAGTCGCCCACCTATACGGGAGCGCTCGCGCTGGCGCGCTTCGCCGGAGTCGAGATCGTTGCGCTGCCGATGACGCCGGAGGGACCGGACGTTTCACCCCTGCGGGGCCGGCGCGCGAAGCTCCTCTACGTGATGCCGGAACGACAGAACCCCACGGGCGTCACCGCGACCGAATCGAAAAGGCGCGAAATCCTGGAGGCCGCGGAGGACGCGGGGGCGCTCGTCATCGAGGACGGCTACGAGGAGCCCGAATCGGGCGAGACGCCGCTCGCCGCGCGCCGGCCTGATCGGGTCGTCTGGCTGGGGACGCTGTCGAAGGACCTCGTGCCCGGTTTTCGCATCGGCTGGCTGGCCGCTCCGCGCGGGGTCGTCGAGCGGCTCGCGCTCGTGAAGAGAACCGCCGACTTCCAGACGCCGCTCCCGCTGCAGGCCGCGATCGCGGCGTTCCTCCGCGCGGGAGCCGACCGCGAGGCGCGTAAGGCGCGCGCGTGGGAGGTCGAGATGCGGCGGGAGGCGATGGCGGAGGCGCTCGGACGACACCTGCCGGAAGTCTCGTGGTGGGGGGGGCACGAGGCGATCGCCTGGGCCGCGAAGATCCCGGCCGCGTGGGGCGGCGCGGTCGAGGTCCGGCCGGTCATCGACTTCGGGCGGCCGACGCCCGAGTGACCACGGCCCACGGACGACGTACGCCGCGAGCTCACCGAGCTGGTCCGGGCGTCGGGCCGCGACGTGCTCGCGACCCTCGCCCGGTGGACCGGCAACCTCGCGCTGGCCGAGGACGCCGTCCAGGACGCGACCGTCCGCGCGCTGGAGACCTGGCCGCGCGACGGGGTGCCCGACAGCCCCGTCGCGTGGCTGCGCACGGTGGCCCGGCGACGCGCGGTCGACCTGATCAGGCGCGAGGCCGCACGCGGCGACAAGGAGACGGCGGCGATGCAGGTGGTGATCCCCGACGAGGAGCCGGAGCCGTCGGCCGTCGCCGACGACCTGCTGCGCCTGGTCTTCACCTGCTGCCACCCCAGCCTGGCGCCGGAGACCCAGGTGGCCTCTGGCGCTGCGCACGCTGTGCGGGCTGACCACACCCGAGGTCGCCCGGGCCCTGCTCGTGAGCGAGGCGTCGATGGCCAAGCGGCTGACCCGCGCCCGGCAGAAGATCCAGCAGGCGCACATCCCCTACCGGGTCCCGGCCGACCGACGAGCTGCCCGCAGCGGTGGGCGGCGGTGCTCGCGACGGCGTACCTCGTCTTCAACGAGGGGTACGCCGCCACGTCCGGCCCGCGGCTCGTGCGCGACGAGCTCGTCGACGAGGCGATCCGGCTGGCCCGGCTGCTCGTGCGGCTGCGTCCCGACGACGCCTGGGCGCTCGGGCTGCTGGCGCTGATGCTGCTGCAGGACTCCCGCCGGGCGACCCGGGTCGACGCCGACGGGGCCACGGTGCTGCTGGCCGACCAGGACCGCACCCGCTGGGATGCCGCGCGGATCGAGGAGGGCGTCACCCTGGTCGGCGACGGGCTCCAGCGCTCGCCGGACCAGCCCGACCGCTACGTCGTGCAGGCCGCGATCGCCGCGTGCCACGCCCTGGCGCCGTCGTACGACGCGACGGACTGGGACGCGATCGTGTCCTGGTACGACGTGCTGCTCACCCTCGACGCCGGCCCGGTGGTCCGGCTCAACCGGGCCGCGGCGGTGGCCGAGCGCGACGGCGCGGCCGCCGGCCTGGCGCTGGTCGACGGCATCGACGGGCTCGAGGGCTACGCGCTGTGGCACGCGACGCGCGGCGTGCTGCTGCGGCGGCTCGGCCGCTCCGAGGAGGGCGACGCGGCCGACGCTCGGGCGGCCGCGCTGCCGCTCAACGACGCCCAGCGGTCACTGCTCGGGCACGCCTAGGGAGAGGCGTACACCGTGGCCAGATACTCGGTGTAGGAGGGCACGTCGCGCGCCCCGGAGAACTCCGCCGGGAGCTCGAAGCCCCACCACGGCTTGCGAGACGACCGCGGTCAGCTGCTCGGTCGACAGCACGGCGCCTGCGGCGGGTGATGTCCCAGTCGTTGGCGGGGAGCTCGAAGCCGTTGGTGGCCGAGGCCACGACCCGGACCTGGCCCACCACGCGCTCGGCGACCAGGCGCTCGCCGGTGCCGCCGCTGACGGACGCGCTGTGCTCGGCGTAGGTCCGCAGCAGCGAGCCGTCCGGGAGCGTGGAGACCCGGCAGGCCTCCATCCAGTCGAGGCACACGAGTCGCTGCCCGGCGATCTGGTCAGCGATGATCGACTTGTCCTGCACGTTGACGCCGACCTCACCCGCTCCGGAGCCGTCGGCGGGTGCGAAGGCGAACTCGCCGTAGGAGTCGGGGGAGGACTCGAACGGGCCTTGGCCCGCGAAGTCCGACCCGGTGCCGGGCACGACCTCGGTGACCGCCGCGTAGAGCGCGGCGACCGTGGCGCGACCCGTGGCCTCGTGGTCGGGGCGCGGTGGGCCGGCTTTGACTTCTGGGGCTTCTGGACGTCCCTCGCCTGGTCGGCCACGGCCGCGTCGGGGCTCACGACCGATGCGTCGCGCAGCAGTCCCGAGGCCGCCACGGCGCCGGCGCCGAGGACGGCGACGACGGCGAGGGCGCTGCCGGCCACCGCGAATCGGCGGCGGCGTCGCACGTCGTGCCCTGGCGGCGCGCGCGGCGGTCAGCGCGGCGAGGTCGGTGTGCTGGTGGTCGACGGTGTCGTGCATGTGGTCGCGGAGGTCGGTCATGGCAGGTCCTCGGGTCGGTGGGTCAGGTCGGGCAGCAGGGTGCGGAGCCGGGCCAGCGCCCGAGAGGCCCGGGTCCGGCAGGTGGTCTCGCGGATGCCGAGCAGCTCGGCGGTGCGCGCGACCGACAGGTCCTCCCAGTAGCGCAGCACCAGCACCGCCCGGTCATGCGGCGGCAGGCGGCGCAACGCGGCGAGCAGGTCGAGCCGGGTGCCGACGATCCGGGCCCTCGGTCGCCGCCTCCGGCAACCTGTCCACCGGCCGCTCGGCGGACCGGCGGAGCCGGCGGTGGGAGAGGAAGGTCCGCATCAGCACCGTGCGGGTGTAGGCGAGCGGGCTGTCGGCCGCGGAGACCGTCGACCAGGCGGCGTACACCTTGGCGTACGTCGTCTGGGTCAGGTCCTCGGCCAGGTGATGGTCGCCGCACAGCAGCAGGGCGGCCCGATGGATCCGGTCGCCGGTCGCGTGCACGAACTCCTCGAAGGCGTCGGCGTCGGGTCGGCAGGTCGCTCCTCGCGAGCCGCGCGCCCGCTCCGAGCTGTTCGTGGATGGTCACACCCCCTAGACGCTCGAACCGGCCGCATCGCGTCACACCATCTCAGACGATGTCCGGCGCGCTGACCCGGGCCTCGTCGGCCTCCTGGTCGGTGAGCATCGTCTGGCTCTGCCGCTCGGCCTCGACGCGGCGCAGGTAGTGGTCGACCTCGTCGGCGGTGCGCGCCTCGTCCCAGCCGAGCTCGCCGGCCATCAGCCGGGCGGCCGGGGCGGCCGCATGGATGCCGCGGTCGAAGGTCTCGATGGAGATGCGGGTACGCCGGGTGAGGACGTCGTCGAGGTGGCGCGCGCCCTCGTGGGTGACGGCGTACACGACCTCGGCGGCGAGGAACTCGTCGGCGCCCTCGAGCGGCTGCGGCGAGCTCGGGCCGGTCGGCGAGCAGCGCGAGCACCTCGTCGACGAGGCCGCCGTAGCGGCCGAGCAGGTGGTCGATGCGGCCGACGCTGAGGCCGGCGCGGCGGGAGAGCAGCACCCGCTGGTTGGAGCGGGCGAGGTAGCCGTCGGCGCCCACCAGCGGGATCCGGTCGGTGATGCAGTCGCGGGCGTCCAGGCACCGCGACGTCGATGGCGTCCTTGGCCATCACCCGGTAGGTCGTGAGCTTGCCGCCGGCGATCATCACCAGGCCGGGCACGGGGGCGACGACGGTGTGCTCGCGGGAGATGCGCGACGTCGGCTCGCGGGCGCCGCGCACCAGCGGCCGCAGCCCGGCGTACACGCCCACCACGTCGGTGTGGTCGAGCGGCTCGCGCAGCAGCGTGTTGACGTGGGTGAGCAGGTAGTCGATGTCGGCCCGCGAGGCCGCGGGGTGGGCCTTGTCGAGGTTCCAGTCGGTGTCGGTGGTGCCGATGATCCAGTGCGCGGCCCCAGGGGATGACGAACAGCACCGACGTCTCCGTGCGGGCGATGAACCCGGCCTCGGACCTGATCCGGTCGCGGGGCACCACGAGGTGGATGCCCTTGCTGGCCTGGACGTGCAGGGCGCCGCGGCCGCCGACCATCTCCTGGATCTCGTCGGTCCAGACGCCGGCCGCGTTGACCACGACCTTGGCCCGGACCTCGAGCTCGCGGCCGGACTCGAGGTCGAGCGCGCGCACGCCGACGACCCGGTCGCCCTCGCGGAGGAACCCGACGGCACGCGCGTACGGGTGGCGACGTGGGCGCCGTGGCTGGCGGCGGTCCGGGCGACGGCCAGCACCAGGCGGGCGTCGTCGACCTGGGCGTCGTAGTAGCGGATGGCGCCCTTGAGGTCCTCGGTGCGCAGGTCGGGCGCGATCCTGGCCACCTGCTTGCGGAACAGGTGCGCGTGCTTGGGCACGCCCATGTCGTACTTGCCGGCCATGCGCCATGCCGTCGTACAGGAGCAGCCCGGCGCCGACGTACGGGCGCTCCCACGTGTGGTGCAGCGGGTAGAGGAACGGCACCGGCCGGACCAGGTGCGGGGCCAGGCGGGTGAGCAGCAGGCCGCGCTCCTCGAGGGCCTCGCGGACCAGGCCGAAGTCGAACATCTCCAGGTAGCGCAGCCCGCCGTGGATCAGCTTGCTGCTGCGCGAGCTGGTGCCGGAGGCGAGGTCGCGCTGCTCGATCAGGCCGGTGGCGAGGCCGCGGGTGACGGCGTCCAGGGCGGTGCCCGCGCCGACGATGCCGCCGCCGACGACGAGGACGTCGAGCTCGCCGTCGGTGGGGGTGGCCGCCAGGGCGCGGAGCGCGCGCTCGCGCGTCGCCGGGCTGAGCGCGCTGGCCTGGGTCACGCGTCCATCCTGCCGTCTCACCCCCGTTACCCTGAGGCGCACCCACGGGAGGACCCATCCGCACGTACGCCGGCATCGGCCTGGTCACCAGCCTGACGCTGGCGGTGACCGCTGTCGGCACGCCCAGCCCGCCGGTCGAGGAGGGCCGTCAGGCCCGTCACGAAACCCGTGCCATCAGCCTGGCTGGTTTCGTGACAGGCGCCGAGCGCGGCCTTCCTCAACCAGCGACCCATCGTCCGAGCCGGACCAGCCGCGCGCGGAGCCGCGGACCGCTAGCGTCGTGCTCAGCGGCGACCTGCTGTGGCACGACACGGTGTGGCACAGCGCCGCGGCCGACCATGCCCGCACGGGCAGCGGGACGGCGTTCGACTTCGACCCGATGTTCGCCGCGCTGCGGCCGATGATCGAGGCCGCCGACCTCGCGGTGTGCCACGAGGAGGTGCCGTTCGCGGCGCCCGGGGCGCCGTACCAGTCGCTATCCGGTCTTCGCGGCGCCGCCCGAGATCGCCACCTGGATCGGCTCGATGGGCTGGGACCTGTGCACGACGGCGTCGAACCACGCCGTGGACCAGGGGTACGACGGCCTCGTGCGCACCGCGAACCTGCTCGAGCGGGCCGGGGTCGGGCACGTCGGTACCTTCCGCACGGCCGCCGAGACGACGGCGTCCCGTCATCCACACGACCGAGCAGGGCGTCCGGATCGCGGTCGTCGGTGGCACCTACAGCCTCAACGGCTTCCCGGCTCCCGCCGGTCGCGAGTGGTCGATCTCGATGTGGGACGTCAGGAACCTGCTGGCGCAGGCGCGCGCGGCCCGCAGGGCCGGCGCCGACATCGTGATCGTGAAGTACCACGGCGGCAGTGAGTACGTCGCGATGCCCAACGCCCAGCAGGTCGCGCTGGTGCGAGCGTTGACCGCGTCGCCGTACGTCGACCTGGTCGCCGGCGAGCACGCGCACGTCGTGCAGCCGATCACCAAGGTCAACGGCAAGTGGGTCGTCTACGGCATGGGCAACGCGATGGGCCAGAGCGAGACGTCACGCCCGCGCGCGTACGAGGGCATCACCGTAAGTTTTACGTTCCGCGAGACGGTTCGAGGTGCTGGTCGGGGCTTCGTGGTCGACCATGCGGAGTACGTGCCGACGTACTGGAACCACTACTCGTCCGGACGTCCCGTCCGCATCCAGCGGGTGGTCCAGGCGTTGGCGCGCGGAGTCGGGGACCAGGCGCGACTGCGCGAGGCGCTGCTCGCCACGCGAGCAGCCGTGGACCTGCTGGGGCACGCGAGAGGGACTGGAGGAGAGATGAGGCGGTGGGCGGGCCTGCTGCTGGCGGTCGCCACCCTCACCCTCGCCTCGCCCGCGCAAGCCTGCGCCTGCGGCGGCGTGGTCGACCAGCCCGGCGGCGACACCTCGGTGGTCGCCGAGACCGCCGTCGTCGTGTGGGACGGCGCGAAGGAGACGATCCTGCTGCGGCTGAGCACCCGCTCGGAGGCCGTGACGGCGGGCCTGCTCGTGCCGACGCCGACCCCGGCCACGGTCGACCTCGGCGACGAGCAGGTCTTCACCGATCTCTCCGACGTGATCGCCCCGCGGACCCAGAAGCGGCGCCACCTGTTCGGCCCGCCGCTCTTCTTCGGCGACGGCGGTGGTGACGGCGCGTCGGCCGGCGGACCGGGCGGCGGCGTCGAGGTCCTCGGCACGGTCGACCTCGGCCCGCTGCGCGCGACCACGCTCTCGGCGACCGACGCTCGAGCCCTCGACGGCTGGCTCGAGCAGCACCGCTACGAGACCTCGCCCGCCCTCGAGGCCGCCGTCCAGCCGTACGTCGACGAGGGTTGGAGCTTCGTCGCCGTCCAGCTCAACGCCGTCGGCCAGAGCCTCCAGGGCGACCTGCCGCCGATCTCGATGACCTTCACCAGCGACGAGGCGGTCTACCCGATGCGGATGTCGTCGGCCGCCGAGGAGACCCAGCAGCCGACGGTGTACCTGCTCGCGGAGCACCGCATGCAGCGCACCGACCCCGTCGCATCGGGCTCGACCCGTCCCGACGTCGCGTTCGCCGGCACGTCCTGCCCGGCGAGGTGACGGCACCGACGCTCCGTGACTGGCTGGCCACCACGCCGTACCTCACCGCTACCTCCCAGTGGCTGCCCGACCCCTCGGAGATCGTCACGGACTTCACCTTCGCGCAGGCGCCGGACGACACGTCGTTCCAGCAGGTCCTGTACGACGACACCTACCTGCTGCCCGGCGATGTCGGCGCGCTGTTGATCCTGCTGCTGGTCGTCGGCGCGGTGTGGTTGGTGGTGCGACTCGTCCGGCGGCCTGCCCGCCGCTGAGCGAGGCGAACCTGACGCATGCGATCTCGCACGGCGTCCGCGACCTCAGCGTGCCGGCTGCCAGTCGACCGTGGCGTCCTGGTCCTCGTTGTCGGTCACGGCCTCCGTCCCCCGTCGTCACGGTCATCGTCACCGCCGGAGCATGCGGCGAGCAGCAGCACGGCGGGTGAGTCCCGTGGCCGGCGTTGCCGAGGCGTGAGAGAAGCTGAAGTGCACATGGTGGCTCCCATCCCGTAGGCCGGCTCATCCCACGGCGAACCGGTGGGTCTACGTCCCGACTGGGCGCGTCACTCGATCACGCCGCAAGCTGCGCGGGTACCGGCATCACCTGTGGCCAGCGTGGCCGCGTCCGGGCCCGCGACACCCGAGGACAGGTAGCGGGGCGGGATGTTGGCGAAGTTGTCGCGGCCATCGTGGACCATCACCGCCGAGCCGTCGGCGTCGAGGAGGTCGGCGAGCGTAAACCTGTCGGTGATGAACTCCGCGTAAGCGCGTCCGTCTTGGGTCACCAGAAGGGAGGGCATGTCTCCCGCGTGATCACCATGAGCCGTGGCACCCGCAGTGAAGTGCCCCCCAGCGGTGGTGAATGGTCCTGCGGCGGCGCCGGCCTCACAGAGTCCAGTCGTGTGAATGTGGAAGCCGTGGAAGCCTGGCGTCAATGACTGGGCAAAGCCCCGAACGACGACCAACTCACCGGCCTGGCGCAAGGTGATCCGTCCCACCAAGCGGCCATCCACGCCATACAGGACCGCTCTCAGAACCATCCTGGGGTGGCCTTCGTGCCCGTGGGCGTGATGGCTGGCCAGGTTCCGGGCGCCAGTGTCCCGCTCGTCCCCGGCTCCTGCGGCACTGGTGACCGCCATGGCACCGACCGCGGTGAGGAACAGGGCTGCCCCTCCCGCCGCAATCGTGCGAATTCTCGTCCTTGTGATCATGATCGTCCCTTCATTCCGCGACTCCGAGTGACTCCCTTGCGTTGGAGTCGTGACTCCAACACCTTCGTGTCCGACCTCAAGTCGGATTGGCACCGCGAACAGCGGCACGTGTTGAGCGCGTCCTGTGCGTTCGCTGGCTCGGCCTCTCCGGCAGCTGCGAACTAGCGGTGACAGCCGATGATGGCGACGCCCAGGTGCGCTCCTACAGGCCCTGTACCACCGAGAGGCCGGAAGTGTTTCGAACGATGTGGACGGACCCGTCAACCAGTCAGCATCGCCACCAGCGGAGCTGACGTGTCCTTTCATCGCTGCCTCTGGTGTTCGGATTCCTCGAAGGTGCTTGCCGACCTTCGCACTCACGGAGCGTGAGGAAGGGCTTCCGAGTCAGGCGCACCCGGAGGAGGGTGGGTAGCAGGATGCGCCGGATCCTTGGGTCAACTCACAGAACACTTCTGGTGGGTCGGCGCTACAGGTCGGTATGGGCACTGTGCAGGGGAGCCGCTCGGACGGTGATCTGCTCCACGCGGTCGCCGATCGGGACTGCGATGCCCTGCGTGACCTGTACGACCGGCATGCACCGTGGCTACGGGCCCGGCTGATGCGTCGTTGTCGCAACGAGTCAGTCGTCGAGGAGGTCCTCCAGGATGTGTTCGTTGCGGTGTGGACCAAG
>CAVXYF010000005.1:0-182541 GCA_963765835.1 uncultured Acidobacteriota bacterium | reverse complement strand
GGGTGTCGTGCGTGACTCCGAGGTACTGCACAGCGCTGGCCGCCACTCCGGCGCCGACGCAGCGCCGCGGCGTAGGCGCCGCCGTCGCCCCGGAGCGGGTCGTACTCGGCCGTGAGGATGACCGCCGGGGGAAGCCCCTCGAGCGAAGCCGCTCGCAGTGGCGAGGCGTACGGCCGGCGGCACTCCGCCGGCTGGTAGGTACGTTCGCGCGACCGAGCGCAGCTCGCGCACCGCGATGATGCTCGGGATGCCGAGCGCCCGGGTCGCCCGCAGCTCGAGATGCCTGCCCGTGAGGTCCACCACGGGAACCTCGAGATTTGAAGCCGCAGCGGGGCCGGCCCCCCTCGCGGTTGACGAGGGTCACCGCGGCGGCGATGTTCGCCCCCGCCGAGGTTCCCGCGATCCCGATCCGGTCGGGTCGACGTCGAGCTCTGCGGCCGGTTGAACAGCCACTCCAGGGCTGCGTGGCCCTGCTCGACGGCGTCGGGAAACCGATGCTCCGGCGCCAAGCGTAGTCGACCGCCACCATTGCGACGCCGGAGTCGACCGCGCGGCGCCGGGGCGGCATCCGTCGTCGGATAGTCGATCCCGCCGATGCGGAACGCGCCCCGAAGAACGACAGCACGGCGGGCACCGGCGCTCGTCCGCATCGTCGGTGATAGACGCGCACACGGACGGCGGGTACGCCGCGGACGTCACGACGTGCTCGGTGTGCGGCACGTTCGGGTCCAGGCCGGGTTCCGACGGTTTCGAGCTCCGTGCGGTCCCACGCCGACGCGCGGCTCCGACGATGACGTGCTTCGCGCGCGGGCGCGCCGCAGGGCTGCGACGGGCCCGCTCCGCTCGGCCGGGACGCCGCGCTGCCCTCCCGGTTGCCGCTCCGCGGGCGGGCGACGGCGAGCTCCCGGCTCCCGGCCAGAACGCCACAGGGCGCGTGCGATGCGCGTGCGCGGACGGTGCCGAGGCCCTTCTCCGATCAGGTATCGCCGATGCACGCGCAGTCGCTCGGCGAAGAACGGATCCAGAGGCATCCGATCTCCCCTCCGCAGTCTGGTATTCCCGAGTGTAGGCGGTCAGCGCGTGCGCCCTTCGTGGGGCTGCAGGCGAGAGAAGGAAAAGGACGGGGCCCCGAAGGATCCGCCTCTTCGGCCGATGCTGTGGTGCTTACCAGCTCGACTTGGTCACGCCGGGCAGCTCGCCACGGTGGGCCATGTCACGGAAGCGGACACGCGAGATGCCGAACTTCGTGAGCACACCGCGGGGGCGGCCGTCGATGACGTCGCGCTGAACGCACGCGCACCGGCGACGCGTTCTTGGGCAGCTTCTGCAGGCCGACGCGAGCGGCCTCGCGCTGCTCGTCGGTCTGGTCGGGTCGACGAGCGCCTTCTTCAGCTCGGCGCGCTTCGCGGCGTAGCGGTCGACGACCACCTTGCGCTGCTCGTTGCGCGCGATCTTGCTCTTCTTAGCCATTCTTAGCGCTCCTCTCGGAATTCGACGTGCTTGCGCACGACGGGGTCGTACTTCTTCAGCACGATGCGGTCGGGGTTGTTGCGGCGGTTCTTGCGCGTCACGTAGGTGTACCCCGTGCCCGCGGTCGAGCGCAGCTTGATGATCGGACGGACGTCCTGAGCCTTCTTGGCCATTAGAGCTTCACACCCTTCGCCTGGAGGTCACGGACGACGGACTCGATGCCGCGGGCGTCGATGACCTTGATGCCCTTGGCCGACACGTTGAGCTTGATGTTGCGGCCCAGCGACGGCACGAAATAGGTCTTCTTCTGCACGTTCGGGTCGAAGCGGCGCTTCGTCCGGCGGTGCGAGTGCGTGATGTTGTGACCGAAGCCGGGAACCGCTCCAGTCACCTGGCACACTGCTGCCATAGTGATTTCTCCTTCAATACCGTGGAGACCGGACGGCCCCACCCAAGATCCCTTGTCTGCACCCCCGCGAACGGACCGTTTCCGGCTGGTGGAGGGTGGGTACGAACTGCGTGCTGGAGTGCGCGCAGACAAAGAGTCAGTCTAGCATGCGCGCCGCCGCGCCCCTCCGCCGCCCCCTGACCGAGCGCGCAGGAGCGCCGCACACGTGCCAACTGGTGCAGGCCGTCGTCGGCACGTTACGTTCCAGCCCGATCGGGACCCAGCCTGATCGAGCGATTGAAGCGATAGAGGGGAACACCGATGTTGGAATGGTCGGGCTGGCTGGGTGGCCAGATCACGGAGATGGCTTCCTTGGCTGCTGGGCTTCATCGCCTGAGTCCGCTGCGAACTCGGACGCTGCAGTCCGCGCCGGTCGGTGTCTCGCACCCGGCCGGCGTTTCTTTATTCGCCGGCCGCCGCACCACGGCCCCATCGGAAGGCCGACACGGTGGGATCGCCCGCGATCCAGAAGCGCCACGGAAAGGCACCCGTCCCCGCGACACCGGCCACCCCGACGCGAGGGCCCCGTCGCAACCGCATCGAGCGGAGTCGTGAGCAGTTCGAGCCGAGCCACCGCTCCCGCCCGCTCGGCGCAGGTGATCGCGTCGATACCGTCGTGCAGCGGGTGCCGGAGACCAACGGTCGCGCCGAGTCGTCCCGGACCGCGGGCCAGCTCGCGGTCGGTGCGGGCCGCCCGGGACGACGGCGAGCCGCGGCATCCCGTCCCTGCAGCACCTCTACGGCGCGCAGCAGGATCCCGCCGGCGACGCCCGGCAGGCCGGAGACGACGTTCACACACGAATGGATGCCGTGACTCAGGTACACGTAGAGGTGCCCGGGCTCGCCCCACATCGTGGCGTTGCGCTCCGTGCGGCCCATGCGGGCGTGCGACCCCGGGATCGGCGATCTCGCCGGTGCCCCCACCGTGGTAGGCCTCGACCTCAGTCAGCCGGACGGCCACGGTCTCGCCGGCGACGGTGGTGGTCAGCACGCCGCCCAGCAGCCGAGGCGCGACATCTCGTGGGAGTCCGTCCAGGTCGCCGCGGGTGGCCGGTCGGAGCCGTGCCACGCTCATCGTTTCATCACTCCCACCCGCCGATCAGGAGGGAGATGAAGGCGATGAACACCATCGCCAGCGTGATTCCGCTCGTGATTCCCTGGAAGCTCTCGATCATCTTGTCCGGATTCACGATTCCGAAGTCGTTGGGCTTGTCGAAGGGGACGTGGCGGCGGGTGCGGAGAATGGTCCTGGCCTTCTCGATCGTGGCGGGGATATGTTAGGCATGTGGGGCGCAGTTGGAATACGAAGGGTGTCGCCGTGGCTCCCTTCCACTTCATCCAGGGAACGCCGGTCGAAGCGGTCAGAGGGACGCGACGAAGTTGTATGAGACTCGGCGAACATCTTTCCCTTCTGCTCGAACGGCCGATCACGACATGGGAGCATGCCCGAGCATCGCTCTCTTGCCGATCGCGTCCTCGCGGGGGAAGAGCTTGTCCCGGATCTCGTCGCCGATCACCATTACGTCGGCCGCATGGTCGACCTCGGTGGGAGTCATGAAGCGTCCGGCCGACACGAGCCGGTTGGTCGCGACGGGGTACTCCTCCATGACCCCGAACACCCGGGGCGATCGCGCTTCGGAGTCGCGGAACTTCAGGTGGTAGTCGCTGTTGTTCCAGAGGTAGCGCTGCGGCGACACCGCGCGCATCTCCGGGATTCCCCGGAGCGCCTCGGCGTCCTCGAGGGTCAGCTCCTTGCGCCGGTTCTCCCCCTCCGGGGTCGGGCCTCCCGGCCCGAAACGCGGCTCGTATTTCTCGAAGAGCACGAGCGACGCGCCGAAGCTCTGGAAATTGCGGACCATGTTGTTGTTGAAACCGGTCACGATCGAGACCATGGCGATGACCGTCGCGACGCCGACGACGATGCCGAGCACCGTCAGGGAGGCGCGGAGCTTGTGCGCGCGCACCGCGAGAAGCGCGAACCGCATGTTCTCGCCGAACCCGCGGCGGAGGTGACCAAACAGCTTGGACAAGGAGCTCTAGGAACTACTCGTATCTCAGCGCTTCGATCGGGTCCAGGCGCGAGGCTTTGACCGCCGGGTAGAGGCCGAAGAAGATGCCGACCGACATCGAGACAAGGAGGCCCACGAGCACGGCCCAGAGCGGGGTCTCCGCAGGCAAGGCCGCGAAGGCCCGCTTGACGACGGCGGGTACCGCGACCCCGACGACGACCCCGATGGCACCGCCCAGGATCGAGAGAGTCGTCGCCTCCGTGAGGAACTGGAGAATGATGTCGCGCCGGAAGGCGCCCACGGCTTTTCGCACGCCGATCTCCCGCGTCCGCTCGGTGACCGAGACCAGCATGATGTTCATCACGCCGACTCCGCCGATGAGCAGCGAGATGAAGGCGATGAAGACCATGGCGAGCGTGATCCCGCGCGTGATCCCCTGGAAGCTCTCGATCATCTTGTCTGGGGTCAAGATCGCGAAGTCGTTCGGCTTGTCGAAAGGCACGTGCCGCCGGGCCCGCAGGACCGCGGCCCCCTTCTCGGTGATGATCGGAACCTGGTCCGGGGTGTAGGGAACCGTCGCGATGTGGATCGTGTCCCCCCCGCTGTTCTTGATCTGGGGGAACTTCCGGTCGAACGTCGTGAAGGGGATCAGGAAGAAGTTGTCGTTCGACCCGCCGAACATGGCGCCCTTCTTCTCGAGGACGCCGATGACGACGTACTCCTGACCGTTGAAGTTGACGGCCTTCTCCAGCGGGTCCTCGCGCGGAAAGAGCATGTTCCGGACGTCCTCGCCGATGACGGCGACGTCCGCGGTGTGGCGGACGTCGCTCTCGGTGATGAACCGGCCGTATCCGACGAAGTGGTTGTTGGCGATCGGGTAGTCCGGAGCCACGCCCGGCGACCATCGGGGTCGTGGTCTCGTTGTCCCGGTACTTGACGTGATGTCCTGTGTTCCAAGGTAGCGCTCCGGCGAGACCGCGCGCATTTCGGGGATGGCTCCTTCAACGCGACCGCGTCTTCGTAGGTCAGGTCCTTGCGGCGGCGCTCGTCCGTGGGCCGATGGCCCGGTCCGAAGCGCGCCTCGTACTTCTGGAACTGCACGAGCGTCGCGCCGAAGCTCTGGAAGTTGCCGGACCATGTTGTTGTTGAAGCCCGTCACGATCGACACCATCGCGATCACGGTGGCGACGCCGACGACGATGCCGAGAACCGTCAGGGAGGCGCGCAGCTTGTGCGCGCGGACGGCGAGCAAGGCGAAGCGAGTGTTCTCCCCGAATCCGCGGCGGAGGTGGTTGAAGAGGCGGGACATGCTTAGCGGGCTGTCAGCTGTCCGCCGTCACTCGTAGCGAAGGGCCTCGACCGGCGCCAGCTTGCTCGCCTGGGACGACGGGATCCAGCCCGCGAGCAGGCCGGTCACGGTCGCGACGCCGACGCCGAGGACGATGAAGGAGAGCTGCACCTGCGCCGGGAAGACCTGCTTGACGGCGAGCGCGATCGAGCGCGCCGAGGATCACGCCGATGAATCCTCCGACCGCCGACAGCATCGCCGCCTCGAGGAGGAACTGGCGGCGGATGTCGCGGCGGCGCGCCCCGAGCGCCCGCCGGACGCCGATTTCCTTGGTCCGCTCGACGACCGAGACGAACATGATGTTCGCGATCACGATCGCCCCGACCACGAGCGAGATGCCGGAGATCAGGATCATGAGGCGAAGGCCCCCGCGGAGATGTTCCTCCACAGGGCCTGGAGCAGCTCGGCGGTGACGAGGCCGAACGGGTCGTCGTTGTCGAACTTCGTCTTGCGCAGCGAGCGGAGGATGGTGCGCACCTCGTCCGTGCGCCGTCCGCCCTCGCCACGCCCCCCTTCGGCTTGATGAAGACGCCGATGTCTTCGCTCGGAGCGACGCGCTTCTTGAAGAGAGTCAGCGGGAGGAAGATCACGTTGTCCTGGCTCTGGCCCATGACGCTTGCCCTGCTTGGCCAGAGTGCCGATGACCTTGACCGGGTAGCCGTCGATCTTGAGCACGCGGCCGATCGGGTCGACGTTCGGGAAGAGCTGGTCCTGCACGTCCCAGCCGATCACCGCGACGGAGGCGGCGTGGTCGTACTCGGCGTTGGTGAAGTAGCGCCCGGTCGTCGATGTCGAAGCTCATCGCCTCGCCCATGTTCGCCGTGTGGCCCTGGATCTCGACGTCCGCGAGCTTCCGGTCGACGTACTTGACGGCGGCGGTCCGGTCGCCGCGGCCCCGACCGCTGCGCACAGGCGGCACTCGCGCCGGACGATCTCCATGTCGGTCAGAGTGATGTCGCTGCCGCTTGCGGGCGATCAGCCACTCCTCGCGGCTGGTGATGATCCCGTACTTCGTGAAGATCACGATGTCGGGGTTCAGCCCGATGACCTTGTCGTTGACGTAGGTGTTCAGCCCGGAGATGACCGAGACCACCCCGACGACCGTCGCGACGCCGATGATGACGCCGAGCAGCGTCAGGAACGCGCGCAGCTTGTGGCGCGTGAGAGCCGACGCCGAGACGCGGAGGAGCTCGGCCGACTTCATGGCTTCATGCCTTCTCGGACCCTTTTGCCCTTCTTATCCCCTTCCTTCTCGACGATCACCTTGTCCCCCTCCTTCACCTGGCGGAGAACCTTGAAGGGACCGGTGACGATGTCCTCGCCGACCTTGGGGCCGCTCTTGACCTCGATCATCAGCTCGCCGGCGAGTCCCGTCTGGACCTTCACGAACGCGAGCTTGCTGTTCTTGATGGGATAGACGCCCTCTTCGGTCTTGGCCGGCCCGCGTGCTCCGGACGCCGGCTCCCGTCCTTCTTGGGGACGTCCCGGACGACGAGCGCCTGGATCGGGATCGCCGTCGCGCCCTGCCTTGCGCCCGGTCACGATGTCGGCGGTCACCGAAAATCCCGGCCGGATCGTGGCGGGCGGGTCGGTCACCCGGATCTTCACCTTGAAGTTGATGGCCTCGGATCCCTGGGTCAGCGACAGCAGGTCCGGGTCGTTCTTCGCGATCGGCGACGAACCGACTTCGGTGACGAGGCCCTCGAAGTTGCGGTTCGGGTACGCGTCGATGTTCAGGTTGGCCTTCTGGCCGACCTTCACGTCGGGCACCGACGTCTCGTCGACCATCATCACGGCCTCGACCTCGGCCATGTCGGAGATCGTGAGGAGCTGCGTACCCGGGTTGTTCATCGTGCCGATGACCGTGACCTCGCCCTCCTTGACCGGCAGAAGGTCACGACTCCCTCGATCGGAGCGCTGACCGTCGTCTTGGAAAGGGAGTCCCGGCTCGCGGCCAGGTTCGCACCCGCTCCTGCAGCCGCTGCCGCGCGGCGGCAGGTTCGCCTGGGCGGTGTCATAGGCCGACTCGTCTTCTGGAGCTCGGCCTCGGAAAGGATCTTCGCCTCCAAGTTGCGTCGGGCGCGCTCGTAATCGCAGCGAGCCTGGTCGGCCGAGGCCTGCGCCGCCACGAGGTCGACCGCATCGCCCCCAGGGCGGATTCGCGCCCCGCGGCCTGCGCCGCGAGCTGGGCTCGGTCAATCTGGAGGAGGAGCTGGCCCTTCTTGACCCGGTCCCCCTCTTTCGCCGCGAGGTTCACTATCTGTCCCATGACGAGCGCGGAAAGGTCGACCTTCCGGCGCGCCTGGATCTTGCCGTTCGCCGTGACCTTCGAAATGAGGTCGATTTTCTCGACCTTCGCGGTCGTCACGCGGGCAACGTCCTTGTCCTTGCGCTTGATGAATCCTCATGGCGACAAAGCCGAGTACTACGGCCCCGAGAACGCCCAGGATGATCTTGGTCTTCTTCGACATCTCTCTCCTCCGATGGCTAACTTATAACGTCTATTTTCTTACGTTCGGGAGGGGCGAAAGTTCGCCGCTCGGCAGAAAAGGCCGGCCGGCCCGGGTAAGTGGTGCGCCCAGGAGGATTGAACCCCTGACCTCCTGATCCGTAGGTCAGACGCTCGATCCATTTGAGCTATGGGCGCAGAGCGGCGTAGGCTACTGAAAACAGCCTCTCGTTTCAACCAATTCCGATGGTTCGGGCGCCGCCGGAGAGGCCCTGCGATAGCCTCCGCCGGTGCCTTTCACCCCCGACGACGAGACGTTCCTGCGCGAGGCGCTCGCCTTTGCGAGGATCGCTTTTTCCGAGCGGGAAGTGCCGATCGGGGCCGTCGTCGTCCGGGACGGCCGCATGATCGGGCGAGGCCGCAACCGCCGCGAGGCACTCGGGCGATCCGACCCACCACGCCGAGATCGAGGCGATCCGGGAGGCGGCCCAGGCCGCCGGGACCTGGCGGCTCGACGGCTCGACCCTCTACGCGACTGTCGAGCCGTGCCCCATGTGCGCGGGGGCCGCGGTCAACGCCCGGCTCGCCCGGATCGTTTTCGGATGCGCGGACCCCAAGGCCGGGTACTGCGGGACGCTCGCCAACGTGCCGCAGGACCCGCGACTGAACCATAGGTGTGCCGTGGACGGCGGCCTCCTCGCCGAGGAATGTGCCGAGCTCATGCGGCTGTTTTTTCAGGCCCGGCGCTAGATGTTAGGTTTCACACGCACGGAGAGGTGCTGGAGTGGTTGATCAGGCCGGTCTCGAAAACCGGTAAGCCCTAACGGGCTTCGGGGGTTCGAATCCCCCCCTCTCCGCCATGAACATTCAAATTTCCGGGACGTAAACCAGATGGACGCGAAATGACCTCCCCCGCAATCGAGATCGATGACGTCTCCAAGGTCTTCGGCAAGTTCCCTGCCGTGGACTCGCTCTCGTTCCGCGTGCCACGGGGCGTGGTCTTCGGCCTCCTCGGGCCGAACGGGGCCGGCAAGACGACGACGATCCGGATGATCATGAACATCACGGCCCCCGACTCGGGCGAGATCCGCGTGCTCGGGCGGTCCATGACCCGCGAGACCCAGAACGCGATCGGCTACCTGCCGGAAGAGCGGGGCCTCTACCGCAAGATGAACGTCCTCGACCACCTCCTCTTTCTCGCCGCGATCAAGGACGTTTCCCGGGACGTCGCCCGAAAGCGGGTGGCCGACTGGGCCGACAAGCTCGAGTTGAAGCCTTGGCTCAAGAAGAAGGTCGATGAGCTCTCGAAGGGCATGCAGCAGAAGGTCCAGTTCATCGCGACGGTGATCCACGACCCCGAGATCCTGATCCTGGACGAACCGTTCTCGGGGCTGGATCCGATCAACACCTTGATCATCAAGGAATATCTGAGCGAGTTCCGGAAGCAGGGTAAGACGATTGTCTTCTCCACGCACGTCCTCGAGCAGGCCGAAAAGCTCTGTGACCAGATCTGCCTGATGGCGCGCTCGAAGAAGATCCTCGAGGGAGACCTGCGGGAGCTCAAGCGCCGGTTCTCCCGGAACCTGCTCCACCTCTCGGTGGACGCCCGTCCGGAGGAGATCGCCGCCCTTCCGGGCGTGGAGTCGTCGCAGGCCGTCAACGGCGGCTACCTGATCTCGCTCGCCCCGGGAACCGGGCAGCGGGACTTCCTCCGGCGTGCGCTCGACAGCCACGACCTGGTCGGCTTCTCGGCGAAGGAGCCGGAGCTCGAAGAGATTTACCTCGACGCCGTCCGGGCGGCCGGCATCGAAGAGACGCGGACGATCGAGTGAGGAAATCATGAGCTGGAGCAAGGTTTTTGCAGTGATCCGACGGGAGTACCTGGAGCGCGTTCGGACGAAGGCGTTCTGGTTTGCGACGTTCCTCGTTCCGGTCTTCTTCCTCGGATACATGTTCGTCCAGGTCGCGGCCCTTCGAAAGACGAGCGGCGAACGCAAGATCGCGGTGGTGGACGTGACCGGGCGCCTGGCAAAGCCGCTGGCGGAGGATCTCGCCGAAAGCGAGCGAACGTTGCAGCGCGACAAGCCGGGTCGTAAGGGAATCCACTGGATCGTGGAGAACCGGCCGATCACGGGAGACATCGAGAAGACGAAAGAAGGGCTCCGCAAGGAAGTCCTGGACAAGAAAATCTACGGCTACCTGGTCCTCGACCCCTCGCTCCTCGAGAAGGAACGCGCGGAGTACTACTCGATCTCGGTCTCCGAGTTTGTCGCACTGACCCAGATGAAGGACGCGATCAATCGCACGATCCTTCACCAGAAGATCGCCGACCAGGGACTCCCCGCGTCGGTCGGTCAGGATCTCGAGAAGACCGTGGATCTCAAGACGTGGAAGGTCACGACCCGCGGGGTCACCGAAGAGAAGGGGGCGGGCATCATCGCCGCGCTCGTCTTCATGATCATCATGTACATGACGTTTTTCATGTACGGGTTTCAGAACCTGCGCGGAGTCATCGAGGAGAAGACGAATCGAATCGTCGAAGTGATCATCGCCTCGGTTCGGCCCACGGAGCTGATGCTCGGCAAGATCGTGGGAATCGGGCTGGTGGGGCTGACGCAGTACCTCATCTGGTCTCTCGTCGCCATGAACCTGTCACTGCCGGCGATTGCCGGCATGATGGCGGCAGGAGCCTCCGGAGCGCCGACGATTCCGCTCTCGATGATCGGCTACTTCCTGCTGTTCTTCATCCTGGGCTACTTCCTCTACGCCAGCATCTACACGGCGATCGGCGCTCCCTTCAACAGCGATCAGGAGGCCCAGCAGCTCTCGATGATTCCTTCGATGCTGATCGTCAGTGGAATGGCGGTTTATCCCGCGGTCATGAACAATCCCAACGGTCCGGTGGCCGTCGGGGCGTCGCTGTTTCCCTTCACCGCGCCACTCATCATGTATCTCCGGACGGCCATCGCCGAGCCGCCGCAGTGGCAGATCGGCCTCTCGATCGTAATCCTCATCCTCTCGACGATCGTCATGGCGTGGCTCGCCGGAAGGATCTACCGCGTCGGCATCCTCATGTACGGCAAGAAGCCGACGATCCCCGAGATCATGCGCTGGGTCCGGTACCGTCCGGGCAAGGCGCTCCAGCCCGCCGCGCCTCCCGCGCAGTAGCCCCGAAAATGAATCGGCCCGCGATCGCTCGCGGGCCTCGTGTCCTGTCCGTGTCCCGCGTCCCGCCCTTAGAGCATCTCGGTGCGGGCCTGCTTCGCGCGGGCGGCGCCGATCGCGGTCTTGACGTCCTTCTCCTCCTCGGGCGGAGGCGTCACCGCCGGCATGCCGAGGAACTCGATCCAGAGCTCCCGGGCCCAGCCGGCCGTGTGGTACAGGTGCTCGTCCTCTTCCTCTTCGACCTCTTCCTGAGCGGCCTGCAGGACTCTCTTCTCATCGCCCTTCGTCTTCTTGGCGACCTGGCCGAGGAGCTCCCAGTTCTGGTGATCCTTGGTCTCGGCCAGAACGACGCACTCCGCCGCGACCAACTGAGCCGCCTCGGGCGGCGCGGAGGCGAGGGCCATTTCCATCGCCTGCACGAGCGATGTGCCGATGTGGCGGACGACTTCGCGCCCGGGCGTGTCAGCCTCGGGGTCGAGACCCATCTGGTCGAAGATCCCCCGAACGACCTTCACGTGGTTCTTGGTCTGGTCGAGGTACTTCTTCCACTCCTTCTTCAGGTCATCGTTCAGGGCGCAACGGATCGCGGTTGTGTACACCTCGACCCCGCCCATTTCAGTCTCCAGCATCTGGTACAGAAGCTCGTTCACCGAATCCTTCTTCATGGGTCCTCCTCCGTTTTTCACGGTTTTTTGCCGTTATTTCACCCGCTCACCAGCTTCAAGGATGCAAGCCCCGCGCCGACGTTCGGCGTTCGGCTTGCCCGAAAAACAGCCCCTGTGCTACTTTCCCCGCCCCGTTCGGCCCATTCGTCTAACGGTTAGGACGCGGCCCTCTCAAGGCCGAAATACGGGTTCGATTCCCGTATGGGCTACCAAGCACGTCGCGCTCGCTGGCTCGGGATCTGCGTTTCGCACCGGCTACTTCGCGGAGACTCTTCGCGCCGCGACCAGAGTCTCCGGAGACTTCACAATCGGAGTCTGCTTACAGCAGTCCGGGGCGCTTGGTGAACAGGTTCTTCGCAATGGCTGTGATCGCCAATGTCCCGAGGACCTTCACGAGCGTCGGGTGCTTCGCGTAGAAGCCCATCGCCTGGTCGAAGATCTCGGGCCGCTGCTGTTTCGTGTACGCCGCGACGCGGCCGACGTCTTCGGGCGTCGCCTGCTGCGGGTCCTCCGCGAGCTGCGGCGATACGCCGATCTGCTCGAGGACCGAGCGGAGTCCCCCGGACTGTGCGCCGAGGCCTCCGAGTAGGGTCTCCAGGAACCCCCCGCGCTGCTGGGGCGTCATCTCCGTTGCGGAGTTCCGGACCCGGGTTTCGATCTGGTCCGGCGGAAGCGTTCCAACGGCGGGGCCGATGACCGTCGCCAGGATGTCCTGAGGCACGGCGGCGGCGATCTGGTCATAGTGCTCACGCGCCTGCTCTCTGTTTTCGGCGCCGTCGCCGACGCCGTAACGGCGAAGCAGTTCGCTGATGGGATCGAGAGAGCTCATGGTTTCTTTCCTCCGCAGACTCGAGGAGCAATATCCGCACCACGCTCGAGGCACGCGAGTTGCACTTTTCAGGCTCATCAAGGAGGCGGTCATGGTGAAGCGCGACGAGGAGTTCCGGCGGGGCGTCGAGCGCCCGCAGTTCAACGCCTACGACGGCGTCGGCGACGAGCACGGCGAGCCCCGCGAGTATCCCTACGGGAGTGGGTTCGACAAGCCCGAGCGCGGCCGCTGGGCCCGCCAGGATCGCGAAAGGATTTTCAGCCAGCCGCACAACGACTGGTCGAGTCCCGGCTACGTTTTCTATGCCGGGAAGGGGTATCACCGGGAGTTCATCGATCCCTACGCCGGATCGCCGGAGCCGGAGGGCGGCTCGGGAGGCCAGGGTTTCCAGATCGTGCCCGACTCGACCCGCGGACCCTTTACGGGTCGGGGACCCCGGAACTACTCCCGCTCCGACGAGCGGATCGGAGAGGAAGTCAACGACCTCCTGACGGAACATGGCGAGCTCGATGCCACCGACATCGACGTCCAGACCGCCGGCGGCGCGGTGACTCTGGAGGGGAACGTCGACGACCGGCAGGCGAAACGACTTGCCGAGGACATTGCCCACTCCGTCCGTGGAGTGCGAGACGTGCACAATCGCCTACGGGTCGAGCCGCGAGGCGGCCGAATCGACGCGGAAGTTCAAGGCCGCGCGAGCCACTCGGGCACCGGCTTCCTGACGGAGAACGTCGAAGTTCCCCCCAGGACTCGATCGCGCTGATCGGCGTCCGCCTCGCGCGGCACTGCCGGTTTCGCTACTGTTAGTCGATGGCCGGCTATCCTCCGAAGATCGATCCCGGGGCGGTGGGGGATCCCTCCGAGACGCCCCGTCCGTCCCGCGTTCGCCGCAACAAGCTGTGGAATCTGACGCTGGCGATCTTCTTTTTCATCCTGGGCGTCATCGGACTTCTCATCCCGGTGATGCCGCAGATCCTTTTCTTCGCGCTCGCCCTGCTGTTTCTGTCGCTCGTGTCGCCGACCATACGGCGGAGGGTCCGCCGTTTCCTTCACGATCACCCGAAGCTCGCGCACGCCTACAAGCGCTGGCGAGACAGGGGTCGCACGAAGCGGCGGGCAATCATCCGGCGACGGAAGGAGCTCGCCGCCCGGATGCACCGGCACCGGCCGGCACCGCCGGAGGGAGAGGGATCAGCGGACAGCCGATAGCTGACCGCTGACAGCTAGGGGGTCAGGCCTTCACTTGCATAACAGCTGACTCAAACCCCCCCACGCGATTCGAGAAGACCTGACCCCGATTAGTCCATCTGCCGGCGCAGGATCGTCGGGATGTCGAAGTCGTCCCGCGAGGACGCGTTCGGTCCGAACCCGCCGGAGTCGTCCCCCCGGAGAAAGGGAGTCCTCCCCCCGCGCGTGGCCGAGAAGCCGCGCGGCTCCTCTTCCTCTTTCTCCTCCAGCGGGGAGTCTCCGCGATCGAACCCGGTGGCGATCACGGTGACCTTCACCGCGCCGGCCATCCGGTCGTCGTTCACGTAGCCGAAGAGGATGATGGCCTCCGGGTCCGCGGCCTGGCGGATGATCTCCGCCGCCTCGTTGACCTCGAAGAGGGTTAGGTCCGCGCTGCCGGTGATGTTGATGAGGACGCCGCGAGCTCCTTCGATGGACGCGTCCTCGAGGAGGGGCGACGAGATCGCTGCCTGCGCCGCGTGGACCGCGCGGTTCTCCCCCTCCGCGATGGCGGTGCCCATCATGGCCCGGCCCATGTCCGACATGATCTTTTTCACGTCGGCGAAGTCCCGGTTGATCTCCCCCGGGCAGTTGATCAGGTCCGCGATCCCCTGGATCGCCTGCCGGAGGACGTCGTCCGCGATCTTGAACGACTCGTGGAACGGGGTGTTCTTTTCGACGAACGCGAGCAGTCGCTGGTTCGGGATTGTGATGAGCGTGTCGACGTGCTCCCGGAGCTCCCGCGCCGCCCGCTCGGCCTGGCGCAGCCGCTTCTTCCCCTCGAAGTCGAACGGCTTCGTCACGACCGCGACCGTGAGCGCGCCGGACTCCGCGGCGAGCTTCGCGATGACCGGACCGGCGCCGGAGCCGGTTCCGCCTCCGAGCCCCGCCGCGAGAAAGACCATGTCGGAGCCTTGCACGATGTGCGAGAGCTTTTCCTGGTCCTCGAGCGCCGCGTTCCGCCCCACGTCGGGGTCGGCGCCGGCGCCGAGTCCCTTCGTGAGCCGGCCGCCGATCTGCAGCTTCGTTGCCGCGGACGTCTTCCGCAGCGCCTGCAGGTCGGTGTTGCACGCGATGTACTCGACGCCGCGCACCCCCGCCGCGATCATCCGGTTGATCGCGTTGCATCCCCCGCCGCCGATCCCGATGACCTTGATGATGGCGGGCGACGCGTCGCCCCGCTCCAGTTCGATGGGCATATGCGCCTTTCCGTCGTCGACGAGCTCGATCATCGGCTTCTCCCTTTCTCCCCGTTTCACGTTGGTCCTGGCACGGCGGGCGCTTCCCCCCGGCCTCAGAAAAGCTCCCGGAAAAACCGGGAGAAAGACCCCGCGGCGCGCGAGATCCCGCGCGGGCGGCGGCGCACCGTCTTGTGGCGGTGCCCATAAAGAAGCAGCCCGGTTGCCGTGGCCCACTCGGGTCGCGACACGACGTCGACGAGCCCGCCGACCCCCGCCGGGATTCCGCGGCGCACCGGACCCTCGAAGATTCCCTCAGCGATCTCGACCAGCCCTTCGAGCTCAGCCCCTCCGCCCGTGAGGACGACGCCGGATCGCATCTCCTTGTCGACTCCCAGCCGGCGCAGGTCCTCCTGGATCAGGCCGAGGAGCTCCTCCGCCCGGGGCTGAAGAATGTCCGCGATCGTCGAGCGCGGGCAGAGTTTCGGCTCCCTCCCGCCGACCATCGGGACCTCGACCATCTCGTCATCGCCCACGGCCGACCGCAGGGCCGAGCCGTACTTCTTCTTGATCCGCTCGGCGTCGCCGATCGGCGCCCGCAGGACCACCGCGAGGTCGTTGGTGAAGTGGTCACCGCCGACCGCGATGACGGTCGTGTGCGCGATCGAACCCTTCTGGTAGACGGCGACCTCGGTCGTTCCTCCGCCGACGTCGATGAGGACGATCCCGAGCTCTTTCTCGTCCTCCGTCAGGACCGCCTCGGAGGCCGCCAGCTGCTCCAGGACGAGCTCGACGACCTCGATCCCCGCCTTGTTCATGCACGTGACGATGTTCTGCGTTACCGCCACCGGCGCCGTGACGACGTGGACGTCCGCCTCGAGCCGCGCGCCGACCATTCCGGTGGGGTCGCCCACCCCGTCCTGCCCGTCCACCGCGAACTCCCGCGGGATGACGTGCACGACCTCGTGGTCCTGCGGGATCTGGACCCCGCGCGCCGCGTCGATGACCCGCGTCACGTCGTCGCGAGTGATTTCCCGGTCTTTTCCGGCGACCGCGACGACCCCCCGGCTGTTGAACGAGCGCACGTTCGAGCCCGAAATGCCCACCCAGGCGCGCGCAATCTGCACACCTGCCATGATTTCCGCCTCTTCGGCGGCGCGCTTGATCGCCTCGATGGTGGCGTCCACGTTGATGATGTTTCCCTTGCGCGTTCCCCGGTTGGCGGACGCGCCTTTCCCGATGACGTCGAGCGCGCCGTGCGCGTTCTGCTCGCCGATCAGCACGCAGATCTTCGAGCTCCCGATATCGCAGGAAACGAGAAAGTTCTCGGGTTTGGCCATCAGAGGAGCCACCAGGGCCGGAACATGGGACACGGAACACGGGACACGAATGAATTCACGCTATCCGTCGTGTTCCGTGTCCCGAGTCCCGTGTCCCGACTCATAGGGAGTTCCCGGCGCCGTAGGCACCGACAAGCACAATTCGATCCGCAAAACGGAGATCGATGGCCCGCGCCTCCCACCCACGAGACTCGACGAAACCGCGCGCGTCCAGGAGCGCGCGAATCTTCGCGGGAGCGTCCCGTCGAAGAACTCGAACCGGCCGCCGAAAGACCGAATCCATGATACCGAAACCTCCGTCGGGCAGGGCGGAAATTTCCGAGAGCGCGGAAAAATAATCCGCGGGAGAGGAGCGAAGATCTTCGAGCAACTCGACGGCTTCCGGCAGAGCGTCGCGAGCTCCGGTGACGAGCACGTACTCCGTCAGGTCCGCGCGAGGATCGTAGAGAGCGATGGGTCGTCCGTCGCCGGACAGCCACCAGAGCGTCGAGCCTTCGCGATACAGCGCGACCGCCCGCCGCTCGGTCACGCGGATCGCGAGACCGTCCGGCAATCTCTTCGAGAGCGTCACTCCGGCAACCCAGGGATGCGCGCCGACCGCGCGCGCGATCCCGGAGAGGTCGAGCGTCACGACGTTCGCCGCGCGCCACGGAGCGACCGCGCGGAGAATCTCCTCGGTTCTCGCGCGGCGGTTTCCGGAGACCTGGATCCTCTGGAGGGAAAAGAGCGAGCCGCCGAGGAAACGCGCGACACCGATCGCCACGGTCGCGGCGACGAGGAGAGCGACGGCGACCTTGACAGCGCCCCCCGTCTTGCGCCGACGCGGGACGACCGCTCCCCGGCGCAGAAATGCCTTGCTCGGCCCCCGGGTGCCCACCGCGACGAACCGGGCCTCGCCCTTACTTTCCGGCATCCGCCGCTTTCCGGGCTCCCTCGCCCGCGAGGTAACCCTCGGCGAACCGCACGACGTCGCCGGCCCCCATCGTCACCAGGAGATCGCCGGGCCGGAGGAGCCTCTCGAGCCGCTCACTAACCTTTTTCTTATCAGAAACATAGACGAGGTTCCGGTGACCCGCCTCCTTCGCCGCCTGGACGACCAGCTGCCCCGTCACCCCGGGTAGCGGCTTCTCGCGCGAGGGGTAGATGTCGGTGACCACGGCGACGTCGGCGCCGAGCAGCGCCCGGCCGAAGTCCGTCGCGAAGTCGCGCGTGCGGGAGTAGAGGTGCGGTTGAAACAGGGCCACCAGCCGGCGCTCGGGATAGACCTGCCGGGCCGCGGAGAGCGTCGCGGCGAGCTCGGTCGGGTGGTGCGCGTAATCGTCGACCACGAGGACGCCGTTGCGCTCCCCCTTCTTCTCGAACCGCCGGACGACACCCGTGAAGCCGGCGAGCGCCCGGGCGATGTCGGGGAACGGGATGAGGAGCTCGCCGCCCACCGCGATCGCCGCGAGCGCGTTGGCCACGTTGTGACGGCCGGGCAGCGGGAGCTGGACCTCGCCCAGCAGTCCCTGCTCCGAGTCCCAGGCCTCGAAGCGGGTGCCCGACGCGTCCAGCGCGACGTTGCGGGCGCGGAGGTGCGCCTGCGGCGATTCTCCGTAGGTCACGACCCGTTTCTCCACGCGGGGGAGCACGGCGCCGACGCCCGGATCGTCGAGGCACGCGATAACCGCTCCGTAGAACGGGACCCGGTTCGCGAAGAGGACGAAGGCGTCGATGATCTCCCCGAGGTCGCGATAGCAGTCGAGGTGGTCGGCCTCGACGTTCGTGATCACCGCGACGTCCGGCGTCAGCTCGAGGAAGGATCGGTCGTACTCGTCGGCCTCGGCGACCAGGAAGTCGCCCCGGCCGAGCCGCGCGTTGGTCCCGAGGATGCGGACCCGCCCCCCGACCACGATGGTGGGATCGAACCCCGCCTCGGTCAGGATCATCCCGACGAGCGAGGTGGTCGTCGTCTTTCCGTGGGTACCCGCGATCGCGATCCCCTGCTTCAAACGCATGATCTGGCCCAGCATCTGGGCCCGGCGGATCACGGGGATCCCGCGCTCCCGGGCGGCGGCGACCTCGGGGTTCGAGTCGTCCACGGCCGACGAAATGACGACCAGGTCCACGTCGGAGAGGTGGGCGGGGTCGTGGCCGACGTGGATCCTCGCGCCGAGATCGCCCAGCCGGTCGGTGTTCTCGCCCCGCTCCCGGTCGCAGCCCGAGATCGTGAGCGGCGTGGACAGGAGGAGAATCTCGGCCAGGCCGCTCATTCCCACGCCTCCGGCGCCCACGAAGTGGATCCGCCGCAGCTTGAGGAATCTCATCGCGCCATCACCTCGTCCCCTCGGCCTCGAACAGGAGGTCGGCCAGGAGACGGGCCGCGTCCGGCCGGGCGAAGGCGCGCGCGTTCTCGCCCATGGCAACCAGCCGACCCCGGTCAGCCAGGAGGCCGGCGACGGACCGCGCCAGGACCTCCGCTGTCAGCGCCCCTTCGTCGATGGCCACGGCCGCGTCGGCCGCCGAGAAGACCCGGGCGTTCTCGGTCTGGTGGCCGTGCGTGGCCGAGCCAAAGGGAACCAGGATCGACGGGCGTCCGGAGGCCGCGAGCTCTCCCAGCGTCTGAGAGCCCGCGCGGGACAGGACGAGGTCCGCCCACCCGAGCTCCTCGTGGATCCGCGGAAGAAAGGGGACCAGCCGCCATCCCGCGGGCAGATCGCCGTAGCGGCTGCGCGTGTCCTCGAACTCCTTCTCGCCGGTCTGGTGGATGACCTCCAGTCCGGTCGCGGCGAGCGCCCGGACCGCCGCGGCCATCGCGCGATTCAGGACACGAGACCCCTGGCTGCCGCCGAAGACGAGGAGCCGACGGGTCGTGGCGGAGGGCTCGAGCGCCGGCACCGAAAAGAACTCGGGACGGACCGGGGTTCCCGTGACTACGCCGGGGCGGGAGAGGCGGGAGTTCGCGGCAGCGATTCCAACCGCGGTCCGCGTGGCGAACCGGTTGAGGAAGCGGTTGGCGACGCCGGGATAGGCGTTCGACTCGTGGATCAGCGTCGGCACGCCGAGAGAGCGCGCGGCCGTAACCACCGGGACCGTCACGTAGCCGCCCACGCCGGCGACCGCGCGGGCCCGGCGCGTCGAGAGGAGGCGGCGCGCCTGGATGAAGCCCGCGGGCAGCTCCCCGAGGGCGGCGACCTTCGCGGCCGCAGGCTTTCCGGCGAACCCGGACGCGCGGACGATTTCCAGCGGAAAGCCGGCTTCCGGGACGAGCTTCGACTCCAGTCCATGGCGGCTGCCGACGAACAGGACCTCGGCGTCCGGTCGGCGCGCGCGGATTTCCCGCGCGAGCGCGATCCCCGGAAAGACGTGGCCACCGGTTCCCCCCGCCGCGATCACGTAGACACCCCCGCTTTCGGTCTCAGTTCTCAACTCTCGGCCGGTCGTTCGATTTCGTGCTGCGACACGTTCAGGATGAGACCCGCCGCGATCCAGGAGGCGACCAGCGAGGATCCTCCGTAGGAGACGAACGGCAGCGGGATTCCCTTGGTGGGCATGAGCGCGAGCACGACGCTCAGGTTCACCGCCGCCTGGACGACGAGCATCGCGGTCGCCCCGGCCGCCAGGAGGCCGCCGAACGCGTCGGGGGCCCGGCGCGCGGCGCGGAAACCCCGCCAGGCGATGACGCCGAAGCAGAGAACGACGCCGACCGAGCCGATGAAGCCGAGCTCCTCTCCCACGATCGCGAAGATGAAGTCGGTGTGCGGATACGGCAGGAAGAAGAGCTTCTGCCGGCTGGCGCCGAGGCCGCTTCCGAAAAGGCCGCCGGCTCCCACCGCGATCAGCGACTGAAGCGCCTGGAACCCGGCGCCCAGGGGGTCGGCCTCGGGCCGGAGGAACGAGAGCAGCCGCGCGCGGCGGTAGTCCGCGGAGAGCGCGGCGATCGCCACCAGCGGAATCGCCGCGGCTCCCATGAAGAGGAAGAGCTTCGCCCGGACGCCCGCGATCCACAACAGGACCGCCACCAGCATCACGTAACAGGCGGCTGTTCCGAGGTCCGGCTCGAGCAGCACGATGCCCGCGGCCGCGAGAGTGAAGAACAGGGCCGGCTTGATGGCCTTGTGCGGATCTCCCCACGCCAGCGTCTTGCGGGCGATCTGCGCCGCGAGGAGGACGACGAGCGCGACCTTCAGAAACTCGGACGGCTGGAACATCACGGGCCCGAGCGGGATCCACCGCCGGGCCGCATTGATCGGCGGCTGGAGGAGCGCGAAGGCGCAGAGCGCGAACGCCACTCCGTAGCCGGCGTAGAAGACCCAGGGGCGCGCGAAATTCCGGTAGTCCGTCCGCGACACCACGAACGCGGCCACGCCGCCGATGAGGAGGGCCGCGATCTGCTTGATGAGGTAGCGGTACGGACTGCCCGCGGTCTCCGCGGATGACACCGCGGAGGCGCTGTAGATCATGATGCAGCCGAAGAGCGACAGCGCCACGAGCGGCACGAACAGGACCTTGTCGGTCGTGAGCTTACGAGCCATTTGTCGCCCGTCGCGCGAGCTCGGCGAAGTGCCTCCCCCGCTCCTCGAAGTTCGCGTACTGATCGAAGGAGGCGCACGCCGGCGAAAGGAGCACGGTGTCGCCGGGGTTCGCGAGCTCGGCGGCCCGCGCGACCGCTCTCTCCATCGTGCCGCAGCTCTCGATCGGTGCGGCCCCGGCGAGCGCGGTCTCGATCGCGGGAGCCGCTTCGCCGATGGTGAGGACGAGGCGAGCCGCCTGCGACACCGGCGTAACGAGCTTCCCGAAGTCGCCGTGCTTGTCCCGGCCTCCCAGGATCAGGAGCACGCTCCTTTCCGGCCGGCCCTCCAGAGACTTCAGCGTCGCATCCACGTTCGTGCCTTTGGAATCGTTCACCCACTTCACGCCGCCCGCTTCGAGGACGAGCTCCGTCCGGTGGGCGAGGCCGTGAAAGCCGGTCAGCGCCCTCTCGATCGCGGCGGCTGAAGCCCCGAGGCAGTCCGCCGCGGCGACCGCCGCGAGCGCGTTCTCCAGGTTGTGTGCGCCCGGGAGGGCGAGCCGCTCCGCGGCGAGGACGGTGCGGCGCGAGCCTCGCGCCTCCGAGACGATCTGTCCGTCCTCGGCCCATGCGCCGCCGGGCGCCCTCCCCCGCCGCGAGAACGGCACGCGCCGGGCCCGCGTCCGGACGGCGGAGGCCACGGGGTCGTCCGCGTTGACCACCGCGAAGTCCTCCGCCCGCTGGTTCACGAACACGCGTTCCTTCGCGGCCGCGTACTCCTCGAAGCTCGCGTAGCGGTCGAGGTGATCGGGGGTCACGTTCGTCAGCACCGCCACGTCCGGCCGGAAGCTCTCGATCCCCTCGAGCTGGAACGACGAGACCTCGCAGACGAAGTCGCGCGGAGTCGGGTCGTCGAGGAATCCCGACAGCGGCGATCCGATGTTGCCGGCGAGCGCGACCGGGCGCGGACCCGAGCCCAGGATCTCGGCGATCCACGCGGTCGTCGTGGACTTTCCGTTGGTGCCCGTGACGGCGACCCAGCGGTTGGCGCCGCGCGCCTCGGCCTCCGCGATCCGCCACGCGACCTCGATCTCGGACAGAACGGGCACGCCGCGGCGCCGGGCTGCGACGACGGCCGGATGGGTCGGCGGGACCCCCGGCGAGATCGCGAGCCAGCCCGCTCCCTCGAGGAAGCTCAAGGGGTCTGATCCCCGGAGGGGGTCAGATCCCAACGAAAAGCGCACGCCCCGGGCGCGGAGAGGTGCAATCTCGGCGAACGCCACCTCGGGCCGGTCGTCGGCCACCGACACGTCGACGCCCCGAGCCACGAGCGCCTCCGCCAGCGCGCGGCCGCTGCGCGCGAATCCGAGGACCGCGACGCGGGCCGGAAGAGGCGAGGGAAGGGGCATGGCGGCGCTCACCGCAGTTTCAGGGTGGAGAGGGCCAGGACCGCGAAGAGGATGGCGAGAATCCAGAAGCGCACGATGACGCGGGACTCGGGCCAGCCGGCGAGCTCGAAGTGGTGGTGCAGAGGAGCCATGCGGAAGACCCGCTTGCCCGTGGACTTGAACGAGGCCACCTGCAGGATCACCGACAGCGCCTCCAGGACGAACACGCCCCCGACGATCACGAGCAGCATCTCCTGCTTGATCATCACGGCAACGGCGCCGAGCGCGGCGCCGAGCGGGAGCGCCCCGACGTCGCCCATGAAGACGTCCGCGGGATGCGAGTTGTACCAGAGGAAACCGAGCGAGGCTCCGACGAGCGCCCCGCAGAAGACGGAGAGCTCCCCCGCCTGGGGCACGTACGCGATCTGCAGGTAGCGCGCGGCGACCGCGTTTCCGCTCACGTAGGAGAGGAGTGCATAAGTGCCCGCGGCCACGCCAAAAACTCCGATCGCCAGGCCGTCGAGCCCGTCGGTCAAGTTGACTGCGTTGGATGCGCCCACGAGGATCAGGGCGACGAAGGGGATGTAGACCGCCCCGAGGTCGATCACGAGCCGTTTGAAGAACGGAAAGGTCACGAGCGTCGAGAACGTGCCGGCGGCGGCCCACTGCTCGATCGCCCACGCCGCGCCGAGAGCCACGAGAAACTGGGGGATGAGCTTTCCGCGGCCGGAGAGCCCGAGGCTCCGCCGCCGCGTGAACTTCACGAAGTCGTCCGCGAACCCCACGACGCCGAACCCGGCCAGCGTCCCGAGCGCGATCCACACCAGGCGGTTCTTCAGGTCCATCCAGAGGAGGGTCGCGGCGATGACCGCGAGCAGGATGAGGATCCCGCCCATCGTGGGCGTTCCCGCCTTCGAGAGGTGGGAGCGCGGGCCGTCCTCGCGGACGGACTGCCCGATCTGGCGGCGCTTCAGGAGACGGATCGTCGGGCCGCCGAGCGCGAGCGCGATCAGGAGCGCCGTGACGGCGGCCATCGCGGTCCGGAAGGTGATGTAGCGGAAGACGTTGAACGCCGGAAAGAACTTCGCGAGCGGATAGAGCCAGTGGTAGAGCATCGGGCTATCGGCTCCCCGCGACCGACCCGGCGGCCAGCGCATCCACGGCTCGATCGAGGCCCACGGCCCGCGAGCCCTTGAACAGCACGACGTCCCCCGCAGCGAGAATTCCCTCGAGCAGGCGGACGACGTCCTCCGGAGAATCCACGGTGTCGATCGCGTTCCGCGGGAAGCCGCAGTCCACGGCTTCCTCGCCGTAGTAGCGCGCGAGCCGCCCGACGCAGACGATCCGGTCGGCTCGGGTCGAGGCGTACTTGCCGAGCTCGCGGTGCCAGATGTCCTCGTCCGGACCGAGCTCGCGCATGTCGCCCAGCACCGCGATGCGCCGCTTGGCCTCGAAGCCGGACAGCGTGTCGAGCGCGGCCCGGAGCGACGCGGGGTTCGCGTTGTAGGAGTCGTCGTAGAGAAGGGCGCCCGAGGAGTGCCGGCGGAACTCCCCGCGGTGGGGAGAGGGCCCCAGTCCGGGGGCCGCGGCCGCGCAGTCCTCCACGGAAGCGCCGGCGGCCAGGGCGACCGCGGAGGCCGCGAGGAAGTTCACGGCCTGGTGCGCTCCGGGCAGCGGCAGCGAAACCAGCGCCTCGCCGGAAGGCGCCCGCAGGCGGAAGCGCGTTCCGGTCTCCAGCGTCTCGAAGTGGTCGGCCGTGACGTCCGCGTTCGCGTAGCGCGCGAAGCGGATCACCCGACCGGGCCAGTGCCCCGCGATCGCGGCCACCCGCGAGTCGTCGGCGTTCGCGACGAAGGTTCCCTCGGGACGAAGGCCCTCGAGGATCTCGGCCTTCGCCTGCGCGACCTCGTCGATCGAGTCGAAGTTGGCGAGGTGCGCCGGCGCGACGTTGGTGATCGCGGCAACCTCCGGCGTGAACGCGCGGGAGAGCCGGGAGAGCTCCCCCTTCGCGCTCATCCCCATCTCGCCAACCATCCAGTCCGGAATTCGGGGAAGGTTCGCGATCGACATCGGAAAACCGATCGCACTGTTCTGGTTGCCCGGTGTTTTCTCGACGACCGCGCGGCGCGAGAGGATTGCGGCCGTGAACTCTTTCGTGGTCGTCTTCCCGGAGGAGCCCGTGATCGCGGCCAGGCGGAAGCCGGCGCGATTCCGCAGGACGGTGGCGAGGGTCGTGAGCGCTTCCGCGGGCTCGGGGGCGACCACGACCGGGAAACGTTCCGGCAGGAGCGAAGGCACCCGGCTCGCCAGGATCGCCCGCGCCCCGCGGGCGACGGCGTCGTTCGCGAAGTCGTGCCCGTCCGCGCGCGCTCCCCGGATGGCGACGAACAGCGCTCCGTCCCGGACCGCGCGCGAGTCGACGGCGACGCCCGAAAGCTCGAGGCCGGCGGCGCCGGGCGGAGGGGCCGAGCCGGCCGCCGAGGCCACGTCGGAGAGGTGGAAGTTCATCGCGGGCGAACGCGGCGGCTCATCGCCGCGACGCGAACTCCGCGGCGACCTCGCGGTCGTCGAAGGGAATCGAGCGGTCGCCGATGACCTGGACCGTTTCGTGGCCCTTTCCGGCGATGACGACGATCGTTCCGGGGTTGGCGAGGTCGACCGCCGTCCGGATTGCCTCGCGCCGGTCCGCGACCTTCAGGTACTTCGTCGCGCCGGAGGCGATCAACCCGACCTCCACCTCCGCCAGGATCGCCTCGGGGTCTTCGGAGCGGGGATTGTCGGAGGTCGCGATCGCGATGTCCGCCAGCGAGCCCGCGACTCTGCCCATCGGCGCGCGCTTTCCCCGATCGCGATCTCCCCCGCAGCCGAACACGAGGATGATCTTTCGATCCGTCAGATCCCGAACCGCGAGCAGGAGCCTTCGCAACGCATCCTCGGTGTGTGCGTAGTCCACGACGATCGGGTACGGCTGCCCCGCCTCCACGCGCTCGAGCCGGCCCGGAACGCGGGCGACGGCCGCGCAGCCCGCCGCGACACTTTCCCCGGTCAGTCCGAGAGAGAGGCCCGCCGCGGCGGCGCCCAGGAGATTATCGACGTTGAACCGCCCGAGGAGGGGCGAAGAAATCCGGAAGCGTCCGCCCGGATGGACGACGTCGAGCGCCGTGCCGGTCAGATCGCAGAGCACGTTCTCCGCTCTGACCGACGCCGCGGCCCCGGTCGGCGACCACGTGACGACCGGGGCGGCCACCTCCGCGGCGAGCCGGCGTCCGAAGGCGTCGTCAACGTTGACGACGGCGGCGGCCCCCGGCTTCCGCAGGTCGAAGAGCACCCTCTTCGCGCCGAAGTAGGTCTCGAGGTCGCCGTGGAAGTCGAGGTGGTCCTGCGTCAGGTTCGTGAAGACGGCGACGTCGAACCGGCAACCCACGACGCGGTCGAGAGCGAGGGCGTGGGAGGAGACCTCCATCGCCGCCGCGGGAACTCCGGCGTCGACCATTTCGGCGAGGAGCCCCTGCAGGACGGGAGCTTCCGGGGTCGTCTGCGGGGCCGGGATCTCCCGCCGGCCGGTGCGATACGCGACCGTTCCGAGGAATCCGGCGCGGCCGTATTGCCGCGCCAGCTGCGACTCCAGGAGCATTGCCGTCGTCGTCTTTCCGTTGGTGCCCGTCACCCCGGCGAGAACGATTTTTTCGGCCGGATCTCCTTCGAGCCGGGCGGCGAGGAGGGCGAGCGCCCTTCGCGCCGAGGTCACATTCAACCACGGCGTCGACTCCGGAAATCCCTCCGGCGCGGGGCGGTCCGAGACGACCGCCGCGGCTCCCCGGGCGGCGGCCTCTCCCGCGTGAGACCAGCCGTCGGAGATCCCGCCGCGGATCGCGACGAAGATCTCCCCCCTGCCGACCGTCCGGGAGTCCTGGGAGATCCCGGTGACGTTGACGTCGCGAAGGCCGGGGGGAACGCGGGAATCGGGCAGCGCCGACAGGAGATCCACCAGATTCACGGAGCCGGTGGCGGCGAGTTGATCTCCTCCGGCCGGCGCTCGAGCCCCGAAGCCGGCGCGGCGGGTTCGGCAAGACGAAGAATGCAGGTCGTTCCGGGGCGCACATGCGCGCCCGGGAGCGGTTGCTGCGCGACGACGAATCCGGAGCCTTCGACGCGGACGAGGAGACCGCGCCGCGCGAAGAGCGCGAGCGCCTGCCGCGCGGAGAGACCCAGAGCCGAGGGCGCCCCGTCGGCCGAGAGGGCCGGCGACTCGGGCCCCGCGAAGATCGGCGCGGGGAGCTCGTTCGAGCGGACGGAGGCCGGAACGACCCCCGCGGGGAAGTGGATCCGCTCGGTCGACGTCGAAGCCAGGAGCGTCTCGGGAAGCCTCTGCTCCTCCGGCGCGACCCTCAGGATTCCGAGGGCCTGCGAGACCACCCGGGAGAAAACAGGCGCCGCGATCTCGCCGCCGTAGTAGCGGCCCTTGGGCTCCTCGATCAGGACGAGGCCCACGATCTTCGGGTTCTCGCTCGGAGCAAAGCCGACGAACGACGACACGTACTTTCCGGCCATGTAGCCGCCCACGCCGGCCTTCTGGGCCGTGCCGGTTTTTCCGGCGACAACGAACCCCGGGATCGTGGCCTTCTTGCCGGTGCCCCGCTCGACCGCGCCGACCAGCAGGTTGCGGACCGTCCGAGCCGTGGCTTCCGAGAGGATCCGGGTGGCCGGGGCGGGAACGACGACGTCGACGCGGCCGTCGGGGTGGACGATCCGCCGCACGAGGCGCGGACGAACGAGCCGGCCGCCGTTGGCGATCGCGGCGGCGGCGCGCACCAGCTGGAGCGGCGTGACCGAAACCTCCTGTCCCATCGAGATCGTCGCGTTCGAGAGAGCGGACCAGCGCTCGGGCCGGCGGAAGATGCCGGCGTTCTCTCCGGGCAGGTCGACGCCGGTCGCGCGGCCGACGCCGAGCGCGCTCGCGCCCTGCCACAGCCGCTGCGGTCCGAGGCGCAGCCCCACGCGGATGATCCCGACGTTCGAGGAGTGCTCGAAGACCCCCGCGAGCGTGAGCGCGCCGTACCTCTTTCCGTCGTGCTCCGAGATCGTCGTGTTCCCGACCCGGATCCGGCCGTCGCCCGTGTCGATGGTCTCGTCGAGTGTTACGAGCGAGTTCTCGAGAGCGAGCGCTCCGGTCACGATCTTGAACGTCGAGCCGGGCTCGTAGGCGTCCGCGATCGCCCGATTGCGCCGAGTGTCGGCGGAGGACCGGCCGTACTCGTTCGGATCGAAGGACGGCGCCGTCGCCATCGCGAGGATCTCGCCGTCGGAGGGATCGAGCAGGATGAGGACGCCCGAACGCGCCTGCGCATCGTTCACCGCCGCCGCGAGCTCCCGCTCCGCCGCGAACTGGATCCCCGAGTCGAGCGAGATGAAGAGAGAATCTCCCTCCTCGGGGAGCTTGCCGCTGGGAGTGTCGGCCTCGCCGTAGGTCGAGCGGCGCGCGTCGGTCAGGGCGACGACCTCACCCGGCTTCCCGCGGATCGCCCCGTCGTAGAAGTGCTCGAGGCCTCCCAGGCCGCGGTCGTCGGTCCCGACGTAGCCGAGGACGTTCGCCGCCAGGGTGCCCTTCGGGTAGATGCGCTTGGTCTCCGCGACGAAGTGGATTCCGGGGAGCTTCGCGGCCCGCACGCCCGCGGCCGCGGCCCGGTCCACCTTTCTCGCGAGCCAGACGAAACCCTTTTTCTGCGTGAGCCGAGCGAGAACCACTTCCGGCGACAGGCCGAGGTGCGGCGCGAGAACCCGGGCGGCTTCCGCGGGCTGGCGGACACTTTCGGGAATCGCGTAGATCGAGGACGCCTCGGCCGAGACCGCGAGCGGCCTCCCCTCGCGGTCGAAGATGGACCCGCGCTGCGGCGAGATCTCGATCCTTCGCTCCTGCTGCCTCTGCGCCCGAGCGCGGTATTTGCCTCCGTGGGCCAGCTGGAGCTCGGCGAGGCGCGCGACCACGACCGAAGCCCAGAGGAGCAGAAAAATGACGAGGAATCGGACGCGGCCGAGACGCACGAAGTTCACCGGGCTCCCCCTTCTTTCCGAGGTTCGACGTACTGGATCTGTCCGGGGCGGGGCGGTGCGAGACTCTTCCTTTCCGCGACGGCCTGCACGCGTTCGGGCGCGGACGCGCGCGCGAGCTCCGCGCGGAGGCGGCGATTTTCCTCGAAGAGCTGGCCGTGCTTGCGCGCGAGAGCGCCGCGGGAGTATCCGACTCTCACCGTCTCGACGTGGAGGGCCACCCAGCCGAGCAGCGCGCACGCGACCGGAAGGCCGGCGAGCAGGAGCGTGGCGAGCTCGCGGCCGCGCCGGCGGTCCCGCTCCCGCGTCAGGTGCAGGTTCTCGACGCGCTTCGACTGGACGTAGGCGGCGGTGCTCAAAGGGCGGCTGGCTCCGTTGCAACTTTTTCGGCGGCCCGAAGGCGCGCGCTGCGCGACCGCGGATTCGCGGCGACCTCGGGGGCCGAGGGACGGATGGGGCGGCGCGTCAGAACGACGAGCGCCCGGCGCGCGCCGCACACGCAGACCGGAAGCTTCGGCGGGCAGAGGCACAGTCCGGACTGCCGCCGGAACGTCTCCTTGACCATGCGGTCCTCGAGGGAGTGATACGAGATCATCGAGAGCCGACCGCCCGCGTTCAGCCTTTCGACGGCGAACGCGAGAAACCGCGAGAGCGCCTGCAGTTCCTCGTTGACCTCAATCCGCAGCGCCTGGAAGACGCGCGTCGCGGGATCGATCTTCTCGCGATCTCCCCTGACCCCCGCCACGATGCGGGAAAGCTGCCGGGTCGTCGTGATCGGTCCCCTTGACCGCTCCTCCAGGATCGCTCGCGCGATTTTCACCGCCATCCATTCCTCCCCGTATTCGAAAAAAATTCGACTCAGCTCTTCAGCGGAAGCGTTCGCCACCACGTCGGCGGCGGTGCGGCCGGATCGGGACATACGCATGTCGAGGGGACCGTCGCGCCGGAACGAGAAGCCGCGCTCGGCGCGCTCGAGCTGCATCGACGAGAGCCCGAGGTCCGCGAGAATGCCGTCGGGCGCCGGGTAGCGCTCGAGAACGGACTCGAGGTCGCCAAAGTTCGCCTCGAGGACCTCCACCCGGCTCCCGAAATCGGCCAGGCGGCTTCGAGCGAGTGAGACGGCGTCGGGATCCCGGTCGATGCCCAGGAGACGGATTTCGGGGCCGGCCTCGAGAAGGGCGCGCGCGTGGCCGCCGGCGCCGACCGTCGCATCCACGAAAAAGCCTCCCCGCTGCGGCGCGAGGAGGTCGACGACCTCGCGGAGCAAGACGGCCTGATGGGGAGGCTTCTCAATTTCGTTCGTCCTACTTCTCTCTTTTCGTGTCCCGTGTCCCGTGTTCCGTGTCCCGTCTCATGACAAGGCCTTCGACAGTTCGTCGTAATCTTCGGACGTGAAGTCTTCGGTCGAGAGACGAGTCGAGAGGGCGCCGCGGTCGGAGACGACCAGGTGATCGATGTTTCCGGTCACGACGACGTCGGCCGGCAGCTTCGCGGCGTCGCGCAGGATCTGCGGGATGAGGATTCGCCCCTGCCCGTCGAGCGCTCCGTCCTGGCCGTAGTAGTTGACGCGCTCGAAGAACTTGTTCTTCGCGCGGTGGACCGCCGGAAGCGCGGCGAGCTTTTCCTCGAGCGCGCGCCAGATGGCGAGCGGGTAAAGCAGGACGTTGGTGCCGTGAACGGACGTCACGAAAATCTCGGGCCCGAAGGCCTCCTCGATCTGGGCTCGGAAGACGTTCGGAACCTTGAGACGGCCCTTCTCGTCGACACGTGCCGGAGCGCTCCCGCGAAAGCGATCCATCGTTAATTTGGTGCACCGATCCGGAGATCGTTGCCACTTTCTCCCACTTTTACCCTGATTGGGCCACTTGCGGGCGATGTTAGGAGCCGCAACTTTGTTAGTCAAAGGAAAACGATTGCCTGAAATAATTAGGGGCGTAAAGGGAGCGCAACGAAAAGAGTCAGGCTCCCCTACGGAGGGTTTGCGCCTCTAGGGCTTTGCATCGCCACAGGTTGCGGTCGTACGACCCGGGGAACCCCATCGGTGGCGATCCGCCCGCCGCGAGGACCTTCCGGACCGACTTTCCGAACGGTTTGAGCTAAGCGTCGTGCCAGTCGCGGGTCATGTCGAGCCACAGCGCGAGTCCGCGATGGTTCCGAAGCGCCCATAGCGCCGCGCGATCGAGCGGTCCGTGACCTTCGCGGGGCCGGGGTGGTGCTTCCGGAACTGCTGCCGCGTCCACGAGTCGAGCGCGAAGAAGTCGTGGCGGCCCAGGACTCGCATCAGCCCCTCGGCCGCGTACGGGCCGAACCCGTGCTCCGCCACGATCGCCTCGCGCACTTCCTCCGACGGCCGGTCGGGATCCTCCCACGGCGGGAGGTCGAGCGTCCGGACGCCACTCGTTGCGCGAAGAGCCGCAACGCCCCGGCGCGGTAGCCGCAGCGCACGCGATTCGCGAGCGTCGCCTCGGAGATCTTCGCGACGGCCGCAGGAGTCGGAAACGCGCGGCCCTTCCGCCGGCGAGCGGATCAGCCGGTCCACCATCCCGCGCGTCGCGGCCCAGGAGCAGTTCGTCGTGAGCAGCATCTTGACCGCGTCCTCGAAGAGCGAGGGCGACCGCAGCATCCGGCCGCCGCGCGCGTCAGAGCGCGGCGATCTCCGGCTCGCGCGTCGAGCGCGCCGGCGCGGTCGAAGGTCGAGGTCGAGCGAGAAGACGCGGCGCGGCAGCCGCGCGGAGGGCGACGCGGTCGACGCCTTCCGCCGAGGCCACGAGCATCGCCGCTCCGGACGCGGAAACGAGTCTTCCGCGCGCTGGCCGACGACCGGTGAGTCGTGGAGCCGCCCCCCTCGCGCTCGTAGCTGAACGGCGGGAGGTCGTACCAGCCGTGGGAACGGACGACGGCGTCGAAGGAAAACCGGGGCGGCGAGCGCGAGGCGGGTGCGCAAGACTCGGGGCTAGGTCTTCTTCTCTTCGAGCTTCGCGAGCTCCTGGTCGTAGATCTTGATGAACGCGTCCCGGCGGAGTCTTCCGATGTATTCCTCGTACCGTTTCTCGTAGAGGTCGTCGGCGATGCGCTTGCGCAGGTCTTCCTTGACCTCGGAGAACGGCCGGTAGCCGGCGCGGCCTTGCGCTCGGTCACGTGGAACAGGTGGATCGAGCCGGGCAGAAGGACGGGCGCGGGATACTCCGCCGGCGGGCTCGACGAAGACCGCCGGCGTCGAGCGCCGCGCACGCAGCTCCCCCTTGGCGACGGTGCCGAGGTCGCCACCGCGGTCCCGGGCGTTGCCTTCCGATACTCTTCGCGAGCCGTCGCGCGAACGGCGTGCCGGCCTTCGACCTTCGCGCGGGCCTCCTCGATCCGCGCGACGGCGCTCCTGCCGCGCCGCCGCGATCCGTTCGGCGTCGAACCGGATCACGATCTCCGCGACCCGCGCCTGCTCCGGCACGTTGTAGAGCTTCTCCTTCCGACGCTCGTACTCGAGGCGCAGGGCGTCGTCGCTCATGTCGAGCTTCGAGCGTGACGTCGCGGCCGACGACCTTCTGGAGGGTGATCGTCTGCCGCATCTGGCGCTTCAGCTCGTCGCGGGTCATGTTCGACTGGGCGAGCGCGGCGTCGAACTCCGCGTCCGTCGCCAGGTTGTACTGGCGCTTGACCCTCTCGACGGCTGCCTCGACCTCCTCGTCGGTCGCCGTGACGGCGAGCTCCTTCGCCCGCTCCTCGAGCAGCTTCTCCTTGATCATGTCGCTCGAGCACGCTTCCTGCGCACCTCGAGCGGGGTCCGCGGAGGGTCCGGAAGGCGTTCGTCGCCGGCGAGCCGTTTGCTCGAACTCGCTCGTGCGTGATCAGCCGGTCGTTGACCCGGGCCACGATCTTCTCGACGAGCTCGGCGCCGGGGAGAGAGGCCGGCGACGGCCACGGTCAGGAAAAACAGAAGCCAGCAGGACTTTCGCATGAGGCCATTTCATAACACCGGACGAGCGCGAGCTGCGAATTTCCGGGCTCGGTCACGGGATCTCGCCTCCCTCCCGGGCGGCTCAGCGCCCCTTACCGTCTCACGCCGCCGCCGCTCTCGAGCCTCGTCCAGCCACGCGCAGAAGCGTGGCGATCGAGCGTCTCCTCCCGCCACGCGGGGCCGGGAAGGGGAGCAGGACCCGAGCCCGGCGAGCAGCCGCGGCGCCCGGAGGTCCCGCGCGAACGAGGTGCCGGCACACGCTGATCCTCGGATCCACCGCGCGCGTCCTCGGCGAAGCGCACGTGGACGCGGCCGGCCTGCCGGGTCACCGAGGTGACGCCGAGCCGCTCGGCCCGGGCCCGCAGGCGCGAGTACGTCGATCAGCCGTCCGACGGCCGCGGGCGGCTCGCCGAAGCGGTCGGCGATCTCGCGGCGGGTCTCCTCGAGCGCCGCGTCGTCCCGGGCGCGCGCGACCTTCTTGTAGATCATCATCCGCCAGTTCTCGTCGGCCACGTAGGCCGGCGGGATCGTGAGGTCGAGGCCGAGGGACAGGGTCACGGCCCGCTCCGGCAGCGCCTCCTCTCCGCGCATCTCGCGGATCGCCTCCTCGAGCAGGGTCAGGTACATCTCGAAGCCGACCGCCGCGATGTGGCCCGACTGCTCGCCGCCGAGAATGTTGCCCGGAGCCGCGGATCTCGAGGTCCTTCGCCGCGATGCGGAAGCCCGCGCCGAGGTCGCAGAACTCCTGGATCGAGGCGAGGCGCCGCCGGGCGATCTCGGAGAGGGCAGACGTTCTCCTGCGACCAGGAGGTACGCGTACGCCGGCTTGTCGCTCCGGCCCACGCGGCCCCGCAGCTGATAGAGCTGCGCGAGTCCGTAGCGTCTCGGCGCGGTCGATCAGGATCGTGTTGGCCGACGGGATGTCGAGGCCGTTCTCGATGATTGTCGTCGCGAGGAGGACGTCGGCCTCGCGCGAGAAGAACCGTCTGCATCGCCTTCTCGAGCTCGGCCTCCCGCATCGCGCCGTGCGCGACGGCGATCCGCACGGACGGGACGCAGCTCCTGGAGCGTCTGCTTGACGCGCCCGATCGACTCGACCCGGTTGTGGACGAAGAAGACCTGCCCCCCGCGCTCGATCTCCGCCTCGATCGCCTCGCGGAGGACCGTCGGGCCGCGCGGGGACGACCTGGGTCTCGATCGCGAGACGGTCCCGGGGCGGGGTCTCGATGATCGACAGGTCCCGCAGCCCCGAGAGGCGACGAGGTGGAGCGAGCGCGGGATCGGCGTCGCCGACATCGAGAGGACGTCGATCGAGGCCTTCCACTCCTTGAGCTTCTCCTTCTGGGCGACGCCGAAGCGCTGCTCCTCGTCGACGATCAGGAGCCCGAGGTCTCGGAAGGCGAGGTCCTTGCCGAGCATCCGGTGGGTCGCGATCAGGATGTCGACCGCGCCGTCGGCGACCTTCGCGACGACCTCCTTCTGCTCGGCGCGCGAGCGGAAGCGCGAGAGCAGCTCGATCGCCACGGGAAAAGCCGCGAACCGCCGCTGAAACGTCCGGAAGTGCTGGTCCGCGAGGATCGTCGTCGGCGCGAGCAGCGCGACCTGCTTGCCGTCGAGCACCGCCTTGAACGCGGCCCGCATGGCGACCTCGGTCTTGCCGTATCCGACGTCCCCGCAGAGGAGCCGGTCCATCGGCTTCGTCGGACTGCATGTCCCGCTTGACGTCGGCGATCGCCTGGGCCTGGTCGGGAGTCTCGACGTACTCGAACGCGTCCTCGAACTCCTTCTGCCACGGCGAGTCCTTGGAGAAGGCGAACCCCTCGGCGAGGCTGCGACGGGCGTAGAGCTTCAGGAGCTGGTCGGTCATGTCGCGCATCGCCTTCTGGACCGAGGCCTTGCGCCGCGCCCAGCCCGCGCCGCCGAGCCGGTCCAGAACGGGCTGCGACTCCCTCGACGCCCGAGTACTTCTGGACGAGGTCGAACCGCTCGACCGGCAGCAGCAGCGTCTTCTCCTCGGCGTACGCCGATCTCCATGAACTCGCGCTCCTCCCCCTCGACCGGAACGCGCTTCAGACCGCGGAAGCGGCCGATCCCGTAGTCGCGGTGGACGACCGCGTCCCCGAGCTTCAGGTCGCGCAGGTCCGAGAGAAACGCCTCGGTCGGCCGGCCGCCGCGAGACCGCGCGAACGCCTCTCCTCGCCGAAGATCTCGCTCTCCGCGTAGACCGCCAGGCGCGGATCGCGAAGGCGAAACCCGGCCGAGATCTCCGCCGGGCACGCGACGATGGCTCCCGGGCCGGCGCTCCGAGGAGACGTGGAGCGAGTACTCGAGCGCGAAGCGGCGGAGCTTCTCGGCGCCTCCCGTCGGGCGCACGGCGACGAAGACCTCCTCTCCCGGCCGCAGCGCGCGGGCAGATCTCGGCCGCCGCCTCCGCGGTCCGGCCGGCGTGCGAGGGATCGGCTCGGCCGGCAGGCGCACGACCTCCCCGCGTGCGGCCAGCCCCACCCGGTCGAAGAAGAGTTCGCCCCCTGGACGGCCGCGCGGATCTTCTCGACCGGGTGGAGCAGCTCCTCCGGGGCGAAGACGTCACGGTCCGGGTCCCGGTCCGACGCGACCCGTTCCGCAAAGCCGTCCATCTCCTCCTCGACGGCGGAGGCTCGATAACGACGACCACCGCGGACGCGCGTGATCGAGCCACCCGGCGGGCATCGGCTCGGCAGCGGCGGCGAAGACGATCCGCTCCGCCTCCGACGGAGGCCGGCCGATGCGGTCCTCCAGGAGCGCCCGCGCGTCCTGCACGTCCTCGGTCGCCGCGAAGGGCGGGATCAAGCGCTACGGCAACCTCTCGCGGGAACGCTGCGTGTCGGGATCGAAGACGCGGAGCGAGGCGATCCGGTCCCCGTCGAGCTCCACGCGCATGGGCAGGTCGCGGTCCGGGGGGAAAACGTCGAACAGCCCGCCGCGAACGGCGAGGTCGCCCGTCTCGATGGCCAGGTCCGCGCGGCGGTACCCGAGGCGGGTCAGCCGCTCGACGACGCGCGGAAGCGAGATCTCCTTCCCCTCCTCGAGCAGCACGGAGAGCTTCCGCAGCTCTCCGCCGCGGGAAGTCGCGTGAAGAGCGACCGCGCCGGCAGCACGATGGCGTGGACTCCTTCGGGGCTCGCCAGCGCCGAGAGGAGCGCGAACTCGTCGCGCCGCGCCTTCAGCGACGGGGGGATCCGCTGATACGGCGTGAGCGTCGGGGCCGGCGCGTGGTAGACGGAGGAGAGACCCGCCGCCCGCAGGTCGTTCTCCAGCCGCTCGGCTTCCTTCTCGTCCGCGACCACGATCGCGAGCGGGCGACCGAGGTCGCCGGAGAGCGCCGACAGCAGAGTGCCCGGAAGCCCTCCCGCCGCGGACGCGACGGTTCCCGCGCGGTTACCGCGCGAGAGGGTCTCCAAGAGGGCGGGATATCCCGGGACCTGTCGGGCGACCTCGACGAGGAGGTTGGCGTTGCCTTCCTCCTTCACCGGGGTCGGAGGCGCTTCTTTAGCGACCGAGCACCTCGCGCAGCTCGTCGACCTTGCGCCGCCAGAAGCGCGCTTCGGCGAGCGCATCGGCGGCGCCGCTCACCTCCTCGACGAGGGAGCGTTCGAGCCGCGTGAAGCTCTGCCCGGCGGCCATGATTGCGGAAGCCAGCTTCTCCTCGGCTTCGAGGACGACGGAAGTCAGCTTCGCGGGATCGTTCCCCTGGCGCGCCGCGGCGGCCGCCTTGGCGAACTCCATCACCTCGCTCTGGAACTCCCGCTTGCGCAGCGGCTTCTCGCGCTCGACGCCGCCGTACGCGATGAGGAGGTGCTGCGCGCGCTCCACCGGGTCGGACAACCTCCGCCGCGCCGCGTCGAGCGCCTCCACCGCCTGCTCGACGCGCTCCCGGGGCTCTCCCTCCGCGCCGACTTCTCGCGGAACGTCCGGGACAGTGCGGAGTAACGCTCCTCGAGAGCGGCGCTGTCCACGGACCACGACCTCGTCAGCCCGAAGAGTACGAAGGCGTCCTGCGGGATGTCGAAAATCTCGCCGCACTCCTCGCAGACTACGGGGGACAGGCGCGCTGCGCCGCATCCGACACATTCGCCGGAGGCCGAGGGAACCCGGGTCTCAGGCACGTCCGCCGTTCCTTGCAATCCCGACGCCGCCCATGGCCGGCATCAGGTCCCGCAGGCGCCGGACGCCGGCGACGACCGCCCCGACCGTGAAGTCCACCTCCTCCGGGGTGTTCGACCGCCCCAGGCCGAAGCGGATGGAGGCGTGCGCGAGCTCGTCGGCCACACCCAGCGCCTTCAGGACGTGGGAGGGCCGGAGGGAGGCGGACGTGCAGGCGGAGCCGGACGAAACGGCCACGTCCTTCAGACTCATGAGGAGGGCCTCCCCCTCGACCCCTTCGAAGGAGAGGTTCAGGTTGCCGGGCAGGCGGCGCTCGGATTCGCCGGCCGGGAGAGACCCGTCGGGAGCCAGGACCGGGAGCAGCGGACCGTTGACCGAGACTCCCGCGAGCTCTCCCGTGATGCCCTCGAAGAGCCGCTGGCGCAGAAGCCTCAGCCGGCGGGCCTCCCCGTCCCGCTCGGCGAGGGAGATCTCGACCGCTTTTCCGAGGCCCACGATCCCCGGGACGTTCAACGTTCCGGACCTCAGGCCGCGTTCGTGGCCTCCCCCGTGGAAGAGCGGCTCCAGGCGCACCCGCGGCTTGCGGCCCCGGACGTAGAGCGCCCCGACGCCCTTCGGGCCGTACATCTTGTGGGCCGTGAACGAGGCCAGGTCGACGCCGAACGACTCGACGTCGAAGGGGATCTTGCCGAACCCCTGAACCGCGTCGGTGTGGAAGAGGACTCCCCGCTCGCGGCAGACCGCGCCGATCTCGGCCAGCGGGGGGATCGTGCCGATCTCGTTGTTGGCGAGCATGAGGCTGACGAGGATGGTGTCCTCGCGAATTGCGGACGCGACCCGTTCGGAGTCGACCCGCCCCGTCCGATCGGGGGCGAGGTACGTGACCTCGAAGCCTTCCCGCTCCAGGGCGTGGCAGGAGTCGAGCACCGCGTGGTGCTCGGTCGCTCCAGTGATGACGTGAGTTCCCTTCGACCGGTTGGCGCGCGCCGCGCCCAGGACCGCGAGGTTGTCGCTCTCGGTGGCGCCGCTCGTGAAGACGATCTCTTTCGGCGAGGCGCCCATCCCTTTAGCAACCTGGCTCCGGGCCTCGTCCACCGCGGCCTCCGCCTCCCAGCCGAAGACGTGGCTGCGCGAGGCTGCGTTGCCGAACGCACGGGTCAGGTACGGCATCATCGCGTCGAGCACCCGCGGATCGACGGGCGTCGTGGCGTGATGGTCCATGTAGATGGGCAGGTTCACCGTAGTCTCGAAACAGTCATTTTATGACGTCCCTGAGCAAGTCGCGGGGACAGGTCCCGAAAGGGGCCTGCACCCGCAACAGTCCACGGGAGGCCTGCACCCGCAACGGTCAGGCGATGCATAATGACCGCAATCCCATGTCGGCCGTTCCCCATCCGGCAACCGAGCACGCATTCTCTTCCCCGCCGCCGAAAGTCCGTCTCGTCAACGCCTTCGCCGCGGCCCTTCGAGAACGTCGTCGCGACGGCTCGAACGTGCTACTCGTCCAAAGGGATCGTCACCGAGGACCAGGCCTCCGCGAGACCCGAGCGGCGCGACGCCCTCGCGAAGTCGATCTACCAGGCCGGCCACCACACGACGTTCCAGCACGCGCACTTCCAGTTCGCGATGGAGAACGTGTCGCGCCAGTTCCTCTGGTCGTTCCTCCACTGCGCACCCCTTCTACAACTCGGAGCAGGTCTCCCAGCGGTACGTCGAGGTGCGAGTCCGGCAACTACGCCGTGCCCCCGATGGCGCGCGGCCGGAGCGCGACATCTATCGAGGCCGCGGCCCGCCGCCAGCAGGACGCGTACCGAGCGGCTGACCGAGCTGCTGACGCCGCTCGCGGGACGAGCGCTACTTCGGCCTCTTCCCGGGCCGCACGCGCGGGGACGGGCGGCAGAAGTTCGGCGGCGCCGATCCAGAAGCAGGCGCAGGAGATCGCGCGCTACGTGCTGCCGGTCGCGACGTTCGCGTACCTGTACCACACGGTCTCCGGGCTCACGCTCTTCCGCTACTGGCGGCTGTGCGAGTCGCTCGACGCGCCGACCGAGCAGCGCGCGGTCGTCGCGCGGATGGTCGAGGAGGTGCTCCGGCACGACCCGCTCTACGGCGCCATGCTCGAGGACCCGATCCCGCTGGAGGAGACGCCGGAGTACGCGCGCGTTCCAGGCACTCGGCGCGGCGCGGCCGCCTCGGCTCGCGGAGTTCCGGCGCGGAGTTCGACGCGCGACCTCGGCGGCCGCGTCTCGCGCCTCGTGGACTGGAAAGCGAACAACGAGGAGATCCTGGCCTCGTCGGTGCGCGAGGTGCTCGGCCTGCCGCGCGCGGCGCTCTCCGACGACGACGCGATCCGCCTCGTCCTCGACCCGGCGCGCAACCGCACGCTCGGCGAGACGCTCGACGCTGACGACGCACGGAAAGCTCTCCCGCGCGCTCTTCCACCCGTCCTACACGTTCCGCAAGAAGCTCTCGCACACGGCCGACAGCCAGGACCAGCGCCACCGCATGACGCCCGGGTTCGCGCCCCGCTCTTCCCGCGTACCTTTCGGAGGAGCCCGACTACGTCGTGCCGATGCTCGCTCGCACGACGTCCCCGAGGCGCTCGAGCTCTACGAGGCAGACGATGGAGGAACGTGGGACGCGATCAGCGAGCTGCGCGGCGCGGGCGTCGCCGACGAGTACGCGGCATACCTGCTTCCCAACGCCGTCGCGATCCGGTTCACCGAGTCGGCGGACCTGCTGAACCTCCACCACAAGTTCGCGATGCGCCTCTGCTACAACGCGCAGGAGGAGATCTGGCGCGCGTCGCTCGACGAGGCGCTCCAGATCCGCGAGGTCGAACCCGCGAATCGGCCCGTGGCTGCTGCCGCCGTGCACGCTGCGCCACCACGCCGGTGTGCGGCCGGTCTGCCCGGAGGGAGAACGCTTCTGCGGCGTCGTCGTCTGGCGAATCGAGGCGGCGAGCTACGTTCGGGCTCTCTAGTCTCCGGGGCGTCGTCGCCCTCGCGGCGACTCTCCTGCTCGTTCCCCTGGCCGCCCGGGCGGAGGAGCGATTTCGCTTCGAGATCTTCGCCGGAAATTCCTGGAGCGCTCCGTCGGATCTCACGATCGACCAGTCCGGCGAGGAGGAAATCTCGCAGCGCGCGCGCTGGCTGACCCACCCTTCCCAGGACGCTCACTATTTCGCGGCGCGCGTCGGCCTGTGGAGCGGGCGCAGGGCCTGGGAGCTCCAGTTCCTCCACCACAAGCTCTATCTGACGAACCCGACGCCGGAGATCGAGAGCTTCGAGGTCTCGCACGGCTGGAACCTGATCACCGTTCAGCGCGCGAGCCACGGACGCATCCTCGACTGGCGCGTCGGGGCGGGCGCGGTGATCGCGCACGCGGAGGGAATCGTCCGCGGCCGCGAAGTCGACGAGGGCAACGGACTCTTCGGGCACGGCTACTACGTCTCCGGCCCCGCCGCGGTCGTCAGCGCCGGAAAAAACCTCACGATCTGGCGGGGATTTTTTGCAACCGCGGATGGCCAGGTCACGTTCTCGTGGGCGCGCATTCCGATTCAAAGGGGTCATGCGCGCACCGGAAACGTCGCGTTTCACGTGCTCGTCGGAATCGGATTCCGCGGCTGACGTCGCGAAACATCTCGCGCCTGGCGGCATAGATGTTGCAGCTTTTTTGAACCGTCCGGCCTCACAACTTCAAGCAGTCTCATCCTTCGAGGGTCGGGTTGTCGAAAACTTTTTTTTCCAGGAGGAACCATCCATGCCGTATCGAGACAGAGACGATTCCAGTCGCGGCGAGCGCGAGAACTTCCGAGGGAACCGCGGCAACGACGAGTGGAACCGCGAAGAGTCCGAGCAGCAGTTCGGGCGCGGTTACGAAGAGTCCGGCCGGCAGGGCTACTCCCGGCAGGCACAGGGTCAGAACTTCGGTCAGCCGAGTTACGGGCAGGGCCAGCGGGGCTTCGGCTCCGAGGGATACACGCAGCAGAACTTTCCGGAACGTTATCGCCAGAACTTCGGCGGATCGCAGCAGGGGTTCGGCGGGTCCCAGCGGGGAATCGGGAGCTACGGACAGTCCGGGGGATACAGCGAAGAGGCCGGCTACGGCCGCACGAACTCCCGCCTTTCCGGCGGATTCGAGGGAACGGAGCGGGGCTCCCAGGGCGTGAGCGGGAACTGGCAGCAGTCCGGCGGAACGCGCGGCTACGGGTCGGAGTTCGGCCGCGGGTCGCAGGACTTCGGCGGAGGAGCGAGCTTCGGAGAGACGCCGGGCACCACTCGCGGCCGCTTTACCGGGCGGGGGCCGAAGGGCTACACCCGGTCCGATGAGCGCATCCGGGAGGACGTGAGCGATCGCCTCGAGCAGCACGGCGAAATCGACGCGACCGAGATCGAGGTCCGCGTCTCCAACGGCGAAGTGACGCTGGAGGGGACCGTCGACGACCGTCGCACCAAGAGAATGGCGGAAGACATCATCGAGACCTGCCCCGGAGTGAAGCAGGTTCACAACCGCATCCGGGTCCAGGGCAACGGCAACGACCGGGAGAAGAGCTTCGACAAGAGCTCCGACAAGAGCTCCACTTCGAGCAGCCAGGGCTCCACGGGTAGCTCCTCCTCCCGCTCGACCAAGAGCTAGGCACCCGTCTTCCGGGCGCCCCCGGGCGCCCGTCTTCGAGGCGCTTCGAGCCCGCGGGCCGGAGCGCCTTTTTTCTTGCTTTGCATTCTCCGGATAGACTCCGAGCCCAACAACGGAGCCGCCGATGAACCGTCCCCGACGCTGGTCTTCGATTCTCGCGCTCACCGTGGCCGGGGCCGCGCTCGCGACGTTTCCCACGTGCCGCTCGACGAAGCACACGGTCGCGCGGATCGTGGAGCCCGCGCCGAGACCGACCGAGGTCTTCGTGCCGGCACCGGTCGAAACTCCACCTCCCGCGGCGACCCGAGCTCCGCAGGCCAGCACGCCGATTCCGCCTCCGCTCGCCACCCCGGCCCCGCGGGCCAACACCCCGGTTCCGCCTCCGCCTCCCTCTCCCACCCCGACGGTCGCGGCAATGGAGGTCGTCACGACGCCGGCTCCGGCGGTCGATCGGTCCCCGGGTGTGCTCTACGAGCAGATGGTGCCGACCGCCATCGCGGTCACGCCGATCCCAACCGCCGTCGAGGTGACGCGAACGCAGACGCCCCGGTCGAGGAGGGAACCACGACCAACGCAGACCCCCCGGGCCGGATCGGCTCCCAAGCCCGGCACCTACTACGAGGACGAGGAGGGGCGGCCGCTCCCGACTGCGACGCCGGCTTCGTAAGGCTGCAGGCGGCGGCGGGCTATGCGTGCGCCCCGCTTTGGGGCACAATCTCCGCCTCTTCGAACTCAACCGAGGTGATCATGAAACGCGAACCCCGTCCCGTCGCGGTAGCGCAATCGGAACTCCCGCGTTCCGAACCGACGGATAAAGTGCAGCGCGGTCCCCGCCGGCGCGGCTCACCGGTCGATAGGAGGACATTTCTGGGTCACCTCGGAATCGGCGCCGGCGCTGTCGCCGGCCTGACGGGTTCCACATCTCTTCTCGCGCAATCCGCGAAGGATCCGCGAGGCGCGGAGGGAATCGTCCGTATCCGGCAGGCGCGCTCGTTCGAAGTCCGGATGCGCGCGGCGGAGCTCGCGCGGAAGCGCCGTCAGGTCGAGCAGACCGCCAACGGGGACGAGGCCCTTTATCCGAACCGGATCGGGAACTACTCCAAGGGCTTTCCGCACAACAACCTCGGGGAAGTCGATCCGGCCGCCTATAACGCTTTCCTGGCCGCCCTGGCGACCGCTGACCCGGCGGACTTCGAGCGACTTCCCATGGGTCTCGGCCGCAAGTTCACCAACCCGCTGGCCGGGATGGCGTTCGACCTCGAGGGACCGGACTCCCACCACCTCGCGCAGGCACCCGCCCCGCGAGTCGCGAGCGCCGAAGCGGCGTCGGACCTGGGCGAGCTGTACTGGATGGCGCTCGCCCGGGACATCGCCTTCAGCGAGTACGAGTCGAGCCCTCTCATTGCCAGCGCGGCGACCGACCTCTCGCACTTTTCGGATTTCCGCGGACCGAGGAACGGTTTCTCCGTCACCCCCGGCACGATCTTCCGCGGTTCGACGGCCGGAGACCTCGTGGGTCCGTATCTGTCGCAGTTTCTCTGGGCGGACATCCCGATGGGCGCCCTTCGGGTCGATCAGCGGATCTGGACGCTGCTCCCCGGGCAGGACTACCTGACGACGTACAGCGACTGGCTCGCGTCGCAGAACGGGTTCGAAGATTACGCCTACTCGATCGACTCGACCGCGCGTTACATCCGCAACCTGCGCGATCTCGGTCAGTGGGTGCACGTCGACGCGCTCTATCAGGCGTACCACCAGGCCTGCCTGATCCTGCTCGGTGTCGGCGCACCGGTGCACGCTGGCAATCCCTATTCCTCTTCAGCGACCCAGATCGGGTTCGGGACGTTCGGCGGGCCGCACATCCTTTCGCTCGTCACGGAGGTGGCCACGCGGGCGCTGAAGGCCGTCTGGTATCAGAAGTGGTTCGTGCACCGGCGCCTGCGGCCCGAGGCGCTGGCGGGGCTCGTCCACAACACGCGGAGCGGCGCCGCGGCGTACCCGGTCCACAGCGACATTCTCAACTCCACCGCGCTCGACGCGCTGTACTCCCGCAACGGGACCTACCTGCTTCCGATGCTGGCTCCGGAGGGAAGCCCCACGCACCCGTCGTACGGCGGGGGTCACGCGACTGTGGCCGGCGCGTGCGTGACGATCCTGAAGGCGTGGTTCGACGGTTCCTTCGTCCTACCGAGGCCGGTCGTCCCCGACGCGTCGGGGACGTCGTTGCTCGCTTACACCGGAGTTCCCCTGACCGTCGAAAACGAGCTCGACAAGCTCGCCGCGAACGTGGGCGTCGGGAGAAACGGCGCCGGCTTCCACTATCGCTCGGACTACTGGCACTCGCTCCTCCTGGGTGAGCAGCTCGCGATCGGAATCCTGGAAGAGCAGCGCGACACCTACCGGGAGCTCTGCACCTTCTCGTTCCGCGGCTTCGAGGGGCAGACCATCACGGTCTAAGCACGTTGCGGGGACAGGGCGGAAGCCCTGCACCCGCCACATGAAACGCATGGAGAACTCCCGAGCGCCGACCCTTCGCGACGCTCTCCGGGCGTCGCCCACAGACGCGTACCGGGAGTTCTTCCGGCTCCAGGAGCGGCTCCGCGACGAGGGCGACGCGGCGCGGTCCCGCGAACTCGCCGAAGAACTGTGGGAGGTCCTGCCCGAGCTCGCCTTCGAGTCGGGCGAAGCGCGGGCACGCTTCCACCACAACGTGGCCGTGTTCTACGGCAGCCCCGGGGAGGCCGCGGACCTGTCGCGCGCGCGGCGTTGCTTCGCGGTCGCGATGGAGTGGTGGCGCGAGCCCGATGAGTCCGGCTGGCATGCCCGCGTCCTCCACAACTTCGCGACCGCGCTGTCGAACCTCGGTTCGACCTCCGCGGAGATCGAGGAGGCGGTGACTCTCTTCGCGCGGGCCCTGGAGTGGCGCACCGAGAAACGCGAGATCGCGCGCGCGGTCACGCAGCACCACCTCGGTCTCGCGTGGCGCAGGCTGGCCGAGCTCGCGCCCGAGCGCTCGGCGGATGCTCTCGCAGAGAGCGCGGCCGCGCTCACCGAGGCCGCGGGGATCCGCCGGCGCCACGGGCTTGCCGAGGGGGAGGCGCTGTCCCTCTTCCACCTCGCGCTCGCGCTCGAAAGGGCAGGGTCCGGCGAAGCCGCGAGGCGTTTCGACGAAGCCGCGGCGGCGTTCGAGCGGGTCGGAATGGAAGCCCAGGCGGAGATCAGCCGGGCCCGCGCTAACGCGGGGCGGTAGGTCTCTCCGGCAGGTTCACCCCAGCGATGGGCGCGTAGTCGACCGGCACCGGCAACGTCAAAAGAACTTCTCCAGTGCGACGCGGCCCTTCTTCGCAAGCACCGGCTCCCAGAGGTCGCCGACCTTCCTGAGACGCACCGGGACGTTGTCCATCCGGAAGTCCTCGATCGTCACGCCCTTTTCCAGCTCCTTCCATGTCACCGGGGTGGAGACAGTCGCGCGCGGTTTCGGCCGCACCGAGTAGATCGAGGCGAGCGTCCGTCCCCACGCGTTCTGGTTGTAGTCGACGAGCACGCGGCCCTTCGGCCGCTTCGCGACCTTGTACTCCGCGGTCACGAGCTCGGGCTTTCGCGCCTCCATCTGAAGCGCGAATTCCTTCGCGAACGTCCACACCTGCTTCTGCGTCGGCCCGCGGACGATCGGCACGTACACGTGAATTCCCTTGGAGCCCGTCGTCTTCGCGTAGTTCGCCATGCCGAGCGAGTCGAGCGCCTCCCGCACCAGGAACGCCGAGGCGATGACTTTCCCGAAGTCGGCGCCGGGCACCGGGTCCAGGTCGAAGTGGAGGTAGTCCGGCCGGTCGACGTCGTCGCAGCGCGCGTACCACTGGTTCAGGTCGATGCACCCCAGGTTGACGACCCACAGCAGCGCCGCGAGGTCCTGGACGATGGGGAAGTCGATCACGTTGCCCGACCCGTGCTCGATCGAGCAGAGCTCGATCCACTCCGGCCGCGGCGACGGCGCGCGCTTCATGAAGAAGAACTCGCCCGCGGCGCCGTGCGGGTAGCGCTTCATCACCATCGCCCGGTCGGTCAGGTGCGGGATCAGCCACCGCGAGACGTCCGCGTAGTACTGGAGCAGGTCGCCCTTGGTGATCCCGAGCTCCGGCCAGAAGAGCTTGTTGACGTTCGTCAACCGGACCTCGCGGCCCGAGGCCTGGACGACGACGTCGTCCGCGTCCCGGGGAATCGCGAGCTCTCCCGCCGCCCGCTTCGCCGGGGCCTTCCGAGACGTTGAGCGTCGTTTCGAGGGGTGGTAGTCGCGCGTCGCCGGCCCCCCTGGCCGAGCTCGCGGGCTCACGCGCTCGATTCCGGGGAACGTCGCGGGAGCGGCGGGAGCTTCGCGGGTCGCGGTCCGTGCCGCACGGCTCCGGCGACCGGCACGTACTCGAGCTCGACGCCCGAGCGGGAAGAGCGCAGCATCAATCCTCCGCGGCTCATGTCGCCGCGACCCACGAAGGAGATCGGAAAGAGCAACCTGTCGCCGAACACTTTCGTCAGGACGTCGACGTACTTGCCGCTCGCAACCGAGCCGAGGAGCACGACCTCGCAGCCCTCCCCCGCCGCCTGGCGGATCAGCCGCGCGTCGCGCAGCAGAGGCTGGCGGTAGCTGCGCTTCTTCTCGTCGATGTCGCCCCGCGCGAAACGCTTCAGGCGCGCGACCGTGACGGGCTCGTCGGGTGACCGCAGGCCCTCGTTCGGCGTGATGACGAGGATGCCCGGGACGCCCGGAGGCGGTGCCGCGAACTCCCGCGCGTACGCCATCTTGCCGCGGAAGTAGAGACCCGAGAGGAAGCTGAAGACGTCGCCGATCGGCGCGCCGTCGGGTGACTGGACCCGGCGCGCCAGCTCGAACCCGGCTCGCGGGTTCAGGAAGAGACGGGCCCGCAGCCCTCCGCAATACGCCGGCGAGAGCAGAAAAATGCGGTTGGACGGCTTCACGGCGGGAGCATATCGGACGGAAAATGGACCGGCGAAAGGAGTCACCGAAGTGAAATCGATTCGGACGCTTCCGATTCTTCTCGTGGCGTTTCTCGCACTGGCCTTATCGGTCGCCGCGCCGTCGGAAACGGCGACGAACCCCGCCTGGGAAAAGATGAAGACGCTCGTCGGCGAGTGGGAGGGCACGGTGACCGATGGCGGAACCGCGCTCCCGGTCAGCGTCACCTACCTCCTCGTGTCGAGCGGAACCTCGCTCATGGAGCGCCTCTCGACGCCCGACGGGCAGGACATGGTCACGATGTATCACCCGGACGGGTCGCGCATCCGGATGACTCACTTCTGCTCCGAGGGAAATCAGCCGCGAATGATTGCGCAGGCCTCAAAAGGAGAACCGAAAAGCATCGTGTTCGAGTTCGTCGACATCAGCGGTATGCCGAACCCGAAGGCGGAGCACATGCGCAAGCTCGTGGTCCGCTTCGACGATGCCGACCACTTCACCCAGGAGTGGACGCACCGGAAGGCCGGCCACGAAAACACGGGAGTGTTCAAGTACTTGCGGAAGAAGTAGAGCCCGCGGGTCGTTCGGCCTCCGCGGCGCGGCGAACTCCCCGGAGCAGGCTCCACCGGATGAGGCCGGAGAACGGCTCGACCACGCGCCAGTAGAGAAGGAATTTCCGCCGCGCGGCATCGTCGTAACAGGCGATGCGCGTCTCGGTCGAAAGGTCGGTTACGCCGGGTTCGGCGGTCTCCACGCAAAGCAGGTTCCACGCCGCTCTGGCGAAACCGGGCTCGCGGAATTCCGCGAACTCCGCCGCCGACACCTTGCGGAGTCCTCCGGACGGGCGCCAAAACTGCCCCACGAGACCGAACACGAGCTCCTCGCCGGGCGCCTCGGCCAGCGGCGTAAAGCCGAACCGCGCGAGCGACTCGGAGAGTGTCCCGTGCGTCTCCCTTTCCGACTGCCGGACACGGCCGCCATATCCCCGCAGCGCCATGAGCACCTGCGTCACTCGCGAGCTGCGGAAGTCGTAACGGAGGACCTCTTCGAAGACCCGCGACCGGGAAGCGCGGATCGAAATGCGGTGCCGCTTCGAGACGTCGTACTCGGGCAGGACGGCGTCGAGAAGCAACGCCGGGCGGTTCAGGCCCGCACGGCGTCGGTGGGGATGTCCGCGACCTCCGTGGCCACCGCGGACTGGTCGTGTTCGTCGAGGTACGCCTGCGCCCGCATCATCCGCTGCGTCCGCAGCAGAATCCGGGTGATGTACGGGGCGTCCTTCAAACGCACCTGGCGAACCCAGTCGGAAAGGCTCTTCTCGCCGCCGGTGTTCAGGATCGACCGCCGCCACGTCTCCGCGTAGAGCTCGAAGAACCGCTTCGCTCCGAGGCGAGGTTCCCAGAGGACGTGGTGCATGTCGTACTTGAACCACGGCTGCCCGGCGAGCACGGGCGCCAGGCGCTGAAACAGTTCCGTCCCCGGCAGCGGCGTCAGGATCGTGTATCCCGCGCGCTGGAAGCCGTAACGAGCCACGAAGTCCCAGAGCTCCCGGAACCGCGACTCGTCCCAGTCCGGATCGACGAGGAAGTTGCCCGTGACGCCGTAGCCAAACGATCGGGAGATCCGGGCCGCCTGGATGGAAGCCCACACGCCGGTGTCCTTGGCGATTCCGGCGAGTCCCTCGTCGGAGGCCGCCTCCAGCCCGAAGAAGACGTCGAAGTCTTTCGCCAGGGGCCGCCACGCCTCGAGGAGATCCGGCCGGCGGCAGACGAGGTCCGTGCGCGTCTGCACGAGGAGCCACCGCTTCTTCACGCCCCGTTTCTTCAGCGCCTCCGCGAGGGCGAGGCTGCGCTCGGGATGGTTCCAGAAGAGGTCGTCCGCGATGAACACGTTCTCTCCGACCGAGGCGAGGTCATCCACGACCGCGCCGATCGACCTCTCGCGGAAGGAGCGCCCGTAGAGCTGCCAGACCGAGCAGAAGTTGCACCGGTACGGGCAGCCCCGGGCGGTCTCGACCAGCCAGACCGGCCGGAAGAGGAGGCAGTGGTAGCGGTGCCGGTCGCGCTCGATGAGTGAGCGCGCCGGGACGGGAATCCGGTCGAGAGAGGTCCGCTCCGAGAAGGATGGCGTCGAGACCCAACCCTCCTCCGTGCGGAGGCGCAGCGCCGGGACGTCGGAGAGGGCCCGCCCGCTCTGAAGCGCGTCGGCCAGGAGAGGAAAAGCCTCCTCGCCGTCGTCCACGCAGACCGCATCGATCTCCCCGCTCTCGAGCGGTAGGGAGAACGCCGCGGCCGCGTGACCGCCGACGACGATGAACGCCTCCGGAGTCGCGCGGCGCACGGCCCGGGCGGCTTCGAGAACCCGCTCGTACTCGAGCGCGTGCATGCAGGAGATCCCGACCAGCCGCGGGCGGCTTCGTCGGATCCACCACGACAGCCGGTGGCCGAAGCGGAGGTCGACGATCGTGGTTTCGTGGCCGCGCGCGATAAGGGCCGCCGCGACGTACTCCAGGCCGAGCGGTTCGACGCGGAAGAAGGGCCCCAGACCGAAGCGTTCGTTGCCCGGGTCGGGCCGCAACAGCAGAACGTTCACGTCTGCGCGATTGTAGACTTTGCAGCGGGAATGTCCGCCATCGAAGCCCCCGGAAACCCGCCGCGGACGCCCGCGACGCCCGCTGTCCCCCGCGCCCGCCGAAAGTGGGTCAGCCACGGGCTGTCCAACCGGATCGTCTATGGAGGCCTTCACTACGGCGCCCGGTGGCTGCCCCTCGCCGTGTTGAAGGCGATCTCCACGGTGGGCAACTCGATTGCCGTCACGTTTCTGCGGACGACCCTCCGGGGGATGGCCGACAACTTCGTGAGCGCGCTGGAGGTTCCGGCGCGTGAAGCCACGCGCCTCGCCAGACGCGTTTTCTTCGAGTACGGCCGCGCGACGGTCGACGTCTGGAGGCTCCGGAGCGAGGCGTTCACGCCCCGCATCACGACCTTCGAGGAGGATGCCCGGGTGCTGGCGCGCAGCCGGCGCAACGGCCGGGGATTCCTGCTCGTGACCGGACACGTCGGCAACTGGGAGATGGGCGCCGTGACCTTGCGCCGTCACGACCTCACGCCGGCGGTCGTGGGTCAGCCCGAGCTCGACTCGAACGTCCAGGACATGCGGCTTGACCTGCGGACGCGCCTCGGGGTGGAGTCGATCGACATCGGTACCTCCATGGCGACCGCGTTCAAGGTGCGGTCAGCCGTCGACCGGGGCCGGGCCGTTGCATTGCTGGTCGACCGCGCATATCCGGAGGACCAGGTCGTGGTCCCATTCTTCGGGCGGCCGACGCCGTTCCTGCGGTCGCCCGCCCTGCTCGCGCGGTTCTGCAACTGCGACGTGCTGCCCGGCTTCTTCCTACGCAACCCGGACGGGAGCTACCGGAACGTCTGGGGCGAGCCGCTCGCCGCGGACCCGACGCTTTCGCCGGAGGAGGATGCGCGCCGGATCCTCTCCCGCGTCGCTGCGGACCTGGAAAGCGTGGTCCGCGCGAACCCGACGCAGTGGTTCAACTTCTACGGATACTGGGGAAACTCTCCCACGTCATCCCGAGGAACGAAGTGACGAGGGATCTGGCGGCTGATTGATAGGCCAGATCCCTCGCTACGCTCGGGATGACAGATCGCCGTCCGCGCCTCAGAAGCTCAACGCGCCGGCTTGGCGGCGGGAGACGCGTAGAGGTCGATGACCCGATCGATCGCGCGCCGGCACACCGCGCAGAACGGAACGTCGTTGCGGCTGAACATGACGCAGTCCACCTGCGGGCGGTAGTAGCCCTTCGCCTCGTACATCGCGCCCTCGAACGCTCCGACTTTCCCGGCGTGCGGCTCGGCCGAGAGCATCTTCATATCTTCCGCTTTCTGCCGGCGGAAGAGCGCATCCATCTCCTCCTCGGGACGATTCTCGGCACGGATCTTCCTCCGCAGCTTCTGGATCTCGCGCGAGTGGGCCTCGAACGCCTCCTTGTTCCACGGCGTCGGAATCGGAGTGCCCGGCGTGACGAGGTCCTTCCACTTCACGTCCTTCGGCTCCAGGAGCGCCGTGGCGTTCGGCTCCCACGGCTCGACGCGGTCCGTCGCCGGCTCGTACGCGACGTCGGACGTGTAGTACTCGTCGGCGAGTCCCGCGAAGTGGTGCCCGAACTCGTGAACGAACACGTAGGGCGACCAGAAGCTGTCGGCGGCCACGGTCGAATAGAGGCCGAAAATGCCGCCGCCCCCGTAGGTCCGCGTGTTGGTCAGGATCTCGACGAAGTCGTACGGCGCGAAGGACGCGACGTCCCGGAACAGGCGGTTCTCGAAGGTGAGGACGTACCGTTCCGAACCGAACGCGTCGTACGTGGCGCCGATCCGGGAGCGGCGGTGGACGCCGGTCGAAGGGCGCGAAATCCCGGACTCGTCCGACGGCGGACAGAGCCCCCAGACGTTGAAGTCGGCGCGGCGCTCCTTGAACGGAGAGAAGGAGAACAGGATGTCGGTGAGCCGACGCGCGTCCTTCTCGAACTTGGGACGCTCCGCGGCCGTGTACCCGTCTCCGACGATGAGGAAGTCCACCTTGACTGCCGGATCCCCCATCCGCTGGATCTCGACGAGCGGGCCGGGCGACGCGGGCTTCGAGGAGTCGACGAACATGTCCTTCGGATCGAGGAGGACCGACCAGACCTCGCGAAACGCGTTCCGCGGGTCACGCTTCTTGAGCACGACCTGGACGGGCCCTTCCGGCGCCGGGAACCGCAGGGACTCGTGGAAAGTCCGGTGAATGGACTTCGCCTCGGCGGTCCCCTCCCACTCTCCGTAGATGGACGCGAACCCCCGAGAGAACAGCAACTGGTTGGTCCTGCGGTCCACGACCTCGAAGAAGTACTTGCCGAGGTTCGTGTCGTCGAGAGCGCGCCCACCCGCCCACGGCAGAGGCTCGACGACGATGCGATCCAGGCTGAACCGTTCCTCGGTCGCGTTTCCCGTGTGGTAATAGTCGAGCCGCATCGTGCGGGCCGGTGCGGCGGTCACGGACACGGCCGCGGCCAGCATCGCGGACGCGAGAATGAAGTTTCGGGCTTTCAAGTTGCGAATATCCTACGTCGGCTCAAGCGGCCTGTGAAAGGAAGCGATCCATGATCCACGAAAGCATCCTCGGCACCATCGGAAACACTCCCGTCGTCAAGATCAACCGACTTGCCCCGTCTCACGTGACGATGTACGTGAAGTGCGAGGCCTTCAATCCCCTGGCCTCGGTCAAGGACCGGCTTGCGATCGCGATCATCGAGGACGCCGAGCGCCGCGGGACCCTGAAGCCCGGCCAGACCGTAGTCGAAGCCACGTCGGGCAACACCGGCATCGCTCTGGCGATGGTCTGCGCCGTCAAGGGATATCCGTTCGTCGCCGTGATGGCCGATTCCTTTTCGATCGAGCGGCGCAAGCTGATGCGCATTCTCGGAGCGAAGGTCATCCTGACGCCGGGCGCCGACCGTGCGAGCGGGATGGTGAAGAAGACCGAGGAGCTGGCGAAGAAGCACGGGTGGTTCGTGGCGCGGCAGTTCGAGAACCCTGCGAACCCGGAGTACCACCGCAACACCACCGGACCCGAGATCCTGCGGGACTTCGCGAGCAAACGGCTCGACTGGTGGATCACCGGATACGGGACCGGCGGAACCCTGACCGGCGCGGGCGAGATGCTGAAGAAGGCGCGGCCGGACGTGAAGATCGGGGTCGTCGAGCCGGAGGGCGCGGCGCTCCTCTCCGGGAACGAGTGGAAGCCCCACAAGATCCAGGGCTGGACGCCGGACTTCATTCCCCAGGTCCTCGACCGCGACGTCTACGACGAAGTGATCACGGTGACCGACGTCGAGGCGCGAGACACCGCGCGTGACCTCGCAACGAAGGAGGGGATCCTCTGCGGCATCTCCTCGGGGGGGACGTTCGCCGGAGCTCTGAAGGTGGCCCAGAGGGCGCCCAAGGGCGCGGCGATCCTTGCGATGCTGCCGGATACCGGTGAGCGCTACTTCACGACGATTCTGTTCGAGGGGATCAACGAGGGCACGGACGAGGAGCCGGCGGAATAGGTCGCCCTTTCAGACTGCAGCGACCGGCCGCTCGACCTCCTCGGGCGGCCCGGCCGCCAGCTCCTCGAACCCCTCCATCGGCGTCATGCCCCGCTCCAGCCACTGGTGCTGGCCCTCCAGCACCCGGCGGGCGGTTCGATACTTCCGCACGTCGTCGTTCGAGCGGATCGCGGCAAACGCGTCGGAGATCCGGCGCCTCATCATCCGGCAGAACACGTCGGCGAGCTCGACGGCGCTCGCGGCCTCGGGCTTGCCGGCGCGGCGCATCCCCGCGGCCCGCGACACGGCGGCGGACATGGCGAACAGGTCCGCTCCGATGTCCACGGCCCGGAACAGCAACGCCTGGCGCTTCTCCAGCTTGGGGCCGTGGCGCGCCATGAGGTGGAAGATCGCCCGCGAGAGCCGTCGGGTCGTCCGCTCCATGTACCGGACACGGCCGGCCAGGGGCCCGAACTCCGAGAACCGCGGCCAGCGGCCCCACCCCGCCCAGCGCGTGGGATACCACTTCGAGTAGAACCCGACGAACCGCGGGAGCGCCGCGGTCCGCTCCTTCCGTGAGAGTTTCTTGTCGAAGAGGTCCGACGCCACGGCGAGGTGCCGGTCGAGGGCCTCGCGCGCGATGAAGAGCCGCATGATTTCCGACGACCCCTCGAAGATGAGGTTGATGCGGAAGTCGCGCAACATCCGCTCAACCGGGATGGCGGGCTCGCCGCGGGCCCGCAGCGAGTCCGCGGTCTCGTAGCCGCGCCCGCCCCGGATCTGCATCGCGCGGTCCACGATCCGCCAGCCCTCCTCGGAGTTCCACATCTTCGCGACTGCAGCCTCGAGGCGGATGTCGCGGTCCCCGGCGTCGGCCATGGCGGAGGCGAGGTCGCTCACGGCCTCCATGGCGAACGTGGTCGCGGCCATCTCCCCCAGGAGCTGCGCGATGGCATCGTGCCGTCCGATCGGCTGCCCCCACTGGACCCGTTCGTTCGCCCAGCCGCGGCAGATCTCGAGCGCGCGTTTCGCGCCCGCCGCACAGCTCGCGGGAAGCGTCAACCTGCCGGTGTTCAGCGTGACGAGCGCGAGCTTCAGCCCGCGCCCCTCGGCCAGCAGAAGGTTCTCCTTCGGGACCCGGACGTCCGTGAACCGGATGACCCCGTTCTCGATGGCCTTCAACCCCATGAAGTGGCAGCGGTGAACGACCTCGACGCCGGGCCAGTCCCGCTCGACGATGAAGGCCGAGATCTTCTTCGTGTCGGGATGCCGGGCCATGACAACGTACAGTTCCGCGATCGTCCCGTTCGTGCACCAGAGCTTCTCGCCGTTCAGGACGTAGTCGCCCTCCGGCGTCTTCAGGGCCGTCGTGGCGAGGTTCGCGGGATCGGAGCCGACGTCCGCTTCTGTCAGGGCGAAGGCGGAGACCGCTCCGCGGGCGAGGCGGGGAAAGTACTTCTTCTTCTGCTCCGGCGTGCCGAAGAGCTTCAACGGCTGCGGCAGGCCGATCGACTGGTGCGCGGAGAGAAGGGTCGTCAGGTTCCCATCCTGGCTGGTGACGAGCTTGATCGCCTCGGTGTACTCGCGTTGCGAGAACCCGAGGCCGCCGTACTCAGTCGGGATCTTGATCCCGAACGCGCCGAGCTCCGCGAGCCCCTGGATCACCTGAGGCGGGATTTTTCCCTCGCGGTCGATCCGGTCGGAGTCCACTTCCTCGACCAGAAATCGCTGGAGCCGATCCATGAACGCTCGAAACTCCGGACGATCGAGCGCCGCCTCCGGGAAAGGGTGAACGAGGTTGAGGCGGTAGTTGCCGAGGAAGATTTCCTTCAGGAAGGACGGCGCGGTCCACTCGGTCTCGCGCGCTTCCTCGGCGACCTGACGGGAGTCCGCCTCGGTCAACGCGCGCGCCTTCTTCGACGGTCCGGCCATGGACAAACTCTACCGGATTGTCGAAATGGGGTCAGGTCTCCACGTGGCCATGTCGGCACCGTTAGAGTTGGCGTTGGAGGCCTGACCCCCTTAAGGATGTCCAACAAATATCTCTCCTACGACGACCAGCGCGCGCCCAAGGTGCGCGAAATGTTCAGCCGCCTCGCGGAACGCTACGACCTGGTCAACGACGTCATGAGCTTCGGCCTGCACCGGAAGTGGAAGCGCGAGGCCGTGCGGCTGGCGCTGGCTGGAATCGCGAAGAGGCCGGCGCGGGTGCTGGACCTCTGTTGCGGCACGGGCGACATGTCGTTTTTCGCGGAGGAGCTGGGCGCGGCATCCGTCGTCGGCGCCGACTTCACGCTGCCGATGCTTGCGGTGGCGAGGCGACGCGCGCGCGCGGAAGGGCGCCGACCCGGCTTCGTCGCGGCGGACGCGCTCCGGCTGCCCTTCCGCGACGGCGTCTTCGACGCCATCACCGTGGGATACGGCCTTCGCAACGTGGCCGACCCGCAGACCGCCCTCCGCGAAATGCGGCGCGTCCTCGCGCCCGCGGGCAGGACCGTCGTCCTCGACTTCGGAAAGCCGGACAACGCGGTCGCGAGCTCGCTCTACTTCGCGTACCTGAAGACGATGATGCCCGCGGTCGGCTGGATCTTCCACGGCGATCCCGAGACTTACCTCTACATCCCCGCGTCGCTCGCGCGCTATCCCGCGCAGCGCGGCGTCGAGAACCTGATGCGCGAGGCGGGGTTCACAGACGTGCGATACGAAAATCGGCTGCTCGGAACGATGGGGTTGAACGTGGGAGAAGCGCCGGAATCTCCCATGTCATCCTGAGGCCGAAGGCCGAAGATCTCTCTCAGCCGCCTTGTCACCATGAGGCCGCAGGCCGAAGGATCTTTCCCTCGGAAAGCCAGAGATCCCTCGCTGCGCTCGGGATGACAAGCGGAGGGCTGTCATCCTGAGGCCGAGCCGAAGGATCTCTTCCCTCGGAAAGCCAGAGATCCCTCGCTGCGCTCGGGATGACAAGCGGAGGGCTGTCATCCTGAGGCCGAGCCGAAGGATCTCTTCCCTCGGAAGCCAGAGATCCCTCGCTGCGCTCGGGATGACAGGCGGCGCGAAGAGATCCCTCGCTGCGCTCGGGATGCGGGAGCGCGATAGACTGCCCGGCTCTCATGGCACACCAATACATCTTCACGATGATCAACCTGCGGAAGATCGTCCCGCCCCAGCGGGAGATCCTCCGCGGCATCTGGCTGTCCTTCCTGCCGGGCGCCAAGATCGGCGTCCTCGGCGCGAACGGCGCGGGCAAGTCGACGCTTCTCCGGATCATGGCCGGGGTCGAAAAGGACTTCGCGGGAGAGGCGCACCCCGCGGAGGGCACCCGCATCGGGTATCTCTCGCAGGATCCCCGTCTCGACCCGTCCAAGACGGTCCTCGGGAACGTCGAGGAAGCGGTCGCGGCGACGCGCGCCCTCCTCTCCCGGTTCGACGAGCTGAACGAGAAGCTCGCGTCGGACCTCTCGGAAGCCGAAAGCGAACGCGTCATGGCCGAGTACCAGCGCATCCAGGACGCGATCGAGGCGTCGAATGCGTGGGAGCTCGACCGTCAGCTCGAGATCGCGATGGACGCGCTGCGGCTGCCTCCGCCGGAGGCGGACGTCACAAAGATCTCGGGCGGCGAGAGGCGGCGCGTCGCGCTCTGCAAGGTGCTGCTGGAGCGCCCGGACCTCCTGCTCTTAGACGAGCCCACGAACCACCTCGACGCGGAGTCCGTCGCGTGGCTCGAGCGGCACCTCGCCGAGTTCCCGGGTACGGTCGTCGCGGTGACGCACGACCGCTACTTCCTGGACAACGTGGCCGGCTGGATCCTGGAGCTCGACCGCGGCGCGGGAATTCCCTGGGAAGGAAATTACTCGAGCTGGCTGACCCAGAAGGAAGCGCGCCTCGCGGTCGAAGAGAAGCAGGAGTCCGCGCGCCGCCGCTCCCTGCAGCGCGAGCTCGAGTGGGTGCAGATGGCGCCGCGCGCCCGGCACGCCAAGAGCAAGGCCCGCATCGAGAGGTACGAGTCGCTCCTCGCGGAGGGGGGACCGGACAAGGGGATCGAAACGCAGGAGATCTACATCCCGCCGGGCCCGCGGCTCGGAGACGTCGTCGTTCGCGCCCAGGGCGTCCGAAAGGCTTACGGGGACCGGCTGCTCATGGAGGACCTGGCGTTCGACCTGCCGCGCGGCGGCATCGTCGGCGTGATCGGCCCCAACGGCGCCGGCAAGACGACGCTCTTCAAAATGATCGTGGGCCACGAGAAGCCGGACGCCGGGAAGTTTGACGTGGGCGAGACCGTCGTGCTGTCGTACGTGGACCAGGACCGCGACCGCCCGAGCCCGGGTAAGACCGTCTTCGAGGAGATTTCGGGCGGCGAGGATCGCGTCCTCCTCGGCAAGCGGGAGGTCCCGGCGCGGGCCTACGTCGCGATGTACAACTTCAAGGGCGCCGATCAGCAGAAGCGGGTCGGGGACCTCTCCGGCGGTGAAATGAACCGCCTCCACCTCGCGCGAACGCTGAAGCGCGGGGGAAACCTGCTGCTGTTAGACGAGCCGACGAACGACCTCGACGTGGACACGCTGCGCGCGCTGGAGGAGGCCCTCGTAGACTTCGGCGGTTGCGCGGTCGTGATCTCCCACGACCGGTGGTTCCTCGACCGGATTGCCACGCACATCCTCGCCTTCGAGGGCGACAGCACGACCGTCTGGTTCGAGGGGAACTACCAGGAGTACGAGGCGGACCGGAAGCGGCGGCTCGGCATCGAAGCCGAGCGGCCGCACCGGATCAAGTACAAAAAGTTAGCCGCGCGGTGACGCGCGGCTAATCCTGAGCGAAGCGAAGTACCTCTCGAGAAGGCCAGAGACTCTTCGGCCCTTCGGGCCTCAGTCAGAGTGACAGGCAGTAGTCCCTACCGCCGGCTGACGAGAACGAGGCCGGTCCCCACGAGCGCGGCGAGCGCGACTAAGGGGCCGAACCGGAATCTCCGCCGCTTCACCGGGGGCTCGCCCAGGCTGCCGGCCCACTCGTTGGCCGCGGCGAGACCCTTCTGGAGGAGGACGTCTAAGAACTCCGTCCCCTCCTGACGCGCCTGGCCATAGAGGCGGCGGCCACGGTTGACGGCCTCTTCCTTGACCTCATCGAGCTCCGAGCGGGTTCTCTTGAGGTTCTCCTTCAGGGTGTCCTGCGACTCGCCGACGTAGTCGTTGAGCGCGAACTTCCGCTTCCGGAGGCTCTCGAGGGCGATGGGAATGGCGACGCGCGTCACCAGGGGGATGACAACGGGACCGAGGGCGCGCATTGTGCTGCGTGACAGACGAGCCATGATGACTTCCTCCAGTTAGCCCCATGAGAGCAGATTTCGTGCCGATTCGCAGGGGATTTCTGCCGGCGGTCCTCCTGGTTTTCCTCCTTCCGGCGCGTCCGGGCCCGTCCCCCGGCGTGGAGGCCGTCGTGCTCGGGATCGCCCAGGATGGGGGGGTCCCCCACCTGGGGTGCCGCCAGGAGCTCTGCGTCCGGGCGCGCCGGGCTCCGGCCGAGCGAAAGCTGGTGGCGTCGCTCGGTCTCGTAGACCGCGCCGCCGGACGCCGCTTCGTGATCGACGCGACACCGGACTTTGCCGCCCAGGTCGACCGGCTGGGCGGCCTGCCCGACGCCATCCTCCTGACCCATGCGCACATCGGCCACTACCTTGGCCTCGCCCAGCTCGGCCGGGAAGTCCTGGGCGCCAAACGCTTGCCGGTCTACTGCACTGCGTCCATGGCTCGCTTTCTCCGCGACAACGGACCGTGGAAGCGGCTGGTTGCGCTCGAGAACATCGAGATCCGCGAGATCCAGCCGGGAGTGGAGTTCCGGCTGACGCCCGCCCTCCGGGCGACGGCGATCCGCGTTCCGCACCGCGACGAGGATTCCGACACGGTGGCGTACCTGGTGGCGGGGCCGAACCGCCAGCTCCTCTGGCTCCCGGACATCGACAAGTGGGAGAAGTGGGACCTGTCGATCACCCGCCTGGTTTCGGAGAAGCGGCTTCTCGCGTTCCTGGACGGCACCTTTTTCTCGGCCGACGAGATCCCGGGGCGCTCGATCCGCGACATCCCGCACCCCCTCGTACCCGAGACAGTCGCCCGGTTCGGCGGGGGGCCTCCCCCACCCGCGCGGGTCTTCTTCGTCCACTTGAACCACACGAACCGGCTCCTCCGGGACGCCGAAGCCCGGCGCGACCTCGAGAGAAAGGGTTTTGGAATCGCGCGGGAGGGTGAGAGGTTTCCACTTTAGATCCCATGACTGAACCCAGCACCCCCTCTCCCGTCCTCCCCTGGACGCCCACGACGAGCCATCACCGGGGCGAGTGGCCGCAGGGCTATTGGCGAACGGCAGTCGGCCGCGGCCTCCGGCTGCGGTGCCCGGTCTGCGGGAATGGGAAGCTCTTCCTGACCTACTTCCGCATGAGGGAAACGTGCGCCTGCTGTGGCGTCGGGTTCGCCCGTGAGCACGGCCAGTGGGTCGGCTCGCTCGACATCAATACTCTGCTCACCGCGATCGTGCTGATGGCGGGCGTCGGCTTCGGACCACTCTGGTCTCTGCCGACGAGCCTCGCCGTCTGGTGCACGGCCGCCGTCGTCTTTCCGATCCTGACGTTCCGTTTCAGCCGCGGACTCTGGACCGCGGTCGTGCACCTGACGGGCGGGGTGTACTAAGCAAGTCACGGGGACAGGCCCCGAAGGGGCCTGCACCCGTCACCTTACTCACGCGGGGACAGGCCCCACGGGCCTGCACCCGCAACCGGACTTCAGTCCCCGATCCGGTTGAATTTCGCGATCATTCCGTCGAGCGTCGCGATGTGGCGCTTCTGGTTGGGGATGAATCGGGCCAGGATGAGCGTCCGCGAAGCTTCGTCCACGTCGTCCACCGCCTCCTCGTAGTCCTTCAGTCCGTGCTCCTCCCCCTCCTTGAGGGCCTTGAGCGCGGACGCGTCCCCGAAGAGCTTCGCGACGCCCTGGACGGTCTTCGCCCAGGTCCCCCACGCGCCCGACGAGTCCGCGGCTTCGCCTCCGAGCTCCTCGATGGACTTGCGCAGGTCCTGCGCGTCCTCCCCGTGCTCCTGCGCGATCGCGCGGAGCGCCGTCGCGTCGCTCGCATGCTCGTCATCGACTTTCTCGATCGCCTGCTGGTACGTCTCGACGGCGGAAATCTCGCCGCGGAGAAGTGAATTCAGTTGATCGACACACTTGTCTGCGGAAACCGTTGCCATAGCGGGTTACCTCCGTAAAGAGGGAATGCAAGGTCCGTTCCGCTGTGAGGTTGAGACCGCTGCGGAGGCTCGTCAGAGACTTGAACAAGGTGACGGGTGCAGGCCCCTTCGGGACCTGTCCCCGTAACCTGCTCAGAGCCGGTCAACCCGACCTTGGTCCAAGCACTTAAGCACACATGGCCCGCACCTTGCTCTACCCCCCCGCGAAAGGGGGAACTCACAATGGGAATCCTTGGATGGATCCTTTTCGGCCTCGTGGTCGGAGTCATCGCGAAGTTCGTCATGCCGGGACGCGACCCGGGCGGGATCATCATCACGATCCTCCTGGGGATCGTCGGTGCCGTCCTCGGTGGTTACATCGGGCAGGCACTGAATCTGTATCAGCCGGGTGAGCCGGCCGGCTTCGTCGGTGCCGTCCTGGGCGCCATCCTCGTGCTCTTCATCTATCGCATGGCGACGCGAAATCGCGCCATCGCTTGATCGACGTTCCATAGGAGCGCTTGCCGTAATCGGCAAGGGCCGCTTTCGAGCGGCCTTTTTTTTTGGAAATCACTCTGCGGTGCGGCAATCGCACGTGTCGTAATCTCACGGACATGAAACTCAAGCGCAAATCCGCCCGTGGCCGCTCTCCTTCGCCGGAGCGCCGGGAGAAGAGCGAACGGCGGACCGAGAAACGCCGGGAGGACCAGCGGGTTTCGCTGGTCGCCCCGACCGACCGCCGGCAGAAATTGAGGCGGGAAGAGGAAAAAAAGAAGTGATCAGTCCGCGTATCCGGCGGGGCGGCGGAGGTGAAAGTCCGTCCGCCTCTGGAGCTCCGATCCGATGGCGGTGAGCTCCGCTTCCCGGAACGCGCCGCCCAGAAGCTGAATGCCGGTCGGAAGCCCGGACGCCCCGAACCCGTTCGGCAGGCACAGGGCGGGATACCCGACGAGGTTCCCCACCGAGATGAGCGCCCCGATCGGGGAGACGAAGTTCTCCGGACGCCCTTTCGCGAGCTCCGGGTAAGCCTTGTCGAAGTCGACCGCGATGGGGAGCGAGACGGTCGCGCGCGCGGGAGCCGCGAGAGCGTCGTAACGCTCCAGCAGCGCCGCCATGGGCGCCCGCATCTTCTCGCGCAGCCGCATGGCGTGAAGGTAGTCCACGGCCGGAGTCATCAGGCTCGAGTAGCCCCCGTACCGATCCGACCTGGCGGCGAGCTCGCGCAGGCCGCCGGATTCGATCAGCTCCCGGAAGGCGCTTCCGCCCTCCCCGTCCACGATGGTCCCCGCGCAAAGTCCGAAGGGCAGGTCAACGAGCGCCACTTCGCGCGAGACGTCCGCGAAGCGGGCAAGCGCCGCGAGCGAGTCTTCGAAATTCTTCGCGACCTCGGGGTGAACGAAGTCGGTCGCACCCCGGAGCACCCCGATCCGCGGCCGGCGCCCGGAGGGAGCACTGCTGCGGGGTGCGGTGACCGTCGTGGGATCCGCGGGGTCCTTCCCGGCCATCGCGGCCAGCACCAGAGCGCAGTCGTCGGCGCCGCGCGCCATCGGTCCCAGCTTGTCGAGCGTCCAGCAGAGCGCCATCGCGCCGTGGCGGCTGACGAGACCGTACGTGGGCCGCAGCCCGGTGACTCCGCAAAAGGCGGAGGGCGTGATGATGGAGCCGACCGTCTCGGAGCCGATCGCGAAGCCGACCAGGCCCGCGGCCACCGCGGCGCCCGGTCCGCTCGAAGAACCCCCGCTCCAGTAGCCCGTGTTCCACGGGTTCAGGCCCGGACCCGTGAACGAGGCGTTGGCGTCGTTGTATCCCATCCCGCCCGCGAGCTCGACCATCGACAGCTTCGCCGTCAGGACCGCGCCCGCGTCCGCGAGCTTTCGGACGACCGTCGCGTCGTACGAGAACTGCTGGTTCCGGTAGGGCGCGGCGCCCCAGGTCGTCGGCATCTTCCTCGTGGCGAGGAGATCCTTCGCGCCGTACGGAATTCCGTGGAGAGGGCCGCGATAACGGCCCCGCTTGATCTCCGCCTCGGCGGTGCGCGCGGCGGCCAGGGCGTCGTCGCCCGCGAGCGTGACGACCGCGTTCAGCCGGCGGCCGTGTCTCTCGAGCCGTTCGAGAGACTCCTCGGCCAGGGCGACCGGCGAGACCTTTCGCGAACGGACCAGGGCCGCGAGCTCGCGAAGCGGGGTGAAGAAGTGAGAGCCGGCTTCGCTCACGACCGCTTCACGCGGAAGTCGAGCGCGGGCTCCTCGCCGTTCTTGAGAAGCAGCGCCCGGAGCCGGCCGCTCCGGGTGTCGAGGAACGCCATGTCCTCATCCATCTTGGCCATCTCATCCTCCGTCAGAAACTTGCCGAAGCGCTCGCGGGCCACGCGGGCGAGACTGTCCGGCGTCTTCGGGGGCGTGGGAGTCGGCGTCACCGGAGGAGAGGGCGTTTGCGCGGGCAGCGGCAGCGCGGCCAGCACGGACACGGTCCCGGCCGCCTTCAGAATCGCTCGTCGGGTGTTGGGCATCGGCTCCTCCTTACGGCTTACCGTCGACTATACGATCACCGGCATGCCCGCCGATGCGGCGATATTCCTCGTCGCGTTCCAAGAAATCTTTCGGTCATAATCGGCACCTCATGCCGGTCGGAACCGCATTTCATGAGAAGACGCTTGCCCTGTGCGAGAGCCTGAACTATCGCGAGTGGGCCGGCTATTACACGGTCAGCGCGTACGAAACGCACCACGAGCACGAATACAACGCCATTCGAAATGCCTCGGCTCTGATCGACATTACTCCGCTTTACAAGTACCGGATCAGCGGCCGTGATGCGACTCGGCTCGTCGATCGCGTCGTCACCCGGAACCTTCAGAAAGTGAAGGTCGGGCAAGTCATCTACACGCCGTGGTGCGATGAGAAGGGCAAGGTGATTGACGATGGGACGGTGTCACGTCTCGAAGAGAACACCTACCGCTGGACCGCCGCCGATCCCAATTTTCGCTGGCTGCATCAGAATGCGCTCGGGCTCGATGTTTCGATCGAGGACATTTCGGAAAAGCTTGCCGCGCTGGCGCTGCAAGGTCCAACTTCAGGCCGGCTGTTGAAGAGTATCGCCGAGGCCAGCCTTGCCGACCTGAAGTATTTTCACGTCACCACCGGAAAGATTGCCGGAATCCCGGTGGAGATCTCCCGCACCGGCTACACCGGTGATCTGGGATACGAGATATGGATGGCATGGGACAAGGCAAAGCAGGTTTGGGACGCTTTGATGCAGGGCGGCCGCGCTTTCGACATTCATCCGGCCGGCATGCTGGCACTGGATGTCGCCCGCATTGAAGCCGGCTTGCTTCTGATCGAGGTGGATTTCAACAGCAGCAAGAAGGCGATCATTGAATCGCAGAAGTACACCCCGCTCGAGCTCGGGTTGGGGCGATTAGTCAGTCTCGACAAGGGCCGCTTTGTCGGTCAGGAGGCTCTTGCCGCGGAGCAGAAGCGGGGACACGCTCGGGAGATCGTCGGGCTCGAGATCGCCTGGAAGGGGATTGAACGCGTGTATGAGCAGGTTGGACTCCCGCCGGTGATGCCCGCTGTGGCCTCGCGGGTGGCGGTTCCCGTATACAAGAGTGGGGCGCAGACAGGCAAGGCGACGTCGACCACCTGGTCTCCATCGCTGAAAAAGTTGATTGCGCTCGCAACCATCGATCGCGAGAACTCGCAATTGGATTCCGAGTTGGAGATGGAAATCACGGTTGAGGCCGTTCGGCACCGCGTCCCCGCGAAAGTCGTCAAGACGCCCTTCTTCAATCCGAAACGAAAAACCGCCGTCCCGATCGAAGGCTAGAACTCTTCCATGAGTTCGAAATACGACGTCGTTGTCATCGGTGGCGGTCACAACGGCCTGGTCAATGCGGCCTACCTCGCGAGAGCGGGTAAGAAAGTCCTGGTGCTCGAACGGCGCTACGTGCTCGGAGGCGCCGCTGTCACCGAAGAAGTGTTCCCGGGCTTCAAGTTCTCTGTCGCCTCTTACGTCGTCTCGCTGTTGAGGCCGGAGATCATTCGCGAGCTCGACCTGCCGCGGCACGGACTGGAGATCCTTCCGCTCGACGGAACCTTTACGCCGATGCACGGGGATTACCTGTGGCGGGTCAACGATCATGCCAAGACGCTGCGGGAGATCGCGCGGCACTCGAAACTCGATGCGGAAGCGTATGACGAATACGGCAGAGCGATGGTGGAAATGGGACGTTTCGTCAAACCCATCCTCGGCATGACGCCGCCGGATCCGACGTCGCTCAATCTCAGGGGACTGCAGGATCTGCTGTTCCTCGGCCGCCGATTCCAGAAGCTTCCGCACGACGACCAGTACAACCAGGTCCAGCTCATGACCATGAGCGCCGTCGATTTCCTCGATCAATGGTTCGAAACGGACGTTCTGAAGGCGACGATGGCCGCTTCGGGAATCATCGGCACCTTTCTCGGCGTGAGGTCGCCGGGCACCGCCTACGTGCTGCTCCACCACTACATGGGCGAGATCGACGGCGCCTTTCGTTCATGGGGATTCGCGCGCGGCGGTACCGGCGCGATATCCAACGCCATCGCCGGCGCGGCGCGCGAGCTTGGCGTCGAGATTCGCACCGAGTCGCCGGTTGCGAAAGTTCTGATGAACAACGGACAGGCCAAAGGTGTAGTGCTCGACAACGGCGATGAGATCCGCTGCAATGTCGTGTCCTCCAGCCTCGATCCGCGATTGACATTCATCAAGATGGTCGGCAAGGAGCACCTGCCGGCCGATTTCGTCGAGGACATCAACCGTTACAAGTTCCGCGGCTCGTCCGGGAAGGTGAATCTCGCTCTCAGCGGTTTGCCCGACTTCACCTGCCTGCCCGGCGAAGGTCGGCATCTGCGCGGCGCCATTTCCATATCTCCTGCGGTCGAATACATGGAACGCGCTTACGACGATGCGAAGTATGGAAGCTATTCACGACGGCCGTACATCGATATGGTGATTCCCACCCTCACCGATCCGTCGGTTGCGCCTCCGGGGAAGCACATCATGTCGTGCTTCGTGCAATATGCGCCATATCATCTCAAGGAAGGCACCTGGGATCAGAAGCGCGAAGAGTTCGGCGATGCGGTGGTGGACACGATTTCCGAGTATGCGCCCAATCTGCGAAGCCTGATTCTTCATCGCCAGGTACTGACGCCTCTGGATATCGAAACCAAGTTCGGCTTGAGCGAGGGCAACATCTTTCAAGGTGAATTGACGCTCGAGCAGCTCTTTTTCCTTCGACCCGCTCCGGGTTGGGCGCAGTATCGAACACCCGTGCGCAGCCTCTACATGTGCGGCTCGGCGACCCACCCTGGCGGCGGAATCATGGGTGCCCCGGGACTGAACGCGGCGCACATGATCCTGCGGGATTGGAAGCGAGGTAAGGCCTGATGGCGCCACCCGGCAGGCGAGTGATTGTCATCGGCGGCGGACACAACGGCCTGGTCGCGGCATATTATCTGGCGAAGGCCGGCCTCAATCCGCTCGTCCTGGAACGTCGCGAAACCGTCGGCGGTTGCGCGGTCACGGAAGAGATCCATCCCGGCTTCCAATGTCCGGCGGTCGCTCATTCGCTGGGCCCATTCCTTCCCGAACTGATGAGCGATCTGCAGCTGGAGAAACACGGGCTGGCGATGATCAAGCCGGCAGTGCGAGTGTTCGCTCCCGCCCCCGACGGCCGCTCCATTTGTCTTTATGCCGATGCCGACCGAACGGCTCGCGAACTGGCGACAGTTTCGCAGCACGATGGCCAGGCGTATCCCGGGTTCATTTCGAGTTTTGCGGCAATCGGCAAGGTGCTTTCGCCCATGATGTCGCTGACGCCACCCTCGCTCAGCGAACCGGCTAAAGGCGACCTTTGGAATCTCGGCAAAGTCGGACTGAAGTTTCGCGGCCTTGCCAAAAAGGACGCTTTTCGCCTCCTTCGTTGGGGACCGATGGCAGTGGCCGATCTCGCTGCGGAATGGTTCGAAACGGAATTGCTTCGCGCCATCGTTGCGGCGCGCGGCGTGTTCGGCGCCTTCGCCGGACCATGGTCTGCAGGCACCAGCGCAGCGCTGCTGTTCCAAAGCGCATTCGATGGAAACGCGATCGCGCCGGCAATATTTGTCAGGGGAGGCATGGGATCCCTCACGCAGGCCCTCGCCAGGGCTGCAACCGCCGCCGGTGCGGAAGTTCGAACGGCCGCTGCTGTCGCGGCTATCCGCGTTAAGAAAAACGCGGCGACCGGCGTCGTCCTCGGCAGCGGAGAAGAGATCCCGGCATCCGCCGTCGTCTCCAATGCTGATCCGAAAACAACGTTACTGAAGCTGCTCGATCCGGTCGATCTCGATCCGGATTTCCGCTTGAAGATGGGCAACTACAAGTCGCTTGGGTCGGCGGCGAAGGTCAATCTCGCCCTTTCCCAGCTTCCGGGCTTCTCCGGCCTCAAGAATGGAAACGAGCAACTCAGCGGCCGCATTCATATCGGGCCCGACATCGATTACATCGAACACGCCTTCGACTCGGCAAAGTATGGCGAGTTCTCACCGCGGCCCTACATGGATATCACCATCCCGTCGCTCACCGATCCTTCGCTCGCGCCTGGCGGCGGACATGTCATGTCGATACATGTGCAGTACGCGCCATATAAGTTGCGCTCCGGAAACTGGAATGAACGGCGCGAGGAATTCGGCGACGCGGTGATCAAGACGTTATCGGAGTATGCGCCCAACCTGAGCAAGGTAGTCGTCGCCCGGCAAGTAATCACCCCGGCCGATCTGGAGAGTCGCTACGGTTTGGGTGGAGGCCACATTCTTCATGGCGAACCTTCACTCGATCAACTCTTCACTTTCCGGCCGATGTTGGGATGGGCTCAGTACCGCACGCCGATCAAGGGGTTGTATCTTTGCGGCGCCGGCACTCATCCGGGCGGCGGTGTTACCGGCGCTCCGGGAGCGAACGCCAGCAGGGAGATTGTCAAGGATCTCCGAAAATAGACGGGCAGAGACGGAGTGCGCATGATCAGACTGACGAGACGCCGCTGGATTGCCTCGGCCGGAGTCGCGGCGGCCGCGGCCGCGGTCCCCACCACGTCCCTCTCCGCGGCCGTACCCGAGCTTCCGCCGCTGCCGCCGCGGCCGAAGGCCGACGTCTACCGGGAGCGCCAGGCGAAGCTGCGCGCCGCCGCGAAGGCGCGGGGCTGGGACGCAATCGTGGTGACTCCGTCGACGAACCTGGCCTACGCCACCGGCCTCTCGATGGGTCGGAGCGAGCGGCTGACGGCCCTTCTCCTCCTGACCGAGGGGCCCGCGGTCCTCGTCACGCCCGCGTTCGAGGAGTCGAACGTCACGCGCGACGCCACCGTGGACGACGTGAAGACGTGGCAGGAGGACCAGGACCCGATCGCGATCACGGCGAAGCTCCTGGCCGGCAAGAACGTCGGAATCGAGGGAACCACCGCCTATTCGACGGCCTCGCTCGTCTCCACGGCGGCGTCGGCGAAGACGGAGGACGCGACTCCCGTCTTCGACGCACTGCGGTCGGTAAAGTCCGACGAGGAGCTCTCATTTCTCCGCGAGGCGGGGCGAAGAGCGGTGCTGGCGATCGGGGAAACGCACGCACGCCTGCGCCGCGGCATGACCGAACGGGACGTTTCCGTCGTCCTCGAGGGGGAGTTCGCGAAGCTCGGCGTGCGCGGCGAGGGTCTCGTGCAGTTCGGACCGTCCTCATCGCTGCCGCACGGCGGACCCGGGGACCGCGCGCTCTCCCGCGGCGACGTCGTCCTGATCGACTGCGGGTGCCGCGTACGCGGGTACACGTCCGACGTGACGAGGACGGTCTCGTTCGGGACGCCCTCTGACGAGGTGCGGAAGGTCTACGGCGTGGTGGACAAGGCGCAGGTCGCCGGGATCGCGGCGCTGGACGCCGGCCGCACGGGCGAGGAGGTCGACGCCGCGGCCCGCAAGGTGATCGAGGACGCCGGCTACGGCGCGTACTTCACCCATCGCCTGGGACACGGCCTGGGGATGGACGGCCACGAGCAGCCCTACCTCGTGAAGGGCAACCGGAAACCCCTCGTCGCCGGCAACACCGTGACGGTGGAGCCCGGGATCTACCTGCCCGGAAAGTTCGGAGTCCGCATCGAGGACGATTACGGCGTCCGGGACAAGGGCGCCATCGCGAGCCTCTCCGTCCGGCCGACGGGACTCGTGATCCTCGGATGACGGTCCTCCTCCTCTTTCTCGCGCTTCTGGCCGGGTCCGTGCCGGCGCCGGACCTCCTCGTCGTCGTGAACAAATCCGACGACTCGGTGACGATCCTGGATCGGAAGACCGGCGAACGGCGCGCGACAGTCCCGGTGGGCCGCGGGCCGCACGAGGTCGAGGTGCTCGCGGATGGAAGGACCGCCGCGGTCGCGAACTATGGAAAGCCGGGCGAGCCGGGAGGGACGCTGACGCTCATCGACCTCGACCGCGGCGTGGCGGTGGCAACGATCGACGTCGGCGAAGAGTCGAAGCCGCACGGAATGGACGCCCTCGCCGACGGGCGCCTCCTCGTGACCGCCGAGGGATCGAGGGCGCTGCTCGTCGTCGATCCGAAGACCCGCCGGGTCGTGGCGAAGATTCCAACGCAACGGCTGGTCTCCCATATGGTCGTCGGGTCGGCGGACGGTTCGCGCGCGTTCGTGACCAGCATCGGTTCGGGCACGGTGTCGGCCGCGGACCTCGGGGGCCGGCGGATCGCGAAGGAGCTCGCCACCGGAGCCGGGGCGGAGGGGATCGACCGCACGCCCGACGGCCGTGAGGTCTGGGTCACGAACCGCGAGGCGGACACGGTTTCGGTGGTCGATGCGGCGGACTTGAGGATCCTCGAGACGATCCCGGCGCCCAAGTTTCCGATCCGCGTGAAGATCACGCCCGACGGGAGACGCGCCCTCGTCTCCTGCGCGCAGTCAGGCGACGTCGCGGTCTTCGACGTCGCGGCCCGCAACCTCGTGAAGCGCATCCCGCTCGAGCGCGAGGCCGTGCCCGGGATCCGGGGCCGCGCCTTCTCCACGAATTTCGGGAAGAGCCCGGCGCCCGTGGGGCTCCTCATCGCGCCCGACGGAAAGCAAGCCTGGGTCGCCTCGACCAACGCCGACGTCGTTTCCGTCATCGACCTGGAGAAACTCGCGGTCGTGGGCACTCTGTCGGCCGGCCGCGAGCCGGACGGGTTGAGCGGCCGCTTCGCCCGCTGACGACGGAGCCGAGAACGGCCAGCGCACCGCCTCGTCTCCTCGCCCTCGACGTCTTCCGGGGGTTGACGATCGCCGGAATGATCGTCGTCAACACGCCGGGCTCCTGGAGTCACGTCTATCCCCCGCTCCTCCACGCGGAGTGGCACGGCTGGACCGCGACCGACACGATCTTCCCCTTCTTCCTCTTCATCGTCGGCGTTTCGATGGCCGTGTCGTTCGCGCACCGGCGCGCTCGAGGCGCCTCCCCGCGCCATCTCTTTCTCCACTCGGTCCGGCGGGGCGCGATCATCTTCGGCCTCGGGCTCGCCCTGAACGTGCTTTCGTTCTTCGTCTTTCACCGGGAGCACCTGCGGATTCCGGGAGTCCTGCAGCGCATCGGGGTCGTCTACCTCGTCGCCGCCGGCATCTTCCTCGCGTTCGGACGGCGCGGCGTGCTCGCAACCGCGATCCTCCTGCTCGTCGGTTACTGGGCCCTCCTGCGGTTCGTGCCGGTTCCGGGGTTCGGCCCGGGACGCCTGGACCTCGAGGGAAACCTCGCGGCGTACGTGGATCGGGCGGTTCTCGGCTCGCACACCTGGAAGCCGGGCTGGGATCCGGAGGGGCCGCTCTCGACGATCCCCGCGATCGCGACGGCGCTCCTGGGCGCGCTCGCCGGAGAGTGGATCCGCGCCGACACGGTGCGGCACAAGCTGATGGGTCTCATCTTCGGCGGCTGGCTGGCGGTGGGCGTGGGCCTGCTCTGGAGCCTCTCCTTTCCCATCAACAAGAACCTCTGGACTTCGTCGTACGCAGTGTTCATGTCGGGGTTCGCGGCGCTGCTGCTCGCGCTCTGCATCGTCATCGTGGACGGGAAGGGCTGGCGCGGCTGGGCGCGGCCGTTCGAGTGGCTCGGCCGCAACGCCATCGCGGCTTTCGTTCTCTCGACCCTCGTCACGATCCTCTCCCTGGGAATCAAGCTGCCCGGGCCGGACGGCAAGCCGCGGTCGCTCTACGCGACGATCTATCGGACGGTCTTCGACCGCTTCGCGGACCCGCGGCTCGGGTCGCTCCTCTTCGCGCTCACGTACCTTGCGGCGTGGATCGCGGTCTGTTGGGTGCTCTACCGGAAGAGAATCTTCGTCAAGGTGTAACGGGCGCAGCCCGTTACATCCCGAGGAGCGTAGCGACGAGGAATCTCTCGGAGTCGGTCACTCCGCCGGCGCGTTCAGCTTGATCACCGCGAAGCCGGCACCCTCCGGGTCGGTCAGCATCGCGAAGCGGCCGACGTTCTCGATGTCCATGGGGGGCATCATCGCCTTCGCGCCGAGCCCCGTCGCGGTGGCGACGGACCGGTCGCAGTCGTCGACCGCGAAATAGACGAGCCAGTGGGGAGGTACCGGACCCCACTCCTTCGGCACCTGCATCATCCCGCCCATCTGCCGGCCGCCCTTCTCGAAGATGACGTACTCGCCGAAGTCCATGTGGCGGGCGTCCTTCGTCCAGCCGAAGAGCCCGGAGTAGAAGTCGGCGGCCTTCTTCGGGTCGGTGGTGTAGAGCTCGTTCCAGCAGAACGACCCGGGCTCGTTGACGAGGTGCGCGCCGATGTGGTGTTTCGGCTCCCAGAGCGAGAACACGGCGCCGGTCGGATCGGAGACGATCGCCATGCGGCCGGCGTCCATGACGTCGAACGGCTCCAGCATCACGGTGCCGCCCAGGCTCTTCGCCTTTGCCGCGGATTCGTCGGCATTCGCCACCGTGACGTAGGAGTTCCAGTGCGGCGGCACTCCCCCCTGCTGCGGGCCCATCTGGTAGAGCGCGCCGATCCGTTTGCCGTTCATCTTCAGCATCGTATAGACGCTGCCGTCGGGGACCGGCATGTCGTCGACATCCCAGCCGAAGAGCGACGTGTAGAACCTCTTCGCCGCCGCGCCGTCCTTCGTCGCCAGCTCCACCCAGCTGAACGTCCCCGGTTCGTGCTTGGATCTCTCCGCCATCCGTCGGCCTCCTCGTTCGAAAGGAAAAAAAAGGGGGCGGCGCCCCGCCCCCGAAAAACTTTCTCTGTGAGCCGCCTTGCGGCTTCTACATCTGCTGCGGTGGCTCCAACCGGATCACCGCGAAATCCGCGCCCTGCGGATCGTTCAGGATCGCGAACCGGCCGATGTTCGGGATGTCGGTGGGCGGGACCATGATCTGCGCGCCCATTCCCTTCGCTTTTTCGACCGTCCGGTCGGAGTCGTCCACCGCGAAGTAGACCATCCAGTGCGGAGGCATCCCGCGCATCTCTTCCGAGATCTCCATCATGCCCGCGGCTTGAGCGTCACCCTTCTTGAAGATGGTGTACTCCCCCATGGGGGTCGGCATCGGCTCCCGGCTCCAGCCGAACAGGCTGGCGTAGAAGTCCCCCGCCTTTTTCGCGTCGGACGTGTAGAGCTCGTTCCAGCAGAAGGAGCTCGGCTCGCCGACGACTTGCGCGCCGATATGCTTCTTGGGCTCCCAAAGGGAAAACACAGCGCCGGTCGGATCGGACACGACGGCCATGCGGCCGTGCTCCATGACGTCGAAGGGCCCCAGGATCACGGTGGCCCCCAGCTTCTTCGCCTTCGCGGCGGTCTCATCCGCGCTGTCGACGCAGACGTACGAGTTCCAGTGCGGAGGGATTCCCATCTCCTCCGGTCCCTGCTGATAGAGCGCGCCGGCGTCCTTTCCCCGCTTCTGTACCATCGAGTACGTGCCGGCGTCGTTCGGGATGTCGTTGACGCCCCAGTCGAACAGCGACTTGTAGAACTCCTTCGCCGCCGGCCCATCTTTGGTCGCGAGCTCGACCCAGCAGAACATCCCCGGTTCGTGCTTCTGGACTTCCGTCATGTTCACCTCCTGAAGTGAAAACCCCAAAAAATGAGCCTATCGTCTCGCGGGAACTCGGGGAACGAATGCAGGGAAAAATTGCTGTGAAGATTTGGCGCAAAGCGCCGGGTATTGATGAGCCGATAGGATGACAGTGTGGCGAAGAATCTCGCGCGGATCGCGGAATCGTACCGGGTGGCGTCCGGGAAGAAATTCCGGATTGCGAGCTGCGACCCCGACGATACCGGCGGCCTCGATATCTCCAAGAAAAAGGCGAACGCGCTGCTGGCCGAGGGTGTCGAGAAGCTCGCCGACCTCCAGACCCGACTCTATGCGCAGGACCGCTGGTCGCTGCTCCTCGTTTTCCAGGCGATGGACGCCGCCGGCAAGGACAGCACGATCAAGCACGTCATGTCCGGGATCAACCCGCAGGGCTGCCAGGTCGTCGCCTTCAAAGCTCCGTCGCACCAGGAGCTCGATCACGACTTTCTGTGGCGCTGCGCCCGGGAGCTCCCCGAGCGCGGGCGCATTGGAATCTTCAACCGGTCCCACTACGAGGAGGTCCTGGTCGTCCGGGTCCACCCGGAGATCTTCGCCGGACAGCATCTGCCTCCGGGAAACGTCCGGAAAGACGTCTGGAAGGAGCGGTACGAGAGCATCAACGACTGGGAACGGCACCTGTCCCGCAGCGGCACCCGGATCATCAAGTTCTTCCTGAACGTCTCCCGGGAGGAGCAACGGAAGCGCTTCCTGGAGCGCCTCGACGTTCCTGAAAAGAACTGGAAATTCGCCATGACCGACGTCATGGAGCGCGCCTTCTGGAAGGATTACATGCGCGCCTACGAGGACGCGATCTCGGCGACGTCGACCGAGTGGGCTCCCTGGTACGTCGTGCCCGCGGACCACAAGTGGTTCACGCGACTCGTCGTCGCGCAGATCGTGGTCGACACGCTGGAGACGCTTCGGCTGGAGTATCCGAAGGTCGACGCGAAGCGCAAGAAGGAGATCGTCGAAGCCCGGCAGGTGCTCGAGGCGGAGAAGGTCTAGCTCTTCCGGTAGATCTCCGCGCCGCCGGCCACGAACTCCCCGGCCTTCTCCTCCATACCCGCCGCGAGCGCCTTCTCCTCTCCGATCCCCTGCGCCGCGGCGTACGCGCGCACCTCCTCGGTGATCTTCATCGAGCAGAAGTGCGGGCCGCACATCGAGCAGAAGTGCGCGAGCTTCGCCCCCTCGGCCGGCAGGGTCTCGTCGTGGAACTCGCGGGCCGTTTCGGGATCGAGCGCCAGGTGGAACTGGTCCTGCCAGCGGAACTCGAACCGCGCCTTCGACAGCGCGTCGTCCCAGAGGCGGGCGCCGGGATGGCCCTTGGCGAGGTCGGCCGCGTGCGCCGCGATCTTGTAGGCGATCACGCCGTCCTTGACGTCCTTCTTGTTCGGAAGACCGAGGTGCTCCTTCGGCGTCACGTAGCAGAGCATCGCGGTCCCGAACCAGCCGATCATGGCGGCGCCGATGGCCGACGTGATGTGGTCGTAGCCGGGCGCGATGTCGGTCACGAGGGGCCCCAGCGTGTAGAAGGGCGCCTCGCCGCAGATCGCCATCTCCCTCTCCACGTTCTCCTGAACCAGGTGCATCGGCACGTGGCCGGGGCCCTCGATCATCACCTGGCAGTCGTGCGCCCACGCCTTCTTCGTGAGCTCGCCGAGCGTGTCGAGCTCCGCGAACTGGGCTGCGTCGTTCGCGTCGGCGGTGGACCCCGGGCGCAGGCCGTCGCCCAGCGAGAACGAGACGTCGTAGCTCGCGAGGATCTCGCAGATCTCGTCGAACTTCGTGTAGAGGAAGCTCTCCTCGTGCCGGGCCAGGCACCACTTCGCCATGATCGAGCCGCCGCGCGACACGATCCCCGTGACGCGCCGGGCGGTCAGCGGGATGTATCGCAGGAGCACCCCGGCGTGGATCGTGAAGTAGTCCACGCCCTGCTCCGCCTGCTCGATCAGGGTGTCGCGGTAGATCTCCCACGTCAGGTCTTCCGCCTTGCCATTGACCTTCTCGAGCGCCTGGTAGATCGGAACCGTTCCGATCGGGACCGGGGAGTTCCGGAGGATCCACTCTCGCGTCTCGTGGATGTTCCGGCCCGTGGAGAGGTCCATGACGGTGTCCGCGCCCCAGCGGATCGCCCACGTCATCTTCTCGACCTCCTCCTCGATCGAGGAGGTCACGGCCGAGTTTCCGATGTTCGCGTTGATCTTGACGAGGAAGTTGCGGCCGATCGCCATCGGCTCGGACTCGGGGTGGTTGACGTTCGCCGGAATGATCGCGCGGCCTCGCGCGACCTCGCTGCGCACGAACTCGGCGTCCAGGTTTTCGCGGATCGCAACGAACTCCATCTCGGGAGTGACGACCCCCTTCCTCGACCAGTGCATCTGGGTTGCGTTCCCCCGGGAGCGAAGCACGCGCCGCGGCCGCGTCAGCGCGAGGTCGGGAAGGCTCACCCGGCGCGGTTCCGTCTCGTCGTAAGGGCCCCGAGAGAGGATCCACGGGCTCCGCAGCTCCGGCAGCCCCTCCCGGAGGTCGATTCGCGCCTCGGGGTCGGTGTACGGCCCGGACGTGTCGTAGACCCGGAGGGGCGGATTGATTTCGACCTCACCGCGGAGGCCGCGCGTCGGGCTGAGCGCGATCTCGCGAAACGGGACCGACGTCCCGCCGGGGCCGGGAACGGAGACCTTACGGGAGCCGGGGAGCGGCTCGCGGCTGGCGACCTCGTTGGACGGGACGACTTCGGGACGGGTGCTCATCGATTCCTCCCTACGGCGGCATTACCCGCGTCAGGTTCACGGGGTCTCCTGGAATCAGGACTCTCAGCCGTCCGCGCGCTCCGGATGACGCGAAGTGGGCTCCCCCGACTATGCTTGGCGATTGTACCGCCGCATTTTCCCGCGGTGCACTGGAGGACCGATGACCGAATCGACGCCGAAAGACCGCACCGCCGACGACTCGATGACCGAGAAAGAAAAGAAGGACATGTCCGATCAGATGGAAGAGTTCGAGGGCCCGGACCGCCGCGAGGACCGTGGGGAAAACGACCGTCCCTCCCGTCCCGAGGACCCGGGGGTCGGGAGCTCGTAGGCTTCCCGCCCGCTAGGACAAGGTTTGGGGAATGGGCGGGATAACCTTTCCCGGTGGCCCCCGACCTCCCCCTTTTCGCCGCGCTCGACGCGCCGGAGACCAACACGACGACCGATCGCGCCGCCCATCACCGGCTGCGCAGCGGCCCCTTTTCGGCTCTCGCGGAAGAGCTGTTCGAATCGATCGGGCGCCTCCAGGCAGATGACCCCTTTCGACGCGTCGAGGTCGTCGTCTCCTCGAACTTTCTCGCGGTCGACCTTCGCCGCCGCCTCGCCGGCCGGATCGCGGACAACGGGCGCCGTGCGGGTCACGCGAACGTCCGGTTCGCCACGTTCCTGGATGTCGCTCGGGCGGTCGCTGGCGACGCCGCTGGGAAACCAGCCCCGCCCGGAATTCTCTTCGCCGCGGTCGCGGCGGCGGTGGGCGCGGCGCCGCCGGTGGAACCGTTCCGAGGCCTGCGGCACCGGCCGGGCTTCCTGCGCTCGGTCGAAGCGACGGTGCGGGACCTTCGGGACGCGGACGTCTCCGTCGCCGACTTCTCCCGGTGGGCCACCGGCGCCCCGGCCAGCCGGCGTGAGTCGCTCGAAGCTCTGGCGGGCGTGTACGCCGACGTTTCGCGCCGCCTCGAACCATTCGCCGACGACGTCACCGTGTTCCGGTCGGCGATCCGTTCCGCGGAAGCGAATCCCACGCGGGAGCCGCTCCTCGTCTACGGCTTTTACGACCTGACCGGGATCCAGCGGGATCTCGTGGCCGCGCTCTCCCGGGCGCGCCCGCTCGACGTGTTCCTGCCGGCGTTCGACGGAGAGCTTGGGCGCTTCGCGGTGGGGACCCGCGAGTTCCTCGAGGGAATTCTGGGTCCCGCGCAGGCTGCGGCCCCGGTTCCGGGTACCGCCGCAAAGAACGCCTGGTTTTCGCGGTTCGCGGCCGCGGGCGCGCTTGGGCAACCTCCTTTGACCGCGGATGGCTCGATCCGGCTCGTTTCCGCAGCGGACGACACCGACGAGGCCCGCGAGGTCGCGCGGGAGATTCTCCGCTCCCACGCGGATGGAATCCCTCTGGGGAAAACGGCGGTGATCCTTCGCCAGGAGCAGAGCGACGGTCCCAGGATCCTCGCCGCGCTCGCCCGCGCAGGGATTCCGGCGTTCCGGCTCGCCGGGGAAGCCGGCTCCGAGTCGCAGGCCGGGCGGGCGGTCCGGTACTGGCTGCAGCTCGAGGAGGACGGCTTCCGGCGCGAGGACGTGCTCGACGTGCTCGAACTCGTGGAGACGTCCTGTGGCGGCTCGAACTCGGCGCTCTTCCGCAAGCTCGCGAGCCAGGCCGGGATCGTCCGGGGAATCGAGGACTGGGACCGCGGCACGGAAAGGCTGACCCGCGCCCGGTCCGAGGACGGGGAGGACGAGGCAGAGAAGCGCTCGGAGAGTGCGGCTCGAACGCCGCCGGGTCACGAGGCGGCCGCGAAGCTCGCGCGGACGTGGGCGGACCTGCGGGAATCCGCGACCGGCTGGAGCGCGGAGCCACTCCCGTGGGCGCGGTGGGCGGAGGACCTGCGCAGCCGCATCGCGCGGCTGTTCGCGCCGCAGGAGCCGCCCGAAGAGATTGCGAGCGCCGCGGAATCGATCGCCTCCCTCGATTCCGCCGGGCAGCTCGTCGGGAGACAGGTCGCCCTCGAGACTTTCCTTTCCGCGCTGGAACGTCAGCAGGTACCGGGCGGCCGCCTCGGGCGGGACGGGGTCGCCGTCCTCTCCGCCATGTCCGCACGCGGACTGTCCTTCGATCACGTCCTGGTGCCAGGGCTGGTGGAGCGCAAGTTCCCGGCGCTCGCGCGACCCGATCCCCTTCTCTCGGACGAGGAACGGAACGACGTCGCGCGCACCACCTCGAGGCCACTCGCCGATAAGGTTTTTCCGCGACCGGACGAAGAGAGATTGCTCTTCGCGGTGTGCGCGGACGCCGCGAGGCAGCGCCTGACTCTCCTGGCTGCGCGGCGGGACGCGAGCCTCGACCGCGAGCGCACGCCCTCGCAGTTCTTTACCCGCGCCGTGGACGCGTTCGAGGGGCGGCCCGTCGAAACCCGGGAGTATTCCGGGGAGAGCCGCCCCGCCGCTCTCCGGGCGACGAGGCTCGGCGCTCACGGCGATGATCGTCCCGCGCTGAACGCGACGGAGGCGCGGCTCCGGACTCTTCGGGTTCACGACGCGGCGACGGTCGCGTTGACCTTTCCTCCTCTCGCGCGGGCCCTCGAGGCGGCGAGGCTTCGCGCCCGTCCCGAGTACGGCCCCTTCGAGGGACGAATCCGCGACGCAGACCTCCTGGCCGGCGTGGCCGAGCGGCTCTCTCTCAATCCCCTCTCACCCTCGGCAATCGAGATGTTCGCCAAGTGCCCCTATCGCTTCTTCTTCCACCGGGTCCTTCGGGTTCGGGCGTTCGACGAGGCCTCCGAAAGGGGGGAGGTCGACGACCTCGGGCGAGGCTCCCTCTTTCACGATGCGGCGAGACGGATCGCCTGGGAACGTCGGGGTGTGCCCTTCCGGAGCCTCACACCCGGCGAGGCCAGCGGGCTTTCGCGCCGACATGCCGCAGCGGCGCTCACCGACTGGGAAGAGGAGAACGGCTACGGTCTCGGACCGGCGCTCGTTCGGGAGCTGACGGAAGCGCGCCTCGTCGAGGAGCTCGAGGCGTGGCTGGACCACGAGCGGCAGGATCCGGGCGAATTCGCGCCGGCAGGAGCGGAGGTCCGATTCGGACCGCGCCGCGCCGGCGCGGTCGAGGACCCCGAACTCTCCGCGGACGAGCCCCTCGTGTGCCTGACGACGGACGGCAGCGTGACGCTCGCCGGGCGGATCGACCTCGTCGCGGTCGGAGAGGCTGGATCTCTCCTGCGGGTCACCGACTTCAAGGTCCCCCGACATCTCACGACACCGAAGCGGATCCAGAAGGCCGTCCAGGACAAGAACAAGAAGCAGTTCGTCTTCGCGGGGGAGTTGTCTCAGCTCCCCGCGTACGGCCTCTTCGCGGCGGAGACGCTCTCCGGCTCGCGCGGCTTTCCGGATCGGATCCGCGCCGAATACCTCTACGTCGGACCTCTGCGTGCGGGAGGTCCGATCGAGGTGCTCCCGGTCGGCTTCGAGGTCGAGGCGCGCGGCGGGCTGCTCGAGGGCTTCGACAAGGTCCTGAAGGCCATCGAAGCGGCCCTGCGCGGAGGAGTCTTCCGTCCCCGCACCGCGGGGTTCGTCGCCAAGGACGCCTGTCTCTTCTGCGAGTACAAGCCGATCTGCGGGCCCGGAAACGTCAAACGGTACGCCCTCAAACAGGATGACCGCGATCCTGGCGTAGTGGCGCTCGCGGCCCTGGAGGAGATCCCGTGACCGACACGACGATTTTCGAGGCTCCCGCGCCGGACGTGGAGGCCCGCCTCCGGATCGTCCGGGAGACGGGTCGCTCCGCTCTCGTCGAAGCGTCCGCGGGCACCGGCAAGACCTACATCCTCATTGAGGCGATCCTTCACCGGGTGCTGGAGTCGAGCCCCCCGCTATCGCTCTCCCGCACGGCGGCGCTCACGTTCACCGAGAAAGCGGCCGGAGAAATGAAAATCCGACTGCGCCGGGCGCTGGAACGCATCGCCTCCTCCGAAGATGCGCGCCGGGATCGCGCCGAGGAAGCCCTCCGCGAGCTCGACCGCGGAGAAGTGACCACGATTCACTCCTTCTGCCTCGCCCTCCTCCGCGAGCGGCCCTTCGAGGCCGGCATCGATCCCGATTTCGTCCAGCTCGATCCGGCCGCGTCCACCGAGTTGGCGAGCCGGGTCTGGAATGACTGGTGGAAGGGGGAGATCGCGCAGCGTCCGGCAGGCGCGATCGCGCAATCGCTCCGTCGCGGTCTCGCGGTCGGGCGCGTCGAAGAGGAGAAGGCCTCGTCCCTCTCGCAAATGGCCCTCGCCCTCTACAACGAGCGAACACGGCTGGACGACGCCCAACTCCCCCGCGCCGAAGTTGCGGCAATGCTGCCGCTCCTCGAATCGTGGAAGGCGGAGATCCGATCTGCAATCGCGGAGGCACGGTCGCCGGCCGGGGCTGCGATCGGTTACCTGCGCGACATCCTCGCTTTTCTCGACTCGCTTTCGGCTTCGCATTCCCTGGAGCAGCTGGCGGACCGCGGACGCCCCTTTCCCGGTGGCGCCTTCCACGGAGCGTCCACGCTTTGGACTTCGGACCGGAAGGAGAAAATCCAGAAGTTCGTCGGAAAGCTGAAGGATTTCTTCGACGACAACGATTTCCCGGAGCAGGTGCGCCGGTGGCCGGTCCTCGTCGCGGCGCTCGACCGGCTGATCGATCCGGAGTCCGGGTACCTGGCTGCAGTCACGGCCGAAAAGCGCCGCCGGAACGTCCTCGACTTCGACGACCTCCTGCTCTACGCCCGCGATCTTCTTCGACGGTCGGCCAACGCGCGGGCGCACTTCCGCCGCCGTTTCGAATTCCTCGCCGTGGACGAGTTCCAGGACACCGATCCCCTTCAGATGGAGATCCTTCTCCGGCTGGCCGCAGCTGAGGGCGGCGAGGCCGACTGGCGCTCGATCGAGCCCGAGCCCGGGCGGCTCTTCGTCGTCGGCGACCCGAAGCAATCGATCTACCGTTTCCGACGGGCGGACGTCGAGTCTTACCGCGCCGCGGCGCGCGGTCTCACGAAAGAGACGCTCACGGCGAGCCGGCGCAGCTTCCCCGAGATCCTCCAATGGGTGAACGGCGTCTTCGGCGACCTCCTCCAGGGAGATCCCGCTCGTCCCTTCGAGATCGAGTACTCACCCCTCCATCCGTGGATCGTTCGCCCGGCTCCGTCGGGAGAACGGGTCGTCTACCTGGAGCCTCCGGAGGGATGGTTCGAGGAGAAGGACATCTGGAGCTCCTGCGAAGCGGCCTCGGTCGCACGGGACATCTCCCAGAGAATCGGGTCCGGATCCGTCCGGGCGCGGGACATGGCCATTCTCGTCCGCTCCAATGCGAGAGTCGCCGACTTCCAGGAGGCCCTGGACCGCCACCAAATCGCGAGCGTTCTCGAGGGAGGCCAGGAGTTCTACGAGAGGGCGGAAACGGCGGCCGTCGTCGCGGCACTGAAGGCGATTTCCAACCCGCACGACGCCGTGAGCCTCTACGCAGCCCTGAAGTCCCTCCTCTTCTCCTTCTCCGACGAAGATCTTCTTCGCGAGCAACTCGCGGGAGTGAAGTTCCGGTACGACCGGCCGGGCCCGGCTTCGGAACGACTCGGCCGAGCCTTTGATCTCTTCTCGCGCTTGCGCCAGGAGAGGCACGCCCGGTCCGCGCGCGACACGATGGACGAACTCTATTCGGAGACCGGCGCGGTCGAGATCGCGCGGGCGGGAAGCCAGGGGTTGCAGGCCGCGGCGAACCTCGAGCGGCTCGCCGTGATCGCCGGCGACCTGTCGGCCGCCGGGCTCTCGTTCGGATCCGTCGTGCGCGCACTCGAGGGCGAAGCCGGCGCCGAAACCGGCGAGCCGCGTGCCTTCGAGGAAGAAGAGGACGCGGTGCGGATCCTGACCGTTCACAAGGCGAAGGGCCTCGAGTTCCCGGTGGTCTACGTCACGGACCTGGGCGCCCAGAGCAGCGGCAAGCGGCCGACGATCGTCTTCGGCGGTAACTCCAGGATCTGGGGAACGACCGCAGCGATGGGAGGTTTCGGCGTGGAGACGCCGGGATACCGGCTGGCCGTGAGGGAAAACGAGGAGCGGGAGCGCGCCGAGGAAAAGCGGCTCTTCTACGTCGCGGCGACCCGGGCGAAAGATCTTCTCGTGATCTCGTGCTGGAGAAAGATTACGAAAAACAAGTCGGGCGTCATTTCCGACTCGCGCGATCGAGAGTCGACGAACCTGGGACGGTTCTGGGACGCGATGAAGCCGGAGCGGTTCCCGGGTCTCGTCGCGATCGCGTCGCCCGAACCGACGCTACCCGCGCGTCTCGAAATTTCCCGCCCTCCCGACACGAAGGGTGCCGAGGAACTCCAGCGGGAAATCGGCGAGCTCGACGAGCGCGGATCGATTCTGCAAGCCGATCGGTCCCTCCCGCTGCGGCGCGCCGGCCTGCACGAGGAGGCCGAGAAGAGTCTTACCGAGGATCGCCCCCGCGAGGATCGGGAGCCCGCCGAGACCCCGAGCCGGGCCCAGCGAATCGGGTCCGCCGTCCACGAAGCGATGCAGGCGGTAGCCGAACGGCAGTTGCCTCCGGTCACAGCGGCGAACGAGGCCAGCGCGGACTGGGAGCTTGCCCCTCCGGAGTCCGCGGAGGTCCGGCGCCTCGTTGCGAAGCTGATCTCTTCCGACCTGTTTCGCCGGTCGGGGGCTGCGAGCCGCCGGCTGACGGAGCTCCCGGTTCTCTTTCGGGACTCCGCGGGATTTCTCGTCGAAGGCAAGATCGACCTGCTCTTCGAAGAGAGCGGCGCGTGGATCGTCGTCGACTACAAGACAGACCGCTGGGGCCGTGCGGCGGATCGCGATTCGCTGGCCCGGGAACGTTACGCCGCCCAGCTGGCGGACTACGCGGCTGCCGTGCGAGCGCTCGGGCCAGACGTTCGTGTGGGCGCCGCGTGGATTCTGTCGGCCCGCGACGGCGAGGCGATCTCCGTCCCGGTCGACTAGCGCCTCAGCGCTTTTTGGTCGAACGCGCGGGAGCGCTGCCAGGTTTCTTTCCCCGTCTCGACTTCGAGGAGCGTTTCGAGGTCGAGGCGGCTTTCCGGGCCGCCGTCTTCCGCGGTGCAGACGCCTTCCGGGCGGCGGACTTCCCGGCCGCTCTCCTCCGTGGGGAGCTCTTCTTCTTCTGCGCGGGCTTCGCCGGCGGTCCGGCAGGCGCCGGCGCCGCGGGCTCCGGGCGCTGGAAGTAAGGTCCCTTCGTCATCCGGTCGGGACGCTGCTGAGAGGCGGCCTTCCCGGCAACAGCCTGGGCGAACCGTGCCGCGGCGGCATCGTCCTGCCGGTCCCGCCCGCCGACCTTGTAGTGATCCGGGTGAACATTGTTCTTGCTCATTCTCCGACCTTTCGCTCGACGGGTGAGTTGTCTCGCGGCGGGGAGTCGGCCTTGTAGCGCAGGGCGGCGAGCACGCCGTCCATTTCCGCGAGGAGATCGGGGTTCTCGACGAAACGGACCTTCGCGTCCGTCGCGAACGCGCGCTGCACGAAATCGTCCCCGGCGGGAGTGCCCGGGTAGTCGTCGCCGGCCTCCGCGAAAGCGGTGGAGAGCCAGAGCTCCTCGACCTGACCGTTCTCGAGCGCGAGCAGGACGTCCTGCGGGCCCGCGGCGGCAAGGCGGCCGGCGCGCCACTCTCCCCGCAGGGTCTCGACGCGTTCCGACTCGGCTTTCGCGACGTGCTCCGCAAGAGCCTTCTCCGCCGCCTCCATCACGTCCTGTTCGGACGCCCGCATTTCCATGGGAAAGACCCCGACCACCCTCTTCGCCAGGTCCTTCGGAAGCTGATCTCGCACCAGGGGAACGATGACCTCGTCTCCGGCGAGAAAAACGTACTCCGCGCGGTCCTCGGCGACGATCCGGCCGAGAACCTCCACGACGTCCTTCGCGTGATGCAGCCAGTGGTCCTCGACGTGCCGCTGGTATCGCATCTGCGACCAGCCGCCGGCGTCGGTCCGGGACAGTTTCTCGCTCGAGACCTCTTCCCGCTCGATCGTACGGCCGCGGCCGAACACGAAGATACGCGCGTGGTTCGTGTCGGAGAGAAGCACGGCGTGCCGAGGATGGCGGTCCACGACGCGGGCCAGCGGGTAGAGGTGGGGACGATCCCCGACCGTCATCCGATTCCGCTCGATCGGAGCGTCGAGCTGGAGCGACTCGAAGAAGTCGCTCGCCGAGCAGGCAAAGATCGCGATGCCGTTGGCCGAGGGGCGGACTTCCTCGGAAAGGTAGAGCTCGATCCGTTCGACGTCCTTCTCGAAGCTCTCGCGCGCAGGAGACCTTTTCTCGAACTGCTCCATCCGGCCGTGAAGCTCCTTTCGGAGGAACGGCCCGTAGTGGTCCTTCCCGCGGTTGTCGGGCTGGGCGTCCAGATAAAGGCTCAGGACCGGCGAAGCAACCGGCTCCACGCGGGCGAGACGGTCGAGAGTTTCGGCGAGAGATGGGGTCGCAGTCGTCGCTTCCATCACGATTCCTTTCGTCCCCTGGAAAAGCAAGCCGTATGCCCGAGGCCCCCGGGAACGATAGAATCCGCAAAAAGAACCGTTCTTGAATGGAGATGCCATGAAACGACCTGCGTCGCGCGCGATCGGCGTGATCATCCTGTTCGCAGCCGCCTTCGGGGGCGTCGGGTGCATCCAGAAGGCCAAGCCGGCTTCGCCGGCCGGTTTCATCCCCGACAAGGACCTGGAGAAGCCGTCGGATCTTCCGTTTCAGAAGGCCTGGCGCAAGAAGGATCTCGACTGGGGCCACTACAAGGAGATCTACATCGCGCCGTGGAATACCGAATACCTTCGCCAGATGACGTGGTGGGAGAAGCTCGAGCGCGGCGAGAAGGTCAAGGAGGACGCGAAGGAGCTCGCTGGCTACGCGCGCGGGGTTTTCGAGGAGTCGTTCCGCAAGGATCCGAAGCACCGCTTCGTCGTCGTCGAGACACCCGGTCCGAACACGCTCGTCGTCGAGTTCGCCCTGATCGAGGTCGTCCCGAACAAGGTCGTGCTGGACGCGCTCGGCTATGCCGCGGGGCCGGCCGTGGGCGTCGCCGGGACCGCCGCGGCGAACGTCCAGACCGCGACGACCCACTCAACGGTTGCGTTCGAAGCGAGGATGAAAGACGGCGGGACGAATGACGTGGTGGCGATGTTCGCCGATCGGGAGTCGGAGAAGTTCTCGATCGTCAACATCAAGGACCTGACCTGGTACGCCCACGCGAAGGCGATCTTGCGCGAGTGGGCCGACCAGTTCGTGAAGATCGCGAACAAGCAGCCGGGGGAGATCGTGAAGGACTCGGCACCGTTCGACCTGAAGCCGTGGTGAGGTGAACCTGCAGCGGGGGCAGGTTCCTTCGAGACCTGTCCCCGCGTTCGAGTTCGGTGGCGGGTGCAGGTCGAAGACCTGTCCGCGCTGAAGTTCGGTGGCGGGTGCAGGTCGAAGACCTGTCCCCGCGCGAGTTCGGTGGCGGGTGCAGGTCGAAGACCTGTCCCCGCGCGAGTTCGGTGGCGGGTGCAGGTCGAAGACCTGTCCCCGCGACTTTCTTGGACTGCTGCGGGTGCAGGGCCGCTTCGCGCCCCTGTCCCCGCGACTCTCCTAGATCTTCACCCACTCCCTCCAACGCCGGAAGAGCTCTTCCGGCGTGAGGTCGAACTCGAGCCGCAGAGCCTCGGCGAGACTCCGGCCCTCCCCGAGAGACCGGGTCAGGCAGGCGACCGCCCCGCTGCCCCGCCGCTCGATCAGGTACTCGACCAGGCCCAGCGCCTCGACGTAGTTCGTCCGCGCGGCCGCGCGGTCCGCCCGCCGCGCGAGATTTCCGTTCAGCTCCGACAGCGGGTGCGGGGAGCGGCCGCGAAACGCGTCGCGGATCTCGCTTCTCATCAGGCGCCTCCCCTCCAACCACTGCGCGATCCCCTCGTGTAGCCAGCCTGGCGCGTGGTCGGCCGAGACGTGACGCACGAACGCGTGCGCCAGCTCGTGAGAGAGGACCGCGACGAGCTCGGGCGAAAGACCTCCGTCCGGGTCGAGAGAGACGCGGATCTTCCCGTCGAAGAGTCCCGACACCCAGTCCGGGACGGAGACCAGCGAGAAGTACGCTCGGCCCGCGTACAGGATCACGATCTGCGACGCCGGCAACCGCCGTCCGAAGAAGTCGGATTGCTCCCGGTAGCTCTCCGCGAGGCGTTCGGAGATCCGCCGGATCTCCTCAGCGCCGATCGCGGGATCCCAGAAGAGAGTGAAACCCTCCCCCTCCAGCGAGCGCTGTCCCGAGGCGAGCGACAACTCCTGTCGCGCGCGCGCCAGCCGCTTCAGCGTTTCCGGGTTGTCGCCGCCCAGCTGCCGGAAGTGCTCCCACGCGAGAACCGCGTCTTCCAACCGATTCCAGGAGTAGTAGACCTCCCCCAGGATCTCGTAAGCGCGCGCGGGCGCGCGCGGGGCGCGCTGCAGAGCGAGATCGAGATAAAAGCGCGCGAAGTCGAACTCCTCCTGGCGAACGTAAGCGAGCGTGAGGAGCGCGAGAACGATGCCGTTGTCGGAATCCCAGCCGTAGGCCTCGCCCAGGAGCTCCACCGCCCGGCCGAAGTCGCGCTTCTCGAGATATGCGCAGCCGATCTCCGAGAGTTCCGCCGCGACTGCCGCGCCTCCGCGGTGCCCGGGGTCGCACTCCCTCGGAGCGAGCCGGCACCGCGCGCAGGCGCTCGTGAAGAGGGTCTCTTTCCGCCTCCGTTTGCAGCCGGCAGCAGTCCGCGACGCCGCAGCGAAGCTCCACGCCAGGAGTGAGGCGGCGACCGCGAGCATCGCGGAGGTCTAGCGGACGAGAAAAGGCGCCGACGCCTGGCTTCCGCGACCAGTCATGCGGTCCTGGAGGATGACCCGCAGCGAATACCTTCCCGGGCGAGAGGTGGCCGGGTGTGAAGGACACGAGAAGGAGCTGGCGGCCGTCGGCCTCGACCGGCGACCGGCCCACGAGCGAGATCGCCCCGTCGCCCAGGGGCCGTCCCTCTTCCGACAGGATCTGCGCGGCCATTCGGAGGGTTGACCGCCGACTCCGAGCCGAAGTGATAGGCGACGACCGAGACGCGCGAGGGAATATCCGACTCGACCGAAGCCAGCGCCGCCGGGACGAAGTCCTCCACTCCCGCGGACAGCAGTGGATCGTCCGAGACCGCCCCCCCCGAGCTCCCCCTCTGCCGGCCGCGGACGAGCATCCCGCCGCTCGCGGCCTGAAGGAAGATCGGAGGAATGATGTAGGGCTGGTTGGCCGCGAACGCCGGGACGTGAAGGCTCTGGACAGCGAGGCCGGACCGACCAGTTTCCGAGTTGCGCACGAGGACGCGCAGACGGTACTCGCCCGCCGGAAGCTGGAGCTGACCGGCGTACTTCAGCCCCCCTTCTCGAGCTTCTCTCGATTCATGGCGAGGTCGATGCCGACCGTCTGCGCGAAGAAGTCGATCAACCGGTTCTCCGGGTCGGTCGCGTACACGTAGACCTCGGCCGAAAGCCGGGTGCCCGTCTGCCCCACGAGAAGGCGGTCGCCTGGAATCTCGACGAGGACGGGGACCGTGGCGGGGCCCTCGTCGACGGCCTCGCTCGGAAAGGGAAGCGCGAGGACGCGCGGCGGGATATCGCTCACGGCGATCTCGTTCGCCACGATGTCGGCCGCCGAAAGGCTCCGCTCGAGCGGGGAGAGTACCCGGAACGCCCTCCGCTCGTAATATCCCGCGCGGGCGGAGACTCGCGCGCCGGGAGCGTGCACCTTGACCTTGAGATCGTGGAAGCGGTCTTCCTCGCCGGTCCTCTTCGGCTGGAAAGCGAGGACGTACACGAGGCTCGTGCGCGCGATCAGGCGGTCGAGCTGCCCGCTGAGGTCGTTTGCATTGCGAAACACCTCGCCGCCGGTCGCGTTCGCGATCTCGAAGAGGGCGTTCTCCCCGCGCACCTGGGGCGCCGACGACGCTCGGGTCCGTGTCCTTGGCGAGCCCGGCGATGTCGACGGCGTGCACGACGCAGTCGGATCGCCGGAAGAGCTGCGTCATCAGGCCGACCTGGCTCTGAAGGTGACTGTTGCCGAATCGCTTCTCCTGGTCGACCTTCCACTGCTCGCCGGAAATGAGCCAGTCGCGCTCCTGGTCGGTCTCGCGCGCGCCGACGAGCAGACGGCTCTCGAAGCCCTCCGAAAGGTAGATGACGTCCTTGCGCCCCTGAACCGCATCGAGCGCCCGCGCGAGCGAGCCGAATGACTGCGTCAGCTGGGCGACGCGACCCCGCGCGTACTCGTCGACGCGCGCACGCACGATCTGTTGCATCGTCTGCAGCGTCTCGATGATCGCGGCTGCCGGTCCTTCCTTGCCCTCGACGCCCTGGCCCCGGGAGCCGGCCCCGACTCGGCTGATGTCGAACGCGAATCCGAGGGGATCCTTGGAGAGGTCTTCGGCGACGACGAGGCCGAGCGTGTCGACCGCGCGGGCGAGCTGGACTCGATCGGACGAAAACGTCACGAGCATCCGGACGCCCTTTTCGACCGAGAACGTCGAGACGGCGGCGAAGTCCCGATCGGTCATTCCCGAAAGCACGAACTGTTTCGCGGCGCGTTGAGCGGCGAGGATGGCGCCCGGGCGCGCGAAAGTGAGGTCGAAAAGAATCAGAAAGTGGCGCCTCGCCGCGGGATTCAGGGATTCCGAAATCGGCCGCTGTCGGTCGATCGATTTCTGGGCGAGGTCGATCGCATCGAAGCCGACGATGGTCTGCTTCTTGCCGTCGTCGAAGACCTCGAACTGGCTCGCCTGGAGGCCGCGAATCGGTTGCCCGGACCGGTCGACCACCCTCACGGGGACCTCGACGAGAACGACCTCGGCCGTCTCCCGGACGGGGGCGTCGGGCTTCGCTGCTTCGGGCTTCTGGGCGATGGAGCGGGAGGGCGCGAGCAGGGACAGGGCGATGAGGAGCACCGGCAGCAGGCGCGGCGTCATGGGGGGCACCTCCGACAGGTTATCGCAGGCACCCCTCGCCGGGGCGACTTTCGGAGAGATCACGACTGCCCCGCTGCCATGGCCTTCAGGAGACGCCGCGCCTCCGCGATCTGACCCCCGTAGCGCCCCGCCGGCGCCGTAGCGATGAACTGCTGGAGACCGCGCCTCGCCGTGGCGGCGTCCCCGGTCCGCCCGGCGAGGACGGCCCGGTTGAAAAGCGTGTCGAACTGGCGCGGATCGAGGAGGAGCGCCCGGTCCCACGACTCCAGGGCTGCCCGGCTGTCCCCGAGCTGTGCCTGCGCCAGCCCGAGCGCGGCCAGCGTCGCCGGCGCGGCCGGGTCCGCGGCGAGCGACTTCGAGAACCAATCGCGCGCCCCGGCGAAATCCTTCTGCCGCAGAGACAGCATCCCCAGGTGCAGGAGCACGTCCGCCCGGCCGGGCTCGATCTCCAGGGCCCTGGCAAATGCCCGACGGGCGTCGTCGAGCCTTCCGGAGTCGGCGAGGACCGCGCCGTAGACGTCGAGCGTCGCGGCGTCGGCGCTCGTCGCGGCGCCCGGGAGAACCGCGAGGGCCTCGGCGGGACGGCCGCGCCGGTGCAGGAGCCGCGCGAGCTCGCGGCGGACGGGCTCGCCGGCGACCCCCCGTTTCACGAGATCGGAGAGCGACTTCTCCGCGCGCGCGGGATCGGAAGACCGGGACAGGAGCGTGGCGAGCTCCTCCGCGGTCTGGACCACGTCCTCGGCGCTTCCGGTCCGGTTACTCCTCGAGAGGGCCGCCTCCAGGACCCCGGCCGCCTCCGCCGGGCGCCCCTTCCTCTCGAGCGAGGTCGCGAGAATCCGCGACACCGACAGGATCTGAGGGTTCGCGGAGAGCATCCGGCGCGCGAGAGCGATCGACTCGTCGTTACGCTTCGCATAGAAGAGGTCGAAGAGCCGCTTGTAATCGCGGAGCTCCGCGATCCGGTCCTTGGGATCGGGGAGATCCCGCTTCCCCGCGGAGCCGGGGTCGACGCGGATGTAGCCGAGCGAACCGAGCTTCTCGAGCTCCTCCGCGGCGGATTTCTCGGGCGAGGCGGCCGACGCGGAATCCCGGAGAGACAGGAGCTCCGCCCGCATCGACCGGAGTGCGGGCGGCCGGGAACCCGCCAGGTCGTGTTTCTGCGCCGGATCGGCCACGAGGTCGTAGAGCTCGGGACGCGGCGCCTCGATGTAAGAGAAGCGGTCGTCGGTGAGAGCCGCGAGATCGCTCCAGCCCAGTTGCAGCCGCGGATAGAGCGTCTCGGAGTAGATCCGGCGGGTCGAGGGCGCGGAGGGCCCGGCCAGTCGTGAGAGCGAGATACCCGGACGGCCGCCGTCGTCGGAGACTCCCGCGGTTTCGGCGATCGTGGGAAAGACGTCGATCAGTCCGACCGGGACCCGGACGCGGGTCCCCGCGCCGCGCGAATCCGGAAACTTCACGAAGAGCGGCACGCGGATCGTCTCGCGGTAAAGGAAGACGCCGTGCTCGTCCTCGCCGTGGTCGCCGAGCCCCTCCCCGTGATCCGAGAGTGAACACGATGACCGCGCGGTCGTAGAGACCGCTCTTCCTCAGGTGAGCGAGGAAACCGCCGACCGCTGCGTCGGACGCGGCGACCTCTCCGTCGTAGGGGCGCGACGCGTACTCGGAGCGGAATGCCTCCGGCGGAACGTAGGGAGTGTGCGGCTCGTAGAGGTGAAGGAAGAGAAAGAGCGGCTTTCCCGGGTTGGACTCCGCGAAGGCTTCAAGACGCTTTACGGTCTCGGCGCCCGGCCGCTCGTCCGGCGAGTCCGCTCCGAACATGTCGTCGTAAAGGTCGAAACCGGCATCGAGCCCACGATCGCGACGGAGGGCGAAGGAGGAGACGGCCGCGCCCGTCGCGTAGCCGCGCGCCTTCAGCACCGCCGCGAGTGTCGGATGCGCGACCCGCCAGCCGGAACCCCACGTTGTCGCGGACGCCGTGCTGCGACGGCAGGAGCCCGGTCAGGAGCGTCGCGTGAGACGGAAGCGTCAGTGGCGCCGGGCAGTACGCGTTCTCGAACACGATCGAGTCGCGCGCGAGCGCGTCTAAGGCCGGCGTGCGGACGCCCGCGTAGCCGTACGCCGGGAGGTGATCGGCGCGAAGGGTGTCGACCGAAATGATCACGAGCGGCGCGCCCGGCTTCGCGGGGGGCTCGGACCGCCGCGCGCACGCCGGCGCCAGCGCGAGGAGGGCCGCGAGCGCGATGCGTGACTTCACGACGGCGGTCCCTCCAGCATCTTCAGGAGTCCGCGGGCGCGCGCGATGTCCGCCCGGTAGGCGCCGGGGGGCGCCGTGGCCACGAACCGCTCCAGCGCGGCGCGGGCCTCGCGCCGCATCCCGTTCTTCCCGGCGGTCAGACCGATGTTGAAGAGGGCGTCGTAGAGGCCCGGGTCGAGCTCCACGGCGCGGTCCCACGCCTCGATGGCGCCCCGCTCGTCCTGGAGGCGCGCGAGAGCGACGCCCAGGCCGTTCCAGGCGCGCGGGAGTCTTTCGTCCCGGGCGAGCGCCCGACGGAAGAGGTCTCGCGCCCCCGCGAGATCGTTCGCCCGCAGCCGCACGATCCCCAGGTTCTGCACGGCCTCGACGAAGTCCGGGTCCTGAGAGAGCGCCCGATCGAGGACCTTCACGGCGTCGGCCCCGCGCCCAGCGTCCGACAGGGCGATCCCGAGCGCGTTCAGGGTCTCCGGATCCGAGCTCGACGCGAGCGGCTGGAGGACGGCGACGGCCTCGGCCGCGCGCCCGTTCTCGCTCAGGGCGAGGGCGTAGTGCGCCCGGAGCTCCTCGCTCGCGGCGCCCCGATCGATCGCGTCGCGGTAGACGCGGAGCGCCTCGTCGGCCCGGTCGGCGCGGCGCAGGAGAAAGCCGAGGTTCTCGTAACCGGCCTCCATCCCGGGCCGCGCGCGAAGGACCGCGCGGCCGAGGGTGATCGCTTCGGCGAGCTTCCCCCGCTGGTACAGGTCGACGCACTCGTGCAGCTGACGGTCGATCGAGACGAGGTTCTTCGGGTCGTCCTCGGCGGAGTACCGGGCCTTCACCGCCGCGGAGCCCGAGAGATACCCGAGGCTCCGCAGCCGCGCGACCTCCTCGGGCGCGGCGTGGGGCTGGCGCGCGCGTCCGAGCTCGGACTCGGCGGGGAGCAGTCGAGCGAGTCGGCGGAGAACGTCGCTCTTTCCGCCCGCGAGGTTGGTTCTCTCCGCCGGGTCGCGGGAGAGTTCGTAGAGCTCGGGGACCGGCAGGTCCACGAACTTCGATCCCTCGGCGATGACGCCACGCAGCGGCGCCCAGCCGCGGTTCAAGGCCGTCGAGAAGGCCTCGAAGTAGGTCTCGCGCGACTTCACGTCCGCGAGAAGCGACGAGCCCGTTAGAGACGCCGGTTTTTCGATCCCGGCCGCCGCGAGCACCGTCGGCGCGATGTCGGTGTGGCCGACGAAATCCTCGCTCGAGCCGGGCGAGAGCTTTCCCCGGAACCAGACGACCAGCGGGACGTGGAGCGTGGCCTCGTAGGCGAAAAGACCGTGCGTCGCCTCGCCGTGATCGCCCAGTGCCTCGCCGTGGTCCGACGTCACGATGACGAGCGCCGGGGGCGCCGCGCCGGACGTCAGGGGGTCGAGGAGAGGCGCCAGCGCCGCGTCGGTCGCCGCGACCTCGCCCAGGTACTCGTTGGAGCGGTACCGCTCCGCGAAGGGCCGGGGCGGGCGATACGGGGCGTGGGGGTCGTAAAGGTGCACCCAGAGGAAGCGGGGCGCGCCGCGCTTCTCGTTCCACCACGCGAGCGCGGCGGGCACGACCTCCGAAGCCGGACGCTCCGGCATCTCGAAGTCGAGCGGTGTCCGGCCGCGCGGATATCGATCGTCGTAAGCGTCGAACCCGCGCGAGAGACCGAAGCGGGAGTCGAGCGGGAACGCGCCGACGAACGCCCCCGTCGCGTACCCCTTCTCCTTCAGCAGCGTCGCGAGAGTCGGGATCGAAGGATCGAGGCGGAATCCGGTGTTGTCGCGGATCCCGTGCTGGTAGGGAAGGAGACCCGTGAGGACGTTCGCGTGAGACGGAAGGGTGACGACGTTGTGCGCGTGGGCGTTCCCGAAGACCCTCCCCTGAGCGGCGAGCCGATCGAGGACCGGCGTTTCGACAGCCTTGTTTCCGGCGAACCCGAGCGAGTCCGCCCTCAGCGTATCGATGGTGACGAGGAGGACGTCGGGGCGGGACGAGTCGGAAGCCGAAGCGTCCGGACCTCCGGTCTTCGGTTGATCGCGACAAGTGACGCTCGCGAGAACGACCAGGAGAAGCGCCGCTCCCGTCGGAATTCGCCGCATTTCTCTCTTCCCTCCCCTAAATGAAAAAGGCCGCCGGGAAGCGTATTCCCGGCGGCCAGAGTGGAGAAGAGAAGCTTTAGAACGCGATCCGGAGGCCGAAGCGCCAGACACGCGGGCTCTGGATCTCCTTGATGTCGTTCGTGTTGCCGACCGCCAGATTCGACCGGTTGAGCCGGTTGAACCTCTGAAGGACCGTGTCCTGGTTCGTCACGTTGAAGCAGTCCGCGGAGATCGTGACGTTTGCCGAAGATGTGATCGGGACGACTTTCTCGATCCGGAGGTCGAGGTTGTACACGTCCTCGTAGCGCTGGTCGTCCAGGTCGGAGACCGCCACGTCGCGCAGCTCACCATCCGGGCCAACGACGCGCTGCCACCAGTTGATCGGGTAGCCCTGGCGGCCGAAGAGGCTTCCCGCCACGTTGAAGCCGAGCGGGAGCTGGTACATGGCGTTCATGTAGAACTGCCACTTCGAAGACAGGAAGACGCTCGCCTTGTCGCCGCTGCCGGTCGACCGGAAGCCCACGACGACGTCGTCGGCACAGGTCTGAGCCGTATACCCGGTCTGCGGGTTGCCTGCGTCGAGCGACTGACCCGGAACGACGTTCGTCGGATCCACACAGCCGCCTGTTTCCACGTGCTGCTTGTTCCAGTTGTAGGTGAAGCTGCCGCGCGCCATCCAGCGGTTGGACAGCCTCTTCGTCAGCGTGAGATCGATCCCGTGGTACGTCTGATCGTAACCGTCGCGGTTCGAGACGACATATCCGGGGGGAACGGCATCGGCGCCGCCGGTGACGGAGTAGACCGGGGCACTGTACGCGGTTCCGTCCGGAAGAGTCCCCGTAATCGTCCGTTCGAGGAAGTAGTCGGCCCGCGTGAGCCCGGTCCGGGACCGGAAGATCTGATCGGTGAACTTGCGGTACGTGTAGGCCACGCCGACCGCGAACGCCGGGAAGAGCTCGTGGTCGATTCCGGCCAGGAGCTCGTCGGTCAACGGCGCATGGAAGCCGTTGGCGAAGGTGTCCACCGCGAACGCCGCACCCGGGTTCTCCGGGTCGTAGCCGCGGGAGAACTGGAAGTCGTTGACGTCGACCTCGTCGACCTCGACCAAATTGTTCCCGTTCGCGTCGTTCCAGCCGTAGTAGGCGTAGGAGACACCTGCGATCGGGTTGATCGTGTCGATCGTGCCCGTGCCGAGCGCGTCGGCGTACCGGGCGTAGGCTGCTTTCAGGACTGTGCTTCGGTTCGTGCCCAGCGCATAGGTGATTCCCAGGCGGGGCTGCCAGTCTTCCCAGGTGAACGGCTCTCCGGAGCCCGGATAGTCGATCGCCGGGAGGATGTTCGGGAAGGAGGGATTCGCCGGCACGACAGTGGCCGCGTTCTCACCGGTCTGCCGGTCCCAGCGGACTCCCGCGTTGATCGAGAGCCGGTCGAGAGAGAACGTGTCCTGCAGGTACGCGCTCCAGTACTTGTTGTCCACGACCAGGTTGGACTGGCGCGTGACCACGGCGCACGGAACGCGCACAATCGAAGAGGTATCCGTACGTCCCGCCGGCCAGGTCGCCGACGGCGTCACCCGGCCAGATCGAGTGCGAGCGGGCGCCCGCCGTGAGATACCCGAACCCGGCCTTGAGCTCGTGGCCCAGGCTCCCGGTGTTGAAGAAGTACGAGACGTCCGCCTTCGCCTGACGGGTCGGGCGCGGCGCCGCGTAGATCTGATACGAGTTGTGCCACACGCCGCCCTCGTCGATGAAGGCCTGGCGGTTGCCGCCCTCCGGGTTCAGCGTGAAGTTACCGTTGACGCCGTTGTACTGCGCGGAAGCAAAAAGGCTCGAGGAGAAGACCTGCGAGTCCTCGACCTTCCACGTGTTCTGCGGCAGCGTCTGGTCCCACGTCGTCTCCTGCGGACGGGTCGGACCCGCGCTGCGGCCGAACTTCAGCTTGTCGCTGTGCATCCACCAGCCGTTGGCCGCGTTGGACGGAATGATCTGCCAGTTCACCTTGGCGTTCAAGTTCTCCAGCGTCGTCTTGTCGGATGCGCCGAGCGCCGTGACCAGGTTGATCTGATCGCGGCCATAGGCGCCCCACAGCCAGAGGTGATCTCTCCACACCGGACCGCCGGCTTCCGCGCCGTAGTCCTGGAGGCTCTGGATGTAGTTCCCCGACGCGATCGGAGTGGCCTGGCCGAGCGCCTCCTCCGGCACGTTGTTCGACTGGAACCGCGAGTCGACGCCGAAGACGCGGGCGCTGCCGTGAACGTCGTTGGTGCCGCGCTTCGTGACCATGTTGAGGTGAGCGCCGGCGCCCGCGATCGACGCGTCGCCGCCGCCCGTGATGACCTGCATCTCCTGGAACATGTCGAAGTCGTAGTACGCCGCGGAGGATCCCAGCGCCGACATGTCGGTCAGGTTGACGCCGTCCACCGTGAACGTTCCCGCGGCCGAGCCGTGCGCCGAGAAGTTCGACTGCTGGCCGCTCTCGCTGCCGGCGATGTTGATCCGGTCGATCGAGACACCCGGCGCGCTCTGAAGAACGACCCAGGGGTCGCGAGCGTTGGGGATCGACTTCAGCTCCTGCTGCGTGACGATCGCCGACGTCATGACCCGCTTGGTCTCCAGCAGCGGGGCCTCGCTCGTGACCGTCACCGCCGCCTCGACCCTCGTCAGGCCCATCGGGATCGTCAACTCGGTGTTGCGGCCGATGTTGACCGCGACGTTCTCCCGCGTAACGTTCTGGAAGCCGGAGAGGGACAAGGTCAGGGCGTAGGTCCCCGCATCCAGGTTGGCCGCGCGGAACTCACCGCGAGCGTCGCTGTAGACGGTCGACGGCGCGCCGGGTCCCTTCAACGTCACCTGGACGCCGGGGAGAACCCCCCCCTGCTCGTCCGTCACGCGCCCCTGGATTCCGCCCGTGCTCGAGCCGAACTGGCCGAAGGCCGGGACGGCAAGGGCGATCGCCAGGAGCGCGATGGCCCATCGAGCCAATAGGAACCGATTCGGCATGAAGCCTCCTTTCGTGCTGGAAAAACCTTTTAGAGGGACTGCGAAAACACGCAAATCTCGAGGCTGCAACAGAGCAAGGGGAGCGCCAGCAATCCTTTCACTCGGACGAGGGGGGTACTTGGGATGTCGAAACCTTTCGCTGGCGGGAGGATACGCCATTTTCGGGAGCGTGTCGAAGGCCGAAATCAGCCAGAAAACGCCCACGCGGACGAGGGCCAAAACACAGGTTTTTGGATTCGAAACCCGAAAAATGGATGCCGCGGGTTTTAGCCGGAAGGTCGGGACTGGGACGGGCGGGCCGGAAGCTCACCCGGGCGGGAGATCCCGGGGGGTCCGCGCGAGAAAGAAAAGGCCGCCGGGAAATGCTTCCCGGCGGCCGAATGGAGAGGTGAAGCCTCCTAAAAGGCCAGGCGGAGGCCGAAGCGCCACACGCGCGGGCTCTGGATCTCCTTGATGTCGTTCGTGTTGCCGACCGCCAGGCCAGTCCGGTTGAGCCGGTTGAACCTCTGGAGGACCGTGTCTTCGTTGGTTACGTTGAACACGTCCGCGGAGACCGTCAGGTTCGCGGTCGTCGTGATCGCGACGACCTTCTCCAGCCGGAGATCGAGGTCGTACACGTTCTCGTAACGCTGATCGTCCAGCTCGGATACGGCAACGTCGCGCTGCTCGCCGTCCGGTCCGCCAACGCGCCGCCACCAGTTGATCGGGTAGCCCTGGCGCCCGAAGAAGCTGCCGGCCACGTTGAAGCCGAGCGGGAGCTGGTACATGGCATTCATGTAGAACTGCCACTTCGAAGACAAGAAAACACTGTTCTTGTCACCGCTGCCGGTCGAGCGGAAGCCCACGACGACGTCGTCGGCGCAGGTCTGCGCGGTGTAGCCGGTCTGCGGGTTGCCGAGGTCGAGCCCCTGGCCCGGCACGATGTTCGTCGGGTCGACGCAGCCGCCCGAGCCTACCTGCTGCTTGTTCCAGTTGTAGGTGAAGCTGCCGCGCGCCATCCAGCGGTCGGAGAGTCGCTTCGTCAGAATCAGATCCACGCCGTGGTAGGTCTGACTGTAGTCGTCGCGGTTGCCGATGAGGTAACCGGGAGGAACCGCATCCGCTCCGCCGGTGACGGCGAAGACTGGCGTGCTGTAGGGCGTGCCGTCCGGAAGCGTTCCCGTGATCGTCGTGTACTGAGCGTAGTCGCCGCGAGTCAGACCCGTCCGATTCCGAGTGATCTGGTCGGTAAACTTGCGATAGGTGTAGGCCGCGCCGACCGCGAACGCCGGGAAGAGCTCGTGATCGATTCCGGCCAGGAGCTCATCGGTCAGCGGAGCATGGAAGTTGCGAGCGAAGCTGTCCACCGAGACCGCCGCGCCGGGGTTGGCCGGGTCATAGCCGCGGGAGAACTGGAAGTCGTCGAGATCCACCTCCCCGACCTCGACCAGGTTGTTGTGGTTCGCGTCGTTCCAGGCGTAATACGCGTAGGAGACGCCCGCGATCGGGTTGATGTTGTCGATGGTCCCGGTGCCGAGCGCGTCCGCATACCGGGCGTAGGCCGCTTTCAGGACCGTGCTGCGATTCGCACCCAGTGCGTAGGTGATTCCGAGGCGGGGCTGCCAGTCCTCCCAGGTGAACGGCTCGCCGGAGCCCGGATAGTCGATCGCCGGAAGGGCTGAGGGGAACGACGGATTCGCGGGCACGACCGTCGGCAGGTTCTCGCCGGTCTGCCGGTCCCAGCGGACTCCCGCGTTGATCGAGAGCCGGTCGAAAGAGAACGTGTCCTGCAGGTACGCGCTCCAGTACTTGTTGTCCACGACCAGGTTCGACTGGCGCGTGACGACCGCGCAGGGGAGCGTATCTCCGGCTTCATCCGTGCAGTCGAAGAGAGAGCCATAGGTCCCGCCGGCGAGGTCTCCGACCGCATTGCCCGGCCAGATCGAGTGGGAGCGGGCTCCGGCCTTCAGGTAGCCGAAGCCGGCTTTGAGCTCGTGGCCCAGGCTCCCGGTGTTGAAGAAGTACGAGACGTCGCTCTTGACCTGACGGGTCGGGCGCGGCGCCGCGTAGATCTGATACGAGTTGTGCCACACGCCGCCCTCGTCGATGAAGGCCTGGCGGTTGCCGCCCTCCGGGTTCAGCGTGAAGTTACCGTTGACGCCGTTGTACTGCGCGGATGCGAAGAGGCTCGAGGAGAAGACCTGGGAGTCCTCGATCTTCCACGTGTTCTGCGGCAGCGTCTGGTCCCACGTCGTCTCCTGCGGACGGGTCGGACCCGCGCTCCGGCCGAACTTCAGCTTGTCGCTGTGCATCCACCACCCGTTGGCGGCGTTGGAGGGAACGATCTGCCAGTTCACCTTGGCGTTCAGGTTCTCCAGCGTCGTCTTGTCGGATGCGCCGCCCGCCGTGACCAGGTTGATCTGATCGCGGCCATAGGCGCCCCACAGCCAGAGGTGATCTCTCCACACCGGACCGCCGGCTTCCGCGCCGTAGTCCTGGAGGCTCTGGATGTGGTTCCCCGACCCCAGCGCGCCCTCCTGCTCGAGGGCTTCGTCGGGAAGGTTGTTCGACTGGAACCGCTCGTCCACGCCGAAGACCCGGGCGCTGCCGTGCACGTCGTTCGTGCCGCGCTTGGTGACCATGTTGAGGTGAGCGCCCGCGCCCGCGATCGACGCGTCGCCGCCGCCCGTGATGACCTGCATCTCCTGGAACATGTCGAAGTCGTAGTACGCCGCGGAGGATCCCAGCGCCGACATGTCGGTCAGGTTGACGCCGTCCACCGTGAACGTTCCCGCGGCCGAGCCGTGCGCCGAGAAGTTCGACTGCTGACCGCTCTCGCTGCCCGCCACGTTGATCCGGTCGATCGAGACGCCGGGCGCGCTCTGAAGAACGACCCAGGGATCGCGCGCCGACGGAATCGACTTCAGCTCCTGCTGCGAAACAATCGACGACGTCATGACCCGCTTGGTCTCCAGCAGCGGGGCCTCGCTCGTGACCGTCACCGCCGCCTCGACCCTCGTCAGGCCCATCGGGATCGTCAACTCGGTGTTGCGGCCGATGTTGACCGCGACGTTCTCTCGAGTGACGTTCTGGAAGCCGGAGAGGGACAAGGTCAGGACGTAGGTCCCCGCATCCAGGTTGGCCGCGCGGAACTCACCGCGAGCGTCGCTGTAGACGGTCGACGGCGCGCCGGGTCCCTTCAACGTCACCTGGACGCCGGGGAGAACCCCCCCCTGCTCGTCCGTCACGCGCCCCTGGATTCCGCCCGTGCTCGAGCCGAACTGGCCGAAGGCCGGGACGGCAAGGGCGATCGCCAGGAGCGCGATGGCCCATCGAGCCAATAGGAACCGATTCGGCATGAAGCCTCCTTTCATCGTGGAAAAACGCTTTCGAAATGACGGATCAGACACGCAATCCTCGGGACTCCCATAGAGCAAGTCGAGCGCCATCAATAGTTTGAATCGGACGAGCGAAGGGTTTTGCGTGTCGAAACCCACTGGGTGCGGGAGGAGCCGCCCTTTTTGGGGGAGCGCGGGACCTCGCGAAACGGTGCCCGAACCGGCTCTAGAAAACGGGTTTTTGGATTCCAGACCCGAAATCTGGATGAGGCGCGGACGTCAGCGGGCGGCCCGGAGGCGCTCCTGCCTCCGGCGGGTCCACTCCCGCGTGCAGACCGGGTCGCGCAGGATTCCGCAGATGCGCACCGCGGTGTCGAAGCTCCTCGCGGTCGGCACCCGGGACGTCATCTCCGACAGGACCCCGGCCGGCTCTCCCGGACGTCCCTGGCTCGCGGAGAGGAGCGCGAGGCGCGCCCACCCGTCGAGGTTCTCCGGATAGCTCGCGACCTCCGCTCGGAAGTCCTGCTCCGCTTCCTTTTCGCGCCCGAGGCGGGCGAGCAGGTCCCCGCGCATCGAGCGAAATCCGACCGCGGGCGGCCGGCCCGACTCCCGGTCGCGGCGGATGGCGCCGTCGACTTGCGCGAAGGCGCCCGCCACGTCGCCGCCCGCCAGCGCGACGCGGGCGAGCACCAGCCGGGGCGCGCGGGCCTCGACGTTGGCCGCGAGCACCGCCTCGGCCTCGCGGCGCGCGGTGGCCAGGTCACCGGCCGCGAGCGCGATCGACGCGAGCTCGCCGCGGAAACCGGGCGCTCCCGCCTCTCCCGCGGCGGCGGCGAGCTTTCGCGCGCCTTCGAAGTCGCCGGCCTCCCGGTGAAGTCCCGCGAGCCCCAGCATCACCTGCGGTGTTCCGGGGGCGAGCCGGTCCGCGCGCTGCAGCGCTTCCAGGGCGTCGCGGGTTCGCCCGGAACGGCGCAGCACGCGGGCGAGCGACTCCCAGACGTCCAGCATGCGCGGGTTTTCCCGCGACAGATTCGAGAGCAGCGCAATCGCCTCGGCGTCCCGGAACTCGGACACGAGGCGCGCCGCGTCCTTCAGCTGATCGATCGTCCCGAGCCGGTCCTTCGGGTCCGGCAGGTCTTTCCCGTCGGCGACCGGCGCGGCTGCTCCGATGTAACCGAGCGAAGCGAGCTTCTTGACGGTTTCGGGATCCGACGCCCCGGGCGCCTGGAGCGGACGCTCCATTGCGACGAGCTCCGCCCGCATCGAGCGGAACGCGGGCGGCAGACCCGCCGCGAGGTCTTTCTTCTCGGCGGAGTCGGCGCGCCAGTCGTAGAGCTCGGCCCGCGGCGCGTGAATGTACTGGTAGCGGTCATCGGTCAGCGACGCGAGGTCACTCCAGCCGAAGTGGTACCGGGGATAGAGGGTCTCGCTGTAGATGCGACGGACGGCGCCCTTCCCCTTCGCGGAGTCGAGGAGCGTGCGCCCGGGCAAACCCTCCGGCGGCGTTTCGCCGAGGGCGACGAGGATGGTCGGGAGCACGTCCGCGATCTGCACGGGTTGCGCGACGCGGCTCCCTGAGAGCTTCGCTCCCGGCAGCTTCACGAAGAGCGGGACCCGGATCTCTTCGCGATAGAGGAGGATTCCGTGCTCGTCCTCGCCGTGGTCACCCAGACCCTCGCCGTGGTCCGAGAGAAAAACGATCAGCGACCGATCATAGAGTTTTTTCTCCTTGAGGAAGTCGAGGAAGCGACCGACGACCGCGTCCGCCGCGGCGACCTCCCCGTCGTAGGGCTCTCCGCGGTAACGCGCGCGGAACGGCTCGGGCGGCTCGTAAGGCGAGTGCGGCTCGTAGAGGTGCAGGAAGGCGAGGAACTTTCCCCCGTCGGGCTGCCCGCCGATCCACTTCTCGAGCAACCGGGCGGTTTCGTCGCCCGTCCGCTGCACCTGCCCGATCGCCTGCGCGACGTCGCGCGCTTCGATGGAGTCCTCCCAGTAGTCGAACCCCTCCGAGACCCCGGAGCCGCGGTCGAGGACGACCGAGGAGACCGCGCCGCCGGCGGCGTAGCCGGTCTTGCGGAGGATCGAGGCGAGGGTCGGGTGCGACCTGGACACGCGAAACCCCAGGTTGTCGCGCACGCCGTGCTGGAACGGCAGGAGCCCCGTGAAGAGAGAGACGTGCGACGGCAGCGTCAGCGGGACGTGCGAGATCGCGTTGTCGAACACGATCGAGTCGCGGGCGAGGAGGTCGAGCGCCGGCGTGGCGACTTTGCCGTAGCCGTAAGCGGGCAGGCGATCCGCGCGAAGCGTGTCCACGCAGATGAGGACGACGGGCGCTCCCCGGAAGACGGAGGCCGGGCGCGAGCAGGAGGCGGCGACGAGCAACAGTGCCGCCCAGAGGAGCCGGGCGGGTTTCATCGCGCCGCGGGCGGCTCGACGATCTGCTGGTAGCGGCCGGGCCGGGCTCCCTCCACCTTCTGCACGACCCCGGAAGGCCAGCGCACCTCGACCCGGCGGATTGCGGTCGAAGCGCCCAGCCCGAAGTGGACGCGGGGATCGCAGGACGAGAGGTAGCTCTCTCCCGCGCGGAGCTCGCGCGTCTGCGTTCCGCGGTCGGTCTCCAAGGTGATCCGGGCGCCGATCCCCTGCCGGTTCGACTTGCTCCCCACGAGCGAGAAGCCGACCCAGTTGCCGTGCTTTCCGTCGTTGCGGAGAAGCTGAAGGGCGCCTCCGGAGCTCGACACCGCGATGTCGACGTCGCCGTCGTTGTCGTAGTCGGCAACCGCGGACCCCCGCCCCACGATGGCTTTCCGGAAGGGCTCGCCGCAACCGCGCTCCACGAAGTGTCCCTTGCCGTCGTTCCACATGAAGAAGGGGCGCTCCGCGTAGGTCACGCCCTGCATCTTCGGAACCTCGAGCACGTGCCCGTTCGCGATGTAGGCGTCGAGCCAGCCGGCGTTCGCGGCATCGAGGAGGTTCAGACCGAAGCCGGAGAAGTTGAAAGCGGGAGCGCCGAAGCCGGAGTTCGCGGCGGCGTCCTCGAAGATCCCCTCCCCCACGTTCCGGTAGAAGCTGTTGGGCTCCGCCTCGAAGTTCGCCACAACGAGGTCCGGGAGGCCGTCGCCGTCGAGGTCTCCGGCGTTGACCCCCATCCCGCCGAAGGCGCGGCCCGCGGAGTTGACCCCGGCGCCCGACAGCAGGGAGACGTCCTCGAAGCGCATCCCGCCGAGGTTGCGGAAGAGGAAGTTCATCGTCGTGTCGTTGGCGACGTAGACGTCGGGCTTGCCGTCGGAGTCGACGTCGCTCACCACCACCCCCAGGCCCTTACCCCGCGCGGCCGAGATCCCGGATTTCTCGCTGACGTCCGCGAAGGTTCCGTTCCCGTTGTTGCGGAAGAGGAGGTTCGAGATCGCGGGATAGAGAGTCGGGTGGCAGTAGTCGCGGCGGCCGGATGCGCGGTCGCCGCAGAAGTAGTTCTTCTCGACGGAGTAGTCGAGGTAGCGCACGACGAAGAGGTCGAGGAATCCGTCCGCGTCGAAGTCTGCGAACGCCGCGCTCGTCGACCAGCCGGAGCCGGCCACTCCGGACTTGGCCGTCACGTCGGAAAAGAGCCCGTTGCCGTTGTTGCGGTAGAGGATGTTCCGCCCGAAGTTCGTCACGAACACGTCCACGAACCCGTCGTTGTCGTAGTCGGCCGCGATGGCGCCCATGCCGTATCCGTCGTCGCGGAGCTGCGCCTTGTCGGTCACGTCCGTGAACGTTCCGTTTCCGTTGTTGCGGAAGAGACGGTCCTGCGAGCCCGTTTCCTGTTTTCCGTTTCCCGTTTCCCGGCCGGGTGCGAACTTCCCCGACTGCACGACATAGAGGTCCATCCACCCGTCGTTGTCGTAGTCGAGCCACGCGATTCCGGAGCCCATCGTCTCGGGAAGCTGGTGGGCCGGCGTCGCGCCGCGGACGTGCGTGAATCGAAGGCCTGACGACGGCGCCACGTCCGTGAAGGAGACCGGGCAGGGGGCCGGCGGGGCCGCGGCGACCGCCCCGGCGAGACCGAGACCGAGCGTCACCGCAAGAAGCGCTCTCACTTGCGGGCGCTTCTTTCCCGTTCCCGGTCGAGCGCAAACCGGAGCGCGCGGTTGTCGGGGTCGAGGAGCAGGGCCCGCTCCAGTGCCTGCACGGCTTCGGCGTGTCGCCCCAGGCCCGCGAGAGCCTGCGCCGTCCCCCGCAGAGACTCCACGTCGTCGGGACGGCGGCCGAACTGGACGAGAGCCTCCTCGAACTTCTTTTCCTTCAGGCGCGTCCAGCCCAGGTTGAGCTCCGCCTGGCGGGCGCCCGACCGGAACCGCCTTTCCTGCTCCTTGTCGAAGGCTTGCTGATACAGGGCGATGTGCTCCGCGGCTTCCTGGCGCTTGCCGTTTCGCGCGAGAAGGGTCCCCAGCAGGTAGTGCGCGAGCGGAACGTCCGGCGGAATCTCGAGAGCGAGGCGATAGGACGCCTCCGCCTTCGCCGGATTGCCTGCGGCCTCGAGTGCGCGTCCGAGGTCGAGCAGCACTTCGATCGCGTGCGGCTCGAGCTCCGACGCCTTCGTGAGCTCCGCGACGGCCTCGTCCGCCTTGCCCTGGAAAATCAGGAGCCTTCCCAGCCGGTGCCGGGCCGAGACCTTCTTGGGATCCTTCGCCACGGCCTCGCGCAGCCGGGCCGCGGCCTCGTCGAGGCGGCCGGTCTCCCAGAGAACGCTGCCCAGGTAGAAGAGAACGTCCGCGTTGTCGAATCCGCCCCGCCGCGCGCCCTCGAGCTGTTTTGCGGCGGCGACGTACCTTCCCTGCTCCGCGAGATTGACCCCGTAGTGCGCTCGAAGTCTCGGATTCTCGGGCGCCAGCGCGATCACCCGGTCCATCTGCGCGTTTCCGCGGTCCCGCTCGCCGGAGTTCCAGAGATATTGGGCGTACTCCACCCGCAGCGGAAAATCCCCCGGCGCGGCGGCAATCGCTCGCTCGTACGTTTCGCTCGTGCGCGGATCTTCCACCGCGGCGTACGACGCCGCGAGCCGGCGCAGCTCCCCCGGATCGGTCGGCGGGGCGGAACCGACCGGCGCCGCAGCCAGCAGAAGCAACAGGAGGAGAGGCAAACTGCTAGCGCGGCTCCTCGACGCGGAGAATTCCATTCACCGGGATGTCCCGCTCGACGAGCGACTTCCGCCCCGAGGGCCAGAGCACCTCCACCCGGTCCGCCTTCTCCGCGGAGCCGAGGCCGAAGTAGAGCGGCAGAGTGCTCTGCGAGAGATAGCCCGACTTTCCGTCGTTGTACTTCGAGTACGCCGCGGAGCCGGCGTGGACCCGCACGGTCGCCCCGAGCCCGTCGCGGTTGGACGCTCCGCCGGAGAGCCGCACCTGCAGGAATCGAACGCGCTTCCTGGCAGCCAGGTCGCTCACGAAGACCTGGGGCGGCGCGTTGAACTCGTTCGTCACGAGGTCCAGGTCGCCGTCTCCGTCGAGGTCGAAGATGACCGAGGAGCGGGTGCTCAATGTCCCGAGCACCGAGATCGGTCCCTTCTGGCCGATGCAGGCCTTCCGGCCGGCGCCCTCCGTCGTGCAGTCGACGTCGAAGGTCGGCGCGTTGGTCCGTCCGCCGCGACGCGGCTCGATCCCCACGAGGAACTCGGCGTCGACGAACTTCCGGCCGAGGTCGTTCAGGAGGAGCGAGTTGACTCCGTAGCGGAAGGGGAATCCCATCCCCGACGCGATGAACACGTCCTCCCAGCCGTCGGCGTTGAAGTCCCCGACGCTCGGACCCCACGGCCAGTAGTTCTCGGCGCCGATTGCGTCGGACACCTCTTCGAAGCGGCCGTCGCCCCGGTTCCGGTAGAAGGCGTTCCCGAACACGTTGTTCGCCCCGCCCTGGAGGAACGAGTCGGTCCACTGCATGCGCGACTTGGCCTTCTCCGCAGCGGGCCCGATCTCCTCGCTCATGTCCGAGTGCATGTCCGTCAGGAGCAGGTCCATCCGGCCGTCGTTGTCGAAGTCGAAGAACTTGACCCCCATCGTTCCCCAGGGGGTCTTCGGGAAGTGGGGCGCGGTCTTCTCGACGAAACGCTTGCCCCCCTCGTTGGCGAGGAAGTGGTCGTCCCCCTGCATGTTCAGGACGTAGAGATCGGCGAAGCCGTCGCCGTCGAGGTCCGTGAACGTCGCGTCGCCGCTGAAGCCCGTCTCGAAGGGGCCGGCCTGATCCGTGACGTCGCTGAACCGGTTCTGCCCCAGGTTGCGGTAGAGCCGGCACCGCTCGGTGCGGTCGGGCTTCAGGTGTCCGGCGAAAGCGTCGGAGAAACCCACGAAGTAGCCGCCCCGCCCCTTCTCGTCGGTCGTGTATTTCCCCACGTTGACGAGGAAGAGGTCGAGCCGGCCGTCGTTGTCGAAGTCGAAGAAGACGGCGCCGGACGAGTGGCCGGAGTACTCCAGCCCCGCCGCCTTCGTCACGTCCCGGAAGCGGCTCTTTCCGTCGTTTTCGAACAGCACGTTGCCGCCGCGGACCGAGGTCACGTAGAGGTCCGGATCTCCGTCGTTGTCGACGTCGGCGAACGACGCCGTGACGCCGATGCGGTCGGCCAGCCCCACTCCCGCGGCCCCCGTGACGTCCTCGAAGCGGCCGCCGCCCCGGTTCCTCCAGAGCTCGTTGCCGCCGAGCTGGTTGACGAAGTACAGGTCGACGAGGCCGTCACCATCCACGTCCGCGGCGGCAAGCCCGGTCCCGTGATCGTAGTGATTCGGCTTGTAGAACTTCCCGGAGTCGTCCGTCGGGCGCTGCACGAACGTGATGCCGCTCTCGGGGAGGCGGTCCCGGAAACGGAATCCGTGGAAGACGCGCCACCCGCGAGCCGCCCGCTCCTGCGCGGCCTTCCACGAGGTCAGGTTGCCGACGCCCTCGTCCGGAGCAGGCATCCGGACGCTCTTTCTCGACGCCGCCACGGCAGCGCTCCCCGCGAGCGCGCCGGCGAGGATCAGGGTCATCGCCCGCGAGGGCCTGGAGGCCGGTTTCACCGGGCGCTCATTCTAGTGTCGCCCTCGCCGGCACCGTCGCCGTCCGGGCGGGCTGGCAACGAGGGCACCAGTAAGTCGAGCGTCCCGCGTCTCCCTGCCGGCGCATGCGGATGCGCGTGCCGCAGCTCCGGCAGGGTTGGCCGCTCCGGCGGTAGACCCGGTACGGACCGCGGCCGGACCCCGAGACGCCCGCCGCCATCAGCTGGCGCGCTTTGCCCACGATTTCCCGGAGCTCGGCTTCGGTGAACGTCGCGACCGGCGCGAACGGGTCGGCGCCGCGGGCGAAAAGGGTCTCCGACTTGTAGATGTTGCCAATGCCGGCGAGCGCGGACTGCGCGAGGAGCGCCGCGCCGATGGGAGTGTCCGGGAGAGCAGCCAGCCGGCGCACGGCTTCGGCAGCGTCGAACGCCGGAGCGAGAACGTCGGGTCCCAGCCGCCGCAGGCGTTCGCTCCGGACGAGCTGCCGCGCCGACAGGAGCTCGACGACCGGCGCGTTGAAGCAGACAGCCACCGCGTCCGAGGTCGCGAGGACCGCGCGAGCGAGCCGCGCCGGCTTCTTCCACGGTTGTCCCGGCTCGTACAGGTGCCACGACCCGGTCATCCGCATGTGCGTGACGAGAGCGCGGCCGTCGTCGAACCGGATGAGGAGGTTCTTGCCGCGCGCCTCCACCGCGTCGACGCGGCGGCCCGCGAGGTCCGCGCCGGTCAGAGCCGGGAGAGGCGACGAAAACGACGTCACGGGTTTTCCCTCCAGGATCCGGCCGAGCGCCCGCGCGGCGCGCAGGATCGTGTCCCCCTCAGGCATCGGCGGTGACCCGTTCGGTCGAGCTCCGGACCTCGCTCGTCTCCGGTCGCCGCGGCATCCGCAACAGGTATCCGCGACTCCCCGCGAGGAACCCGACCTCCCGGAGGAAAGGCGCGAGGGGAGATTGCGCGGGATCGTCTCCGTCGATTCTTCCCACGAGCAGTGCGCGACGCCCGCCTCCGGAGACGAGCCTGGCGAGGGCCGCGGCGACGGCGCGGGCGCTCTCCGTCCGCTCCGGCTCCGACTCCGGCAGGAAGGTGAGCAGGTTCCGGTCGGCCCGGCCGAGCCACGCGACGAGCCGCCCGTCGCAAAGGATCACCTGCGCCCCCGCGGTCCGCTGCGGCCGCGCGCCCTCGCGCTCGGGCCACGCGAGCGCGGCCCCGAAAGGATTCGCGGGGTCGTTCGATGCGAGGACGACGGTCTGCTGCTCCTCGGACCGCTCCCGCAGGGAGCGCAGGCGGTCGTCGGCGCCGGGAAGCGCGAACTGGGCGGCCCCGAGGCCCGCGACGAAGTATCCGCGGCGCACCCGGCCCGCCTCCTCCATCGCCTTCGCCACCGGGTACACCGCGGAGAATCCTCCCGGCACGTCCTCGGCGTGCACGGCTTCGCGGGTCAACACGCCGTAGCGCTCCAGCAGCGACGTCGTCAACGCGGTCCGCCGCTCGGTCTCGGTCGGCCCGAGGCTGCCGGCGAGAGGCGAGGGCAGAAGCGACCAGCGTCCCTCGGAGCCCGGGGGTCCCGAGCGCCGCGAGCGGAACGACCTTCCCGCGAAACGTCTCCCCTGCGACTTCGCAGCCGGTCCGCGCACGTACGCTCGCAGCGGCGCGAGCGTGTCGTTCGTCACCTCCCCCGCCCACACGAGATCCCAGAGTGCGTCGACGAGCTCCCTCGGGAACGCGCCAGTCTCGGCGACGAGGTCCGAGAAGAAGAGCGCGCCGCGGCGCTCGAGCAGCTCCCGGATCTTTCCGGCCAGCTCTCCCTCGGCGCGACCCGGCGACGGAGCGAGGAGTCGGTAGCGATCCGGAAGGTAGAGCGCGACCCGGCCGTCGCGCGGACCGACGGGCGCCACGCCGCGCCACAGGACTTCCCCGGCTGCGCAGAGGAGGTCCAAGTCCGCCGGCTTGTAGCTCGCGAGGCGCGCCGGAAGGATTTCGGTCTCCAGGACGGAAGCCGGCAGCGCGGCCCCCTGGAGCTGCTCGATCGCGGAGAGGAGGGCGTCGAGCCCGCTTCGGGGATGCGCCACTCCCTGCCACTCGATCAGGAATCGCGAGTACGCTGCGGCGTCGACCGGCTCGACCTCCTTGCGCAGCTTCGCGAGCGACCGGCGCTTGAGCGACTTCAGGACCCCGGCGTCGCTCCACTCCCGCGACCGTCCGCCCGGTAGAAACTCTCCCTCGACCACGCGGTCGTCCTGCTCCAGACGTTCGAGCGCCGCGCGGATCGGCGCGATCGGAAGGCCGAAGCGCGCGGCGAGGTCCTCCGCCCGGAACGGTCCGTGCGTCCGCGCCCACCTCGAGACGAGGTCTCCTAAGGGATCCGCGACGTCCTCGAGGAACGATTGCGGCAACCCGGGCGGCGGCGGGATGCCCAGAGCGTCGCGCAGGCGCGCCGCATCCTCCGCGGCCGCGAACCGACGTTCGCGGCCAATCGTCACGGCAATCACTCGCCGCTCGGCGGACAGGAGCCCGAGCCACCGAGCGACGGCCTCCGGCGGCGCCGACCGGAGACGGATCTCCTCCTCGGTCAGGTCCCCGAGGGAGAGGAGCAGATCGTGGAGCGCGTCGGGATTCGAGACCGGCCGGCCATCCAGCCGCTGGAGGCTCCGCTCGAGCTCCTCGATGGCGCGCGCGTCGAGGAGCTCGCGCAGCTCCGCCTCGCCGAGGAGCTCCTTCAGCTGCGCCTGGTCGACCGAGAGCGCCTGGGCGCGCCGCTCCGCGAGCGGAGCATCCCCGTCGTAGATGAAGTTCGCGACCCACGAGAAGAGGAGAGACGCCGCGAAGGGGGAGGGGACGCGGGAGTCCACGGTCACCACTCGGATCCGGCGGTTCGCGATACGCCGGAGGATCTCGACCAAGCCCGGCAGGTCGAAGACGTCGCGCAGGCACTCGCGATAGGTCTCGAGCAGGATCGGGAACGACCCGTAACGCGACGCCACGGAGAGAAGGTCCGCGGCGCGTTTGCGCTGCGCCCACAGCGGGCTCCGGCGGCCGGGGTGCCGGCGCGGGAGGAGCAGGGCGCGCGCCGCGTTCTCGCGAAACCGCGCCGCGAAGAGCGACGTAGATCCGAGGTTGCGCGTCACGAGGTCCTCGACCTCGTCCGCCGGGGGAAGAAAGTCGGCCACGTCCGGAGGCTCCTCCGACTCCGGGAGCCGAAATACGATGCCGTCGTCGGACCAGAGCATCTCGGCGTCCGAGTTTCTGGACTGTTGCGGGTGCAGGCCCGCAGGGCCTGTCCCCGCGACTCTGCCGGGCTCCCGCAATCTCGCGAGCACGGCAGTTGCCCACGGCGCGTGCACGCGCGCGCCGAACGGCGACAGGATGCAGACGCGCCAGTCGCCCACCTCGTCCAGATAGCGCTCCACCACGATCGTGCGGTCGCTCGGAACGTCCCCCGTGGCCTCGGCCTGCTCGTCCAGGTACGCGCGCAGGTTCGCCGCGGCGCGGCGGTCGAGCCCGTGGTCCTCGGTCAGCTTCCGGACCGCCTCGCGGCGCGGCGCCGCAGTGAGAGTGCGCGCGAGCTCGCCAATCGCGCGGCCGAACTCGGGCGGCCGGCCCGGCCGGTCGCCGTGCCAGAACGGCATCTTCCCCGGCTCCCCCGGCGCGGGCGAGACGAGGACGCGGTCGTGCGTGATCTCGTCGATCCGCCAGGACGACGCGCCGAGCAGGAAGACCTCGCCGGGGCGTGACTCGAAGACCATCTCCTCGTCCAGCTCGCCCACGCGGCGACTCTTGCCGCTCTCATCGCCCGCGAGGAACACGCCGTACAGCCCCCGGTCCGGAATCGTCCCGGCGTTGACGACCGCAACCCGCTTCGCGCCTTCTCGCGCGCGGACCTTTCCGCCGATGCGGTCCCACACGATGCGGGGCCGGAGCTCGGCGAACTCGTCCGAGGGATACCGGCCCGAAAGCATGTCGAGCACGCCCTCGAACGAGCTCCGCGGGAGCTCCGCGAACGGCGCCGCGCGCCGGACGAGCGCGAAGAGATCCTCGACTCCGATCTCCTCCATCGCGGCGATCGCCACGACCTGCTGCGCCAGCACGTCCAGCGGGTTGCGGGGATAGAAGGTCTCCTCGATCTTCCCCTCGCGCATCCGCAGGGTGACGGTCGCGCACGCAAGCAGGTCGCCGCGGTACTTGGGGAAGATGACGCCGCGCGAGACGGCGCCGACCGAGTGGCTTGCCCGGCCGATCCGCTGCATGCCGGAGGCGACCGACGGCGGCGCCTCGATCTGCACGACGAGATCGACGGCGCCCATGTCGATCCCGAGCTCAAGGGAGGAGGTCGCGACGATCGCCGGCAGCTCCCCGCGTTTCAGGCGGTCCTCGATCTCGGTTCGCTTCTCCCGGGCAATCGAGCCGTGGTGCGCGAGCGCGATCTCCTCCTCCGCGGTCTCGTTCAGCGCGGACGCCATGCGCTCCGCCAGTCGCCGGCTGTTGACGAAGATCATCGTGGAGCGGTGCGCGCGGATGAGCTCGACCAGTCGCGGATGGATCGACGGCCAGATGGATCGGCGCGCGGGCGGGCCGGCCGCGGGACCTCCGGGCGGCGCGTCGATGACCTCGCCCAGCCGCGCCATGTCCTCGACCGGCACCTCGACGGTCAGGTCGAACGCCTTGCGGCTCCCGGCGTCGACGACCTCGACCGGGCGGGCTTTCCACGCCCCGCGCTTGCCGGACGGCTCGCCGCCCCCGAGGAGCCGCGCGACCTCCTCGAGGGGCCGCTGCGTGGCGGAGAGCCCGATCCGCTGGAGCGGTCTTTCCGAGGTGCGCAGCAACTCGAGGCGTTCGAGCGAGAGAAAGAGGTGCGCTCCGCGCTTGGAGGAAACGACGGAGTGGATCTCGTCCACGATGACCGTGTCCACCGAACGCAGGAGGTCGCGCGCGGAGGACGTCAGCATCAGGAAGAGCGACTCGGGGGTCGTGATGAGGACGTCCGGCGGAGTGCGCGCCATCCGGGCGCGGTCGGCGGAGGGCGTGTCGCCCGACCGGATCGCCACCGCCGGGATCCGGAAGGGCTCCCCCTGCGATCCCGCCGCGGCGGCGATGCCGGCGATCGGCGCACGCAGGTTTCGCTCGACGTCCACGGCGAGAGCCTTCAGCGGCGACACGTAGAGCACCCGGCACCGCTCGTTCTTCGGAGGCTCCGGCGAGAACATGAGCCGGTCGATCGCGGCGAGAAACGCGGCGAGCGTCTTTCCCGAACCGGTTGGAGCGAGGAGCAGGGTCGAGCGGCCCGCGACGATCGAGGGCCATCCCTTCGCCTGCGCCGCGGTCGGCGACGCGAAGGAGGCCTCGAACCAGCGGCGGACCGCGGGCCGGAAGAGCTCGAGGGGATCGGGGCGCCGGGTCACCGGGGCATTCTAGGTCGGCTAAACTCGCCGGCCCGGAGGGATCCTGCATGAGACGTGCCGTCCCGTTTCTCCCGCTCTTCATCACAGCGGGGCTTCTCTTCGCGCAGAACGAGACCCTCCCGCACGCCGCGTGCGCGGCGCCTCCGGGCGATTACGTCGAGGCGGCGCTGCTCGAGCGGCCGACCACGCCGAAGGCGGGAATCGGAAAGGTTTCGCAGAAGGTCAGCGCGAAGACCCCGACCGTTCAGGCGTTCTACGACCAGGGACTCGCTTATCTCCACTCCTACGTCTGGATCGAAGCCGCACGCTCCTTCCACCAGGCTCTGCGCGAAGACCCGGACTGCGCGATGGCGTGGATGGGGCTCGCCCGCGCCGAGCAGGGTTTGAACCGGGACGCGGAGTCGCAGGCCGCGATCGCGAAGGCGAAGGCGCTCGAGCCGAAGGTGACCGAGGGAGAGAGGCGCCACATCGAGCTCCGCGCGCAACAGATCGACGCCCAGCTCGCGCCGCGCGAGAAGGAAGGGGAGAAGCACGACGCCTACAAGCGCGCGATCGAGCGGGCGCTCGCGAAGGACCCCTCCGACGCGGAGCTCTGGATTCTGCGCGGCAACGCGGAGGAGCCGGGCCCGTGGGGCCGCGGGCAGGCCGGCGGGATCGGCGCGATCGCATACTACGAGGCGGCGCTCGCGCGTTCGCCGCGACACTTCGGCGCCCACCACTATCTCGTGCACGCGTTCGAGAACGTCGGCCGGCACGCCGAGGCCGCCGAGCACGGAAAGATCTATGCCGCGGCCGCGACGAACGTGGCGCACGCGCAGCACATGTACGGACACGTGCTTCCACGTCTGGGGAGGTGGAAGGAGGCGCTCGACCAGTTCGAGAAGGCGGATGCGATCGAGCGCGCCTACGCGGAGACGGAGAAGCTGCGTCCGGGCGACGACTGGCACCACGTCCACAACCTGCAGCTCCTCGGTTACACGTACCTGCGCCTCGGGCGCCCGGATGACGCCGAGAGGACGTTCCGCCGCGGGTTCGAAACGCCGATCCGTTATCCGCAGTACGGCTGGCAGCACGCGACATGGCCGGAATATCTCCTCCTTCGCGGCCGCACGGATGAAGCGTTGATTGCCGCCCGTGCTCTCGCGAACCGGACGCTCGCGGCGCGCGCTACGGGAGCCGCGGTCGAGGGAGAGACGCTGTTGGCGCTCGGTCGGACCAGGGAAGCCTCAGAGGCCGCGAAGCGCGCTCGAGTCGCGTTCGAGGAGGCGAAAAAGGCCGCCGGTTACGAGTCGCGTTTCATTGAGCGCTTCGTCGAGCCGTTCATCCGCCAGCTCGAGGCGCAGCTCGAATCGACGGACGGTAGTGCGAAGGAGAGTCTCCTGAAACTGGCCGACGATCTCGCGGTGAACCCGCGGTTCGACGCGTGGGGCGAGGGACTGTTCCGCTTGGAGAGAATCGCGGAGCAGGCGAAGCGCTCCGGGCGCGACGCGCTTGCGCGGGACATCCAGGAGAGGATGCGGCGGATCGATCCGGAATACGCACCGGGGTCGTCGGCGAGGCCTGTCGGCGCGGTGGCGGCGGGCGGCTCGCCCTAGAGCAGCGAGAACTGCCGCAGGAGCAGGACGATCAGGAGAATCGGAATCGCGAGCAGCGCGGCGAAGGCCAGGACCACGCCCGTCACGAAGAGGGAGTCCTTCTTTCGGTCGCGTTTGCCGCGGAGGGCTTCCCGGTAAATCTGGACGTTTCTCGTGTTGGCTTTGAAGGCCATGTCGAAGACGTCCCCCAGGAAGGGCACGACGCCGACGAGAGCCTCGACGCCGACGTTGGCGACCATCCGCGCGATGGCCGAGCGCGGCAGACCCGCCCGGATTCCGGCGACCACGATCACGCCCGAGATGAGCGCCCCCACGAGGTCTCCGAGGCCCGGCACGAGCCCGATGATCCCGTCGAGTCCGACCTTCCAGCGCCCGATGGGAATCGACCGGTCCATGAGCCACGCGAGCTTGTCGATCCACTCCGGCGCAGGCGGAAGCACCTCGGGCTCGAGCGGCCTGCGGTTCGTCACCTCTTTGGCCAAGGCTATTCGGTGCGCCTTATGTCGCGCAGGTTGTTGTCCACGACGACGAGCCTCACGCGGCTGCCTTCCCCGAAGCGGTTGTACTGCTGCTGCGTGACCCGGAAACGGTAGTGCGCCGTGGCGTCCCCCTCGCGGGCTTCGAAGAGCAGGTAGTAGTTCCCGATCCCGCCGTAGCCGGCGCCGCCGGTGCCCGGCGGGTCGTACTGTTTCTCGACGACGGTGGCGTCGAGAGTTTTCGTCCCGACGAATGGATCTTTCGAGGTGCTGGCGCAGCCCGAGCCGAGCGCGACCGCCAGGGCCAGGGAAATGCCGACGAGGAGTTGCCTCACTTCTTTTCCTTCTCTGCCATGCGGTCGATCTCCTCCCGCGCGCGATCGACGATGCCGCGGATCGCCCGCACGACCTCGACCGACACGACGCGGCCGCTCTTGAAGGCGGTGCGTCCCAGCGCGGAGAAGGCCGAGCCGAGCTCGCGCATCTCGTCGATCAGAGTCGGCTCCATCGGATCCGTCGGTTCCGTTTTCGGTCCTGGTTGTTCGTCCATCGTGCCCTCCGTTTCCCGCCAGCCTGCCTGGTGCAAAACCCTTACCGCACCCTCTTACCGTTCTTGATGACCACGTCCGGGCGCTGAAGGAGCTCCACGTTCGTCAGAACGTCCCCGCGGACCGCGACGATGTCCGCGTACCGCCCGGGCGCGAGCGTCCCGATGTCCTTCTCCTTCTTGAGGAACACGGCGGGCCAGCGGGTTGCTCCCGCGATCGCCTGCATCGGCGTCATGCCCAGCCGGACCCACGTCGCGAGCTCCCGCCACGTCGAGTCGGTGTGGAAGTTGCCGGGGATACCGGAGTCCGTGCCGACCATCATCGTGACGCCGGTCTCCCGCAGCTGGCGGAACTTGTTCGCCAGCGTCGGAATCCGGCGGCGCACGAGGCTGAAATACGGCAGGCCCGTTATGTTCTCGAGCGACTTCCGGATGTCCGCGACGAGGTCCGGCGCCACCCCCTCCTGCCAGCGCGGGTCGTTCAGCCGTTCCGGAAAGACGTCCGCCGTGTACTCCGAAAGGAAGAGCGGCGAGATGGTGGGACACCAGAAGAGAGTCTGGTTGCGCTTGCGCAACCCCTGGAGGATGTCCTCGGGGTAGCCGGGCTCGGTCCCGAGACCCGTGTGCTCGAAGCTGTCGATGCCGTACTTCAAGCCCAGGCGGATCTCGTCCTCGCGGTGGGCGTGGGCGACGACGGTCTTGCCCCCCTTGTGCGCGGTCTCGACGACCGTACGGACTTCATCTTCGGTCATCTGGTCCTGGTCGATCAGCTTGATGAAGTCCACGCCCGCGTTGATCAGCTTCTGGACCTTCGCGCGCGCGTCGGCCGCGCCGTTGACGCCCCAGCGGAACTCCTTCTCGTAGTCGTTGTAGGGCTTGTGCTGAATGAACGGCCCGGACACGAACATCCGCGGCCCCGGGATCTCCCCCTTGTCGATCCGTCCCTTGACGAAGAGGCTGTCCTCGAGCGGGCCGCCGAGGTCCCGAGCGAACGTCACGCCGCTCGTGACGAGCTGGCGTGCGGCCGCCGTCATGATCTCGTCGCGGAAACGCGCCCGGTACGTGGTGTCCCAGTGCTCGTAGTCCCCGTGTCCCAGGATCATCAGGTGGACGTGCATGTCCGCGAGGCCCGGCAGGATCGTCATGCCGCGCGTGTCGATCGTGGTGACGCCCTCGGGCACGCGGACGGCCGAGCGCGGGCCCATCGCCGCGATCCGCTCCCCGGCGACGAGGATGACGCCGTCGTCGATCGGACGGCCCTCGTAGCCGTCCACGATCCGCCCGCCCACGAGCGCGAGCGTGATCTTCGGGGCCTCCGCCGCGAAAACCGGCGCCGAAACGAGAACGAGAACTGCCGCCCAGAAGAAACGTCGCATCCATAACCTCCGGCTGAGAACTCAGAACTGAGAACTACTATCGTATTCCCCCGAATGAGGGCGCGCGTCGAGGTCACCCCCTCCGGAGAGCTCCGCGTCCACGCCCGCGCTCCGGCCGCCGAGCGCGTCAGCTGGGCCCTCTACGACTTCGCCAACACGATCTTCTCGATGAACATCGCGACGCTCTACTTCCCGGTGTGGATCGTGGCGGAGCGCGGTGCGTCGGCGACGGCCTGGTCTCTCGCGACGAGCGCCTCCGCGGCGGTCGTCCTCCTCGCCGCGCCGTACTTCGGGGCGCGCTCCGACGTGTCGCGGCGGCGCAAACCCTGGGTCGTCGGATTCACGCTTGCGTGCGCGGGGGCGACCGCGCTCCTCGGACCGCTGGCCGGATCGGCGCTCGCTCCCGCGACGGCCCTTCTCGTTCTCCTCGCCACGTTCGTCGTGGCCGACGTCGCCTACCAGCTCGCGCTCCCCTTCTACAACGCGATGCTCCCCGAGCTCGTTCCGCCCGCGGAGCACGGCCGCCTCTCCGGGCTCGGGACGGCCCTGGGCTACGTCGGCTCCATCGCGGGAGTCCTCCTCGTCGCCCCCTTCGTGTCGGGTACGTGGACGCTTCCGGGAGTCTCCGGCCGTCCGGCCGCGTTCCTCCCGACGGCCGCGCTCTTCCTCCTCTTCTCGCTCCCGCTCTTCTTCCTCGTGCGGGACCACGTGCCGCGGCCGCGCGCGGAGAGGCGTCGGGTGCCGTTCCGCGAGATCGCCGGAAAGATCGCCGAGGCTTTCCGCGAGACGCGGAAGTATCCGGGTCTCCGGCGATTCCTCTTCGCGTCGTACCTTTACCAGGACGCTCTCGGGACCGCCATCGCGTTCATGGCGATCTACGCGGTGAAGGTGCTGGGCCTCGAAAAGGGGCAGGAGGTCCGTCTCTTCGTCGCGCTGACCCTGCCGGCCATCGCCGGCTCCTACCTCGCCGGTTTCGCCAGCGACCGGATCGGCCCGCGCCGGACGCTCACGTTCGTGCTGTGGGGATGGATCGTCGGCCTCGCCGCCATCGCCCTCGCTCCGTCGCTCTCCGCCTTCTGGATCGGTGGCGCGCTGCTGGGCTTCGTCTTCGGCGGAATCGGGTCGGTCGAGCGGCCGCTTCTCCTGACCCTCGTTCCCGACGCCGAGGCCGGCCGCTTCTTCGGCCTCCTCGTTCTCTCCGCGCGCGCCGCCGCGATCGCCGGACCGCTCCTCTGGGCGCTCGTGGCCGATCACCTCTTCGTCGGTTTCGGCGAAGGCGTCGGATACCGAGTTGCGGTTGCCTCGCTCATTCTCTTCATGGCCGGCGCGATCGCGCTCCTGCGCGGGGTCCCGGACGCCGGCAAGTCGGGGTAGATTGGCGCCGCGGAGGACGGCATGAAAGAGGGGACGATCGCGCGCGTGGCGCTCGTGGGGATGGGGCCGATCGGCGTGGAGGTCGCCCGCGCGGTGCTCGGCCGCCCCGGCATCGAAGTGCTCGGCGCCGCGGACCCCGCCCCCGACAAGTCGGGGAAGGACCTGCGCGCTCTCCTCCAGGCGCCGGGAGGCGACGCGCCGATCCCGGTCGCGCCATCGGCGCGCGAGCTGTACGCGAGGTCCGCGTCGACCCGCGGCCCGCGCGACGTCGTTCTCCTCTGCACGGGATCGCGGCTCGAGTCCGTCGCTCCCCAGATCGAGGAGGCGGTCGCCGCCGGCCTGCACGTGGTTTCCACGTGCGAGGAGCTGTCGTTTCCGGACCTGCGGCACGCCGGCCTCGCCCGGTCGCTCGACGCGAAGGCGAAGGAGCACCGCGTCGCGGTGCTCGGCACCGGCGTGAACCCCGGCCTCGTGATGGATCGCCTCGCTCTCGCGGCCGCGAGTGCCTGCGTCACGGTCGAGAGACTGAAAGTCACCCGCGTCGTGGACGCCGCGAAGAGGCGCGGACCGCTGCGGGCCAAGGTCGGCGCGGGACTGTCCCGCCAAGAGTTCGAGCGCGGAGTCGCCGAGCGGAAGCTCGGTCACGTCGGGCTCTCGGAGTCGGCCGCGATGATTGCCGTCGGACTGGGTCTGCCGATCGAGGAGATTTTCGAAACGATCGAGCCCGTGCTGGCGCTCGCCGAGACGGAAGGCGTGGCGGAGGGCAGGGTTCTCGGCCTCCACCAGATCGCGCGCGTGCGCGCGGCGGAGGAGGTCAAGGTCGAGCTCGACCTGACGATGGCCGTCGGCGTACCCGAGGCCTTCGACCGCATCGAAATCCAGGGCGATCCGCCCGTGAACCTGACGGTGGCGGGCGGATTCCACGGCGACCGCGCCACGGTCGGATGCGTGGTCAACGCGATCCCCTTCATCGTCAACTCGCCGCCCGGAGTCCAGACCGTGGTGTCCATTCCTCTCTTCGGCCTGCTCCCGCAGAAGTCCTGAGCGCGCTGGACATCTTCTCCAGCCGGGTTCTCCTCACCGGCGCCACGGGGTACGTCGGAGGACATCTGCTCGCCCGGCTGGAGGCAGACGGCATCGCAGTGACGTGCCTGGCCCGGGAGCCCCAAGCCCTCGAGGGCCAGACCGCGCCGCAGACTCGGATCGTCGCGGGCGACGTTCTCGATCCGAAGAGCCTGGACGCGGCGTTTCGCGGGATCCATACGGCCTACTACCTCATTCATTCCATGGAATCCGGCGAAGACTTCGCTCGCAGCGACCGCGAGGCCGCCCAGAACTTCGGCGACGCCGCGCGGCGGGCCGGAGTGCGACGGATCGTCTACCTGGGAGGGCTCGGAAATCCGGGGGGCGAGGAGCTCTCGGAGCATCTTCGCAGCCGCCGGGAAACCGGCGACGTACTGCGGGCTTCGGGGGTTCCGGTCGTCGAGCTGCGAGCCTCGATCGTCATTGGCGCGGGGAGCTCTTCGTTCGAAATGATCCGTACCCTCGTCGAAAGATTGCCGGTCATGGTCTGTCCGCGGTGGATCGCGGTACGGACCCAGCCGATCGCGATCGAGGACCTGGTCGGGTACCTCCGCGGCGCTCTCGACCTCCCGGAGGGGTCCAGCCGCATCTCCGAGATCGGCGGTCCCGACCGGGTCTCCTACGGCGACCTCATGCGCGAGTACGCTCGTCAGCGGGGTCTCGCGCGCTTGCTCATCCCGGTGCCGTTCCTCACGCCGCGGCTTTCCAGCCTCTGGCTCGCTCTCGTCGCGCCGAGCCAGGCGAAGGTGGGCCGCCAGCTCATCGAAGGGCTCAAAAATCCGACGCTGGTGAACGACAACTCGGCGATGCGGGACTTCGCCGTGCGACCGATGGGAATCGAAGTGGCGGTCGCGCGGGCGATTGCGGACCGAGTCCGGCGGGACGCGACGGCGCGGCGCCCTCCTTACGTTCTCGAGCGCGAGCAGAGAATCGCGGCGACGCGGCGAGACGTCTTCGACTTCTTCTCGGACCCGGCCAACCTCGCGCGGCTGACCCCGGGGGGCCTGAACTTCCGGATCCTCGGCGCCCGCACGGTCCGGCTCGAGACCGGCAGCCGCCTGGAGTACCGCATCCGGTGGACCGTCCTGCGACTGCGGTGGGTCACCCGCATCACGCGCTGGGTCCCGCACTCCGAGTTCGAGGACGTCCAGGAGGAGGGGCCCTACCGGACGTGGATTCACACGCACCGCTTCGACGACGAGGGCGATCACGTCGTGATGAGAGACCGCGTCGAGTACGACCTCCCCTTCGGACCTCTCGGCCGCCTCGCCCACCGCCTGCTGGTCCGCCGGCAGCTCCAGATGATCTTCGATTTCCGGCGCCGCGCGATCGAAGAGGTCTTCGCGGAGCGATGAGCGTCATCGTCCTATGGTTCCGGCGCGACCTCCGGGTGTCGGACAACACGGCGCTCTCGGCGGCCGCGCGCGACGGGGACCGCGTCGCGCCGGTTTTCATCCTGGACGACCACTACGGAAACGACCCGAACGTCGGTCCGGCGCGCTTCCGGTTTCTCCGGGAGAGCCTCGAGGAGCTGGAGCGGTCGCTCGCCCGCGCCGGCGGACGGCTGGTTCTCCGGCCGGGTCCCGCGTCCCGGGCGCTGCCCGAGCTGCTCCGCGAGACGGGTGCGTCGGCCGTGTACGCGAACGTGGAGGTCGGACCGTACCCGGAGGCGCGCGATCGCGAGGCGCGCCGCGCGGTCGAGGACGCGGGAGGCGCCTTCCGGCTCTTCGGCGACGCGCTCCTCGTCGAGCCGGACGCTCTGGCGACCGGAAGCGGCGGGCCCTTCACGGTCTACACGCCGTTCTCCCGGAAGTGGATGGCCGCCGAGAAGCGCCCGCCCGGGCCGGCGCCGGCGAGCCTCGGGAGCCCGCCGCTCTCCACCGTTCCGATCGCGCGGGTGCGCGCGTGGCGGGACCTCCCGAAGGCGGGCGCCGGAGCTCCCCGCGGCGGGGAGCGCGAGGCCGCTCGCCTGCTGGAGCGATTTGCGCAGGGCGCGATAGAGCGTTACGCAGAGGACCGATCCTTTCCGGCGCGCGAGGGAACCTCCCGGCTCTCTCCCCACCTCCACTTCGGCACGGTCTCGCCCCGAACCGTTCTCGCGAACGCCGGCTCGTCCCGGAAGTTCGTCCAGGAGCTCGCATGGCGCGAGTTCTTCCACCACCTGCTGTTCCACTTTCCGGAGGTCGCGGAGGAGAGCTTCCGTCCCGAGTTCCGCGGCTTCCCGTGGCGGGACGCGGGCTCCGACTTCGAGGCGTGGAAGTCCGGGAAGACGGGCTACCCCTTCGTGGACGCCGGGATGCGGCAGCTCTCGTCCACGCACTGGATGCACAACCGCGCGCGGATGGCGGTGGCGTCGTTCCTGACGAAGGACCTGCACGTCGACTGGCGGGCCGGCGAGAAGTGGTTCGACCACGAGCTCGCCGACGCGGACCTCGCGAACAACAACGGCGGCTGGCAGTGGGCCGCGGGGACCGGAGCCGACGCCGCGCCGTACTTCCGGATCCTGAATCCGGTCCTCCAGGCGAAGCGGTTCGACCCGCGGGGGGAGTACATTCGCCGCTTCGTGCCGGAGCTGGCGGACGTTCCGGCCGAAAAGATTCACGAGCCCTGGACCATGACGGCTCAAGAACAGGCGGAGGCCCGCTGCCGGATTAGCATCGACTACCCGGCGCCGATCGTGGAGCACCCCCGGGAAAGAGAGACCGCCCTCTCCCTGTTCGAGGGAATTCGGAAGAAGTCGTGAACGAACCGCTGGCGCCGTTTCTCGAAGTTCGGCCGGACGGCCTCTACTGCCCGGCGCTGGAGGCGTTCCTCGACCCGCCGATCGCCGCGGCCCGCGCGATCGTCTCGCACGCGCACAGCGACCACGCGGCTCCGGGTCACGGCGAGGTATGGGCGACTCCCGAGACCATCGCCATCTACCGGCGCCGGAACCCGGACTGGACGGGCGCGGCGCGCGAGCTCCGTTACGGGGAGCGGCTCGAGAGAAACGGCACTGCGCTGGAGCTCCATCCCGCGGGGCACGTCCTCGGCTCGGCGCAGGTGCGATTCGAGGGGGGCGGTCACTCGCTCCTCTTCACGGGAGACTTCCGGCGAGGCTTTTCGCGCACCGCCGCGGCCGCGACGGCTCCGCCCGCGCGGATCCTCGCGACCGAGACGACGTTCGGCCTGCCCGTGTTCCACTTCCCGGACCGGCGCGCCCTCGAGGAGCGCCTCGTCGCCGCTTGCCGCGAGGCCTTCGCGGAAGACCGGATCCCCGTGCTCCTCGCTTACGGGTTCGGGAAGGCGCAGGAGGTGGCGCTCGCGCTCACCGAGGCGGGAATCCCGACGGTCCTCCACGGTGCGGCGTGGAAGCTGCTGCCGGCCTTCGAGGCGGCGGGACATGCGTTCCCGCTCTCGCGCGCGTACGAGACCGGGCCGGCGCGCGCCGGAGAGGCTCTCATCGTTCCGCCGAACTGCGCGCGGACGCCGGTCGTGCGCAACGTCAGGCGGCGGCGGATCGTCTACCTTTCCGGCTGGGCCGCGCGCGAGGCGTCCCGCGCGGACTTCGACGCGGACCTGCTCCTCCCGATGTCGGACCACGCCGACTTTCCGGAGCTCCTCCGGCACGTTGCCGAAGTCGCGCCGGAGCGGGTCGTGACGCTGCACGGTTACGCGCGGGACTTCGCGCGGATCCTGGAGGGCCGCGGGATTTCCGCGGACGCCCTGCCCTCGGCCGGAGAGAAAACCACCGAAGAGCGCGAGGATTGAGCGGAACCGGATACCGCGTCCTCGCGGAGACCCTCGAGGCCGTCGCGGGAGATCGCGGCAAGCTCGCGAAGATCGAGCGGCTGGCCGAGACGCTCGGCCGGCTCGAGGGGGAAGAGCTCGCCGTGGCGGCGCGCCTTCTTTCCGGCAGCCCGTTCGCGGAGTTCGAGCAGGCGGTCACCTCCGTCGGCTGGGCCACCGTCGCGAAGGCCGCGGCCGAGGTGACCGGGTGGGATCTCGAAACGATCGGCGCGTGCGCGACCGCGATCGGGGACCTGGGCGAGGCGGTCGGTCTGCTCCTGCCGGAGGAAGCGGCGGGAACGATGAGCGTGCTCGACGTGGAAGCGCAGCTCCGGCAGCTGTCGCGCGAGCGCAAGGCAGCGGCGAAGGGGGCGATCGTCGCCGCGCTCCTCACGAGCTCGTCGCCGGTCGAGGGGAAGTACATCCTGAAGACGCTCTCGGGCGGCCTCCGCATCGGTGCGGACGTGACGACGGTCGAGGAGGCGATTGCGCGGGCCTTCGGCGCGGACCGCGAGGCCGTCGCCCGGGCGCGCCGCAACTGCGGCGACATCGGAGAGACCGCGCGCGCCGCGCGCGAGGGACGGCTTCCCGAAATCCGCTTCCGACTCTTCCACCCCATCGGCTTCATGCTCGCCACGCCGATCGAGGTCGCGGAGGAGGTCGCCGGAGAGCTCCCGCTCTTCGCGATCGAGGACAAGTACGACGGGATCCGCGCGCACGCGCACAAGTCGGGGGACCGGGTCGCGCTCTTCTCGCGAACACTCGACGACGTCACCGCGCAGTTTCCGGAGATCGCCGAGTCACTGCGGCAGGTGCCGGGCTCGTTTCTGCTGGATGGCGAAGTGCTCGCGTGGCGCGACGGCCGGCCCGACTCCTTCTTCCGCCTGCAGCGGCGCCTCGGTCGGAAGGCCCCGGCCCCCGACGTCCTGCAGGAGTTTCCGACGGCCTTCGTCGCGTACGACTGTCTCGCGCGCGAGGAGCGGCCCCTCTTCGAGCGGCCCTGGATCGAGCGGCGGCGCGAGCTCGAGGCCGTCGCCGCGGGCGCCGGGTTGCTCATCTCGCCGGTCTTCCGGGCGGATACTCCGGCCGAGCTCGACCGGCTCTTCGACGAGGCGCGCGGGCGCGGCAACGAAGGGCTGATGTGCAAGCAGCGGGACTCGACCTACCAGGCCGGCAAGAGAGGCCGCGCCTGGCGCAAGTACAAGAAGGCTCTCGCGACCCTGGACGTCGTCGTCACCGCAGTCCAGCAGGGCAACGGCAAGCGCGCCGGAATGCTCTCGGACTACACCTTCGCGGTGCGCGACGGCGACCGCCTCGTCAACATCGGCAAGGCCTACTCCGGCCTGACCGACGACGAGATCCGGAAGATGGGGACGCTCTTCCGGAAGATCACGGTGGCGCGCTACGGGCCGGTGCGCGCGGTCGAGCCGCAGGTTGTGCTGGAGGTTTCGTTCGATTCGATCCAGAAGAGCACGCGCCACAAGTCCGGCTTCGCGCTCCGATTTCCGCGAATCGTCCGTCTCCGCCCCGACAAGCAGCCCGGAGACGCGGACACTCTCGAGCGGGTCGCGGAGCTCTGGAGCCAGCTCGTCGGCGAGGGGAGAAGCGCGTGAATTGGGGTCAACGCTGAATCGCTGAATACGGGTCAGGCCTGAATCGCTGAATTCGGTCTGATTTCTGGACTGTGGCGGGTGCAGACTCCTTCGGGATCTGTCCCCGCGACGCCCCAAAAAAGGCGGCCCCGACTCAAACGGTCGGGGCCGGGAAGGAAGGTATCGCGTGCTGACCCGGAAAACGCAGAAATCAAGGCCCCTATTTCCAGCCGCTAACTGCGGAAGCGGCGAGACTTAGGCCGCGACCTAGCTCTCGATTTCGTACCGGGCCGGCGGGAGGGTTTCGTCGGGCACGGTGACGACCCGGACCGAGAGCTCCCGCTCCACGTCGGAGAGGAGCCCGACCTCCTCCTCGGCGAGAAAACGGGCGAGCGACGGACGGACCCGCACCCGGACGGTTTCTCCGGCGACGAAGGTCTGGTTCGGAGCCAGGAGGGCCCGGCGCAGCTCCAGCGCGACCGTGAGGTCGGTCTTGACGCGGCCGCTTCCCCCGCAGTCCGGGCAGAAGCGGGTGAGCAGTTTCTCGAGGTTCCCGCGCGAGCGCTGGCGCGTGATCTCGATCAGTCCGAATTCCGAAACGGGCAGCATCCGGAATCGCGCGCGGTCCTTCGCGAGCTCCGCCTCGAAGCGCTCGAACACCTCGTGACGGTGGCCCGCGTCGAGCATGTCGATGAAGTCGACGACCAGCAGTCCGCCCAGGTCCCGCAGCCGGATCTGCCGCGCGACCTCCGGAATTGCCTCGAGGTTCGTCGCGAACACCGTCTCCTCGAGGTCCTCCTTTCCGACGTACTTGCCGGTGTTGATGTCGATCGCGACGAGGGCCTCGGTCTGGTGGATCACGATCGACCCCCCCGAGGGGAGCGGAACACGGCTCTTCAGCGCGTTCTCGATCTCGGACTCCACCCCGAACGCGTCGAAGATCGGCTCGGGACCGCGATGCAGCTCGAGACGGTAGACGAGCGCCGGGGCCACCGCTTCGAGAAACTCCGACAGTCGCGAGTGCGTCTCCGCGTCGTCGACCCGGATCGAGTCGAACTCGCTCGTGACGAGGTCCCGCACCGCGCGCAGGGGCAGATCGAGCTCCCGGTGGAGTAAGGCCGGCGCTCCGGAGTTCTCGGCCTTGCGCGCGATGCGGTCCGCGAGATCCGTCAGGTAGCGATGGTCGGCGGTGAACTCGGAGGCCGGCGCTCCCTGGGCCGCCGTGCGTGCGATGAAGCCGCCCTCGCTCGGCAGGGCCTCCAGGACGCCGCGCAGGCGGTCGCGCTCGGCTTCGTCCGTGATCCGCCGGGAGATTCCGATCTCGCGCACGCCCGGCAGGTAGACGAGAGTGCGCCCCGGCAGAGACAGGTTCGCCGTCACCCTCGGGCCCTTGCCGGCGAGGGGATCTTTCGTGACCTGCACGACGAACTCCTGCCCCTCCCGGAGGAGTGAATCGATCCGGGGACGGTCGGCTCTCTCCGCCGGCGCGACGGACGGGTCGTCGTTGCTGTTGCCGTTGCCATCGAGCGCGGGAGGCAGGACGTCCTCGACGTACAGGAAGGCGTCGCGCTCCAGTCCGATCGAGATGAACGCGGCTTCCATGCCGGGCAGGACGCGGTGGACCCGCCCGAGGTAGACGTTCCCGACGAGCCCCTGCCGTTGCCGGCGCTCGTGCAGCACCTCGACCACGCGCCCATCCTCGAGCAGGGCGACGCGCGTTTCGGGCGGTGTCGCGTTGACGAGGAGCTGCTTCTTCAAGCGTTCGCGAAACGCCGGTACTCGACGGCGAGGATGAGGCCGATCCCGAGGAAGGACGTCGCGACCGAGGAGCCTCCATAGGAGACGAGAGGAAGAGGGATGCCGGTCGTCGGCAGGAGTCCGATCATCATGGACGCGTTCACCACGACCGAGAAGAAGAGCATCGAGGATACCGCGAGGATGAGAAAGACGCCGCCGCGGTCCCGCGCGACCCGGGCGAGCGACATCGCTCGGAGGATCAATCCCGCAAAGAGCGCCAGGACCAGGCAGACGCCGAGAAATCCCCACTCCTCCGCGATCACGGCCAGGATGAAGTCCGTGTGCTGGACCGGGAGAAATCGGAGCTGGCTCTGCGTCCCGGATCGGAAGCCCTTGCCGCTGAAGCCGCCGGAGCCCACCGCGATCTTCGACTGCCGCACCTGGTAGCCCGAGCCGAGCACGTCCGACTCCGGATTCAGGAAGGTGCCGATCCTCGCCTTCTGGTAGTCCGCAAGGACGAACCACCCGATGCCCGCGAGGAGAATCAGGGTCACGAAGAGCGCGATCCACGCCTTCCCCGGAAGCCCGCCGAAGAAGAGCGCCATGCCGAGGAGCGGAAGGAACGTGGCGGCCAGCCCCGCGTCGGGCTGGAGAAAGACGAGCAGGAAGGGGACCGCCACGATCGCTCCGACCCTTGCGATGGTCGCGCCCTTCATCCGGGCGTCGTCCTCGTTCTCGAAGAGGTAGGCCAGGAGGAGCGCCGTCGCGACCTTCGCGAGCTCCGCCGGCTGGAACTGGAAACCGCCGACGCGGATCCACGACTTCACGTTCGCGATGCGCTCGCCGAAGAAGAGGAGGTAGACCAGGGGAACGAGGCTCACGCAGTAGATGACGAAGGAAAACTTCAACAGCACCCGGTAGTCGAAGAGAACGGCCGCGATCATCGCGCCCAGGCCAACGAGAACCCACACGGCCTGCCGGGTCGCGAGGCCGTCGAAGCGGCCGCCCTGCGTGGTCGAGGAGACGAACAGGATGCCGAGCACCGAAAGCGAGACCGCGCAACCCAGGATGATCAGGTCGAGCCGGCGCGGAACCGGGAGAACGCGGCCGATCATGGCGAGACCGCGGCCGCGCGGGGCGGCGCCGCCGGCGCGGACGCCCGGACGAAACCGGGATCACCGGGTCGCGGAGGGAGCGTCATGCCGAAGTACTTCGCGAGGAGACGCCTCGCGATGGGCGCCGCCGCGGCGCCGCCATGCCCGCCGTGCTCGACGAAGACGACCACGACGATCTTCGGGTCGTTCATCGGAGCAAACGCCGTGAACCACGCGTGGTCCTCGAAGCGGCTGCGGTCCACGCCCGCCCGCAGTACTGCGTTTCGGCTCACAACCTGCACCGTTCCGGTCTTGCCGCCGGCCTCGACTCCCGGGATTCGCGACGCGAACGCCGTGCCTCCCGGTTCGTTCAGTACCGCCCACATGCCGTCCTTCACGAGCGCGAGCTTCCGCGGGTCGAGCGGCAGGGATTTCCGCGGCGGCGAGGAGTAGCGGAGACGGACGCCGGACTTCGGGTCGAGCGACGCGAGAAACAGGTGGGGCGTCGGCAGGAGGCCTCCCTCGATGAGGCCCGAGATCGCGCGCGCCACCTGCAGCGGCGTCACGAGCACGGGTCCCTGGCCGATCGCAACCGAAATCGTCTCGCTCGGATACCAGCGTGCGCCGCGCTTGGTGCGCGCCCACTCCTCGGAGGGCACGAGACCCGCCCTCTCGTGGGCCAGGTCGAGGCCCGTCGGCTCGCCGAAACCGAACGCGCGGGCGATCTCACCGATCCGATCGACGCCGAGCCGCCGGCCGAGGTTGTAGAAGTAGACATCGCACGAGACCTTGATCGCGTTGCGCAGGTCAACCCAGCCATGCCCACCCTTCCGGTGGCAGCGGAACGTTCGCCCGTAGTACGTGGCGTACCCCGGGCAGAACACCCGGGCGGTGGGGTCCACGTCCCCGAGTGCGAGCGCTCCGTAAGCCAGGAACACTTTGAACACGGACCCGGGCGAGTACATGTTCTGGATGGCCCGGTTCTGCAGCGGGTGGTTCGTGTCGGAGAGGAGGCTCGCCCACTCCGCGGAAGTCACCCGCCGGGTGAACCAGTTCGGATCGTAGGAGGGGGAGGAGACGAGGGCCAGGATCTGACCCGTGCGCGGGTCGAGCGCCACCGCGGACCCGACCTTGTCGACGAAGGACTCCTCGGCGACCGCCTGGAGCTCCCGGTCGAGCGTGAGGAACAGATTCTGCCCCGGCCGCGACTCCAGCCGGCTCTCCTCCTTGATCTCCCGGGCGTGAGAGTCGACGATCACGCGCCTTTCGCCGTTGGTCCCGCCGAGCAGTTTTTCGTAGGAGCGCTCGATCCCCTTCTGACCGATCCAGTCACCCAGCCGGTAAGCGTTGGCCGACGTCCGGATCTGATCGGGAGTCGCCTCGGCCAGGTAGCCGAGGACGTGCGCCGCCGAGTTGCCGCGCTTGTACAGGCGCCGCTGGGAGATCGCGATCGCGAACTCCGGGTGCTCGGGAGCCCGCGCTTCCACGCGCGCGACCTCCTCGAGGGTCAGGTTCTCGGCGATCGGAATCGGGACAAACTCCGCGTACCGCCTGGCGCGCTCCAGGCGGGCCTGGACCTGGTCGGCGGGAAGGCCCAGCAATTTCACGGCGAAGTCGACGGAGGAGCGGAGGTTCTTCGCCTCGCGGCGGTAGAGCTGCAGGGAGTACGCCGGCTCGTTCTCCACCAGAACCGAGCCGTTCCGGTCGAGGACGTAACCGCGGGGCGCGGTCAACTTGACGGAGCGGATGCGGTTGTTCTCGGAGAGCTCGAAGTAGTAGTCGCCACGGACGATCTGGACGTACCAGTAGGAGAACGCGAGGATCGCGAAGACGGCGCCGACCGCGAGGCGCGCGATCTCGATCCGCGATGAGAGCTCCCGCCGATTCTCGCGGACCTTCAGCACGTTTTTCGTGTCCCGTGTCCCGAGTCCCGTGTCCCGCGTCTCACCGCAGTCTCCCCTGCCGCCGCCTCTCGCGCCACTCGCGCCACGGAAAGCTCCACGCGGCCTCCATCACGCCGGCGGTGGTTCCGGTCGCCACCGCGCGCCACAGCGCATCCGGACTCCCCAGGACGACGGGCGATCCGAGCAGCAGGGATCGCAGCGAGGCCACGATCGCGTCGTTGGCGAGCGAGCAGAGCGCGATCACGCCTCCCACCGCGAGAGCGCCGCCGAAGATGACGCGCACGGAGACGAACGCGAGCAGGTATCCGATTCCCGCCTTCGCGAAGGCGTTCAAGCCGAGCAGGGTCTCCGTGAGCGCGTCCTCGATGAATCCGGCTGTCGCTCCCGTCAGAACCGAGCGGCCGTAGCCCCCGGAGCGGGCGACGATGGCGGTTGCGAGGAGCAGCCAGTCGACCGGCCAGATGCCGCGATACTTCGAACCGCCGAAGAGGAACTCGAGAGCCGTCGCCCCCGCCAGCAGCAGGGCGATGCGCCCGAGCTTCACCGCTCGGCACTCGCACCTTCCGGCTCGGCCGCGGGGAAGGGCGCGAGCACGAGCACGTCGGTCAGGCGCGAAAACGAGGCCGTGGGGACGATGCGGACGTCCAGGAAGAGCGTCCCGCCGCGCGAGACGGACTCGACGCGCCCGATCGGAATTCCCCTCGGGTAGATCCCGTCGATGCCGGCGGATTCGACGACGTCGCCGGCCTGGACCCGCGACGTCGTGGGAAGGTGGTTGAGAAGGAGAGCGCCGCGCCCGTCGCCGCGTACGATCCCGAGGTCGCCGGTTCGAACGACCCGGGCGCCGGCCGCCGACGATGCGTCGAGAAGAAGCTGAACGCGCGACAGCGTTCGTCCGGCGGTTACGACGCGCCCGATGAGTCCCTCCGGCACGGCCAGCGGCGAGCCCGCCACGACGCCGGCGGAAGAACCGATTCCGATCAGGGCGCTCTGGAGGCCCGCGCGCCGCTCGAGGAGCAGCACCGGAGCGCTTCCGACGACGACCGGCAGGAACGGCGCCGACGCGCGCAGGTTGAGTTCACCCCGGAACTGTCGGACCTCGGCGCGCAGGCGGAAGAGCTCCTCGTCCTTTCTCGCGAGCTCGCGGCGGAGTCGGTCGTTGTCGACGCGCGCCGTGAAGCCGTCGGCGAGCGATGAGGACGTTCCGGACACCGCCCGCGAGACCGCGCCGAAGGCGCCGGCGACCGGTCCCGCCGCCGTGAGGATCCAGGACTGGAGGACGGACCCGTGCTGGCCCCGCGCGGGCGCCTGGGCCGACAGCGCGAGCACGCACAGGATGAGCACCGTGGCGAGGAGCATCCCGCCCCGGCGGGGACGCGGCGTGATCTCGGCGCGCGCGCTGGGGAATCTCATCGAGCTCCGGTTACGTAATAGATATCTTCCTCAACAAGTTCATGTCGGTCAGCATTGCGCCCGTCCCGAGGGCCACGGAGGCGAGGGGGTCCTCGGCGTAGGAGATCGGAAGGCCGGTTTCCTCCCGGAGCCGCCGGTCGAGGTTGCGGAGGAGCGAACCCCCGCCGGTGATGATGATCCCCTCGTCCATGATGTCCGCGGAGAGCTCGGGCGGCGTACGCTCGAGGGCAACCCGGACGGTCTCGACGATCGCAGCGACGACTTCGGCGAGAGCCTCGCGGACCTCCTCGTCCGTCAGCACGAGCGTCTTGGGAACGCCCTCGACGAGGTCGCGGCCCTTGACCTCCATCGTGAGTGGTTCGTCCAGCGGATACGCCGACCCGATCTCGATCTTCACCTGTTCAGCGGTGCGCTCGCCGATCAGAAGGTTGTACTTGCGTTTGACGTACTGGATGATCGCCTCATCCATCTCGTTCGACGCGATCCGGACCGAGCGGCTGTAGACGATCCCGGCGAGCGAGATCACGGCGACGTCGGTCGTGCCCCCGCCGATGTCCACGATCATGTTGCCGGCGGGCTCGGTGATCGGGAGACCCGCGCCGATCGCCGCCGCCATCGCCTGCTCGATGATGAAGACCTCCGAGGCGCCGGCGCGCAGCGCGCTGTCCTGCACCGCGCGCTTCTCGACCTGCGTGATCCCGGAGGGGACCGAGATCACGATCCGCGGCCGCACGAAGAGCGATCGGCCGTGCGCCTTCTTGATGAAGTGGTCGAGCATCTTCTCGGTCACCTCGAAGTCGGCGATGACGCCGTCCTTCATGGGACGGATGGCGACGATGTTGCCCGGGGTCCGCCCCAGCATCTCCTTCGCCTCCGTTCCCACGGCCTCCACGCGGTTCGTGTTGGTGTTGACCGCGACGATCGACGGCTCGCGGACGATGATGCCCTTGCCCCTCGCGAAAACAAGGGTGTTCGCCGTGCCGAGGTCTACGGCAAGATCGTTCGAGAAGAGAGAAAAGAGGGATCGCCAGGCCAAGGGACCTCCTACGAGCCGGAACTCGGGACTCGGGACTCGGGACGCGAAAGGAGCAAGATACTTGGCCGCGTGGTGAAACTCATAGCGCTCGTGTTCCGTGTCCCGTGTTCCGTGTCCCGGCCTACAGGGTTTCCACGAAAACCCGCATCCGGCGGATCGTTTCGTTGCCGGAGGCGTCCACGGCCTTGATCACGAGCATCGCGTACCCATCGCGCTCGATGGTCACGGTCTTCTTGAAGCTGCCGTCGGTCGCGACGTCGGCCGGATCCGCGTTGACCGTCACGACCGACCCGCGCTCGGTCTTCCCGAAGATGAGGAAGAGGTTGCCCATCTGCTGCGGCGGAAGCACCGACAGCTCCGGTGGCGTCGTGTCTCCGGTCCCGGCGCGAACCGGTTCTTCGAGCATGCGGAACCGCCGCACGGAGCTCCAGTCCGAGGAGGTGCCCGCCCGGTTGATGGCCGCGAGCCGCCAGAAATAGGGCCCTTCCCGCGAGATCTTGATGCGGGCCGAGAGCCCCGTGCGGTCGTCGAGATCGACCTCATTGGCATCCGGGACGAAGAGGCGGGAACGCGAAATCTGGATCCGGTAGCGCGCCGCGTCGGGCACGCGGGACCACCGGAGGTCCACGTCTCCCCCGCCGGCGAGATCGAAGGTGCGGTTATCCGCGGGGAGGATCGGAACGGGCGCTTCCGGAAGCGTAACCCGCGTCGACAGGGCTCCCGTGCGCGCCGAGGCGACGACGCGCTGCCGTCCCTCGAGGGTCACGGTGTTCAGCCCGGTCGAAACTGTCGTCCGGCCGCGGAAACTCGTCACCTCCGTCTTTTCGCCCTGGGCGACGTCCACGGAAACCCGGGAGTTTCGATCGATCGAGGCAGTCGCGTCGTCGGTCGAAACGGTCGACGGTGACGTCGACGTGTAGACGTTGACGGCGCCGGACACCATCTTCACCTCGCTGCCGCTTCCCTCCGCCGCGGTGGGGCGACGGACCTCGAAGAGCGATCCGGGTCGGATCGTGAAGAGTGTCCCGTCGGTGAACATGATCTCGGCCGATCCGGTGCGTCCGGTCTTGATGAAGTCGCCGTCGAAGAGCGGAACCCGCTGCCGCGCGGTCTCGAAGTTCGAACGCCCCGCCCGCTGGAGCGTAACGTCGCCCTCCACGAAAATGAAGGAGGCGTCCCCGTTCTCGTCGGACTTCAGTCGCCCGATCACGCGCCGCGAATATGACTCGGACTCCACGGCCAGGCGGAACGCCTCGTCGAAGCGACGGTCGGCCATGACGTTTCGGGCTTCCTGCAGGAGGTCGGCCGCGCGCGTCAGGTTCGAACCGGGCCGCGCGCTGCCGGCGGCCTCCGTCGCTTTGACGAGAAGCGTGGCCGCGCTCTCGATCTCGGTTCGGGCGCGGTCTTCCGCGGAAGGCCGCGTTTTGACGTAGGTTCGGTATCCCAGGATCCCGGCGCCGGCGATGACGACGCCCACGAGCCCCCAGGCGGCGATTTTCCGGATCGGGATGATGAACCAGTCGAGGTCCGGTCCCACGAGCCGGGCGAGCTTCCGTCTCCGCATAACTTTCGTGATTGGCGATACTTACCCTGTCTTCTTATAGCACAAACCGGGCGCGGAGAGCCCGTCCCGCCGGTCGCTGCTATAGTCGCCGGCTCCAAAAAAGGAGCCTCGGATGCTCAAAACAATGCGAGCCAGCTTCCACCAGCTCAAGTGGACGCTGTTCGCCGTCATCATCGTCTTCATTCTCGGGTTCGTCTTCTTCTCCGGCTCCGACTGGGGCGGGACTGCCTCGAGTCAGGTCATTGCGAGCGTCGGGAAGGACCAGGTGTCCGCGATGGAGTTCAGCCGGATCTACGAGAACCAGGTCCAGCAATACCGGGAGCTCTACAAGGGCAGCTTCACGCCGGAGCTCGCGCGCGCCCTCGACCTGCCGCGGCAGGTTCTGGACGGGATCATCGACCGCAAGCTCCGACTGGAGGCGGCGAAGCGGCTCCGGTTGAACGTCACGGACGAGGAGCTCGCGCGGGCGATCGCGGCGCTGCCGGTCTTCCAGGAGAACGGCCAGTTCATCGGCGGTCAGAAGTACACCGAGCGGCTGCGCCTCGCGCGAATGCATCCGGAGACCTTCGAGGAAGGCGTGCGCGAGGACCTGCTCGTCGGGAAGTACACCGCGCTCGTGAAGGCGGGGGTCGCGATTCCCGAAGCGGACGTTCGGCGTCAGTTTTCGGCCCAGAACGACAAGGCGACGATCGAGTACATCCTGGTGCCGGCCAGCCGGCTGGAAAGCACGGTCGAACCGACCGACGCGGACCTGAAGGCGTACTTCGAGAAGAACAAGGAGCGCTATCGGGCGCCGGAACAGCGCCGCGCGAACTACCTGCTGGTAGACAAGCTCAAGGTTCGCGCGAAGATGCCGATCACCGACGCCGAGATCCGCGCCGAGTACGACGCGAAGAGGGCGTCGTTTGCGGTGCCCGAGCAGGTGAACGTCTCCCACATCCTCGTCGCGGTCGACGCCGCCGCCGGAGCGGACGCGGACGTGAAGGCGAAAGCCAAGGCGGAGTCGCTCTCGGCGCGCGCCAAGGCCGGGGAGGACTTCGCGAAGCTCGCCACCGAGAACACGGACGACCCGAGCGGCAAGGAGAACGGAGGTCAGCTGCCGCCGTTCGGTCGCGGGCAGATGGTCCCGGAGTTCGATCAGGCCGTCTTCGACATGAAACCGGGCGAGATCCGAGGCCCCATCAAGACGAGCTTCGGGTATCACGTCATCAAGCTCGCGGCGAAGACCCCGGCGGGCACCCGCACGCTGGAGGAAGTCCGCCCGAGCCTCTCCGGAGATCTCGCGGAGCGAAAGGCGGCCGCCGAGACCGAGCGCCTGGCGAAGGAACTCGCCGGAAAGCTCAAGGCGTTGAAGACGAAGTCGGACGAGGAGCTGCGGAAGCTGCAGAGCGAAGTCGTCACGTACAACTCCACGGACTGGTTCTCGCGGAACGGCCCGATCGCCGGAATCGGCGCGAACGCCGAGGTCTCGGCGGAGGCGTGGAAGCTCGGGGTCGGCGACATTTCGACGACGCCGATCGCGACCTCCCGGGGGCCCGCGTTCCTCCGCCCGCTGGCCGACCGGCCCGCGGGGATCCAGCCGTTCGGGGAGGTCCGCACCGCGGTCGTGGAGAACTGGAAGTCGGAGCGGCGGGAAAAGGACGCGCTGGAGAAGCTCGAGCCGGCGGCGCGGGAGCTCGCCTCCGGAACCACGCTCGCGGCGCTCGCGCCCCGCTACGAGACGGAGGTCAAGACGACTCCGGAGTTCGGTCCCGATGGTCCGGTCCCGGACCTCGGCGCGGCCCCGCACCTTCTCGAGGCGGTCTTCAAGACGCCCGCAGGACAGGCCGGGCCGCCCGTGTCGGTGCCTTCCGGGTTCGTCCTCTTCCGCGTGATCACGCGCGCCGAGGCGAACCCCGCGGTCTACGCGACGCAGAAGACGCAGTTGATCGACAGCCTCCGCGCCAAGGAGGCGGAGCGGCTCATCCGGGCGGTCATCGCCCAGATGAGAGCGGACCGCAAGATCGAGATCAACGACGAGCTCTTGAACTCGGTCCTGCCGGCGCAGGGACGCACGCGAAGCGGTTGAGGTTTCCGGGGCGCGCTGACCCCTTAGAATCCCGCCCGTGATCGGTCGCCTCGTCGGGCGTCTCGCGTCGAAGGCGACGGATCACGTGATCGTGGACGTTGCCGGCGTCGGTTACCTCGTCCAGATCCCGCTCTCCACGTTCTACGAGCTGCCGGAAGCCGAGAGCCCCACCTCCCTCTGGATCCACACCTACGTCCGGGAGGACGCGCTGGCGCTCTACGGCTTCCTGACGGAGCGGGAGCGCTCGCTCTTTCTCATGCTGATCGGGGTCGCGGGCATCGGGCCGCGGGTGGCGCTGACGGTGCTGTCCGGGATCCCTCCGGCCGAGCTCGTCCAGGCGCTCACCGATTCGGACGTCCGCCGGTTGATGGCCGTGCCCGGCGTCGGAAAGAAAACCGCGGAGCGGATGGTCCTCGAGCTCGCCGAGAAGGCGTCGAAGATCGCGGGCGAGCCGGGTGCGCCCCGCCCGGCGGCGGTCTCCTCCGACGACGTCGTGTCGGCGCTCGTGAACCTGGGTTACCGGAAGGGGGACGCGGAGCGCGCGGTCGATGGAATCGGTCGGGCCGGAGCGCCCGCGGAGTTCGGCGAGTACCTGAAGCTCGCGCTGAAGAAGCTCACCGGAGGGTAGACGGTTACAGGTAACCTGTCACCTCATCGATGGCGGACGAAAAGGCGATCCTCTCCGGAACAGCGCTGGCCGAAGACGCCGCCGTCGAGCCGACGCTCCGGCCCCGAGACCTCCAGGAGTACATCGGCCAGGACAAGGTTCGGGAGAACCTGGGAGTGTTTCTCGCCGCGGCCCGCGGGCGGGGGGAGCCTCTCGACCACGTCCTCCTGACGGGACCGCCCGGACTCGGGAAGACGACGCTCGCGTACATCATCGCGCGCGAGCTCGGGACGGGCCTCCGCATCACGTCCGGGCCGATGATCGCGCGCGCCGGCGACCTCGCCGGGATTCTCACGAACCTCCAGCCCCGCGACGTGCTTTTCTTGGACGAGATCCACCGGCTGAACCCCGCCGTGGAGGAGATTCTCTATCCCGCGATGGAGGACTTCCGGCTGGACATCGTGATCGGCGAAGGCGCCATGGCGCGGACCGTGAAGATCGACGTCCCCCCCTTCACGCTGGTCGGAGCCACGACCCGTCCCGGCCTCCTGTCCCAGCCCCTCCACGGCCGCTTCGGGATCACGCTGCGTCTCGACTTCTACGACGTCGAGTCTCTCGCGAGGATCGTCGAGCGGTCGGCGGGCATCCTGGGAATCACGATCACCCCCGAGGCCGCCCGGGAAATCGGAAAACGGAGCCGGGGCACTCCCCGCATCGCGAACCGCCTGTTGCGGCGGCTGCGGGACTTCGCGGAGGTCGGAGGCCAGAACCGCATCGACCTGACGACAGCGCGCGCGGCGCTCGAACGCCTGGAGGTGGACGAACACGGCTTCGACGAGCTCGACCGCCGGATCCTCTCTACGATCATCGAGAAGTTCGGGGAGGTCCCGTCGGAATCAACTCGATCGCCGCTTCGCTCGGCGAGGACCGGGGCACCCTCGAGGACCTCTACGAGCCCTATCTCCTCCAGGCCGGTTTTCTCCAGCGCACCCCGCGGGGGCGGATCGCTTCCGCGGAGGCGTACCGACACCTCGGAATTCTGCCGCCGCGACGAGAGGGATCGCTGTTCTAGGCGCTGTCACTGCCCAGCCTTCCCCTCTGTCATTCCGAGGAGCGAAGCGACGAGGAATCTCTCCCTTGAAAAGCAAGAGATTCCTCGCTTCGCTCGGAATGACAGGGCATGGCCGAGAATGGGAACGTCCATGAAACGCGGCGTCCTCATCTACAACCCCACCGCGGGGCAGCGCAATCGGACGGCGCAGATGGCCGCGCTCATCGAGAAGATGGGGGCGCGGGGTCTGGAGCTCGAGAACGCCCCGACTTCCGGGCCCGGCGACGCAACCGAGATCGTCCGGCGCAAGGTCGCGGAAGGGGTGGATGTCGTCGCGGTCTGCGGCGGCGACGGGACCGTGTCGGAGGCCGCCTCCGGGCTCGTCGGATCCTCCGTGCCGCTTGCGATCCTGCCCGGCGGCACGTCCAACGTTCTCGCGCGCGAGCTGGCGATACCGCTGGGATTCGCTCCGGCGGCCAAGCTTCTTCTCGAGGGGGAGCGCCGGCCGGTGCGGGTGATGTATGCCAACGAGCGTCCGTTCCTCCTCTGGGCGGGCGTGGGACTGGACGCGCGAATCATGGGCCACATGAGCCTTTTTCTGAAGCGCTGGCTGGGACGGACCGGGATCTTCTTCACGGTCGCGCCGGAGTTCTTCCGCTACGAGTTCCCCCGGCTCGAAGTGACGGTGGACGGCTCCCGGCACGAGGCGACCTTCGCCGTGGCCTGCAACGCGCGCCTCTACGCGGGGGACTGGGTGATCGCACCCGACGCGCGGATCGACTCGGAGGAAATGGAGGTGCTCCTCTTTTCGGAGCGGAACCGGTGGAAGTTCCTGGCGCTCTTCCGCCAGCTCCAGCTCGGACGGGCCGGGCACATCTCGCGCGGCATCGCGCGCGTCGTCACCGGACGGGAAGCGACGGTGCGGTCGCTCGAGAGCTATCCGGTCGAGGTGCAGGTCGACGGGGACTGCGTCCTGGAGACTCCGGTGACGTGTCGCGTCGGCGACGAGACGATCTGGATCCTGGCGCCGCCGCGGTAACGCTCGCGGCTCAGGGCTTTTCGATTCCGGGCTGCCGGCCGGACTGGACCGTCCTCTCCACCTCGGCGACCTCCCGTGGAACGAAGCACGAGAGGCACTCGAAGCCGTTGTCCGTGACGAGGACCACATCTTCGACCCGGATTCCGATGTCCCACCACTTCCGGTCCGCGCCGGAGTCCGCGCCCACGTAGATCCCGGGCTCGACCGTGAAAATCATGCCGGGCGCGAGCGGTCGGGACGCCGTCCCCGCGCTGTACGAGCCGACGTCGTGCACGTCCAGCCCCACCCAGTGGGAGATCGCGTGTTTCGTGAAAACGCGGTGTCCGCTGTCCTTCACGATCTTCTCCACGTTGCCGGAGAGCAGGCCGAGCTTCACCAGCCCCTCGACCTGCACGCGCGTGGCGGCGGCGCTCACCCGGTCGAAAGGGACTCCCGGCCGGATCTGCGCCAGCGCGGCCTTCTGCGCTGCGAGCACCACGTCGTAGATCGCCCGCTGTTCCGCGCTGAACCGGCCGTTGGCGGGATACGTGCGCGTTATGTCGGTCGCGTAGAAGCCGTACTCCGCGCCGGAGTCGTTCAGGATCACGTCGCCGTCGCGGATCTGGCGGTCGTTCCGGTCCCAGTGGAGGAAAACCGAATTGGGACCGGACGCGGCGATCGACGGATACGCCATGCGCCGCACGCCGTTGGCGTAGCAGTACGCGTCGAGCGCCGCCTGCACCTCGAACTCGTAGCGTCCGGGCGCCGCCGCCTTCATGGCGAGGACGTGCCCGCGCCCCGAGATCTCGGTGGCGCGCCGGACGAGCGCGATCTCGTCGGCGTCCTTGATCACCCGCAATTCGTGGATCACTTCCCGCGTGTCGACGAGGGTCGAGGCCGTCCCGTCGCGGGACTTCATCGCGCCGACGCGGCTTCGCAACGCCTCCGCCCACGGGGCGTCGCCGCCGTCGGAGAGGTACACCTTCTCGGCCTCGAGGGGGTCGTCGTAGTGGGAAAAGCGCTCTTTGAATTCCTCGGTGGAGTAGGCCGCGTCCGCGCCGAACGCCGCGACCGCTTCGGCCGGCCCGACCTTCGGGCCCTCGTAGGACTCGAGACGCGGGTCGCGCGGCTTGACGAAAACGACGTACTTCTTTCCGTCGAGGGCATCCGGCCGGAGGACCGCGATCGCCTCCGGGTTCTCGATCCCCGTCAGGTACCAGAAGTTCGAGTCCTGGCGGTAGAGATACTCGACGTCGTTCGACATCGTGGCGACTGGCGCGGACCGAAGGACGGCGATCGACTTCGGCGGCAGCTTCGCGAGGTACTTCTCGCGGTGCGCGCGGAAAGCAGCGGGGGATGGTTTCAGAACCGGAAAGTCGAGCGCCCGAGCGGCGAGCGGCAGTCCGAGGACGGCGCCGAGAACGGCCGGACCCAGAATTTTCAACGGAGAGCTAGCGCTTGGAGATGAACGACCAGGGGGCCGGCGCGGGCGCCACGACGCCCTTCTGGCGAACCACCGCGTCGATGCGTCCGCGGTGGGTCTTGAGAAGTCGCCGGACCGGCGTCCCCGCCGCGGCCTCCTGCAGGATGTCCGCCGACGTTTCGTCCGCTTTCGCCAGAAACGCCTCCCACACCGCCTCGCCGACCGGCATGCCGCGGAACACGACATTTCCGATCTTCGACAGTTCCCGCTGGAGATAGGCGAGCTTTTCCCTCAGGCTCTCTTCGTCCGCGAGCGACTCGTCCTCGTACGGAGTGTGTGGCTTCGGAATGAACGGGTTGACCGACGGGACGATCTCGGCGACGCGGCCGAACCTCTTTCCCTCCGCCACCGCGATCTCGTGGAGGTCAGCGACGGTGCGCACGATGTCGGCCACGTCCGATTCGGTCTCGGACGGCAGCCCGACCTGGAGGTAGAGCTTCACCCGGGTGAAACCGCTCGCGAAGACGAGCCGCGCCTTCTCGCGCAGCATCTCGTCCGAGACCTTCTTGTTGATGTGGCGGCGGAGCCGCTCGTTGCCCGCTTCCGGCGCGATCGCGAGGGCCCTTTCCCCCTGACGCGCCAGGACCTCCAGGATCGGCTGCTCGATCGCGTCGATCTTGATGGAGGAAAGCGCGATGTGGTACTCGAGCTCCGCCAGGCCCTGGAGGATCTCGATGATCTGCGGGTGGTCGCACACCGCCGTCGCGATCAGGCCCGTGCGGTCCGTCAGCGGTCGGGCGTCACGCGCGACCTTCAGTATCGACGCCGCCGGGTACTGCTTGATCGGCGCCATCGCGTAGGCCGCCCAGCAGAACCGGCACATCTCGGTGCAGCCGCGCGAGATTTCGATCAGGAGCTTGTCGGCGAGCTCCGTCCGGGGAGTCAGGATCGTCGTGTGCGGGACCTCGAAGTGGGGGCTGATTTCCTTCCGGGACATCGGCTGCTGAATGACGACCTTCGAGCTCTCGGCCCCTTCGGCGCGGGGACCGTGGACCGCGGGGACGAAGAACCCCGGCAGAGCCGCGAGCTCCGCGAGGAAGGCGTCCCGGTCCAGGCCGCGCTGCGCGAGACCCGCGATGCCCGGGACGAGACGCTCTCCGTCCCCGAGCGCGAACGCGTCCACAAAGGGAACGAGGACCGCCGGGTTCATACGGGCGATGTCGCCGCCGACGAGAAGGATCGGATGCCGCTCGTCCCGCTCGAACCGCGAGAGCGGAATCCCCGCGACGGTCAAGGTGCGGAGGATGTTGACGACGTCCATTTCCCACGAGAGCGACCACGCCAGCAATCCGTACTCCGAAAGCGGCGTTCCGCTCTCGAACGTGACGGCGGGCGCCCCCTCCTCGTGGAAGAACCGTTCGCAGACGAGGTCCGGCACCCGGTTGAAGAGCCGGTACACCCACTGGAACCCGAGGTTCGACATCCCGATCTCGTAGGAGTTCGGAAAGCCGAGCGCGATCCGGTAGGCGCCGAAGCGATTCGGCTCCTCCGTAAACCGCTCGAGGAGGGCGAGGTCCCGGTTCGCTGGAGTGCTTCTCATGCCAAACCAGCGATTATATCGGGCGATTTCCTCACTCGACCGGGACGGCGCGCAGGCGGAAGTTCACGAACATCGGCTCCCTGACCCGCGCGACGACCGGAAACGACGGGTCCTGGAGCCCATACGCCTTCCAGTGCACCGGGAACGAGCCCGTGAGGATCACCGCTTTCGGGAACACGGACACGTCCACGGGGAGCTGGACCGGCGCCGTTCTCCCGTGCACGGTCAGATCTCCCACGACCTGCACGGGGAACGTCTGGCCGGGGCGAAACAGGGTGAGGTCTCCGGTGAACTGCCGGAGATCGAAGACGATCTCGGGATAGCGCGCGGTCTCGAGGACCTTCTGCATGAGGGTTCGATCACGGCGGCGGTTCCCGGTCCGCATCGACGCGGCCGGCACGACGATCCGGGCCGATACATCCCACGCCCCACCCGGGAGCGGCTTCGCCTGGATCGAGCCATGGAAGAGCGGGACCACGCCCTTTATCGGCTCGAAGGTAGCCGGCAGCTCCCACCGGACCGACGACCCCGCCACCTCGACCTTGTAACGGAGGGAATGGCCCGCTGCCGGGGGCAAACGCGGGCCCGGCGCCGTCAGCGCGAAAGCCATGAGCATCCCCGCGAATCGACGAATCTTCACTGACCTTTTTTCTCGTTACCCGTTTTCCGTTTTCCGTTTCCCGTCCTCTGAAGTACGCGCACACCGAACGCCCAGTCTCCGACGTTTGTTCCGGTGGGACCGGTTCGGAAGAGTCCACCGACTCGGCCGAAAAAGGGCTCCGTGTCGTGACCGGAGAGCGCGGCCGCGGGATCGGCTCCGAGCCGCCGGGCCCGCGGGATCGTATCGCCGTCGACCCGGGCGCCCGATGCACTCGAGGTCCCGTCTTTTCCGTCCGAGCCCGCCGCGAGAAGCGCCACTCCGGGCTCCCCCTCCAGCGCCAGGGCCGCCGAAAGCGCAACCTCCAGGTTGCGTCCGCCCGTCCCCACCCGATGCCCGAGAGACACGGTCGTCTCGCCGCCGGAGAGAAGCACCTCGTTGGGCGCGCATCGGAGCAACCGCGCCGCGAGACGGCGCCCCGCCACTCGCGCCTCACCGGCGAGCCGTCGTCTTTCCCCGAGTGTCCGAAAACCCAGTCGCCGTGCCTCGACGGCCGCGGCCGTGAGCCCGATCCGGTTCGAACCGACGACCCGGGTCACGTCTCCGCGCCGTCTCCGCACGGTCGGCCCCGAGCCGACGACCGACGGCCGATCCCCCGGGACGTCGGAGAGTGCGAGCGTCACCAGCCGCGCGGCGGTGGTCCGCCCGAGCTTTCCTCCCTTGACCGCGGAGAGAGACGTCCGCAGCCGGTTCACTTCGCTGATCGGCGCGCCCGTACGGACGAGGCGCGCGACCGACCGCTTCTTCTGAGCGAGGGTGAGACCCGGGCGCGGCAGGCAGAGGAGGGAGGAGGCGCCGCCGGAGACGAGGCAGAGGACGACGTCGCCACGGCCGAAGCCCGAAAAGAAGCGGACCGCCGCGCGCGCCGTGGCAACGCTCGAGGCGTCCGGCTCGGGGTGCGCGGAAAAGAGGACCGTCGCGTCGGCCGCGCCGGCCCCCGACGGCGCCGGATAGCCGCGCGGCAGAACGACGAGCCCCTCCCGTCCGGGCCGGGCAGCGGCGTCGAACATCCCGGCCGCCGCCTTGCCGACCGCGAAAATGCCGACCCGGCGGGCTCTGCGGAGGGCCCGGGCCACGGCCGGCTCCCGGAGAGCCGCCGCCACGGACCGGCGCGGGTCGACGGAGTCGAGCGCCGCCCGATAGAGGCGGGAGAGGACGCGCGCGGCGGGGGCGTTCATCCAACGTCATTCTCTTTCGTAATACGATCCGGATCCCGGATCCTCCGGGAGATCGGAGACCGCATGAAGAAAGCAATTTCGCGCACATTGATCGCCGCCCTGGTCGTGGCTCTCGCCTCGTTCGCCTACGCGGGCGACGCGGTGGAAGGCTCGTGGACCGGCTTCGTCACGGACACGGGTTGCGGCGCGAAGGGCGCCAAGGCCGACCACGCCGCCTGCGCCCACAAGTGCGTCAAGGATGGCGCCAAGTACGCCCTTTACACCGCGGCCGACAAGCAGGTCTGGGTCCTGTCGAACCAGGAGGAGGCCGGAAAGATGGCCGGCAAGGAAGTCACAGTCAAGGGTAAGGCCGACAAGGAGAAGATGACGATCGAGGTCGCGTCCATGGAGGCGGCCCAGAAGTAGGGCGTCCTCCGCGAGTCCGAAAGGCCCCGAATCGTCGGGGCCTTTTTTTCGGCCACAATACGAGCAATGTCTCTCGCGAAAGCGATCGGCCCCGAAATCGAGGAGTTGATCCGCGAAGGGTCGCCCGACCTCGCCAAGGCCGTGGCCGACCTGCATCCCGCGGACCTGGCCGAGCTCCTCGAGGACCTCCCGCGCGAGGATCGGCTCGTTCTTTTCGAGGCTCTGCCGCCGGAGCAGGGCGCGGCCGTTCTCTCGGAGCTGAAGGGCGAGACCCTTCGGCTCGTTCTTCACCAGGCCTCTCCCGAGAAGCTCGGCCCGGAGCTCGACCGTTTGCCCGGAGACGAGGTCGTATTTCTGCTCGAGCACGTCTCGCAACGGCAGCGGGAAGTCCTGCTGGCGAAGATGTCTCCCCGCGACGCGGCCGAGGCGAAGCGGCTCCTGCGCTACGAGCCGGGCACCGCCGGCCGACTGATGACCGAGAAGTTCGCCAAAGTCCGACCGGAGTGGACGGTTGCGGAAACCCTGGAGCACCTGAAAAAGATCGACCCCGAGGTCGAAACCATCCAGACGATCTACGCGGTCGACGCCGAGGATCATCTCGTCGGCGCGGTCCCCCTGCGACGCCTTCTCTCGCAGCCACCGGACCGGAAGATCGGCGAGCTCCTCGACCGCCGAGTCCCCACGGTCCGCACCGACACGCCGCAGGAGGAGGTCGCGAAGCTCGTCTCGAAGTACGACGTCTACCTGATCCCCGTGGTCGACGAAGAGAACCGGCCGGTGGGCATCGTGACCGTCGATGACGTCATCGACGTCCTCCACGAGGAACAGACCGAGGACGTCCTCCACATGGGAGGTGTCGCCGCCGAGGAAGAGGGGGCCGAGTCGACGTATTTCGGAACGCCGATCTGGAGGATCGTTCGCAAGCGCGTCGTCTGGCTCATCCTCCTCTTCGTCGCTTCCACCGTGACGGGGCTGGTGATGCGCCACTTCGAGGGCCACCTGACGAAGGTCGTTGCGCTGGCGTTTTTCATTCCGCTCCTGATCGGAACCGGCGGAAACGCCGGATCTCAGGCGGTCGCGACGGTCATCCGGGGCCTCGCGCTCGACGAGATTCGATTCCGGTCGATCGGCCGGGTTTTCGTGAGGGAGGCGGGCAGCGGGCTGTTCCTGGGGGGGTTGCTCGGGGGCTTCGGCTTCCTTTTTGCCCTGATCATGGGGTTCTCCGCCCCGACCGGGCTCGCCGTGGGCCTCTCCATTCTCGGCATCTGCGCCTGGGCGAATGTCGTCGGGGCGATCGTCCCGATCATCGCCCAGCGCCTGGGGATAGACCCGACTGTCATGTCTGCTCCCATGATCACGACCCTTGTCGACGCGACGGGCCTCTTCATCTATTTCTTCGTGGCCGGAGTGGTCCTGGACCTCTGAAGCCCCCGGGGGGTCAATCGTGTATTCCTGTATTCCGGCGCCCCGCCCCGTCTATCTGAGAGAATAGAGGGGCGGTTTTCGAGGTTTTCTTTCAGACCCCATGAGCGCCACCGCACCCGAACCGATCTCGCCGCCGGCCCCCACCCGCCCGGAGGAGTACCCGCCGGTCGGCGGCGACCACTTCTGGGCGAAAGCCAGCCGGGAGCTGCGGCACCGCCTGGCGCGCGAGATCCCGCACGACGTCTTGAAGGAGCTCCACCGCAAGAGCCCGGCCCGGCACCTGATCATCGCGGCACGCCAGTTCCTCATCCTGGGCGTCGCGTCCGCGATCTCGTGGAATTTTCCGCAGCCGTGGATCTGGATCCCGGCCGCGCTCGTGGCGGGTTGGACGATCTTCAATTTCACCGTCCTTCTCCACGAGGTCGTGCACCGCGCGGTGTTCAACGGACCGCGCCCCGGAGCCGAGCGCGTGCTCGGGATCCTCTACGCGATTCCGTCCGGAATCTCGGCTCTGCAGTTCACCCGCTGGCACCTCACGCACCACGCGGAGCTCGGCGACGCCGACGCGGATCCGAAGCGCCACTACCTGTCGCCCAAGATCAACAAGCCCTGGTACAAGCTTCTCTACTTCACGCCGGCGCTCTTCCCGATCTACTTCCGCGCGGCGCGCCGCGAAACCGCCTCGTACCCGCCAGGCCTCCAGCGCCGGATCGCGTGGGAGCGCCTCGCGACGATCGGATTCCACGTCGCGCGCAATGGCGGCCATCGCGATCCTCGGGGGCTGGGATGTTCTCGCGCGCGTCTACCTGGTCCCCTACTTCCTGGTCTTTCCCGATCGCCTTCGCGCTGAACCGTCTCGGCCAGCACTACGCGATCGTCCCGGAGGACCCGGCCAAGTGGGGCAGCGTGTTGAAGCCCTCCCGATTCTGGGACTTCTGGTACCTCTACTCCGCGTACCACCTGGAGCACCACTACTTCACGGGAGTGCCCTTCTACAACCTGCGCAAGCTCCACTTCGCGCTGCGGCCGTTCTTCGAGTCCATCGACTGGCGGCCCACGACGTACAGCCGGCTGTTCAAGGGATGGATCTTCCAGAACAAGGTGCCGCACTCCGACTGGAGCTTCGAAGACGGATTGGTCGGGTAGACCGGTTCCCCCTGTGGCCCTCCGGCTCAGGCCGCGCCTTCCCCTCCAGTTTCTCCAGTCGCGCCTTGAGATCTTCGATCCCTGCGCTTCGAGCTCGCCGTTGCTTCTGGATCTCGTTCAGGAGCAGCGGATCGAGGAGCTGCGAGCGGATCGCCTGCGGGCCGCCCTTCGTCGTCGTAGACGACCAGCTCCGGATAGATCTCGGCGACTTCCTCGGCGATCAGGCCGTACTGCGCCAGGCCGCCCGGCTCGTGGTCCTTCTTGTACTGGAACGCGACGGGTCGCAGGCTCATCAGGCCGTCGCTCTCAGGACCGAGGTCCCGGACGTTTTCCTTGTAGCGCACCGACGAAGTCGTCGTCCCGAGCCTCCCGCCGGCGTTGACGATCACGGGGATACCGCCGACGCTCCCGAAGCCGTTGATCGACGCGATCACGGTCCCCGCGGTGTGAACTCCGTTCGTTCCGATGCGGATCTGGCCGGACTCGTCGCCGGACCCCCGGTTGCCGATGTAGATGTTGTTGCTGCCGGTCGTGAGGGGGGTTGGTATGCCCGGGATGATCCCTAGGCCCGCGCTCGTCCCGATCGCGATGTTTCCGCTGCCGCTCGACAGATAGTGCAGAGCGGACACGCCGACCGCGACGTTGCTGTTACCGGTCTGATGGAAGATGAGGGCCTTCTCTCCGACGGCCACGTTGACGGAACTCGACCCTTGCGGCGACCGGAGCGCCTCGTGTCCCACGGCGGTGTTGCCGATTCCGGGAGTCGGCGAATCTCCGGCGCCGAGACCCACATACGTGTTCGCCTGTGCGCCGATCTCTTCGGCGTGAAGAAAGGGACGGTTGCCCGCCAGGATCCGGGGGAAGTGAAGATTTGTGATTCCGCCGATTTCCAGGTGCGTTCCGTCGTTGGTCAGCACGCTGCTGGCCACCCACGAGCTGCCGTTGTGCCGCAAGGTCTGGTTCGTGGTCCCCGTCGGCAGCAGCCCCCCCGGCCCTCCCGTCGTGCTCAACGTCAGGGTGTTGCCTCCCGGCGTGACCGTCACCGTAGAGCTGCCCGCCAGGGCCACCGCTCCCGACAGGCCATTGACTGCCGTCACCACTCCCCCCCGGTAGTACCCGTTGACGTCCACGACCAGGTCGATCGCCGTCACCGCGGCAACGACCGTGATTGCCCCGCCCGTCCCCAACGGAACCACCGCCGCGTTGGACAGGTTCGGCGTGTTCTGGTTGTAGGTCATCGTCGCGACCGGCGGAAACGCCCCGCCCGCCGGGTAGGCCACGAAAAATCCGGCTGCCGGCACGTTGACCGCGCTGAAGTTGAACGACACCGCCTGGGCGTCTCCCGGGATGCCGCACTGCCCCGCGATCACCATGTTGCGCCCGGCGGGGGTCAGCGCCGGTGGGCCGTACTGCCCCGTGAACCCGTTGCCGCGCGTGTCCGCCACCCGGCAGGGCGTGATACCCACGAAGTGCAGAGGAGAGGTCGGCACCGCCTCGACGGCATCCACCTCCTCGGTCCCGACTCCCGACTGCTTTTCGATCGCCATCTCCCGAACCGGATGACTCCAGAGCGCCGGAGCCGGCCAGTTCGGAATCATCGTCCTGTGCGGTTGCGAGCGCTGAGGATCCCAGGAATACCAGCATCGCAACTCCGACACTCGCGGGTTTCCTCATCCTTCCTCCGAAGAAAAAAGTTTGACTAGCGGGAGCGCTTTTCGATGAGCATCTCGATTTCCGTGAGCCTTTCACGAAGTGCGCCGAGCTCGGCCTGCAGGCGCTCGATCGTCTCGTTCTGCGTCTGGATCGTGTTCTCCTGAGCCTCCTGCCTCCGGTGCTGCTTCTGGATCTGATCCAGGAACAGACCGTCGAAGAGCTGGTAGCGAATCGTTTCGGGTCGCCCGTCCGCATCGTAGGCGACAAGTTCGGGATAGACCCCCGCCACCTCTTCGGCGATCAGGCCATACTGCTCGAGTCCCGTCGGTCGATCTCCGGCTTGTACCGGAACGCCACCGGGCGCAGGCTCATCAGCCCCTCGCTCGCCAGGCCGACTTCGCGGATATCGGTCTTGAACCGACGCGACGACGTCGTCGTGCCGAGCCTTCCGCCGGCGTTGACGAGCACCGGAGCCCCGCCGGAGCTGGTGAATCCACTGATTCCAACGATCACCGTACCGCTCGTTATGTTGGCCACGGTCCCGATCCGGATCTGGCCCGACTCGTCGTTGAAACCGACGTTCCCGATGTAGATGTTGTTGCTACCGGTCGTGTTGGGCTGGCCTGTTGAGTTCCCGATGTAGATATTTCCGCTTCCGCTTAAGTTGGAGAAACCGGCCAGGCTGCCCAGAGCGATATTGCTGTTGCCGGTCGTGTTGCTTCGGAGGGCGTCATAGCCGACCGCGGTGTTGCTGCCGCCCCCAAGGTTGAATGCCAGCGTTTGGGTCCCGAGGGCGGTATTGAAGGCTCCGTTCGTATTGGCCGCAAGTGAATTTTCTCCGACGGCCACGTTCGCGCCGCCCGTTGTGACGTCGTTGAGCGCGAGCGTTCCCACCCCGGTGTTGTTTCCGGCGCTGTTCGTCAGATTGCCGGCACTATTTCCCAGAAACGTGTTGTTGCTCGAGCAACAGACATGAAAAAGGGTTGAACTCTCCCTCTTCAGAAGCTCTGCACCTGCCGGCAGCGTCAGAGGAACCGCCAGGGTCACGGCGATGTCGTTGTTCTTCAAGGTGCTGCTGGCGACCCAGTTGGACCCGTCGTGCCGCAGCGTCTGACCAAGTGTACCCGTGGGCAACACGCCCCCCCGGACCGCTGCTCGATGCCACCGTCAGGGTCTGACCCGACGGCGTGATCGTCACGTTCGATCCGGCCGCGAGGGTCACGTTCCCGGAGAGGCCGTTCAGCCCGGTCACAACTCCCGGGCGGTAGTAGCCGTTGACGTCCACGACCAGGTCGATGTTGACCACCGCGGCGACCACCGTGATTGCCCCGCCAGCCCCCAGTGGGACCACCGCCGCGTTCGACAGATTCGGCGTGTTCTGGTTGTAGGTCATCGTCGCCACGGGAGGAAAAGCCCCGCCGGTCGGATACGCCACGAGAAACCCGGCCGCAGGGACGTTGACCGCGGTGAAGTTGAAGGACACCGCCTGAGCGTCTGCGGGGATGCCGCACTGCGCGGTGATCACCATGTTGCGCCCGGCGGGCGTCAACGCCGGCGCTCCGTACTGTCCCGTGAACCCGTTGCCGCGCGTGTCCGCCACCCGACAGGGCGTGATCCCCACGAAGTGCAGCGGAGCGGTCGGCACGGCTTCCACTGCGTCCACCGCCTCGGTCCCGACTGCCGACTGCTTTTCGTTCGCCATCTCCCGAACCGGATGACTCCAGAGCGCCGGAGCCGCGCCAGTTCGGGATCATTTCCTGCGAAAACATGACTCCGGAAAAAACCGCGACTCGAGCGCTGAAGCGACAAGAGTCCTCTGCAACATTTCGCCCCCCTTGGTCATGCCAGCGTTTCTGGGAATTGTGCGGATACTACCGACGAAACGTCGGAAGGATTCCCGACTAAAGTCGGAGGCGTACTCAGCTTCGCAAAGGGCGTGACGAATCTATTGGCTTCCGCCCGGCGCAGGATCTCTTCCAGGGTCGACGCGTCCCCGCGTTCGCCCGCGGTCTCCCCGGCGCGGTCATAGACAACTGTTCCCTTCCGCTCGAGGAATGCGACCGTGGGGATAAATCGCGGTAGAGCTTCGCTACGAGCGGCTTCTGCTCCGCCGGACGGTTTCGAGAGGTCGACGACGAGGAAGCGGGCCTCGTCTGGATGCTTTCGGGAGAGCGCGTCGAATCGCTCCGCCTCGCGGTTGGTATTCCAGCAGTGCGACGTCCCGGGTCCGGCCCCCGGGGCCCTCGTTTAGAACTTCTCGGCGCCGCTCGCGCAGCGAGCGCCTGCGCCGATAGTCTCGTCCGTGAACGAGAGCCCCCGGCGCGAGCGAGAGCCCGGTCGCGCGACGCCGCCGAAGGTCAGCAGGCTCGCTAAACCGAAACCCGCCAGGCGTAGAGAAATCGCCATTGGGAAAAGCTGCGCAGCGCCCGAAACCCCGGATTCACCCGAACGGGCTCTTTTCCACCGACGAATCGCGTTCCGGTTTCGTAATATCGGTCCGTGGACGAAGTCGAGGACATCAACCAGCTCATCCGGCAGCTGAACACGGAGCGGCCTCCCGGCACCGAGGGGGGTACCTCCCTGCGGCTGGAAAGCTGGCTCCAGACGCTCGTCCAGCGGTCAGGCAGCGATCTCCTCCTCGTCGCGGGCGCGCCGCCATCCCTCCGCGTCGACGGGACGATCGTGCCCCTGCCCGCCGCGCCGCTTTCGGGCGAGGAGATCGAGGAGGCGGTGCTGCCGGTCCTGTCCTCGCGCGCGCGCACCCAGTACCTGCAGGAGTCGATCGCGGACGTCTCGTACAAGGTTCCCGGGCTCGGACGCTTCCGGATCAACCTCCACCGCGAGCGCGGCCGTGCCGCGGCCGCGATCCGCGCGCTGCCCCTCCGAACCGCCGCGCCTGGCCTCGCTCGGTCTGCCGCCGGGCACCGAGGCGCTGACCCGGCTCCCCCGCGGTCTCGTCCTCGTGGGCGGTCCGACCGGCTCCGGAAAGACGACGACCCTCGCGGCCCTCGTCGAGGAGATCAACCGGCGCGATGCGCGCCACATCGTGACGATCGAGGACCCCGTCGAGTACGAACACCCGCACCGCACGGGACTCGTGGAGCAGGTCGAGATCGGAGTGGACGCGCCGGACTTCCCGTCCGCGCTGCGCGCCGCGATGCGGCAGGCGCCCGACGTCCTCGTGGTCGGCGAGATGCGGGATCCCGAAACGATGAGGATCGCGCTTGCGGCGGCGGAGACGGGTCACCTCGTCCTCTCGACGGTCCACACTACGGACCTCGCGTCCACAATCTCGCGGATCGCGGACTCGTTTCCGGCGGAGCGCCAGAACACGATCCGCCAGGAGCTCTCCATGGCGCTCGCCGCGATCCTGACGCAGACCCTTCTGCCCCGGAAGGGCGGCGGGCGCGTCGCGGCGGCGGAGCTCCTCTTCGTCTCCTACGGGACGCGCCAGCACATCCGCAAGAACGCCCTGCAGCACCTCCACCAGGAGATCGTGCTCACCAAGAAACAGGGCTCGATCACGCTGGAGGAGTCGCTGGCGAAGCTCGCCCGGGAGGGACTGGTCGAGCCGGAGGAAGCCCGCGCCCGGGCGGCTCACCCGGAGGACTTCGAGAACCACTTCCGGGCGGCCTGAGCCGCGTGCTCTCCTCCCGCGAGCTCCAGTTCGTCATCCTCGCGTTCTCGTCCCTTTTCTCGGTCATCAACCCGATCTCCGCCGCGCCGATCTTCGTGGCGTTGACCGGTCGCTCACCCCGCGGGCGTCATCACGTGGCCGTCCGGGCCTGCCTCGCGGCGGGAGCGGTCCTCGCGGTATTCGCCGTCGCGGGCGGCGCGATCTTTTCGTTCTTCGGGATCACCGTGCCCGCCTTCCAGATCGCGGGCGGGATGCTCTTCACCATCTTGTCGCTTCGCGAGGTCCAGGGGGACCGGCACGTTCCGGCGGACGAGCTGGACAACGCGGACCCGTCCATCGTTCCCCTCGGAATCCCGGTGATCGCGGGGCCCGGAGCAATCTCGGCGGTCATGGTGCTGATCGGTCAGACTCAGGGCGCGGCGCAGAGGGTGGCGCTCGGCGTGGCCATCGCCGTCAACATCGTGCTGACGCTCCTCATCCTGCTCGCCGCGCCGGCGATCGTCGCGAAGATCGGCGAAACGGGTCAGCGCATCGTGTCGAAGATCATGGGTCTCATCACCGCGGTCATCGGTATCCAGTTCATCCTGAACGGGATCTCGAGCGTCCTGACCGACATCATCCGGGCCGCGCACGCGCACGGCTCGAGCCCCTAGACCTCCCGGCGGAAGAGCACCTGCGTCAGGACCCCGCACACCAGGGAGAACGTCAGCAGGAAGAGCCACTCGGAGTAGCAGCTCGAGAGGGGCGATCCGCGCAGCAGCAGGTCGCGCAGCGCCGTGATGCCGTAGGTCAGCGGGTCCACGTCCGAAACGACGCGCAGCCACTTCGGATACGACTCGACCGGGTAGAGCGCCCCCGACGGGAAGAACACCAGCACGTTGATGATCCCGAACATGCCGCGGAGCGCGCTCGTCTTGCGCGCCCTCGCGAAGAGCAGAAACCAGAGGGCGGTGATCGCGAGCGACGTCAGGAAGACGGTCACCAGCCCGCCCCCGAGCGCCTCCGGGGTCGCCATAGGCAGTGGCGTGAAAAGCATGATCGCCAGCAGAACGAAGGCGCCGGCGAGACCCGCGACGAGGGTGCCCGCGAGCAGGTGGCCCGTGACGATCGCGCCCGTCGAGACCGGAGTCACCAGGTACCCCTCGTGGTACCCGTACATCCGATCCTCGATCACCTGGAGTCCGCCGGCGACCATCGACCCCATGAAGATGGCGAGACACACGACCGCCGGTCCGAGATACGTCAGGTAGTCCAGGTACGGATACGCCTCCAGCCGCGCGGGATCCGCGACGCGGCGGCGGACTCCCGTCGCGTCGGCCCAGACCTCGGTCAGCGCGCCGTCGAGGGCGTCGTAAGAGGGGCGGTCCGTGTTGTCGCCGATGAAGGCGGGACCGGGGCCCGAAGCGGACATTCCGTGGGGCAGCACCCAGACGCCGCGGTACCGGCCCCGCCGCAGGTCCTCGAGGGCCTCCTCGCGGTCCGCCGGAAACGCCGCCACGACCAGGCCGCGGCCGCTCTCGAGCGCCAGCACTCCGCGGCGGCACTCCGCGGCGAGGGAGTTGCCCGCCTCGTCCACCACGGCGAGAGGAATGTTGGAGAGCTGCCGATTGAGCGAGTTGCCGAGGACCAGGAGGTAGATGACCGGAAAGAGCATCGTCGAGATGATGAGCACGGGCTGGCGCCAGAGCGTGAGGTAAGCGCGCTGGCAGATCGCGAGGATCCCGAGAAACGCGAGACGCGGGCCGCGCGAAACGGCGAGGCTCTTTTCCCCGCCGGCGGCCGCCCGAGGCAACGCGGCGGAAGACGACGTCGCGCCCACCGCTAGAGCTCCTCCCGGAGCGCGCGGCCGGTGTAGGAGAAGAAGACGTCTTCGAGGGTGACCGGCGAGATGGTCAGGTGCAGGATCTCGTAACCGCGCTCCTCGACGAGCTGCGCGGCCCGGCGGCCGATCCCTTCTCCGGGCCGCGCCTCGAACTCCGCGGACAACGGCGTGGGAGAGCGCCAGTTGACCGCGCCGAGCGAGAGGATCGCGTCGCGGTCCTGCGCTTCGATCGCGCGATCCGTCTCGACGAGGACGTGCTCTCCCGTGGGAAGGCTTCGCTTCAACGACTCCGGAGCGTCCTCGCAGAGGATCTGGCCGTGATCCATGATCGCCACCCGGTCGCACAGGAAGTTCGCCTCGTCCATGGCGTGCGTGGTGAGGACGATCGCGAGGCTGCCGTCACGCTCCTTCAGCTCGCCGAGCATGTCCCACGCGCCGCGGCGACTCTGGGGATCGAGACCCGAAGTCGGCTCGTCGAGAAAAAGGATGTGCGGCGAGTGGAGGACTCCGCGCGCGATCTCCAGCCGTCGGCGCATCCCTCCCGAGAGCGTGCGCGTGATCTGGTCCCGCTTCTCCCAGAGCCCCACCTGGCGCAGGCGGTGCTCGATCAGCTCGGAAAGGCGGCGGCCCCAGAGGCCGTACATCTTTCCGTGGATCGAGAGATTCTCGCGAACCGTCAGGTTCTCGTCGGTGGTCTCCGCCTGGGAGACGGTGCCGATCGACGCCCGGACTTTTCCCCTCTGGGTGACGACGTCGTGTCCCGCGATGCGCGCGGTCCCGGACGTCGGCGCCAGGAGCGTCGTCAGCATGCGCACGAGAGTCGTCTTGCCGGCGCCGTTGGGACCGAGAAGACCGTACGTCTCCCCCGGCCTAACGAAAAAGCTGATCGCGTCGTCCGCGATGGTGTTGCCGAAGCGGCGGGTCAGCTTCTCGGCTTCGATCGGGTTCAATTTGCGCCCGCCTCGACGACGAAGGTCTGACCGGACACGACGGTCTGGCCTTCGGGAACGAGGCGAACGGAGAAGGTGCGCAGGTCCCGGCTCTGAAGACCCCAGTTTCGGCGGGTCGCGAACTCGGAGCGGGGCCGGATCGACGCGATCCGCGCCCGCGAGCGGGCCTCGGGGCGCGCCTGCGGCCAGATCTCCACGGTCTTCCCGACCGTGAAAGCGGAAAGGCGTTCCTCGGGGACCTCGACTCTCAAGCGCGGCGCCTCGAGCTGCACCGTGACGATCGGCTCCCCGGCTCCCACCCACTCCCCCAGCCGGTGATGGCGGGTGAGCACCACTCCCGACGTCGGCGCGATGAGCGCGCCCTCCTTCTCGAAGTGCCGGACTTTTCCGAGCCGCGCCTGGAGCGAGTCCTCCTCCGCGCTGATCAACCCCTTCTCCTGCTCGCGCGCGCGGATCGCGGCGTTGACGCCGTCGCGCCGGTGCTGGATGGTCTCCAGGTCGGCGGCGGGCGCGATCCCGTCCTTGACGAGCCGCGACATCCTCTTTTCTTCGCTCGCGATCTGAGCGAGATCCGCGCGAAGTTTCGCGACCTCTTCCTGGCGCGTCTTCTCCCGGGCGCGACTCTGCGCCATCTGGCGCTCGAAGTCGGAGGCGTCTTCCGCGAGCCCGGGCTCCTCGATCTTCGCGACGGTCTGTCCGGCGCGGATGGTCTCGCCCTCGTCCGGGACCTGGGTGACGAGACGGCCGCTCCGGGAGAACGAGAGCGGGAGGCTCTGCTCTTCCGCGATGGCCAGAAGCCGCACAGCGCGCCCGGTGTCGTCTTCGCGGCGAGCGAGCGCTCCGTAACCCCAGGTGCCCGCCACGGCAATCGCAACCGCCACGCCCACCCACATGGCTTTTTTCATTGACAGAAAACCGGCGGGAGACATCTTAACGCCGTTTCGAGCTGTCCCGTTTGGAGGACATTCCCGCCGGCGGACGCGACCATGGGAGCGGTGCGGTATCGCTCTTGCTACTTCGAAGTTCCTGACGAAAAGGAGAGTGCTCTGGCCGCTCAAAAGTCCCCCAGCACGGGTGCACCCGAAAGGGCGCGCCTGGTCTTTCTGATCGAGGACGACGGAAGCTATCGGTGGGTCATCCGCCGCCTCCTGGAGAGCGCCTTCGGCGAAGACGTTTCGGTGGAGGAATTTCCGACGGGCGAAGCCGCGCTCGAGCGCGCGGCGGCCGACCCCGCGCCGGACCTGATACTGCTCGACCTGCACCTGCCGGGCATCGACGGTTTCGAAGTTCTTCGCCGCGTGCGCGCTGAGGACCGGACCCGCAAGGTGCCCGTCATCGTCGTGACCAGCTCGCAGGACGAGAGGGACGTGCAGCGGGCTTATGAGACCGGCGCGAACTCGTTCGTCTCCAAATCGGATTCGCCCGAAAGGACCCTGCAGCGGCTACGCCTGCTCCCCGTGTACTGGCTGGAGTTGAATCGGCTGCCGGAACGCGGCCCTCACGACATCGACCCGCCCTCGCCCTCCTAGGTCAGCAAACGCTCGATCCCGTCGAGCACGATCTCCGCTTTTCCCGCAATCGCGAGGTCGAAGCGCGGCGTCGCGTCCGTCGGCTCGGGATTGATCTCGACGGTGAAGGCACCTCGGCGCTGCGCCTCGTCCGCGAGCCCTGCCGCGGGATACACGAGGGCGGAGGTCCCGACCACCACGCAGACGTCGCAGTCGAGCGCGGCCAGGGACTCGTCGAGAACGACCGGATCGATGGGCTCGCCGAACCAGACGACGCCGGGCCGCGCCATGCCTCCGCAGAGGGGACAGGGCGGAGGCAGCAAGGGAAACGGAACGGTTTCGTCGCGCCAGCGTGCCGGTGACGCCGCGCAGCCGCGCCAGCACGAAAGCTCCCACAGCGATCCGTGAAACCGCACCACGTTGGCGGTCCCCGCGCGCTCGTGCAGCCCGTCCACGTTCTGCGTGATCAGGGTGTATCCCGGGTAGCGGCGGCTCCACGCCGCGAGGACCTCGTGCGCGCGGTTGGGCCGACAGGCGGCGATGAGCTTCCTCCGCCACTCGTACCACTCCCACACGAGCCGCGGGTCGCGCTCGAACGCCTCGGCGGTCGCGAGCTCCTCGACTCGGAAGTTGGACCAGAGTCCGTCCTCGCCGCGGAACGTCGGGACGCCGCTCGCCGCGGAGACTCCGGCGCCCGTGACGACGGTGACGCGGGATGCCTGGCGGATTCGCTCCGCCGCGCGCGCAAGGGAGGAGGCGGGAGGCGTCAGTCGCAGTAGCGCTGGACGGTCTCGAGAAGAGTCTGGACCGGGATGGGCTTCTGCACGTAGCCGTCGGCCTCGAGCCACGCCGCGTGCCGGGGGCTGTCCTCCATTCCCGAGATCACGATGACCGGGATTCCCGACAGCTCGCGGTCCTGGCGCTGGGCGTGTCGGAACTCCCAGCCGGTCATGATCGGCATCATCAGGTCGAGGAGGATCACCGCCGGAGCGAAGCCGCCCCGCAGTCGCCCGAGGGCCTCCAGGCCGTGGCGCGCGCACGCGACGTTGTAGCCCTCGGCCTGGAGGAACGCCGCGAGGGAGCTCAGCAGATCGGGATCGTCCTCGACCAGGAGGACCTGGCGGCTCACGCGGAATCCCTTTCGGGCACGAAAGACACCGGTATTCTCAGGACGACGTCCACGGGTTCCGACCTGTGCAAAACATCTGCCCGTTGGGCCGGCACCCCGTCCGCCGACTCCGGGCGCGGAACGGCGAAATCGACCATAGACTCCGCCTCAAATTCTTGCGTGGGTGCCCCGCACCCGAAGGAGGACGTGATGGTTCGTTGGTTCCGCATCGCCTCGATCCTCGTCCCGGGCGTGTTGTTTTTCAGTGCTCCAACGGCCCGCGCCCAGGCGGCCCGGGCGGAAATGAAGGAGCCGCCGCGCGCGATCATCCGGATCTACCGGCTTGCACCCGGCAAGCAGCTGGACTTCCTGAAGTGGATGGCGGAACAGGATGCGATCGCAAAGGAAGCGGGCGTTCCGGCGAGTCAGCTCTACGCCCACACCGACGGCGACAGCTGGGACTATCTCGACGTGGCCCCCGACTTGAGCAGCGAGCAGACTGCCAAGGTGGACGAGGTCACCCGGAAACGAGGCCGCAAGACCGGTTTCCCGGTGAGCCTCGAGATCCGCAGCTTCGTTGCGTGGCACACGGACACGCACGTCATCGGGCCGATGACCGCGGCCGACTTGGTGGCGGCGGCTAAGTAGTTGGACTGCCGCGGGTGCAGACCCCTACGGGATCTGTCCCCGCGACTTTCTTGGTAGGAGCCGGGCTCCCTGCCCGGCTCCTTTTCCTCATGACCGGCAGAGCTTCTCCACCGACCACCTGCCTACGACCTGAGTCTTGTACGACCACTGTCCAATTTTCTTTCTCGATCGCGGCTGCTAACTTGCCGACTCCCAATCAATTTTAGAAAAGACGCAATCGCCAGGCGGCGGGCGAATGGGTCGAAACCAGTGGCCGCAGGATGCATCTGTGCCGAGAAGGGCACGAAGGAGTTCACGAAATGCGCTTTCTCCGAGTCTTCGCCGCGACGGGTTTCGCTCTCGCGATCGCGGCCGGAGCATCCGCCGGCGCCGGCAATTCCCCTCAGGCATTCCGCGTCCTGGACAAGCACAACAAGCTGGTCGGTTACTCGCTGTCGGACAACCTGGTCGCCCGGCAGATCAACGGCGTCTGGGTAACGTTCTACGCGCAGCCCGCATCGGGGATCTTCGACTCCCGCGCGATCTACGTGTACTACCTGACGACGGACTGCAGCGGCGCCCGCTACGTCACGCACTACTCAAACTTCTCGGAGGGCACCCGCGTTGGACCGACGCTGTACTACCCGGTCGACGCCCAGGTTCTGACTCCGCGCTCTCTGAGGGTGGTCTCCGGAAACGGAGAAGAGAGCTTCTGCGCTCAGGCTCCGGACGTCGCCGGCGTGTACGGCCTCGCGTCCACGGTCGAGGTGAATTCGTTCGCCCTGGAGCCGCCTTTCCGGGCGACCCAGTAGCCGCGCGAAAAAGGACGGGGGAAGGCGCCGCCCACCGAGCGAACGGGGGCGGCGTTTCCGTTTCTGTCGCCCGGCCTCTACTTCACCACTTCGACGTTCGGGTCGAGAACGACTCCGTCGACCGTCGCCTTGTAGTTGAACACCCCGGGCTCGACGTCCGGGGGCGTGAGGGCGCCGCAGAACTGGCCTCCCGGGCAGGTCAGGTCCTTGAAGGGATTTCCGGGCGCGGGGTTGCCCTTCTTGAACTCGATCTTGAGCGATTGCCCGTTCGTCACCCAGACCACGATCTCCGCCCTCCTCTTGACCTGTACCTTGACGGGCTTCACCACGATGGTCGTTCCGGTCTTGATGACCCGGACGACCTTGACCTTGGGACTCAGGGTGTCGACCTCGACCTGCGCTCCGAGGCGGAGAGCCGGCAGGACGAGCGACGAAACGATGACGAAGGTCCAGAACCACCGGGAACGGCCGAGTTGATTGGTCTTGGGCATGTTCTCCTCCGTTTTGGAATCAGTCTATCGATTGCCGCCGCCGGTCAGGCCCGGCTCCTCGCGGCCACGAGCGCTTCGACGAATCCGGGCAGGGTTCGCAGGTTCTTCAATTCGGGCTCGCGTTCGATCTGCGACGCACCCAGGCCGGCTTGGACGGCCTTTCGGATCCAGCCGATGGCCTCGTCGCTCCGGCCGCCGACGTCCGCCACGATGGCCGCGTACAGCAGGTGGTCGGGGTTGTCCGGCTCGATCTCGAGGGCGCGCCGGATGTGCCGGCGCGCGGGGTCATCCCGGCCGAGCTTCGCGTCGCAGATCGCCACCGTTGCATGGGCGCCGGCGTTGTCCGGATTGAGCGCCAGCTCCCCCTCCGCCAGGCGAACGGCCTTCTCGTACGCCGCCGGCGCCCGGTTCGCGAGCTCCGGCGTCCACCGGTAGGCGTCACCGAGGTTCGCCCAGTAGAGGTACTTCCCGGGCGTCATCCGCGCAGCCTCCTCGAACGCCGCCGCGGCCGCGCGGTAATCGCCCACGTAGTACTCGATGTTTCCGAGGTTCGTCCACGCGCCATCACTCGGCTTGATCCGGATCGAGCTCTGATATGCCTGCCGGGCTTCCGCGAATCGATCCGTCTTGAACAGCGCGGCGCCGAGGTTGTTGTACATGCGGACGCTGTCCGGCTGGCGAAAAATCGCCTGCTGGAACATCGGGATGGCATCGGCGTAGCGGCCGCCGCGATAGTAGAAGACGCCGAACTGGTTGTAGACCGCCCAGTATCCGGGTTGCAGCGCGAGCGCGCGGCGGTACGTCGCCTCGGCCTCCGGGCTGCCGGTTGCGCGATAGGCCGCCGCGAGGCCGAGGAGCGCGTCGATCGAGGAGGGCTGCGCGGCGAGCGCGCGCTCGAACTCCTCCTTCGCCTCAGCGTGTTTGCCCGTCAGGTTGAGGACCTCTCCCAGCGTCGCGTGCACCTCCGGGAGGCTGTCGTCGAGCTTTCGCGCCGCCTCGCAGGCCGCGATCGCGCGTTCGGCCGACGCGGGCTCGCGCGTGATCTCGAACTCGTTCAGGTGGGCCCGGCCGAGCGCCGCCAGGATGAGCGGCGAGTCGGGGTACCGCCGGTCGAGGTCCGTGAGGATTCGAACCGCCGTCGCCACGGACTCCGGCACGTCGTATCGGCGCAGCGCGCCGATTGCCTTCAGGTAGCTCTCCTGCGATTCGCTGCTCAGCAGCGCGCTCCGCGGGTGCGCCGGGGATTCCGTACGCTTCTTCGCGCCCAGCCAGGACAGCACGCTCTCGGCCAGGCGATCCTGCGCTCCGAAGATGTCGGACGCGCTCGTCGTCACCTCGTCCCCCCCGACGTGCACGCCGTCCGGCGCCCGCACCAATGAGCACGTGATTCGGAGCTGATTGCCGGCTCGCTGGATCGCGCCCGCGAGGATCAGGCTCGCGCCGGTCGACTTCGCAACGCGGTCGAGGTCCTTTTCTCCGGCGGAGAACGCGTTCGTCGCGCGCGGGGTGACGATCTGAATTCCCGACACCTTCGCGAGGCGCGCGCTCATCGTCTCCGCGAAGGCGTCGCCGAGAAGCTGCCCGTCCGCCTGGCCGCTCAGGTCCTTGAACGGGAGGACCGCGAGAAACCGGACGCCCGGAGCCGCAGCGGGCGCGACCGATGGAAGCGGGCGTCTCGCAAACCACAGGGTGGCGAGCGCGACCCCGGCCGCGGCCGCCGCGATGGCGGCCACCCGCTTCGCGGACACCCGGACGCGCGCCGGGGGTGGCGCGGCCGGCGCGGGCGGCCTCTCCCGGAAGTCGTCCCTCACGTGATCGATCTCGATGCCCGCGTCTCCGATGTCGCGGAGCCGGCGGTTCGGGTCCTTCTCGAGGGAGCGCCGCAGCAGCTCGCGCACGCGCGGCGGCGTATCGGGGGGCAGCAGGTCCCACCGCGGCTCGGCCGTGAGGATGGCGGCCAGGACGTCCGACGCGGTTTCGCCGCCGAAAATGCGCCGGCCCGTGATGAGCTCGTAAAGGACGCAGCCGAACGACCAGATGTCCGTCCGCTTGTCCACGGGCTTGCCGCGCGCCTGCTCGGGGCTCATGAACTCCGCGGTGCCCAGGATGACGCCGGGCTGCGTGCCGTCGCTCACGATCGTCGGCGAGAGCGACAGGTCCGGCTCAGAGCCCGTGGACTTCGCGTCGAACGCCTTCGCGAGCCCGAGGTCGAGGACTTTGACGCGCCCTTCGGGCGTCACCTTGATGTTCGCGGGCTTCAGGTCCCGGTGGATGATTCCGCGATCGTGCGCCGCCTCCAGCGCGTCGGCGATCTGTCGCGCGATCTTCAGCGCTTCGTCCAGGGGAACCGGGCCGTGCGACAGCTTCTCCGAGAGCGTCTCTCCCGGCACCAGCTCCATGACGATGAACACTCCGCCGTCGGCCTCCTCCAGGCCGTAGATCGCGGCGATCGCCGGATGGTTCAGGGCTGCGAGCATCCGCGCCTCGCGCGCGAACCGGGCGAGCCGCTCCGGGTCCCGGGAGAACTCCTCGGGCAGCGTCTTGACCGCGACCTCGCGACCCAGGCGGGTGTCGAAGGCGCGGTACACCTCTCCCATACCCCCGGACCCGAGAGGGCCCAGAATCGAATAGACCCCGAACTTCGAGCCCGCCGCGAGCGGCATGAAAGGTGGCCGCGATTCTATGGGTCTCGGTATCGGCCGTTTCTCGGAGACAAGCCGACTTGACATCAAGGGAAAGTCCTGAGAGGATCGGCCATGGAAAGTGAGCTTGACATCCCGCACGTCCGAAACCGGATCAAGGAGTTTCGCAATGAGCGCGGCTGGACCCAGCAGGAACTGGCCGACAAGGTCGGCGTATCCCGGCAGAGCATCAATTCGATCGAGCGGAACCGCTACGTGCCAAGCCTGCCTCTCGCGCTGACGTTCTCCCGGGTCTTCGACCGTTCGACCGACGAGCTCTTCACGCTGGAGACAAAACCATGACCGTACCGATCCTCGGCAAAGCCATCGACGAGCGATTCCTCATGCACCGCTTGAAGTCGACGAGCATCGCCGGCGTGGTCGCGGGCGTCGTGGCGATGGGGCTTTTCGCATATCGCTATTACGTCGATCACGTCTGGAGCTGGGACCTGCTCGCCGTGGGCCTCACGATGGCCGCGGTCAAGTGGGCGCTCATGCTCTGGTTTCGCCGGACCGACTGAGATCTCGAAAAGGAGAGAGAGATGTTTTTGAAGGATCGACTCAAAGATCGCAAGACCCTCATGCAGATCGGACTGATCTGCCTGATTCTCGGCAACGCGACCCACCTTCTGATCCGGCCGGAATCCACTCCTGCGCGGGACTGGGTCGACGGGATCTTCGGCCTGCTGATCGGGCTCTCGATCGCACTGCTGCTCTCGAGCCTGCGCCGGAAGGAGAGCTAGAAGCGGGCGGCCGGCGTCCGGTCAGTCCACCCCTTCGGGGAACGCCATGACCGGATCGACGTCAATGGGAATGTCCCGGGCCGCGTCCAGCGTCGAACGAAGCTCGGCCGGCATGCTCCCGTAGCGCGCAAACCAGCTTTCCGCCCGCGCACGATCGCCGGTCGCCTCGATTTCGAGAAGCTCCTTCGTCAGGGCGGCGAGGGCGTCGGGCATGCGGGCGTAATCGATCCGGTAGCGGCCGGACGCGTCGCGGCTGATCGCGCCCCGCTCGCTCAGGAAATTGAACTCCATCATCTGCGCGCGGCCATGGGCCTCCGCGGTGCCGAAGCGGACGGTGCGGAAAATTCCGGCGACGTACGACGAGTAATACTCCTCGAGCCGCCCGCGGGACAACGCACCCTGGTCGACCAGCCACTTCAGCCCGAACATCCCGGTGACGTCCGCCTTGGCTTCCTCCAGGCCGGAGTACGACGGCCCGATCGCCTCGCGGATCGAGATCTGCTCGTCACCGCGCCGGGCGAACGACGGACCGATGCCGTGCGCGATCTCGTGCATGAGCACTGCGGTCAGGCAGCCCTCCGGCGAGGCTTTCGAGGCCTGTTCCGTGACCATCAATCGCCGCGCGATCGGGAGGATCACGTACTCGACGCGCGCGTCCATGTAGTTCTTGAAGAACATCTTCTTGCTGCCGACTTCCTCGTGGATCCGCGGATCGTTCGGAAGGTTGTCGGCCACGGCCTGATAGCCGTGCCGGAGATCACCCGATCGATAGGGCGTATCCATCACCTCCATGGGAGTGGCGTGACCCTTCTTCGACGGGCGATCGGCCGCCGCGAGCGGCAGAGCGTCCTGGATGTCCGGAACGTACTTCTGGAACGCCGCGAGCTTCTGGCTCTCCTCTTCGTTGCGTACCATCACCGCCGCGCCGTACGACGTCTTCACCCCGAGGAGGTTGTCCATGTAGGTCTCGTAGGGACCGAAGATGAGGTCGAACCTCGGGTTCTGGAGGCGGACCCAGAGCAGGTCGCTCGGATAGTAGTCGTCGTTCGTGAGCGCCACCGCCCGCGCTCGCAAAAACGCGGCGAACGCCGGGTCACTGCTGGCCGCTGCCGCCTTACGAAGGTGACCCGCCGCGGGCTCCAGCCACCGGCGGTACTTCACGTGGTAGGGCGTCGCCTTCAGCTTCAGGGGATTCCGGCGGACGAGCTCGACGACGGTACGCTCGTCGTAGATCGCCTTCTTCTCCGCGGGGTGCGCCGCGACGTACGCCTCGATTTCGGCGCGCGTCAGGCCCGGCGGATAGAAACCCCGGCCGGGCGGCATCGGGTCGCTGCCGATGAACGGGTGATTTTCGTCGACCTGGTCGTAGCGGCCGCCATTCAGCCAGACGTACCGCCGGAGCGCCGGGGCGCGCGGGTCCTTCGAGGACGCCAGCGCTTTGTAAACCTCGATGTCCTGCGGGCTGTTCTGTCGCCAGTAAATCTGCTCCAGGTCGCGCGACGCCGCGAGGAGCTCGTTCAGCAGGGTTTTTTCCCGGGCCGTGAGCCGGTCCATGGCAAACGGCATCTCGACGCGCTTGAACTGAGCCAGCCGCCGATCGAGGTCCGGGGCGACCTTCGACCAGTCGATCGGCACGGCGGCGAGGAGCGCGAAGCTCACGAGTAGAGCGGTGAGTTTCGCCATGGTATTTCGGGCGCTAAGCTACAACACATCTCTTTGGCGGAAGGAGGAAGGGTGGCTGGACTTCCCGTCCCGGAATCCGGAGGGCCTCGGACAGCCCGCGGCGGCGACGGTCTCCCGCCGGACGAATTCACCCTTCGCGCCATCGTCACGGGCGTCTTGCTCGGGCTCGTCTTCGGCGCCGCCAACGCCTACCTCGGGCTGCGGGTCGGCCTGACCGTCTCCGCCTCGATCCCCGCGGCCGTCATGACGGTGGCGGTCTTCCGCGCGTTCGGCCGCCGCGGCTCGATCCTGGAGGCCAACCTCTCGCAGACGATCGGCTCGGCCTCCACGTCGCTCGCCTCCGGCACGATCTTCACCATCCCGGCGCTCTTCCTCTGGGGCATGGCGCCGCCCTACCTGCAGGTCGTCGCGCTCTGCTTCCTCGGCGGCGTGCTCGGGCTCGCGGCCATGATCCCGCTGCGCCGGATGCTGATCGTCGAGGCCCACGACGAGCTGCCGTACCCCGAAGGCACCGCGTGCGCCGAGGTCCTGAAGGCCACGGCTGGCGCGACAGGAGCGGGGACGTGGATCTTCCGGGGCATGGCGGTGGGCGCGGCGGTCAAGCTCGCGACCGGCCTCTTCTTCCTCTTCCCGAGCGAGCTCTCCGCGAAGCTTCCTGTTCTTCCCAACGCGGAGCTGGCCTCGAGCTCGCCCCGGCGCTGCTGGCGGTCGGCTTCATCCTGGGCTACCGCCAGTCGGGAGTCCTCGTGGCCGGGTCGATCGTCTCGGCGCTGGTGCTCATCCCGCTGATCGCGTGGATCGGCGGCGGGCTGCCCGCGCCGCTGTTTCCCGAAACGGCCAAGCTCGTGTCGCAGATGGGAGCCTCCGAGATCTGGTCCCGCTACGTGCGCTACATCGGCGCAGGGGCCGTCGCCGTGGCGGGAATCCTGACGGTGCTGCAAGACCTGCCGACGATGGGCGGCGCTTTCCCCGCCAGTCGTGCGCAGCCTCTCGCGGAAGCGCCGGAGGGAGTCGGAGTCGCTGGGCGCCCTTCCCGCCACGGACCGCGACCTGCCCGGCGCCTTCGTCGTCGGCGGGATCGTCTTCGTCGTCGCCGTGGCGGCGCTTCGTGCCGGGCGTCTTCGCCGGCGACATGGGCCCGCTTCCAGCGCGCGGTCTGCGCGGCCGGCGTGGCGGTCTTCGGGCTCCTCTTCGTGGCGGTGGCCGCGCGCATCGTCGGGATCGTGGGCGTCTCCTCGCAGCCGACGTCCGGGCATCACGCTCGTGACGCTGCTCGGCGTGGCCTCCGTGTTCGCGGCCGCCGGCTGGACCGATCCCGGGGCCCGCGCGGCCGTGCTCACGGTCGGCACGATCGTGGCCGTCGCCGCGTCGAAGGCCGGCGACATCTCGCAGGACCTGAAGACGGGCTACCTGGTGGGCGCGACGCCCGCGCGGCAGCAGCTCGGCCAGCTGATCGGCGCCGCCTTCGCCTGCTGGGCCGTCGCGGGCACGGTGATCCTGCTCGGCAGCGCGTACGACGTTCGGCTCGAAGGAGATCCCGGCGCCGCAGGCCACGCTCATGAAGACGATCATCGAGGGCGTGCTCGCCGGCGCGCTGCCGTGGGGCCTCGTGCTTGACCGGCGGCGGGCTCTCGATCGGCGCGATGCTGTGCGGCGTCTCGGGGCTGGCGTTCGCGATCGGCGTCTACCTGCCGCTGGCCTCGATGGCCCCGATCTACGTCGGCGGCTGCGTGCGCGCGCTGGGCGAGCGCCGCGCGGGCCGCGACCCCGAGGCGAGAGCGATCCGGGCATCCTCGCCGCCTCGGGCCTCGTGGCCGGCGAAGGCCTCGCCGGCGTGCTCATCGCGGCGCTCGTCGCGTTCGGCGTGGCGCCCCGTTCGCTGCCTCCCCGGATCCCCGGCGCCGCCGGAGTAGCCGTCACGGTCGCCGTCCTCGCCGGTATCGCCCTCCTGCTCGTGCGGGCCGCGCGGGGCGGTTCGGCTCCTTCGGCTCCTTCGGCTCCTCCCTCCTCCCCGGATCGGGCATAGACTCGGCCGCAAAAAGAGGAGGAACAATTCATGAAGTCTCGATTCGGGTCGCTTCTTTTCCTCGGCGTGCTGGTGGCCGTCAACCTTTCCGCCGCGACAGCTTCCGGTACCGCCGCGTGCAAACCGGATCCCGCTTCTCCGGCCCCGGTCGCCGTGAGCGACATGCCCAACCACGCCCTCGCGGTCAGCAGGGCCCAGTGCACCTGGACCGGCTTCACGGTGGCCGGCCAGCCGTCGAAGGACGGCGTGTCCACCGCCCTGGTGGAGATCATCGGCGAAATGAGCGCGTCCAACGGCTACCACGTGGCCACGACGGCCACGGGCGACACCACGACCGCCAAATTTTCGGGCAAGGGCACGGTGAAGGACGGAAAGATCGTTTCCGACGGGGGTACCTGGACCTACACGAGCGGCACCGGGAAGTTGAAGGGCATCACGGGCAAGGGTACCTACAAGGGCACGCCGAATGCCGACGGGACCATGACCTACCAGGTCGACGGCGAGTACACGCTGCCGTAGCGGCCCGAAATCGAGTCAGAGCCGAAGGAGGCGTTCGTGAAAGCAAGAGTTCTTCTGCCGGTCGCGCTGACCTTCGCGCTGACCGCGCCGGTCTTCGCGCAGGGAGCCGCCGGGGCGAAGGCAAAGAGTCCGGCGTCGGCAGCCGGCCGGCTCGTCGTCATGCCGGCCGGCGACCTGACGTGGACCGACCTCGACCCCACCGGCGCTCCCGGGGTCAAGATCGCGACGTTGTGGGGCGACGCGACGAAGGGTGCGTTTGGAGCGTTCTTCAAGCTCCCCGCGGGATTCGCGGTCCCACTCCACACGCACACGCACGACATCAAGGTCGTCATCGTTTCCGGGACCTACATTCAGGTTCCGGACGGAAAGCCGGAGTTCCGGATCGGTCCGGGGTCCTACTTCCTTCAGCCGGGCGGCGATTACCGCCACACGACAAGCTGCGACCCGGCCTCCGAATGTGTGTTCTTTGCGGAGAGCACCGGAAACTTCGATCTCAAGGTGGTGGACGGGGGAAAGGCGCCCGCGAAGAACTAGGGCCCGAGGCGGGCGTCCCAGACGCGGGAGGACCGGCAGCCGGTCCTCCTCGCTATTCCTGAAGTATCTGGTGGACGAAAGTAATCGCAATCGAGCCCTCGCCCACCGCCGAGGCAACCCGCTTGACGTTGCCGGAGCGGACGTCCCCGACCGCGAGCACCCCGGGTCGGCTCGTCTCGAGGAGATGCGGCGCTCGCGCGAGCGGCCATTTCGCGCCGGCCAGCTGCTCTTTCGAGAGCTCCGGGCCTGTCTTGATGAACCCTTTTTCGTCGAGCACCACACAGCCGTCGAGCCAGCTCGTATTCGGCGCCGCGCCCGTCATCGAGAAGACGTGTCGGACGTCGTGTTTCGTGACCTCCCCGGTCTCGTTGTCGCGCCAGCTCACGTGCTCCAGGTGATTGGCGCCTTCCAGAGCCACGATTTCGGTGTGCGGCCGGAGAACGATCGCCTCGCTTCCTTCGATCCGGCGAATCAGATACCGGGACATGCTGTCGGCGAGTCCGGCTCCGCGCACCAGGAGGTGCACGCGTTTCACGGTCTGCGCCAGGTACACGGCCGCCTGGCCCGCTGAGTTCCCGCCGCCCACGACGACGACCTCCTCGCCGCGGCACAGTTGCGCTTCGATCGGCGTGGCGCCGTAGTAGATGCCGGCGCCTTCGAAGTCGTTGAGATTCGCCACCTGGAGTTTCCGGTACTGCGCGCCGCTCGCAATGACCACCGTTCGAGCCCGGATCGGCTCGCCGCCTTCGACTTCGACCTTGTAGGGCCGCCTCTCACAGGAGAGCCGTCGCGCTCCTTTCGCGATCATCAGCTCCGCCCCGAACTTCTCCGCCTGCGACAGCGCCCGCGCCGAGAGCTCCTGCCCGGAGATGCCGGTGGGGAATCCGAGGTAGTTCTCGATCCGCGAGCTCGACCCGGCCTGACCGCCGGGGGATTCGGTTTCGATCATCAGGACGTCGAGTCCTTCGGAAGCGGCGTAAACGGCGGACGCGAGACCGGCCGGGCCCGCCCCGATGACGAGTACGTCGCGAACCCGGCCCGGGTCGATCGCGTCATTCAAACCCAGGCAGCTGGCGATCTCCGAGTTGCTGGGATTCCGGAGCACGGTCGTTCCCCGACAGATGAGCACCGGGATGTCCTCGGGGCCGACCGCGAAGTGGTCGAGCAGCTCCTGGACGCCGGAGTCGCGGTCGAGGTCGACGAACGTGTAGGGATATCCGTTGCGGGTCAGGAACTCTTTGACGCGCAGCGTGCCCTGGCAGTACGCCGATCCCGCCAGAACGACGTCTCCGAAACCCCGCGCGATCAGCTCGACCCGCCGGAGGATGAACGCGCGCATCAGGATTTCGCTCAACTGCACGTCGGTCTGAATGAGGCGCAGAAGGTCCGTTCGGTCGACCTGGATCACCTCGGTGGGCAGGGCGGCGCGCAACGTACCGAGGCCCCGCCGTCCGGAGAGCATGTTGGCCTCGCCCGTGAACTGGCCGGCTCGAAACGACGCAACCACCCTCTCGGCGCCCGTGCCCGACTGAACGACGTCGACCTGGCCCGCGGTCACGACGAAGAACGAGCTCGTCGGCTCACCGGCCGCGATGAGGATTTCGCCGTTCGCAACGGACCGCGCGCGTCCAAGGCTACCGAGGCGCGCGACCTGTTCCTCCGTCAGCGTGGGAAAAACGTGCTCCGCCGGCGCGAACTGAGGAGTGGGCGGACTCGAGGGCACCTGGTCCGGCGGCGAACGCTGGGGAGCCGGCGACTCGGACATCGTCAGGACGCGTCTCCTAGGGCCCGTGCTGAGTCCGCCCGGGCCGCGAAATCAGTTCGTCGGGAAGCCTCGCTTCTTGAGGAGCGCCGTGACGTCCGGATCGCGCCCGCGGAACTGCCGATAGGCCTCGGCACGATCCGTCGAGTTACCCGGCGCAAGGATGAACTTGCGCATCTTGCCGGCAACGGTCGGGTCGAACACGTTTCCCGCCTCCACGAACGCTTCACGCGTATCGGCGTCCATGACCTCGGACCACAGGTAGCTGTAGTAGCCGGCGGAATACGAGTCGCTCGTGAAGAGGTGGTTGAACTGGGGCAGGCGGTGCCGCAGGGCGACCTCCTTCGGCGCGCCGATCTTCTGCAGGATCTCGCGCTCGAACGCATCCGCGTCGACCACGCCGTCGGGCCGGGTATGCATCTCCATGTCGACGATCGCCGAAGCCAGATACTCGACCGTCTGGTAACCCTGGTTGAACTTGCTCGAAGCGTCGACCTTCTTCACGAGCGCGTCCGGCATCGGCTTGCCGGTCTTGTAGTGCCGGGCGAACTTGTCGAGGATCGGCCTCGTCAGCACCCACATCTCGTGGACCTGCGATGGGTACTCGACGAAGTCCCGCGGCGTGTTCCCGAGGCCGGGATAGTTCACCTCGGAAACCAGGGCGTGGATCCCATGGCCGAACTCGTGGAACAGGGTCTCCGCGTCGTCGAGCGAGATCAGGATCGGCTCGCCGGCGCCCCCCTTCACGAAGTTGTTGTTGTTCGAGGTGATCGGCCTGATGGTCTTGCCGGTGAACGTCTCATGGCCCGCGGTAGCCCGAGGCCCACGCGCCGGACCGCTTCCCCTGGCGGGCGAAGTAGTCGCCGTAGAAGAGACCGACGTGGGCGCCGGTCGTCTTGTCCTTGACCTCCCAGACGCGGACGCCTTCGAGGAAGACCGGCACGGTCCCCGTGATCTCGGTGAACGTCAGGCCGTAGAGCTGTCCGGCCATCTCGAACGAGCCGGCGATCATGTTGTTCAACTCGAAGTACGGTTTGAGCTCGTCCTGGTCGAGGTCGTACTTCGCCTTGCGGACCTTCTCGGCGTAATACAGGTAGTCCCACGGCTCGAACGGCAGCTGGAGGCGGTCGCGCTTCGCGAGCTTCTCCATGTCCCGGACTTCTTCGCCGACGCGCGCAACGGCCGCGGGCCAGACCCGCATCATCAGCGTCTTCGCCTTCTCGGGGTCAGTGGCCATCGTGTCCGCCATCCGCCAGTGCGCGTGTGTCGGATAACCGAGGAGCTTCGCGCGATCCGCGCGCAGCTTGACGATGCGGGCGATGATCGCGTTGGTGTCGTTTTCCCCGCCGTTGTCGCCCCGGTTCTTGAACGCCTTCCAAACCTTCTCGCGCAGGTCGCGGCGTGACGACGCGGCCAGGAAGGGATCGACGCTCGACCGCGTGTTGACGACTGCCCACTTGCCCGGGAGCTTCCGCTCTTCGGCCGCCGCCTTGTAGGTCGCGACCAGCGACGGCGACAGGCCCGCCAGGTCCTTCTTCGATTCGAGGACGGTCCAGGTGTTCTCGTCGGCCAGCACCTTGTTGCCGAAGTCGGCGAACAACCCCGCGAGCTCCTCGTTGATCTTCCCGACCTTCGCCTTGTCCTCGGGGGAGAGCTTCGCGCCTGCCCGGACAAATCGGTCGTAGTTCAGCTCGACCAGCCGGCGCTGCTCGGGGGTCAAGCCGGACTTGTCGAGACCCTCGTGGATCGCGGCGACGCGCCCGAAGAGCTTCGAGTTGAACGTGATCTTGTCGTAAGCTGCGGCGATCTTCGGCGACCACTCCTTGTCGACCGCCTGCGCCTCGGGGGTGCTCAGGTTGTTCGTCAAGATCGAAAACAGCGTCTGGGCGCGGTCCGAGTGGCGGCCGGCGTCCTCGAGCGGCACGAACGTGTTCTGGAACGTCGGCGGCTCGGGGTTCTCGGCGATCACGTCGACCTCGGCGAGCAGGAGCGCGAGCCCGGTCTCGAACGCCTTTCCGAACCCGGCGACGTTCAGCTTGTCCCACGGCGGCACGCCGCCGTACGGTCCGGTCCACGGCGCGAGCAGCGGGTCCTGCTCCGCGATCGCTATGAGCCGCGCGACCTCGGCGACCGCGGTATCACGCGTGGAGGAAGCGGCCGGCGCAGCGGCCGGCGCCGGCTCGGCCGCCGCGGTCTGCGGTGACGGCGGAGCGGTCCGGCAGGCCGCGAGGAGCACCACGAGGCAGGCGACGGCGAGAAGCGAGCCCTGGGGGGCGCTGGTGGTTGCTTTCATGCGCGGACTCTACCGGTTTGCCCGACGAACACCAACGGTGGCTTCCTCAGCGCAGACCGGTCGCCAGGTAGAGCTCGTCGAGCGCGCGACGGTAGGAATACACGTAGGACGATTCGTCCGGCGTGATCTGCACCGGCCCGACCTGCTCGACGCCGGAGGGGTCGGGCGGTCGGATCTCTTTCCAGAGCGTGCGACGTCCCGTCTTCACGTCGACTTTCTCGACGCGCAGCGGAGGCGCCGACGGTCGGTACACGAAGATCGAGCCGCCGTCGGCCGTCCACCGGAGCGGGATGTCGTCGGGCTCCGTTCCGGGCACGACGCGGGGTTCGCCCGGCTCCGTCGGATAGATGGCGATCCTCCGGTCCGTCCCGGTCGCCACGACCCACTTCCCGTCCGGCGAGATGACGTCGAAGCGAATGCCGACTCCCTCGGGGGTGATGGGGCGCGGCTTCCCGCCCGAGATGTCCTGAACGAAGAGCCGGGAGCCATGCCCCGGCTCGTTGCCCGAAAAGAGGACCCGGCGTCCGTCCGGGAACCACGTGGCAGCCCCGGTGAAAATGTCCGTCTTCGGGAGAGGTCTCGGCTCACCGGCTCCGGTCGGCAGCAGCACGAACTGAGAGCTCTCCGCATCCCGCCGGGTCGTCAGGACCCAGCGTCCATCCGGCGAGAAGCCCCACGCGCCGCCGTCTCCGAGGCGGACGGCGGGAGAGCCGTCGAGCTTGCGCAGGTAGACGCCTTGCGGCTGGATGTTCTGTTCTTCGAAGAGGACGGTCTTGCCGTCGGAGGAGATGCCCTTGGGAAACGACCAGTTGAGCCAGGTGAGATTGCGCTCGAGTTTGTCGGCCGCGGAGAAGCCCACGATTTCCCGGCGGGAGGAGTTCACGCCGCAGAGTACGCGCCCGTCCCGCGCGACGTCCCGAAGAAATCCCGCGGGGATGTTCCAGACCGTCCGTGTCTTGCCCGAAAGCGAGGTCGCCGAGATGCTGTCGGTTCCGCTCGACCAGACTTCGTCGCCTCGCGGCGACCAGGCGAGCCCATTGATGGAGAACGGGCCGGTCATCCGCACCTTGCCGTCCGTGTCGACGACTTTCACGTTGCCGTTGTTGTCTCCGCGCTGCGGGTGGTCGATGAAGGCAACCAGACGTCCGTCGGGCGAGACGCGGACGTCGCTCACCCAGCCGGGCGCGTCATACAAGACCCTTCCGATCGGATACTCGAGCCGGTTGCGGTTTCCCACGTGGCGGGCCACGGCAAGGCTCTTCCCGTCGGGGGACCAGTCGGCGTCCTCCACGTTTTCGAGGACCTCGCGCGGCGCGCCGCCGGCCAGCGGAACCCGCGCGAGCGTCCCGGCGGTTTCGAAGCCGAACATGAAGTGACGGTTGAGAGAGATCGCGAGCTCGCCGGTGGACGAGATCGCGAGAAGGCCGGCTCCCGCCAGACCCAGCGAGCGAGATTCGGAGCTGCCCGGACGCGTCGTGAAGATGTCCAGCGGTAACCCTTCCCAGGAGGCGGCGTAAACGACCGTCGGGGCATCGGGAGCGAACCGCGCGGAAACGATGGAGCCGCGGGAGTACGTCAGCTGCGTGAGCTCGACGGGCGTGCCGGACTTGGCGTTGGTCGTCAAACCCCGAAGCAGGAATCCCGCGGCAATTCCGGCGGCGAGCGCCGCGGTCGCGGGCAGAATCCAGCCGCGCCGGCGCGGCCGGGTGGGTTCGACAGCCTCGAGTCCGCCGGACGCCGTGGTTTCCGAGAGATGGTCGCGGACGCTCTTCAGATCGCGCGCGAGGTCCTTGGTGGAGGCATAGCGTTCTTCCGGATCTTTCGCGAGCAGGCGCTCGACGATCCATCGAATCGGCGCCGGGGCTTTCGGCGCGAGTTGCCCGAACGACTCGGGCTCCTCCCGAATGATCGCGACGAGAGTCTCGGCGCCGGTCTTCCTCTGGAAAGCACGCTTGCCCGTCGCCATCTCGTAGAGGATCGCGCCCAGCGTAAATTGGTCCGAGCGGAAGTCGAGGGGCTGGCCGCTTGCCTGCTCGGGCGACATGTACCCGGCCGTGCCCATGACCGTCCCGGGCTCGGTCGCCCCGATCATGGTCGGCAACCCGGAGGCGTCCTGCGAAACCGTCTCGGTCAGCTTCGCCAGCCCGAAGTCGAGAATCTTGACGTAGCCGTCCTTCGAGACCATCAGGTTCTCGGGCTTGAGGTCCCGGTGCACGATCCCGGCCGCATGCGCCTTGGCGAGACCGTCGGCGGTCTGCACGGCGATGTCGAGAAGCCTCTTCGTCGGGAGCGGCTCTCCCGACGCCAGGAGCTCGCGAAGCGTCCTTCCCTCCACGAGCTCCATCGCGATGTAGGTCGTGCCGTCGGTTTCGCCGATGTCGTAAACGGTCAGGATGTTGGGGTGGTTCAGGGCCGAGGCCGAGCGCGCTTCCTGCTCGAACCGCTGGCGGCGCTCGGGATGGCCGGCCATCGAGGCCGGGAGCACCTTGATCGCCACCTCGCGGCCCAGCCGCGTGTCGGTCGCGCGATAGACCTCTCCCATTCCGCCGACGCCAATCGAGGCTGTGACGCGGTACTGGGCGAGGGAACGGCCGATCACGATGGAGTCACTCCGGAGTTCTTCAACGGCGCACTCACGAGCCTGGAACGGAAATGCGAAAGAGGCCCGGATTCTACAGCGCGGCTCCCAACGGCGACGGGAGCACGAGCTTCCGCAACAGACCCTGGGTAGGTTCGTTTCCGGAGCTCGGAACTCTCTGAGATTTCGATAAGCTGACTCGCGGACGAGATTGATTCCCCGAGCTCGTGGCCGAGCCACGGGCACCGTCGACCTGAGGAACGAATGGACAAGCCTCGCATCTTCCTGGGCTCTTCAGGAAAGCAGGAGAAGCTCCTGCAGGCGCTCACCCGCGGTCTCGAAGACGTCGCGCACGTGGAGCCCTGGACGAGTTCATTCAATCCGGGGACCACAACGATTGAACGGCTCCTCGAGCTCGCGCATGAGGTCGATTTCGCCGTGTTCGTGTTCGCTCGGGACGACTGGACGACGAACAGCGCACCCGCATCGGCGGGCCCCGGCCAGGCCTCTCCGCGAGACAACGTGGTTTTCGAGGCGGGTCTTTTCGGTGGCGTTCTGGGAATGCGCCGAACCTTCATCCTCCATGCGAGTGGCTCGAAGCTTCCGAGCGATCTCCTCGGTCTCACGACAGTGCGGTACGAGTCCACGACCGCGACCGAGATTAAAGTCGTTAATGAGAAGCTTCGGAAGGCGATCGAGAACGAGGGCCGCCTTGCCCGGATCGAGGGCTGCTGGTGGCAACTGTCCCTGACGGAGCGCACCTCCCAGGAGCCTTCGGCCGTCAGCCTCCTGCAGATCTCGCGAGATCGCAACGGGGCTCTGGAAGTGCGCGGCCGCTCCTGGCAGGAGGATGGTTCCCTGTCCGCGCGGTATTGGAGCGAAGCGGCGAAGGAGAAGAACGATCCCTCCGGCGTCTTCTACTACTGGAATGGAGAACGGCCTCGGGACCCGAACGCGCCGCAGCTGCACGGGACGGGAGAGATCCGAGTCGAATCCGCCGATCGTGCGGCCGGGTACTGGACAACTCGCTCGGAAACCCACTCAGAGGTCAAAGCGCGGACTTCCGGTGTCTACCTGCGCGCCGATCCGGCGGACATGAGGATCCTGGACAGCGACGACAAGAAACGCGCCGAGCTGATCGCCGCGCGGTTGAAGGATTGGAAGTCGATTTCGAGCATCTGAATCCGCCCGCTCGACCGGGGAGCGGGCGGATTCGCGGCACAGCCGGGCCGCAGACGCTCGGGCGCCCCCGGTCAGCGGCGCCGGCGTGGGGAGTCGCTGCGCTCGGGAGCAATCCGATAGAAGACAGATGGTTGCCGCGACGAAGAGCGACCGGACGGCTGTGCCTTTGTGCATTGGTTGCGCCTCCCCGCCGCCGAGGGCCACGAACCCCGCCCCCAGGCCGCGCCTACGGAACCTTCTTCGCCCGCCGCGACGGCCCGCCCTCGATGACAATATCCAGGTGCGTCACATTGCCGTTGGCGTCTTTGCCGAACGTCACCTGGATGTCCCAGACTTTCGTGAAAAACTTGCCCTCCGCCTCCGGAAATAGCTCCGCGATCTCGCCGCGGGCGAAGTCCATGATGAACCGGGTGCCCTGGCGGGTGGCGGTGAAGGTCCGCTGCGGGTTCAGCTCGTACCGCCCGACGTAGGCGTCGTAGGTCTTGGGGTCCACCGTGACCGTCACGCGGGCTTTGGCCCGGCGGTTGTCGAGCCACTTCAGGACCGCCGCGTGCGCGTCGCGCGTGCATTGGAAGCCGCTGCCGCCGGCTTGTTTACTGAGGCGGTTGACGTCGTCGGCGAATTCGCGGGGGCCGCGCGACCAATCCGGGTCGGGCAGCGTGCGGCCCTGAGGGTCTTCCAGCACGAACAACCGCAGGAAGGCGCACGCGAAGGCGTTGGTTTCCATGCCGCCGGTGGCGTAGAAGGGGTCGCTCAGCGCTTCGCTGTTGCCGAGCAGGATCAAGGTCAGGCCCTTCGCGGGGACTTTCAAGTACGTCGCCGAGAAGCCCATGCCCCAGTGGCCGTAGTGCCAGACGAGCTTCTGCCCCTGATAGTCCTGCACGAACCAGCCCAGCCCGTGCGGCAGCGCCTCGCCGCTGTTGGAGACGAATCGGGTCCAGGCGCGGTCCTGGGTTGCCTGCTTCAGGTATCGGTGTCGGTCGATGGCAGCGTCGAAGCGGGCCATGTCCAGCACGGTGGACAACAACCCGGCGGCGGCGCCGACGTCTTTGGGGGGGTACTGCGTCGGAATGACCTCGGTGCCGTAGAGCGTGTAGGGCACGGCCAGCTTTTGCAGGTTCTTCCGGTAGCGGTCGCGATCCGCCTGATCCAGGGGGCCCGTAGCGGCGGCGGCCTGGTCCAGGATGTCGTGGCTGGGCACGCTGGCGGCCATGCCCACGGGGTCGAGGAAGGTTTCGACGAAGATCGCGCGGATCGGCTTGCCCGTCTTCTTTTCCAGCACCGGCGTCAGGAAGTCGAAGCGGTTGCCGTTGTAACTGTAGCGGTCCCCCGGCGTGCCCTCGGACGTGTGGGAGAGCAAGTGTTTGATCCGGACCGCGTCACCCTTTACGTCGACGACATACCTGGACACGGGTTCGTCCAGGTCGAGCTTGCCCTGCTCCGCCAGTTGCAGCACCAGCGTCGCGGCGAGCGTCTTGGTGAGCGAAGCGACGTGGTAGAGCGTCTCCGGCGTCGCGGGGAGTTGCTTTTCCACGTCCGCGAACCCGAAGCCCTTGCTCCAAAGGACTTCCTGGTTCCGGACGATGACCGCGGACATGCCCGGGATCTTCAGCAGCGTGCGGATTTGTTCGACTTGCTTTTCAAAGCGCTGCAGCCGCTGCCGGTCTTGCTCCGCCGGCGCTGCGCCGGACACGTCGCGCCCTTTCCCGTCCACTGCGACGGCGATCAGCAGGCCCGAGACGGCCCAGGCCGCGACCCAGTTAGCACCGTGCTTGCTCATCGGACTCCTCCGCCGCCGAACGGTCGGGCGTTCAGCCAGTCTGCTGCAACGCCGCGTTAGACGCGGGCCGGTCGAGAAGGTTAGGACGAGGCAGCACGATTTGACGACCTCACTCGGATTGCCACGCAGCTCGAGCGGACACGAAGAGCGCGCCCAACGGTCGGGGCGTTCAGCGGCGAGCGAGCGAGCACAGCGAACGGCCCGAGCAAATGCGAGGGCAGCTCGCGCTTCAAGCCTTGCGCACGTACTCCTGCCGCCGCTTCTCGTCCTGCGCGCGAAGCTCGCCCGTCGGATCGCTCGCGGCGAAGTCGTCGTCCTCGAAGACCTGCCGGATCTCCAGCTGCGTGCCCTCGGGGAACGGCGCGCGCGAGGCCCACTCGATCGCCTCCGCCTTGGAGCGGACCTGGATGATCGAGAAGCCCGCGATCAGCTCCTTGCTCTCGCTGAACGGCCCGTCGATCACCTGCGGACGCTTGCCGCCGCCGACGAACTTCACGCGCGCGCCGAGCGAGGTGGGGCGCAGGCCCTCGCCGGCCATCAGCACGCCGGCCTTGACCATCTCTTCCTGGTATTTGCCCATCTCCGCGAACTCCTCGGCGGTGGGCAGGCGGCCGGCTTCGTCGGCTTCCTTCGTCGCGAGGACCATGACCATGAAGCGCATCGTCGACTCCTCCTTGAGTAAAGGGCGCGGCGTCAGGCCGGTTCGCCCTGTTTCTAACGTGACGACGAACGGCGCTTCGCCGGATCGACAGGCCGCGAAAAAAAGTTCGCGCCACAACGCGGCGGTTGACGCGTGGCAGACGGGAACACCCCTCCATTCTCTGGGCTGGGATCCTCTCGTGCGCACGTTTGGCCTGCCCGGGGAAGCGCAGGGTGCGGTGAATCGATCCGCCACCTCGACGCGTTTCCGAACCGCCCGACTTTCGCCCGGCGTGAACGAAAAGGAGTCCGGCGACTCCGCCGAACTCCTTGATTTTCATGGTTGCGGGGCAGGATTGTGCGCCGGCAAAGCCGGCGCAGTCTCCAACGTCTCCTAAGGGTCGCGGCCTCAATTAGACGGCTCGAACCTGCGACCTTTGGGTTATGAGAACTCCTTCATCGTCTGCTCAGAGCGAGAAAGCCCACAGGACACGAATTCTCTCGTGCCGCAAGGCGGCGGTTTTCGGCAGCTGCCGACGGGAAATCGCCCGACTTTCGACCGACTGCCCTAGAGATCGAGACGACCAGCGGCCTCCGGCTGAAACAACACCTTCTCGACTTTCAGCCTTCGCACTCCGGCCGGGACCTCCCACTCGATAGAGTCCCCGACCCGATACCCCAGGATGGCCGTACCGATCGGAGCGAGAACCGAGACCGTCATCTCCGCGAGGTGATCCGACCCGGCCGCGTAGGGCTGGGAGGGATACACCAGGGAGAATTCGACGGTATCTCCGGAGTCGAGATCTCGGAGGCGCACACGCGAGTTCATCGTCACGACGTTCTTTGGCACCTCCATCGGTCTGACGACGCACGCGCGGTCGAGCTCGTAATCGAGACGATTCAGGTCGCCCACGTCCTCCCGACGGTCACGCCAATTGTCCTGAAGAAGGGTCTTCAGACGCTGAAGGTCGGAGTCGGTTACATAGATCTTCTTTTCGGTCACAGATTCCTCCTTTTCGATCCGCCGTTGGGATGGATTTTTTCGCCGACCGCTTGCGTCGCGGCTGTGGATCCTGACGTCTGAAGATCGGCCGGAGCTCTCGTGCGCTGTCGACATCTCGGGACTCCTTTCGGTTCGCAACCCTCGTGCGGATGAATCCAATCTGCTGCTGTCGTCAGTTGTTGGTAACTCAAGACGAGTGCCACGAGTTCACCCGGACGCGGGGCCGCACGCAATCGTGCCGGCCGAAGAAGTGGGCTTCCGAACTACAGGTCTCAGAAGGACTTGCAAGGCACCGCGAGCAAATCCGATCAAGGTTCTTTCGCCCGCGCCCCGAGATGACTGACGAAGACGGCTGGGGAGATTTCCCCCGCCGGGTAGTCTTGGCGCGGCCGAGCAAGCGGACGAAAGTGCTGGGGTGGCTCCTCGTCCACCCAGCCGCCAGCTCGATCTACTGTGGTATCTCGACTGCGCGGCAGGGGTCTTACCGCGGGGCCCCGGATGACGTCGCCGGTCGGCGCAAACCGGGAGCCGTGGCAAGGACAGTCCCAGACCTTCTCCCGGTCGTTCCAACCGACGTCGCAGGCCCTGTGCGTGCACACACTGCTCAGGGCGTGAAGCTCGCCTCGAGGATCTCGATAGAGCGCTACGCGCAGATCGGGGAGGACTTTCCCCGTGTCGTTCGCGACGTCATCATGCGGCATCGATCAACTCCTCTTTCCTTTCGACGGCCTTCAGAACCCTGTTGTAGGACTCGAAGAATTTCTCGGCGCCCTCCGCCTCGAGCTCACTCGCGATCTGCGTGTTCCTCGATCCCCAGCTCCGCCAGGCACCGAGGGACGGAATACACGGCTCGCAGGTCGTCATGGATCCGGACCCTCGGATTGCCATGGTCGCGGTAGGCCTCGAAGGTCCCCGGCGGCATGGTGTTCACGCTGTAGGGGGCCACCAGGGCCTCCACGTAGTAGAGGTCCGGATAGGCGGGATCCTTGGTCGATGTGGAGGCCCAGAGCGGCCGCTGGTATCGCACTCCCTTCTTCCTCAGTCTCGCGAACCGCGAGCCCGTGAAGACTTTCTCGAACGACTGGTAGGCCATCTTCGCGTTGGCGATCGCGAACTTACCTCTCAGATCGCGCGCCTGCTGCCGGTCGCGAGCTGATCGACCTTCGTCCCTGGCGATGTCGTCCAGCTTCTTGTCGACATTCGTGTCCACGCGGCTGACGAAAAAGCTGGCTACAGAGCGGATGTGGTCTACCGGAAGCCCGGCCGCGACGCGCTCGTCCATGGCGTCGAGATAGGCCTTCATCACCTGCCGGTACCGCGGGACCGAAAAAAGAAGCGTGATGTTGATGTTGATCCCCTCGGACAAACACCGACGGATCGCAGGGATTCCCTCCTCCGTAGCCGGAATCTTGACCATGACGTTCGGCCGATCGCACGCCTTCCAGAGACGGCGCGCTTCGGCGACGGAACCTTCGGTGTCCCGGGCGAGCTGCGGCCGGACCTCGATCGATACGAAACCGTCGTCTCCGCCGGTCGCCTCGTAGACGGACTGGAAGGTTTCCGCGGCGCGGCGAACGTCCTTCCACAGCCAGCGACTCGAAGATCGTCGCAGAATTCGCACCCGCAGAGGCCAGCCGCCGCATGTCCTCGTCGTAGAGCTCCGTCTCGGCAATGGCCTTCTCGAAGATCGTCGGATTGGAAGTCATTCCTCTCAACCCGTCTTCCTCGATCAGCCGTCTCAACTCGGGACCCCGATAGAGGTCGCGGCGGATGTAGTCGTACCAGACGCTCTGGCCCAGCCCCGTCAGCCTTCTCAACGGATTCACGGTCATGATGCTCTCCTCAGGGCCCGGTGGTACTTCCGACGGCCTGACTGGCCAGAAGTCTGTGGAATGCGCACGTCATACCCCGGTATCGCCTGGCCAGCGAGATGATCAGGATGATGGCGACGATGTGCACCGACTGAAGCGTGATGAAAACGAGATCGAGCACTTCGAAGGCGTGCGAAAAGATGAGGAAACTCGCGATGAGCCAGATTTGCCAGGCCACGATGCTGACTCCGGCCGAGCAACGTTCTCGGACGAGGTGGCGGATTTGAGGCAGGTATCCAATCGCGACGGAGACCGTCCCGACAAAACCCAGAATCTGAGAAACCTGCTTCATCAGTCCTGAGCCCCCACCTTCTCAATGCGAAGCTAGCATGTTCCATATACGACCTCAGCTAGACGTATTCGTCACAGTTCCATACCCCAGAGAGGGGCTTGGGATAGGTGCAGTCATGCTGGAGATCACAGTTGACGCACAGGCCGCGGAGCACTCCGAAGAACGGCGCGCCTTCGCCGGACGAACTGCGGGTTTGTCGGGCGGCATCCAGAGTGCTTTCCGACAGGACGATGATCACTGCCGCAGACCGCGGTGTTCGCGCCTGGTTCATTGGGGTTTCGCGGCGGTTTCGGCCGCTCGATGGCGTGACGCCTCGTAGCGCTTCGCGACGTCCTCCCAGTCCCAGACATTCCAGATCGCTTCGAAGAAGTCGAACTTGCGGTTCTCGTACTGCAGATAAAAGGCGTGCTCCCAGGCGTCCAGCACCAGCAGCGGCGTTCCGCCCTGGGTCACGTTGCCCTGGTGGTCGTAGATCTGCGCGGTCACGAGACGCCCGGCTGTCGGTTCCCAGACGAGGGCCGCCCAGCCCGATCCCATGATCGAAGATGCCGCGGAAGTCATCTCCTTGCGAAACGCTTCGAAGCTGCCGAAGTCGCGATTGATCGCCTCCGCCAGCTCCCCCGTGGGACGGTCCCCTGTCCTGGGCTTCATGTTTTTCCAGAACAGGGAATGCAGCACGTGACCGGAGACGTGGAACGCAAGAGACTTCTCGAGGCTCGCAATCGACGCGAAATCGTCCTTACGGCGGGCCTCGGCGAGCTTTTCGAGAGTCTGGTTCGCCCCTTTCACGTAAGCGCTGTGGTGCTTATCGTGGTGAAGCTCCATGATCCGTCCCGAGATGTGCGGCTCGAGTGCGCCGTAGTCATAGGTCAGATCGGGAAGGGTGTAAACCGGCATCGAAGCCTCCTTTCAGCCGAAGTGTTCAGGTCGAGGGGGTCGCGCAACTAGGCCCGCGCCTGTGCACGGGTCATCGTCTTCGCTTGGGCCAACCGCGCGAGCGCGAGAGCCGCCAGAAGCAGACCGAGGTCCCGCAGTGCGACGTCGAGGTAACCGCCCACGAGGAGAAGATTGACGATGATCCCCAGGAGCCATGCGGCAACGACGTACCCCCCGATTCGGGGGCGAACGGCGACGACGATGCCGGCGACGATCTCGATCACGCCGACGATCATCATGAAGCTGTGCGGCTCGATTCCGAGCGTATCGGTGACGACCGGCAGCGAGATACTTGTCCCAGTCGGTCAGGACATGGAAAAACTTGTCAAGCCCCGCGACGATCGGGGCGACGATGAACCCGAACCGCAGGATCCGAAAGGCTTGCATCGATCCGCTCTTCGTCTCCGACTTGCGGCCCCTGGTCGAAGGATGCGTTTCTTCGCCTCCGCCAGTCGCCCCGAGCCACAACGCTCCGACTTTCGAGTTTGCATTTCGCATGGTCGTTCTCCTTCGCCTCACGTGGAAGACAGGTCAAGGAAGATGCCAGGCGAGGGGACGGAACTCCTCCGACGCCGGGAGGAGCAGCGTTCGGCGGTGCCGGTCAGTAACGTGCGGCAGGGGCGAGCGTTCCGCGGCTCCGTCCGCTCGTGTTTGAAGGACACGCTCGCCCGATGGGCGGCAAGCACGCTCCTTGCACGAGCGGGGAATTCACCCCGGTGGAGAGACTCGCCCCGGAAGAGCGGACCCGAGAAGCGAGAAGTCCGCCCCTAGCTCTTCTCTTCCGATGCGCTCGCGAGCTTTTCGCGGAGGGTTTTTCGATCGATCCCCAGGATCTCCGCCGCCTGTGTCTTGTTGCCGCGAGCCGCCGCCAGAACGCTACGGATATGTTCCGCTTCGACCTCGGCCAGCCGACGGTTCAAGTTTGACCCTCGGGGCGCGGAGAAGCGCATGAGCGAGGGAAGGTCCGACACGTCGATCATAGCTTCTTCGTGCATGACGACCAGGCGCTGGACGACGTTTTCGAGCTCCCTAACGTTCCCCGGCCAGTCGTAGTTTCTCAAGGCGCGCAAGGCATCGTCGGAGAAGTGGGGAGCGGGCTTTTCGAGCTCGCGAGCGAACTTGGATCCGAAATGGCGCGCCAGCAGGAGAACGTCGTCGGCTCTTTCCCTCAGGGGCGGGACCTCCAGGGTCAGGACGTTGATGCGGAAGAAGAGATCTTCCCGGAACGTTCCCTTCTTGACCAAAGTTTGCAGATCTTTGTTCGTGGCGACCACGATCCGGACGTCCACCTTCCGCGGCCGCCGTGAGCCCAGCATGAACACTTCCTTCTCCTGAAGAACGCGCAGAAGCTTGACCTGCATGGACGGGCTGACTTCGCTGATCTCGTCCAGAAAGATCGTCCCGCCTTCGGCCGGACTGAAAGAGCCCGGCGCGAGTCTCGGTCGCGCCCGTGAAAGCTCCCCGGGTATGCCCGAAGAGCTCGCTCTCGACCAGGGTTTCGGGGATGGCTCCGGTGTTCACGGGCACGAACGGCGCGGAGCGGCGGGGGCTCCCGTAATGGATCGCTCGTGCCACGAGCTCTTTCCCGGTGCCGCTCTCTCCAGTAATCAGCACCGTGGCCTTGCTGCCCGCCGCCTTCTCGATGGCCCGATAGACTTCCTGCATCGCCTCGGACTCACCCAGGAGGCCGTAAGGCCTCACGGGTTCGAGGCGCATCGGACCTGTCCGGCTCGGCGCCGGCGCAGCTTCTCGAAAGCCCGGTCGACCGCGCCGAAGAGCTCTTCGTCGGTGAAAGGCTTGGCGAGGTAGTCGTCCGCCCCGGCCTTGACGGCCTCCACGGCGCCCCCGACGGAGGCGAAGCCGGTCATCATCACGATTTCCGTGTCTTTCAGGTTCTCCCGCACGTGCCGGACGAGAGTCATGCCGCTCTCCCGCGGCATCTTCAGGTCCGTGATCACGAGGTCGACGGCGGCATGGTCGAGCATCTCGATCGCTCGAGCGACGTCACCGGCCGAGAAGACCTCGTATCCCCGCGCGGACAGATTCCGTCTCGATCACCTCGACCGTCTGGGGAGTGTCGTCCACGACGAGGATCTTCGGCTTGCGATGCGCGGATTTCATGAGGACCCGTCGGCGGAGAGCCGAGGTGTCCGCGGCAGGCGGACCTCGAACCGGCTGCCGCGGCCGACCTCGCTCTCCACATGGATGGTCCCGCCGTGAGCCTTCACGATTCCGGAAGCGACGGCGAGTCCGAGTCCGGTTCCTTCGCCGACGTCCTTGGTCGTGAAGAAAGGCGCGTAAAGCTGCTTGACTACGTCCTCGCCCATCCCCATGCCTGTGTCGGTGATCGCCACGAAAACGTGATCTGTTTCACGGCCGGTGCGCACCTCGAGCCTTCCTCCACCGGGCATCGCCTGGACGGCGTTGACCAGCAGGTTTACCAGCACCTGGCGGATTTGCGAGGGGTCCGCCGTGACGTCGGGCAGGTCCTCCTCGAGGGCCCGCACGAGCTCGATCCCGGAGTGCGCGCGTCGCGGACCCAGGAACGCCAGCGCCTCCTCGACGAGATCGTTCAGCCGGACCGTCGTCTTTTCCGGAGGCACGTGTCGGGCGAAGAGAAGCAGATTGCGAGTGACCTCGCGCGCGTGCAGCGTGGCCTTGACGATCTTCTCGAGGTCCCGGGCGACCGGCTCGGGCAGATCCGCTGCCTTGCGCGACAGCTGGGCCAACCCGAGGATGGCCGCGAGCGGCTCGTTCAGCTCGTGGGCGACACCGGCGGCCAGCTGACCGATCGTCGCGAGGCGGTCGGCGTGATGAAGCTGCTCGGTGAAAATCAAGCGATCCCGCTCAGCGCGATGTCGCTCGACGATGAGGCCCAGGCGGCTCGCCACCGTGTTGAGCAGATTGCGCTCTTCGGGCAGGAAGGGCCCTTCGTCCCCGTTCGACCTCGGCTCGCTGTAGACGACGAGCACCTCACCACACCTCTCGCGCTGAGCAACGATCTCGGCGCGCAGGCAGAAAGGGGTCAGGCTAAACTCGGGCGTCGCGACTGTCAGGCCCTCGACGGTGATTTGCACCGAGGCGATCTCCGGATACCGCCAGCCCGAGGGAAGGAGCCCGGCGATCCGCTGCATCGTCTGGGACAAAGACAAGTTGGTCTCGCTGGCGACCTTGGCGATCGAGTAAAGACAGGTCAGCTCCTTGACGCGCTCGACCAGGGCGAGCTCGAGAGTCTTCTCCGTCGAGGACATCACAAGAGTCTATTCTTCGCGGAATGCTCGAGCAGGTGATCGAGGCGGGACCCATGTCAGTCCGACGGGTGCTCACCGGGATCAGCCCTTCGGGAATGCCGCATCTCGGCAACTATGCCGGGGCGATCCGACCGGCAATTGCCGCGAGCCGACAACCCGACGTCGAAGGCTTTTTCTTCCTGGCCGACTATCACGCATTGATCACTACCGGTGATCCGGCTCGTCTCCGGCGCTTCACGCTCGAGACAGCCGGCTGCCTGGCTCGCTGCCGGACTCGATCCGGAAAAGGTGGCCTTCTACCGACAGTCGGACATCCCCGAGATCCTCGAGCTCACATGGCTGTTGACCTGCGTGACACCGAAGGGCCTGCTGAACCGTGCCCACGCTTACAAGGCGGCGGTGGACAAGAACACCGTCGAAGGCCGAAGCGCGGACGCGGGAGTGAGCATGGGCCTGTTCATGTACCCCGTGCTGATGGCGGCGGACATCCTGATGTTCCAGGCAGATTCGGTGCCGGTCGGGCGCGACCAGCTTCAGCACATCGAGATGGCGCGCGACATCGCTGCGCGCTTCAATCACCTCTACGGCGAACACTTCGTGCTGCCCGAAGCGGCGATCGATGAGTCGGTAGCGATCCTGCCCGGGCTCGACGGCCGGAAGATGAGCAAGAGCTATGGCAACACAATTCCGCTGTTCGCTCCGGCGGCGAACCTCAGGAAGCTGATCTTCTCCGTCGTCACCGATTCGAGCACGGCGAGCCAGCCGAAGGACCCCGCGAGCTCGACGCTGTTCCAGCTCTATCAGGCCTTTGCCAGCCCCGGGGAGGCCGCGTCCATGCGCGCGGCGTTCGCCGCCGGTATCTCATGGAAAGAGGTCAAGCAGGCGGTGTTCGAACGTATCGACTCGAAGCTCGCTCCCTTGCGGAAGCGCTACGAGGAGCTCCTGGCCGACGCTGCTGGCATCGAGCAGCGGCTTCAGGAGGGAGCGGTCAGGGCCCGGTCCGTAGCCACTCCTTTTCTGGGCACACTGCGTGAGGCGGTCGGCGTGGGAACGTGATTGACGAGAATCTTCGG
>CAVXYF010000004.1:0-88356 GCA_963765835.1 uncultured Acidobacteriota bacterium | reverse complement strand
CGGGGACGTCGGTCAATCCTCGCGCGAGGAACTCGACGTGGTCGTCGGCGGCCAAAACTACGGCTGGCCGATGGCCGAGGGGAACTTGAACCCCTGCGCGGGTTGTATTCCACCGGTGTTCGACTATGACCGCGCTCGACCGGGACCACGATCGTGGGTGGAGCGTTCGCGACCGGGAACGCCTACCCCGTCCCGTTGCGGGGCCGGTACGTCTTCGGAGACAACAGCTCCAGCTGGATCAAGTACCTGGAGTTCGATGCGAATGACGGACTGGTCGGCGGAGCCAGCGCGCTTCAGGATCTCGCGACGGCGGCGCAGGGGCCATCAGCCTTTCACCAGGGCCCGGACGGAAACCTCTATTACGCCGCGATCAACACGGGCCGCATCTTCCGCATCGACTACGCCAAGAACTTCTACACGGTCACTCCCTGCCGCCTGGTGGACACCCGCGACCCCGCCGGACCTCGGGGCGGCCCCAGCCTGGTCGCGGGCGCCGACCGGACCTTCCCGGTGGGCGGAGTCTGCGGGATCCCGCCGACCGCCCGCGCCCTCTCCGTCAACCTAACCGTGACCGCTCCGACGGTGCCGGGCTTCCTGACCCTGTTCCCCTCGGGAGGCGCGTCGCCGCTGGCGAGCACGATCAACTTCCGGGCCAGCCAGACGCGGTCGAACAACGCGATCGTCACGCTCGGTCCGGACGGCGGGATCGTGGTCCGGGCGGGCATGGCCTCCGGCGGTGTCCACCTCATTGTGGACGTGAATGGGTATTTCGATGACTGACGGTTCCCGGCGGTTCGCCTACGACTTAAGTCTGTCATCCCTGCCCGGCGGCGCTGACAAATCGCGGCGGAAGCTGCGGATCAGGGGGATTAAAACACTCCCGGGTCAGAGGGTTACGGCCCTCGACCCATGGCGCGGAAGTTGCCTTATAGGAGGGCGGAAAACCAAATCGGATTGTCAGGAAGCGCCCAATTTCCAGCGTAGCCGGGAGACCCTTATTTTGAAGTCGCTCTTCGGACTCATCGCCCTCGCCGGGGCCCTGCCCTTAGGCGCCGTGTCCCTGCCGAGCCCCGTCCATTACGGAGCACGTCCGGGGATCTCGGTGCAGGGTGCCGACGTGGGCGGCGAACGGCTGCTGGAGCTGGACGCCCGGGGTCTCGCCCGGCTGCGCTCCGCCTCCGCGACGGAGCCCGTGACCCTTCAGGACTTTCCTTTCGCGCCGGGAGCGACGGGCAACCTCGTCCTCGAGCGCTTCGAGATCGCCTCCCCCGATGCCCGCCTCGTGGTCATGGGGCCACAGGGCGAGACCTCCAGTCCCCTGCCGGGAGGGATCCACTTCCAGGGACACCTCGAAGGGGAACCCGAGTCGCGCGTCTACGTGGGAATCCCCGGAGAATTTCTCGTCGCGGTCCTACAGACGGGCGCGGGCCTCGTCTACGTCGGCCCGGACGGCCCGCCCGCCGGACCCGTCCAGCACGTCGTCCGGCGGTCCGACTCGCTGCGAAACGCGGAGCTCGCGCCCATCGACTGGAAGTGCGATTCGGATGAGCTCCCACTGCCGCCGGCGCGGCTCCAGTCCGGGGCGGGACCGCCGGGAGGCCTCCTCGCCTCGCTGTCGAAGCCGTCCGCCGCAACGTTCTCCGCGCTCGCGACGTCCGCTCTGAAGAACGCGGACGTCTCGATCGAGACCGACCAGGAGCTTCTGGCGAAGTTCGGCGGGAGCGTCACGTTCGATGACCGCCTACCTGACGACGCTCCTCGCCCAGATGTCCGTCATCTACGAGCGCGACGTCCAGGTCCACCTGACGATCAACCGGCTCCAGGCGTGGACGACGACCGATCCGTACAGCGCCACCGGCCCCCGCGCCCAGCTGGACGAGGTTGGAGACTGGTGGCACGCGAACCGGCCGAAGGCCTCCTATCCGCGGACTCTCGTGACGTTCCTGAGCGGAAAGCCGGTCTCCGGCGGCGTCGCGTGGCTGGACGTCCTCTGCATGAACGACTTCTCCCAGGGCAACCACTGGGGAGGCGGATACGGTGTCGTCCAGATCAATGGGTCTTATCCCTCCAACCTCTGGGACCTGATCGCCTCGGCCCACGAGATGGGACACAACTTCGGCTCGCCGCACACGCACTGCTTCAACCCGCCGATCGACACGTGCTACTCGGGCGAGGGCGGCTGCTACACCGGCGCCGTCACCAATCCGGGCACGCTCGGTGGGACCATCATGAGCTACTGCCACCTCCTCGCCGGCGGTTTCTCGAACATCGACATTCGCTTCCACCAGCGGTGCATCACCGAGCAGATGCTGCCGCAGATCAACTCCGTCGGGTGCTTGACGGAGTTGAGCGGGCCGATCCCGCCGGTGGCGTCGCGCTTCTACACCGTCACGCCGTGCCGGGTGGTGGACACGCGCAATTCGAGCGGGCCCTTTGGCGGGCCGGCCCTCGCCGCCAACTCGGATCGGACTTTCGTCGTAGGCGGGCAGTGCGGCGTGCCGTCTACGGCCAAGGCTGTGTCCGTCAACGTGAGCGTGACCCAGGCCAGCAGCGCCGGAAACCTCCGGCTGTACGCGGGCGGCACCGGCCTTCCGAACGCCACCGCGATCAACTACCGCGCCAACCAGACGCGGGCGAACAACGGCTCCGCCCCCCTCGGGACGGCCGGCTCGCTGGCCGTCCGCTGTGACCAGATCTCGGGGAACGTGCAGGTTATAATCGACGTCAACGGCTACTTTCAGTAGGATTAGGAGACCATGATGAACAAATCTCGTTTCATTCGCTTTTCGTTCCTCTTCGCCGCGGCGACCTTTTTGACGGTCTCCGCCGCCCGAGCCGTTGGGCCGCTCCAGTTCTACTCCGTGACTCCGTGTCGTCTCGCGGACACGCGGGGCGCCAACGGCGTGAACGGCGGACCGGTCCTCACGCACGGCGCAATTCGCAGCTTCGCGGTCTATACCGCCCCGGCGAACTGCGGCGTCCCCAATGACGGCACGGTCAAGGCCGTCACGCTGAACATCACGGTCGTCAACCCGACCAGCCTCGGCCATCTGACGGCGTTCCCCTACCTCACGGCGGTCCCTGTGGTCTCGACGATCAACTACGGGGCAGGTGAACCGGCCCTGGGAAATGGCGCGATCGTGCCGATCACGAACGACAACGAACCTCCAGATCTCCATCCTGCCGGTCCTCTCCGGACCGGGTAACACGGTTCACGCCATCATCGACATCACGGGATACTTCAAGTAGGTCGCGAACCGGAGAGCGCCGGCCGCCGGACGAGTTCTCTCGTTCCGGGCGGAGGCGCCGTCGGCGGCGACGCTGTCGCCGTTTCGACTCTCCGTGCCGGCGCGCATCCGTCCTGATCGGACGGGCGTGCCGGGAGCGACCCACTCGAGGACCCTCGTGACCAGACCATCTCTCCTTTTCGCCCTGGTGCTGGCGGCTCTGCCCGCCGCCGCTCACGGAGCGCTGAACGCTCCGCCGCTGCGGCCGGGCTGGCCCGCGACGCTGGCCGGCGCCGGAACCGTGCGGGTCAGCCAGCCGGCGGTCGGAGACCTCGACAACGACGGCGTGAAGGAGATCGTGGTCGGAACCTCGAACCGGCGCGTGTACGTCCTCCGCGCGAACGGCTCCGTCGCACCCGGCTGGCCGGTCACCCTGAGCGCGGAGGTCAACTCGAGCCCGGCGCTGGGCGACATCGACGGCGACGGCTTCCTCGACGTGGTGGTCGCGTGTGGCTCGAACTTCGAGACGACGAGCGGGGTCGGCCGCCTCTACGTTTTTCGGCGGGACGGATCCCTTCTCTGGTCTTTCACTCCCCAGGACGAGAACGGCGACGGCCGGGCGGACGGGATCTACTCGACCCCCGCCATCGGAGACGTCGACGGCGACGGCGACAACGAGATTGCCTTCGGCTCCTGGGACTTTCGCGTCTACGTTCTCCGCAAGGATGGGACCCCGATGCCGGGCTTCCCCCGAATCCCTCGGGGCTCGGCCACGGAATCCGCGACACGATCTGGTCATCGCCCGCGCTGGCGGACCTCGATCACGACGGAAAACTGGAGATCATCATCGGCGCCGACACGCACGCCGAGGGTCCTCCGATCAACACGCCCGACGGCGGAGCGATCCACGTCTTCCGGTGGAACGGTACGGAGCTGCCGGGCTTTCCGCAGTACGTGAACCAGACGATCATGTCGTCGCCCGCGATCGGTGACATCGACGGCGACGGCTTCCTCGACATCGTGGTCGGCGGCGGCCGCTACTACCAGGGCGCGGTGGGCCGCCAGGTCTACGCCTGGAAGCGCAACGGAACGTTCGTCGCAGGGTGGCCGGTGTCCACGACGGGCCAGGTCTTCGGCTCTCCGGCGCTCGCCGATTTGACGGGAGACGGAAAGCCCGAGGTGATCATCGGAGACGAGCCGGAGGGACCGAACGGGCCGTACCTCTACGCCTTCCGCGGGAATGGCACGCAGCTCTTCAAGATGCAGCCGAAGAGCTACTTCGGGACGAGCCCGAACGTGGGAAGCCCGGTCATCGCGGACGTCGACGGCGACGATGAGGTCGACATCCTCGTTCCGGTCAACACCGAGATCGCGGTGATCAGCCGGACGGGCGTTCAGCTCACCGACCCGGGCCCGCCCGGAAACGATCCCCGCCTGACTTACTACACCGAGACAGCCGTTTCGGGCTCCCTCGTTACGGATCTCGACGGCGACGGAATCTTCGACGTGATCGCCGCCTCCGGAGCGCCCTTCCCGACGCCGACGGCCGCCGTCGTTCACGTCTGGAACCCGGCAGCGGTCGGGTCGGCGCCCTGGCCCGCTTTCCGCCGCGACCCGCAGCGCCGCGCTTACGGACCCGGGGTTGCGGCGCCGGGGACCGGAACCCGCCTCTTCACGCTGACGCCGTGCCGCATCCTCGACACCCGCGCCGGCGCACCCATGCCGGCGGGCTCGACCGCGGTCCTCGGGATCGGCGCGCGCTGCGGCGTTTCGGCCGGAGCCACTGCGGTCGCCGTGAACGTCACCGTCGTCCAGCCGGGCACCGCGGGCAACCTTCGACTCTTTCCAGAGGGAATCCCCGCGCCGCTCGCTTCCACGATCAATTTCCGCGCGGGGCAGGTGCGCGCGAACAACGCCATCCTCGCTCTCTCCCGGTTCGGCGATCTGAAGGTTCTCTGCGAGATCCCGTTGGGCTTCGCGAACGTGATTCTCGACGTTACTGGATACTTCGAGTAGAGCCGGTCATCGCGGCTCGCGCGAAGCCGCCGCCAGCTTCGCCAGAAGCCTCTGAGACGACCCGGCCGGCGCGACCTGCGGGATGAGCGCCACGTACCCGGGCGCCGCCTTCACCGGTTCACCCCGAACCCCCGCCCGCTCCGCCCAGTGCGAGAGGTCTCTCTCGTCCCGACCCAGGAGAGCGAGCCTTCCGGCCGCGGCCGGAAGCGTCGTTCCGTAACCGTAGAAGTCGAATGACCTCTGGAACGGAACCGCGCGAATGCGCTCCCCCGTCAGGAAGTTGAAGGGATAGACGGTCCAGTACTCGCCGCAGATCCAGCGCACCCCGTTCGCGCGGAGAAACGAGATGAGTGCGTCGTCCTTCCGGAGGTTCACTCTCCACTCCCGGCGCTCCGACGTCCACGGCCAGTAGTAGCCCGACAGGTGAAAGACCAGGACGACCGCGGCGACGAGAACGGCGGCCGGTCGGCTGCGGCGCTCTGCCGCCGCGACGAGCAGTCCGAGGGACGCCGCGACGACGAAAGCGAGGGGCAGGATGTAGCGCACGGTCGGTCCCGGGGCCTGACCGGGCGCGGAAAGGATGAAGAGTCCGGCGACGGTGACGGCCACGAGGATGAGCAGGGCGACGCTCTGCCCGGCGCCCTTCCGCCCGCGCAGCGCGAGCCGCGGCGCCAGGGGAACGAGCAGGAGCGAAGCAATCACGATGAGGGCAGCCGGCACGCGGAGCGCGCCCTCCAGTCGGGTGACCGAGTGGGCCGGTCCGAGCGGGTTCACGCCGGCGATGAGCTCGGCGGCAGTCTCGCGAAAGAAACGCCGGGCGGTGGCCATGACCCCGGACCCCGCCTCCGCCGGCGCGAAGTTGATCCAGAGCGTGGCCCACTGATAGCGGACGTTGTAGTAGATCCAGGGTGCGGCGCCGAGGACGAAGCCCGCCGATCCCGGCAGGAGGAGGCGTTTCGGCGGAGCCGCCCGGCGGTGAAAGACGAAGAGCCACGCCAGCGCCGGAACGGTGCAGCCCAGCGTCAGCATCGAATTCCACCACCCCAGCCCGATCGCGGCTCCGAGCGCGAACGGGGCCCACCCTCCCGTGCCCCGCCGGGCGATGCGCGCGGCCAGCCAGAGAGTCGTGATGCCGATGAGGACCGTCTCGGGATAGCTGTTCGGCATGTACGTCCAGGCGAGGAAGGCGGGCGAGGGAAGAGCCATGAAGGCCAGAGAAAAGCCGGCGACTTTCTCAGAGCCGAAGAGGTCGCGCACGAAGAGGTAGAAAGCCACGGGAACGAGAGACCCGCAGACGAGCGGCACGATCGCCAGCGTGGAGCGCGAGGCGCCGAAAAGAGCGAAGAGCGCGGCGTGGAAGTAGGCCTCGAGCGCGCCGATCTGGACGCCGGAGAAGAAGACGACCAGGTCTCCTCCCCGGATGGCGAGGGCGCGGAGGCCCATGTTCAAAGAGTCCGCGTCCGGGACGTACTTGTGCGTCGGGAAGGCGTAGAGGATCCGGACCAGAGCTCCGAGAGCGAGGAGAACGATCGCCGGCGGAGCGATCCGTCCTCCGGACCGCAGGGGACCTTCGTTGGAGGGCTTCGGGACTTCCGGGCGCCCGGCGAACCCTCTGTCGCTGCCTATGGGGACAGACCTTCCGCTTGCCTCAGTTCGGCTTGCGGCACTCGCGGGCCGAATCCTGGTCGTTCCGCCGCGAGAGATCTCCCGCGAGGTGCACCATCGCCCGTCCCTGCGACGACGATGGCGAAACCTTGTAGGGCAGCTTCCCGGAGAACGGAGCGAGCAGCCCGTCCGCGAGCTCGATCGTCGCCGTGAGGTCATCGGACACCCCGCCCGCGAGCCGGTTGAATTTCGCCGCGATGAGATGGCTGGCGAGTATCAGGCTCGCGTCACCCTTGGGTGGGCGGGAAAGGAGAGCTTGCAGCTCGCCGGCCGTATAGGACTCGTCTCCCAGAACGAGCGACGAAGCAGGCCAGAGCTCGGGATGCTTTTTCCAGAAGGCGGATCCGTGAGCGCACGCCGTTGCGCCGATCGAGTTGACGTACCGCGCGAGCGCGAAGTCCGGGTTGAACGCGACCACCGCCGATCCGGCCAGGACGATCTTTCCGTCCGTCTGGAGCGCGATCCCGCGAGCCCCGTCGCTTCGGGTTGTGAAGTCGGTAATGACCCGGCCGAGCGCGCCGAACGTCAGGTCATCCGTCCCATCGGCGTTGTACCGCACGAGCGCGAAATCCAGGGAGAAGTCGGGGTTGGCGGAGGTTCCCGCCGCAAGGACCTTGCCGTCCGGCTGAACCGACACGGCCCATGCCGATTCGTCGAAACCCTCCAGGTCGGTCGCCTTCCAGCCGTCGCCGTCGAACGAAGTGTCGAGAGCGCCGCTCTTCAGAAAGCGGGCGACCGCGAAGATGCCGCCAGGGTTACCCGGGGCACTCGCCGATCCGGCGACGACGATCCTGCCGTCAAGACCGAGCGCCACCGCACGCGCTGCCAGAACTTCGGTAACGACGACTCCGTTCGATCCGAAAGTCGGATCGAGCATCCCGTTCGAGTCATACCGCAGGATCACACCATCGGACGCCGCCGAGTTCGCTCGCTCGGCGAACCCGACAGCGACGATTTTCGCGTCGGGCTGGAGCACGATGCCGAAGGCCGCTTCCCCTCCCCCGGACACGTCCGTGAGAACTCTTCCCCCGACTCCGAAAGTCGGGTCCAGGCTTCCGTCCGTGTTGAAACGAGCGAGAGCCACGCCTTCGGAGGAGGCCAGAGCGTTGTTCACCCCGGCAACGAGAATTTTTCCATCCGGCTGGATGGCGACTGCGTAGGCAATGTCTCCCCCTCCGGAGAAGTCGGTCGTGAGCTTTCCGTCCCCGTCGAACGACGTGTCGAGGCTCCCGTCCGGGTTGTACCGGACGAGTGCGAAGTCGTTCCTCTCACCAGCGAAAGCGGATCCGGCCAGGACGATCTGTCCGTCGGACTGCACGGCCAGGGCGTAGGCCACATCGGTAAAGCCGAAGAAGTCGGTCGTCACCCGGCCGTCGGAGCCGAAGGTCGGATCCAGGTTTCCCTCCGAGTCGTAGCGGGCGGCGGCGAAGTCGAAGTTGGCCTGCTCGTCGAACGAGAACCCCGCGGCGACGATCTTGCCGTCGGCCTGGATCGCAACCGCGCCTGCTCCCGACGCTGGGAGATTGAAGTTCGTCACGACCTTTCCGCCGTTTCCGAATGTGGGGTCCAGGTCGCCGTCAGCGGCTCTGGCAGCCGCTACCGATAGACCAAGGGCGACGAGTCCCGCGAAAACGGTGCGCGAAAACTGGGTTCCCATGTGATGTCTCCCGACCGCGGGCGATGGCCCGGCGAATTCTACGGTGGAACGGTCCGTCGGAGCGGACGCCGACCTTCGCGTTAGACTTCGGTCTGACCTCGACGAAGGAAAATCGAGCATTCCGAGCAAGCCAGCGGCACAAACCGCACAGTCGCCCAACCCGCGGTCGCACCCGGGGCTTCTGCTCGTTCCGATCCTCCTGCTGGCGGCGGCGGTCCAGCTCTTTTCGCTCGCCCGCGGACTGGTTCCCTGGAACTCGGACCAGGGCATCGTCGCCCTCATGGGCCGGCACATCGCGATGGGAGTCGCGCATCCCATCTTCTGCTACGGCTCGTACTACGGCGGCACCCTCGAGCCTCACCTGACGGCGATCGTCTTCTCGGTCGTCGGCATGACCCGGTTTACGTATCGCCTCTCCCTGATGTTGTTCCTGGCGGCGGTGCTCTTCCTGGTTTACGCGATCGGGCGACGCTTCCTCGGCCGCAACGAGGCTCTCCTCGCCGCGGGATATCTCGCGTTTCCCCCCTTCTACTTTCTGCTCAAGGGTCTGACCTCCGACGGCGCCTACGACTCGCTCGCTTTTCTGGGAGCGCTGATCGCCTATGCCGCACTGCGCCTGGAGGAAGGTCTCGAAGGAGAAGGACGGGCAAAGCGCTGGTGGGCCCTCCTCGGATTCGCGGCGGGCCTCGCGTGGTGGGTGCACCCGCTTTCGGTGTACTTCTGGATCGGGGTCGTGGCCTGGTTCCTGGTCGTCCGGCCCGACATCTTTCTCCGGTTTCGCGACCTCGCTGTGCTGCTCCTGTCCTTCGCGCTGGGCAGTCTTCCGTGGTGGATCGGCAACGTGGGGCGGGGCTGGCCCAGCCTGGGAACGCACGAGGCCACGACTCTGCCGGTCCGCCTCGCGGTACTCGGGTTTTTCCGCTTCTTTTCGGAGGCCGTGCCGGTGCTCTTCGGCGCCCGCTCCTTCTACTCGGCGCGGGAGAGCTTTCCGGGCGCCCGCTGGGTTGCGCTCGGCATCTATGCGGCCCCGATGGTCGCGACCGTGGTGCGCCTTGCGAGAACGGGAATCCACAAACCGAAGAGGGGCGTGTCGCCCGCCGACCTGCGCGAGTCCCGGACGCTCCTTCTTCTGCTGATCCTCGTTCTCTCCATGCACGCTTTCACGAGCCTGAGTCAGCGGACCTACGAGGCAGAGCCGCGGTTCCTGTTTCCGGTCTACGTCCCCTTCGCGCTCCTCTTCGGCTACTGGGCCGTCCGGCTCCTCCGCGCGCGCCGGGTCGTCGCGCTCGCCGCCCTCACCGCCGTCGCTGCTTTTCACGCCGTGGGAATGGCGAGAACCGAGCCGCAGGAGCACGCTCCCACCACCGGGAGCGTGGCTCCCCTCGTCGCCGCGCTGGAGGAGAGGGGGCTGCACGACGTCTATACCGGGTACTGGACCGCTTACCGCCTCGCGTTCGAGTCCGGAGAACGGATCCGGCCCGGGATTTTCGGCGTCGAAGCCGCGGATCGCTATCCCGATTACACCCGCACGGTCGACCTGGCGACGAGTCCCGCCGTCGTTCTCCACGGCCCCGAGGCGGAGCAGTTCCGCGCCTACCTCGCTCGCCGGAGCTCGCGGGCGAAGTCCGTTCGGGTCGGAACGCACGACCTGTTCTGGGAGCTGGAGCCGGCGGTCCTCGAGGAGATCCGCCGCACGCACGGAGTGCCTCCGCCGGGTTAGCTGCTCCGGTCGCCGCGGCGGTCGGGTCCTCCTCGCGGCGAGTTTTGAACGTCCAGGACGAGCGCCTGCAGAATGAGCTGGAACCCCAGGATGATCGGCATCGCCGCCACCATCACCGTGCCCGTCGGAGTCGGAATGTCTCGCGGGGCGTTGTGGATCCAGTGGTAGGCCCCGAAGATGGCGCCAAAGAGAAACAGAGCGGAGCCTGAAAGAAAGAAGATGGCCACCGGCGAGACGTCGTAGAACAGGTATCGCCAGAACAACCGGCGGAAGAACCCGCCCACGAGGCGGAAGGGGAACTCCAGCAGCGCCCGGCCCGGGCGGAGCGAGCTCGTCTCGCCGCCATAGTGCGAGGGCAGGGGCACGTCCTCGACGCGAGCCTCGAGGGCGTTCAAACGGATCAGCATGTCGTTCTCGAAGAAGTAACCGCGGGAGAGCCGCGCGAGGGGAAGGCGGCGGAGCACGTCCGCGCGAATCGCGACGAACCCGTTCTGGGGATCGAGGACGTGCCAGTAGCCCGACGCAAACTTCGTGAGGAAGGTCAACGCGATGTTTCCGCCGAGTCGGGTGCGGGGCATCGCGGACAGATCCCGGAAGTGGTGAAAGCGGCATCCTTTCGAATACTCGGCGCGGCCCGCGAGAATCGGGCGCAGCAGGACCGGGATGTCGCGCGGGTCCATCTGCCCGTCGCCGTCGCACTTCACGACGAGGTCGCTGCCCGCTTCGAGCGCCGCCCCGAAGCCGGTGGCCATCGCTCCCCCGACCCCCTGGTTCCGGGAGTGCCGGATCAGCTGGACGCGGGAGTCGCCGAGCGCCTCCACGATTTGAGAGGTGCCGTCCGGGGACGCGTCGTCGACGACGATGATCCGGTCCACGTGTGCCGGCATGCCCCCGATGACGCCGGCGATTTCCCGCTCGACCCGGTACGCCGGGATGACGACGGCGAGCGTGCGGCCCTCGATCACGGGCGGCCCCCCCTTCCGGCGGGAACGAGGAGGAAATCGCGGCTGGCGGCGACGCTCCGGGCCCCGCCCTCGCCGCCGCCCTTCCGGCGGTCGACCAGCCGGAACTGCTCCGGCCCTCCGGCCGCGGGGACGGACGCGCTCGGCTTCGGCTGGTTCAAGGCTTCCTGAGAGTAGCTCGCGACACGATTCTCGCCGAAAAAGTACTTCATCCACTCCAGCCGCGCCCGAATGGGCTCATCCACGAGCACGACGGCGGTCCGACCCACCGTCGCGGCGAGCGCGGGGAGGGCTCGGAACGCGGGATCGTAGGACGGCACCGTCCGGACGATGCGGTTGACGACGTGCCGTGCCGCCGGGAGCGACAGGAGGGCGACGAGAAGAAGGCTGGCAGCGATCAGGCCCCGGACCCCGATCCGGGGACTCTCGGCGCCCCGAAACGCCAGGAGCAGGAACACGACCGACCAGATCGGCACCGCCAGCGGCAGGTACTTGGCGAAGCCGTAGGGAAAGTTCAGGCGCAGATTGACCGCGAGGGCCAGGGCCACCGGGAGAGTGAGCAGGACGACCACCCGGCGTTCCGGGCGGGCGAGTCTCCTCCAGCCGAACCAGCACGTCGTGAGAATGAGCAGGCTCGCCACCGGAATGAGGAAGGAACGGAGGCGGCCCGTGGGAGCCGGAGCGTCCTCCCGGTAGGCGATCGTCCCCGTGACGACGTTCAGGGACGGGAAGTAATGAGTGTCCCCCACGATCTCGCGGGCGTAAGGGGTCGCCAGCGCAGTCTGACCCGAGATCTTCGAGAGCGACCGGATGCCCTGCACGAAGCCGATCGGGTTGAGCGCCGAGGACAGGACCGCAACGCCGACGAGCCGCCACCAGGTTCTCCGTCGCCGCGCGCCCGAGCCGGCGAGAAAGAGGCCGAGCACCCCCGCGACTCCCCACGTCGCAATGCCCTCCGGGTAGTAGGTCCAGGCCGCTGCGACGAGAGCCGCGACGGGCACGATCCCCAGCGCCGATCGCGAGCGGACGAGAACCAGCAGGTGAAACAGGAAACCGAGAAACAGGGCGGCGAAGAGGAGTGATCCCAGGTGCTGGTTCGCGAGGGTCGCGTAGAGCGTCGAGTTGGCGGCCGCGAACGCCGCCGGCAGAGAGCGCCACCGGGGATGGCGCCGGAGAACCCGCCCGGCGAGCAGGCCCGCTCCGAGGACGACGAGAACGCCGGCTCCGAGGGTGGCGACCGAGTGCACCGCATGCGCACGGGTGTGGAACGCCTCACCCAGTCCCGAGAGAAGATAGGACCCGCCGGGGCGCAGACCCGCGCGTCGGGCTTCGCGCGTCATGCCGCCGACGTATCCGACGGCGTCGGGCGGGACCGTCGGTCCATAGAGGTTCAGGGAGTCCGCGACGGCGCTCTCGCGGATCGCGTCGTCGATGTCTCCCAGGACCACGCCTTCGCCGTGGGACGAGAGAGCGGCGGCCCCGATTACCGCGAAGACGAGCGCGCAGGCGAGGGTCGCGACGGTACCCGGCGCCGGCGCGCGCGGCCGGAGGTGACGCCGGACACGGGGCAGCAGGAGGAGGAGAAGGGAGAGTCCTCCGAGGACGAGCGCGGAGGAGAACGGCCGGAAACCGGCGCGCGAACCGGCCTCCGCCGCGATTCCGAAGAGCGCCAGCCCCAGGAAAGGCGCCCGGAGGATCACGGGTCCGCCTCCGGTCGCCAGCGTCGCCAGGAGCCCCAGCAGAGTCAGACCCGCGAGAAGCAGAAACGTTCGCCCGAGGAGCTCGGCCGCAATTCTGGGCGTCGACCTCTCGGGCGGGGTGACAGTCGCCCGGATCTGGATCTCGCGAGTCCCGCACGGCACGGGCTCGCCCGAGCGCGTGTAGGCGGTCATCTCGACGGTGTGGCGCCCCGGCTTCACGTCTTCCAGGGAAATCCGTCCGGACCATCCGGACCAGAGGTAGTCCGGGCGGTTGAAGTGCGCCAGGACGTCGGGACGCAACCCGGAGAGCGACGTCTCCCCCGGGCGCGAGCCGTCGAGCGTCAGCTGGACCTTCGATACCGGCGCGCCTCCGGGCTCGAACGCGAACCCGGTCACCTCGACGAAGCCGCCGACCGCCAACACACCGTCCACCCGATTGACGGCGCACACGCGATCCTCGGAGGCTGCGGCAAACGCGCCGCGGAGGCAGAGAGAGGCCAAGAGACCGAGCGCGATTCGAAGCGATGTCGCGGATCTCCGAGCTCGCAGAGCCGGACTCACTCTCCGGAAGGCTTCCCGACTCGCTGTGGCATACTGCGCGCGCTCGAATCCGCCGGAAGTGGCGCGGCCGCGGAATTTCTCGCGCGCTGACGAGAGGTTTCGCATAGACGCAGCAGCCGATAAGACGATCCCATGAGATGAGAGTAACCCTTTTCAAACTTCTCGACGCGTTGAGCCGCACGGTTCCTTTTCCGGAACCGATCTACGAATTCGGATCCTTCCGGGTGCCGGGGCAGGAGCACCTGCCGAACGTCCGCGACTACTTCCCCGGGAAGAAGTTCGTCGGTTGCGACCTCCGGTCCGGACCGGGCGTGGAGGAAATGCAGGACCTTCACGCTCTGACGATTCCGCCGGACACCATCGGCACGGCTCTGCTCTTCGACACGATCGAGCACGTCCGGGATCCCTGGACGGCGATGCGTCAGCTCCACCGCTGCCTGAAGCCGGGCGGCCTCGTGGTGATGACGTCCGTCTGGTACTTCCCCATCCACGCCTATCCCGACGACTACTTCCGCTTCACGGCCAGCGGATTTCTCACCCTCTTCGAGCCCTTCGACTCCCCCGTCGTCGAAATGTGCGGGTTGAAGCGGCTTCCCCACACGGTCGTGGGAATCGCCTCGAAGGGACCCATGGACCCCGACGTGGAAACCACGATCCGGCGCGAGATGGCGGCCTGGAAGCGCCGCGGGTCGCGTTCCTGGAAGGAGACCGTCCAGGAGCTGACGCCTCCGTTCCTGCTGATTCCGGCCTACGACCTGTTCCTGAAAACGATGAAGCTCGTTCACCCCGGCCGGCACGGGGGTCACCGCCACTAGGACTCTTCGGAGACCTTCTCAGGTTCAGCTGCCGAGGGCGTCGAGCCTCGCGGCGATCCGGCCGGCGGTGTGGTCCCACGTCCACTTCTCCGCCATCTCGCGGGCGGCCGCAGCGCCGCGAGCCGCAGCCTCCTCGCGGTTTTCGTAGACGTGCCGCAGCAGGGCGCGCAGGTGGTCCGGATCCGGGTCGGCCCACCGGAACCCCTCGTAGTAGGGGCACTTCGCGACCGCGGGAATCGTTCCGCGGACCTTGAGCGGGTACGCGTTCTTCCCGGTGACGAACTCGGTGTGCGCGCCCCAGTCGGTCGCGATCGCGGACAGGCCGCACGCCATGGCCTCCATGAGGGGCATGTCCCAGCCCTCCCCGCGCCCGGCCGACACGAAACAATCCGCCGACCGGTAGAACGACCCGAGCTGGTAGTAGGGAAACTCGCGGTTGAAGAGGAACGAAACCTTGCCGCCGCTCTCCTTCAACCGCAGCTTCACGAGCTCCTGCCGGACGTGAACGTGCGGGTCCTTGTTGATGATCTTGCAGACCAGGCGGACTGGCTCGCCCGCTTTGAACTCGTCGTTGAAGACCTTGAGGAGCAGCCAGGGCTCCTTGCGCTCTCCCCACTCGAAGTTCGAGAGAAAGACGAACTCTCCGTTGGAATTCGGAACCCCGCGAATGGCGGGGTGGAAGTAGTTGGGATCCACGCCCAGCGGAATCCGGTGGATCGGCCGCTTGACCCCGGAAGCGACGAAGCCCTGCCGGTTGAACTCGGTCGGCACCCAGACCTCGTCCATTCGGTTTGCCTGGCGGACCCAGTCTGCCGGAAAGCCGTCCACCTCGAGCATCGTGAAGCCGACCTTGCGGCGGCCGCGGTTCCGGTCGAACACGTCCCCCTGCCCGTAGACCACCCCCACGCCCGGCCGCCTCGCTCCGTTTCGCGACGCGATGACGTTCATCACGTAGTCGCCGGACGCCGGCGGTTCGACCGTCGGGAACGGGGTTCCCGGGCCGTAGACGTAGCGGTACTGGGCCCGCACTCCACGCCGTTCGAGAGCCCGCAGGATCTCGCGCGTGCTCATGGCGTAGCCGGTCGGGAAATTCATGATCGACTGCCAGAGAACGTCGCGCGTGTATCGGGACTGGAGCGCGGTCTCCCACTTCTTCCGGAACACCGCCTGGCTCGCCTTGAAAATTCGCAGGAAGCGCCCGTCGTCGCCGGTCGTCGAGCCGTGCTCGTTGTGGACGAGGGTGACGTCGCCGCACAGGAGCGTCTGGAAACCCGCGCCCTTCGCCCGCAGGCAGTAGTCGGTGTCCTCGAAGTACGACTCGAAGTCGGGAGAGAGACCGCCGATCTTCTGGATCACCTCCCTCCGGATGTAGGCGACCGCGAACACGATCCCCTCGACCTCGCGCGTGCCGCCGTACTGCCCGACGTCCTTCTCGAGCGATCCGAGCTGCTGGCCCCACATCGTGTCGGGAAGGATGTAAGTTCCGGCGTGGAGGAGTCGGCCGTCCGAGAGAACCAGGCGGCAGCCCACCACCCCGGCGCCCGGCGAATTTGGTGACGGGTGCAGGGCCGTGGGCCCTGTCCCCGTGACGGACCCATGGGCGCAGCTCCGCAGGCGCTGGAGCCAGTCCGCCTGCGGGAACTCGACGTCGTTGTTCAGCAGGACGACGTCGGATTCGGGGTCGGCCTCCGCGATGCCCACGTTGTTTCCGCCCACGAAACCGAGGTTCCGAGAATTCCGGATCACGCGCACGCCGGGGTAGGCGGCGAGGGCCCGCGGCGTCTCGTCGGTCGAACCGTTGTCGACCACGATCACCTCGGCGTCCGAGAGGTCCGTGGTGAAGAGTGTGTCCAGGCACCGCCGGGTGAGGTCCCAGCGATTCCAGGCGAGGACGATGAGGGTGACTTTCCGCGGGCTCATTCCCCGTCGCCGAAGTCCGGAGGGGTCACCGAGCGCCAGAGCTCGTTCATCGTCTTTTCGACGTCCGCCGGCACGAGCGCCGTCGTCTCCCTCCACCCCCGCAGACCGAAACCCGCGCGCGGCAGAGGCGGGAGACCCATCGCCGCGCGGGACGCGCTGATCACGTCCTCGTCGCACGCCTCGCGGACGAACGCCCGGTAGATGGCGGACGTTTCCACGAGCTGCTTCTCCAGGTACGCCACGCGGGCCTGGAGCCGCGCGATCGTCCACTCGGGGTTCACCACTCCCTCCCCACGAGCCGGCGGAGCGACTGGATGACGCGCCACGGCAGGGAGCGGGTGACCGCGCGGTGAAACTCGGCGTACCGACCGAGTTGCAGGCGCAGCTCGTGCTCGTTGGCCAGAGCGTTTTCGAGGTTCTCCTCGGCGAGGATCGTTCGATCCACCAGCCGGACCTCCCGCGCCGCGCTTTCCTTCAGGCGCAGGCGCAGCTGAAGCAGCTCCGCCTCGTTTTCACCCCACTTGCGAGCATCCGGAAGGGCGCCCCGCTCCTCCCCGAGCGAATCGTCTGCCGTCACGAACTCCCCCGAACGTGTCTGAAGAATGAGACAGTCTATGCGAGCGCTTCCCGAGACTCAATCATCGGAGACTCAATCATCGGGGCCGGTCGAGCTGCGCCCGGACGAAGGCGAGCCCGAGCTTGCGCGGATCGCCGCTCAACCCGAGTTCCGCCGGCGACGTCTCTCTCGAGAGGCGGAACAGGAGCCGGAACGGTCGGACGGCATCGAGAGCCGCCTTCGGGATTTTCAGGACGCGGGTTTCGTAGCTCGGGGCGCCCGGGCGGAAGGCGAATAGCCACTCTTCGGTGCGCACGCCATTGATCAAGACTTCAGCTCTCAATTCGCGCTGCCTCTCGTTGACGAACGCCCCCACGACCGCGGAGAAGACGAGGTCGGAAGCGACAGGCTCGTCAATGTCGAGCTCCAGACCGAACTCCATGCCATCCGACCACGTTCCCCAGTCCTCCGGAAAGGACCAGGCGCCGGTCTTCCAGGACGCAGAGTTCCCATCCTTTCGAAACACGATCGGCTCGCCGAGTCGATAGCGCCGGGTCGCCGTCGCGCTGGCCAGGAAGCGGTCGTACCGGACTCCGAACCGCTTCAACGCCGGGAGCTCCCCGGGAACGTTGGGATTGAACGGCCGGAATGACTGCGGCCCCGGGTCGATCAGCGCCCGCACGTCGCCGTCCTCCGCCACCAGGATGCCGAGGGGCAGGACGGGCCAGTCGCCATGAAGGTCGCGGACCGGGCGCCCCGCGACGGTCTGCCGGAAGGTGACGGAGGTTTCGAAGGGAACGATCCCCGCCTTCTCGTGGAGCTCCGATCGCATCAGGTCGAGCATGTCCGACCACTGCCTCGAGACCAGGATGTTCCAGGAGGACTGTGCGAGCCCAAGGGCTGCGGCGATGAAGAAGAGGGCACGAAACTGCGCCGCGTCAATCCGCAATCGGCCAAATCGCCAGAGCACGTACAGAGGGACGACCAGGAGAGGGACCGCCACGTTCAGGCTCCGGCCAAAAACCTGGTAGTCGAGGTTCGTCCTCTCCGGCCAGGCGAGGATCTCCAGCACGATCAGGAGAGAGAGACCCGCGCACAGGCCGACGAGCAGGCTGAGAAGTGTCCGCCTCCGAACCGGGATGAGGAGGACAGCCGTGACGACGGCCAGGACGATGCAGGAGATCCGTGCGCCGAGGTCGTTGTTGCGAAGTATGAACAGCAAGCCCTGGAGAAAGCCGGCCCGGTTCGCCGGATCACGGGGATTCAGAATGGAGAGAACCGCAAAGACGACCCCCAGGAAATACCAGACGAAAAGGGCCCGGCCAGCAATCCGTTCGACCCGGGATGTCGACCGACGAACGCGGTACGCGCAGGCGGCACAGAGAACGATGCCGTACAGCGCCATGACTTCGTAGCAGAGGATCAGCGGAAGGGACACCCCGGAAAGCGCGACGAGCGTCCAGCCCGAGAGGGACTCGGAGCTCAACAGGATGACGAGCGCTGCCCAGAACAGCGCCACGAAGAGGTGGGTCTCGCTCACGATGTACGCCTCGGAGTTGATCGAGCCCGCGAACAGCGTGAGCAGGGGAAAGAGGATCGCGCGCCGGTCCCGGCTGAAGCGGTAGAAGAGGAGGAGTCCGAGGGGCTTGAAGGCGAACAGCGTCGCTCCGTAGATCGCGGAGAGAGTCGGCAGGTGCGTGATGCCCAGGCGGGACAAGAAGAGCGCGGGAAATTCATGCACGGCAAACGCCCCGAACCGGCTCACGTAGAAGTCGGAGAGACCCGTGTTCCACCGGGAAATTCGATCTTCGCTGAGCATCTTCAGGAGGAACCAGGAGGCGTCACCGAACAGCTGACGCGAGACGGAGATGGCGGAGAGAACGTGGAGAAGGTAGGCCGTGCAGGATGCCGAGATCGCCACGACAGCCGCTGTCCCCAGGGCGCTCAAGGGAACGATCTCCGCGGCCGCGGGAAGGCCGCTCCGCGCCGAGCCTCTCTCCGTCAGCGCTTGCGAGCCCGGAAAATCATCTCGCAATAGCCCACGTATCGGCACTCGAGCACTTCGAAACCGTTCTCGGTCAGGCGTTGGCGCAGGCTGCGCTGCGTGAAGCGGGTGATGTGCTCGTGCGCATACGCGCCGGGCATGATCTTGCCGTAGATCCACTCCAGCACCAGCCACAGCCGGCGCCCATAGTCGGGCGTCCCGAGCACGAGCGTTCCTCCGGGCCGGAGAACGCGACGCATCTCCGTCAGGATCGCGACGTCGTCCGGAACGTGTTCGATAACCTCCGAGCTGATGATCGCGTCGAAGCTCTCCTCTGGGAAAGGTAGCGATCCACACGTCGCCTGGAGGACTCGAGAATGCAGCGGCCGCAACCAGCGCAGCTTCCGAAACACGATGTCGAGACCAACCGCATTTTTCAGGTCGACGATGATCCGACTCGTCCCGCAGCCGATGTCCAGGATGCTCGCCTGTCCCCGGACGAAGTCGAGGACGGTCCGATGCCGTTTTCGCTGCCAGTAGCGCTGAAGCCAGATGGGACTGTCGAAGGCTCGATAGTCGTAATCCGGCGAGCTCACGGAGTTGCGGAGTTGCCACATTCGGATGAGGGTCTTCAAGTACGCCCAACCGAACTTCAACAGCCGGACGTGCGACCTGCCGGCCCCCCGGGACATGTAACGGAACGGGACCTCGCGGATCTCCCAGCCCTCTGCGTGGATCCGGATCAAAATCTCCTCGAGCACATCGAAATCCCGGGATTGGATCGGGATCCCCTGGAGAACATTGCGGCGGTAGAGACGGAAGCCACTCGACAGGTCCTTAACCGGGAGAGAGAGAACCCGGGCGTAGGTGACGTTCAAGATGCGGCTCAGGAGCCGTCGGACGGGCCCGACCTCCGCCGTCCCCCCCGGGACGTACCGGGATGCGATGACGACCTCTCCCTTGTCCCGTTGGTTCCACAGCTCCTCGAGCACCACGGGACGGTGGGACAGATCGGCGTCCATCGTCGCGATGTAGGGAGCCCGACTCGCCTCGAAGCCGGCCAGCAGCGCACCGCCATAGCCCCTCTCCACCTGAGCAACGACGCGTGCGCCGCGGTTAGCGGACACCTCCCGTGTCCCGTCCACCGACCCGCCGTCCGCGACGATGATTTCGGCGTCGATTCCCATCCCGGCGACGACTTCCTTCAGAGCCGGCAACAACAGCTCCAGGTTGTCTCTCTCGTTCATCGCCGGAATGACGATCGACAGATCCGGCACGAAGGTCGCGCCGGACGATGGGACCACTTCCGGCGAGAAATTCGCCGCGCCAACATCGATGATGGTGGCGTTCACGGAGCGGGGGTCAGGGTCTGCGCCGGAATGCCCGCCGCCGCGAGGGCATGAACGAGGTCACGCCCCTCCGGCGAGTCGGAGTCCAGCGCGTCGGCGGCATTCCGGATCAGCGCGGCCTCGCCGAGCACACGCTCGACGAGGGGATCGAACGGGTGCGGCGACTCCAGCCCCTGCAGGATCACAACGTCGTAGTGGAAGGGCCTCTGCGCGATTGCTCCCGCGTCGGCGATTTCCCACCCGAGATCCAGAAGCTCATCCTCGGCCTCGGGCCCCGGCGCGGGAGATTCCGACAGCAGCGTCCGGCGCGTGCGCGGATAGGCGTGCGCGAGCCACCTGGCCATCTCCGCCGCCCCCGGGTCGCCGGACGGCGTCGGACCCGGAAACTTGCGCGTGGCCATCAGGATCCGGCCGAAAGCCGGCGCGTCGCGCGCCGCCGCCTGCAGACGCGGGTCGCCATCCTCGGGGGTGTACAGAGGCCGGGTCGCGAGGAACCCCTTCCACCGCGCCAAGAAGAGCGGATGGTTCCGGAACCACAGCCGCTTCGCCAGGTCCGCGTCCCCGGAGGCCCCCCGGACGTGTGTCACGACGGCGCGGGGCTCGTAAAGAATCCGGTACCCGCGCCGGCGCAGCTCGAGGCAGAAGTCGACGTCCTCGTAGTACGCCGGGGCGTACCGCGCCGCGAAACCGCCGACCTCCGCGAAGGCGCTCGCCCGCACCAGCAGGCACGCGGCGGAGGCATAGTCGACCTCGCGCGGGAACCGATACGCGGGCTTCGAGGGGTCGTCGCCGAATCCCACGAACTGCGTGTACCCGTTGCCGAAGAGGAGAGCGCCGGCCTCCTGGAGTGTGCCGTCGAGGTTCCGAAGCTGCGGCGCCACGGCGGCAACGTCCGGCGCGCTCTCCAGCCGCTGCCGCAGGAGGGTCAGCCAGCCCGCGTGCACGAGAGCGTCGCTGTTGACGAAGGCGAGCAGCGGCGCAGCGGCAAGGGCGGCCGCCTGATTGTTCGCGGGTCCGAAGCCCCGGTTCGTGTCGTTCCAGACCACGCGCACGTTCTCGAGGTCCGCGTGCAGTCGGCGCACCATGTCCCGCGGGGAAGCGTTGTCCACGACGATGACTTCGTAGGGCGGTTCAGTGTGTTCGAGAATCGCGGCAAGCGCCCGCCACACCCAGCGCTCCGCGCCGTGAGTCACGATCACGATCGAAACGGCGGGCCGGCTCCCGACCGGAAAGGCGAGCTTACTCACTCTTCGGCCCGGCCGCCGACGGGGGGATCGCCTGGAGCCGCTCCAGCTTCGCCTGAAGATCCGCGACGAGCTCCGCGGAGCGTCCCGCGTCGCCGCGGGCCTCCGCGATTTCCGTGAACAGCAGGTTGTGCGAAGTCCGGAGCTCGGCGTGGTCCGCGCGCGCCTTTTCCAGGCGTTCGCGGACCCGCTCGACCTCGGCCCGCAAAGACAGGACCTCGTCGGCGGCTCGCGTCGCGTGCGCCCGCGACTCCGCCAGATCTCCCTCGACCACCGCCTGCCGCGTCCGGAGCGTCGCTGCCTCACGGGCGAGATCGTCGCGCTCGGAGGCCACGCGCGCCGAGATCTGCCGCTCGCTCGCAAGGTCACGCGACGCCTCCTCTCGCTGCCCGCGTTCGGTGTCGAGCTCGGCCTTGACGGCAGCCCAGTCGTGGTGACGGCGCGCGGCCACGTCCCGCAGCTCCCGCAATTCGTCGGCGAGCTTCTGTCCCCGCTCCGCCAGTTCCGCTAACCGGAGACGGGAATCCACGACCTGCTCCGACCGGGCGGCGTGCGCCGCGCGCCAGGAGTCGAGAACGCGTTCGTTCTCCCGCAGGCGGGCCAGCAGCCTCTCCTCGGAGAAGCCCTCGCGCCGGAGCCGATTGACGAGAGCCTTCTCGGCGAGGTCGGCGAGCCGATCGAAGTGAGCGTCGAGAGCCGCCAGGTCCGCCGCTTCGGCGCCCGCTCCGGCCGGCACCAGGAGCAGCCTCCGGATCGCGAGGACGATTTCCCGTGAGGTCTCGCCGGACGACTGCTCGACGACGAGAGCCGGGACACCGAAAGACGAGCTGGCGGCTGCGGCCCGGGCGGAGGACCCCATGAAAGCCCGCGCGTGCGCGAGCACCGCTACAGTGTCGGCGACACTCGAGCCGGCGGGAATGCGGAAAGTCGCCACCGAGGCATGCCGCGAGAGGGCGTCTGCGAACCGGCCGTCTCCGTCCCCCGGTCCGAGCCCGAGAACGACGACCGGGACCGGGGACCGCTCGAGCGCCGCCGCGACTGACGCGGCCAGCTCTTCCGAGCGGTCGTCGAAGGCCGCGCTCTCTTGAATCACGAGCGGCTCGCCGGAGCGCGGGAACCACTCCATGTGCCGGAGGTACTCCAGACGGCGGGCGAGCACCTCTTCCGGAAAGGCGCGCGGGAGGAGGAGTAGCGGATCCGGGACGACCGTGACGTCGGCGTCGACTCCGGCGCGGCGGAGCCGCGCGCGGGAAGCCTCGTCGCGCACCGACAGGTAGGAACGACCCCCAAGAGCGGTCCGCAGTCGATCGGCTTCTCCGGGCTCCAGATCGAAAGCGATGCTCACGGCGCTCCAGGCCATGGGACACGACGCCTCGAGCTTGCTCCCGAGACCCTCGATCAGAAACGGATCCAGCCGTGGACTCCCAGAGCCGGGAGACGCGGGCCGCTCGTCCGAAGAAGGACCGAAGAGCTCGCCCGCCATGATCACGCAGTCGAGACTTTCCGAAAGCTCCGCTGCCCGCCGCGAGCTCCAGGCGCCGAGGCCGGCGGTCGCGAAACCCGCGTCGGGCGCCGTCGTCGATGCCGTGGCGATCGGCGCGGAGACCCGCATCTCCGCCTCCGGCAGGCGCCGCCGGATCTCCCGGTCGAGGATCCCGGGTTGGACGAGGTCCAGGAAGTCCGCCGAGTCGAACCGACCCCAAACACCGATCCGCGGATTGAGAACGTCCGCGCGCTTCGGTGCGGCGCTGTCCCGGAAAAGATCGGTTCCGGAGAGAGGGTCGCGCGACACGGGCGAAGACACTTCAGACCGCAGGCCGGTCGAGAGATCGGAGATCTCCCCACACGAAAGACGAAACGCGCGCCCAGTCGCACTCCGCGGCGAACTTCTTCCGGCGTTCCTCCGCGTCGGCGCGGGGCCCCGCTTCCGCGAGACGGGACAGGAAGGCGGCGAGAGGCTCCGGGTCGCGCGAGGGCGCCACCTCGGCGAGTCCCTCCAGTTCTTCGAAGATTCCGGAACCGCTTACGACGATCGGCCTGCGGGAAGCGATCGCCAGGCGGACCGCCGCGCTCGACGACTCGCTCGACGAGGCATACGGAAAAACGATGACGTCGCACGCCTGGAGCAGAAAACCGGCCGTCTCGAGCGGGAGGTGATCGAAGCTCGCGTGAATCCGGTCTCCCACGGGGGAGGAACCGATCCGCTCCTCGCACCGGCGGCGGTAGTCGCGGGAGTCGTCGCTTGGATATTCAGCGCACAGCAGCAGCAGGTGCGCGAGCGGCATCGTGCGGCCGAGGACCTCGAACGCCTCGATCAGCTCGAGAACGCCCTTGTGCGGCCGCAGGTATCCGAAGTGCCCGATCACGAACTTTCCTTGGAGCCCGATGCGCTTCCGAACCCACTCCGCCGAGCGCTGGGGAAGCTGCGGGATGCCCTGCGGAATCACCTGGACGCGGCCACCTGCACCGTGATCCGCGAGCCAGTGCGCATCGCTCGTTCGATGGACGTAGATACGGTCGACCCGGGTGAGCTCCGCGGCGAGATCCGAGTCGAGGCGGAGACCCTGGGCGGCGTGCAGGGTCACCGCCGCCGGAATTCTCCGGTCGCGAAGCCGGCGAAGGAGACGCCCGAACGCCTCCTCCGAAAAGAACGCCGGGTTGTGCTGGAGCAGGACCGTGCCGACCGCGTCCCGCTCGAGATCGGACTCCAGCGGCGACAGATCGTGCAGGCCGATCTCCCAGTTCTTCCGCACGTGCGTCTCGGCGGCCCCGCAGGATCGAGCCTCCGCGTAGATGCGGACGTCGGCTCCCTCGGGAAAGCCTCGGGTGAGCGCCCCGGTGTAGTCCGCGATGCCACAGCGGGTGTTCCAGGTCGAGAGGACGGCGAGCCGGAACTGCCGGGGCCGGACGAGATCCACCGGGGAGCCCCGGGCGACCGCTCGAATCACGCGTCCGGCAGCCGCGCCGAGAGCGCGCCAGTCGAATCGGGATTCGGCCAGCGTCCGCGCCGACGCAGCCATGCTGTGACGTCGGGTGGGCGAGTCGAGCAGGTCGCGGACCTCCCGGACAAAATCTTCGAGGTCCGTGACGCGGTAGGCAACACCCTCCCCCGCGCCCAGGCCCCGAGCGCCGACGCGCGTCGTCACCGTGGGCAGGCCGGCCGCGAAGAAGTCGAACATCTTGATGTTCGTTCCGGAGCCCCGGCTCATCGGGTTGATTGCCACGTCGGCTGCGGCGAGAGCGTGGTCCCGGACCCTCGAATCCACGGAGCCGAGCACGGTCACGTTTTCGGGAACGTCGGTCGCAGCGATCTCGTTCGTGCAACCCCCCGCAACGACGAACCGAACGTCGGCGAGTGCGGGAGCCAGTTGACTGCAGAGGAACCGGGCCGCCTCAGCGTTGGGGGGGTACTGGCTCCCGACGAACACGACAACGGGCTCGTCTTCCGGCAGCCCGAGCGCTCTGCGGGCGAGCTTCTTTTCGGCAGAGGACGACGGAAGGAGGAGACGGGCGTCCGTGCCGTTGTGTACGACGTGGATTTTCGCGGGATCGACTCCGTAGTGCAGTTCGAAGGCTAGAGCATCGTCCGCCGAACAGGCGAAGATCGCGGAGGCGCGCGCGCAGAGCTCGCGCTCGAGTTCCTCCACCATTTCTGCGATTCCGCCGGCGAGTTCGCCGTGGCCGAGCAGGGAGCGCCGGAGATGCCCCTCCACGTTGTGCGAGTCGTAGATGAGCGGCTTGTCCTCGAGCCCCGGCACGCGCGAAACGATCGGGTAAGCCCAGGGATGGCTGACGACGATGACGTCGGCCAATTTTGCCTCGTGGGCGACCCGGTGGGCGAATCCGTGAGACAGAAACGAGAGAAGGGGAAACGTGACGTCCATCGTGAGTTGAGGATCCATCGCCCGGAGCGACTCGTGCGCCCGGAAGTGCGCGGGGCTCTGCGGAACCGTGATCTCACGGAGCCTCCCCGCGTGAAGAATCGAACGGTAGTCGGGGCCGGGCCAGTCGTACGTCCCGACGTACACCGGGTCGAGGTCCGGCGGCAGGTTCGTGTACAGACCGAAGAGGCGGATGCGCCCGCCGCCGACGGGGGGATCGATCGGCTGGTTGTCCAGGATGAGGACCCGGGTCCGGCCCGCCGCGACCCGGGCCTCCGGCGCGTCATCCTCCGCCGACGCGATCAGCTTTTCCACCACCGTGTCCCAGCGGATCTGCGCGGCCCTCGCCATGCCCGCGGCGCCCATCCGCCGGGCCTCCGACGGCTCGTGCAGCAATCGGGCGAGCGCCGCGGCGATGGCCTCGGCGTGTGGATCCACGACGAGTCCGGTTTTCTCGTGCTGAACGAGCCGAGCAGGCTCCCCCGAGTCCGACGCGCTCACCACCGGCTTTCCGGAGAGCATCGCCTCGACGGCGACGTATCCGAAGTCCTCGCGGAGCGGGACGAAGGGGACGGCCCAAGCGCGCGAGTAGAGGTCGTAGAGAGATTCGCGCGAGACCTCTCCGAGAAAGCGAACGCGGGAATCTCCGGCCGCCCGGCGCCGGAGGTCCGCCTCGGCCTCGCCGGACCCGGTGACCAGCAGCGGGACGTCCGTCGACAGCAAACGGTAGGCGTCGATGACGAGGTCCGTCCGCTTCCACGGATGCAGCCTCCCGGAGACGAGGAAGTGCTCGAAGGGACCGGGATGGAAGAAGTCCGCGTCGGCGAGCGCGGGATGCAGGACGCGGGAACTCAACCCGAGGGAGTCCCGGAGACGATGGGACACCTCTTCGCCGATCGCGAACCTCCGACCCGACGGGATCGCGGAGAGTGCATCGAAATCCATTTCCCGGATCCGGTCGCGCTCTGCCCGGCGCTCGGCTGAGCCATCGCTCCAGGAATCAAACATGTCGTAGAACACCCGCACCGTGTGCAGCAGGAAGAGGACGTGCCGGGGATGCCGCACGTTGAAGCTCGGAGCCTTCGTAGAAATGACGAGGTCGAATCGTTCGAGGTCGAGGGCCCGCGCGGCCGCATAGCCGGCCAGAATGCCAGCGTAGGTGGACTCGTCGCACTGAAGAGCGACCCGCTCGACGTCGTGCCCCGCCCCTCGAAGCGCGCCTTCCAGGCCGTCGTAGAGGATCTCCGCTCCTCCGCGGCCGGTCGGGTGGGCGACGACGACGAGAGCGACTTTCATCGACTCCCCGCAGGCCGCGGGATCACGCTCTCAACGCGGCGTTCCCGCACCCGCTGTCTCCCGATCGCGAGAGAGAAGCGTTTCCAGCCGGCGGACGGAGTCTTCCAGCGAGTCCACGCGCGCCCGCTCTCTCCGCGCTCTCGACTCGAGCTCGGCGACGTCCGACTCCACCGCGCTCGTGCGATCTTCCACGACTCCGATCTGCCCCGCGAGACGCGACTCCCACAGGCTCCGGCGCTCCTCGATCAGGGCCACCTGGCGATTCACCCGTTCGTTGAGGCGCCGGGAAAATCCGGAGAGCTCTCCGGAAAGGGATCGCAGGCGCTCGTCCCAGCGATTCAGGATCCGGACGATCGCCGCGTTGAAGAGGATCTGGCGGTAGGTGTAGACGTTCATCGCGCGCAGGACCAGCTTTTTCAGACCTGCCGCCGATGTACCCGGAAACAGCGTCGCGGGGTGGTACTGGGAGTTCGCGTCGGTCAGGTCGGTGCGGCAGTCGGGCCAGGGAGCGAACGCGGGCGCGGAGGATTCCGAGGACGGCGGCGGTTCGAGCTCGCGATCGAGCAGCTTCTTCTCCCGCTCCACGTGTCGACTCGCCCTTTCGAAGACGTCCGCCAACTTCGCGCCCCTCATTCCGCCGGCTCCGGAGTCCCGACGGATAGACGGGCCCTCTCTCGAGCCAGGTTTTGCTCCAATTGCCGCCGAACGAACTGGGTACGAAACGGCCGGAATCTTATCATCGGGCCCGCGAATCGAGTTCGAGCCTTTCGGGCAACCTTCCGCCTCGATCAGCCGAGTTCATCCGGACGTCCGCGGCACGGTGTCTGTGAAATGAAAAACGTCGCTTGGAACCGTGTCCGCGTCGGTCAGGCGGGCTCGAAATATTCGGCGTCGTCGATTCCTGTCGAAGAAGCGGCGGAGCGAACTTCACCGAGAAGTCTTCTGGTCCCCCTCAGTCTCGATCAGCCGGCGTTCCAGCTCCTGTCGCCGCCCCTCTTCGCGGCCGAGGGCCCGCTCGAGCTCCGCGACGCGAGCCTGCGCTTGGTCGACCGCCCGGTCCCGCTCAGCCGCGCGCCGCCCCCGCTCCTCCGCGAGAGTCTGCTGGTCGTGGGCTCGCTGCTCGAGCTCCTCCGTCGCGCGCGTCAGCTCGTCGGTTTTCGCGCGTGCCAACGCCGCCTCCTCCGCCGCACGCGCCGCGTCCTCCTTCGCCAGCCTCGCGAGGTACGTCTCGTGCCGGGTGACGGCGTTGTCCAGCATCAGCTCGAGGCGGACCAGGTCGGCGTCGAAGGGGCGCAGCGTCGCGGGGTCGGCGAGAAAGCTGTGGTTCTCGTCGATCCCGTCGTACTGGATGTGCCACTGGCGCGCCCGCTCCCGATCCACGAACCGGCCGCGGCGGTCCGAAAAGACCTTGCGACGGCCGTGGGCCTGACCCCGGATTGGGTAGTGGCGCAGGAGGAACGGGATCGGAAAGACGCGGCGGTTCGGGATCCCGACCTCGTGGCCGCCCGAAGGGACGAGGGAGACCGGACCGCCCTCGTTCTTCCAGCACTTCAGCTGGCTGCGGTCGAACTCCGGCGCCTCCGACCAGTATCGGAAGTGCGCCCGGGGATCTCCTCCGGAGAATGCGTCGTCCACCGGCGGGAAGTTGAAGACCCGGAAGTCGATGCAGTTGTATCCGAGCCGATCCACCCAGCGGATTCCCTCCCCCAGGCCGATCCCGGGCCAGGGGCTCTCTCGGAATTCGTCCGCGTCGTGGTGGAGAAACCAGTTGGCGTCGAGCGTCCCCGCGAGCTCCTCCTTTCGCCGAAGGATCGCGGTCCAGTCGAACGGGTGGTCGCCCTCTGCCGAAGCCGCCGGCGGGAACTCCTCGATTTCGAGAAGACCGCGCCCCAGCCACGGCCTCGCCTGCGACGCGGTGTCGTCGGTGGAGCGGTTGTCGATCAGGTAGACGTCCACGCCGCTCTCGACCAGGTGGCCGATCACCGACGAAATGACGTCCCCCTCGTTGTAGGCCGCGAGGAGGGCGATCGCCCGGAAAGAGGACGTCAAGGTGCCTGCCTCGTCGGAATCAGGAGATGTTGACCGTCGCAATCGACGTCTGGGTCGTCGACCATGTCTTCATCTCCAAAAGCGGAGCGATGACGACGCGGCAGTTCGGGCAGGCTCTGGGAAGCGCCTTGAGGGGGAGAATGACGGTCACCGTTTCTCCCGGCGAGACGTCCGCCTGGAGAACGCCGCGGTTACTGTCGTCCCACGAGAGGACCGCCCAGTTGCCGTCGGCTCCAGGCGCCTCCCAGTGGTAGCCGAAAACGAGCGGGAAATCGCCGCCGCGGGGCCAGGACTTCGTTCCGACGTTCTTCGTTTCGATCTGAACTCTCACCTCGGATCCCGGAGCCATGTGAGCCGGGATTTCCACCGACCGGAATTCCACCTTGAGGCCGTCCAGGTCCGGCGCGGGAGCGCCGGCCGCGTCCGTATTGCCGCCGGTGGCGGTCTCGTGGGAGCGTCCGCAACCCACCCAGAAGAGGGAGCTCAGGACGATTGCCAGAGTCGCAGGTCTCACAAGTCTCAACTCGAATCCTCCTTGCTCATCCCTACCGAACGGTCCAGAAGGGCATCCAGTCTCGCCTCCAGCTCGTCGCCACTCCAGTTGCCGACCTCCAGCCGCGGGAGGGCCAGCGTATCGGAGCGGACCGTGACTGCGTCGGAGCCGATGACGCACGCCGCCGCGACGCCGAGCTCGCGCAGGACCTCCCGGCTATCGGAAGTCGCCGGACCTCCAAAGGGATAGGCAAAAGTGAGAACCTCAGCGGCGACGTTCTGCGCGAGCGCCCGGATGTTCTCACCGATCTCCCACCTCTGCTCCTCCCGGGAGAGCCCGGCCAGCGCCCGGTGACTCCACCCGTGCGCGCCGATCTCGGCGAGCGGCTCGCTCGCGAGACCTTCCAGGTCTTCTCCCGTCATCCGGGGTGGAAAGGGGCCGACGCCCGGAGGAAGGTCCTTGAGCAGCTGCCTCCGCTCCCCTTCCGACGCCTGCGCCAGCCGCCAGTGGAGCTCCCGGGCGGCCGCTTCGCGGAGACCCAACTCTTCGAGCGAGGCGTCGAGGCGCTCCCACCAGAAGGTGCCGTTGGCGGCGGCCCCATCCCCCGAAATGAAGAAGGAAGCGGGGACGCCGCTCTCCTTCAGACGTGGCATAGCGTTCGTCACGTTGTCCTGGTATCCGTCGTCGAAGGTGAGAGCGAGAGAGCGGTGTCCGACGCGACCGTCTCTCACCGACTCCACCAGGTCCCGGAAAGGAATCGGCCGGAAACGCCGGACGAGCCGATCGAGCTGAGACGCGAAGTTCTCGGGCGAGACGCACAGGTGCCAGCGGTCTCGAGCCGACCGATCGATGCGGTGATAGAGGAGGATCGCCGCCTTGCCGTCCGCCGGCGTCCGCCGCGCCGGGGAGTGAATGGTGGCGTCATCCGACTTGACCGCCCGGATGCAGAGAAGGAGAGGGAAGTAGGGGTCGTTGTGGTCGAGCTCCTCCCGCCGGAACTCCTCCGCCGCGAGCCCGAGCAGAAACCCGCAGCACGCGAGGACGTTGCCGTGGGCTTCGACCTCCACGTTGTTGTCGCCGAAGACCTCCCCGAAGAGCCGGCGCGCCGACGCCGGAGTGAACCGCCAGAAGTCCCCCTCGAGCCCGGACTCGTAATCGAGACGGCTCACGCAGGGCAGGGTCGCGAGGAGCACGCCACCCGGCTTGAGAGCCCCGTAGGCGTTCTGCAGCACCTCCCGAACACCGTAGATGATGTGGATGGTCTGCGTGAGGACGAAACAGTCGTAACGGGCGGGCGGCAAGGAACCGATTTCGGAGAGGTCGGCGACCACGTTCGCGGCGGAATTGTCGGTAGCGATGTCGACGATGTCCAGCGCGTCCACGCGGCTCCCGTAGGTCTGCGTGTAGGTGGCCTCCTTGACCTCGAGGACGTGGCCGCGAATGTCTTCCCGTCGGCGGTCCAGAAATCTCGCGATGTAGTAGCGGTCGACCGGAAGCCCGCGGTCGATCCCCCACGTATCGCTCACCGGCTGAAGCCGCCGAAGCTCTCCCCAGTCGATCGCGGTGCGCGCCGGTTCGATGGACACCGCGGGGGGCGGATCGATGGCGAGGGCCTGGAGCGCCCGCCGCTGGTTCTCCAGGCCGAGGACGGCATCACGGGCATGCCTCTCGAAGAGGGGGGCGTGCTTCTGAACGATCGCGCGGACGAGGCGCGGCGGGTCTTGGGCCGGAGGGTTGCGCCGCCGGAAATGGCGGTTGACGACCGCGTCGGGCAGAACGACCCCGCGCCGTCCACGATCCGCGAGCCGGATCACGGCGTCCCAGTCCGCGTGTTCCTCCGTCGGCATACCGGCGTCATAGCCGCCGGCGGCGGCGAAAGCCTCGCGCCGCACGACGGGAAACGAGAAGCGGCGGCAACCCAAGACGGCCGATATCTCCGCAGAATCCGGGAAGTCGATGAAGCCCGTGCCGTCGGTGTCCCGGATTCCGGGGCAGACGAAATCGATTTCCGGATTACCGTCCAGGATCGCCGTCGCGCGGGGGAGGCAATCGGGCTCGAGGGTCTGGTCGGCGCCCATGGCGAAGAGGTACGGGGCCGTAGCGCTTCGCAACCCCATCTCGCGCGCGGCCGCATCGCCGACCCCTTCGGTGCGGATTACGGGAATCCCCGCCGAGCGGTAGCCCTCGAGAACGTGAAGCGTGACCGGATCGCTCGACCCGTTGTCGACGATCATCACCTCGTCGTTTCGAGACACCTGGAGGCTCAAAGACCGAAACGCGTCGGGCAGGTCCCTTCCCTGGTCGCGGCAGGTCAACACCGCGGAGATCCGGGGTGGCGGAGACCCCTTTTTCCGCCTCCAGAGCTTCACGCGGCGACTCGTTCCCCGCACCGCCCGGGAAGCCTTCCAGCTGCGTGACTCGAGCACGCCGCGAAGAGTTTCTTCCAGCACGGCGCCGCGCCGCTCGTCGTCCGGATGTCCGGCCGGGGGAGGCCCGCGCCGTCCCTCGATCTCAATCGTCCGCGCCTCGATGACCTCGAGGACCCCCGCCAGGTGTTGCTGGTACGCGTGAGGGTGCTTTTCGACGATGTACCGCATGAGCCGGGCGTGGTTCTCCGGCGCGGTGCACGACGCAGTCATGGAGCCCGGCCGGATCCGGTATCGGAAGAGGACCTCCGGAACGATCCGGCCGGGAAGTCCTCTCTCGACGATCCCGATCGCCAGGTCCCAGTCTTCGTAACCCGACACCGGCATGTCGGCGTCGAACCCTCCGACGGCCACGAGCGCGTCCTTCCGGGTCAGCGCCGCCGTGCAGACCGTGTCCTCCGCCAGGAGGTGGGGAAAGTCGCAGCTCGTCGGTGTCCAGAGGAAGCTCGACTCTCCGAAGCCGGCCAGCCAGCACGATGCGAACGCGATCGACGGATCCGCCTCGAGCACGGACACGGTCCGGTCCAGGAACGTCGGCTCGAGCAGATCGTCGGCATCGAGGAAGGAAACGTAGCGACCGGCCGCTTCGCGGATCCCGAGGTTTCTCGTCCGGGCGAGACCCTGGTTTTCGGTCCGAAGGATGCGCGTGCGGGGCCGCCGATAGGAGGCGAAGAGGTGCCGCGTGGCGGGATCCGTCGAGCCGTCGTCGATCAGGACGATCTCGAAGTCCTGGTAGGTCTGATCCAGAACGCTCTGGACGGCCTCACTGACGTAGGCGCCGAGGTTGTAGCACGGGATCACGACCGTGACCGTCGGCGACGAGCCGCCCTCGCGAACATCTCCCCGATCGGTCGATGGCATCGCTCGATATTATCGGGGCACTCGGGGGCGCTCGCACTGACTCTCGACCGAATCGTCGGCGCTCGACTAGGACGCCTTTCTCCGGATGAACACGATCGGCTCGACACCCTTGATTCGTATTTCGTCCATCGGGAGCGGCTGCCGAGCAGGGATGCGGAAGCAACCCGCCTCCGGTTTCATCCGATCCTTGACCGCGATTTCGTCGACGAGTTCGTACACCATGCGCTGAACACCGCTCTCGGGCCCTCCGAAGGACTCCCAGTATCCGGCGCCCCAGTCCTCGATGCAGTACCAGCCCCCCGGGCGCAGCTTCGGGAAGAGCGCGAGAAAACAGCGCTTCGTCGGCACGAGAAGGTGAGACCCGTCGTCGACGATCAGGTCGACACCTTCGGGAATCGCGGAGACGAATCCTTTTGGCTCGGTGTGGTCACCGACGAGGAGTTTGACTCGCGCCTGGATTCCGAGCCGCGCGAGCGAAGACTCGAAACGAGCGGGCGGGTGGAGATCGACACCGAAACAGACGGCCTCAGGACAGAGCCGTGACCACGCCAGCAGAGAAGCTCCCTCGGCGACTCCAAGCTCGACGATGCAGCGAATGGAGTCGAAATCGTCGCCAAACAGGCGGAGGTACTCGGAGTAATACCGAGCGCCCTTGAAGTTTGGCGCCGGACCCAGTTGCGATTCGATCCAGCCCTCGAGCCCGGCGAGTCTCGCATCGGTGGAGGTCATTGGCTCTCGATGATGGAACGGAAGTAGTCCTCGAGCAGCGGAATCGTGATCTGCGGATCGAATTCCCTTGCGCGCTCCGCGGCAGCCTGCCCGATTCGCTCCAGATCGGGACGGTTCCAGACGGAGTTCACCTTGTCGCCAAGTGCCTGCGGGTCGCCGGGCGGCACGAGAAAGCCGGTGACCCCGTCGGTCAGGAGCTCTTCCAGGCTCGTGCCATATGTGCCGACGACCGCCCTTTGAAGAGCCATCGCTTCCAGGCAGGCATTCGGGAGGTTATCGACGAGCGAGGGAAGAACGACGAGCCGCGAACCCGCGATCACCGGGTAGAGACTCGAATGCGACGTCTGCCCGATGAAGATGAGGCGGTTGCGGTGGCGCGGGCAGGCCCGCTCCGCATACTCCCGCATCGAGGAGGCCAGAACGCTCGGCAGATCCATCCCGACGAATGCGGCTTGTGCACCCGGGTTTCGTTCGAGAACCTCGTCGAGAGCCTGGGCGAGGATGTGAAAGCCCTTGTGCAGCTGATATCGCCCGAAGAAGAGCAGGTATTGCTTTCCTTCGAATTGCTCCCGATATAAGGACAGGTCGAGCTCGTCACATTCAAGGAAGAACGGGGTGGGTATCACCTCGACTCTCTCGAGACGAGCCCTCGACAGAGCCATCTCCTGAACGTTTCGGCTGGGAGCGTAGACGTGACGGGCCAGACGAAGTTGCAGGGCCTCGAACCACTCGCCGACCGCCCGGTCGGCGTTCCGCGGAATGCCGGCAAGCTCGTTCCATTCCGGGCCGTAGGTCGAGAGCCTCACGGCGGAAGGCACGGCCAGGAGGAGACTCGAGACCACTCCGCAGCCGCTGTAATTCGGGAACTGGAGCACGTCAAAGCGGGATCTCCGGTGGATGCGTGTGATTCGCCGCCATACCCGCGCGCTGAAATCGATCCACGCGGAGGACTCCGGAAGGTGACCTCCGGATGCCCAGTTGATGCAGCGTGCCAATCGCCCTCCGGCCACTCGATGGACCTTTATGCCGTCATGGAGAAATTCGTCGTCAGCCAGCTCCGAGCGCGTGAACACGTGAACGTCGTGTCCCTTGGAACGGAGCCCGATCGAGGTCCGATGAACGGAGTTCGCGAGACCGCCCGAGAAGTAGCTCTCGGTGACGTACTCAGGTGTGGCGAGTCCGATCTGCATGAGGAGAAGGGCTACCGCCGGATGGCGGAAGAGCGCGCGACGACGAAGACCCGGCCCGCCGTAACGAACTGATCGTATCCACGGCCGAGGAGCGACAGAAAAAGCCTCTCCGGCGTCGTCCAGTCATCGCCGAACGCCTGGATCACCCGCCAGTCCCCCGCCCCTCCGGCCATCAGCTTCTGCCAGAACCGGAGATCCTCCACCGTTCCCTCGAAGTGGTAAACGTCGCGAAGGTCGACCGGCGCGGGCCGCAGCCACCAGCTGCCGGTCAACCGGCCGGCCCAGGCGGAGTGAACGATCGTGAGCGCGTCCGCGCCTCCCCTGTCGATCGGGCGGGATCGGACACTCGGAACGGGCGGGAAGTTGCGAAAAGGGGGGAAGCGTGGTTCGTAGGCCGTGTTCGCTCGAACCCAGACGAGAGCGCGGTCGACCGGATCCTCCGCGAAGGAACGGAGAAGCGGCCGCGTCGCAAAGGTGCCGTACGTCACGAAGAAAAGGAACACGAGCACGGCAGTGAACGGCCGCAGTTCCTTCGAGACTCCGTTCGAGAGAGGCACGATCACCTGGAGGAGCACGAAAAGGATGAGAAACGGGTAGACCGGCAGCATGTGGCGCGTAAAGGGGTTGCTCGAAAAGCACACGCTCAGGAAGTAGAGAAGGGTCCCTATCGCGATCGCCGGAAGGGGGTCCAGCGGGCGGAAGGGGACGCGGCCACGCCGACGAACGACGCGAAACCCGAACCAGACGACCGCGACGACGAGCAACAGCGTGAAGGGGGCGCCCATCCCCGGCACCAGCGAGAGAAGGTGGTGCACGGCGTTCCAGCCCGGACGGATTCGGCTTGCCCGCGCGTTCTCGACGACGACCTTCTCGAAGATCGACGAGGGTAGCGCGAAGCGCAGAAAACCGGCCGAGAAAGCCAAAAGCCCGGCGAGGAAGGCGAGGCCGACCGTCATGACCGTGCGCCTGCGGGAGACGGATCGCGTCGCCATCGAAAGCAGGAGCGGGATGCCGAAAACAACCCCGATCAGCTTGAACGCGAAGACGCCGCCGAGCAGGAGCCCGAACAGCGCCTCCTGGGAGAGCCTCCTCAGCCGATCCCACCACAGGAACGTTACGGTGCAGGCGACCACCAGGGCCACGTGCGGCACGTCGGCGAGGGCGTAGGTGCTCTGCACGCTGAACAGTGGCGCCATAGCGAGCATCGGAGCCGATACCGCCGCGATCGGCGCCGCGAGCCCCGCGCCGACACAGAGACGATAGAGAAGCCAGACCGCGACCCCGGAGAAGACGAGACTGAGGATTCTGCCCATCCAGACCGAACGGATTCGATCTCGCTCCTCTCCCATGATTCCGGCCGGCGCGAAGGAAGACGCGGCATCGCCCGCTGGAGTGCGAAGCGCGAGTGCGGTGAGTACGGCGAACCCCGGGGGATACGAGCCCGGATCGAGTCCGGAGCGAAATGCGCGTAACAGGTCGTAGTGCGTGATCTCGTCGGGGTGCCCGCAGCACGAGGACTGCGGGTTGGCGGCGAACGGCCAGGAAAGAAGCGGCAGACGCAGTAGCGTCGCGAGCCCGATGACCAGGATTACCGCGACCGCGGGGCCGCGCGCGCTGGTCTGAGTTCGCATAGGAACGGATGTGGACGATGAACCGTCACTCACAGAGAGAATGGCGCGGCGAGTATACGTTCGCCACTCTCGATGTCGTTACGGTCGATCTCGGGTGTGCTCCCGGACGAGCGCCAGTCCCGCGCCCGTCGCCCGGAACCGGTAGGATCGCGCCGTGTCGACGACACCAGTCTTCTCTTTCCCCGAGCGGGCGGCGGTTTCACGCTCAAGACGGTGGGGATGGCCGCGGATCGGCGTAGTGGGACTCCTGATCACGATCTATCTCGCGGGGGCGGTCGTCCAAGGTTTCCGAATCAACCTCGACATGCGTCGCACCGACCAGTCCGCGTACATGGACTATGCCCGCGGCATCGCGACGAAAGGGTCCGCGCACGTCGGGGATCGGGCTCGAATGCCCGTTTATCCGTTCCTGCAGTCTCTGCTGTACCGGCCCGGGATGCCAGACGACGAATTCTTTCGGAGAGGGAAAGTCCTCAACATCGGGCTATCCGTGATTCTCCTGTTTCTCACCTACGCCCTGCTCGCCAGGTGGCTGGAGCCCCTGGCAGCGACCGCGATCGTGCTGGTGACCGCATACACCGTCTTCGTGTTCAAAGCCGGATACTTCCAGTGCGAGCTCGTGTTCTACTTCTTCAACCTTCTTTTCTTCGTCCTCTGCATCGAAAACCTCCAGAGGCCGACCGCTTTACGGGCCGCTCTCCTGGGAGTCGCCGCTGGAGTCGCGTACCTGACCAAGCCCTCGGTCCTGCCGGGAATCGTTCTCTTCCTGGTCTGTTACGCATGGTCCTCAATGGCCCGTGGGGACAGTGGACCGGCCCGACGCACGGCTTCACCGCTGTCGTCCGCCGCCCGTGCTGCGGTATTCGTGCTGGTATTTCTGGCCGTCGTCTACCCCTACATCCGGACGAGCAAGCACGTCTTCGGGCGCTATTTCTACAATGTCACCAGCACGTTTTACTTCTGGTACGACTCATGGGACGAGGTCGAGCGGGGGACCAAGGCCCACGGCGACCGGGTCGGATGGCCGCGCATGCCGGCGGAGGATCTGCCCTCGGCCCGGAAGTACTGGAACGATCACACGGTGTCGCAGATGACGGCCCGACTTGGAAACGGGATCGCGACCGTATTCAAAGTGGCCTGGTCGTCCTATGGATATCTGAAATATGCCGCAATCTATTTCCTCTTTGCTCTTCTCTTCATCGCTCAGCATAGAGGGCGGGCGCGAGAATTTCTGTTTCGTGGCCGAGCGAGCGCCGCCACCATTTTCGTGATCTCGTACTTTGCCTGCTACTTTCTGCTGTACAGCTGGTACACCCCGATCGCCGACGGGAATCGCCTCACTCTCTCGCTCTTTCTTCCGGGTATCGCCGCGATCGGTTACTTCCTGGCTCGCGTCGCCGGACCGCTTCCGCTTCGTCTGGCAGCCCTTCGCCTGACGACGGCCGGACTCCACCTTTTCGTCCTGGCGGTTCTGTGCCTCGACCTGGTTTTCGTGCTTCCCTGGGCAATCACTCACCTGTCCGGTGCGGATTGAGCTTCGGCTAGAGCGCCTGGGGAAGTGCGACGGGGTCTCCGACCGACCACCCGTGGTACAGGTCGGTGACCGACGCCGCATCGCCGTCGCGGACGAGGCGGCCCTCGTGGATCCAGATGGCGCGCTGGCAGTTCTCCCGCACGGCGGAGAGGGCGTGCGAGACCAGGAAGACGGTCTTCCCGGCCCGCCGGAACTCCTCCATTCTCCCGTGGCACTTCATCTGAAACCGCTCGTCGCCGACGGCGAGCGACCTCGTCGATGAGAAGGATGTCCGGATCCGCGTCGGTCGCGACCGAGAACGAGAGCCGCGCCGCCATGCCCGTCGAGTAGGTCCGGACGGGGGAGTCGATGAACTCCTCGAGCTCCGCCAACTCGACGATCCGGGCGATCCGCTGCGCTTCATCGCGGCGCGCGAAAAGCCGAGAAGGGCCCCCTGGAGCAGCACGTTCTCGCGGCCGGTCAGCTCGCCGTGAAATGCCCAGTCCCAGCTCCAGGATCGGGGCGACCCGGCCCACGACGACGACGCGGCCCGAGCTCGGCGGGATGACTCGCGCGATGACTCGCAGGAGCGTGCTCTTGCCGGCGCCGTTTCGGCCCACGACGCCGATGACTCCCGCCGCCCGACCTCCAGGCCGACACGTCGCGCAGCGCCTGGAACTCGTCGAAGTAGATCCGCCGCTTGAGCCGCCGTATCGCGTATTCCTTGAGCGACCGGATGCGCTCGCTCGGGATCAGGTACTCGGACCCCGATTCTCGAGAAGGATCGCGCCGCCCATGCTCAGCCGTACGAAGGCGAACCGCTCCGCCCGACGGTTCGAAGTGACCCAGCCCATGACGAGACGGCCGAGCGCGATCGCGAAGGAGCGCCCCAGCAGCGTCCAGGCAGGGCAGGACCCCGTCGTAGATCGGCTTGCGGAAGGTCTGAACCAGGTAGTACATCGGGTTCAGCCAGATGGGAATCCGATGCCTCGCCGGCACGATGCGAGACGTGGTACACGATCGGCGTCAGGAAGAACCAGACCTGGACGATGACCATGTACATCTCGCGGACGTCGGAGAAGCGCGACGCGAGAGTGAAGAGAATCAGGCCGACGCCTCCGGCAAACATCGTTCCCATCAGGATCGACACGGGAAGGAAGAGCCACGTCACGTGGAGCGGAAATCCGGTGACCGCGAGGATGAGCACAGAGCGGGATCAGGGACAGCAGGAGGTTGACGAGGGCGACGCCGATCGAGGCCGCCACGAAGACCGACCGCGGAACGAAGTCCGCTTGGCGATCTCGTTGGCGTCGTGGGTCTGGAGCGCCGTGGAAGAGGTGCTCTGGGCGAAGAAGTTCCAGAAGAGGAGCCCCGACATGAAGTACACGGGGTAGTTCTCGACGGCCGTCTTGAGGAGAGCGGAGAACACGATCGTCAGCGTGATCATGTTGAGCAGGGGGCGAGCATCGTCCAGGTCACGCCCAGCATCGAGCGCTTGTAGCGGACCTTGATGTCGCGGACGACGAGCTCGTGCACGAGTCCTCGATAGCGCCAGAGGTCCTTGGCCTCGCGGATCGCCGGGAGGATCCAGCCGCGCGGAGTCGTAGACCGTCGCGCGGCCGACCCGGGGATCTGTTCCGCGGAGCTCAAACGGTCCCCCGTTTCGACTCGTCGCCCGTCGCATCTTACGGGATCGCTTCGGCCCGATCTCCCTCCCGACCGCTCTTCTCGCGGTGAACAGTGGCGGGAACGCCGAGCCCCGTCGAGAGGCGGAGAGCCTCGAGAACGCGTCGGCTCGGCGGGACCAGTCGTTTTCGCCGGCGCGGGCGCGGGCCCGTCGCCGGTACTCCTCCGAGCTCGCCCGCCTCCCGCGCCTCATCGAGAAGGTTCGCCAGATCCTCCGCGTCGGCGGCGATCCGGACTTCCGGAATCGCATGACACTCGGGGAGCGCGGTCGAGAACGACCGGGAGGCCCCGGGCGAGGTACTCGTAGAGCTTGATCGGCGAGGCGTTCCAGCCTTCGCGGCCCAGCCGGAAAGGGATCAGCCCGACGTCGAAGGACGCGAGCATCGAGGGGATCGACTCGTGCGGCCAGGCCCCGAGGAACTGGAGGTTCGGGGGGGCCCTCCGCCTCCAGACTCGGTAACCAGCCGTCCAGGTCCTCGCCGATGAGGAAGAAGTCCCACCCGGGGCGCCGGCGGGCCGCCGAACGAGCAGGCTCCGTGTCGAGCCAGCGCGCGAGAGCGCCCACGTAACCGGCCAGGGGCGCCCGGCGCGATCGGACGAGCGAGGAGCTCGGCAGAACGCACGGGTCCGGCGGCGCGGCGAACCGATCGCATCCACCCCGTTGGGAAGGTAGCGGCGTCCGGCCGGCGCGGCGGACTCTTCGAGCAGGGGGCGGAGACCGCGAAGACGCCTCCGCGTTGCGGAGGCGCCCGTTCGTGGTCGCGCCGCAGACGGCGCCCGGGGTGCGGGAACACGTCGAGGTGATCGATCACGTCGTACACCAGCCGCCGCCGGGCCGGAGAGGGATCTCCGCCGGGGGACGTTGTAGGCGAAGGACCAGAGACGCGGCGGGGCACTTCCGCCCACTCCCGAGCTCCGCCCGACGCCACCCACAGGTTTTCTTCCTCGCGGCGGAGCGTCCCCGCGGCCGGCGGAGCTCCCGCGGCCGAGTCCTCCTCGAAGATCACCGGGAAGCCCAGCCTCGCGAAGGCGCGGGCCAGGTGGTGGGGCCGCTGGACCAGAGTGACGTCCCACCCGATCGTCGGCGGAAAGACGAAGACCGCCCCGCTCTCCCCGGCGCGCCGCGCGATCGCTTCGACCGCGTCCTCGCCGCCCCCCCCCTCGCGGACCGACGGGGCGGCGCCCCACTTCTCCTCGTAGCGCCGCCGGTTGTCGCGAAAGATCCGCTGATACTCCTCGTCCGGGAGCGCGCGGAAACTTCCCCGGCCGGCATGGTGGACGAAGGAGTCGCGCGCGACGGCGAGACGCAGGCCCTCCGCCGCCAGCCGCCGGCCGTAGTCGTCGTCCTCGAACATCCCGATCTCGAACCGCTCGTCGAGCCGCCCGACGCGTTCGAAGACCTCCCGCGAGAGGAGGGCGCAGAACATCGCGAGCATCGGGATCGGATCCGAGCGGCCCGAGCGGGCTCGCGTAAAACCCCGGGCCCAGGAGTCCAGGTGCCGCAACTCGCGGTATCCCACGTCGACGCGCGCCTCGTTGGCGATCTCGTTCGTGGAGGGTCCGACCATCCCCAGATCGGGGTCGCGCTCCAGGTGACGGACGAGGGCCCCGAGCCAACCCCGCGTGACGACCGTATCGTTGTTGAGGATGCAGAGGTAGTCGCCGTGCGCCTTCGCGGCCGCCGCGTTGACGCCGGCGGCGAAGCCGCGGTTGTCCGGAAGCATCACCGCGACCAGGCTCCCCCGCCTCTCCGCGTCGCCCAGCCACTCCCGCGTCCCGTCGGTCGACGCGTTGTCCGCGACGATCACCTCGAACCGCGGCCAGTCGGTGCGGCGCTCGACCGACTCGAGGCAGAGACGCGTCCACCCGAGACCGTCGTGGGTCACCACGAGAACGGACACGAGGGGCCAGAGCCCGGACAGCCGCGGGGAGAGCTCGATCGCACGCGCGTCCCACGTGTTTTCCGCCGCGAACGTGCGCCGTCGGGCGACCTCGTCCGGCTTCGCGGAGGCGGCGGCCTCGAGCTCGCGCACGAGCTCCGGCGCGGTACCCGCGAACCGAACGAGGCCGCTCTCCGCCAACGGTTCGAGAGCGAGCATGCGCGTCGCCACCACTCCGCGGCCGGCCGCGAGCGCCTCGTACAGCTTCACCGGGTCGGTCGCGTGCGTGAGCGAGGTCAGCCGGAAAGGAATGACCTCGACGTCGAACCGGCGGCGCACCTCCGCCATCTCCCGGAACGGACGCTCGCCCAGGAAGACGACGTTGGAGGGAAAGCCGGAGACGTCGCGGCTCCGCCCCTCGAGGGCTCCCGCGATCTCGAAGCGCCACTCCGGTCGGAGCCGCGCGGCCTCGGCAACCAGAGTTTCGTCAAACCAATCGTCGACCGCGCCGGCGTAGCCCACGATGAGCCGGGCCGGATCGGGCGTCGGATCGGGAAGGGCCCCGAACGTCGCGGCGTCCCCCGCGTTCGGCAGGAGGACGGCGTCGGGCCTCGATGTACGGAGCTTCTCGAGCAGAGGTCCGGACGTCGCGAGCACGAGGTCCGCCGAGCGGATCAGCTCCGCTTCGGCCGAGGCGAGGACGTCCCTCCGGTTGGCCGGAAACGCGGCGTGCTCGTCCAAGCAGTCGTAGACGACCTTCCAGGAGAAGCGCCCCGAAAGAGCCTGCGCAAGCGGGGTCCAGAAGGGCGACTGCACGAGGAGCGCCGCCTCGTGAATCTCGAAGCGGTCGCGCGCCTGCTCGATCGCCTCGCCGGCCCGCTCGAGAGCCGCGCCCTCCAGCCGGCGGTCCGCAGGGTCCTCGCGCCGCACTCCCGCGATCGGCAGAAGCGTGACGCCGGGAGCGACGCCGGTCGCCTCCCCCGGTTCCCCGTCGCCCTCGAGCGATCCGTAGAAGACTCGCCGACCTCCGCGAGCGAGGGCCTCGGCCAGCTGCTGCGGCCGCTGCCTCCGGTACGACCAGGCAATGACCGGCAGAACGATGACGTCCGGCCTTCCCGGAAGGGCCTCGGTCGGATCGAAGTCGTACCGCGGGACGTCGACCGGAGGCTTGTGGATGCCGAGAAGCCGCTCCGGGGCGAACCGGCGTCGGAAGGCGCGCCTCCACGCGAGCGGAACGATTCGGCGACCGAGCGCGTAGATGCGCCCGCGAAGCCCCCGCTCCCAGTCGGGCCTCACGGCCGGGCAGCGAGCCGGGCGGTGAGCCTTTCGAGACGCTCCCGGACGCGCCGGCCCGCGGGTTCGAGGCCGTAGCGGGAAGCGACGCGCCGCTGCCCGACCTCCGCCCGTCGACGGGCCTCGTGCAGGTCCTCCGCCACGCGCCGCATCGTCCCCGCCGCCTGCTCTTCGTCGGGCTCGGCCCACCGTGTGCCGGCGTCATAGGGTCCGAGCGCGCGATCGAGAGTGACGGTTCGAAAGGGAACCGGAAACCCGGTCGCCTCGTCCACGAAGTCCCGGCTTCCGGAATAGTCCGTCGCGATTACGGGCTTGCCGAGCGCCATCGCTTCGGCGATCGGAAAACCGAATCCCTCCGCCCGGTGGAGGGAGACGTAGACGTCGCACTCCGTCAACATCCGGTCGACGTCGCCGCGATTGGCGAGGGAGTCGTCGACCTCGACGTTGGCGCCCGCCGCCGCATCGCGGAGCGAAGCGACGAGGCCCGGGGCGCTCGCGCCGTTGGCGACCTTGACCGTGAGGCGGATCGCCGCATCGTCCGGAAAGGCGCGCGCGAAGGCCCGCACGGCCCCGAGGGGGTTCTTTCGCTCCGGCCCGCTCCAGGCGTTGCAGATCGTCAGGAACGAGAGGGGGGCATCCGGCACGCCCGCGCGCGCGGCCGAGCGCTCGACGAGCACTGCCGGAGGCATGACGATGACGGGGATGGGCGAGATCTTTGCGATCGCCTCGCGGCAGAATTCCGACGCGACCCACACCTCGTCGAAGTAGGCGAACCGATCGCGCCACCGCGCCGGAAAGACCTCGGTCTCCCAGTACCAGTAGGCGACGTTCGCGCGGCCGCGGTGAAGCGCGGGTCCGCACATCTCCACGGTCGCCGCCGCGCCGTCGGCGTTGACGTGGAAGAGATTGGCCGCGAAGGGAGCCCCGCCCGGCGGCGCCGCACCGAGAGCGGCCGCGTCGACCCGCGCGACCGGCAGCCCCGCCGCTTCCACCGCGCGCGCGAGCGACCGCGCGGACTGCCCCACTCCGGTGGGCGAGTCGAAGTAACCGATCACGTTCAGTCCGCGCGGAAGGTTGCGATCGAGCTCCCGGCTGAGACGATTCCCGGTGCGGGCCTCGATCCCGAAGTCGCGCCGGAGCGCGTACCGGTGGTAGGTCTCACGAAGGCCCGCCGGAAGCAGATCACGCAGAATGCGGCGAAGGCCGGGCGAGCTAGGCACGCGCGACCCGGGCGGCGCCCGCCTCGAACGCTTCGTAGGGGACGTCGGACAGGATTGAGGCGATGCGATCGGCGGCGTGGCCGTCGCCGTAGGGGTTGACCGCTCCGAAAGGAACTTCCAGGTCGGAACGGCCCGAAAGAATCCGGCTGGCCTCTTCGAAAATCCTCTCCTCGTCAGTCCCCACGAGCCGGGCGAACCCGGCCTCGATCCCTTCGGGCCGCTCCGTCTTCTCGCGGAGCACGAGCACGACCTTGCCGAACGCGGGCGCTTCCTCCTGGACTCCGCCCGAGTCCGAGATCGCGAGCCGGGAACGTCGGAGCAGCCGGAGGAAGGAGCGATAGTCGAGGGGGTCTACCCGCTCCAGGTTCGGCGGCGCCTCCGCGGCCTGGATCGCGGCGCGAACGTTCGGGTTCGGGTGAACGACGTGAACGAAGCGGGTTCCGGGAAAAACCCGCGCCAGCCGGTTGATCGCCTGGAGGATGCGCTGGAGGGGCGCGCCGAAGCTTTCGCGACGGTGTGCAGTCACGAGCACGAGGTCCTCGGGAACGACCTCCCCCTCGCGGCGGGCGATCTCGTCGAGTGCGTCCACCACCGTGTTGCCGGTCCGGTGAATCCGGTTGGCGGGCACGCCCTCGGAGGCGAGCGCCTCCGCGGCGCGCCGCGTGGGGGCGAAGCACGCGTCGGCCACGAGGTCCGCGACGCGGCGGTTCATCTCCTCGGGAAACGGATGCGCGAGGTCGCCCGTCCGGAGTCCCGCCTCGACGTGGCCCACGCGAACCCCTCGGTGGAAGGCGGCCACCGCGGCGCAGAGGGCGGTGGTGGTGTCCCCCTGCACGAGGAGCCAGTCCGGCTTCTCCTTCACGAGGACGGAATCGAGCGCCCCGAAAGCTCGCGATGCGAGCTCGTTGACGTTCTGGTCCGGCCGCATCAGGTCGAGGTCGACGTCCGGCTCGATCTCGAACAGCGACAGGACGGAGTCGAGCATCTCGCGGTGCTGGGCCGTCGTGCACACGACGGTCGCGAATCGCGCGGGATCCGCGCCGGAGGCGGCGGATCACGGGGGCCATCTTGATCGCCTCCGGCCGGGTCCCGACGACGACCAGGATTCGGCGGGGCGACGTCATGAGGTCGGTCGAGTTTTGGAGTTCCTCTCTTCCGAGCGATTGTACCGCCGATGCTATCGTGACCCGGCGAAATGCCTTCCCTCGCCGGGAAAAACGTACTCATCACGGGCGGCCTCGGTTTCATCGGATCGAACCTGGCGATCCGCCTCGTCCGCGACGGAGCCCGCGTCGCCGTCTGCGACGCGATGATCGAGGGGTACGGCGGCAACGCGGCGAACGTCCGCGAGATCGCGGGCGACCTCGAAACTCACATTTCCGACGTCCGCGACGAGGACGAAATGGGCCGGCTGGTCGCGGGGCGCGACGTCGTCTTCCACCTCGCGGCTCAGGTGTCGCACGTCCTGTCGCTCTCGAACCCGTACCCCGACATCGACATCAACATCCGCGGCACGGCCGCGGTTCTGGAGGCTTGCCGCAAGCGGAACCCGTCGGCCCTGGTCGTCCGCTCCGGGACGAGGGGCCAGTACGGACCCGCAGTGACCTTGCCGGTCTCGGAGGAGACCCCGGCGAACCCGCGCGGGATCTACGAGATTTCCCAGCTCTCCGCCGAAATGATCTGCCGGACCTACACGCGCATCCACGGAATCCGGACGGTGCCTCTCCGGCTGACCAACGTGTACGGCCCCCGGGGACAGATGAAGCACTCGCACTTCGGCGTCGTCAACTGGTTCGTGCGGCTGGCGCTCACCGGCGAGCCGATACCGATCTTCGGGAGCGGCCGGATCGTCCGGGACTTTCTCTACGTGGACGACTGCGTCGACGCCCTCATCGCCGCGGCATGCGAGCCCTCCACGGTCGGCGAGGTGCTGAACGTCGGCGACGACCACGCCTCCACGTTCCTCGACGTGGCGGAAATCCTGCGCGATCTGGTGCCCGGCGCCCGGATCGTGTTCACCGATTTCAGCCCCGAGCGAAAGGCCCAGGAGCCCGGCGACTTTCTCTCGGACATCTCGAAGATCCGGCGGCTCACCGGCTGGCAGCCACGCACTCAACTCCGCGAGGGCCTCGCGCGGACCGTGGATTTCTACGGCGGGAGAAGAGCGGACTACTTCTGACTCGGTTAATCTAGCTCCGCGTTTCATGTCCACGATCCATCCGACAGCGCTCGTCGCGTCCTCCCGCGTCGGCGAGGGGACCCGCATCTGGGCCTGGGTGAACGTCCTCCCCGGCGCGACCATCGGCCGCGACTGCAACATCTGCGACCGCTGTTTCGTGGAGAACGACGTGACCATCGGCGACCGCGTCACGGTCAAGTGCGGCGTCTCTCTCTACGACGGGCTCGTCCTGGAGGACGACGTCTTCGTCGGGCCGGGCGTCATCTTCTCCAACGACCCCCGACCCCGGAGCGGCCAGCGCCGCGACGCGTATCCCCGGACGCTCGTGCGCACCGGCGCGAGCCTGGGCTCCGGAGCCGTGCTCCTGCCCGGCGTCACTGTGGGCCGGTGGTCCATTGTGGGCGCGGGTTCGCTGGTCACCCGCGACGTGCCCGACTTCGCGCTCTGCTACGGAAGCCCGGCCCGCGTACACGGCCACGTCTGCCGCTGCGGCGAGAGCCTCCGCTTCAACGACCGGCGGGCCCGATGCGCGTGCGGCCGCGGCTACGAAACCCTTCCGGAGGGCGGAATCGCGGAGATCCTCGCCCCTTGAGGGACGCCGCGACACCCACCTCTCTCCGCGTGCCGTTCGGCGCCCTCGACGCCGACTACCGGGCACGCCGGGAGGTGATCGACGGCGCGGTCTCGCGCGTCCTGGCCCGGGGGCGGTTCATCCTGGGAGAAGAGGTCGCGGCGTTCGAGCAGGAGCTCGCGGCGGAGCTCGGCGTCGCGCACGCCGTGGCGTGCGCCAGTGGCACGGACGCGATCGCGCTCGCCCTCGTCGCCGCGGGCGCCGGTCCCGACGACGAAGTCCTGATCCCCGCGAACGCGTGCGTTCCCGTGGTCGCCGGAGTCCGTCTGGCCGGCGCGCGTCCGCGTCTCGCGGACGTCGATCCGGCAACGCTCACCCTCGGCCGCACGCAAGCCGAAAGAACGATGACCGCGCGCGTGAAGTTCATTCTCGCGGTGCACCTCTACGGAGGCCTCGCGGACGTGCCGGGTCTCGCGGCGCTCGCGCTCGAGAACGACGCCACGCTCCTGGAGGACTGCGCGCAGAGCCTCGGCGCATCGGCGGCGGACCGGAAGTCCGGGTCGCTCGCCTCCGCCGCGGCTTTCTCCTTCTACCCGACGAAGAACCTGGGGGCGTACGGGGACGGCGGCGCCGTGGCGAGCGACGACCCCGAGGTCGCGCGCCGCGTCGAACGCCTGCGCCAGTACGGGTGGAGCCGGCGCGACTTCTCCGAGGTCGAGGGCCGGAACTCGCGGATGGACGAGATCCAGGCGGCCATCCTGCGCGCCAAGCTGCCCTTCCTGGAGGAGGACAACGCGCGCCGCCGGGAGATCGCGGCGCGATACGACTCGGCCTTCTCGGAGCTGCCGCTCGTCCGTCTGGCGGCGCGCCCCGGGACGACCTCCGCGCCGCACCTGTACCCCGTCCGTACGCCCGCGCGCGACGCGCTCGCCCGGCACCTCGCCGCGCAGGGGGTCGAGACCGCGATCCACTACCCGCTGCCGCTTCACCTCCAGCCGGCGTACGCGTTTCTCGAGGGGCGGCGCGGCGATTTCCCGGCGTCGGAAGAGGCGTGCGAGACAATCCTCTCGCTCCCGCTCTATCCGCGGATGTCCGACGAACAGGTAGAGGCCGTGACCTCCGGCGTGCGGGACTTCTTCGAGCCGCGGGGATGACCGGCGAGAAGATCTCGGTCGTCGTCCCGGTGTACTTCAACGCCGCGACCCTCCCCTCGCTGGCCGACCGGCTCCGGGAGATCTCGCGCGGCGCCGACTTCCGGCTCGAGCCCGTTTTCGTGGACGACGGATCCGAGGACGACTCCTGGGAGCGGATCTCGCGCATCTCCCGGGACTGGCCGGAGGCGAAGGGGATCCGCCTGACGCGCAACTTCGGGTCGCAGATGGCGATCCTCGCCGGGCTCCGCGAGGCGACCGGCGCGGCCGCCGCCGTGCTGTCCGCCGACCTCCAGGAGCCGCCGGAGCTCCTGCCCCAGCTGGTCGCGGCGTGGCGCGGGGGCGCGACCGCCGTACTCGCGGCGCGGACCGCGCGCCCGGAGCCGTGGGCGACGCGCGCCGCCGCGAACCTCTACTACCGCACCCTGCGGCGGCTCGCCTTCGAAACGATGCCGGCCGGGGGCTTCGACTGCTTTCTGGTGGGCCGGCCCGCCATCGACTTCCTGACCGGGAGCGGCGAGGTCCACACGTCCATTCCCGGGCTCATTCTCTGGGCCGGCTTTCCCGTGGCGATTGTCCCCTACGAGCGACTGGCGCGCGGCGAGGGCCGCTCGCGGTGGACGCTCGCGAAGAAGGTCAAGTACTTCATCGACTCCGTGATCTCGTTCTCGTACGCGCCCCTCCGATGGATGTCGGTCGCGGGCGCGGTCTTCGCCTTCGTCGCGTTCGCGTACGCGGCGCTGCTGATCGCGCTCAAGGTCTTCCGAAATCAGCCGATCCAGGGGTGGACCTCGCTGATGGTCGCGATCGCCTTCTTCTCGGGGGTGCAGCTCCTCTCGCTGGGGATCCTCGGGGAGTACCTGTGGCGGACGCTCGACGCCGCCCGCGCGCGGAGGGGCTTCCTCGTGCGGGAGAGAACGACTCCCCCGGACCCCCCGGCTTCGACGGGCTAGGAGTCCGAAACCGCTTCGCGGACGGCCTCCGCCACGCGCTCGATCTCCGCGTCCGTCAGTTGCGGGAACATCGGCAGCGCGAGGACCTCCTTCGCGGCCCTTTCCGCCTCGGGAAAATCGCCCGGGTGATACCCGAGATCGGCGAAGCACTCCTGCAGGTGGAAGGGCACCGGGTAGAACACGGCGCTCGAAATCCCGGCCTCGGCGAGTCGCGCGCGGACGCGGTCGCGCTCCCGGAACCGCACGACGTACTGGTGGAACACGTGCCGCCGGCCGGGCGCGACGGAGGGCAGGACGACCCGGCCCGCGGATGCGGTGTCGCGGAGGAGCTCACCATAGCGCGCCGCGACCGCAATCCGCCGATCAGTCCAGGCGTCGAGGCGCGGCAGCTTCGCGAGGAGCACCGCCGCCTGGAGCGAATCCAGGCGGAAGTTTCCGCCGACCCGCAGGTGGTGGTACCGCTCCGACTCCCCGTGGAGACGGAGCGTCGACACCAGCCGGGCCAGCTCGTCGGACCCCGTCGTGACGGCGCCGGCGTCGCCCGCGGCGCCCAGGTTCTTCGTCGGGTAGAACGAGAACGCACCGAGAGACCCGAGAGAGCCGACCGCGCGGCCGCGGTAGGTCGCGCCGACAGCCTGGCACGCATCCTCGACGACCGGAATCCCCGCCGCAGCCTGGAGGACCGCGTCCATGTCCGCGGGCTGCCCGTACAGGTGCACGGGGACCACGGCCCTCGTGCGCGGCGTGATTGCGGCCGGAAGCCGATTCGCATCCAGGTTGAAGGTGTCCGGCTCGATGTCCACGAACACCGGTCTCGCCCCAAGCCGCGCAACGACCCCGGCCGAGGCGAAGAAGCTGAAGGGACTCGTCACGACCTCGTCGCCGCGACCGACGCCCAGGGCCATGAGTGCGACGAGGAGCGCATCGGTCCCGGAGGACACGCCGAGCGCGTGCGGGACGCCGACCCTCTCCGCGAAAGCCTTCTCGAACTCGGCGTTGACCGGGGCCAGGATGAACCGCCCCGAGGCGAACAGCCCCGCGACTCCCGACGCGATGTCGCGCTTCAGGTCGTCGTCGTAACGGGTGAGGTCGAGAACGGGAATGGTCCGAGCTGTCATGGATGAGTCGATCTTATGTCTCGCCTACCGCCTACCGTCTCCGCAGCAGGTGTGCGGTGAATCCGTCGGTGCGCGCGTCGGGAAGGAGGCGAAACCGCGCGCCCGCGACGAATGGTTTGAGCGCCTCCGGCGGTTCGATCGGAACGAGGTGCAGGTCGGGCAGTCCCCGGAGGGTTTTCGCGACCACCTCCTCGTTCTCCTCCTCCTCGAGGCTACACGTCGAGTAGAGGAGGTAGCCGCCGGGAGCCAGCAGCGCCGCGGCCGCCTTCAAGGCCTCGACCTGCGCGCCCGCGAGCTTCGCGATTCCGGCGGGGGTCACCCGGTAGCGGATCTCCGGAATCTTTCGGAGCGTGCCGGTGCCGCTGCAGGGCGCGTCGAGGAGCACGCGGTCGAACTCGCCGCCGGGCAGCGGCGGGTGGAGAAAGTCGGCGGCGACGGCGCGCGCTTCCGGCATCGCGAGGCGCGCCGCGTTCTGCGTAAACCGGCGCAGTCGGGTCGGCGACCGGTCCAGGGAGACCGTGCGGATGGCCCGCCCGAGCGCGAGCGCGGCGAAGGACTTGCCGCCCGGCGCCGCCGCGAGATCGACGAGGAGGTCTCCCGCCGGAAGGAGGAGGGCGAGGGACTGCGCGCCGACGTCCTGGACCGTGAAGTGGCCGCCCGCGAGGAGCGGCGAGGGGATCGGGTTCCCGGACAGGACGGACAGTGCGAGCGGAGAGAGTAGCGAGGCCTCGGTCACGACGCCTTCCCGGGCGAGTGCTTCCCGGAGCGTCTCGCGATCCGTCCGTCGCGGGTTGACGAGCAGGTCGATTCCCGAGGCCATGTTGTCCGCGTCGAGGACGCGGCACGCGGCTTCGCGGCCGAAGCGCTTCACCCACTGTCGGACGAGAAACTCGGGGTGGGACGTCTGGCGCGCCAGGTCTTCCGGGCCGCCCGCCGTGGAAGGGATCGGCGCCGGCCGGTCGGCGAGCTTTCTCAGCACAGCGTTGACGAGCTTCGCGGCGCGCTCCCCCCGCTCCGGCGCGCGTGCCGGACGGCGTCGTCCACCGCGGCGTAGCGGGGAACCCGGTCCAAGTGCCGGATCTGGTAGAGCGCGACTTCGAGGATTTCGCGCAGGTCCGTCGCGAGCCGCGCGAGCGGCGCCCGGCAGACCGACGCCAGCTCGCCGTCGAGCGCGGAGCGGTGGCGCAGCACTCCGAGGACCAGCTCGCGGAGCAGGTCGCGGTCGGCGGGTGCGAGGCCGTCTCCGCGGGCGGCGAGAAGCGGGATCGCCTCGCCGCCGCGCCGGAGCACGTCGCGCAGGACCTCGACCGCCCGGACGCGGGACGGCGACGGGGGTCGCGCGGACATCAGCTGCCGCCGTCGAATCGCGGCGGCCGAGCCGGGAGTCCGCGGAGAAACTCGCTCCCGGTCGTCGGCTTCCGGCCCTCCCGCTGGACTCTCTTCAGGACGAGGGCCGTCCCGTCTCCCGCCGCGACCGTCACCTCTCCGCCGGCGTGCCGGATCGTGCCGGGTCGCGCTTCCGGATCTCCGCCGCCCACCACCGCGAGCTCGAGCAGCTTCACGCGCTCCCCGTCTATGGAGGAGTGCAGGCCGGGCCACGGCGTGTAGGCGCGCAGGCGGCGCTCGATCTCCGGCGCGGTCAGTCCCCAGTCGACGCGGCCCTCCTCCCGGGTGAGCGGTCGCGTGAAGGAGGGCTCGCCCTGCTGGGGCCGCGCGAAGATGCTCCCCGCCTCCAGTCCGCGGAGGGTCTCCACGAGCAGCGCCGCCCCCTCGCGGGCCAGCCGCTCGGAGAGCGAGGAGGTATCGTCCCGCTCCGCGATCCCGGTGCGACGCTCGAGGTAGACGGGGCCGGCGTCGAGCTCGGGGACGATCTTCATCGTGACGACGCCGGTCTCCCGGTCCCCCGCGAGGATCGCGGCGCTGATCGGCGACGCGCCGCGGTACTTCGGGAGAAGCGACGCGTGCACGTTCACGCAACCGAACCGCGGCAGGTCGAGGATCGCGCCGGGCAGCAGCTTTCCGTACGCGACGACGGCGATGGCGTCGGGCCGAGCCGCCGCGAGGCGGTCGAAGAAAGCGTCGTTGCCGCGGAGGCGCTCGGGCGTCTCGACCGCGACCCCGCGTTCGCGCGCGGCGTCGGCGACGGGCGAGGGTCGCGGGCGACCACTCCTTCCGACGGGACGGTCCGGCTGGGTCACCGCGAGCGGGACGTCGAACCCGGCGTCGATGAGGGCCGACAGCGACGGTGCCGCGAATGCCGGAGTGCCGAAAAAGACGACGCGCATGAGAGCTATCAGCTATCAGCTCTTAGCTGTCAGCTCAAGAGCCGGAAGCCGGGCTGCTACCTCGACTGTCGGTCGACCTCTTCGAAGTAGTCCTCGGAGACGAGGACCTCGCGCGGCTTGGAGCCCCGCGGCGGGCCGAGCAATCCGTCCCGCGACATCATGTCGATCAGCTTCCCGGCGCGCGAAAAGCCGACGCCCATGCGCCGCTGAAGAAACGAAATGGACGCCATCTTTTCCTTGACGACCAGCCGCGCGGCCTCGTCGTAGAGCGGATCGGACTCGTCGGCCGGGTCGTCGCCGCGGCGCGTCACCTCCGTCCGGTCCTTCGTGATCTCCTCGTCGTAGTGCGGGCGCGCCTGTTTCTTGAGGAACCGCACGAGACCCGCCGTTTCCTGAATCGACACGTAGGCACCGTGGACGCGACGCAGGCGGGACGTGCCGGGCGGCAGGTAGAGCATGTCGCCGCGTCCGAGGAGCCGTTCGGCGCCGTTGCCGTCCAGGATCACGCGCGAGTCGATCTTGGAGGAGACCTTGAACGCGATCCGCGACGGAAGGTTCGCCTTGATGACGCCCGTGAGGATGTCGACCGACGGCCGCTGCGTGGCGACGACCAGGTGGATCCCGACGGCGCGCGCCTTCTGGGCCAGCCGGACGATCGACTCCTCGACCTCCTTGGGCGACGTCATCATGAGGTCGGCCAGCTCGTCGATGACGATCAGGATGAGCGGCATCGGCTCGAGCTTCAGGTCCGGCTCGTCCGGATGCTCCGCACGCACACGGGCGACCGTCTCGGGATCCTGGATCGCCGCGTTGTACTGCTCGGCGTTGCGGACCTGGCCGAAGTCGGAGAGCGTCTGGAATCGCTCCTCCATCTCGTTGACCGCCCATTTGAGCGCGTTGGCCGCCTTCTTCGGGTCGATGATGATCTTCGTCCAGAGGTGCGGCAGGTCCTCGTAGATCTCGAGCTCGACCATCTTCGGGTCGATCAGGATCATCTTGACCTGGTCGGGTCGCGCCTTGAAAAGAACCGAGGTGATGAGCGCGTTGATCGCGACGCTCTTGCCGGACCCGGTCGTTCCGGCGATCAGGAGGTGCGGCATCGCGCGGAGGTCGTCGACGACGGACTCGCCGTGAATGTCCTTGCCGAGGGCGAGCGTGAGGAGCGACGGCGAGGACTGGAACTTCTCGGACTCCAGTACGTCGCGCAGCGCGATGATCTCTCCCCCGCCGGGATTCGGAACCTCGATACCGACGCTCGCGCGACCCGTCAGCCGTTCGATCCGGATCGACTCCGCGGACAGCGCGAGCGCGAGGTCCTCCGAGAGCCCCATCACCTGGTTCACCTTGATCCCCGCGGCCGGACGGAACTCGTAGGTCGTGACGACCGGGCCCGGGTGATACTCCGCGATCTCTCCCTCGACGCCGAACTCCGCGCACTTGGCGGCGATCAGGCGTCCCGTCTCGGCGAGGACTCGCCGGTCGACCGCTCCCGCTCCCTCGCGTTTTTCGAGCAGCGAGACCGGCGGATAGGTGTAGCCCTGCACCGAGAGCGGCAGCTTCTGCTGGGGAGGCGGCCCGGGCTTCTTCCGGGGCGGCGGGCCGGGCGCCGGAGAAGCCGCCGACCGGCCCGGAGCGACGACCTTCCTCGTGATCGAGAACTTCCCGGGGCCCGGGACCTCCGCCAGGAACGGGGGCGCGTCCTCCCCCGCAAACGGCACGTCCTCCAGGGAAATCGGGTCCTTCCGAGCCTTCTCCAGGTGCTTGGAGACCACCGTCCGGCGGAGCCGCTCCTTGGTGCGGCGGTCCCGGTTGCGGGCCCAGCCCAGGCGGAAACGCGAGAGCAACCCGACCAGCCGGACCCGGAGGCCGAAGAAAACGTCGGCCAGCGAGACCTGCGTCGCCAGGGGAACCGCGATCAGGATGAAGGTCAGGACGAGCAGCACCGCGCCCGTGGTGCCCAGACGCGCGCGGGCGGCCTCCGATACCGCCCGACCCACGATGCCGCCCGACTCCGCCTCCTCTCCCGCGAGCGGGCGGCGCCCGAAGGCGAGCGACAGAAGCGCCGGAACGGCGAGGAAGAGCAGCGCGAACCCGACCGCCTTGGAGCTCTGGTTCTCGAACGGTCTCGAGGCGAACCGCCGCACACCCCAGAATGCGAGGGCGACCGGCAGAGTCCAGGCGGCGAACCCGAGCGTCTGGTAGAGAGCCGCCGACAGCGACGCGCCGAACCCGCCGATCCAGTTCGTCGGCGATTCGGCCGCTCCGGTGGTCAGGGAGAAGAGGTTGGGGTCCCGGGGATCGTAGGAGAAGAGCGACAGCAGGGTCAGGACGCCCATGAGCAGCAGCAGGACGCCCAGGGCTTCGCTCGCTGCCCGGCTACGGAAAAATCCCTCTCCCACCAAGTTGCTCCATTATGGGACGGAATCGTCACGCGCGGTACGGAGAGTTCGGGGCGGCGCACTTTCTGGACTGCTGCGAGTGCAGACCCCTTCGGGATCTGTCCCCGCGACTATGCTTGGGGGGTGGACGAGTGAAAAAACGAGTTCTGTTTCTCTGCACGGGCAACGCGGCGCGCAGCCAGATGGCCGAGGCGCTGGCCCGCGCTTTCCACGGCGAGGTCATCGATCCGGTGTCCGCCGGTTCCCGGCCGGCCGGGTTCGTGCACCCGCTCGCAGTCCGTGCGATGGCCGAGCTCGGCGTCGCCATGGACGGCGCGGCGTCCAAGGGAGCGGACGAATTCCGGAGTCAGCCATTCGACGTGGTCGTGACGGTGTGCGACTCCGCCGCGCAGGACTGCCCGACGTGGCCGGGGGCGAAGAGGCTGGAGCACTGGTCGATCCCCGACCCCTCGTGGGGACCGGACGATCCGGCCACCCGGTTCGACCGTTTCCGGGCCACTCGGGACGACCTGCGCCGCCGCATCGACGAGCTCGCGGCGTCCCTGGCCGGGAACTGATCGCGCCCGGGCGCACGGAGGAGGAGGGGGTCATGCGGATCGGAGTTCTCACCGGCGGAGGCGATGCGCCCGGACTGAACGCGGTGATCCGGGCGATCGTGCGCAAGGGAGAAAGGGCGTACGGCGATGAATTCACGGGCTTCGCCGACGGCTGGCGTGGCGTCATCGAGGGAACGGTCGTGCCGCTCTCCTCGGAAGGAACGCGGGGAATCCTGCCGCGCGGAGGCACCATCCTCGGGACCTCGCGGACGAACCCTTTCAAGGTGGACGGAGGGCCAGCGAGGGTGGAAGCGACGATCGCCCGCCTCCGCATCGACGCGCTGATCGCGATCGGGGGCGAGGACACCCTCGGCGTGGCGCAGAAGCTGTCCGGCCGCGTGCCGGTGGTCGGCGTACCGAAGACGATCGACAACGACCTCTCCGGCACCGAGGTGACGTTCGGCTTCGACACCGCCGTGCAGATCGTGGTGGACGCGATCGACCGTCTCCACACGACCGCCGAATCGCACAACCGCGTCCTGGTCTGCGAGGTGATGGGGCGGCACGCGGGCTGGATCGCGACCTACGCCGGAATCGCCGGAGGCGCGGCGTACATTCTGGTGCCGGAGCGGCCGTTCGACGTCGACGAGGTCTGCCAGAGCCTGCTCGAAAGGCACAAGAAACGGTACGCGTCGATCGTCGTGGTCGCCGAGGGTGCGCAGCCCCGGGAAGGCTCGATGGTCGTGCAGTCCGGCGAGCTCGACGAGTTCGGGCACGTCCGGCTCGGCGGCATCGGCGACGTGCTAGCGCGAGAGATCCGGCAGCGCACGGGGTTCGACACGCGGGTGACGGTGCTCGGGTACGTCCAGAGGGGCGGAACGCCGACGGCCTTCGACCGGGTCCTCGCAACCCGCTTCGGGATCGCCGCCATCGACGCCGTGCACGACGGAGCCTTCGGCCAGATGGTGGCTCTCGCCAACGCGAAGATCGTCCGGGTTCCACTCGCGGAGGCCGTCGGAAGCCTGAAGACCGTCGACCCCGACCTGCTCGGAGTGGCCGAGGTCTTCTACGACTGAGGGTGGCGTAAAAAAGGCGTAACTGCTAGTCTCGCCGGGTGACCATCCGGCGAGTCTCGAACCCTCCGAACCCGTGGGCCGCGACCGAGGTCGAGTGGCTGGGAGAGGCGCCTCCGGCCGAGCTCGAGATCTACGAGGAGGAGGTCAAGCGCCCGCTCTCCGAGAACGAAAGCCCCGACGTGGGCTTCCGATGGAGCCTCAATCCATATCGGGGATGTTTTTCGGCCTGCGCCTACTGCTACGCGCGCTCCAGCCACCAGTTCTGGGGCTTCGGCGCGGGGACCGACTTCGACCGGAAGATCGTCGTCAAGACCAACGTCGCCGAGAAACTGCGTGAGGAATTCTTCCGCCCCTCCTGGAAGGGCGAGACGATCGCGTTCTCCGGAAACACGGATTGCTATCAGCCGCTCGAAGCGGTCTACCGCATCACGCGAGCATGTCTCGAGGTGTGCCGGGAGTTCCGCAATCCGATCGGCATCATTACGAAACACGCGCTCGTCCGCCGCGACATTGAGCTCCTCGCGGCCATGTCGCGCGAGACTGAAGTCTCCGTCACACTCTCCATTCCCTTTGCGAACGACGCCCCCGCCCGCGCGATTGAGCCCGGCGCCAGTCCTCCCTCCCAGCGCTTCGAGACGCTGCGACTGCTCTCCGAGGCCGGAATCCAAACCGGGATCGGTATCGCACCGGTGATCCCGGGATTGAACGACAGCCACATCGGTCCGCTGCTCGAGCGCGCCCGCGCGGCCGGCGCTCGCCACGCGTTTCTGGTCCTCGTGCGCCTCTCGGGCCAGACCCTCCCGGTGTTCGAGGAACGCCTGAAGGAGGCGTTTCCCGATCGGGCGCAGAAGATCTGGAACGCGATCGAGGAGATGCGCGGCGGAAAGCGGAATGAGACGCAGTTCCACGACCGGATGGTCGGCCGGGGGCCGCGCTGGGCCGCGATCGAGGCTCTGTTCGAGGCGCAGTGCCGGCGGCTGGGCCTGAACTCGGACCAAGGCGACGGGGACGACGAGAGGCCCTCGGCCTTCCGCCGCCCGACCGCCCAGAACGAGCTGTTCCCGGAAGAGCGTTCCCGATCCGGCGGAGCGTGGGGGGTAGACTCGGACCGATGACGCTGCGGCGCTGGATCGAGTATCTGGCGGCGATCCTGGTCGGAAACGCGATCTATTTCCTCGTCCTCTTCCCGGGCCTTCCGCGGCTCTTGCAACACCAGCCCTTCCGATTCGACGCGGGCCTCGCGCTCGCCTTCCTCTGCTGCGTCGCCCTCTATGGAGTCATCCGACTGGCGAGCCGCCATGCGCAGCGCTGGAACCGCCGGAGCCTGACGCGGTGAAGTCCGGCGATCAGGGAAACAGGAAGATGAGCGCGAGGCCGAACAGGAAGCAGTAGATCGCGAACAGGTAGAGGCGCCGGGCGACCACGGCCCGGACCAGCCACCCGATGGCGAAATAGCCGACGACGCCCGCGACCACCGCCCCGAGCAGGTACTTCGCGAAGTCGGCGCCCAAGAAGAAGCCGCCGCCCCGCTCCTCCCAGGCGCCGTAGATCTCCAGGACGGACGCGCCGAGCACCGCCGGTATGAGGATGAGAAGAGAGAACGTCGCCGCCCATCGGGCCGCGAGCCCGACGAGCAGGGCGAACGCGATCGTGGAGGCGGACCGCGAGAGACCCGGTAGCACCGCGAGCCCCTGGGCCACCCCGATCAGAAGGGCGTCCCAGACGGTCGTCCCGGGCCGCTCGCGCCCGGTTTTGCGCGCGAAGAGCGAGAGCATCAGGAAGAGGCCGGTCAGGATCTCCATCGATCCCACGAACCGCGGGTCCGTTTTCGTCTCCTCGACAACGCGCTTCAGCAGCAGCCCGACGATCCCCGTGGGAATCGTGGCCGCGACGACGAGCGCCGCCAGCTTCCACGACGCGATCCGCTGCCCGGGGTCCTCCGCGAAGAGGCCCGCGAGATCCTCGCGGAGCGTTCTCCGGAAATAGACGACGACCGCCGCGAGCGTCCCGAGGTGGACCATCACGTCGAAGAGGACGCCGACCTGGCGGAACTGAGGCAGGAGCATCTCGACCGCCGACAGATGGCCATCCGACGAAACTGGAAGGAACTCCGTCAGCCCCTGGACGACGCCGAGAAGGATCGACTGGAGCCAGGTCACACGATCACCGGCACGATCACCGGGCGTATCCCGAACTCCCGCCGGCAGACCCGCTTGGCGGCGAGCGCGATCTCGGACCGCAGCCACTCCACGTCGGAGCTCTCCTCGGGCGTCGCTCGCTCCAGCACCTCGCTCGCCGCGCGCGAGACCCCGCCGGCGAGACCCGCCTCGTCCCGGGCGACGCCGCGGGAGACCACCGAGATTTCCCGGTCGCGCACGAAAACGACGACGAAACCCTCCTCCGCCAGCCGCCGGCGATCGCGCACGATGTCGAGGTCCACCGCCTCCGGCCGGGAGTCCAGGAAAATCCGGCCGGTCGGCACCGCTCCCCGCTCCACCCGGATCGCTCCGGCGGAGAGGACGAGCCGGTCTCCGTTGTCGAGAAGCGGCGCCCGGTCCGGCGCGACACCCGAGTCCCGGGCCACCTGCGCGGCGGCGGCGAGCATGCGCACCTCCCCGTGGATGGGGACGACCGCCTTCGGCCGAAGCATCCGGAGCCACTCGGCGATGTCCTCCGAGTGGGCGTGCCCCGAAACGTGGATGGGCGGCTCCGTCTCGCGTAGAACGCGCGCTCCCCGGCGCACGAGGTGATCCGTGACGCGGTTGACGGAGCGCTCGTGCCCCGGGATCGTCCGCGAGGAGAAGAGGACGAGGTCGCCGCGCGCAAGCTTGAGGTCCGCGTGCTCGTCGAGAGCCAGCCGGTAGAGGGCGGAGAACGGCTCGCCCTGGCTTCCAGAGGTCAGGCACAGGACCCGCCCCGCGGGCACGGAGTGCAGCTCGCCCGACGCGATGCGCGACTGCGCCGGGATGCGGAGTCGGCCGAAGCGCTCCGCGATCTCCGCCACCGTGCGCATGCTCCGACCGAGCATCGCGACCCGACGCCCCACCGCGGCGGCGGCCTCGACGGCCTGGGAGATGCGCGCCACGTGGCTCGAGAAGGTCGTCAGGATGATCCGGCCCGGGGCGCCCTCGAACGCGTCCGCGAGGCCCCGGCCCGCAACCCTTTCGGAGAGCGCGCGGCCCGGGCGCTCGGCGTTGGTGGAATCGACGAGGGCCAGGTCGACGCCGCCCTCCCCCACGGCCCTCGTGATCCCGGTGACGTCGGTCGTCTCGCCGTCGGGCGGATCCGGATCGAGCTTGAAGTCGCCGGAGTGGAAGATGCGCAACCCGGCCGCCTCGATGAGGAGAGAGGCGGAGTCCGGAACCGAGTGGGAGACGCGGAAGAACGTGAACGAGAACGCGCCCGCCGAGACTCTTTCGCCCCCGCGCGCTTCAGTGAGTCGTGCGGAGAGCCCAGCCTCCTCCAGCCGCCGCCGGGCCATCGCCACGGTGAACGGGAGGGCGTAGACCGGAGCGTCACACCACTCCGAGAGGAGCGGCAGCGCACCGACGTGATCCTCGTGGCCGTGGGTCAGGAGAATCGCGTCGATCGTAAGTCCGCGCAGCGGCGACAGGTCGGGGGCGATGCGGTCGATGCCCGGGAAGGTCTCGTCCGGAAACGAGACGCCCACGTCGACGAGGAGGTTCGAGTCGCCGCAGGAAAGCCAGAGCACGTTGCGCCCGAACTCGCCCAGCCCCCCGAGAGCGGTGAGCGAGACCTCCGTACCTCCCGTCACGCCGGATTCAACCGACCGGCGAGAGCGGCGTAGTCCTCGAGCGACAGGTCCTCCGGACGCGCGCGCGGGTTGAGCTCCATAGCTTCCAGCGAGCGCTCAATGTCGCGCCGGTCCGCCGCCGAGGAGAGAGCGTTCGGAACGGTCTTGCGCCGCCACCGGAACGCGAGCGACGCCAGGCGCAGCGCCTCCCGCCGTTCGTCCGCCTTGAGACCCGTCGGCCGGGGCGTGAGCTCGAGCACGCTCGATTTCACCTTCGGCGGAGGGCGGAACGCGCCGGGCGCGAGGTCGAAGAGCACCCGGGCCTGCGCGACCGCGGCCGTGCGGACCGAGAGGTACCCATAGCCCTCGGCGCCCGGAAGGGCCACGAATCGGCGCGCGACCTCCTTCTGGACGGTGCCGATCGCCCGCGAGAACACGCCCTCCTCCTCGACGGCGTTCAGGAGAATCGCCGTCGCCGCGTTGTACGGCAGGTTGGAGACGAAGATCGCGGGAGGCGCCCACCCCGCTTCCGCGAGCCACTCGCGGAACGTCCGGCCGAGCGCGTCCCCCCCGGCGATGTGAACGCCCTCGCGGCCCGCGAACTCGCCGCGGAGCTTCTCGGTCCGCATGGGATCGATCTCGATCGCGAGGACGCGCGCCGCCCGGTCGGCCAGGGGACGCGTGAGCGCGCCATCGCCGGGCCCGACCTCGACCACCGTGTCCTCTCGGCCGATCCGCGCCGCGTCGACGATGCGGTTCGCCGTTTCGGGGCGGACGAGAAAGTGCTGCCCCCAGCGCTTTCGCGCCGGGATCACTCCCGTCTCCGGCGCCCCAGAATTCCCCACCACCACAGGAACCAGAGGACGGCGACCTCGAGGATGCCCATGAAGATCATGCCCCGGACGAAGAGCGGCTTCTCGGCGCCCGCCAGCCACTTGAAGTTCATCCCGAAAAAACTGGTTACGAACATGAGCGGCAGGAAAATCGTGGAAAGGATCGTCAGTTTCCGGACCACCTCGGAGAGCTTGTTGTTCTGGACCGAAAGAAACGCGTCGAGCGTCCCGGTCGCGAGCTCCCGGTAGGTGTCGATCGAGTCGGCGATGCGGATCAGGTGATCGTAGATGTCCTGGAAGTAGAAGATCCGCGACGAATCCAGGATCGGCGGATCCCGCCGCAGGAGGACGTTCACCGAGTCCCGCTCGGGAGCAACGATGCGCCTCAAAAGGGCGAGGTCCTTCTTCAGGGACAGGAGCCGCTGGAGGTTCTCCTCCTTGTAGCGCTCGAACACCTGCTCCTCGATCTCCTGGGAACGCTCTCCGAGGTCATCTAAGAAGAGGAAGTAGTCGTCGACCATGCTGTCCAGGAGGTCGTAGAGGAGGCCCGAGACGTCCTTTTTGCCGTCCTCCCGCCCGAACCGGTCGACCGTCTTGTCCAGAAGGTCGACCGGAGAGTCGTGGGTGACGATCAGGAAGTTCGGCCCGATGAAGAAGTCGAGCTCCTGCAGCACCCAGTCCCCGTCGTGCGCGGCGCTCGGCCCGAGCCGGTAGAAGACCAGGAAATACTGGTCCCCGTAGATGTCGATTTTCGGCCGCTGGTGCCGGGTGCGGACGTCCTCGATGGCCAGGGGATGGAAGTGGAACTGCCGCTGGATGACCTCGAGCTCTTCCTCGTCGGGGGCCTGCAGGTCGGCATAGAGAAACCCGCCTCGGGAGGCCAGCTGCGTCAGGCAGCCCTCGATCGGAAGCTCTTCCTGGGAGCCGTCCGGCCGGAAAAGGACGGCCCGGGGGGACCGGCGCTCGGTGGGTTTGACGCGTTCCGCCCATCCGACCTCTCCGGGGTCGACCTCTCGGAGGAGCGCCACGTTTTGAGGTTATCAGATGGTAAAATCGTTCCTTCCAGGACCGACCTTGCTACAAGTCCACACTCTCGAGAACCGCCGGCTCGAAAACTTCCTCGAGCGTCACAAGGCGTACTACGCATACACGGGAGAGATCGAAGTCGACCGTTTTCTCCGCGAGATCCTGCAGAAGGCGAACGAGTTCGTTCCGTGCGAGGCCGGGTCCATCCTCCTCGACGACCCCATCACGAAGAATTCCGACGACCGCATGGAGAACGACCTGGTCTTCATCGCGACCTACGGAGCGCGGTCGGAGGCGCGGCTGAACAAGCGGATGAACGCCCGTGTCGGTATCGTCGGACACGTGTACGCCACGGGCGCCGGCTACATGACCGACGACGTCCTCGAGGATCCCTTCTTCTACCCCACCCCGGACCTCCCCGAGGACTTCCAGACCCGCTCCGTGGTCTGCGTGCCGATCCGCATCGAGGCCGCCGTGTGCGGAGTGCTGGAGCTCGTCAACAAGATCGGGCCCGGAGGCTTCCGGGAGAAGGACCGGCGCCTGCTCGAGATCTTTGCCGACTACGCGTCGATCTCCATCCAGAACCTCCTCGACGCGAGGCGCGCCTTCGAAGTCGCCAAGCGCGACGGACTGACGGGCCTCTATAACGAGCGCTACCTGCACCTTCGGCTGACCCAGGAGCTCTCCCGGATCTCCCGCGACGGCGGAGATCTCTCCGTGATCTTCCTCGACCTGGACAACCTGAAGGCGGTCAACGACCGGCATGGCCACCTCGCCGGGAGCCAGGTCCTGCGCGAGGTCGGCTATCTCCTCCGCCGCACCGTGACGGACGACCGCGCCACGCTCACCCGTTACGGCGGCGACGAGTTCGTCCTCATCCTTCCGGGCTACGACATGCGGGAGGGGATGGAGATCGCGCAGTCGATCCGCAACGCCATCCGCGCGTCGACTTTTCTGTCCAGGCCCTACGGATTCAACGACCCGGCGCTGAACCTCCACGGCATCCTGACCGCTTCGCTCGGCGTGTCCTCGATCCGGTCCCACACGACCCGCGGGGGCTCGGTCGAGCAGCACAAGAACGAGCTCCTCCGGGCGGCGGACGCCGCGCTGTATCGCGCGAAGCAGCTCGGCAAGGACCGCTGCGTGGGCGCACGTGAAGAAGACACGCAAGTCCCTGCGGCGATGCTCTCTTAGAGCCGGGCAGTTTCCAGCCGGGGGTTATGTTTCGCGTCCGAAAATGGTACGTTTCGCAGCCCGCAGCGTACTTTCTGCGCCGAGGAGATCATGACCACTCTCGCGAAGCTCGATCTGTCTCCGCAGGACGTGCTGGACGTCCTCGCCCGGCACATCCTTGTGGACGGCTATCACGTCGTCATGGACGTCGAGCGAAGCCGTGGTTCGTACCTGTACGACGCGCGCAGTGACCGGATGCTCCTCGACTTCTACACGAACTTCGCGACGTATCCCGTCGGGTACAACCACCCGAAGACCGCGGATCCCGACTACCGCGAGCGCCTGCTGCAGGCGGCCCTCGGGAAGCCCACCAACAGCGACACTTACACGACCCTCTACGCCGAGTTCGTCGAGACTTTCTCGCGCCTCGCAACTCCGCCGACCCACTCCCGGCACCTCTTTTTCGTGGAGGGTGGCTCGCTCGCCGTCGAGAACGCGCTGAAGGCCGCTTTCGACTGGAAGGTCCGGAAGAACCTGGCGAACGGCGTTTCGGAGGAGCGCGGACACCAGATTCTGCACTTCCGCCATGCGTTCCACGGCCGGTCGGGGTACTCGATCTCGATGACGAACACCGCGGACCCCCGCAAGACCGACTACTTTCCAAAGTTCGACTGGCCGCGGCTGACCTGTCCCCAGCTCTCGTTTCCGCTGACCCCCGAGGGGGTGAAGGCGACGGCGGCCGCGGAAGAAAAGGTGGAGCAGGAGATCCGTCAGGCGTGCGAGCGCTTCCCGGGCGACATCGCGGCCCTGATCATCGAACCGATTCAGGGCGAGGGCGGGGACAACCACTTCCGGCCCGATTTCTTCTCCCGCCTGCGCCGCCTCGCCGACGAGCTCGAGTTCCTGCTCATCTTCGACGAGGTCCAGACGGGTCTCGGTCTCACCGGGTCGATGTGGGCGTGGCAGCAGTTCGGCGTGGAGCCCGACCTCTTCTGCTTCGGCAAGAAAACCCAGGTGTGCGGGTTTGCGTCGAACGGCCGGATCGACGAAGTCGACAACGTCTTTTCGATCTCGTCGCGGATCAACTCCACGTGGGGAGGAAATCTCGCGGACATGGTCCGCTGCGCGAAGTACCTCGAGATCATCGCGGAAGAAAATCTCATCGACAACGCGCGAGTGGTCGGCGAACACTTGACGAGCCGGCTCCGGGAGCTCGCCGCCGAACTGCCCGTCATGTCGAACGTTCGCGGCCGCGGTCTCTTCGTCGCGTTCGACCTGCCCGACAAGGAGACCCGCGATCGGACCCAGGCAGCGTGCCTGGAGAACGGACTCATCACGCTCGCGTCCGGCGCTTCCGCCATCCGCTTCCGTCCCGCTCTCAACCTCTCGCGCGAGGAAGCCGACGAAGGAGTTCGCAAGTTGCGGCGGGCTCTCCAGGGAGCGGCCTCCGAGGTCTGAGCTTCGCGCGGACTCGAAAAAGCCGCTGACGGATTTCGTCACGCGGGCCTGACGTTCTCATCCATTCTCGTCGCTCGGACATCTCCCTTTGCGGAGTTTCTGAGCAGACAGAGCTGTTGCTCCGGGGTACCGAACTTGCTTGGGGGCAAACCATGAAAAGCAGGACATTCGTGTCGATTCTCGGGGCAATTGTGATCGCCCTGGTTGCGCAACTCGGTCTTCCGGCGGCGGCGCAGGCGAAGCGAAAACCAACTCTCACTCCGATCTTCACCCGCACGCCGACGCCGACTCGCACGGCGACTGCACCCCAGACACCGACCGCCGCGGCAACCGCGACGTCGACACCCCCCGTGGCGTCCACGGCGACTCCGACTCCCACGAGGACCTCCACGCGCACGCCCACGCGTACACCGACCACCGCGCCGCCGACCGCAACGCCGACTCCGGAGTCCGGCGCGTGCACGATCTTCCCGGCCGACAATCCGTGGAACACGGACATCTCGACGTATCCGATCCACCCGAACTCCGCGGCCTTCGTAAACTTCATCGGCACCGGAAAGTTCCTGCACCCGGACTTCGGCACGTTCTGGGACGGCGGCCCCATCGGGATCCCGTACGTCGTGGTGCCCGGAAATCAGCCGCGCGTCGCCGTGGCGTTCCAGTACGACGACGAGAGCGATCCGGGTCCCTACCCCATCCCTCCGAATCCGCCGATCGAGGGGGGACCGAACGCGACCGGCGACCGACACATCCTCATGGTCGGCCTGGATCGCTGCGAGCTGCACGAGCTCTTCTACGCGTGGCCACCGGGGTCCGCGCAGAACCCGTACACCGACCGCTGGTGGGCCGGATCCGGCGCCTACTTCGACCTGCGCAGCAATGCGCTGCGCCCGGACGGGTGGACGTCGGCGGACGCCGCCGGGCTCCCGATTTTCCCGGGGCTGGTTCGTTACGATGAAGTGGTCCAGCAGGGAGCGATCAACCACGCTCTCCGTTTCACGGTTCGGCAGACTCAGCGCGGCTACATTCACCCCGCCACTCACTTTGCATCGTCCACCACGGATCCGAACGTGCCGCCCATGGGTCTCCGGATGCGGATGAAGGCGTCCTACAGCTGCGCGACCTACTCCTCGGAGGTGCAGGTCATCTGCACCGCGCTCAAGAAGTACGGGATGTATCTCGCCGACAACGGTTCGGACTGGTTCGTCAGCGGCGCGCACGATTCGCGATGGGACGACTCCCGCCTGGGCGACCTGAAGAGAATTCCCGGGAGCGCCTTCGAGGCCGTCAACACCGGCCCGATCCTGCACTAAGCGAGTCGCGGGGACAGGATTTATCCTGCACCCGCCGCCGAACTCAGTCGCGGGGACAGGATTTATCCTGCACCCGCCGCCGAACTCAGTCGCGGGGACAGGATTTATCCTGCACCCGCCGCCGAACTAGCCGCGGGGACAGGATTTCATCCTGCACCCTCCACAGTCCAAACGGGGTCAGGTCTCGCGGAGAGACCTGACCCCTTCTTCGCCTACTTCTTCCCCTTCCGGAAGGTCGCGGTGTAGGTCGTCGGCGTGGCCGGAGTCACCACCGTGTGCGTCGCGGCGCCCCCGTCGGACCAGCTGACGAAGCTCCACGGGCCCTCCCGCGTGGGCGCGGCCAGGGTGAGCTGCCACCCCTGCCACGACGTGATCGTCGTCGGCCCGGTGACCGCGGTTCCGTTAACTGTCACGTTCCGTCCGGACGGGTTCGTGGCGAGCGTGATCGAGACCGTCCTCGGCTGCACGTTGCGGTTCGTGGTTCCCGAGAGCCCACCGGAGTCCGTCGCGGTCAGGATGACCTCGAGAAAACTGTTCGTGGTGGCGGCGAGATCTTCGGGCGCCGGCGCCGTGAAGGTCAGGTTGTTCCCGGTCCCGGAGAACCACGGGTGCGTGTGGGTCATGTGGTGCCGCAGCACGGTCCACTGGAGCGTCGCGGGATTGATCGTCCCGTCCTGCGCGTCGGTGGCGCTTCCTGTCAGGGTGATCGTCTGTCCGACGAAGAACGTCGCGCCCGCGGCGGGCGACGAGATCACGGGCGAGGGAGCGGTATTGCCTGATGAAATCGCCACCGTCACCGGAGCGGACGTCGCGCCGTTCGAGTCGCGGACCGAGAGCGACGCCGTGTAGCTCCCGGCGGCGTACGGGTGCGAAGTCGTCGCCACCGTCGTCGTTGCCGTCTGGCCATCCCCGAAGGTCCACAGCCAGGTGAGGGCATCTCCGTCCGGGTCGCTCGACCCGCTGCCGTTGAAGTTCACGGTGAGCGGCGCCGGCCCGCTCGTCGGAGATGCCGTCATGGCCGCGGTCGGAACCCCGTTGGCCGCGGAGTGGTAGATGCGCCGGACCTCTCCCCCTCCCGCGTACGTCGTGTAGTAGAGCGCCTGACCTCCCGCGCGCGGGCCGAACCGCAGGTGGACGGCGCTCGAGCCACCGAGGGCCGTCGCAAATTCGGTGCGCGAGCCGGCGCCCGTACCCTCGATGCGGAAGATCTTGCCGGCGACGTAGTCGGCGAAGAGGTAGTCGCCGTCGTAATCCGCCGGCCACAGGCCGAACGGCACGAAGGCTCCGCCGGTGATCGACCCGCCGACGGAACGCCCGTAGTCATGGACGGGGTTGGTCATCCCTGCCGGGGGCGGCCCGCAGTTCGTCGTCGAGCCGTTCGCGCAGTGCCCCTCGCGCACGTTCCAGCCGTAGTCCGCGCCGGCCTGCGCGAGGTCGATCTCCTCCCAGGTGTTCTGCCCGACGTCGTTGATGAAGAACCGCGTCCCGCCGTCGTTGGGGTCGAACGCGATGCGGAACGGATTCCGGAAACCCCACGCGAACGTCTCGCGGCACTTGTTTCCGGCGGTCGTGCCGCCCGTTGCCCGGCAGTCCGCGGTGCCCGCACCGGTGAACGGATTGTCCGTGGGGATGGTCCCGTCGCGGGTGATGCGCAGGATCTTCCCGACGAGACTGTGCTGGTCGCGGGCGGCGTCGTTGGCCCCGGCGCAGTTGGACGGGCTCGCGTAATCGCATCCGCCGTCGCCGACGCTCACGTACAGGTAGCCATCCCGGCCGAACTGCAGGTCGCCCGCGTTGTGGTTACCGGCGGTCGAGGGGATGTTGTCGATCAGGACGGTCTGGCCCGAAGCCACGTTCGACGCCGAGAGCAGAAATCGCGAGACCCGGTTGACGCAAGTCCCAGCCCGGTCGAACGTGTAGTAGAGGTAGATGAAGTTGTTGCCCGGGGTCGCAAAGGCAGGATCGACCGCCACACCGAGAAGGCCACGTTCGGAGTTCGAGCAGATCACGTCCGGACTGGCGAGGTTGAGAGCCGGCGTTGCCACCAGCGCTCCATTCTGATAGACGCGGAGTTGCCCCGGCTGCGTCGTGATCAGCAGGCGACCGTCGGGAGTGAAGGCGAGCGCGGTCGGTGCAGCCAGAGGCGTGACCTGCTCGTCCGTGAAACCCGTCGGCAGGACGATGGCTCCCGCGGTGGAAGCAAAGACCGCACAGAACACCAGGACGAAAGCGGCGGCTTCCGGAAGCCGGTTTCCGATCGTCCGGCGACGACCGGATGTGAACTCTTCGGACATGGAACCTCCCCCAGTTTGGTCCCCCCGTGACGGGGGGCAGTGTCGACTCGATGGAGACCGAGGCATGCGAAAAGCGTACCTCGACCTTGGTCGGAGACGCCGTCCGGAGAAGCCGCCCTTTCCGGTTGCCCATCGGCCGTGCTATCCTGTGTCCAAGTCTTTTCAAATGAGAGCGATTCGGGCATTTCGTCCACTGCTTTGCCTGCTCCTGGTCGCAGGGTCCGCCTGCGGGCGGAAACCGGCCTCGATCCAGGTCTCCCCCCGCAAGATCCTGCTCTACGGCATCGACCGCAGCCAGCGGCTGACCGCGCAGGTCCTCGACTCCAAGGGTCAGCCGGTCGAGGGCGGACCCGTCACGTGGACCTCCTCGTCCGCCGAGGTCGCGGCCGTGGACGAGGCGGGCCGGGTCGTGGCCAAGGGAGAGGGCAAGGCGAACGTGACCGCGACCGTGGGTGAGATCTCGACGAACGTCCCGGTGGAGGTCGTCGACGCCGCGGCGATCGAGCTCGTGCCGGGGGGGGCCGTTCTCGTGGGACCCGTGGGAACGAACCTGGCGCTCACCGCCTCCGTCAAGAATTCAAAGAACCAGACCGTTCCCTTGAGCCCAACCTGGAAGTCGTCGGATGAAAAGGTCGTGACGGTGACGCCCGAGGGAAAACTGACTTCGGTCGGCGATGGGACGTCCACGATCACGGCCCAGCTGGGTGAGCTCACGGGAGCCGTCGAGATCAAGGTGATGGTCCGCGACATCGCGCGCCTGGAGGTCCGACCCGCGACGGCGCTCGTCCGGGTCGGAGACTCCCAGAAGTTCGAGATCGTCGCCTTCGGGCCGGATGGCGCGCGGCTCGAGAACGCAGTCGCCCAGTTCCGGTCGTCGAATCCCACGGTCGCGACCATCGACGGAGCCGGGGTCGCGTCCGGTATCGCCGCGGGAACCGCCACGATCCACGTGGACCTTGCCGGCCAGGCCGCCGAGGCGACCCTCATCGTCAACTAGACGGAAGGCGGCGCCAAACGCCGAACGAGACGGCTCGTTTTCGTTTTCCGTTTTCGGTTTTCCGTTTTACGCTCTCGGAATGCCCGTACGTCAGCCCGCGGTCGCGGGGACCTTCTACGCCGCGGATCCGAAGGTACTGGAGCGGGACGTCCGCGGATTTCTGCCGGGCGGAACGAGTCCGGGCAGAGCGTTCGGCGCGATCGTTCCTCACGCCGGGTACGTCTACTCCGGTCCGGTGGCCGGCGCGGTTTACGCCCGACTGGAGATTCCCCGCATCGTCGTCATCCTTTGCCCCAACCACACGGGCCGGGGCTCTCCCGCCGCGCTCGATCCGTCGGAGGCCTGGCGGACTCCTCTGGGAGACGTGCCGCTCGCCCGACCCCTCGCGGAGAAGTTCCTCGAGCTCGCGCCCGGCGTCACGGAGGACTCCGAGGCGCACCGCCGGGAGCACTCGCTCGAAGTCCAGCTCCCCTTCCTCAGGCTTCTGCGCCCCGACGTCGAGATCGTTCCCCTCTGCCTCGGACGGCCCTCGCTCGCGCTCTGCCGGGAGGTCGGGCAGGCCCTCGCCCGCATCGCCGTGGAAGAGAGTGAGCCTGCTCTCCTCCTCGCGTCGTCCGACATGAATCACTACGAGTCGCGAACGGCGGGCCGGGCGAAAGACGACCTCGCTCTGGAACGCATCGAGGCGCTGGATCCGGAGGGCCTTTTCGAGACCGTGATCGAATACTCCATCTCGATGTGCGGTTTCCTGCCCGCGACTGCGCTCCTCTTTGCGGCGCGCGCTGCCGGAGCGTCGCGAGCCGAGGTCGTCGCTCGGCGGGACAGCGGCGATGAGACCGGGGATCCCTCGTCGGTCGTCGGATACGCGGGGGTCGTCGTCACGTGACGTTCGCGCGAATCATGGTTGGCCTCGACGGCTCTCCGCACTCGGAGACCGCCCTGGGGCACGCTCTGAGGATCGCCCGAGCGGCCTCCGGAGTGGTCCGGGGAGTCCACGTCGTGGACCGTTCGCTCTTGGACGGCGTGGTCGTGGCGGATCTCTCCGGATCCGTCGGATTCCAGCCCTTCCTGAATCTCTCGGGGGAGCTCCGCGAAGCGCTCGTTTCCGCGGGAGGAGCGATCTCCGCCTCGTTCGAAGCGCGCGCGAAAGAGGCGGGCGTGGCCTTCGAGACGGTCCTGCGGGAAGGCAGCGTGTCGGAGATCCTCACCGAGGAGTCGCAGGACTGCGACCTCGCCGCCGTCGGCTCCCGCGGGGTGAACGCGGCGCACCGCCAGGAGCTCGTGGGCCGTCACACCGATTCGCTCGCGCGGCGCATGCCCGCGCCGCTCTTGGTGGCGCCCGCGGAGTACCGCGAGTTCCGAACCGCGGTCCTCGCCTGGGACGCCTCCCCCAAGGCGAAGAAGGCCCTCTCCCTGGTCGCGGAGGTGGCCGCGCTTCTCGACCTGTCGGTGCGAATCGTGACGGCCGGCGAGGACGAGCGCGAGGGCCGGTCCCGGCTGGCCGAGGCGGAAGAAGACCTGAGAATCCGGCGGGTGGTCGCGGTGGGGTCCTGGCGAGACGGCCACGCGGACGACGCGATTTTCGCCGAGATCGGCGCCGGAGCGGACCTCGTCGCGATGGGAGCCCACGGCCACGGCCGCGTCGTCGAGCTCGTGCTCGGTTCCACCACCGATCGTGTTCTGCGGGCGGCGACGGTGCCGGTGCTGCTCGCCTCGTAAATGTCGCGGGGACAGGCCTAAGCAAGTCGCGGGGACACGCCCAGGCAAGTCGCGGGGACAGGTCCCGAAGGGGCCTGCACCCGCAACAGTTCAAGTACCTGCACCCGCATCAGTCCAGTCCGCTGAAGCTAGATCTCCACTTCCGCGAACACCTTCTGGGCCGCACGGACGATCTCCTCCACGACCGCCGGCGACCCGGCAACGACGTCGCCGTCCTTCCAGTGACGGTCTCCGCCTTCGAAGTCAGTGACGCGTCCGCCCGCCTCCTCGATCAGGAGCGCTCCCGCGGCGATGTCCCAGATCGAGAGCCGGAACTCGAAGAATCCGTCGAACACGCCCGCGGCCACGTTCGCGAGGTCGAGGGCCGCGGAGCCCGCCCGGCGGATCGCGCGGGCGTGGCGGAAGAGGTCGCGGAAGAGCGCCAGGTAGAGATCGAGCCGGTCCTTCGTCCGGAACGGAAAGCCCGTCGAGAGGAAGGCGCCGTCTAAGCCGGTGCGATCGGTCACGTGCAGCCGCTCGCCGTTGCGGAAGGCGCCGCCTCCCCGTTCGGCAGCGTAGAGCTCTCCGCGCAGCGGGTCCCACACGACCCCCGCGACCATCTCGCCGCGTTCCCGGGCGGCCACCGAAACGCACCAGAACGGGAAGCCCGCGATGAAGTTCGTCGTGCCGTCGAGCGGGTCGATGATCCACGTGCGGGCCTCGTCGCCGGACCCGCGCTGCCCGCCCTCCTCACCCAGGAAGCCGTCGTCCGGATAGGTCTCGCGAATTCTCGCGACGATGGCCTCCTCGCTCTCCTGGTCGGCGTGCGTGACGAAGTCGTTCTTCTGCTTCTCCGAGATCGAGCCGCGGGGCAGGCTGCGCCAGTAGCTCTCGAGGATCCCGCCCCCGGCGCGCGCGGCCGCGATCGCCGAGTCGAGCAGTAGTTCGCGACTCAACGCGAGATCCCTCCCGCCGCCGCGAGCCTCCGGAAACCCTGGGCGATGGCCTCGCCTGCGGGCCGGCCCAGGAAGTTGAAGCTCGCATCGGAGCCTCCCGCGTCGCGCCCGTCCGAAAACGCCTTCCACCAGTACACGCCCCGCCACCACCTCTCTCCCGACAGCGCCGCGAACACGGCGCGGACCGACCGGGCCGCGTCCCCCGGGGCAAGTGGCCGGCCGGAGTCCTCGTCGTGCGGCGCCATCCAGGACGTCGCCGCCGGAGGGTACCCCGCTTCCGTGAAGAGCACGGGTTTCCGGGTCGCGGCCGCGAGGCGGGCCAGAGGGCCGGCCGCCCGGCGGACCCCCTCCACGAGCATTGCGTCGGATGCGGAGGGGTCGGTCGACAGCGGATCGTAGAAGTCCACGCCGATCGCGTCGAGAAGATCCCAGAATTTGACGCGGGAAGCGTTCGCCGCCCAGTTGCTCGCGTAGACGAGATTTGCCCCGGTCGCGAGGCGGACCGCGGCGACAGTGCGGCGCCACTCTCCGACCTGAGCCTCCGTTTCGGCGAGCTCGGTGCCCACGCAGAAGTAGGCCGCGCCGGAGGCCTCCGCGACGATGGAGTGATGGATAGCGAAGCGTCGGTAGGCCGCGAACCACTTCGTCCAGTCGGCCGCATTTGTCATGGCGATCGTTCCCACGAAGGCTCCGCCGCCCACCCAGAGGTGAGGCTTGACCATCGCGGACATGCCGAGCGATCGGGCGTCCGCGACCGCGCGCACCGTTCCCTCGTCGGTCTCGCCGCGGGGGCTGCGGTGAACGAACTCGATCTCCGGCGAATTTTCGCGCCGCGAGAAACCATAGGGCATGACCGAAATCGAGTTGACGGACATTCCCGCGAGACGCCGCAGCGTGGCGAGCGACCGGGGAGAGGCGTAGGAACCATCGACCGAGTTCGTCATCGCGTACGACACGCCGCGAAGGAAACCGGCGGGCGCGGGGCGACGCGGCGGCGCGGACGCCCGAGGGCGGAGAGCCGCGCGTCTCCATCGAGCGAGAGTGCGGCGCAGCTCCGCGTCGTCGGCGGAAAAGGTGCGGTCGAGGAGGGCCGCGCCCCCCTCCCGGTACCCCGCGTCCAGCCACGAGGCAGCGGCTCCGACCGCGCAGATGGGCGAGAGGTCGTCGCGGGCCGGCCCGAGGACCTCACCGACCGTGGGATGCACGCCCGCCAGCTCCAGGAACGACGCGAAGGACGCCACGTCCCTGCTCCACCACCGTCCGTGCGCGCGCGCTCCCGCGGCAGCGAGCAGGGTCGGCCGATCCCGGAGCCGCGGCTCCCGGCTCCCCGCGGCGGCCTCGGCGAGGACCGGCGCAACGAGGTCCGGTTCGGGAGGCGCAGAAACGTCGATATCCACCCGCCCGATTCCGGACGTCCACGTGGCGTCCGCAGGACGGGACGAGCCCGTGTAGAGACCCTTCGTCGCGGGGTCCGGGTAGAGAAAGACGGTCAACGCCCTCGGGCCCTTTCCGCCGGCGAGGTGGCGCTCGAGAACCGGGCTCCACCGGTCGAATCCGGCTCGCTCGCTCTCCCGGAACCGCCACGCGACGCCTCCCCGCGAGTGGCTTCCGAGGTCGGCGAGGAATCGCTCGCGGTCGGTGATCCGGTCGCGCTCGGTGGAGCGCTCGATCGTCAGCCCGCCACCGGCGGCGCGCCGGAACCGCCCCTCCTTCGAGAGCTCTCCCGACACCGCGCGGAACCCGCCGGCGAAACGGCGGCTCGCCCGGAACACCCCCCGCAGAAGGCGAAGCGCGCCGTCGCGGGAGTTCCCGAACACGAGCGTTTCCCCGCCGGAGTACGGGTCCGAGAGGACGACCCCGTCGGCGGCGTCGCGATAGTTCCGCCCATCGAAGGCGAAACCGGCGGGCTCGAGCGACACCGGAAACCTGGCGAGGCGCTTTCGGAAGGCCGCGGAGACCGGCGGCGCTGCGACCCGCACAACCTCCCACTCCGACCCGAGCTGCTCCCGTTCGCGGGCCGTCCGGATCTCGAGCCCCTCCCGTCGGGCTAATGCGTTCCAGCGCGCGAGGTCCGGAATCTCCCAACCCTCTGGAAGCACGATCGCCACGCGGCGGGTCCGCGGGGTGTCGGTGTCCGGGGAGGAGAAGCCGAAGATCGCCGCGAGGCAGAGGGACACGATCAATCCGATTCCCGCCTCCAGACGATCCGCCCGGCGACGACCGTGGCCGCGGGCGCCCCCACGAGATCCCAGCCGGCGAAAGGGGTCGAGCGGCCCAGGGAGACGAAACGGTTCGGGTCGACGGTCCAGCGCCGTGCGGGATCGAACATCGTGACGTCGCCGGGCGACCCCGGCGCGAGCGAGCCGCCGGGCAGGCCGAAGGCGCGCGCGGGTCCGGCCGAGAAGAGCTCGGCGAAGCGCGCCAGGGAGAGGCGGCCCGGAGCGACCAGCCGATCGAACACGACCGCGGCCGCGGTTTCGAGGCCGACGACGCCGAAGGGCGCGGCGTCGAACTCGACCTCTTTCTCGTCGACGTGGTGGGGCGCGTGGTCGGTCGCGATCGCGTCTATGGTTCCGTCCACGAGCGCGTCGATCAGGGACGCCACGTCCGCGCGCTCGCGCAGCGGCGGGTTCATCTTGAATCGCGTGGAGTAACCGGACCGCGCGACCTCGTCGTCCGTCAACGTGAGGTGGTGCGGCGTGACCTCGCACGTGACCGAGGAGCCTCGCGCTTTCGCCTCGCGCACGGAGCCGACGGCGAGCGCCGTCGAGATGTGTGCGAGGTGGAGGCGTCCCCCGGCGAGCCCGGCGATGAGCAGGTCGCGCGCGACGGCCGCGGCCTCCGCCACGTCGGTCTGCCCCGCGAGGCCCAGCCGCGTGGAGACCGCGCCCTCGTGCATGGGCGCACGGCGCGACAGGCTCGTGTCCTCGGCGTGCTGCACGACCGGCATTCCGAAGAGCGCCGCGTGCTGCATGGCGCGCCGGAGCACGTCGCCGTCGGCGAGCCAGTCCCCGTCGTCGGAGACGGCGACCGCCCCCGCGTTGCGCATCTCCCCGAACTCCGCGAGCTCCTCGCCCTTGCGCCCCCGCGTGATCGCCCCGATCGGATAGACCCGCGCTCCCACCGCGAGATGCGCCCGGGCCGCCACGAAAGCGGTCACCGTGCGGCCGTCGTTGACCGGGTCCGTGTTGGGCATCGCGCAGACCGCGGTGAACCCGCCCGCCGCCGCGGCCGCAGAGCCGGATGCGATCGTCTCAGCGTACTCGCGCCCCGGCTCTCGCAGGTGCGCGTGCAGGTCGATGAAGCCGGGGAAGACGAGAAGGCCCCCCGCGTCGAAGACTTCCGCGCCCTCGGCCGAGAGCCGCTCCCCGATCTCCGCAACCGTACCCTCGCTCAAGGCCACGTCGAAGATTCCGTCCCGTCCGGTGGCGGGGTCCACCAGCCGGCCGCCGCGGATCAGGAGGTCGGTCACGCGCCCTCCCGCTCGCCCTCCCACGGCCGGCCCGTGAGAAGGAGATAGAGGACCGCCATCCGGACGGCGACGCCGTTCGCAACCTGCTCCAGGATGACCGACTGCTCCGAGTCGGCCACCTCCGACGCGATTTCCACACCCCGGTTCATGGGGCCGGGGTGCATGACGATCGCGCCGGGGTTCGCCCGCGCCAGGCGCGCCGCCGTCAGCCCGTACCGGGAGAAGTACTCGCGCGTCGATGGGAAGAGGGAGTGGCTCTGCCGCTCGAGCTGCATCCGCAGCATCATGACCACGTCGGCGCCCTCGACTGCGCTGTCGAAGTCGGCGGTCGCGCGCGCCCCGAGCTCCTCCACGCGGGGCGGCAGCAACGTCGGAGGCCCGCACACGGTCACCTCGGACCCCATCCGAGTCAGCAGAAAGATGTTGGAGCGCGCGACGCGGGAGTGCGCGATGTCGCCGGCGATGACGACCTTAAGGCCCTCCAGCCGTCCGAGCCTCCGCCGGATCGTGAGCGCGTCGAGAAGCGCCTGGGTCGGGTGCTCGTGCGCGCCGTCGCCGGCGTTGACGATTCCCGCCGCGAGATTCCGGGCCAGGAAGTGGGGCACCCCCGGCGACCCGTGGCGCACGACGATCAAGTCCGGCGACATCGCCTGGAGGTTGCGCGCCGTGTCCAGCAGCGACTCCCCCTTCTCGACCGAGGTGCCCTTGCCGCCGCTGAAGTTCAGGGAGTCCGCGGAAAGCCACTTCTCGGCGGTCTCGAAGGAGAAGCGTGTCCGCGTGGACGGCTCGAAGAAGAGGTTGACCACCATCCGTCCCCGAAGCGCCGGAACCTTCTTGATCTGCCGGTCCGCGATCGAGCGCATCGACTCGGCCGTGTCGAGGAGGAGGACGATCTCCTCGGGCGCGAGCGACTCGATCCCCAGGAGGTCCTTGGATCGCAGAGCGTTGATCATCGGAAGGGGAACGCCCCGGGCTCCGGTCCCGGACACCCGATACCGGAGACCTGAAACCTGCCTAGGATCCGGGCCTCTCCAGGATCCAGACTTCGTCGGCGGAGTCGGTTTCGCGAAACATGACCTTGATCACTTCGCGCTGCGCGGTGGGGACGCTCTTGCCGACGTAGTTCGCCTCGATCGGAAACTCCCGGTGGCCGCGGTCGATCAGGACCGCGAGACGGATCGCCCTCGGGCGGCCCAGGTCGATGACGCCGTCCAGGGCCGCGCGGATGGTGCGGCCGGTATAGAGGACGTCGTCGCAGAGGATCACAGTCCGGTCGTTCAGATCGAACTCGATCTCCGTCTTCTTCAGGAGCGGCTGAGGTGCCACCGTCGAGAGGTCGTCGCGGTAGAGCGTGATGTCCAGCGTGCCCACCGGGAAGGGCGTCGAGACGAGGTCCGAGAGGCGCGAGGCGAGCCGCTCCGCGAGCGGGACACCGCGGGTCCGGATCCCGACGAAGGCCAGGCCCGGAAGGTCCTTCTGGCGCTCCGCGATCTCGTGCGCCATCCGGTCGATCATCCGGCTGATGCGCTCCGCGTCGAGGATCTTCGCCTTCTTGAGGAGGAGGGTTTCGGTCAAGTCCGCCGGAGTCTATGGGCACTCCCGCGGATCGTCAAGGCACACCGGCTCCGGCACCACCGCGCGTTACAATCGCGGCAGCGCTCCCATGGTTTTCTACAACGCGTCGACCCGAGAGCTGACGGCGAAGATCGTCTACTACGGGCCGGGGCTCGGCGGAAAGACGACGAATCTTCAGGTACTCCACCGCCGGCTCGAGCCCGGGACCGCGGGAGAGTTACTCGCCCTCTCGACCGACGCCGATCGCACGATCTACTTCGACCTGCTGCCCGTCGAGCTCGGCGAGGTGAAGGGCTACACCATCCGATTCCAGCTCGCGACGGTGCCGGGGCAGACCGCCTTCAACGAAACGCGCAAGGTCGTCCTGCAGGGTGCGGACGGCGTGGTGTTCGTGGCCGACTCCCAGTGGACGATGCTCCCGAAGAACCTTGAGAGCTGGCAGAGCCTCCGCGAAAACCTGGTCGCCAACGGGATCCCGCTGGAAAGCACGCCGGTCGTCATCCAGTACAACAAGCGGGACCTCCCCGACATCCTCTCGGTGGACGCGATGGAGGAAGCGCTCGGGTTCTCGGCGTACCCGCACGTCGAGGCGGTGGCGAGAGAGGGACAGGGGGTGACCGAAACGTTCAAGCTCATCTCGAAGCTCACTTTCGTGGATCTTCTGAAGCGCCTCCAGGGCCGTCCACCCGCGGAAGTCGACTCGCCTCCTCCCCTCCCGGGTGAGGTCCGCGACACCCGGCCTCCGCTGACCCTGGTCCGGCCCGAGGCGGACGAGCCGCCGGGCGACGAGAGCGTCGCACCGGAAGTGCCGGAGGCGCGTCCCCTCGAACCCCCGTTCGCCGAGGCGGTCCAAACCCCCGACCCGTTCGAGGCCACCCGACGGCTGGAGAGCCGGGTCGAAGCGCTGGAGGCGCTGCTCGGCTCGACGCGCTCCGAAATCGCGCGCGAGACGTCGGATCTCGCCACTCAAACCGAGGAGCGCCTGAAGGCCCTCGCCGACCTTTCCGAGGCGGAGGTCGTCCGGGCCCGGCGGGCCGACGAGAGTCTCGTGGAGGAGTTCGGCCGGCTCCGCGAGCGGATCGAGCGGATCGAAGAGCAGGCCGCCGCCTTCGCGCGGGACCTGCAGGACCTGCAGCGTTCGCTGGCCGAAGCCACTGGGCGCCGCGAAGCCGGCGAGCTCAAGCTGCAGCTCGCGCCGCTCCTCGAAGAACGAGTCGAACAGGTGCGGAGAGAGGCCGATGAGAACTGGACCGCCGAGATCGAGCGTCTGCGCCAGGCGCTCGCGGAGTCGCTGGACGACTTGTCGGAAAGGGTGCGGAAAGCCGTCCGGGGGTAGCTCTCTTCAGGCCCCCGGGTGGGTAACGACCGAGGCCAGGAACCGCTCGTCGTCCCGCCAGTCCGCGCGCACCTTCACGTTCAGGTCCAGGAAGTATTTCCCGCCGGACCGCTCCTCGAGCTCCGTCCGCGCGGCCGTTCCGATGTCGCGGATCATCGATCCGCCGCGACCGATCACGATCGCCTTCTGACCCTCCCGCTCCACCACGATCGACGCGAAGACGACGGTCACGTCCCTCTCCTCGTCGCGGGTCATCCTCTCGACCACGACGGTGGACGCGAACGGCAGCTCCTGCCGCGTCCGTTCGAGCAGCTTCTCGCGGATGACCTCCGCGGCCCACTCCGCCTCGGAAGTCGCGGAGAGAAAGTCTTCGGGGTAGGCGGCCTCTCTCTCGGGCAGATTGGCGACGAGGAGCTCCGCAAGCCGGTCCACGCCGTCCCCGGTCTTCGCGGAAATCGGGACGATTTCCCGAAACGGGTGCCGGGCGGCGAAAGCCGCGATGGCGGGCAGCAGCTTTTCCTTGGCCACCAGGTCGATCTTGTTCAGCGCCAGGATCGCCGGAGTGTCCGCCCGCGCGAGCATTTCGATCACGCGGCCCTCCCGCTCCTCCTCCGCCCCGTCCACGACGAGGAGGACCAGATCCGCGTTCGCGAGGGCCTCGGCCGCGTCCCGCACCATCGCGGCGTTCATGCGGTGGTCGGGCCGATGGATGCCCGGCGTGTCGACGAGCGCGATCTCCGCGCCGGGCCGGCGGGCGATCCCGAGGATCCGCTTCCGAGTCGTCTGCGGCTTGTCCGAGACGATCGCGACCTTCTCTCCGACCAGCCGGTTCACGAGCGTGGACTTGCCGACGTTGGGCCGCCCGACGACCGCGACCTCGCCGGACCGGAACGAGTCGCTCAAGACCCGCGGGGGACCGGGACGGCGACCGGCTCGATGCGGACCCGGTGGACGCGGCGTCGGTCGGCTTCCTCGACCGTGAAGAGCAGGTCCGCTTCGCGGTGGACCTCGCCCGGCCGCGGGATGTGACCCAGCCGCGCCGCGAGAAAGCCGCCCAGGGTCGTGTACTCCTCTTCCTCCGGTCCCCGGCCGAAGAGCTCCTCGACCTTCGTGATGTTGACCTTCCCGGAGACCGAGAAGATCTGATCGTTCAGCTTCGAGATCTCTTCCCTCTCGTCCTCGTGCTCGTCGGAGATTTCTCCCACGATCTCCTCCAGGAGGTCCTCGACGGTCGCCAGCCCCGAGACTCCGCCGTACTCGTCCACCACGATCGCCATCCAGAGATGGCGGCGCTGGAACTCCTTCAAGAGCTCCGAGACCTTCTTGGTCTCCGGGACGAAGTACGCCTCCCGGACGAGCTCCGCGATGGGACGCGAACCGCCGGCGCGGATCGACTGGAGCGTGTCCTTGACGTGGACGATTCCCACGATCGTGTCGATCGAGCCGCGCACGACCGGAATACGCGAGTACTTCGACTCGACGAAGAGGTCCGCGAGGACCGTCAGCGAGGACGCGACGTCGATCCAAACAACGTCGGTGCGGGGCGTCATGACCTCCCGCACGCGCGTGTCGCCGAAGTCCACGATCGAAAGAAGGAGCTTCTCCTCCTCCTTCTCGAGGATGCCCTCCTGCCGCCCGACGTCGATGTAGGCCTGGACCTCCTGGTCCGTGGCGGGCTCGGCCTCCGCGGGCGGCGCCGCGCGCCCCCGGAAGATCTTCCGAATCGGGATCGCCAGCGGGAGGAGGAGCCAGGATGCGGCGGTAATGACCGGAAGCAGGCGCTCGACGGTCCGCTCCGGGTCGTTCGCGGCTCCGAGCCTCATGAGCATGACTTCGGTCACGAGCCAACCCGCCAGGAAGACGCCGCCGCCCCAGGCCCACGCGGGCTCGACCGCGAAGCTCTGGAACCCGGAGACGACCGTGAGAAGCCCGGCCAGCAGGAGAACCTGGACCAGCACCTTCGTGGTCGTGCGGACGATCTCGACCTCACCCGCTCCCGACAGGATCCGCGCGCGCTCCGGGTGCGCCTCGAGAAGGCCACGCACCCTGATCGGCGAGAGGCGGTCGAGCGCCAGCGCGAAGCTCTCGAAGAGGAGAAACGCGAGGTAGCAGAAGCCCGACGCGAGGAGCGGGATCATGCCCTCTCCGCGATTCCGAGACGGGCTCTCACCCGGGTTTCCAGGGCATCCATCTCACCGTCGTCGGTCTCGTGATCGTAGCCGAGCAGATGCAGGTATCCGTGCACGAGAAGCCGGTCCATTTCCCGGAGGGGCGTGTCGCCGCGCCGACGCGCCTGCCGGGTCGCGTAGGGCACCGAGATCACGATGTCACCGAGAAAGGCGCCGCCGCTCTCTCCCGCCGGAAAGGAGAGCACGTCGGTCGAGCGGCTCTTTCTCCGCCAGCGCCGATTGAGCCGCGCCATCCTCCGGTCGCCGCAGAAGAAGACGGAGACGTCTCCATGGCGGCCGCCGGCGAAGCGCGCAGCCGCGAGAAGGATCCGGCGGACCCGCGCGGGCGGGGGCGCAGCCGAGGCGCTCGATCCGACGTCGACGTCCATTTCTTCGCTCGCGTTGGGTCGTCCGCCACCGCGCGCCTCAGGCGGGCTGGCCGCCGGACGGCCGACCGGCTTTCCCGGCCACGGCTGGCGGCGACTGCGCCTCGACCTTGCGTTTGGTGCGCTGGGGCTCGAAGTCGAACCCGGGATAGTCGATGCGGTGGTGGAAGATCGTCGTCACCGTCTTCTCGAGCGAGTCGACGATGAGCGCCAGGTCGCGCATCGTGAGGTCGCACTCGTCGAACTGACCGTCCCGCAGGCAGTCGTCCACGATCGTCTGGATCATCGCGCGGATCTTCTGCGGCGTGGGCTCGACGATCGTGCGCGAAGCCGCTTCCACGGCGTCCGCGATCATCAGGATTCCCGTGATGCGGCTCCTCGGCTTCGGTCCGGGGTGGCGGTATTCCGTCTCGTGCACCGGGCTGCCGCCCGGCTCCGACCGCGTGAGAGCCTTCTGATAGAAGTACCGGATCAGCTTGGTGCCGTGGTGCTCCCCGATCGCGGCAACGATCGGCTCCGGCAGTCTCGCCTTGCGCGCCATCTCGACGCCTTCTTTCACGTGCGCCGCGATGATGAGCGAGCTCATCGAAGGCTCCAGCCGGTCGTGCCGATTGAAGCCCTTCGACTGGTTCTCGATGAAGTACACGGGCATCCGCGTCTTGCCGATGTCGTGGTAGTAGCCGGACACGCGCGCCAGCAGCGGGTCCGCCGACACTGCTTCGGCGGCGGCCTCCGCGAGGTGACCCACCATGAGGGAGTGCTGGTAGGTCCCGGGTGCTTCCAGGGCGAGCGCGCGGAGGAGTGGAAGGTTCTGGTTCGAAAGCTCCAGGAGCCGGATGTCGGTCGTCACGTGAAAGAAGTGCTCGAACACCGGGAGCAGGAGACCGACGGTCGCGGAGACCAGGAGGCCGCCGACCAACCCTCCGAGGGCGTCGAGAGCGAAGCTCCAGCCGATGCGTTCCGCGTTCAGAAACTGGATGGCGGTGATCGAGATGAGGTTCGCGGCGGCGACGAATCCGCCCATGGCTAGCAGGACCGTGCGCGCGCGGACCCTCCCGACCGCGAAGATCCCGGCAAGCGAGCCGACGAGCGCGAAGAGAGTGAACGAGAAGCTCTGGCCCATGAGGACCCCGGCGCCGACCGCGCTCGCCGCGGCGAAGACGAGCGCCGGCCCCATGCCCGAGACGAGTCCGGCCACGATGGGTCCCGCCGCGAAGGGCAGCGCGTAGTACGTCGCCGCGGCCGTCGCCGCGCCCTCGAAGCTCGAAGAGAACCCCTGCGCGAGCACGAAGAATCCGCGCAGGAGGAGGGCGAAGAGAATCCCCGCGGAGGCCATCGACGCATAGATCGTCTCGGGAGGACGCTCGCGCCGCCGCCGGACGTATCTCCTGGCGTCCAGCCAGAACGCGATCGCCGCGAGCGTCTGGAGGATCAGGATGCCGGCGACCTTCACCCAGGACGACGGATCGGAAACCGAGGCCCGCACCGAGGAGACCCAGAGGGAGGTTCTCGGGGTGATCTCGTCGCCCTTGCGCACGATCACCTTTCCGCGCGGGATCCGGGTGAAGACGCTCTCGACCGCGCCCGACGCCTCAGACCGCCGCCGCGCGGTCTCCGCGGCGTTCAGCGTCAGGCTCGGGCGGAGGGCCGCTGCGAGGAAGGCCGCCACCTCGGCGCGCTCCGAGGGACCGAGCGGGCCGTCGGAGAGCCGCGTCGAGACCTCGGCCTTGACCTCCGACCCGTACTCGAGAGCGGCCGGTGCGTTCTTCTGACGTTGCTCGCGGCCCGTGGACGTATCGCGAACGAGAACGCCGTTCTTCTGCTCCTGGTAGAGCTCGCGGTTGTCCACGATGCCGTCGGCGTAGAGCTCGCGCCCGATCGCGGCCAGCCGGTTTTCGATCTCGGTCGAGAAGCCCAGCCGGGCGAGCGCCGCGAGCGCCTCGTCGCCGATGGGAAGGTGGAACGCGTCGCGAACCTCCTCCGTGACCTCCCCGCGCGATCCCGATCGCGCAAACGCCGCGCGGGCCCGAGCAAAGGACTCCCGGAGCTCGCGCTCGAACTTCGAGGGCGCTGCCCCGTCGAGGTCGTAGACCGGCAGGATCTCCCGGCCCGCTTCGCCCTTCCTCCGGGCCGTCGCCTCCGGATCCGGCACGATGAGGTCGCGGGGCGCGACGACGTCCCGGGTGGCGATCGAGCCGGGGCGGACCGGCGCCGCGCGGAACGTGAGCGTCGGAGCAAACGCGAGCGTCGTGACGAGAACGTAGAGAGTTCCCCAGAAGAAGGGACGCAGCCGGGGTGCAGCCGGATCGGATCCCGTCTCCCGGGACACGTTCCGCCGGCGTTTGAAAGTCGCCGGCTTCTCTCGGGGAGCGTTCATCGTCTTCGGTTCCCGGGCGCCTCCAACGGAAGCGAAAAGGAAACAAGCAAGACCGGACCCCACATGATGTCGAGCGAATCAGCGGCCGGAGGCCGGCCGCGCGAGCGCCGCCTCGCGCTCACGGTCGAGAGCGTCGTAGGCGGTAATGATGGACTGAACGAGAGGGTGGCGAACGACGTCGCGCTCGTCGAAAATCACGAAACGGATTCCCTCGATCGCCCCCAGGAGCTGGTGCGCTTCCCGCAGACCCGAGGTCTTCCCCTGCGGGAGGTCCACCTGCGTGACGTCCCCCGTGACCACGGCCTTCGAGCCGAAACCGATGCGGGTCAGGAACATCTTCATCTGCTCGGACGTCGTGTTCTGCGCCTCGTCCAAGATGATGAACGCGTCGTTCAGGGTCCTTCCGCGCATGAAGGCGATAGGCGCGACCTCGATGATCCCCCGCTCCAGGAGCTTCGCCGTCCTCTCGTATCCGAGGATGTCGTAGAGAGCGTCGTAGAGCGGTCGCAGATACGGGTTGATCTTTTCGACCAGGTCCCCGGGCAGGAAGCCCAGCCTCTCGCCGGCCTCGACCGCGGGACGCGCGAGCACGATCCGCTTGACCTTCTTCTCGAGGAGAGCCGCGGCGGCCATGGCCACCGCCAGGTAGGTCTTTCCGGTGCCGGCCGGGCCGATGGCGAAGACCAGATCGTGCCGGTCGATCGTCTGGACGTAGAGGCGCTGCTTGTTGTTCCGGGCGGATACGACCGACCGCAGCGACGGCCCGAACGGGCTCTCCGTGAAGAACTCGACCAGGGAAGCGGACGGGTTTTCCTTGAGAACGCGGATCGCTGTGGCCACGTCGCTGCCCTTCAGCGGGTACCCCATGGCGGCGAGGTCCGAGAAGGCAGCGAGGAGTCGGCGGGCGGCGTCCTCGCCCTCCCCGGTGCCCACGACGGAGACCTCGTTGCCGCGCGCGGCGAGCCGCACGGAGAAGGCTTCTTCGATGGCCCTCAGGTTCTCGTCGGCGACGCCGAAAAGGGCTGTAAAGCCCGCATCGGGCAACGTGACGGCCGGGATCGGGTCGGGAATCTTGCTATCTCCTGCTGCTTCGAAACGACGCTACCACGCCCCGAAAGCAGCAAAAGGCGGACCCCGGCGATCCGGGGGCCCGCCTCGAGGGCAAGCCCAATCTTTCCAGGGCTTTGGGTCCATCCCCCGGGGGCCGGTCCCCGGGCCCGGGCTTAGCGGCCGTCCGCGATCGCGTTGGCGACTTCCTCCAGAGCGTTCTCGACCGCGTCCCCGATCGTGGAACCCCGGTTCTTGTGGCGAACCTCCCCGACGACCTTGCCGCTCGAGTCCTTGAGGAGAACTTCGATGCCGACCCCGGGGTTCGCCATCCAGCCGCCCCAGATCCGGGCGCCGGTACCCGGCTCCCAGGCGTTGAAGACGTTGCCCTCGACGACCAGCTCGGCTCCCTTCTCGGCGAGCTTGAAACCGGCCTTCTCGAGCCACTCCTCCATGTACTCCTTCCCTTCCCGGGCGGCGTCCTTCACCTCGTGTCCCCGGCCGTTCTCGACGAACTCCTTGACCTCGACCGTCCGGTACTTCTTGAGGCTTCCCTCCGGGAAGTACACCCAGTCGGCGTCCTTGCCCTTCGTCAGCTTGTCGTAGTCCGGCAGGAACTTCGCGGGCTCGTTGGCCTCCTTCGCGTCGTCCGAATCGAGAAAGGTCTTGCCCCCCTTCGCCAGCGCCGGCGAGGCAAAGAGCGCAATCGAGACGGCGACGGCCAGGGCGGTGCCGAAGATGCGACGACTCAGAATCCCCATGGCTTGCTCTCCTTTGTATCCTCGAATTCTACCAAGGCCGTCAATCGAATTCGATCGCTCCGCAGACTGCGTCGCCGGCCGCCGACGTCGAGAGAGACCCGCCGACGTCCGCGGTCGCCTGCCCCTCCCGAACGCAGGAAGCTACGGCCCGTTCGAGGGCCGCGGCCTCGGCCGCATGGCCCAGGTGATCGAGCAGGAGACCCGCCGTCAAGATGGCGCCGAACGGATTCGCCTTGCCCGTGCCGGCGTACTTGGGCGCCGACCCGTGCACCGGCTCGAACATCGAGGTCCGGCCCGGATGGATGTTCCCGGACGCGGCCATCCCGAGCCCCCCCTGGAGCGCGGCGCCGAGGTCCGTCGCGATGTCTCCGAACATGTTGTTCGTGACGACCACGTCGAACTGGCGCGGATCCTTGACCATCTGCATGCAGAGGGCATCGATGTAGAGGTGGGAGGCCTCCACGTCCGGATACTCGCGGGCCACTTCCGAAAAGACGCGCTGCCACAGGTCTCCCACGTGGCGCATGGCGTTCGACTTGTCCGACATGACCACGCGCTTGCGACGCCGGGCCCGGGCGTATTCGAAGGCGTACCGGATGATCCTCTCCACGCCCTTCCGGGTCGAGACGTCCTCCTGGACGGCGACCTCGTCGGACGTCCCCTTCTTCAGGCTTCCCCCCGCTCCCACGTAGGAGCCCTCGGTGTTCTCCCGGAACACGACGAAGTCGACGTCCGCGGCCGAGAACCCCTTCAGCGGGCAGAGGCGGTCGTCCAGGCACTTGACCGGCCTGTAGTTGACGTAGAGGTCGAGCACAAAGCGCGCGCCCAGCAGGATGTCGGCGGCGTGCTTCATGTCCGGCACGCGGGGGTCCCCGAACGCCCCCATGAAGATCGCGTCGAAGTTCCGGGAGAGGTCGTCGAAGCCGCCCGGCGGCACGGTCTCCCCCGTGGACAAATAGTGGTCCGCGCTCCAGGGGTAGGAGACCGGCTCGAAGGCAAACCCCCGCAGCGACGCGATCCGCTCGAGGACCTTCACCGCTTCGCGCATGACGTCTACGCCGATCCCGTCTCCGGGGATGACCGCGATCCTCATTGCCGGCGGCGGACGTTAGCACGGCGGAAGGCTGTAGAATTCCGCCGATGAACTTCTCCGAAATCGTCCGCGAAATCCTTCTCGAGCACGCCGTGGGTCCCGAGCGGCCCACGCCCGCGAGCCTGACGGGCATTCTGGCTCCGGAGGCCGATCGCTACCTCGATCACGTGCAGTTCGACCCGGGCCACTACGTCCGCCACCCCGTCCTCCTCTGGGAGGACTGGGAGGTCATGGTCATCGGCTGGGAGGCGGGTCAGGTCACGCCGATCCACGATCACCGCGGCGTGCTCGGCGGCATGGCGATCCTGTCGGGCACCGTCGTCGAGGAGAGATTCCTGGTTCCGAACGACCTCCCTGAGCTCGCCGACTCGCGCGTGCGACCGGAGGGGGACCTCTCCGAGACCGGACCGACCGTGCTGCACCGCCTCATGCCGCGCTCGCGAGCCGTTTCGCTCCACATCTACCGGCCCCCGCTCCGGACGATGGGCATCTGGGATCCCCGCGAGGGTTTCCAGGAAATCCGGCAGTCTGTTTTCGAGGTGAACGAGGAAGTCCTCGCGCGCGCCGTGCCGGGTCCCGGAGCGCCGGCGGTCTCCTAGTTCGGCGCGGGATCTGACCCCCGGACTCTACCCACGGCGCCGCCCGTACACCCAGCCCCAGTCCCTACCCCACGCGTCGCCGACGCGCTCGACTTTCCGCTCGCCGGCCCGAGGAGGAGCTCCGGGCAGAGCCACACGGAAGTCCCGGAGCGTTCCCGCGCGCGGCGGGACTTTCGGAGCGTCCGGGTCGAGCCGGTAGCGGCGGACGTTCTCGAACGTGATCTGGGCATGGCCGACGCCCGGATCCACGGTGACGTTTCCGAAGCGCTCCCAACGGGCGGCGGCCCGCCCGAGCAGCGTGTCGTGTCCGAAGAACCCGCCGAATGTTTCGGGCCGCTCCGGCCAGCGCAGGAGTGCGTCCCGGGCCCCGAGCGCTCCGGAGATCGCCACCAGTCCGAGCGCCGCGAGGACCGCGAGCCGGCGCCGCGCCGGCGCGACCACTCCCAGCAACGCGAGGATCCCGCCCGCCGCCGCCACGGCGGTGACGTTGGAGAGGTATGCGAAGCGATAGCCGTTTGGAATCCCGGCGTGCCCGCCCGCGACGGCCGCCGCGAACGCGGCCGCTCCGTGACAGAGGAGGAACCCCGAGAACGGCTCACTCGGTCGCGCGAGAGCGCGCAGGAGCGCGACCGCCACCGGAATTCCCAGGATCCACCCGAGGCGGGTCCGGCCCGGCAGGTCGTGGTGATCGAACGGGTCGCTCCTGAACCACGGCGCGGCGATCGCGTCGGCCGACGCGAGGAACGCGGGCAGCGGCGACCGGAGGTAATGCACCTCCCGGAGGAGGTTGTGATCCGACGCGCGGGCGAAGTAGGGGCTTCCCCCCGGCTTGCGGAGAAGAAACAGCGGCGAGGCTGCGAGAGCGAAGGCGGCCACGAAGACGAGCGCCAGCCGCAGCCGGAAGGGACCGCTGCCGCGCGACGCGTCCGGCCAGATCGCGAAGGCGAGGAGCGCGGCGGCCACGATCCACGCCGCGAGATACAGGTGGGCGCAGAGGCCGGCGACGAGACCGGCGGCGGCGCCGAGGAGGAGGCTCCGCCGGCGGCGGGAGTGGATCAGAAGAATTGCCGCCACGTCCGCGAAGGGGGCCAGGACGATCGCGTTCCAGCCCCACCGCGACATGAGGAGATTCCAGCGCAGGCCGGCGAGCACCAGCGCCGCGAGGGCGCCGCCGCCCGCGGGCAGGAGCGCTCGCGCCACGAGCATCGCCGTAAACAGTTGGTGGCGGTCGAGACAGCCCAGGGCCTACTACAGCATCGTTGCCCAGCAAGCGCTCGTCGCGGCCGCCCGGGCAAGCATAGAGCGCTCTCGCAAACTCAGGGAATCGGCTGAAGCGAAGCTCGATGCCGGCCTCGTGTCGCAGCTCGACGTGCTCCGCGCGCAGCAGTTTGGTGTCCCAGACCGAGATTCAGTTGTTCGATTCGCAGGCGGCTGATCAAGGACGCGCGGGACCCGCTGAGATTCCTGATCGGCCACGATGGCGGCACAGCATTCGACGGTAACCCAAGGTATTCCGCGGACGGCAATATGACGGATGCCCGCGAGGCGGCGGCTATCGCGCTCGAGAATCGGCTGGACCTGCAGCGGGCAGCGGCCGCGGCTGCCGAAGCGGAGCGGACCATCTTCGTTCACCCGGAACCAGCTGCTTCCGCAGTTCGACGTGAACCTCGCGCTCACGCGTCGTGGGACTGCCGACAGCCTGACGTCGAGCTTCGGCCTGGACCGCTTTCAGGGCGCCACCTTCTTGCCGTCTGAACGCTTGCCGCTCGATCGGACGCCGGGGCTGGTGCAGCACAACAACGCGCTGATCGAACGCGATCGGCGCCGCCGCGAGATCGACACGCTTCGCAAGCGGGTGGTGGACGAGGTCAAGCGAGCGGCGCGCCAGCGCGATCGGGTCGAGCGCAATCTCGCGGCGGCCGAGATGCGAATATTCTCCTCGCGCAGCAGGAGGTCGAGGTGGCGCAACTGCGCTACGAGCGAGGGCTGTCGAACAATCTCGATGTGGTCAGCGCGGAAGGCAACCTGCTGGGCACGGAAAGCCGGCGGATAGGCGCTCTCGCGGAACTGGCGATCGCCCGACTTGCCCTGCGGGCCACGATGGGTATCCTAGATCCCCAGAAAGACCTCCTGGAGCCTAAGCCTTAAGCCTTAAGCCTTAAGCCTTAAGCCTTAAGCCTTAAGCCTTAAGCCTTAAGCCTTAAGCCCTGAGTCCTGAGCCATGAGAAATGAACCATAAACCGTCAGG
>CAVXYF010000003.1:0-479143 GCA_963765835.1 uncultured Acidobacteriota bacterium | reverse complement strand
GACGGCGTCGGCCATGACGTCGTCGTCGAGCGGGTCGGGCAGCGGGGGCCCGCCGGCGTGCCCGGGCAGCGTGGGGGCGAGCACGTCGTGGCGGCGCTCGAGCGCGGGCAGGACGAGCTCCCACACCCGCCAGGTGTCCATGAAGCCGTGGAGGAGCACGAGCGGCGGCCCGGTGCCGCCCCGGTGCGCGGGCGGTGAAGGTCACACCTTCAGCGCGGGACGGTCAACCGCCGGTCCCGGGCACCGCGCGAACGGTACCCGGGGCCCGTCGAGATCGGCTATCCGAGCGGGTCCGCCCGGGTGCCGAGGTACCAGGCGGCGTGCGCCGCCGCGTCCGCGAGCGAGTCGATGCTCCGCACCCCGCCGCCGCGCATCGCCGCCGCGTCGCCGGGCTTCGAGGCCGGCGAGCCCCGGCCCTCCGGCGGCGCCGTCAGGACCGTCTGCAGGGTGTCGCAGGCCAGGTGGTAGCACGGGTCGTACCACGAGCCCGCGGCGCCGCCGAACCGCTGCGCCTGGTCCTCGGTCTTCACCCCCTCGGCGCCGGAGAACAGCCCGCCCGCCGGGATGCCCGCCGCGATGAACGGGCCGTAGTCCGAGCGGCCGTCGAACGGCGCGGGGTCGAACGCGAGCCCCTGCGCGGTGAAGTAGCTGCGTGAAGACCGCCTCGATCGCCGCCGAGCCCGGCCGCGCCGCCGGAGCGAACACGCCCTCGCCCGGATCGGCGGTGTCCGACAGGTCGCCGTCGCGGACGAAGCGCACGAAGTTCGGCGAGGCGAGCATGTCGAAGTTCAGGTTCGCCATGATCCGCGACTTCTGCGCGGGGCTCAGGTGCTCGACGAAGTAGGTCGAGCCGACCAGCCCGTTCTCCTCGGCGCCCCAGAACGCGAACGCGACCTGGTTCGTCAGGCGGATCCGCTTCCTCGAGAGCTGCTCGGCGATCTCGAGCAGCGTGGCCGTGCCCGAGCCGTTGTCGTTGATGCCCGGCCCCTCCGCGACCGAGTCGAGGTGCGCGCCCAGCATCACCTTCCGGCGGTCGTCGCCGCTTGCGGCTCTCGGCGATCACGTTGTCGAAGTAGCGCGGGGTGGTCGTCGCGTCGACGACGATCCGCGCCGTCGGGTTCGGCGTGGTCGAGCAGCGCCTGGCCGACCTCGTAGGAGGCGAGCACGGCGGGGATCGGGTAGTCCGGCGGCGCCTCGATGAACAGCGCGTTCGTCCGGCCCGGGTTGCCCTCGTTGTAGAGGATCACGCCCGTCGGCGCCGGCCTCGGCGGCGAGCGCGCAGCTTCTGGACGAACGGGCACGTCCCGCGCTGGATCAGCGAGATCGCGCCCGCCGTCGCGGCCGGGTAGTCCTCCGCCGCGCAGCCGGCGGACGACGACGGCGCCGGGGTCGGCGGCTCGACGAGGTTGGTCACCGGCACGACCGGCAGCCTCGCCGGTGTCGCCGGCGGCCGAGAACCCGAACGTGATGAAGTCGACGTCCGGGCGTGTTGTTGTCGGCCTCGGTGCCCGGCGTCCACGTCTGGCCCGGCGGCGGTCAGCTGCGGCGGGCTGTTCTCCTCCCACTCGGGCAGGTCGAACGGCTCGCGCCGGACGTTGTAGCCGGCCCGCTCCAGCCGCGCGACGACGTAGTCGGCCGACGCCTCGTAGCCGGCCGTCCCGGTCGTGCGCGTGCCGCCGTTCATGGTCGGCGATGGCCTGCAGGTTGCGCTGATGCTCCAGCAGCCCCTTGACGGTCACGGCCTTGCGCAGCTTCTCCGAGCCGCGATCCTTGTGCCCCGCCGCCGCGGGTCCCGCGAGGACGAGTGTGGCCGCGCATGCCGCGGCCAACGTGAGACGTAGCTCCGCCCACGTCTGCCTCCCTCTTATCCGATTGCGGGCGGACGCCCCCGGAGACCCCCGCCCCGATTGCGGGCAAAGCTACTACAGCCAGTCGAAGCGGGCGTCGCGGCGACGCGACGCCCGCCGGGTGGCTCAGCCCACGAAGCGCGGCTGCACGGGCCGGCCGCAGCGCCGGAACTCCAGCACCCGGACCGTCCGGCCGCCGGCGCCGTTGGCGATGATCCGGATCACGTGGCGGCCGAACTTCTTCGCCTTGGCCGCCGCACCCGGACCGTGAACTTCGCCCTGCTTGGACCGCGCGATCGTCTTGCCGTCGAGCGTGACGCGCACGCTCTTGAGGCCCGCGGCGCGCGCGTTGACCCTGAGCGGAAGTTCGACTCCGTGCAGCGCCCGCCCGAGCCCGGCGTGTCGTTGACCGTGATCCGCGGCGGGCGGACCGTCGGCGGGCCGCCGGACGTGCTGGTCGGCGGCGTCACGACGACGTTCTCGTTCGCGGCGTTGCACGCGCCGCTGACCGGCTCGTTGTTCGCGTCGCCGCTGTAGAACGCGCGCCAGCGGTACGTGCCCGGCGCGGTCGGGCGTAACGGATCGGAGACCGCGCGGCCGTCCGCGTCGACCGGCCGCCCGAGCGACTGGAAGATCGGGCGCGCCGGCGCAGTTCGCGTCGTCGGGCCCGTAGAGCAGGAAGTCGACCGTCGCGCCCGCGACCGGGTTGACCCGGCCGCTGACGACCGCCGTGTCGGTGAGCTGCCCGCCGACGCGGCACGCTCGGCGACGCCTGCGTGGCGATCGTGGGCCGCGCGCGCAGGATCGTCGTGCCCGCGCTGGAGCCGCGCGCCGAGCCCGTCAGGCTCGCCGGCCCAGCCGCTGCGTGTTGTCGACGACCTGGGCGGTCTGGACGCCCGGCGCCGGGCTCTGGTCGACGTCCGGCGCGCCGATCACGTCGAACGTGAACGCGATCGCGGCAGGCGGCGCCGGCGCCGGCGAGCGCGACGCTCTGGCCCGCGACCGGCGTGAAGCGCAGCCTGGCCGGAGGCCGCATCGATCTGGGTGATGGTGAAGCCCATGCCCGCACAGGCCGTGCCGGCGCACGCCCGTGCCGGTGTTGGCGACCCGGAAGACGCCCGGATCGGGCGTCAGCGCACGCGGAGAAGTCGCCGAGCGCGCCGCAGGACGGGATCAGCGTGATGCCGGGACCGGTGCACGGGCTCGCCGGAGTTGAAGTTGCAGACCGTAGTTGGCCGTGGCCCTCGTCGACGCCGTCGTTGCGGTTCGACGACCTGGATCGTCGCGGTCAGGCCGGTGTCGCCGACGGTCGCGGAGGTCGGGAACGAGCGGCACGGCGCTGACGCCGATGCCGGCGTGCGCCACGCCGGGGACGAGGAGGGTGCACGCCGTCACGACGAGCGCGCAGAGCCAGCCTGCGCCTCGCGTGCGCGTCCGCGCGCTGCGGGAATCCATCCCATCCATCCGTACGTCCCTCCTGCTCCGGGTGTCGCCGTCGGGGAAGCAATACACGAAAGGAAGGTGGTCTGCGAAATACCGAAAAATCGCTTGCACGCTGCGGGAACGCCCTGCCGCGAGCGCCGTTGTCCGGCGGCTGACCGAGCGCCGGGCGCGGGAGGCCCGCGCGCGCGATCTGCCACGATCCGCGCGTGGCCACCGCCGCATCTCCCCGCAGCCCCGCGCCTCACCGCCGTGCTGCGCGAGAAGCAGACGGTCACGCCGCTCGAGCTGTTCTTCGACCTCGTCTTCGTGCTCGCCCTCACGCAGTGCACGCAGCTGATGGCCGACGACCCGACCTGGGAGGGCGTCGCCAAGGGCCTGCTCGTGCTCGGCGTGCTGTGGTGGTCCTGGGTCGGCTACGCCTGGCTCACGAGCGTGATCGACCCGGAGGAGGGCGACGGTCCGGATCGCCATCTTCGCCGCGATGGCGGCGCTCCTCGTCGCGGCGCTCTGCGTCCCCGACGTGTTCGGCGACGCGGCGCTGCTCTTCGCGTGCGCCTACGCGGTCGTGCGCTTCGGCCAGATCGCGCTCTTCGTGCTCGCGTGCCGCGACGACCCGCATCTGCGCCAGTCGGTCAACGGCCTCGCGGTCAGCACGGCGATCGGCGTGGGCATCCTCGTCGGCGCCTCGTTCGCCGACGGGACGCTGCAGGGCGCGCTGTGGGCGCTCGCGCTGCTGCTCGACATGGGCGGCCCGTACCTGTTCGGGGCCGAGGGCTGGAAGCTGATGCCCGCGCACTTCGCCGAGCGCCACGGCCTGATCGTGATCATCGCGCTCGGCGAGTCGATCGTCGCGATCGGCGCCGGCGCCGAGGGCGAGCTCTCGACCGGCGTCGTCGCGTCCGCGATCCTCGGCGTCGCGGTCGCCGCGGCGCTGTGGTGGCTCTACTTCGACGTCGTCGCCCTCGTCGCCGAGCGGCGCCTCGCGCAGGCCGCCGTCGGGCGCGAGCAGAACGAGATCGCGCGCGACTCCTACTCCTACCTGCACTTCCCGATGGTGGCCGGGATCGTGCTCGTCGCGCTCGGGATGAAGAAGACCCTCGGGCACCCGGAGGACGCGTTGAAGCTCGTCCCGGCCGCCGCGCTGCTCGGCGGGACCGCGGTCTACCTGCTCGCGCACGTCGCGTTCCGCTGGCGCCACATCCACCGGCTCAGCCGGCACCGCCTCGCCTGCGCGGCGCTCCTCGCGGCGCTCGTGCCGGTCGCCGTCGAGGTGCCGGCGCTCGCCGTGCTGGCCGGCCTGGCGGGCCTCCTCGCCGCGCTGATCGTCTACGAGACGCACCGCTTCGGCGACCTGCGCGACCGGCTCCGCCACCAGGTGGCGGAAGCCCACTAGGGCGCGACGCGCTGCCCGGGCCGGCGCACGCGGAACCAGCGATGGCCGTGCGGCTCGAGCGTGAGCCGGAGCTCGGGCTCGAGCGCGTGCTCGTCGGCGCTGAACAGGTCGACGAGCACGCCCTCGCCGTCGAGGGCGAGGCGCGCCTCGGTCGCGCGGCCGGCCAGGTTGTGCAGCGCGACGATCGTGGAGCCGTCCCAGTCGGCGCGGTGCGCGAACACCGCGCCGGATCGTCCTGCTCCAGCAGCGCCCAGTCGCCCCAGCCGAGCTCGGGGCACTCGCGCCGGCGGCGGATCAGCCGCTCCATCCAGTTCAGCAGCGAGCCGGGGTCGCGCCGCTGCGCGGCGACGTTGACCTCCGGGTAGCCGAACGGGCCCGTCGGCGAGCAGCGGGCCGCTCCGGACGCCTCCGCGGTCGTGAAGCCGGCGTGCGGCTCGGCCGACCACTGCATCGGCGCGCGCACCGCGTAGCGGCCCTTCGATCGCCGGGTTCTCGGCCATCCCGATCTCCTCGCCGTAGAACAGCACCGGCGTGCCCGGGAGCGAGAACATCGAGCGAGTACACGAGCCGGATCCGGCGCTGGTCGCCGCCGAGCATCGCCGGCAGCCGCCGGCGCAGGCCGCGGCCGTACAGCTGCATGCTCCGGCTCCGGCCCGAACGCGGCGAACACCTCCTGCGCGCTCCTCCTCGCTGAGCTTGTCGAGCGTCAGCTCGTCGTGGTTGCGGACGAAGTGCGCCCACTGGCAGTCGGCGCGGGATCGGCGGGAGCGCGGCCAGCGCCTCCGCGAGCGGGCGGGCGTCCTCGCGCGCGAGCGCGAGGTACAGCGCCTGGTTGACGGTGAACGCGAACAGCATGTCGAGCTCCTCGCCGCCGCGTGCGCCGAAGAACTCGCGCCTGCTCCTCGGGGCGCCAGGTTGACCTCGCCGAGCAGGATCGAGCCGCCGTTGCGCCGCCCCATCGCGCGGCGCAGGTCGCGCAGCAGCTCGTGCGGGTCCTCGATCGCGCCGCGCGGCATCCCGGTCGGCTCGATCAGGAACGGCACGGCGTCGAGCCGGAAGCCGTCGAGGCCCTGCTGGAGCCAGAAGCCGGCGACCTGCGCGATCTCGTCGCGGACCGCCGGGTTGGCGACGTTGAGGTCGGGCTGGTGGGAGTAGAAGCGGTGCAGGTACCAGCGGCGCGCCTTGCGGTCGTAGGCCCAGTTCGACGACTCCTGGTCGGGGAACACGACGTCGCCGGGCTTCTCCGCCGGCTTCTCGTCCGCCCAGACGTAGAAGTCGTGGTACGGGTTCTCCGGCCCTTCCCGCGCGGCCTGGAACCACGGGTGCCGATCGGAGGTGTGGTTGGGGACGAGGTCGGCGATCACGCGGATCCCGCGGTCGCGCGCGGTGCGGATCATGTCCACGAGATCGCCGTGCGTCCCCAGGCGCGGGTCGACGCCGTAGAAGTCGGTGATGTCGTAGCCGTCGTCGCGCTGGACCGAGGGGTAGAACGGCATCAGCCAGAGGCAGCTCACGCCGATGCCGGCGAGGTAGTCGATCCGCTCGCACAGGCCGGCGAGGTCCCCGCGGCCGTCGCCGTCGCCGTCGAGGAACGTCTCGACGTCGAGGCAGTAGACGACGGCGTTCTTCCACCAGACGTCGCCGGTCGCGCTGCGGCTCACGCGCGCAGCTCCGGGAGCACGTGCTCGGCGAACGCGGCGATGAACGGCTCGAGGTCCTGGCCGACGTGGTGGAGCTGGAGCGAGTCGACGCCGAGCGCGGCGAGCTCCTGCAGCCACGCGGCGTGACGCGCCAGGTCGGCCGACACGAGCACCGCGCCGCGCACGTCCTCGGGGCGCACGTGGCTGCGCGGCCTCGTCGAACTGCTCGACCGTGGCGAGGTCCCAGCACAGCGGCGGCGCGAACACGTTCGTGCGCCACTGGTCGTGCGCGATCGCCAGCGCCTCCTCCTCGGTCGGCGCCCAGGACAGGTGCACCTGGAGGTGGATCGGCTTGCCCTCGCCGCCGCCCTCGCGGAACGCCGCGATCACCTGCTCGAGGCGCTCGCGCGGCTGGTTGATCGTCGCCAGCCCGTCGGCCCAGCCGCCGCACCAGCGCGCCGTCTCGGGGGAGACCGCGGCGCCGACCAGCGCCGGCGGCTCGGCCGGGCAGCGTCCACAGCTTCGCGCGGTCGACGCGGATCAGCCCGTCGTGGTCGACCACCTCGCCGGCGAACAGCGCGCGCATGACGTCGACGCACTCGCGCAGCCGTGCGGCCCGGACGCGCTTCGGCGGCCACGGCGCGCCGGTGATGTGCTCGTTGGAGAACTCGCCCGTGCCGAGCGCGACCCACAGGCGGCCGGGGAACAGCTCGCACAGCGTCGCCGCCGCCTGGGCGACGATCGCCGGGTGGTAGCGCTGGCCGGGGCGTTGACGACGCCCCACGGCAGCGCCGTCGCCTGCAGCGCGGCGCCGAGGAACGACCAGGCGAAGCCCGACTCGCCCTGGCGCTCGCTCCACGGCGAGAAGTGGTCCGAGCACATGCCGGCGTCGAAGCCGGCGGCCTCGGCCTCCTGCGCGTGGCGCAGCAGCCGGCTCGGCGGGATCTGCTCGTGCGAGCAGTGGAGGCCGACCGGCACGGGCACGCCCGGCTCCTACCCGGTGCGCAGCGCCGTCCAGCACCAGCGACTGGAAGTGCGCGACCAGCCGCTCGCTCTCCGGCATCAGCCGTCCGGTCGCGACCGCGCCGGAGGCCATGCCGCGCTGGACCGCCTCGACGAGCGCCGTGTCCTCGCGCGCCGGTCTGCAGCGCGAACGCGATCATCTCGTCGACCTCGCCGTCGGTCACGTCGGCGCCGAAGAAGAAGTCCGTGAAGCCGACCGTGCGGCCCGGGCCGTCCGGCCGCCAGACGTCGAGCGAGACGTTCTGCGGCCCCGGCTTCACGTTGAGCGTGACGTTCGGCCACAGCCAGTGGAACTGCGCCCGGGCGATCTCGCCGCGGTCGGCCGGGTCGCGCGGCTCGCCGGCCTGGACCGAGAACGTCGGATGCGTGCTCGAGCCGGTAGCCGTCGGCGCTCACGTCGATCGCCTTCGAGAGGCCGGGGTGCGCGACCGGGCAGTGGTAGCACTCGAGGTAGTTCTCGACCGCCACCTTCCAGTTGCACGCGAGCGCCCACGGCTCGCGGCGGCGGAACGCGACGCGGTCGAGGTCGACGCCGCAGCCGGCGAGCACCGCGGGCAGCTCGCCGAGGACGTCCTCCAGCGGCGCGGCGTCCGGATCGGCGTGGACGAACACCCACGGGCCCCACGTCGCGACGGACGCCGGGAGCAGCCCGAGCTCGGCCGGATCGAGGCCCGGCTCGCGGTCGCCGCGCGGGATCTTGCGCAGGCGCGCCGTCGAGGTCGTACGTCCACGCGTGGTAGGGGCACTGCAGCGTCGTGCAGCGGCCGGCGCCGGCGAGCACCGGGATGGCCGCGGTGGCGGCACACGTTGACGAGCGCGCGCAGCGTCGCCCGCGCGGTCGCGCACGACGGCGACGCGGCACCGGGCCGGCCTCGGCGACAAGGTAGGAGCCGGGCTCGGCGACCTGCTCGGCGCGGCCGGCGTACTGCCAGCTGCGCCGGAAGATCCGCTCGGGCTCGCGCTCGTCCTGCGCCGGGTCGGCGTACCAGCGGGCGGGCAGCGAGTGGCCGGCGCGCAGGCCGGCGGCGACGGCGTCGAGGTCCCGGTCGTCCGCGACCGCCACGCTCAGCCGCCGTCGTCGGCGAAGAGGACGATCCGGAGGTTCGTGCGGAACACGCCGCGCTGGCCCCAGTCCTCGCCGATCTCGTCGATCAGCGAGAAGTCCTCCTTGTGGCTCTCGTCGAACGTGGTGCAGGCCTCGGCGTAGAGCTTGTCCTTGATCCGCTTGAGGTTCTTCTCGCGCACGCCCGCGTAGCCGCCCTGCTGCTCGCGGACCATCGCGCAGACCATCTCGCGCGGGGCGCCGGTGTCGGCGACGATCTTCGCGATCTGGGCCTCGGCGTCGGCGGCGCCCTCGCCCTTGCCGCTGCCGCCGGTCATCACCGTCGCGAAGGCCTTGGCGTACGCGTTGGCCTGGTCGCGCGCCTGCACGCCGGTCTGCGCCGCCTCGCGCGCCGCCGCGTGTTCTTGATCCCCTGGTACATGCCGTAGCCGATCGCGGCGGCGGCCGCGGCCGGCGCGACCACCGCCGCGGCGGCCGAGGCGACCGCGGCGCCGTCGACGGCGATGACGGTGGCGCCGGCCTCCGTGCCGACGGAGCGCAGGGCGCCCTTGCCGGCCTCCCGCGCGCCGCGCTTGCCGAGCTCGGTGGCGACCTTGGCCCAGTTCACCTCGACCTTGCCGGTGGCCACGACCTTGACCTTGGCGATCATCGCCATCCCGCCGAGCGTCACCTTGCCCTCGCCCGCGAGGCCGGCCGACAGCTCGATCGCGCCCGCCGACGTCTCCGCCAGCTTCTCCCACTCGACGGAGAGGCCGATCGCCTTGGCCTCGACGACGCCCTTGCCCAGTCGTACTTCGTGTACACCTTGCCGCCGACGCCGACCGACAGCTCGACCTTCTTCGCGCCCCCGTCGAACGTCAGCGTCTCGGTGACGTCCTTGAGGCCCGCCGAGCGGGCGAGGTCGGACACCCATGTCTTGCCCTCGCGCTCGCCTCCACCTTGAGGCCCTTGCTGCCGGTGCTCGGGCCGACCGTCGTGCTCGCGGGCGTGCCGCCCTGGCTGTTGTCCTGCACGAACTGGACCTCGCCCTTGGGCTGCAGCGAGCCCTTGACCCAGCTCGCCTTGCCGCCCTCGATCTTCCACGCCTCGAAGACCTCGTCGGGGATCTCGATGCTGAACGCGGCGGCGGCGTCGGGGCCGGCCGGGGCCGGCGGCGGGCGGGGCCGGGGGCGCGGCCGTCGGCTCGCGGGCGATCAGCTGCGCGACGGCGTGGTTGCCGGCGCTGCGCTGCAGCGCGAGCACCTGGGCCGGGGAGAGCGGCCCGCCGGGCGCGAGGGCCGGCGCCGGGGCCGGGACGGCCGCCGGGGCGGCGGCAGGGACGGGCGCCTCCTCGACCGGGGCGTGGGCGTGCTGATCGGCGATGCGCTATTGAACCCGTTGTCGGTGCCGTGCCGCAAGCGGTCATCCGTCCGGCCGTGCGGAAGGCGCGGCCGCGGTGCGCGGCCGCGCCGCATCCGTCTGCCGTCAGCCGCCCTGCTCGGCGTGGTCGCGCCCGCCGCCGGGCAGCGCGTCCGCGCCCGGCCCGCCGGCCAGCACGTCGTCGCCGCGGTCGCCGTCGAGGCGGTCGTCGCCGTCGCCGCCGTACAGCGCGTCGTCGCCGCCGCCGCCGGCGAGCCGGTCGGCGCCCGCGTCGCCGAAGATCGCGTCGTCGCCGCCGCCGCCGCGATCACGTCGTCGCCGCCGAGCCCGCAGATCACGTCGTCGCGGCGCGTCCCGCGCAGCCGGTCGGGGCCCGTCGGTGCCGGTGATCGTGCAGCCGCGCGGCTCGCACGTTGAACTCCTCGACCGCGACCGCGGGCCGGGTCGCCCGCTCGACGTCGCGCGTCGCGAACGCGTCGCGCAGCACGTCGCGGCCGAGCGCGTTGCCGAGCGCGGCCATGATCATCCCCTGGTCGAGCGAGAGGAACGAGTCCGAGTGCTTCGCGCCGCTGTCGCACGTTCACCGCGTCGTAGAAGCCCCACTTCGTGAACGCGCCGAAGTCGCGCTCGAGCCTCGCGAGCGAGGCGAGCGCCTCGCGCGGCCGCCAGCGCAGGCCGAGGAACGTGGCGTGCGGCGTGACGATCCCGTTCGTGTAGGCGCTCTGCGGCGGATCGGGCGTCGCCGGCCGCGGGCAGTCCGGGTCGTCGCACCCGCGGTCGACCAGCGTGCGGGTCGATGTTGGAGGCGTTGCCGTTCGGGTCCATGCCGACGGCGTCGACGCCGAAGATGCCGTAGCCGCCCTCGCGTGTCCGCGGACGGCGAGAAGCCCCACGCGCCGTAGCCGGCGACGTTGATGCCCGTGGTCGATCTGCGCGTCGACGGTGTTGCGGGTGGTTCACCCGCCAGCTGGCCGGGCCCCATTCCTCCTCGGGCACGAACAGCGGCGGCATCAGCGCCTCGAACATGCTCCCGCCCCAGCTCGGCACGAGCCGGCCGCTCGCCGTACGGGTAGCGTGCCCTCGTAGACGGTCACGCCCTCGTACGTGCGCGTGAAGCCCTGCGGGACGCGTCTCCTGGAAGTTGTACTGGCACGTGTCCGGGAACGTCCGCCACTGGCCGTAGAAGACCTTCGACGGCAGGTCGCCCTTGGCGACGCCGACGTAGTAGGCGATCCGGCTCTCGGAGACGATCGTGTCGTAGCAGCACGGCGCGTCGCCCGTGCCCGGCTCGTAGTGGAAGAGGATCCGGTTGACCGTCGGGCCGGTAGTAGAAGCCGAAGTCCATCGCGTCGTAGATCGCGCGCGCGCGCGCCGCGCAGCTGCGGCACGCGCTCGCCGACGATCTTCAGGCCGACCGCGAGCCAGGCGTTGTCGACGGACGACAGGATCGGCGCGCGCGGCGCGCCGGCGTTGTCCGTCGTCATCTTCGCCCCGGTGCGGTGGTCGTACCAGTTGTAGAACTGGCCCGTGCCCGTCGTACGTCTCCATCCGCCTCGATCGTCGAGACCGTGCGCGTCCATGCGGCGCGAGCAGCTCGCGCCGGCCGATGATCCCGAGCCGCTCGGCCGCGACGGCGCTCCACATGTACGCGCCGATGTTCGTCGTCGACGTCTGGATGTCGCGCGACCCGTCGCCGTGCAGCAGGTCGGTCGGCAGCCCTGTCGCGCTCGTCCGTCATCGCGACGAACGACTGCCACGTCGCCCTGCGCGTAGCGCTCCAGCGTCCGTCGTCGCCGTCGCCGCGCGCCGCCGCCGCGCGGCGCGCAGCCAGGAGCGTCGCGCACGCGAGCGCGACCGCACAGATCCTCGCATCCCGGCCTCCCTCGGTTCGTGCCCCTACGGGACGAACCGTACCCCGCGGGGCGGCCGCTCACGCCGGAACGAGCGGCCGCTCCTCCTGCACGAGCTCCTCGCCCTCGAGCGACGAGGCGGCGGGAGCAGGCGGTCCAGCCAGCGCGGGCAGCCCCCACGCGCGGTCGCCCAGCAGCGCCATCACGGCGGGCGCGACGACCATGCGGACGACGAGCACGTCGATCAGGATCGCGCTCGCGAGGCCGAGCCCGATCGTCTTGACGACCACGTCCGGGTCGGTGACGAAGCCGAGGAAGACGGCGGTCATGATCGCGCCCGCGGCGAGGATGATGCGCGCGACGCGCGAGAGGCCGACGACGACGCTCTCCTTCGGCCCGAGCCCGCGCTGGTACTCCTCGCGGATCCGGCTCTGGAGGAAGACGTTGTAGTCCATCGAGAGCCCGAACAGCAGGGCGAACATGAACAGCGGGACGAACGAGACGATCGGCACCTCGCCGTCGACGCCGAGCAGGCTCGCGCCCCAGCCCCACTGGAACACGGCGACGACGACGCCGTAGGCGGCGGCGATCGAGAGCAGGTTGAACGCGGCGCTCACGAGCGGGACCCACAGCGAGCGGAAGACCGCCATCAGCAGCAGCACGCTGAGCCCGACGACGAGCGCGATGAACAGCGGCAGGCGGGAGGCGATCTTGGCGGCGAGGTCCTCGAACGTCGCCGTCGCGCCGCCGACGTAGACCTGCACGCCGGAGCCGGCGACGGCGCGCGGCAGCACCTCGCCGCGCAGCCGCTCGACCAGCTGCGGACGTGCGGGCGTCCTGGGGAGACGTCTTCGGGATCACGGCGAGCGTCGCGGCGTCGCCGGCCTCGTTGCGCTGCGCCGGGCGCGGCGGCGGCGACGCCGGGTCGGCGGCGACCGCGTCGCTGGACGCGCTCGAGCACGGCGCCCGAGCCGCCGCCCGCGGGCAGCTTCGCGGCGAGCACGAGCGGGCCGTTGAAGCCGGCGCCGAAGCCCTCGGCGAGCGTGTCGTAGGCCTGGCGCGTGGTGCTGCCGCGCGCGTCGTTGCCGTCGTCGGGCTGGCCGAGGCGCAGCGCGGTGAACGGCGTCGCGAGCACGAGCAGCACGAGCGTGCCGAGCCCGGCGGCGAGCCACGGGCGGGCGACGATCCGGCGGCCCCAGCGGGCGAAGCCCTCCGACGGCGCGACGTGCTCGGGCCTGCGGGGGCGCAGCCGCTTCGCGAACGCGCCCATCAGCACCGGCAGCACGGTGACGGCGCCGACCGCGACCGCGGCGACCATGATCGCCGAGCCGACGCCCATCCGCCCGACGAACGGGATGCCGGTCGCGAGCAGCCCGGCGATCGCCACGACGACGATCGCCCCCGCCGCGATCACCGACGTGCCGGCGGTCGCGTTGGCGACGCGCGCGGCATGGCGCACGTCGTCGCCGGCGGCGAGCTGCTCGCGGTAGCGCCCGACGATCAGCAGCGCGTAGTCGATCCCGGCGCCCAGGCCGAGCATCACGCCGAGCGTCGGCGCGAAGCTGGGGAACTCGGCGAAGCGGGTGCCGAACGTGAGCAGGAGCATCCCGCCCGCGAGCGCGATGCCGGCGCTCACGAGCGTCAGCAGCATCGCCGCGGCCGAGCGGAACACGAGCGTGAGGACGATGATCGCCACCGCGACGCCGATCAGCTCGCCGACGGGCGCCGTCGCCTGCTCGGCCTGGTCGACGATCTGGCCGTTGCGCTCGGTCGCGATGCCCGGCGCGCTCGGTGATCGGCGCGACCTCGGCGAGCCGCTCGCCCGGCGCCTTCGCCAGCTCGGCGGCGGGCTGGTCGTACTGGACCTGCGTGAACGCGATCCGGCCGTCGCGCGAGACCTGGCCCTCGGTCTCGAGCGGGTTCGCCGCGGCGGTGACGTGCGGCTGGCCGGCGATCTCGCCGACCGCCTCGGCGATCGCGGCGGCCCGCTCGGGCTCGCGCAGCGTGCCGTCGCTCGACCGAGAAGACGACCGTCGCGGTGTCGCCGGCACGAGCGGGGAAGCGCTCGGCGAGCAGGTCGTACGCCTGCTGGGACTCGGTCCCGGGCGTGGTGAAGCTGTCGGAGAAGCCGCTGCCGAGGGAGCTCAGGAGGGCGAGGGAGGCGAGCGCGACGACGACGAGGGCGAGGGAGCGCTTCCAGTGATGGGCGGCGGCGCCGGCGAGGCGCCCGAGGAGGAGGGCCATGCCCCAGTTATCGCACACTCTGTGCAAATATGCAATGACTGCATATATTGCCTCGTCTGCAACGAGGCTATGGTGTGCGGCATGGGAGAGGCCGAGCCCGGGCTGCGGGAGCGCAAGAAGCAGCGCACCCGCGAGCAGATCGTCGAGCGCGGCGATGGCGCTGTTCGACGAGCGCGGGTTCGAGCACGTGACGATCGCCGACATCGCCGCGGCCGCCGACATCGCGCCGCGCACGTTCTTCGCCTACTTCCCGAGCAAGGAGGACGTGGTCTTCCACGACCACGGCGCCTACTTCGACGCGCTGCAGGCGCGGATCGACGCGCGGCCGGAGGGCGAGACGACGATCGCGGTCCTGCGCGGGTTCCTCGCCGACGTGATCGCGCGAGATCGACAAGGACGACCCGGCCGATGCAGTGCCGCCGCCGGGTGATCACGGGCTCGCCCGCGCTGCAGGAGCACGACCGCCAGCTCATGGGCAACTTCGAGCGGGCGCTCGCCGACGGCATCGCGGGCGACCTCGGCGTCGAGCCCGGCAGCCTGCGCGCCCGCGTGGCCGCCGCCGCGGCGACCGCGGCGCTCGGCGAGCTCGAGCGCTACTTCGACAAGGCGAACCCGCCCGACGACCCGATGGCGATCTTCGACGAGGCGTTCGTCTTCGTCCAGGGCGGCGTCGAGGCGCTCCAGGGGCGCTCAGGCGGCGACTGACGCCGGGCGCTCCAGACGTGCGGCGGCCCGAGCGCCGCGACGCGCTGCGTGCGGATCCGCCACGGCTCCATGCGCAGGAACCCGGCGCCGGCGCTCTGCGCGCCGTCGGGGAAGATCTGCGCGAAGTCGTAGCCGAGCGGCGCGCGGCGCGTCCAGGAACGCCCGCCACACGCGGGCGCGGGCGTCCGGCGTCGTCGCTCCCAGCCCGCGGCGCACTCGGCGACGGCGACGTCGTGCGCGGGTCCCAGTAGGAGCACGACACGTGGGGCGAGTGGGCGAGGTGCGCGCGCTTGAGCGGCGTCGGGCGCGTGATCGCCCAGCCGCGCAGGCGGTCGCCGTCGCGCTCCCAGATCGGGTGCAGGACGCGCGAGCGCGGGCGGTCGCGGCGGTCGACCGTGGCCACGGAGGCCCACACGATGCGGTGGGCGATGTCGAGGAACTCGTCGAGGGCGGTCATGCGGCGAGCGTAGACCAACAACCATAGTTGTGCAACTATGGTTGTATTGTTGCGTCGCATGGCCGATCCCGCGCGACGCCCCCGACCTCGATCCCGGCGAGCTCGACGTCGTGCTCGCCGCGCTGTTCGCCGGGCTCGCGCTGAACGAGCAGGTGACCGCACGGCTCCACGCGGCCGGGTTCGACGACGTCCGGTTCAGCCACGGGTTCGTGTTCCAGCACCTCGTGCCCGGGCCGCTGCCCGTCGGCGAGCTCGCGCGGCGCATGGAGGTCTCGCAGCAGGCGGCGTCGAAGGCCGCGGCGGAGCTGGAGCGGCTCGGCTACCTCGAGCGGACGCCCGACCCGGCGGACGCGCGCGTGCGCCGGCTGGGGCTGAGCGCGCGCGGGCGGGCGGCGGTGGCGGCGGGCGCGGGAGGCGCGGGCGGCGGGCGGCGAGCTGGCGCGAGCGGAGGCTGGGCGGGCGGACGCTCGCGGCGCTCGCGGCGGCGGCGGGCTGGAGCGTGCGTGCGCGGAGGGTGCCGCGGTGCGGTGAGGCTCCGCGCGGCGCTCGGCGACGCGCGCGCGAGAGCGGGCTCGGATCGCCGATGTGCACGTTGCCCCATGACGTGTCACGTGCGCATACGCCGCCCCCGGACCCGCCCCTCGATGCGCTTGACGTTCGCCGGGCCGCCGCTCGCGCGCCGCGGAGACCGCGAGCCCACTTCGCTAGCGTGCTGGTTGTGAGCGCAACGATCAACGTCACCCATGTCTCGGACCCCGGCTGCCCGTGGGCGTACTCGGCCGCGCCGCACCACGCGGTCCTGCACTGGCGCTACGGCGACCAGCTCGCCTGGCGCCTCGCGCTGATCGGCCTCGCCGAGCGACGCGACGACTACGACGCGCGCGGCTACTCGCCCGGGAGCGGCGCGCTCGGCTACCACCGCACGCTTCCGCCCGCTCGGGATGCCGTTCGACACGCAGCCGCGCGAGCGCAACATCGGCACGGGCCGCGCCTGCCGCGCGATCGTCGCCGCCCGGCTGCTCGACCCCGCGGCCGAGCTGCCCGTCTTCCGCGCGCTCCAGCTCGCGCGCTTCACGACCACGACGCTGTTCGACACCGACGAGGGCATCCGCGCCGCGCTCGCCCGCGCCCCGCAGGTCGACGCCGACGCCGTCGCTCGCCGCGATCGACGATCCCGCCACCGAGGCGGCCTACCAGGAGGACCGCGCGCTCGTGCGCACGGCGGCCGGCAGCCCGACCGAGTTCCAGGGCAAGGCCGCCGAACACCGACGGCGCGGTCCGCTACACGGCGCCCTCGCTGCTCTTCGCGCACCGCGACGGCCGCACGCTCGAGGCCGGCGGGTTCCAGCCCGTCGAGGCCTACGACGTCGTGATCGCCAACCTCGACCCGAGCCTCGAGCGCCGCGCGCCGGGCGAGGACGTCGCCGAGATCCTCGCGCGCGTTCCCGTATCCGCTGACCACGCGCGAGGTCGCCGCCGTGATGGCCCCGCACCTCACCCCGCCCGACGACCGCGCGGCCGAGACGGCGCTGATCGGCGCGGCCGCCGACGGCGACCGTGCGGCGCGAGTCGATCGGCGGCGGCGCGCTGTGGCACCTGGCGTGAGCCGGCTCTCCTTCGCCGCCGTGCGCCGTCTGCTCACCGTGCTCGCGGCTCGTCCTCGCTCGCGGCGGCTGGCCGCTGCGCCGGCCGCGCAGGCCGCGTGCGAGGACATCCGCTGGGAGGTCCGCTGGCAGCCCGACCCGTTCGGCACGAGCGGCGGCAGCCTGATCCGCGTGCCCGTCTGCCACGACGGCGCGCCCAGCACCAGAGCCGGGCGGAAGCAGCAGCCGGAGGAGCCGACGCGCCGCCAGCTGCGCAAGCTGCGCTTCGCGCCGTCCGAGGCGGTCGCGGCGCGCGTCCGCGACCGCATGATCGAGCAGCTCGCCTGGGGCGAGCAGGCCGAGCAGGTCGCGCGCGGCAGATCGCCTCCGGCGACCTCATGCGCCAGTTCGACGCCGCCGTGAGGCACACGGGCTGGTCGAACGCGCGACCTCGGCGACATGTACGCGCTCGCCTACCTCCAGCTGTGGCTGATCGTCAACGGGCGGGACCGCACGAGCGGCGCCGTCGACCGCGCCGTGCGCAAGGACCTCCGCACGCAGCTCGCGCTCGACCGCAACGTGCGCGGCGCGAGCGACGCCGAGCAGCAGGAGACCGCCGAGTACCTCGGCTCCTGGACCGTCGCCATCGCGCGGCACCTACACCGCGCTCAGGGCCCTCGGCGACCCCGCCCGCGTCGCGGCGTTCCGCGACCGCGCGCGCCAGCTCGCCGACCGCCCCGACCTGCTCTACGTCGACCTCACGCAGATCAAGCTGACGCGCAAGGGGATCGTGCGCCGGTGATCGGCTTCCCGCGCACGATCAACGAGAAGGCCGCCCGCGTGGTGGCCGGCGTCGTCGCGCTCGCCGGCCTCGTCGCCCTGCTCGCGCCCGCGCACTGGCTCGTGATCCCGCTCGCCTACGGCTTCTGGGCGCGCGTGCTCACCGGCCCGCGGCTGTCCCCGCTCGCCGCGCTCGCGAGCCGCGTGATCGCGCCGCGGCTCGGCCCGCCGCGCGACGTCGCCGGGCCGCCCAAGCGCTTCGCGCAGGGCATGGGCGCGGCGATCACGACCGCCGCGGTCGTCGCCTACGCGCTCGGGCGCCGGCACCGTCGTCGGCGCGCTGCTCGTGCTGCTCGTCGCGGCGGCGACGCTCGAGTCCGTGCTCGCGTTCTGCCTCGGCTGCCAGATCTTCGGCCTGCTCATGCGCGCCGGCGTCATCCCGCAGGAGATCTGCGTGGAGTGCGGCGACATCTGGGCGCGGCGCGCCGCCTAGCCCGGGACGACCAGCTCCTTCTCGCGGTCGCGCTCGAAGCGGCCGCCCACGCGGCCCGTCGCGCGTCGATCGGCCTCGCCGCGCAGCGCGCGCTCCGTCGCCTCCTCGACGATGCTCGGATCGCGCAGCGCGGCCTGGAAGCGCTCGTCGTCGCGCTCCCCGACCCACTTGGCGATCACCATCGTGGCGACGCCGTTGCCGATGCAGTTCGTGAGCGCGCGGCCCTCGCTCATGATCCGGTCGATGCCGACCACGAGCGCGATGCCGACGGCGATCGCACTCGGCGGTGAAGAACGTGCCGCCGAACGCCTGCAGCGAGGCCACGAGCGTGACCAGGCCGGCGCCGGTGATGCCGGCCGCCCCCTTCGACGTGAGGATCATCAGGCTCGGCGAGCGCGATCTGCTCGCCGATCGACAAGGTCCTCGCCGGCCGCCTGGACGATGAACAGCGCGCCCAGCGTGAGGTAGATGCACGTGCCGTCGAGGTTGAACGAGTAGCCCGTCGGGATCACCATGCCGACGCTCTGGCGCGATGCGCCGGCGGCCTCGAGCTTGGCCAGCAGCCGCGGCAGCACCGTCTCGGACGAGGACGTGCCGACGATGATCAGCAGCTCGTCGCGGATCATCCGGATGAAGCGGAGGATGCTGAAGCCGCTGAGCCGCGCGACCAGCCCGAGGATGCCGAACACGAACACCGCGCAGGTGCCCCAGAACGTGACCATCAGCAGGCCGAGGTTGGCGAGCGACGCGGAGCCGAAGACGGCGACCGTGTAGGCCATGCCGCCGAACGCGCCGATCGGCGCGACCCACATGACGAGCCGGATGACGCCGAAGATGATCCGGCCGAGCACCTCGAACACGCCGACGACCTTCTTGCGCTCGTCGTCGGCGAGGAACGAGATCGCCGCGGCGGTGAGGATGCCGAGCACGAGGATGCGGAGGATCTCGTTCTCGACGAACGGCGACACGAACGAGCTCGGGAGCACGTCGTCGGTGATGAAGGGGACGATGCCCTGCTCGCCCGCCTCGCCGATCTCCTCCTTGGCGTCCGCCTGCGCCGCGGCGTCCGGCTGCCCCTCGAACCCGCTGCCCGGGGCGACGAGGTTGCCGACGATCAGGCCGAGCGCGAGCGCGGTGACCGTCATGGCGAAGAAGTAGATGAGCGCCTTCGCGGCCAGGCCGCCGGCCTTGGCCAGGTTGCCGATCGACGCGATGCCGATCACGACGGTGACGAAGATCACCGGGCCGGTGATGGCCTTGATGATCTGGATGAACGCGTCGGCGAGCCACTTCGCCTTCTCCGCGGTCTCGGGCAGGACGAGCCCGAACGCGATGCCCGCGGCGATCGCGATCAGCACCCAGAACCACAGCTGCGTGTAGAGCTTGCGGCGCGGACGATCCTCCGCGGCCACGGCGGCCGGCGACGACATGTGCATCCCCTTCGTCGTTCTCCCCTGGTGACGCGACTGTTACCCGGACTCGCGTGGCACGATGCGCGCCATGCCCGCCGCCCGCCGACCACGTGAGCGCCTCTCGGCCGCGCAGGCCCGCCGGATCGCGCTCGCCGCGCAGGGCTTCGCCGACCCGCGGCCCGCCGGGGCGCCCACCGGCTGGGCGGTGCGACGGCTGTTCGACCGCGTCGGCCTCGTCCAGATCGACTCGGTCAACGTGCTCGAGCGCGCGCACTACCTGCCGCTGTTCGCGCGCAACGGCCCGTACGACAAGGCGCTGCTCGACCGCGCCGCGCACTACGCCCCGCGGCGCCTGTTCGAGTACTGGGGCCACGAGGCCTCGCTCATCCCCGTCGGGCTGCAGCCGGCGCTGCGCTGGCGCATGGAGCGCGCCGGCGACGACGCCTGGGGCGGCATGCGCCGCGTCCAGCGAGGAGCGCCCCGACCTCGTGGCGCAGGTGCTCGACGAGGTCCGCGACCGCGGGCCGGTCGCGGCGAGCGAGGTGCTCGAGCACGAGCGGCCCAAGCGGACGGGCCCGTGGTGGGACTGGAGCGACGTCAAGCGCGCGTTCGAGTGGCTGTTCTGGAGCGGGCAGATCACCTCGGCGCGCCGGCGCGGGTTCGAGCGGCTCTACGACCTGCCCGAGCGCGTGCTGCCGCCGGAGGTGATCGCGACGCCGACGCCGCCGCTCGACGAGGCGCAGCGGATCCTGCTGCGCGTGGCGGCCCGCTCGCTGGGCGTCGCCTCCGAGCGCGACCTGCGCGACTACTTCCGGCTCCCCGCGGCCGGGACGGCCGACCGGATCGGCGAGCTCGTCGAGGCGGGCGAGCTGTTGACGGTCGACCGTCGAGGGCTGGCGCAACCCGGGCTACCTCGACCCCGCGGCGCGGCTGCCGCGCCGGGTCGACGCGCGGGCGCTCGTCGGCCCGTTCGACTCGCTCGTCTGGGAGCGCCCGCGGGTCGAGCGGATCTTCGGCTTCCGCTACCGGATCGAGATCTACGTGCCCGCGCCGCAGCGCGTGCACGGCTACTACGTGCTCCCGTTCCTGCTCGGCGACCGGCTCGTCGCCCGCGTCGACCTCAAGGCCGACCGGCAGGGCGGCGCCCTGCGCGTGCAGGCCGCGCACGCCGAGCCGGACGCGCCGCCGGAGACCGCCGCGGCGCTGCGCGCCGAGCTCGAGTCGATGGCCGGCTGGCTCGGCCTGGAGCGGCTCGACGTCGTCGGGCGCGGCGACCTGGCCCCGGCGCTCGCCGGGACCGCCGGCGAGCTGGCGCTGCGCCCGGCGGCCTGAGGTCAGGCCTCCGGCCAGGGCATCGGCACCTCGAGGCTCTCGCGCGACCAGCCGGCCCGCTCGTAGGCGTCGCGCGCGCCCTCCGTCGGCACGGGGACCGAGAGCCCGCGGCGCGCGGCGGCCTCGCTGACGGGGTACTGCGTCGGTCCGTCGCCCTGGCGCGAGCCGGTCATGAGGATCGCGCAGGGGCCGTCGCCGGCGCCGACGAACGCGTGCGCCGTGCCCGCCGGGCAGTGCAGGAAGTCCCACTGGCGCAGCAGCCGCTCCGTGCTCCTCGACGACGGCGACGCACTCGCCCGCGAGGACGAGGAAGTCCTCCTGCGCCTCCTCGTGGTGGTAGAGCGCCGAGCGCTCGCCCGGCCCGAGCACGTGGACGTTGATCCCGTACTCGGGGAAGTGCGCGTCGGGCGCCTCGAAGGGGCAGAACACGCCGTGCCCGGCGTCTGGAACCCGCGCGCGCCGGCGAGGTTGAGCACGAACCAGCCGGGGCCGGCGGGGGCGCGGCCGGCGGGCGTCTCCTCGATGGATGCCTCGGGAATCGACATGCGGGCAGGGTAAAGAGCAGACCGACCTTCTAGCCTCGCGGCATGCGCCAGGCACCCGGCGAGGCCGTCCAGAAGGTCTGTCCACGCTGCAGCACGCTCGCCTACACGGGCGACCGCCACTGCCCGTGGTGCGGCGGCAGCTACCGCCGGCGGCTGTGGCCGGCGCTGCTCGTCGCGCTGCTGGTCCAGACGCGCGATCCTGGTCGGCGCGGCCGCCTACGCGGCCAGCTACGCCGGCGACGAGGCCGACCGCCGGCTCCGGTCGGAGGTCGACCGCGTGGAGCGCGACCTGGACGCCTCGTTCGAGGACGTGCGGCAGGCGGTGCGCGAGGAGCTCGACCGCCGCCTCGGCGCACTAGAGCTCAGAGCGCGAGCGCGCCGAGCGAGACGCCGGGACCCGAGGCGAGGAAGGCGGGCACGCGCTCGGAGAGCACGAGCCCGTCCGTCGCCGTGAGGCGGTCGGCGAGCGCGAAGGCCGACGCCGACCGCTCGGGCGTGTCGACCGTGGTGACGAGCACCGGCACGCGCCGGCGCAGCTGCAGCAGCCGGTCGCCGTGCGGGTCGTGCTCGCCGTGGTAGCCCCAGACGCCGCGCAGCGCGGTGGCGCCCGCCGCGCCGCCGGCGCGGAGCCCGCGCACCAGGGCGTCGGCGAGCGGACGGCCCTCGTGGCGCGACTGCTCGCCGCACACGACGGTGAGCTTGACCCAGCCGCCGGGCGCGTCGTGCGGAGCGGCGAGCCGCACGCCGTCGCGCTTGCACACGCGCACGCGCTCGAGCGTCCGCGGCGGCTCGCCCAGCTCGGCGTCGAGCTCGGCGAGCGCGCGCGCGATCGGCCCCGCGGCGCCGACGGACACGACGAGCACCGGCACGTGCCCGCTCGCGCCGGCGAAGCGGGCGCGGCGGCGGCGCCCGTGCGCGGCGCCGTCGACGCCGAGGAGCACGCTCGCCCCGGCGACGCCGTGGCGGCGCAGCGCGGCGACGAGGGCCACGTGCGCCGGGCGGCCGCCGGCGCGCGCGCCGCGCGTGAGCTGCACCGTCAGCTTGACCTCCTCGTCCTCGGCCGGGGCGGCATGCCGGTGACGGCGCGCTCGAGCGTGATCAGGCCGCCGCCGGGGCGCGCGGCGGCCTCCTCGCGCGGCGGCCATGATCGGGCGCGGGGCGGTCGACCGCGACGGCCACCGCGGGCAGGTCGTCCGACAGCGTCAGCAGCCGGTCCGTGCGCAGGTGGTGGCGGACGCCGAACCCCTCGGTGCCGCGCAGCAGCACGGCCGCCCGCAGCCCGCGCTCCGCGAACGCGGCCATCGCCGTGTCGGCCAGCAGCCGGCCGCCGTCGCGGTCGCGCTCGCCGAAGTACAGCGTGAGCTTGAGCGCGTCGTGCGTCACAGCGCCAGCCCCAGCCGGCGGCCGGCCCACGCCGCCGCGAGCCCGAGCGCGAGGCTCGCGCCGACGTTGAGCGCCGCGGCGCGCGAAGCCGCCGTCCTCCGCCTGGCGGTGCGTCTCGAGCATCCACGTGCTGAACGTCGTGTAGGCGCCGAGGAACCCGGTGCCGAGCAGGCGCGTCGCGTCGTCGCCGAGCGCCGCGCCCGCGACCGTTCCGAGCGCGAACGCGCCCGACAGGTTCACGGCGAGCGTGCCCCACGGGAATCCGCGCCCGGCCGCGCGCCGAGACCGCGCCGTCGAGCAGCAGGCGGGCGACGGCGCCGAGCGCCGCCGATCACCGCGATCCCGGCCAGGACGGGGAGGCTCATGCGCGCAGCGGCCCGCCGCGGGCGAGGTTCGTCGCGAGCGCCACGGCGGCGAGCCCGAGGGCGAGGCTGACGGCGGCGTAGGCCGCGGCGAGCCCGGCGCGGTCCGCGTCGAGCAGCTGCAGCAGCTCGAGCTGGAGCGTCGAGAACGTGGTGAGCGCGCCGCACAGCCCGGTGCCGAGCAGCGGGCGCCGGTACAGCGACGGCGGCACGCGCTCCTGCAGGCGGGTGACGAGCCAGCCCAGCGCGAAGGCGCCGGCGACGTTGACGACGAGGGTCGCCCACGGCCACGTCCCCGGGTCGTGCACGAGCGCCTCGCCGAGCAGGGCGCGGGCGACCGCGCCGGCGCAGCCGCCGGCGAAGACCGCCGCGAGCTCCCGCCGGTCGGCGCGCACGGCGGCGAGGCTAGTGCTACGCACGGTCGACCCACTAGGCTCTGCTCCCGGAGATGGCCGCCCGGCCGCCCACTCCTGACCGGCAGGCTCGCCGGCTTCGGCACGACGATCTTCGCCGAGATGTCGGCGCTGGCCGCCAGGACCGGCGCGATCAACCTCGGCCAGGGCTTCCCCGACACCGACGGGCCCGCGTCGGTGCGCGAGGCGGCCGTCGCCGCGATGCGCGCGGGCGTCAACCAGTACCCGCCCGGCCCGGGCATCCCCGAGCTGCGCGCGGCGATCGCCGAGCACCAGCGCCGCTTCTACGGGATCGAGCTCGACCCGGACGGCGGCGAGGTCCTGGTCACCACCGGGCGCGACGGAGGCGATCGCCGCCGCGCTGCTCGCGCTGTGCGAGCCCGGCGACGAGGTCGTCACCTTCGAGCCCTACTACGACTCCTACGCCGCCTGCATCGCGCTCGCCGGCGCCGAGCGGCGCACCGTCGTCCTGCGCCCGCCGGACTACGCGCTCGACCCCGACGCGCTCGCCGCGGCGTTCTCCGACCGCACCCGCGCGGTGCTGCTCAACTCGCCGCACAACCCGACCGGCAAGGTGTTCACGCGCGCGGAGCTGGAGCTGTCGCCGGCCACTGCCGCGAGCGCGGCGTGCTCGCCATCACCGACGAGGTCTACGAGCACCTCGTGTTCGACGGCCGCCCGCACGTCCCGCTGTCCACGCTGCCGGGCATGGCCGAGCGCACGCTGACGATCTCCTCGTCGGGCAAGACGTTCTCCTTCACGGGCTGGAAGATCGGCTGGGCGACCGGGCCGCGCGCCGCTCGTCACCGCCGTCCAGACGGCCAAGCAGTTCCTCACCTACGTGTCCGGCGCGCCGTTCCAGCCCGCGATCGCCCACGCGCTCGGGCTGCGAGGACGCCTACTTCGAATCCTTCCGCGCCGAGCTGCAGGCCAAGCGCGACCGCCTGTGCGCCGGGCTGGCGGCGGCCGGCCTCGACGTCTTCCGCGCCGGCGGGCACGTACTTCGTGACCGCCGACATCCGGCCGCTGGGCGAGGAGGACGGCCGCGCGTTCTGCCTCGCGCTGCCCGAGCGCGCGGGCGTCGTCGCCGTGCCCACGGTCGTCTTCTACGACGACGAGGAGGTCGGCCGCCCGCTCGTCCGCTTCGCGTTCTGCAAGCGCGACGCGGTGATCGACGAGGCGGCCGCGCGGCTCGCGCGGCCTGCGCGGCTGAGCGCCTACACTCCCCCGCCGTGTCCGGCACCGTCGTGATGAAGTTCGGAGGGACGTCCGTCGCCGACGCCGAGCGCATCAAGCGCGCGGCGCGCCGGATCGTCAAGGCCCGCGAGCAGGGCCAGCGCGTCGTCGCCGTCCTGTCCGCGCGCGGCAAGACGACCGACGAGCTGATCGCCGCCGCCGAGGAGGTCTCGACCACGCCCGACGCGCGCGAGATGGACATGCTCCTCTCCACGGGCGAGCGCATCTCCTGCGCGCTGTGCGCGATGGCGATCAACGACCTCGGCCACCGCGCGATCTCGCTCACGGGCTCCCAGGCCGGGATCGTCACCGACACGTCGCACACGAAGGCGCGCATCCTCGACGTGCGCGCGGACCGCATCCGCCAGGCGCTCGACGAGGAGATGATCGTCCTCGTCGCCGGCTTCCAGGGCGTCTCGACCGCCAAGGACGTGACCACGCTGGGCCGCGGCGGCTCCGACACCACGGCGGTCGCGCTGGCCGCCGCGATCGGCGCCGAGGTGTGCGAGATCTACACGGACGTCGCGGGCGTGTTCTCCGCCGACCCCCGGATCGTCCCGGACGCCCGCAAGCTGCCGATCGTGTCGTTCGAGGAGATGCTCGAGATGTCGGCCTCGGGCGCCGGCGTGCTGCAGCTGCGCTCGGTCGAGTACGGCCGCACCCACGGGGTGCGCATCCACTGCCGCTCGTCCTTCACCGAGGAGCCCGGCACCTTTGTCGTCGGAGAAGAGGAGACGATGGAACGCCCCCTGATCACCGCGGTGACGCACTCCACCGACGAGGCGCGCATCACGCTCCTGGGCGTGCCGGACCATCCCGGCATCGCGGGCCAGATCTTCACCGCGCTCGCCGACGCGAACGTGAACGTCGACATGATCATCCAGAACGAGCCCGAGTCCGAGGGCGCGTCGGCCGACATGTCGTTCACCGTCCCGCGCACCGACGTGCGCGAGGCGCGCGAGGCGCTCGACCCGATCGTCGCCGCCGTCGGCATCACGCAGGGTCGCCGAGGATCCCGAGATGGGCAAGGTCTCCGTCGTCGGCGCGGGCATGAAGTCGCACCCGGGCGTCGCGGCCAAGGTCTTCACGACGCTCGGCCGCGAGGGGATCAACATCGAGATGATCTCCACGTCGCCGATCAAGATCTCCTGCGTCGTGCAGGCCGACCAGGTCACGACCGCGGTCAAGGCGCTGCACGAGGCGTTCGAGCTGGGCGCGGACGACATCCGCGCGGAGCATCCGTTCGAGGCGGCGCGATGAGCTACCGGGTCGCGGTGGTCGGCGCCACGGGCGCCGTCGGCAGCGTGATGCTCGGCAAGCTGCGCGAGCGCGACTTCCCCGCGCGCGAGATCGTCCCGTTCGCCTCGGCGCGGTCGGCCGGCCGCGAGCTCGAGGGCTTCGGCACGGTCCAGCCGCTGTCCGACGAGACGATCCAGGGCTTCGACCTGGCCATCTTCAGCGCCGGCGCGACCGACGTCGGGCGAGTGGGCGCCGCGCTTCGTCGACGCCGGCTGCGTCGTGGTCGACAACTCCTCGCGCTGGCGCCGCGACGACGAGATCCCGCTCGTGGTCAGCGAGGTCAACCCGCACGCGCTCGAGCGCCACCGCGGGCATCGTCGCCAACCCGAACTGCTCGACGATGCAGCTGATGGTCGTGCTCAAGCCGATCCTCGACGCGGTCGGGATCGAGCGGCTGATCGTCTCGACCTACCAGTCCGTGTCCGGCACCGGCGTCAAGGCCGTGGAGGAGCTCGAGGCGCAGACGCGTGCCGTGCTGCACGGCGAGGAGCCGCCCGCGCCCGCCGTCTACCCGCACCCGATCGCCTTCAACGTGCTCGGCGGCGCCGGCAACTTCAAGGACGGCGACGACTACACGGACGAAGAGCGCAAGATGATGTTCGAGACGCGCAAGATCCTCGAGGCGCCGGACATCGGCATCTCGGTGACCTGCGCGCGCGTCCCGGTCATCGCCGCGCACTCGGAGTCGGTGAACCTGCAGACGCGCGACGCGATCGAGCCCGAGGCGGTGCGCGAGCTGCTGCGAGGGCGCGCCCGGCGTCGAGGTCGTGGACGACCCGGCGACCAACGGCTACCCGACGGCGCTCGCCGGCGCGGGCCGCGACGAGGTGCTCGTCGGCCGGATCCGCCGCGATCCCGTCGCACGAGCGCGCGCTCAACCTGTGGGTGGTCGGCGACAACCTGCTCAAGGGCGCCGCGACGAACGCGATCCAGCTCGCCGAGGCGCTGCACGAGCGCGGCCTCGTCCGCGTGCCGGACCGCCAGGCCGCTTGAGCCCGGCCCGCCTGCCGTCCTCGGCGCGCTCGGCTGCGGCGCGCGCTCGCCTCGCCGCGGCGCTGGCCGCCGCGCCCGCGGCGGCCGCCGCGCAGGCGCAGCCGCCGGCGCGGTCCGGCGCGCGGTCGCCCCGCTCGGCGGCGCGGTCGCGGTGCAGGTGACCGACGTCGACGAAGCGCCGCACGGTGGTCGCGCTGCGCGCCCGGCGCGCGCAGCCGCTCGCCTCGACGACGAAGCTCCTCACCGCCGCGGCCGTCCTGCGGCGCGAGCCGGCCGAGGCGATCGTCCGACCGACGCGCTCGTCGTCGCGTGCCGCTCGCCGGCACGGTGGTGCAGGGCGACCTCTTCCTGCGCGGCGCGGGCGATCCCGCGCTCGGCGAGCCGCAGCTCGCGCAGCTCGCCGAGCAGCTCTCGCCGGCTCGACGAGATCACCGGCTCCGTGGTGGGCGACGAGTCGCTGTTCGACGCGCGTGCGCACCGGCCCGTCGGGCGACGGCGCTGTTCGACCCCGAGCTGGGCGGCCCGCTCTCGGCGCTCGCCTACGACCGCGGCGCGGCAGCGCCCGGCGGGCCCGTGCAGGCCGATCCGGCGCGCGCCGCGGCGGCCCGGCTCGACGACCTGCTCGAGGCGCGCGGCGTCGTCATCCGCGGCGTGCCCGCGCGCGGGCGTCACGCCGCCGGACGCGCGCCGGCATCGGGCTGGCCGTGCTCGCTGCTCGACCCGATGCTGCAGCAGATGCTCACCGTGTCGGACGACTGGATCGCCGAGATCCTCACCAAGCGGCTCGCGGCGCTCGGCCGCGCCGCCCGGCACGACCGCGGCGGGCGCCGCGCTCGATCGCCCGCGAGGCGGCGCGGCTCGGCGCGCGGGTGACGCTCGTCGACGGCTCCGGGCTCGACCCGCGCAACCGCGGGCACGGCGGCCGGGCCTCGCGCGGTGCTCGTCAGGACGCGCCGGCACCCGGTGTTCCGGCGCGGCCTCGCGCGGCCCGGGCACGGGCACGCTGCGCGGCCGGATGGGCTCGGGGCCGGCGCGCCGCGCGCTGCCGCGGCAAGACCGGCACGCTGCCGTCCGGCGGCGTCAGCAACCTCGCGGGCCTGTGCACGCGGCCGCAACGGGCACGCTCTACGCGTTCGCCGTGCTCGTGCAGCGGCCGCGACACGGCGAAGGCGCGGCGCGCGCAGGACCGCGTGGCGCGCGCGCTCGCCGCCGCGCGCTGACGCCGGCGTCGCGGCGTACGCCCGGCCGCGCCGGTAGCCTGCGTCCCTCGATGCCGCAGATCCGCTTCCCCGGCGAGCCTCCCGAGCTGCGCCGCGCGCGCCAGCTGCGCGAGCGCGTGGACACGCTGCACGACGCGCGCCAGCGGATCATCGCCGCGGCCGACGCCGAGCGCCGGCGGATCGAGCGCGACCTCCACGACGGCGCGCAGCAGCGGCTCGTCGCCGTGTGACCGTCACGCTCGGCCTCGCGCAGGCCCAGATCGCCGACCGAACCCCGAGGGCGCCGCGCAGCTCGTCGCGCAGGCGCGCGAGGAGGCGCAGCTCGCGGTCAAGGAGCTGCGCGAGCTCGCGCGCGGCATCCACCCCGCGATCCTCAGCGACCGCGGGCTCGGCCCCGCGCTCCAGGCGCTCGCCTCGCGCGCCCCCGTGCCGGTGGACCGAGCGCACCAAGCGTGAAGCGGACGAGCTGTTGCGGGAGTACCGCGAACGGCTCTCCGACGCGCGTGGCCAGGCCGACGACATCGTCGCCCGCGCCCGCCGGACCGCCGAGGCGGCCGAGACCGAGACCATCGCCGAGGCGCGCGCCAAGCGCGAGGAGATGATGGAGCAGACCCGCCGCGACATCGAGGCCGAGACCCGCCGCGCGATCCAGCAGATCCGCGCCGAGGTCGCCGACCTGACCGTGCTCGCGACCGAGAAGGTCACGCGCAAGACGCTCGACTCGTCCGATCAGAAGCGGCTGGTCGAGGAGGCGCTCGCCGAGCTCGACTTCGCCGCCCTCGCCAACGAGGAGCGCCGCTAGCCATGGAGGAGATCGCCGCGGTCTACGCCCGTTCGCTCTTCGAGGTCTCCAAGGAGCAGAACACGCTCGACTCGATCCGCGAGCAGCTCGGCGCCTTCGCGGACGCGCTCGACGGAAACCGCGAGCTGCAGGTGTTCTTCTTCTCGCCCTACTTCTCGACCACCGAGAAGCAGGACGGGCTCGATCGCGCGGTCTCCGACGCCGACCCGATCCTCGTCAACTTCCTCAAGCTCATCGAGAACCACCGGACGCCGTCATCTTCCGCTCCGCGCGTTCACAGCTGTGCTGCACGAGAACAAGCTCTCCCGGTCCAGATCACCTCCGCGATCGAGCTGGACACGGCCACCGTCAGCCACATCGCGACCCATCCCGACGCCTGATCGAGAACCACCGCATGCCGGTGATCTTCCGCGTGCGGCGCGGGTTCGACCAGCTCTGGCTCGAGGAGAACAAGCGGCTTCCGGTCCAGGTCACCTCCGCGGTCGAGCTGGACGCCGCGACGGTCGATCAGATCGGCTCGCGCATCGCCGCGCAGACCGGCCAGCAGATCGACATCACCTCCACGGTCGAGCCCGACATCCTCGGCGGCCTCGTGATCCGGGTGGGCAACTCGATCCTGGACGCCTCGATCCGGAATCGCCTCGAACAACTTCGCAAGCAAGTCGCCAGGGCCTAGGCGCTCTCCTTTCATGCAGATCAAGCCCGACGAGATCACCTCCATCCTCAAGTCCCGCATCGAAGGCCTCGAAGCCGGCCAGGCCGACCTGACCGAGGTCGGCACCGTGCTGACCATCGGTGACGGCATCGCCCGCATCCACGGCCTCGAGAACTGCCAGGCCTTCGAGATGCTCGAGCTCCCGCACGACGTGGTCGGCCTCGCCCTGAACCTCGAGTCCGACAACGTCGGCGCCGTGCTGTTCGGCCCGTGGGAGAAGATCGTCGAGGGCGACACGGTCAAGCGCACCAACCGCCTGCTGGAGATCCCGGTCGGCGACTCGCTGCTCGGCCGGATCGTCTCCCCGCTCGGCGCGCCGCTCGACGGCAAGGGCCCGATCAACACGACGGAGTTCCGCCCGGCCGAGTTCAAGGCCCCCGGCGTCGTCCAGCGCCAGCCGGTGAAGGAGCCGATGCAGACCGGCATCAAGGCGATCGACGGCATGATCCCGATCGGCCGCGGCCAGCGCGAGCTGATCATCGGCGACCGCCAGACCGGCAAGACGGCGATCGCGGTCGACACCATCATCAACAACAAGGGCACCGGCGTCATCTCGGTCTACGTCGCGATCGGCCAGCGCATGTCCACGGTCGTGGGCCTGGCGAAGATCCTCGAGGACGCCAACGCGCTGGACTCGACGATCATCGTCGCCGCGCCCGCCGACGAGGCCGCGCCGATCAAGTTCATGGCGCCCTACGCCGGCTGCGCGATGGCCGAGTTCTTCCTCTACAACGGCAAGCACTCGCTGGTCGTCTACGACGACCTCACCAAGCACGCCTACGCCTACCGCCAGATGTCCCTGCTGCTGCGCCGCCCGCCGGGGCGCGAGGCCTACCCGGGCGACGTGTTCTACCTGCACTCCCGCCTGCTGGAGCGCGCGGTCAAGCTCAACGACGAGCTCGGCGGCGGCTCGATGACCGCGCTGCCGGTGATCGAGACGCAGGCCGGCGACGTGTCGGCCTACATCCCGACGAACGTGATCTCGATCACCGACGGCCAGATCTTCCTTGAGCCGAACCTGTTCAACTCGGGCGTGCGCCCGGCCATCAACGTCGGCATCTCGGTGTCGCGCGTGGGCGGCAACGCGCAGATCACCCCGATGAAGAAGGTCGCCGGCCGCCTGAAGATCGAGCTCTCGCAGTTCCGCGACCTCGAGGCCTTCGCGCAGTTCGGCTCCGACCTCGACCCGGACACCCAGCGCACGCTGGCCCGCGGTGAGCGGCTGGTCAAGACGCTCAACCAGGGCGAGCGCTCGCCGATCTCGGTCGAGGACCAGGTCGCGACGTCTACGCGGCGACCAACGGCTTCCTCGACCGCATCGAGGCCGACCGCGTGGGCGAGTTCAACCGGGCGCTGATCGAGCGCCTGCATGCCGACGCGGCGGAGACGCTGAGAAGATCAAGGGGGGCGACTGGTCCGACGAGACCCAGTCGGCGCTGCGCTCTTCGATCGAGCAGTTCGTCGACGACTTCGGCTACGACCTCGACGCAGCGCGACGTGGGCGCGCCGGCGCGACGCGGCGAGGTAGCGCAGCGCGACGGAGGTTTCGAAGCTCATCCGCGGGACACGGGACACGGAACACGGAACACGAGGCGCTCCTCGATCATCCCGCTCCTATCGGCTCTTCGCATCGTGTCCCTTGTCCCGTGTCCCGTGTTCCGGATCTCGCGGCCGGAGAAGTGGAAACAGGATGACGTCTCTTATGGAGTGGCTGTCCGTCACCAGCATCGTGAGACGGTCGATGCCGATTCCCTCGCCCGCCGTCGGAGGAAGCCCGTACTCGAGCGCTTCGACGTACGCCGCGTCGTACTCCGCGGCCTCCAGGTCGCCCCTCGTCCGATCCTCGGCCTGGCGGCGGAAGCGCTCCGCCTGGTCGTCCGGATCGTTCAGCTCCGAAAACCCGTTCGCGACCTCCATGCCCCCGGCGTACAGCTCGAACCGATCCGCCCACTCGGGATCGCCGGAGCTCCTCCTCGAGAGAGGCGAGATCTCGGTCGGGAACTCGTGGAGGAAAGTCGGCTGGACCAGTTGCTGCTCGGCGACCGTCTCGAACAGGGACGCGAGGAGCTTCCCCTTCGCGTCGCGGAAGCGCTCTGGTCGGTCCACGCCGAACCGCTTCGCCGCGGCGAGGAGGCTTTCGGCGGACTCGAGCTCCGATCCAGTGACCGGTCCGCGCGGGTCGGAGCGGGTGAACTCGACGACCGCCTCCCGCATCGTCAGGCGGCGATACGGCGGCGTCCAGGCGATCGTCCCCCCCTTCCACGGGGTGAGAGGGCTTCCCGCGACTTCCGTGACCACGCTCGAAAGCATCTCCTCGGTCAGCCGCATCAGATCCGCGCCCTCCGAGTACGCCTGGTAGAACTCGAGCATGGTGAACTCGGGATTGTGCTGCGTCGAGATCCCCTCGTTGCGGAAGTTGCGGTTGATCTCGAAGACCTTCTCGATTCCTCCCACCACGAGCCGCTTCAGGTAGAGCTCCGGCGCGACCCGGAGGTACAACTCGAGGTCGAGAGCGTTGTGGTGAGTTCGGAAGGGTCGCGCGAGGGCGCCGCCTGCGATCGAGTGCATCATCGGCGTCTCGACCTCGAGGTAGCCGCGGTCGTCTAAGAACTTCCGGATGAGCCGCACGATCCGGGCCCGCGCCTCGAAGACCGCGCGCGACGCCGGGTTGACCGCCAGGTCGAGGTACCGCTGCCGGTAGCGCTGCTCCACGTCTTTCAGGCCGTGCCACTTTTCGGGCAGCGGCCCCAGAGACTTCGCCAGGAACGCCACGCTTCGGGCCTTGAGAGAGAGCTCCCCCGTCCGGGTCCGGAAGACGTCCCCCTCGACCCCGATCCAGTCCCCGAGGTCCAGGCTCCGAAAGAGGTCGAACGCGGCGTCGCCCACCACGTCGCGCCGGACGTAGATCTGAAGGCGCGACCGGCCGTCGGAAAGGTCCAGGAAGCCGGCCTTGCCCTGGTTGCGCTGCGCGAGAACCCGGCCGGCCGTGGAAGCGACGGGCGGGCTCGACTGCAGTTCCTCCGCGGATCTTTCCCGATTCCGCTCGACGACCTGCGAGACGGTTGCGGAGACCGGGTACTTGTAGGGGTGGACGTCCTGGCCGCTCTCCTCGATCCGGCGAAGGTTCTCGCGCCGGTTTCGAATGAGCTCTTCTTCCGGAGGGGCGTGCGGCTCCTCGGGAGTTTCACTCATGGGCGGGGAGTATACGGGCGGAAAGTTGATCCGCTCACGCGGTGGATGTAGTGTTCGGCCCGTCTTGAGTTCCTCAGCTCTGAAGCTCGGCCGCACCCTCATCGATACCGGGACCCTCGACGAGGGGATCGCCCGCCTGGCGGCCGAAGTGGATCGCGACCAGGCGGGAAGGCCCGCGCTGCTCGTCGGAATTCTCAAGGGCTCCGTGTTCTTCCTCTGCGACCTCGCGAAGAGGCTGAAGACCCCGGTCTCGCTCGACTTCCTGCAGGTGTCCTCGTACGGCTCTGGGACCAAGTCGTCCGGCAACGTCCGCCTCGTTCGCGACCTGACGACGGACGTGGCCGGCAAGGACGTCATCATCGTCGAGGACATCGTCGATACCGGGCGGACGCTCTCCAAGATCAAGGAGATCCTCGGGACGCGGCATCCCAAGTCTGTGAAGATCTGCGCACTGCTTCAGAAGCAGATCCCGGGCAACGACGACGTCCCGGTCGACTACCTGGGCTTTTCGATCGAGGACGTGTTCGTCGTGGGCTACGGCCTCGACCATGCCGAGGCCTACCGCAACCTTCCGTACATCGCGGTGCTCGAGCCGGACGAGAAGGCCGCTGGAGCCGAGGCGTGAAGTTCGTCGCGACGGAGAAGGCCCCGAAGGCGATCGGCCCCTACTCGCAGGCGGTCGTCGAGAGCGGGTTCCTGTTCAGCTCGGGCCAGGTTCCGCTCGATCCGGAGACCGGAAAGCTCGTTCCCGGCGGGATCGAGGCAGCCGCGGAGCGCGTCTTCGACAACCTCGAGGCCGTTCTCCGCGAGGCCGGACTCGGATTCCAGGACGTCGTGAAGACGACCGTCTACCTGACGCGCGCGGAAGATTTCGGCGCGATGAACGGCGTCTACGCCCGCCGCTTCGGGGACCACCGGCCTGCTCGCTCCACGGTGATCGTCGCCGCGCTGCCGGCGGGGGCGCCGCTCGAGGTCGACCTGATCGCGCGGGTCGCGGACTCCGCTCCTTCCCGGTAGCGGAAGCTCGGACTTCACCGAGTGCGGTGAGCTACCGGAGAGCCGGTCTCATTGAGGACAACGCTGCCAGGAGGTGCCATTCGCCCAGTCGATGCGGCTGCGGTCGGCGCTGATCCTGCCACGCAATCCGCCTTCCCACTCAGTCGCGATGACCGTGTTCGAGTCCTCGGCGTAACCGACGGAACGGGCGCCACCCTCGTTCGTAAAGATCAACGAGTTGCCGGACTGACTGACGTACGTCTTTAGCCCCGGGTTTCCTTCACGACACAAAGTGCTCAGCAGAGTCTCTGCGGGCCTGGTCGGTGTCGCGGGAGGCACAGCTCTTTGAAACACGCGGGCGTTAGCGCCGGATTCGCCACCGCAGCGCACCCAGAAGGTCCCGTTGGCCCACTCGATGCGGGTGAAGTCGTCGTTGGCCTTTCCACGCAATCCACCTTGCCAGTCACTCGCGATTACCGTCCTTGAGTCCTCAAAGTAACCCCCGGAGCGGTAGCCACCGTCGTTCGTAAACGTCAGCGAATTGCCCGACTGATTGATGTAACAGGGCCTCGCTCCACAGCACCAGGTGCCTACCAGGGTCGGTGGCGGCGGGGGTTGGGGCGGCGGTTGTGGTGGCTGCGCCTGGGGGGGTGGCGGTGGTTGGGGCTGCGGTTGCGGCGGCGGTGGTTGGGGCTGCGGTTGCGGCGGCGGCGGTTGAGGCTGCGCCTGGGCCGCCTGGCAAGGAGGTGCGATCGGCGTCGTGGGTGTCTCGCGCTCCATCTGCGCCTGCAGCCTCTCGCGATGACAACCCCCGCCGTCGCCATTGCTTCCGACAACGATGTTCACCACTTCCTTCGCTTCCGGCAGGGGGTTGCAGATAAGGACGGCGGTGTGAACCTCCTTCATCCCGACCGAGAAGTTCCCGGCGGCGTGGTCGATCCTGTAGCCCTCTGCCTGAAGAGCTAACGTGGCGCGCCGTACGCAGTCCTCGTACGTGATCGAAAGGAGCTGCTGGCCGCGCGACCATGCCGGTGCCTGTGCGAGGGATGGCGGGGCCACCATACAGAACGCCATCGCAACAGACGCAAGCGGTATGAGCGGCACGGAAGCTCGGTTGTACTCTGCTCTCTTCACTTGCCCCTCTAATTCCTGACAGCCGATACACAGCAGGAATGCTGCACGAGCCCGCTCCAGGCCGACATGAGATAGCACATAGGCGGGTCACCCGGCTGATAGCCGCCGGGCTTGATCCAGGAGAACGCCTTGCAAGCGGCATCCTTCTCACATTCCGCACGGCAGTATGCGGCAGTCGTCGACCCGAAGAAGCGCAAGATGGTCGCGGTAGAGCTGTTAAAGCCCCAGCCTTCTCTATCCGGCCCCACCGAAGGTAGGCCTGCCGCGACTGGCGGCGGTGCAGCGCTTTCCATCCGCGCCTGCAGCCTCTGGCGTTGAGCGCCGCCGTCCCCGCCATTGCTCATGACCACGATGTTGACGACTTCCTTTGCCCCGACCGGGTTGCAAATGATGACCGCCGTATGTGCCTCTTTCACGCCGGCCGCGAAGTTCCCGGCGGCCTGGTCTATCCGGTAGCTCTCTGCCTGGAGAGCCGACCTCGCGCGGCCGACACACTCATCGTAGGTAAGGGCGAGGAGTTGCTGGCCGCGCGACCAACCGGGCGCTCTACCGACTGGACTGACTCCGGGAGGGCCAACGGGGAGATTCCCCTGCGCCACGGCGAGCTCCCTTCGCTTCGCCGCCTCCCTCGCGGCAGCCGCCTCGGCGTCGATCTGCAGCGGTTCTCGTGCAGCGTTTGCCAAGTGCTGAGCGAGTGAGGCGAGTTCGGTCGCGGCGGGTGTAGTCAAGAAACCGGCGGCTATTTGCTCGTTTAGCTTGGTGGTCAGGACCGATCGATCCAGCGGATCGAAGTGCACGGTGCCGCCCGAAAGTCGCGGCCAATAAACCAGACGTCCTCCATCCAGCAAAGCCTGGGTCTGGCGAAGTTGCTCTCGCTCACGCTGGATGTCGCCAAGCTCTCGACCAATTCGTTGCGCATCGGAAGTCTGAGCCATCACGGCTCCGGCCACCAGCAGCGGCCCGCCGAGAAGGAAGAGTGATCGCGCGGCGAGTCGAGTGCTCACGGCACGCTCCAGGTTCCGGTGCAGCCGTATTCTGCGCCTTCCCGCTTGCTGATGATTCCTTTGCCCGAGATGGTCCCGCGATCGCGCCGGAACCGACCAAACCAATGAGCGTCCAATTTCACGATTGTTGCCCAACCTGAGGCCGTGCCATCGAGCTCGATCTTGCCTACACCCCATCCTTGAAACTGGCTCGCCACGCCCCCCGAGTTTTCGAGCTTGAAGGTCGCGGTTCCGGACTGGGGGGCCGATCCCGTAGCCGTCGTGCAATCGGCCTTGAAGGTTCCAGTCAGAGTACCCTCGTAGGCTACCCAGCCCGCGAGGACCCCGCTATCGAGCCGGGCGAGGGCCTGCTCCTTCTCCACCAGCTCTTTCGCCACCAGGTCCCGCGCGATCTTTGTCATGGCAACCGAGGCGAAGACCAGCTTCTGGACATGTGTCGGGCTCAGCTCACCCCGTGATACCAAAGCGCCCATGAGTTGGCTGAAGTCGTCACGATCGAACGTACGCAGGCCACCCGGAGTGGATGTAAGGACAATGCCCGGTTTCGACAGCACAGACTGCAAATGTCGCAGATCGTCGATCTCTTTCTGCAGCTCGGCCGGCGTTAGCGCGAGTACTCGCTCACCAGTCAGGCCGGCCAGGCTTCCGGCGACCAGGCATAAAGCGCCTACTCGGCTGGCTTTCACGTCACCTCCGCCGCTTGTTCGGGAGAGCTGGCGGGCAAGCTATCACGGGACCGTTGACTCGATCGCTCCGATCGCGCGGTCTATGTCTTCGTCGTCGACGTCGAGGTGTGTGACGAGTCGGACCGTAGTCTTCGAGAGCCCCGCGGCGAGGATTCCCTGCGACTTTAGTCGAACCACGAACGGCGCCGCATCGGGCACGTCGAAGATCACGATGTTCGTCTCAACCGAGCCGAGGTCGAGGCGAATGCCGGGAAGGCCAGCGATCGCGCTCGCCAGCCTCTTCGCCCGGGCGTGGTCATCCGCGAGGCGCGCACGGTTCTCCAGGGAAACGATCGCGGCCGCCGCGAGGACGCCGACCTGCCGCATCCCGCCGCCGAACAGCTTGCGGACGCGCCGGGCCTCCTTCGTGAAGGCGCGGGAACCCAGGACCGCCGAGCCCACAGGCGCGCCGAGGCCCTTGGAGAACGTGACGGTCGCCGAGTCGAAGCCGCGCGCGAGCTCGCTCTCGGACTCTCCCGACGCGACCGCGGCGTTCCAGATCCGCGCACCGTCCAGGTGCGCCGCGAGCCCGCTCGCCCTCGCCGCGTCCAGGAGCGGGTCGATGTCCGACCGCCGATACACCTTGCCGCCCCAGAGGTTGTGCGTGTTCTCCAGGACGAGGAGCGAGCTCCGCGGCTTGTACGAGACGTCCGGCTGCACCGCGGCCAGGACGGCGGCGGCGGAGAGAATTCCGTTCGCCGAGTGGAGCGGGCGCGGCAGGAGTCCCGAGAGCGCTGCCATCCCGGCCATCTCGAAGTGAAACGGGTGGGACCGCTCCTCCATGAGGACCTCGGTCCCGGGTGGCGCCAGGATGCGCATCGCGATCTGGTTGGCCATCGTTCCGCTCGGCGTGAAGAGCGCCGCTTCGAAACCAAGGATCTCCGCCACGGCGCCCTCGAGGCGCTGGACCGTCGGGTCTTCCTCGAAGACGTCGTCGCCGACGGGCGCCGCCGCCATCGCGCGGCGCATCGCCTCTGAGGGGCGCGTGACGGTGTCGCTGCGGAGGTCGATCACGGGTGCGCCACCAGGGCGACGGCCGCTGCCACCCACCCGAGGACGAGGACCCGAACCGAACGGCGATGAAGCCGGTCGAAGCGGAGCCGCCACGGGTTCTCGGGTGGCGCCTCGTCGAACGATCCCACCTTCATCCGGAAGTACCCGAGCCGCGGCCGCACGACCATCGCGAGGTAGACGTTCGTCGCGACCGCGACGAAGATCGCGATCCCCGCCACGAACGAACGCCCCCCGAGAACGCGGGTGATTTCGAGCTCCGCGAAGACGGCGAGGACGAGGAGAAGTGACAGGAGCTGCTTGACCGCCTCGAAGCGACGCAGGAGCTCGCCGAAGATCCGCCCGGCGAGGTCGCGGGATTGGACCTCGCGGAAGAGCAGCGGCGCCGCCAGGACCGTCACGAGCGTTCCGCCGACCCAGAGAGCCAGCGACAAGCGGATGACCTGGGACGCCACTTCGAGCAAGGGGCCGAAGTCTAAGGCACGGCGGGTCTATTCTCGCGCCATGACGGCGCGCGAGCGGACCATCGCCGCGGCGGGACTCCTGCTGGCGGCGGCCGCGGCCGTCCGGCTCTTCCGCCTGGACCACTTCTCCTACGGGCTCGACGAAGTCCTGCAGGGATTCTTCATCCAGGGGGACTCCCGGTTCTTCTGGAAGTCTCTGAAGTTCGACGCGATCCATCCCCCGCTCGACTACGTGGTCGCTCGGTTCGTGGAGCTGCTCGGCCCGGCGGACTGGGCGCGGAAGCTCCCCGCGGTCACGTGGGGCGTCGGAACCGTCGGCGCGTTCGGACTCCTGGTCGCGCGCCGAACCGGACAAGTCCGGGGTCTGATCCCGCAGGGGTCAGATCCCCCGCCGAACTACGCCGGCTGGATCGCCGCGCTGCTCCTCGCGTTCGCGCCATTCCACGTCCGGTACTCTCAGGAGCTCCGGCCCTACTCGCTGGGACTCTTCCTGCTCGTCCTCTCTCTTCTCGCGCTCGATCGGTACCTCGAGAGGCCGGGACCCGCGAGGCTCGCCCTGCTTTGGCTGGCCTGCCTGGCGACCGCCTACTCGCTATATCTTTGCGGCCGCCGTCCTGGGGCTGACCGCGACCGCGCTGCTGGTCGAAGACGCGTTCTCGGCCGACGCCGGCCGTCGCCGAGCCGCTCGACGATTTCTCCTCGGGAGCCCGGCCTTCCTCGCGACCCTCTTCTCGGCCTACCTGCCGTGGTGGCCCGTCGTTCTCGAAGCTGCGAGACGGGCTCCCATGGCCGCGCCGGCAGCGACGTCCTGGGAGCGCTGGAGCCGGATCCTGTCCTTCTTCGCGTTCGCGCCGGACGACGGGCAGCCGCTCGGGCGAAAGGGTCCGCTCTACCTGGTCCTCGGCGCGCTCGGGATCCTCATCGCGATTCGACGTCCACGACTCCGCTTCCTCGCCGCGTGGTCGATCGGGGGCATTCTCGCCATCGAGCTGCTCGGCCGCCTGCATCCGCACTACGACACCTCCAAGCACTTTCTCCCGGCCGGCCTCGCCTTCCCGGCGCTCGCCGCGTTGCCGCTCGCGGCCCTCGCCGCGCGGCCGCGGGGACGCCCGATCGCCGCGCTTCTTCTGGCGGCCATCCTCTTTCTCGACCTGCGCTCCCTCGCGGTCTACTTCCGCGAAGGGCGCGCCGACTGGCGCCCGCTCGCGGAGTTTCTCCGGCGCGAGTCGCCGCCGACCGAACGCGTCTTCACCGAGAACCAGTACTCGCAGCTCTGCATGGCCTTCTACCTCGTGGGACCGACCTGGCTCTTCGACGAAGGGAAGCGGGGGCGCGAGGTGCTGAACCTGGAAGGCGAGGTGGTCCGCCTGACCTGGTCGTGGAGACCCGGAGAGCGCGCGTGGCTGGTGCTCGCGGGCGAGCCCCGGCATCCGGCTCTCGAGAGCTGGGCGGCCATCTTTCCCTCTCTTCGCTTTCCCACTGCGGAGGGCTCGGACCTGCGACGCCTCGACCCGCACCTCCGGGACAGGGCGTTCGCGCCGGGGCGGTAACATCGGGCGCGTGGAGAAAGAGCTCTCCGATGCTCTCGACGACTTGATCCTGGGGCGCGGCGTAGCGCGCGGGCGCCACGAGCTGCGGCACCGGGACCGGCCGGTGCGCGAGGAGTTTCTCGAGCGCCTCGGCGCGAACGGGTTTCGCCCACTGACCGTTCGCGCGGCGGAGATCGAGCCGGGGGAGAAAGTTCCCGCGTTCTACCTCGACGGCGACGCCGTCGACTTCGGCTGGATCCGCTGGGAGATCTTCACGCCGAAGAGCCGCCGTAAGCTGTTCGCCTCGGAGCGCCGCTCGACCGACAACGACGAGTGGGCGATCCAGCTGAACCTCTCGTCGCCCGAGACGGTGTGGGCCTCGCCGGATCGCCGCCAGAGCCACGACGTCGACACCGTCGTGGCGGTCAATCCCTGACGCAGTGGCCGCACCCCTCCTTCACGTCGTCCCGGTGGGCCCGCTTCAGTGCAACTGCTCGATCCTGGTGGACTCCGAGGCCGGTGAAGCGGTCGTCGTCGACCCCGGGGACGAGCCGGAGAAGATCCTGCGAGTGCTGGCCGGCACGAAGGGCCGCGCTGTTGCGCTCCTCCACACCCATGGCCACTTCGATCACATCGGCGGCACCGCGGGGGTGCGGCGCTCGACCGGCGCGCCCATCCGTATCCACGAGGCCGACCGGCCCCTCTACGACGCGCTGCCGGAGCAGGCCGGCTTCTTCGGGATCTCGGCGGAGCCGACACTCCCGCCGGAGGGAGGGTTCACGGACGGCGAGGCCATTGCGTTCGGACGGTTCTCACTCTCCGTCATTCACACGCCGGGGCACACTCCCGGATCGACGTGCTTTCTCCTCGCCGGGGATCCGCCCCTTCTCCTCTCGGGGGACACCCTCTTCCGCCGCTCGATCGGCCGGACGGACCTCTGGGGCGGAGACACCGACACGATCCTCTCCTCCATCCGGGAAAAGCTCTTCGCGCTCGATCCGGAGACCCGCGTCGTGTGCGGCCACGGACCCGACACGACGATCGGCGAGGAGCGCCGGCAGAATCCCTTCGTCAGCGGGTAGGACTGCGGCGGGTGCAGGTTAAAACCTGTCCCCGCGACTCTCTGGACTGCGGCGGGTGCAGGTTAAAACCTGTCCCCGCGACTCTCTGGACTGCGGCGGGTGCAGGTTAAAACCTGTCCCCGCGACATCTATAATTGGGATGATGAAACTTTCTCTGTCCGAGAAGTCTCAGCTCGTCTCCTCGTTCTGGAGGGACGCCGCCTCCGTCTGTCCGAAGCACGACGTCCCCATGCGGACCTTCTTCGTCGAACGCGTCTACAAGCCCCAGGTCGTCATGGTCTGTCCGAAGGGGGAAATGTTCCGCTTCGACCAGAAGCCGAAGCAGATCGAGTTCTCGCGACCCCATGTCAAGACGATGGTCTTAGACGCGCAGGAGCGCGAGGCCCCCGCGTGCCCGCAGGACTTCACGAACCTCGTCGTCTATCGCACGCCCGCGGTTTTCATCCCGCAGGGTTGGGACTACACCTTCCTCTGCCCCACCTGTCTCTCCTACGGGCGGTGGAAGGACACGGGCCGGCCCGACGAGGCGGACGTCGTCGCCGCGCCGATCAAGAAGGCAGAAGCGCCGCCCTTCCACGACGAGACGATCCCTCTCCCCAAGCGCATGGAGATGGCGAAGGAGGGTGACCTCTCGACCAAGCTCTACGCCGCGATGGCGCAGACGGACTGCACGGCGTGCGGGTACGACTGCGAGGGCTACGCGAAGGCGCTGGCCGACGGGACCGAGAAGGACCCGAACCTCTGCGTCCCCGGTAAAGAGGAGACGGCCCGCGTCGTCAAGGACCTCCTGAAGGGGACGGGCCTCCCCGCCTCCTTCGTCGCCTAGCCGATCAGCGGCCCTTCCCCCGCGGCGGCCGCGGCCTCGATTCCGCCGGCCGGCACCGGCTCGGCGCGCCGGTCCGGCGTCCGGATCGGAAGGGTGAACGTGAAGCGGCTCCCCTTCCCGACGACACTGTCCGCCCAGATCGCTCCGCCGTGGAGCTCGACCAAAGAGCGCGCGAGCGCGAGACCGATCCCCATCCCGGCGTGCTGGCGCGTGGGCGATCCGTCCACCTGTCGGAACCGTTCGAAGACGTGCGAGAGCTCTCCCGCCGGAATTCCGATTCCATCGTCCTCCACGCTGACCAAATAGCGGTCCGCATCGCGCTCGACCCTCACGACGACGCGCCCGTGGCGGCGCGAAAACTTGATGGCGTTGGCGAGGAGGTTCCACAGGATCTGCTGCAACCGCAGGGGATCGGCTTGGACGGGAGTGATCGCCGTGGAAGTCGGAGCGAAGATGACCGCCACCAGGCGCCCGTCCGCCATCATCCGAACCGTGTCGATCGACCTCTGGATCACGTCCGGAAGCGAAACGGCCCTGCGGTCGAGCGAGAGCGAGCCCCGCTCCATCCGCGCCAGGTCGAGCAGGTCGTCGATCAGCGCCAGGAGAACCCGGGCGGACTGTCGCACCTGCGACATCCCGCGGGCGAGCGTCTTCTCGTCGTGGTTCTGTTCCATGAGGAGGTCCGTCCAGCCCACGATCGCGGTGAGTGGCGTGCGCAGCTCGTGGTTGACGTTCTGGAGGAAGTGGTCCTTCAGCCGGCTGGCCCGGCGAAGCTCTTCCACCGTACCCGTCAGGGTCACATAGAGACGCGCGTTCCGGAGGAGCAGGGACGCCACGTCGGCGAACGACGTGATGGCGTCGACCTCTTCCCGTCCGAACCCTCCCGCGCGGTTGACGGCGGCGACCACACCGAGCGTCTCGTGCTCCGTCTTCAGCGGCGCGAAGAGCGCGTTCCGGGCGCCGAACAGGGTCTTGTACTCGAGGTGAACGTATGTGTCGTGCTCCAGGTCGTTCGAGTAGTAGGCCTCGCCGCTCTTGAACACCGAGACCGCGATCGACCGGGCCTCCATCGGGATCTTCACCTGGTTCGCCAGCTCTTCCGAGACGTTCCAGCCGGGGCAGGCGCCCTCGAGCCGGTTCGTGTTCTGGTCGTGGAGCATGAAGATCACGGTCTCGGCTCGCGTGAACGCTCCGATTGCCTCGCTCGACCGCGCGAGGATCTCCTTGACGTCCGTGGTGCGGTAGCCCGCGCGCGAGAGGTGGTGAAGTCGGCGGAGGGTTTCGACCCGGCGCGCCACGCGCCTTCCCATCCGCTCGATCGCGACGGCGAGCCGCCCCAGCTCGTCGCGCGACCGTGGCCTCGTCAGCTTGACGGGCCGACCGCCCCCGATCTCTTCGGCCGCGGCGACAAGCTCCAGGACCGGCTCCGAGATCCGCCGCGCGATGAGGAACACGGCCCCGAAGACCGCGACCACGAGGTACAGGAACAGGAGGACGACGTCGCGCTTCAGCTCCGCGTACGATTTCGGCTCGATCTCCCGCCGCGCGCTCGCGGCGACCTGGGCGAGGGCCGGCGCGCTGTATCCCTCGGCGAAGTACCAGCCGCTCGAAGGTATTCGCGCCGGAGCGAGCTGGTAGCCCTTCTTCTGGTCGGTTGCCGTCGGTGGTTTCGCGACCTGTTTGAGCCCGGCCCAGAGCTCCCGGCAACCGGCGGAGCGGGCCGTGGAGAGCGGTTCGGCGCCGAGCTCGGGGCAACCCAGCACGATGCCCGCGCGGGGCGAGGCGGCGATGCGGCGACCCACGGCGTCCGTGACGACCCACACGTCCCCGGGCAGACTCACTCTCTGAAGGGCTTCCAGGACGAACTGCCGCACGTTCACGTCCATGCGGAGCACGCCGAGCACCCGCCCGCTCGCGCTGCGGATGGACGTCGTCACCGTCCCCACCGGACCCGCGGGGGCGTCGCGGACCTCCCTCCAGCTGCGCGTGTCCCCGGCCCCGGTCTCCGTCGTAGCCGACCGGGCGGACTCGCCTGGCGCGAAGGGAACGCCGGCGCCGGGTCGGGCGACCCGCAGCAGGCCGCTCGAGGTTCGGGTGACCGTCATGCCCACGATCGCGGGCCGTCGCTCCAGGACGCGACGGAGGAGGAGAAGCGCCTCCCGGTCCGACGTCGGTTGCTGGAGAGCGTATTCGAGCGCGTCGGACAGGTTGGCCGCCGCTTCGAGCAGGTTCTGCGACCGCCGGTCGATCCAGTCCGTTCGGAAACGAACGTCCTGCGACATCTGCGCGAGGGCGTCCGAGACGCGGATCTGCTCGAGCTGCCGCGCCGAGCCCCGCTCGAGCTCGGACAGGCGCCGCTCCAGGAGGAAGACGAACGCGCTGCCGGGGATACAGAATGCGAGAAGGAAACCGAGGAGGAGACGCGACGCGACGCTCGACCGCGGGTCGAGCTTTCGCCAGAGCGTGCGCAGAGTGCTCACGGACGGACCACTTCCCCCGCTCGATCCGGATGAAGTTTCATCGGTTGAGAGCGAGTCATTTTACCGCCGCCCCCGGGCAAGCCGCGGGGACAGGTCCCGAAGGGGCCTGCACCCGCCACAGTCCAGAGACCCCCGCTACCTACTCGTAGCGGAGAGCTTCGATCGGGTCGAGCCGGGAGGCCTTGCGGGCCGGGTAGAAGCCGAAGAACACCCCGATCGCGGCGGAGAAGCCGAACGCCAGCAGAATCGACTCGGGTGGCAGCGCGATCGACCAGCCTGCCTTCCAGGCGAGGAACCGCGAGGCGCCGACGCCCAGCAGGATGCCGATTCCGCCCCCCGCGATGGACAGGGTGAGAGCCTCGACGAGGAACTGAGTGAGGATGTCCTTGCCCTTGGCGCCGATCGCCATCCGGATTCCGATCTCCCGGGTCCGCTCGGTGACCGACACGAGCATGATGTTCATGATGCCGATGCCGCCGACCAGCAGCGAGATGGACGCGGCCGAAGCGAGGAGCAGCGACAGCGTCTTGGACGTCTCGTCGGCGGTCGCTGCGATCTCCTGCTGGGAGCGGATCATGAAGTCGGCGTCCCCTCCGGCCGGGAGCCGGTGGCGCTGGCGCAGAAGGGCGTCGATCTCGACCTGGGCCTGCGCGACCGCGTCCTGCGAAACCGCCGAGGCCATGAACATGTCGATCCGGTTCCTCCCCTTCAGGAGCCGCATGACCGTCGTGTACGGCGCCACGACCGTGTCGTCCTGGTCCTGTCCCTGAGTGTTCCCCCCCTTGCTCTCGAGCACGCCGATGACGCGGAAGGGGAAGTTCTTGATCCGGATGCTCTCGCCGACCGGGTTCTGATCTCCAAACAGCGCGGTGGCGACGGTCGAACCGAGGACGCACACCTTCGACGCGGAACGCACTTCGCTGTCGCCGAAGAAGGTTCCCAACGACGTGTTCCACGACCGGATGAACGGCCACTCGACGCCGACCCCCTGCACCTGGGTCCCCCAGTTGAGGTTGCCCGCGACGATTTGCCCGGCGGATCGAGACATCGGCGATACGTAAGCGACCGAGGGACACTCGGCCTTCACGGCGGCCACGTCCTCCTCCGTCAGGGTCGACTCGCCCGTGAAGATCCGCGCTCCGGACTGGGTCGCAACCCCCGGAAACACCATCAGGAAGTTGGTTCCGAGCGCCGAGATCTGGGACTGGATCGCGGCCTGCGAGCCCTTTCCCACGCCCACCATCGCGATCACGCAAGCCACGCCGATGATGATGCCGAGGGCGGTGAGAGCCGACCGCATCTTGTTTCGCGCGATCGCCTTCAATCCGACCTTGAGGATGGTGAGGAACTTCACGACGTCGCCCCCGCCCGCTCCGCGCCCGTCGCCCGGCGCTGCTCGCTCGGACGGTCCTCCACGACCCGGCCGTCCCGGAAGACGACGACGCGCCGGGCGTATTCGGCGATGTCCGTCTCGTGCGTGATGAGCACGACGGTCTTGCCCCCGTCGTTCAACCGCTGAAAGACGGCCATGACTTCTTCCGACGTCTTCGTGTCGAGGTTGCCGGTGGGCTCATCGGCGAGCATCAGCTTCGGGTCGTTGATGAGAGCGCGCGCGATCGCCACCCGCTGCTGCTGGCCGCCCGACAGCTGGCTCGGCAGGTGGCTCTCGCGGCCGGCGAGGCCGACCTCCGTCAGACACTTCCGCGCCCGGTCCTCCCGGTCCTTCGCGACGTGGCCGCCGGCCGCGTAGATCAGGGGCAGCTCCACGTTTTCCAGGGCGGACGTCCGCGCGAGGAGATTGAAGGACTGGAAAACGAAGCCGATCTTTCCGTTGCGGATCTCGGCGCGCTCGTCGCGGTCGAGGCCGGATACGTCGACTCCGTCCAGGAAGTACTGACCTCCGGTGGGCCGGTCGAGGCAGCCGACGATGTTCATGAACGTGCTCTTGCCGGACCCGGAGGAGCCCATGATCGCGACGAACTCACCCGGAGCGACCCGCAGCGAGACGCCGTCCAGGGCCCGGACCTCGACCTCTCCCATCGTGTAGATCCGCGTGAGGTCCTCGGTGCGGATGACCGCCTGCGATTCGTCGGACGCGATTGCCGGCGCAGTTGCCCGCGCGACTGCCGCCGACAGCGAGGAGGCGGCATCTGACCCCCTGCGGGGATCAGACACCGCGACTTGCTTAGAAGCCACGGCGCCCGCCGCCCCCGCCGGCGCCCCGCCCGCCGACCGGCACGGCGCTCCCGGCCGTACTCGCTTTGGACGTCACGGCGCCCGTGACGACGTCTTCGCCCGGAGTCACGGGGCCGGAAACGACCACGGTCACGCGCCCGTCAGAAATCCCGGTCTTGATCTCGACCGGGACCGGATCCTCTTTCCCGGTGGGCAGCTTGTAGACGGTCTGCGCGGGCGCCTGGCCTGCTCCCCGACGCCGGCCGGATCGGCCGGATCCGCCGCCGGCCCCGGCACGGGACCCGCCGCCTGCGGTCGCGCCGCCGGCCTGGCGCGCCATCGCGGCCGTTCCACCGCCGGACCCGAGGCCCGCGGCGCGCTCTTCCGGAGAGCCGGTCGTCTTCGCCTCGGGCCTCCAGCGCAGCGCGGCATTCGGAATCCGCAGAGCGTTGCGCACGCGGGCGACCTCGACCGCCACGTTGGCCGTCATGCTCGGTCGCAGCATCAGGTCGGGGTTGTCCACTTCGACGATGACCGGGTACGTCACGACGTTCTGATTGACCGTGGCATTCAGCCGGATCTGCGCCACCCTGCCGCGGAAGTCCCGGTCGGGGTACGCGTCCACGTTGAAGCGGACGGGCTGTCCGACCTTCACCGTGCCGATGTCGGACTCGGAGACGTCCGCCGCGACCTGCATCTTGGTCAGGTCCTGAGCGATCGTGAAGAGAGTTGGGGCCTGGAAGGACGCGGCGACCGTCTGGCCGACGTCGTACTGCCGCGCGACGACCACCCCGTCGATCGGCGCGACGATCTTCGTGTACTTCAAGTCCGTCTCCGCCTGCTTCACCGCCGCGGAGGCCTGCTGCACGGAGGCGCGCGCGGAGTCGTAGTTGGCCTGCGCCTGGTCGTAGTCGGCCTGGGGTGCGAGCCCCTCTTTCTTCAAGGCCTGCTGGCGGCTCAGACTGATCTTCGCGTTCCGCATCTCGACGGTCGCCTTGTCCAGCCCGGCGCGGCTCGCGTTGACCTTCTCCTGGAAGGGCGTCGGGTCAAGCTCGGCCAGCAGGTCGCCCTTCTTCACCTGACTGTTGAAGTCGACGTAGAGCTTCTGGATGATCCCGGAAACCTGACTTCCCACGGCGACCGACGTCACCGCGGAGACGGCGCCCGTGGCGGTCACGGTCTGGGTCACATCGCCCCTGTCGACTTTGGCGGTGCGGTACTTCGGCTCCGACTTCTTCCGGCTGCCGAGGAGTAGAAAGACGGCAACGGCGATCCCCACGACGACGGCCACCCAGACGAATTTCTTCATACCCTTCTCCAAACGCTTCACCGGGCTCGCTTTGTTCCCCCCGAGGCCGTGCGGCGCGGCGCGAACGCTGCGGTTCTCGAAGAGACGAGCTGTGGGCTGAGTTGGGTTACGCGAAAGCCGTGCCGACGCCGGATTCGACCGCCGGAACGATCGTTTCCAGGTGCGCGAGACCCGTCCGCAGGAGGAAGTTGCGCGAGCGGCCGTAGCTCTTGGCGCCAAGAAGGTAGAAGCCGGGCTCGCCGGATCCAAGGTCCTCCGGCGAGACTGCGGGCACGGAGAGGCAGTCCGTCACGTTCGACAGGGCCCGGGAGAGGCGGGCGGAACCCTCCGTCACCGGCGAGATTTCGAGAGCCAACTCGCTGACGAAGGAGAGGTCGGGACGAAAACCGGTGAGCGCCACGACGGAGTGGAAGTCGTCTTCCACGCCCGAAGTGAACCGGACCGAGATCGAGCGGCCCCGGGCCTCGAGACTTTCGACCGCCGCTTTGCGATGAACGGTCAGGAACGGGGGCGGGTCCGCGGCGAGGTCGTTGGCGCCGGAGGCGATCCGCTGGCGCTCGGGCAGCGGGTCCGGCACGGCTTCGAGCACCGGTCTCCGGTTCGCGCAGCGGACCGCCCACGTCAGCCGGGTGAACGCTTCGCGTACCGCGAGGGAAGCGAGTCGCAGAATTGCCGTGGCCGCGGAGTGCCCGTGCCCGACGAGGAGCGTGTGCCGACCCTCGAGAGAATCCAGCCGCTCCTCGAGAGTCCCGAGGTCGCGCACGAGCCGATTGGCGAGGGCGCGCTCCCCCGCGGCCGGGATCCCGCCCGCTCCCAGAGAGCTCGGAAGCCCCGTGACGCCCGACGCGTCGAGGACCACGTCGGCCTCGAAGCGGCGCTCTCCGTCCGGCGTTTCCACCAGCAGGTGAAACGGGCGCTCCGCCCGGAGAGGGTGGCCCGCGTAGTCGCCCCGCGTCATCCCGGCGCGTCCGACCGCGACCACCCGGTGCCGCTCGCGGATTCGATCCGCGAGGAGCGACGACTGAGCGACCGGCTTCAGCACCCGCTCCACCATCTCGGGTCCGGTCAGCAGGGCATCGTCCGGCGGCAGGCGGCCGCCGAGCAGCTCCCGGAACCCGGTAGGGACGTTCATCCCGAGAGGGCTGAAGAATCGCGTCGCGCCCCAACGCGTGAGGGCGTGGCCGACGCCCTCTCGCTCGAGCACGGTCACCTCGTGACCCCGCTCGGCGAGGCGGAACGCGGCGGCGAGCCCGATCGGCCCGGCGCCCACGATCGCGACGCGACGGTTCGGGCCGCCCGTGGTCAGCCCTTCCGCGTCATGGTGTTGCACGCCTGGACCCAGTGGGCGATCGTGCCGCCCCCGCGGATCGCGGCCGCGACGTTGACGGCCTCGGCCATTTCCTCGGGGGTGATACCCGCGTCCGAACACGCCGAGGCATAGGAGTCGATGCAGTAGGGCTCCTGGATCGAGAAGGCGACCGCGAACGCGATCAGCTTCTTCGTCTTTTCGTCCAGCGCCCCCTTCTCCATCGTGGCGCTGTACCACTTCAGGTAGAGGTCCCACAGCTTCGGCTGGGTCTTGCCCATGTCGGGAAACCGGGCCAGGTCTTCGGACAGGTAATAACTCGGCATTTTTCTCCCTTCGGTTTTCTGGACTGCGGCGGGTGCAGGATAAATCCTGTCCCCGCGGCTCTTTCAGTACCTGCCCCGGGCGCGCTCCTTGGCCGGGAGGATCTCGAGGCACGTCGTCCACCATCCGGTCGAGACGGTCTCGATGAACTCGCTCGGCAGTCCCTCGTCGCTCATTTCCCCTGCAAGCACTTCGAAGTCGTACTCGACCGGAACGAACTCGACCGAGATCTCCGGGCCGAACGACAGAGCGGTGTACCAGACGTTCGTGCGGCCGTCGTTCGCGGGCCGGCCGAGCACCCCCGCGTTTACGACCAACCGGCCCGAGGGGAGGAGCCTCTTCCAGTGGAGGCCGGTGTGCGTGCAGACGAGGACGTCGGCGTCGAAGTCCTCGAGCATCTTCTCCAGGAAGGCGACGGGCGAGGTGGACTCCCAGAGGAATTCGTTGATCTTGCGGGGAGAGCCGTGCACGAGCAGGACCCGCCGGCCGCTGACGTCGAGCCGGCGCGTCTTGGGCAGCGTACCCATCCACTCCTTCCACGCGGAGGACGTCTTCGACGCGGTGTAGTCGTAGGAGATCTGCGCGAAGTGGTTGTCCCGGGGATCCGTGTACCCGCAGTGGCAGTCGTCGGCTGCCGACGAGAGCGACTCCTCGTAGTTCCCCTGGATGCACTGCACGCCCGCATCCAGGAGGATCGGGAAGACGCGGTCGGGGTGGGGTCCGAACCCGCCGAAGTCGCCGAGAGCGAAGAGCCCGTCGGCGCCCCGGCGCTTCGCGTCCACGACCGCCTTCGCGAGCGCGATCGAGTTGCTGTAGACGCCGCCGAAGAAGGCGAACCGCGTCAGGTCCGGCACGTGACCCCGTACTCGTGGCAGGTGAAGCAGGACGCGTAACGGAGCTCGAACGGTCGCAGCGTCTCGGAGAGTGACGTCCCCATCAATGCCCGCGGTTCGTCGATCAAGATGGGACAGACGAAGACTCCACCAGACGTGACCATCCGGCCCGACGAGCACTGCAGCTTCTCGGACTCTTCCGCGGCGAGCTGGCGTCCGCGGAGCGACTCCCACGACTCGTATGCGCGCAGGCGCCGCTCCTCCGCGCCGATTCGGAAGAGCGAGAGGACCTTTAGGCGCGGTCGGGCGATTCCGATGGACCGCATCCACTCGAGGAACCGGCTCCGGCCCTCCGAGGTCGCGGCCTCATCGCAGGCCTCCGTCACGGTGACGACCGGGTTCACGCCCGCGTCGGCCAGGTTGGCGATCCCCCGGAGGATCTTCTCGAAGGTGCCGGCGCCGCGGATCGGGTCGTTGACCTCCGCCGTGTAGCCGTCGATGGAGACGCGGACGTCGAGGGAGTACTCCGACGCGTCGAAGAGCTCCCGGAGACGGCGGCAGCGCTCGGGGTTCAGGGGCAGCCCGTTCGTGAGGACCGTGGCGGGTCCCTGCCGGAGCGTCTCCTCCAGGATCGGGAAGATCTCGGGATTCAGAAACGGCTCGCCGCCCGTGAAGTAGTACTCGCGGACCCCCAGGGGCACGGCCTCCGCCAGCCGCTCGCGCACCTGCGCCAGCGTCAGCATCTCGTGGCTGTGATTCGTGGGAGAGCAGGAGATGAAGCAGTGCGTGCACTTCAGATTGCAGATTGTTCCCGCGACCTGGAACCACAGGGTGTCGAGCGACACCCACGGCACGCTCGGAAATTCCGAGCCGGTGGGCGGAACCATCGACACCGGGAGAGACCTCGCGGGCAAGACGCACCTCCTGCGAAAAACGGAAGGCGGGGTGGAAAAGCGTCAGGCGGCGAGGGGAGGGCCGCGCGAGACCTGCGGGTCGAGATCCGGACCGGTCGCGGGTCGGGGATCGAGGAGGGTTGCGCTCCAGCGCTCTTCGGCGAGGACCGATCGAGCGAGAGCCTTGAGCTCCGGAGTCAGGGACGGGGTCGTCCGCAGGACCCGTGCGAGCTCGCGCCGCCCATCGACGTCGGCGGCCTGCGCGAGAACGGCGGTGTGCCGGCGCCGTTCGGCCAGAGCGCGCGCGAGCCCGGAAAAGACGTCGGATCGCCGCGGAGCGAAGCGACCGAGGAGGTCGAGATCGCGGTCGCCGAGCGAAACGAGCGACACCCCGCCGTCGCGGGCCGGAGCGACGACCGCGTCGGTTCCGCTTTCACGGAGCTCGAACGCCCGGGCGAGGTTTCGGGCGCAGGGCGTAACGTCTCCTCCGACGAGAACCACGCTCCCGCTTCCCACTGCGGCGGAGGCCCGACGGGCGGCGTCTTCGAGACGCCCGCCGAGCGAGCGTCCGCGCTGCTCCAGGAGCTCGAACCTCCCGGACGCGAGAACGCGAAGCCACCCGGCGCGGTCGTCCTGGGAGGTCGCGATGAGAACCCGGGCGCCGCAGGCGGACGCGGCGTCGGTCCAGCCTCTCGCGAACGCCGCAAAGAGCCGCTCGCCGGACGCGCCGGAGAAACCCTTTTCGAGGGCTTCCCGCCGGGGCTCCCGGGCGAAGAGAACCAGAACGCGCGGCGCCATTCCCCGCATCTTACGACGCGGGACGCCGCGCGGATTTCAGCTCAAGCGATGTTGCGGTCGATGAATTTGATGAATTCGCTGCGCGGAAGCGCGCCGAGGACCCGGTCGGCCACCTGGCCGTTCTTGAAGAGGATGAACGTCGGGATCGACGTGACCTGATACTGAAAGGCAACCTGCTGGGACTCGTCGACGTTGACCTTGGCAACCTTCAGCTTGCCCGCGTACTGGTTCGCCAGGTCGTCCACGAGCGGAGCGACGGTCCGACACGGGCCGCACCAGGGGGCCCAGAAATCGACGAGGACCGGCGTCGAGCTCTTCAGGATGTCGCCCTCGAAACTCGTGTCGGAAACCTCGGCTACGTTCGGATTGTTCGCCATTCAGTTAGCCCCTCCAGACTGGAAATATGCAGGATCGCGGCCAGAGGATTCAACAACCGTCAGTGTACGTGAGCGTGCACCCGCCCGCGCACGTGGGCGAGGCCCTCGCGCAGGAACCACGGAACCATCAGGAGCGAAAGCGAAGGATCGACCCAACCCGGAGCACTGAGCAGCCCTCCGATCATCGCGAGCAGTGTGAGGAAGGAGTCGATCGAGCACGCGATGGACTCCTTCGCCTCGGCCGCGAGTCCCTCGCTTCCGAGCCGCCTCGCCGTCTTCCACTTGTTGTAACCGACGAAGGGCATTCCGAACGAGGCGAAGAGCGTCAACAGGAGACCGAGCACGCTCTCCTCGGCTTCCGATCCGTGGGTGAGCTCGTAGATTCCACGCACGAGAACGTAAGCGCCGAGGAGCAGAAACGAGATCCCGATCCAGCGGGCGAGCATCCGGTCGCGGCGCGCGTGATCCTGCTCGCGGTCGGCCAGGAGTCTCAGGTGCCGGACGGCCAGAAACGCGGCGCCGCCCTCGATGACGCTCTCCAGGGCGAAGGCCAGAAGCGCGAGGCTGCCGGTGCGGATGGCCTCGAAGAGCCCGAGACCGCCCTCCCCCACCACGTGGATGAACGTGAGACCGAGCAGCCAGTACATGCGCCGCTTGAGCGCAGCGCCCTCCGCGGAATCCCCGGTCAGGAGCCCCGGTTCCGCGGCCGCGTGGTCGGTCACCGCGCCATTCTAGGCGGACCGCTACGCGGCGCGGCGGCGAGGAATGCAGCCTCCGGCCTTCCCGTTTGCGCTTAAGATGCCTTTCTCGATGAAGATGGTCCGCGAGCTCCGGGGCGTCCGCGCTGCGATGCTCGTCGCGGCCTGTCTCGCGGCGGCGGCGGGGTTCGGTCTCCACCCGGAACCGGTCCCGAGCGACGTCACCCGGGGAGTCTCCCTCCACGACGCGACGGTCTCCGAGGGCGGCACCGCCTCCCACGACTGCCTGGCGTGCCGCGCCCACCGACCCCTCGTCGCTGCCCACGTCCCGGCGGAGGTTTCGGGCCCGGCCGCTTCGACGGCGCTTCTGGCAGCACCGGGAGTGTCCGCGATTCGGGTCTTCCCTCTCCTTCGTCTCGACGGCCGCTCCCCGCCCGCAACCTCCTAGCGCGTTTCCGGACCCCGCCGGTATTTCGCCGGCGGGGGATTCCCGCACGCCAGGAGGTCGTCATGAATCGTTCCGGAACATTTCTTCTGGTGCTCGCGCTCGGCCTCAGCCGCGCCGAGATGCGCGCCCTGGAGCCGACACCGGCGCCGACCGCGGCCCCCGCTCCCGAGCCCACCCCGGTAGCCCCCGAAACGCCGGAAGCGCCGCCACCCGAGCCCGAGCCGGTCGCGCCTCCGATCACGGCCGCGGGTGCCTCGAGCAATCCCACGTACTTCAACCCCGCGATGGCGGTCATCGGAAACTTCCTCGCGACCGCCGGGAGTAACCCGGTCGAGGAGCGGCCGTCGCTCGAAATGCACGAGTCCGAGATTTCGCTCCAGGCCATCGTGGACCCCTATGCCCGCGCCGACTTCTTCATCGCGATCTCCAACGAAGAGGTCGAGCTCGAGGAAGGGTTCATCACCTTCACCCACCTGCCCGCGGACTTTCTCGTCAAGGTCGGAAAGTTCAAGGCGCAGTTCGGCAAGGTGAACACGTTGCACGCCCACGTCCTCCCCTGGGCGGACGTACCGCTCCCCCTCGTCAACCTTCTCGGAGGAGAGGAGGGGTGGAACGACGCGGGTGTTTCGGTGGCCCGACTCTTCCCGCTGCCCGGCGACACGTTCTCGGAGTTGACTCTCCAGGCATTCCGCGGGGAATCCGAGAACCTGTTCGCAGCGCCTTCGAAGAACGACCTCGCGTACCTCGGGCAGTACCGGGTGTATCGCGACATCGGCGACGACCACAACGTCGAGGTGGGCGCCACGTGGGGGCGGGGACACAACGGAGTCACGGACGACTCGGAAACCACCCTGGAGAACATCCACCTCGTCTACCGGTGGCGACCGCTTTCGGGGACCCGCTACCGGACGTTCATCCTGCGAAGCGAGCTCCTTCGGAGCCGCCGCGAGCAGGAGGATGGGAGGCAGTCGGCGCGTGGTTTCTTCGTCGGCGGAGACTACCGCTTCGCTCAGCGCTGGTGGGCCGGAGGCCGATACGAGTTCTCGGACCACGCCGATGATGCCACGCAGCGCGATCGGGGCGGGGCGATCACGCTGACCTTCTGGCCGAGCGAGTTCTCCCAGATTCGCGGAGAGCTTCGCCGGCGTCGATACTCCGGCGGCATCACCGCCAACGAGGCCATGCTGCAACTGCAATTCTCGATCGGCGCCCACGGCGCCCATCCCTTCTGAGGTCACTCGAATGAAACAGATCCTCTGCCTCGCCCTTCTCCTGCCCGTCGCGGCGACGCCCGCGCTCGGCGCCGTCAGGGTCGTCACGAGCCTCCAGGATTTCGCATCCATCGCCGATTCGATCGGCGGCAACCGCGTCGAGACTTTCGCGATCGCGAAGGGCTACCAGGACCCCCACTTCGTAGATCCGAAGCCCTCCTTCGTGCTGAAGCTGAACCGCGCCGACTTGTTGATCGTGGCGGGACTCGACCTCGAGATCGGTTACATCCGCCCGTTGATCGACCAGAGCCGCAACGACAAAATTCACCCCGGAAACCGGGGCTATCTCGACGCTTCGGCCGGGTGCGACGTCCTCGACCGGGCGACCGGCGTGGTCACGCGCGCCGGCGGTGACGTCCATCCCTTTGGCAACCCGCACTACTGGCTCGATCCGAACAACGGTCGGGTGATCGCGCGCTCGATTGCGGCGAAGCTATCGGAGCTCGATCCCGCGGGGCGGGCCACATATCAGCAGAACCTGGCGGCCTTCGAATCGAAGCTTACGGCGAAAGACAAGGAGTGGATCTCGAAGCTGGCGCCCTATTCCGGAGCGAAAGTGATCACGTTCCACAAAGCCTGGCCGAACTTCGCCAAGCACTTCAAGTTGAACGTCGCCGGCCAGATCGAGCCGAAACCCGGGATTCCCCCCTCGCCGTCGCACACCCTGGAGATCATCAACCTGATCCGCGCGGAAAAGGTTCCGGTGATCCTCGTCGAGCCGTACTTCGACACGAAGACGCCGAATTACATCGCTTCGAAGAGCGGAGCGAAGGTGGTGAAGTTCTACCCGTCGGTCGGCGGAATCCCGCAGATCAAGGATTACTTCGCTCTCTTTGACTACGATGTCGACGCGCTGGTGAATGCGTTGCAGTCGAAATGAGCATCTTCGACATCCTGCTCCCGGCGTTCGTCGCCAGCCTCATCCTCACCGGGATCCACGCCTACCTGGGCGTGCACGTGGTCGAGCGGGGGGTCATCTTCGTGGACCTCTCACTCGCCCAGATCGCCGCGCTCGGGACCACCGTCGCCTACCTCGCCGGCTACGACCTGCACTCCTCCACGGCCTACTTGTTCTCCCTCGGTTTCACGTTTCTCGGCGCCGCGATCTTCGCCTTCTCCCGTTCCCACCGGAAGACCCGCATCCCGCAGGAGGCGATCATCGGGATCGTGTATGCGGTGTCGGCGGCGATCGCCATTCTCGTGATGTCGAAGTCGACTCAGGAGACCGAGCATCTGAAGGAGATGCTCGTCGGCAACATCCTGTCGGTCTCCTGGCCCGAGCTCGGCAAGACAGCGGCTCTCTACGCCCTCGTCGGCGTCTTTCACTACGTTTTCCGGCGCCGATTCCTGACGATCTCGATGAACGAGGCGGAGGCCGAGCGGCTCGGCTGGAACGTCCGCTTCTGGGACTTCCTCTTCTATATGTCGTTCGGCTTCGTCGTGACGTCCTCGGTCGCGATCGCCGGTGTCCTGCTCGTGTTCTGCTTCTTGATCGTGCCCGCGGTGACCGCGATGCTCTTCTCCGAGCGGTTGGGGCCCCGGCTCGCGATCGGCTGGACCATGGGGGCGTTCGTCTCCGCCGGCGGTGTCTCGCTGTCGTACCTCTGGGACCTGCCGACGGGAGCCACGATCGTGGGGATGTTCGGGGTGGTGCTGCTGTTCTTAGCCGGAGTCCGCCTGCTCATGGGAAAGCGACGCCCGCCGGAGGCGCTGGCATGAGCGCGCCCGTGAACTGTTGCGGGTGCCGGCTTCTGGACTGCTGCGGGTGCAGGGCCTACGGCCCTGTCCCCGCGACTTGCTAAGGCCTCTCCCCGCGACTCACTGGACTGCGGCGGGTGCAGGCCCCTTCGGGACCTGTCCCCGCGACTCACTCGAAGAAATACTCTTTGCGGGCCCGCACGACGAGGTCCGGCCGGTTGACCCGCACCTCGATCCGGTGCCACGTCCGGGGCTTCAGGCCGGCCCTCGGGGTGTAGGTCAGGAAGTACTGGCTCTTCAACTCCGTCAGGATCTCAGCGAAGGTGTCGGACAGCTTCCGGATCGAGCCGATGAAGTAGGAACGCCCGCCCGTGTTCTCCGCGAGGCGGTCGAGGAACACCTTCAGCGTTTCGGACTCGTTCGCGCCCTGTGCCACGGAGTAGATCGAGACCTCCGAAGCGCGGGCCATTCGGGCGACCTGTTCGACCGAGAGCCGGCTGCGGTTGTCGTCCCCGTCGGTGAAGAGGACCACCGCCTTGCGGCGCTTGAGCGGGCGCAACTTCTTCAACGCCATGGCCGTGACGTCGTAGAGCGCCGTCTCTCCCTGCGTCTGGGCGGCGTCGATCGCCTCGTGGAGAGCGGCGCGATCCTTCGTGAAGTCGATTGAGCCGACGACCGTCGTGGAAAACGTCATCAAGCCGACCTCGTCCTTCGGCTTCAGGGCGTCGACGAAGGCGTGGGCGGCCCGCCGGGCCTCGTCGATTTTCATCAGCATCGACCCGGAGACGTCGAGGATGAGGATGGCCGACAGGGCAGAGTCGGCCGCCTCGAACGTCTCGATCTTCCTCGGTTGCCCGTCGTCCAGCACAGTGAAGTTCTTCACGGTCAAACCGGGGACGTAGCGGCCGCGCCGGTCGGTGACGATCGGCGCGACGGTCACGGCGTCCGCCGACGCGCGCGAGCTGAAGCCGGCGTTTTGCGTCCGCACCCGTGCCGACGCGATCTCCCGGCCGGCACGCCGCAACGCCACGGAAATGGTGTGGCCTCCGAGCGCGTCGCCGGCCTGCCACGCGACCTGCCATGGCGGCTGGGTCGCGGTGCCGACTTTCCGGCCGTCCACGAAGACGTCGACCTGATCGCCCGTGACGTATCCCTCGACCGCTGCCACGATCCTCGTATCGCCGACGGGGATGTCCCGCGCCGACGGGGACAGGACCCGGACCCGGGGACGGGGCGATTCGGGGGCGACGGAGTCGTCCGCGAAAGCGGAAACGGTTGCGATCGCGCCGAGGAGAGCGAGGGAGAGGGCCGCCCGCGAACGCCCGTGAGCTCTCACGGCCCTTCTCCCGGCGGCTCGGTGGACTCGTCCCGGACGAGGCGTCCGGCCTTCAGGGCCTCTTCCAGCTGGAGCTCGAGGGCCGGAACGTCGAAGGCGTTCGCCTTCTCGACGATCGACCTCCAGTCGTAAGCGAACGCCATTCTCACGTCGGCCATCATTCTATCGGCCGCTCCCGGCAGAAGAAGCGGGAGGAGCGCGGCGGGCATCCCGTTTTCGGAAACGACGCGCGCGACCGCGATCTTGAGGTCGTAGAGCCGATCGCTGAACAGCTGCGGCGTCCGGTAGGCGGCGAGTCGCTCGTAGGGCGGCAGGTCTGCGTCAAAGAGTCGCATCCGACCGGCGTAGGCGACGACCCGCGGGCCGAACTCCGCCAGCCGGTCGCCCGCGCCCCGCTCACCGAACTTCCCCTGGAGGCGCGCGAGAGCGTCCCGGGCCTGACCGGCGGCCTCCCCCCCGGCGAGCGCAGCCGACGGCGGCGCCAGGACGAGCCGCCGCCCGATCCGGTAGAGATCCGAGGGCGAAAGGTGATCCGCGATCGCGGCGCGGGACGGCGCAGCCAGCTCCGCCACGCGCGTCAGCCGGGACAGCGGCACGAGATCCCTCGCGAGGTTCCGCCACGCGCGCAGACGCTCGCGCCGTTCCGTCGGGGCGAGCGCGGCCGCGAACTCCTCGGTCGCGCGGCAGGACGCGACCACGAAGGTCAAGGCGTCGTCCTCGACGCGCGCCCCGGACATCCGGCGAATCGGCCCGACGAGGCCCGAGCGTATCTGCTCGTTGCCGATGAAAGCACCGGGGGTGTAGGCGATCTGCTCGGCGTGCAGAAGACCCAGGATGTCGGGAAGTCCGAAGAGCGAGCCGCTGATCCGGAACCCGCCGCCGGATTCGCGCGGAGAGAGCAGTGTAGGACCGAACGGCGAGACCAGCACCCGCCCTCCCTTCTCGACGGTCTGGAACGAGTGCTGACGGACGAAGTCGGGATCCTGGTAGTAGAGGTCTTCGGGATCGCCGGCGGAGATCGAATAGACGTGCCCGAGAAACGCCTCGAACACCCGCTCGGCGATCAGCGTGTCGATCGGGGCCATCCGCGAGGCGAGGTCGCGTAGCGCGCCGACCGGAGCCTTGTCCGCTTCCGCGAGCAGCTGGCGCGCCCGTTCCACCTCCGCAGCGACCCGCCGGTCGCTTTCCTCCTCTTCCGTCGTGTCGCTCGCGTGCAGAGCCTCCGCGAGCGCCGTAACCGCGTGCCGGGCTGAGTCAACATCCCGCTTTCCGGCGGCGGCGAGAAGCTCGCCCCGTGCCTGGAGGGCCGCCTGGACTTCCTGGAGAGATGCGAGCCGCTGCCGCTCCCGGAACGTCGACCTTCGCGCCAGCTCGTCGGTGGTGGGGTCGTAGGCGTAACGCCCTCCGTGCCACTCGAACGGGGCGGGCCGCGGCGGCCCGACCAGCGCTCGCGCGAGGACCTCGTCCGCGGACGCCTCCTCCGCGCCCGTCGCCGGACGCTTCCGGAGCGTGACGAGGAAGCGATCCGACACCCACGAGAAGAAGGCGGCCGGAGCATTGCCGGGAACCGCGCCCTCCTCCGCGAAGAGCGGTTGGTCCACGAGCGACGAAAGGAGATCCCGGCTCTCCGAGGGTTCCAGGCCCCCCGACCGGACGAGCTGGGCCAGCAGCTCGGTTGCGCCCTGAAAGAGACCGCAAGCGACCTCCGAGGTTCGAGAGTCCCCCCGCCGGTCGAGTCGGTCGACCGTGAAGAGATACCGGCGCGCCAGCGGCGGATCCGCGGGAATGTCCTCCAGGACCGCGTACGCCGGGAAGAACCGGTCCGCGCCCCGCAGGAGAAGACCGACGAGCCCCGGCTCCTCGAGGTCCGGACGGCGTTCGATCAGGTTCGAGACGAAGAGGAACCGTCTCCTCGGAAGCGTCACCAGCCGGGACGTGTCCGCGCGGAAGATCCGGCTCAAGGTCTCCTCCGACGCCGGGTGCTGCTTCGCCTCCAAGACGATCTGCGCCAGCGCGGCTTCGTCCCGTGGAAATTCGTCGCCGTCCAGCTTTGCTCCGCGGAGGCCCAGCTCGCCGTCGTCGGTCAGGCGCAGGAATCGGGCGAGGTGGGCGAAGTCGTACGGGTCTCGTCGGGCGAGCTCGAAGCCCACGGCGGATTTCTCGATGGATCGGTAGAGCCTCCGGAAACGCTCCACGGACTTCGAGCCTCCGCCGGTGCGGCCCAGCACGACAATGCGGGAGACCGAGTCCGGCAGCTGTTGAAGTGCGTCGACGACGTAGGCGCCCTTCCCCGAGTCGGTCTCGTACAACGCGCGAAGAAATTTCGCCGGCGTCGCGGGGGAAACGCCAAACACGTCCTTCCAGATCGGGTCGGCCTCCCGGCCTCCCGGCAGGTTGAAGCGGCCGTCCGAGATCGAGATTGCCTCGGGGTAGTGGGCGAAAGCGTCGAGCGCCCTTTCGTAGAGGACCGCGAGAGGCGCCGCGATCCCCTTCGAGCCCCCGAGCGAGGCGAGAGACTCGAGCGTGCCGGCATCCAGCGTCTGGACGGTCACGAGCATCCGGGAGGCGCGCACGTTCTGGACGAAATACAGGAACGCGTCGTCCACGGTGAGCTTGCGCTCTTCCAGGATCGCCCGCCACGCCGCGACGCCGAGCGGGAGCGGGACCACCTCGTCGACCGGAGAGACCACCACGGGTTGACCGGCCCGAAGTCGGGAGACAAAGGCGGGCACCGGCATGCCGACCGCCTCGAAGAATCGGCGCCGACGGAGTGATTGTGAGTCGGTACGGGTCTCCAGGGTCCCGGAGGCCTGGCCCGCGACTTCGACACCGAGCCAGCCCAGAGCTCGCCGCGCCTGCTTCCCCCCCTCCTTCGTCGAGGTGTCGAACGTGACGACCCGTCCGAACTCCCTTCGCCACTCGGCGAGATCCTCGACGAACTCGACCGCGGACTTGCGACTTTCCACCTGAGTCCAGTTCGCCTGCGCCTCTCCGCCGAAGAGGAGAACCTCGTTGACCTCGCGGAGGAAGCCGGCGGCGGGACGTCCCTGATCGAGGCGGAGCAGCCGACGGATCGACGCGGCCCCGCCCGGAACCAGAACGGCGTCTTCGGCGGCGAAGGCGGCGACCGCCAGATAGAACGTGGCGGCGAAGAGAATCGAGAGGCGACGGGATCGGGGGTGGAGACCAGGGATCACCGGAGCACCATCTTATTGCGTCGCGGTGTCGCGGGAAGCCCGTGCCCTCTCGAAATACTCGCGCGTCTCCTCGATGTCGCGGCCGATCTGCGCCGAGAGGTCGGTGACCGAAGGAAACTTCCGCTCCTCGCGGAGCCGGTCGAAGAAGAAGAGGCGTACTTTCTCGCCGTAGACGTTCGCCGAAAAATCGAGGACGAAAGTCTCGATGGTCGTGTCGAACTCCTCGTAGACCGTGGGGCGGCGTCCGATGTTCGTGACGCAGTCGAAACGACGCCCGAACGAGCGGATGTGGATCTGCGTGACGTACACGCCGTCGGCCGGGTGGAGCTCGTTTTCCGGCTCGAGGTTGATCGTGGGATACCCGATCTTTCGTCCGACCTTGTCCCCTTTCGCGACGAGCCCGTCGAGCTCGTACTCGCGCCCGAGCATCGCGTTCGCGCTTTTCACGTCTCCGCGCGCAATCGCTTTCCGGATCCGCGTGGACGACACCGGCTCCCCTTCGAAAAAGACCTCCTCGACGCTGGAAGCCACGAAGCCGCACTCGGGTCCCATCCTCTTCAGCAGACCCAGGTCTCCGCGCTTTCCGCGTCCGAAAGCGAAGTGACTGCCCAGGTAGATCTCCGACACCGCGAGCCGGTCGCGGAGGATCGTGCGGACGAACTCCTCCGGCTCGGTCAGAGAGAAGTCGCGGGTGAAGGGGATCACCAGCAGGTTCTCGACCCCGAGCGCTTCGATCACCTCCTCTTTCTGGTGGAGGGTCTGGAGGCGGCGCGGGGCGCGATCCGGGCGGAGAACGGACAGCGGGTGCGGCTCGAACGTGATTGCGACCGAAGACCGACCTGCCTCCTGCGCGCGGGCGACGACGGTCTCCAGGATCCGCCGGTGACCGCGGTGCACCCCGTCGAAGTTTCCGATCGTCGCGATCCCGCCCCGGGGCAGGTCGGTCTCCCGGAGGAGGTCTCGGACGACGTGCAGACCCGTCACCTTGTGGAGAAAGCCGCGCTGCCGGTCAGACGATCGCGCCGACCAGGTCGTACTCGAAAGCTTCGGAGATGCGCACCGAAACGATCTCGCCGGGCCGGACCTCCCGCCCCCCCGCGTCGTTGACGAGAAGGCGGCCGTCGATCTCGGGCGCCTGGGACCGGACGCGCCCCTCCAGGAGCTGGTCAGTCTCCTCGCACGGCCCTTCGACGATCGCTTCCAAGGTCCGTCCGACCAGCGCCCGGTTCTTCCGTCGCGCGATGGGCCGCTGCAGCGACAGGAGGAAGTCGCGGCGCCGGTTCTTCTCCTCCGCCGGGACCGGGTCTCCCAGAGGCTCCGAGCCGGAGCCCGGCTCCGGGGAGTAGGTAAAGACTCCCACGTTGTCGAGCTCGGCCTCGCGAACGAACTCGCACAGCTCCCGGAATTCGTTCTCTCCCTCACCCGGGAAACCGACGATGAAGGTGGTCCGGATCGCGACGTCCGGAACGACCGCCCGCATCTTCCGGATCATCGCCAGGTACGAGGCGGGGTCGCCGCCGCGGCGCATCCCCGACAGAACCGATCGCGACACGTGCTGCAGGGGGATGTCCACGTACGGCAGGAACCGCGGGTTCGCGGCCATCAGGTGAAGGACCGAGTCGTCCAGCGTCTTCGGATAGGCGTAGAGGAACCGGATCCACGGAACGCTCGTCCCGGCGAGCAGCGCCTCCACGAGCCGCGCGAGGCCCTGCCGGCTCATTCCGAGGTCCTCTCCGTAGCGGGTGGTGTCCTGGGAGATCAGGACGAGCTCCGTGATCGCCTGGGCCTCGAGAGCGCGCGCCTCCGCGACGAGCGAGCCGATCGTCCGGCTCCTCTGCCGCCCGCGCATCTGCGGAATGGTGCAGAACGTACAGGGGTTGTCGCAGCCCTCCCCCACCTTCAGGTAGGCATATCCGCGCCGGCGCGACAGGACGCGCGGTGCGGCCTCGTCGTACAGCCGGGTCGCCAGCGGCTTCTCCGTGAAGCGCGGAAGCGTGGGCAGTCCGTTGGCCGCCTCGGGCGCGCGCTCCAGCTCGTCGAGGCCGAGAAACACGTCGACCTCCGGGATCTCGTCGGCCAGCTCGCGGCCGTACTTCTGGACCATGCAACCCGCGACGACCACCCGGTCGATCTCGCCGCGCCGCTTGCGCTCGACGGCTTCGAGGATCGCTTCGACCGACTCCTCCTTGGCCTTGTCGATGAACCCGCACGTGTTCACCAGGACGACGCGCGCCCGGCCGTCCGGAACGACCTCGTGACCCGCGCGCTGCAGGTGCCCCAGCATGATCTCGGTATCGACGAGGTTCTTGGCGCACCCGAGGGAGACGACGCCCACCGTGGGAAGGGTCGTTTCCCGTTTCCCGTTTTCCGTTTCCCGTCTCACGGGTAGATCCTCTTGAGCGTCCGCGGATACGGGATCGCCTCCCGGAGGTGATGGATTCCGCACATCCACGTCACGAACCGTTCGAGCCCCATGCCGAAGCCGGAGTGCGGAAAGGTGCCGTACCGCCGGACGTCCAGGTACCACTCGTACTTCTCGCGCGGGAGCTTGTGCTCCGCGAGGCGGCGCTCCAGAAGCTCGAGGTCGTGGATCCGCTGCGACCCGCCGATGATCTCGCCGTATCCCTCCGGCGCCAGCATGTCGAGCCCGAGAACGACCTCGGGGTCCTTCGGGTCCGGCTGCATGTAGAACGACTTGATCGCCGCCGGGAAGCGGGAAACGATGAGCGGCCGCTCACTCTCCCCGACGAGGGCGGTCTCCTCGTCGGCGCCGAGGTCGTCGCCGAACTTGATCGCCATGCCCCGCGCCGAGAGCTTCTCCACCGCGTCCCGGTAGGTGATACGGGGGAACGGGCGCTTCACCGCCTCGAGCTTCGAGGTGTCGCGCTCCAGGCGCTTCAGGTCCTCCGCACAGCGGTCGACCGTCCGGTCGATCAACGACACCACGAACTCCTCCGCCAGGTCGCAGAGCCCGTCGAACTCCAGGAAGGCGACCTCGGGCTCGACCATCCAGAACTCGGTCAAGTGCCGGCGGGTCTTCGACTTTTCCGCCCGGAAAGTCGGGCCGAAGCAGTAGACCTTTCCGAAGGAGGCCGCGGCCGGCTCCAGGTAGAGCTGCCCGGACTGTGAGAGGTATGCCTTCTCTCCGAAGTAGTCGGTCTCGAAGAGGGTCGACGTTCCCTCGACCGAGGACCCGGTCAGGATGGGCGAGTCGATCAGCACGTACTCGCGCTCGTGGAAGAAGTCGCGGATGGCCTGGGAGACCTCGGAGCGCACGCGCAGCACCGCGTGCTGCTGCGAGGAGCGCATCCAGAGGTGCCGGTGCGACATGAGGAAGTCGACGCCGTGCTCCTTGGGCGAGATCGGGTAGTTCTCGGAGGGACCCAGCATCCGGACGTCCTTCGCGCTCATCTCCCAGCCGCCCGGCGCCCGCGGCTCCTCCCGCACGATGCCGCTCACGGTGAGCGAGCACTCCTGGGTCGCGCGCTCCGCCTCCGCCCACGTCTCCGGCGACACGTCGGCCTTCACGACGACGGTCTGGAGGTAGCCGGTTCCGTCCCGGAGCACGAGGAACTGGATCTTCCCGGACGACCGACGCGCGTAGAGCCAGCCCCGGACGGTCGCCTCCGCGGCGTTCCTTTCGCTGATGTGGGAGATGGACGTCGATTCTGCAGGCATAAAAGCGTCGGATTATAAGAGAGTTACGGGGACAGGTCCCGAAGGGGCCTGCACCCGTCGCAGTCCAGCGTGTCGCGGGGACAGGCCTACCCGAGGCCTGCACCCGCATCCGTCCCGAGACCTCGAGCCGCCTCTACTTCACGAGGATCGGCCGCGTGAGGACGGTTCGGCCGCCGTCCCTTCCCACGAGAGTGAGGGACAAGGTATGGGGACCCGGCGGGACGGCCGGCAGGACGAACCCGAACCCGGAGCTCGCTGCGTCCGCGTAATCCGGATGAACCGGCGGAATGTCGGGTCGCGCGCCGCCGAGATCGGCCGGCGCCCCGGGACCGAGCTCGGTCGCGACGAGGATTTCCGCGATGCCGGAGTCGTCGAGCGCCCAACCCAGCCCGAAGCTTCCGGCCGCGACCTCCGCGTTTTCCGCCGGAATGTCGATCACGCCGAAGGGCGGGGCGAGCTCCGACTCGGCGGTCGTGCTCAGCCGCTCGAAATCCGCCGCCGCGCGATTGCGATCCCCGACCGGGATGCCGGTCTCGAACGCCGGGGCGGGAGCGATCCGGAATACGAAATCGCGCGACGCGCCATGCGGAAAGCTTCCGAGCATCTCGAGCTTCCCCTCGGAGAGAGCTTTTCGGGTTGCCCGCGCAAGATTCAGGCGGACGAGGTTCTCCGCCTCCTGGGTGTGGAGGATCAGCACCGCACCCCCCAGAGTCCGCGCTCGCGCCCAGGCTTCATTCGGAACCGGTCGCTGGTCGAACAGGGCCTTCAACTCGTCGTAGTGCTTCGGCGCAAAGCCCGAGTACCCGTTGATGAGCGGCCGCCAGTGCGCGGTCGACCGGAAGACGTGCTCCGCGTCGTAGTCGAACCCGATCGGGAGCTCGAGGACCGCCCCGGGCGAGCCCACTGTCGCGAGCCAGGAGTAGACGGGAGCGGGCCGGCCTTCCACCGCGGGAAAGTCGATCGGCGCGGCGCGGTACTCGATCGCCGTCAGGAGCAGCGCCGCTCCGACGAAGGCGCCGCGCTCGACCCCGCTGCGGACTCTTCGGAGCAGGAGCGCGAGGCCCCAAGCGGCGAGCACACCGAGCGCCAGGTGGAAAAGCACCATGCCGCGGGCCGGAACCCGGATAGCCCGGAATAAGAGCCCGAACGATTGGAAGAGGAACTTGTAATACGGGGTATTGCCGCCGGCCGCGACGAGGAGCCCCGCCACCCCGACCGCCACGAAAAGTCCCGCGCGGCGGTCGACCCCGCGGGAGCGGAGAAACTCTCGCAGGTCCGCGTAACGGGACCGGCGGGGAAAGACGAGGATCAGACGCAGCAGGACGAAACCCGTCACGAACACCAGGGCCCGGCCGGGATCGCCCAGGTTCAGCGGACCGATGCGCAGCCGCGGCACGGCGATCCCCGCCAGCGCCGCGACGAGAGCGGCGCCGGCGAGAACGTCGAGGACCCTGGCGGCCCGCCGCCGCCATCCCGCGACCTCGCGCTCCGAAGGGGAAGAGGTTTCTCGGGCGCGCCGGAGGAGAACGACCGCGCACACGGCCAGCGCGACGGGGACGAGCCCGGGGAACATCTCCGCCTCGGGTCGCGCGAATCGCTGCGTCAGGGGGGCCCACAGCTTGTTCTGCGGGCCCGCGACGAGAAGGGCCGAAGGCAGGGCCGAGTAGGACTTCATCTCCCCCATCGAGCGCTTCATTCCGTAGAGCTTCGCGGCCCTCGCGTACGGCACGTAAAAGGGAAGCACGAGGAGCGCGGCCACGGCGGTCGCCGCGAGGACCCCGCGGGCCCGTCTCCCCCTCCGGGGTTCGTCGCCCGTCAGCCCCTCCCACGCGAGCATGACCGCGAGCAGGATCCCGGAGAAGATCGCGAAGTGAACATTCGTGAGGGCGTTCCAGGCGAAGAACAGGGCGAACAGGAAAAGATCCCGGCGGCGCCCGTCCCTCAACCATCGCAGCACGAAAAGAAGGGCCAGCGGCAGGAACGCTCCCCACTGGAACTGGACGTGCGGGATCTGCGCGAGCCGCCACGGGACGAACGCGAACACCAGTCCCGCCAGAAGCGATGCCGCCGCGTTGCCGGTGACCTCCCGGGCGAGAAACCAGGCGGCCATCGCCGAGAGGAACATTCCGAGGAGGAAGAGGAAGTTGTAGACGAAGAGCGTGGATGCGCCCGCCGCGTAAAGCGGGAACCCGAAGACCGCCGCGCCCCAGAGGTTTTCGGAGAACGCCAGGGCGTACCGCGCAGGGTGAAAGATGTTGGCGTGAAACAGCTGGAACGGGTCGCGCAACGTCTGGTGGTAGTCCCAGTGGAAAATCCACGCGTTCAGCTTCGCGTCCCACAGGTCGCCCAGGCCGCTGCCCATGCGGGCGGCCTGCGGCCAGGTCAGGAGAACCGTCGTCGCGAGATAGACCAGCGCGGCCCCGAAGACTCCGCTCCAGCGGGGCGGGCGGGAAATCTCCCGGCGCGCCGGCTCGGCGCCGCCGCTCAACCGCGGCGGCTCTGAACGCTTCGGGCGATGGTCATCGCCTGCTGGACGCGCTGGATGCTCCGCTGCCGTTTCTGGGCGGCGTCGACGTCGGTCGAGGGCACCTGGTTTCCCCGAAGCTCGCGCAACAGCTTTTCCGCCTCCTGGACGAACATCACGAAATCTCCGGGCGCGTAACGCTTGAAGGTCAGCTCGCTCGGGATGACGAAGCCCTCCGCGATGTCGCGCACCATCGCGTAGGCCGACCCCCCGGTGAAGATGTTCATTTCGAAATAAGCTATCAGCTATCCGCTGTCGGCTGCCTGGCCGTCTCCTGATAGCATTCGCGCCTCGAAAATGGCGTCCGAAACAGTGGATTACCTGGGCCTCGACAGCCTCCTGACCGAGGAGCAGCGGCTCGTCCGGGACACCGTTGGCGGCTGGGTGGACGACCGCGTCCTGCCGATCATCGAGGAGGCTGCGTACGAGGGGCGCTTTCCGAAGGAGCTCATTCCGGACATGGCGCAGATGCACCTCTTCGGATCGACGCTCTCCGACTACGGGCTCCCCGGCCTGGACAACGTGGCCTACGGGTTGATCATGCAGGAGCTCGAGCGCGGCGACTCGGGTCTGCGCTCTTTCGTGTCGGTGCAGTCCGCCCTCGTCATGTATCCGATCCACGCCTTCGGCTCGCCCGAGCAGAAGGACCGCTGGATACCGAAGCTCGCGAGCGCCGAGGCCATCGGGTGCTTCGGCCTGACCGAGCCGGACTTCGGGTCGAACCCCGCCGGCATGCGCACGACCGCTCGCGCCGACGGGTCCGCCTACGTCCTGAACGGGGCGAAGGCCTGGATCACGAACGGCTCGGTCGCCGACGTCGCGGTGGTGTGGGCGAAGCTCGAGGGCGTCATTCGCGGGTTCCTCGTGGAGCGTGGGACACCCGGATTCTCCACGTTCGAGCACAAGGGAAAGATGTCGCTGCGGGCCTCCGTCACGTCGCAGCTCGCATTCGAGGACTGCCGCATTCCCGCGGAGAACCTCCTGCCGGGCGTCCAGGGACTCCGCGGCCCGCTGTCCTGCTTGACGCAGGCCCGCTACGGGATTTCGTGGGGCGCCCTCGGCAGCGCGATGGCGACCTACCAGGCCGCTCTCGACTACGCGAAGACCCGAAAGCAGTGGCGCGACCGGCCGATCGCGGCGCACCAGCTGGTTCAGGAGCGGCTCGCCTGGATGATCACCGAGATCACCAAGGGCCAGCTGCTCGCGTGGAAGCTCGCGACCATGAAGGATGAGGGAACGATGCGCCCGCACCACGTATCGATGGCGAAGCGGAACAACGTCTGGGTCGCGCGGGAGTGCGCGAAGCTCGCGCGCGAGACCCTGGGAGCCAACGGGATCGTCAACGAGTACCCGGTCTTCCGCCACCTGGCGAACATCGAGAGCGTGTACACCTACGAGGGGACCCACGACATCCACACCCTCGTCATCGGAGAGGCGGTGACGGGGGTGCCGGCTTACAACCCGCCGATGGAATAAGTCGCGGGGACAGATCCCGAAGGGGTCTGCACCCGCCACAGTCCAAGGGCGCTGCACCCGCCAAATCGGCTTACTAGACCCTCCACAGATTCAGCCCGGTCTCCTCGTCCCGCGTCCGTTCGATCGGGCCGTCTGCCACCTGGAGAAGGAACTCCAGCGTTGCTCCGGTGACCGCGCGGAAGAGGTGACCGCCGCGGGCGACGCCCTGTCGGTCCGACACGACGGCGTGGAGGTGGACGAAGGGTTTACCGTCCACGAGCCCGAGCGAGCCGGAGACCGAAGCGACCTCGACGTCGGCGGCGATGGGGGTCCGCTCGTAGTCCTTGCGATCGAGGTGGTAGTAGCCGAGCTCGACATGGCTCGCCGCGCCGATCCCGGAGAACCATCCCCCGGAAACGCCCTCGCGCCGGGCCACGTCCTCGAGAGAGGGATGGACCTCGTCCCCGAGCTCGAGCCGGATGAAGATCCGCGATCCCTCCCTGCGCCACTTCATGGCGCGGATGATCGCCGAGAAACCCCCGGAGAGTCGAGGTCAAAAAATCGCAGAGGCCACCGGGCCGCCTCTCCCGCGTAGTCCACTCCGATTCGCGGGGATACCGCCACGCGCGGCCGCCTCCCCCGCGGTCGCCGGAAGACGCGGACGTCCCCGTCACCGACCAGGTCGCGCCCGCTGGCGGCCGTCGTGATGCCGAGCGCGGAGGCGAGCTTCCCAGGGCCCGAGAGGAGCCGGGACGGAGACCCGACCGGGCCCTCCGCCGCGCGGAGCAGGACTGCCTGCGCGTCGCCGGCCCGCCGGGTGACGACGTTCGCGCAGTGGTGCATTCCGTAGACGAGGAAGACGTACAGGTGCCCGCCGTCCGCGTACATCGGCTCGACCCTCTGCGTCCTCCGCCCGCCGAACGAGTGGGCCGCGGCGTCGCCCGGCCCGAGGTAAGCCTCCGTCTCCACGATGCGCGCGCCGTACCACCGACCCCTCCACCGCCGCGCGAGATACGACCCGATCAGGTCACGGGCGACGACCGTGGTCTCGCGCCGGTAGAAGGAGCGCGGCGCTTCGCGCAGCCCGAGCGCCGCCGGCTCGAAGCGGAGTCGCGGGTCCGGGCGCTTCGTTATCATCAGCGCCAGTCTATGAACGTTCTCGTCACGGGCGGCGCCGGATTCATCGGCGGTCACATGGCGGCCCGCCACCTGGCGGACGGACACCGCGTCGTCGTCGTCGACAACCTTTCGACCGGCCGCCGCGAAAAGGTTCCCTCCGGAGCCCGGCTCGTGGAGGCCGACGTCGCCGACACGGACTTCGAGCCGCTCCTCGGCGAGGAGAAGATCGACGTCGTTTCTCACCACGCCGCTCAGATCGACGTCCGCCACAGCGTCTCGGACCCGGTGGACGACGCGCGGTCCAACATCGTCGGCTCCCTGAAGCTGTTCGAGGCCTGCCGGCGGGCGGGCGTCGGCCGGATTCTCTTCGCCTCGACGGGGGGCGCGCTTTACGGCGAGCCGGAGGGCGGGCTCCCGTCGCCCGAGAGCCATCCCACGAATCCCGTGTCCCCCTACGGCTGCGCGAAGCTCGGGATCGAGAAGTATCTCCACTTCTACCGCGTCATTCACGGCTTCCAGGTCCAGGTACTGCGTTACGCCAACGTGTACGGTCCTGGCCAGAACGGCCTCGGAGAAGCGGGGGTCGTGGCCATCTTCGCGGAGGCAATCCTCGCGGGTCGGACGCCGAAGATTCGCGGGGACGGCGAGCAGACCCGCGACTACGTCTTCGTCGGCGACGTCGTCGAGACCGCGGCCCGCGCACTCGCGTCGGAAAAGAGCGGCACCTGGAACGTCGGAACCGGAGTCGAGACCTCGGTCAACCGCCTCTTCGAACTCCTCGCGCCGGCCCTCGGATTCCAGGGCCGGCCGGACCACGCGCCGCTCGCGCCGGGCGAGCAGCGCCGGAGCGTCCTCGACGGCTCTGCGGCGCGCCGGGACCTCGGGGTTCCCCCGTGGACGCCGGTCGAGAAGGGGATCGGAATCACCGCGGAGGCGTTTCGGCGGGCCCACTCTGTGGCTACCTCGTAGCGAAAAAAAAGAGGCCGGGGCAGATGCCCCGGCCTCCCGGATGTTCGCGCGGTCGGCTGCTACGGCAGGGTCAAACCCCTCGCGCAGCCTACGATCGCATCACTCTGGGCACCGGTGATGAGGCCGGACTTCTTGTAGTTCTTCGCCTGCGCCGAGACACACTTGACGAACTGTCCGCGGTTCTTGGCCGTGACGCAGCTGTCGATCCCGTCCGAGATCGTGCATCCGTTGGCGAAGGTCGTGTTCGGGACGTGCGAGTCGCAGCTCTGGACCACAACCGTCGGAGAGACGTTGGAGGCGCTGCAGGAGTCGGCCGAATCCGTCACTCCATCGACGTCAGCGTCCGGATACCACCCGATGTCCCGCATCGCGGGAAGCGTGATGTCCACGGGGGGCTGAACGGAGTGGGTGAGGTTCAGGTTGATCACCGGCTCCATCAGCTGATTGGGGGACATCAGGGAGTCCCAGTGCGAGATGGAGCCCGGGTTGACCGGGTTCGGAGCGTGCAGGCGCGCGAAGCCGGCGGAGCTCGTGCCCGCCCGCCGCGACACGTCGGCGCCGAGCGAAACGTTAACTGGCAGGTTGGCCTTGATGGCGTCGCCGTCGACTTGGTTGACGCTGACGCTGGAAATCGTGATGGTCGGATCATTTCCCGTCATCACGGGAGGTGTGCCCGGGGCGATGTTCGCAATGATGACGCCGATGGCGCCGGCGTTCTGCATGATCTTCGCCTTTATCGCGAAACCGCAGAAACCGCGGTCCGCCAGGCCGATCAGGCCGGTCAAGCTTCCGGCGGGCAGAGGCTCACACGCGTCATGGATGGTGCCGGCCCCCTGGCCGACCACGCCATCGTCGACGTACCTCACGTTTCCGGTGATTCCGGGCGCAGCAACCGGCGGACCGAACGCGGCCGTGCCGAACTGGTACTCGCCCGCGATCGCGGCTGGCGAGTTTAACTGGAGGAAAGGGTCGCCGAGATCAAGGATTCCCGGTACGGCGGCCGTGACGTTCGGGCCGTCCCAGAGGACGTGCTTGAAGTTGATCGCGGAAGCCTGGCGTTCCGCGTCGGTCATCACGTCCCAGTGGAGCCCGGTGGTCTCATCGACCGTGTATCGCGAAAAGATGTCGGTAAAGAACGGCGGGCCGGCGTTGGAGCCGGTCTCCTCGGTGACGAAGTTCGAGAAACCCAGGCCGTGATTGAACTCGTGGACGAGCACCGTCACCAAGTCGTTCAGCGTGCCGTGATTGTTGTCGAGACCCAGGTAGAAGGTGAAATCCACACTGAAGAGCGCAATCATGTCGTCGGCAGCAATCGTCCCGGGGTCTCCCGGCGCCAGATCGACTCCGGCCCGCTTATTCGCGAGGGCGACGTGGTACCAGGTGTCGGCGAACTCCGCCCCGGGGTAGGTCCCGTTGGACGGAAAGTTCGCGAACATCTGGAGGGGCCCGGCGGATCCCAGGACGTTCGGCGGCAGCAAAATGAACCCCGCCTGGATGATGATCGGGACGTTGCTGTCGAGATGCTCACTCCAGATGTCGGCGGCGAGGCGGAACGCGTTCATCCGCAACTCGCCGAGCGTAGCGCCGGGGTTGTTCCCCTTGATGGCTGCCGGAATCTCGGACGCGGGAGTGGAATCGTTGAACCCGAGGCCCGGGCCGTTCAGGTTGATGATCGTGATCGTCGCGTTCGCGAAAGCGGGCGTCGCCGTCGCGAGACCGGCCATCACACCGAGAGCAGCGAGCCCGAGGATTCGGCCGATTGTCGAGTGCTTCACGGCGCTACTCCTTCACCGGCTGGGAGGCGCCGACGGCGCCGCCTCGCAGGAAGGCTTCCGCGCTCGCCCAATCGGTCACGCAGGCCGTCGAAATCGATCCGTCGGCCTCCTTGCGGCCGATAGAGATGTGCAGAAAACGGCCTTCGAGATTCATCGAGACGAGACCGTTGCCGACCTGCCTTGCCTGGAGTCCCTCGGCCGAACGGTTGAGTCGGAAAGCGCGCTCCAGGTGCCTGGCCATCTCCCGGGACTCCGCGGCAGTCATGTTTCGCAGGTCCCGCCGCCCGGCTTCCGCCCGGAGAGCCTGGGCGACTACGCCCAGAGGCATTCCGGCCGCGCTCGGAAGGTTGATGACCTGCGTCTTGAAGACGATCGGTTTCTTCACTGACGCCTTCTCTTCCGCGCCGATGACTCCCGCGGCGAGGAGCGCGAATGCCGCAATTACGGCAGCTACGCGCACGGTACGCCCACTGATCATGGGAAGCCTCCTAAAAAAGCGGGACCCAAATGCTATTGCGCCTGGTTCGATTGTCCAGATTTTACCCTACTTATACCGCGTCATTCACCGACGCAGACTGGCAGGCTCACTCACCGGCCGTCTGGAGCGAAAAAAAGGCCGGGGCGATCGCCCCGGCCTTCGAGTACCGATTCTCGGAAGAGACTACGGAAGCGTCGAGTTGATGGCGCAGTTCACGATGGCATCCTTCTGGTCACCGGTGATGAGGCCGGACTTCTTGTAGCTGTTCGCCTGGTCGGTGACGCACTTGACGAACTGCCCGTGGTTCCGGGATGACGAGACGCAGCTCGCGATGCGATCCGACATCGTGCACCCGTTCGTGAAGAGCCCGTTCGGGACGTTGGAGTCGCAGCTCTGGATCACGATCGTCGGGGCCAGGTTCGACCCGAGGCACGCGTCGGTCACGTCCGTCAGGCCGTCGAAGTCTCCATCCGGGAACCAACCCACGTCCCGGAGCTGGGAAAGAGTCATGTCCTGAGGCGGCTGAACCGAGTGGGAGAGGTCCCCGTTGATCGCCGGCTCCATGAGCTGGTTGGGGGAAGCGAGGGAGTCCCAGTGAGAAATGGACGACCCCGGCTGATCCGGATTCGGCGCATAGAGCCGCGCATGGCCGGAGGCCAGTGTGCCCGCCCGTCTCGACGAGTCGACACCCAGTGAGGCGTTGACCAGGGGATTCGCCTTGATGGCATTGCCGTCGGCGAGGCTGACGCTCACCGAGGAGATCGTGATGGTGGGATCGACGCCGGCCATCCCCGGAGGGGCGCCCGCGACGTTGTTGGCGATGATGACGGCGATTGCCCCGGCGTCCTGCATGATCTTCGCTTTCACCGCGAACCCGCAGGTCCCGCGGTCGGCGAGCCCGATCTTTCCCAGGAGGCTGTTTGCGGGCAGCGCCGAGCACGCGTCGCTCGTCGGAGCGACCCCGTCATCGGCAACCACGACGTCCCCGGTCACACCCGGAGAGGAAATCGGAGGCCCGAAGGCGGCGGTTCCGAACTGGTACTGGCCCGCGATCGCGGCCGGGGAATTGATTGCGAGAAAGGGATCTCCGAACGCCAGGATGGAGGGCACTACGGCCGTCACGTTGGGACCGTCCCACCCGACGTGCTTGAAGTTGATGGCGGAGTCGTGCCGCTGGGCATCCCCGGTCGAATCGTAGGGGAGGTCGCTCCAGCGGATGTTGTACGTGTCGTCGATCGTGAAGTGCGAATAGATGTCGGTGTGATCCGGCGTCAGGTTGGCACCCGTCGTCTCGTTGACGAAGTTCGCGAACCCGAGGCCGTGCCCGATCTCGTGAAGAACCACTGCAAAGAGGTCGTTCAAGGCGCCGTGGTTGTTGTCGAGCCCGAGGTAGAAGTTGAAGTCGCTGCTGAAGCGGGCGCGGATGTTCGCGCCTTCCACCCCGTCAGCCCCGTACAGCTTCTCCGTCAAAGCAGAGTGGTACCAGGTGTCGGGAAACGCGGAGCCCGGAAAGAGGCGCCAGGCGCCCGGGAAGTCGCTGAACACGGAGGTGGTGCCCGCCGACCCAAGGGTATTCGGCGAAAGTCTGGCGAGAGTCGTTCAGACTTTCAGCTTTTCTCCCGGAGGGCAAGACTTTTTTTCTCACCCCGGAAAAGCGGAGGTTCCTCGCAATTACCCTAGAATGAAGACGGAGGGGACACGATGTCGAACACGACCCTGATCATCATCATCCTCGTCATCCTGCTTCTTTTCGGCGGGTTCGGCTATCGCCGGTGGCGCCGATAGGCGCGTAACCGAGCTCCTTCGGGTCGCCTGCAAACCGACGGCTAGGCCGCGGGTGCGGGCGTCGACGCCGGTTCGACGGGGGGCATGCGCTTGACGACCACCACGGTCCGGTCGTCCTCCGGGGCGCGGACGCGCACGTGCTCCCCGACTCTCTCCACCAGGGCGCGGACGATCTCGTCGGCGGGTTTCTCCTTGATGGCGAGGAAGGCCCGCTTGAGGCGCTCGACGCCGTACTCCCGGCCTTTCGGATCGGTCGCCTCGGTCATTCCGTCGGTGTACAGAAGGAGAGCATCGCCGGGCTCGAGCGCCAGAAATCCTCGGCTGTAACTCGCGGTGGCCGAGGGGCCGAGCACCATCCCGGTCTGCTTGAGGGCCGTGACGCCTTTTGCGTGAAAGTGCAGCGGGGGCGGGTGGCCCGCATTGACGTAGATGAAGTTGCCCTCCTCCTCGATCTCGCCGTAGAAGAGCGACACGAACTTCGTCGTCATGCGCGACTGATGAATGATGCGGTTCAGGCGCTCGACCGTGCGGACGATCTTGAAGTCGCGCGCGACCCCCATTCTCAGGCCGGTGTAGACGTCCCGCACCTGCAGGGCCGCGGGCAGGCCGTGGCCCGACGCGTCGGCAATCGCGATCCCATGGATGCGATCGGTCACCGGGATGAAGTCGAAGAAGTCGCCGCCAACGATCTCCGCCGGAACGGTGAAACCGGCGATGTCGAACTCGCCGCGGCGGGGTGACCGGCGGGGAAGGATCGACATCTGGATCTGACGCGCTTCGTTCAGCACGGACACGAAGCGCTCCTGGCGAAGCTTCTGATCGACTGCGTGCCGGAGAATCCCGAGCGAAGCCATCAGGTCCTCGCTCGGGGCAACCGGATCGACCGAGAACGACAGAATGTACTGATCGTCTCCCACCGCGATCGCCGCGAAGCGGTCGGCTCCCCCAACTCCTAGCTTCCTCTCGAACTCCGGATCCACGCCCGGTGCGGACAGGTCCAGGACCACGACCCCTCCGTCCAAGACCTGCTGCACCGGCGGGTACTCGTCCGGAACGAAGATCCCGGGCGCCGTGACCGCGCCTCCGAAGACCCGCGTCAGCTCGTATCCCCCGTCGCGCCGCTCGTACAGCCGGCCGCCGCGAACCCCGAGCTCCTCCCGGAAGTTCTCGATGATCGCGCCCGCGGTGTCGGTGATCGTCGACGTCGCGTCGGGAGATCGCTCGATCGCCTCGATCGCGCGCTCCACCTTTCGGAAGAGAGACTTGCGGGCGTCCATGGGAGCGCGAAATTCTATGCCATCGCCCCCGCCGCGGGTCTGATCCCCGTCCCGCGGGTCTGATCCCCGAAGGGGGTCAGATCCGCATTCGTTGAGCTTAAGCCGGGGCGCCGGAGAGACGGGCCATCGCGGCGGCGCGATCATTTGGCCCGTCGTCGCGGATGCGCCCGTCGAGCAGTCTCACGATCCGCCGCGCGTGCGCGGCGATGTCCTCTTCGTGGGTGACGAGCACGATCGTGTTGCCCCTTGGAGTTCAGGACGTCGAAGAGGGCCATGATCTCCGCGCCCGTCGCGGAGTCGAGGTTTCCGGTGGGCTCGTCGGCGAGGAGGATGCTCGGATCGTTGATGAGCGCCCGCGCGACCGCGACCCGCTGGCGCTGGCCTCCCGAGAGCTCGCTCGGATGGTGCTTCATCCGGTCGGACAGACCGACCGCCTCGAGAGCCTTGACCGCGCGCTCCCGCCGCTCCTTCCGCCCGAGTCCGGAGTACACGAGCGGCAGCTCGACCTGATGGAGGGCGCTCGTCCGGGGAAGCAGGTTGAACGTCTGGAAAACGAAGCCGATCTCCTGGTTGCGGATCGCCGCGAGCTCGTCGTCGGTCATTCGCGCGACCTCGCGCCCGTTCAGGATGTAGGAGCCGGAAGAGGGCGTGTCGAGACAGCCCACCAAATTCATGAGCGTCGACTTGCCGGAGCCCGAGGGGCCCATGATCGCGACGTACTCGCCGCGGTCCATCGCGAGCGACACGCCATCGAGCGCGCGGACCTTCTGCAGGCCCATCTCGTACACCTTCGTGATGTCCCGGATGTCGATCAGCATCGAGTTGGAGTGCGGCCTCCCCTTCCGTGCGTATACGATTTTCCGGCCGGCGGGGTTCGGGCCGCGAAAATCAGCTGAAAACGGCGGCCCAGGCCACCTTTCCCAGAATGAGGACTCCCCACAGGCTGCCGAGCAGGATGGCGGCCTTCTTGCGGGACACGTTCGCCGCAGCCGCCAGTCCGATGACGAGAAGAATGAACACCCAGATCGAGATGACGTCCACCGACCCGAGAAGCGAATGCAGCATGGGGTTGGCCTGGCGGTCCACCAGGAGCCCGAGGTTGGAGTGCGTGAGGTCGCCCATGTCGGCGGGGTTGATGATGTCGAGACGCGTGGCGAAGAAGATGAGGAGCATCGAGGAGAAGATCGTGGGCAGGAAGGCGTGCGCGGTCACCCCGAAGGACTGCCGGAACGACATTTCCCACCCGAACGCCTTGAACGCGAGCCAGAAGACCAGGGCGAGAAAGAGAGCGACGAGAGTCGGCGCCAGCAGCGCCGACACGTAGCCGAAGAAGCCTCCGAACTTCTTCTGGGTCGCGACGATCTCCTCGACCTTGTCCTCCGGGATGGACTGGCTGCGCTTGGCGATACTCTCCCTCACCGCTGCTTCGAAGTCGATGCGCGGCACGATGGCCGCCGTCGCCGCGAGCGCCAGCAGCGTGCAGATCACGAGCGGCAGCACCCAGCCGGGGCGCCGCGCGATCGAGGCAAAGGTCGGCCCCGGGGAGGCGATGACCCCGGCGACCCGCGCCAGGGCGGAGTCGTTCTCGGATTCGTTCACGCGGATCTCCGGGCTACTGCGCTGCGGGAGGCGGCGACGGCGGCAGGGCGCGCGGCGTCAGGCTCTCCGGCGGCGGCGGCTTGAATTCGGGCAGGTCCTCGATCTGGATCCCCTTCCACTCGAGGATGTCGGCGACCGCGTAGTGGTACGTGGACAGCGCCTTGCGATACACCGCGAGGGACTGCAGCTCGATCGTGCGGGCCGCCGAAAGGTCGTTGGTGATTTCCAGGACCTGGAACGACGTCGTCATTCCGTTCTCGAACTTTTTCCGCTCGGCATCGAGGTTGCGTTCCGCGAGCTCGCGCGCCTTCTGCGCCGCGACCGTAGACCGTCGCGCGGTCTCGATGTCGCGGGCCGCAGAGCGGACCTCGATCATCACGTTCTGCTCGACCGCGCCCAGATTGGCCTTCTGGGCCTCCCATGAATAGAGGGCCGCACCGCGCTGCCCCTTGGCGCGGCGATTCAGGATCGGGTAGGAGAAGTTGAGCCCGATCGACCAGTTCTTGAAGTCCCGATCGATGAGCTGCTGCAGCGAGTCGTCCACGCCGCCGCGGGTCCTCGAAATGACGTTGCCCTGGTCGTCGCGGAAGGTCGTCGTGCCGCCGAGCCCCGCGAACCCGTAGCTTCCCACGAGGTCGAGCCCCGGGCGCGTCTGGTTGCGCCAGTACTCGTAGCGGATCCGTTCGTTGTCCACGGCATACTGCGTCGCGAGAATCTCGGGCCTCTCGACGAGAGCTCTCTTCAACCCTTCCTCGACCGCCACGCCCGGCTGCTCCGCCCGCAGCTCGTCGGCCGGAACGATCTGCGCGTTCCACCTGGTCGGATCGAAGTTCAGGAGACGCTTCAACCGGTCCTGCGCGTCGCCGATCAACCCTTCCGCGATGATGATCTCCTGCTCGGCGGTCGCGATTCCCACCTCGGTCTGCACGATGTCGATGGGTGCGAGCGAGCCGACGTCGATCTTGATTCGCGTGATGCGATTCAGCTCGGCCGACAGGGACCGGGACTCCTTCTTGACCTCGAGGTTCTGCAGCGCATAGACGAGGTCCCAGTAGGCCTGCTCGACGGCGTTGACGGTTGCCTGGACGCTCCGGACGAAGTTCTGGTACGAGGCGTCGCGCGTGTTCCGCGCGCTTCGGATGAGCCAGGTCGTCGTGTCCCGCCCGAAGTTCCGGAGAATCGGCTGGTTGAACGAGAACGTCAGGCCGCTCGTGTAAGACGGGTTCACGAAGAAGAACGACGAGTTCTGGGACTCCCGGTCGACGCCGAAGCCGAGGGAGAAGACCCCGCCGGTCGGCGCCAGTTGCGTGATCCGCGTAGAAAAGCTGGTGGAGTCGCGGGTGGAGACGTCGGCGCCGACGAGGTCCGACGTCGCGGGCGTCTCCGTGTGCGACCGCAGTATCGACGCCTCCGCCAGCGGATCGAAGATCCCCATGTTGGAGAACAGGACGTATCTCGACGACTCGGCCGTGTTGACCGAAACGTCCAGATCCTGATTGTTCGCGACCGCCAGGGCGACCGCCTCGTCGAGCGAAAGGCGAACCCCCTCGGGGCCGGCCTCGGGCACGGCCCGGGGAGGGCGTTCTCCCGGCCGGGCGGAAATCACCGTTGCCGTCTGGGCAGTCGCGTCGAGGGCAAGGCCGAGAAGAACCGCCGTCGAAAGGACGGCGCACGCCGCCCGGACTTTCCGCAACCTCTTCATTCCGTTACTCCTTCGTCACACCTACTACGCACTTCAGAGTCGAATGTTTCCCATCCGGCCCGAGTGCCCACCGCGGGAAATGCCGCGGAATGATAGCCGAGTTCCCACCGACAGCTGACAGCGGAAGGCTGACAGCTACCCCGGCGCGAGCTCTCCCGGAAAGAAACAGGCCGCGCGCCGACCGTCGGCAAAGGCGGCGAGCGGCGGCGATTCGTCCCGGCATCGGGGTCGCGCGATCGGACAGCGCGGGTGAAAGGAACAACCCGACGGCGGTGAAGCAGGCGAGGGCGGTTCCCCGGGAAGCCGGATCCGCGCTCGGTGGATCGACGGGTCCCGGTCGGGGGCAGCGGAGAGGAGAGCGGCGGTGTAGGGGTGGAGAGGCCGGGAAACGAGCTCTGCCGCTCTCCCCTCTTCAACGATCTTTCCGAAATACATCACCGCGATCCGATCCGCCACGCGCGCGACCACGGCGAGGTCGTGCGAGATGAAGAGATAGGAGAGCCCGATCCGCTCGCGAAGGTCCGCGAGCAGGTTCAGGACCTGCGCCGCGATCGAGACGTCGAGCGCCGAGATCGGCTCGTCGCAGACGACGAACCGCGGCCGCGTCGCCAGCGCTCGCGCGATTGCCACGCGCTGACGCTGGCCGCCCGAGAGCTCCGACGGGTACCGGCCCGCGGTCTCGGCGGAGAGCCCGACGTCCTGGAAGAGCTCCGACACCCGCTCGCGCAGATTCCGACCCGAGGCGAGCTTCTGGACGTGAATCGGCTCGGCGACCTGGGCGCCGCACTTCATCCTCGGATTCAGAGACGTGTTGGGGTCCTGGAAGACGACCTGGAGGTCGCGGCGGCGCCGGCGGAGCTCAGCCCCCGAGAGAGCGAGCCAGTCGACATCTTCGAACAGGATGCTGCCCTCGTTCGGCTCTTCGAGCCTCAGGACGAGCCGTCCGGTGGTGCTCTTGCCGCTCCCGGACTCGCCGACCAACCCGAGCGTTTCGCCCGCTCCGACGTCGAAGGAGACCCCGTCCACGGCCGCGAAAGTCGCGCGACTTCCGCCGAGGGCCGAGCGCAGGCGGTATCGCTTCACGAGACCCCGGGCCGACAGGAGCGGCCCGCGTGCTTCGGGTTCCGCGCTCATGCTTCGTAGAGGAAACACCGGGCCAGGCCCCCGCCCACCGGGTAGAGCGCGGGCTCCCGTTTCTCGCAAGGCTCGAATCGATCCGGACAGCGAGGGGCGAACGAGCAGACCCCCCGCGGCCGGTCGCCGAGGTCCGGTACGGACCCGGGAATCGCGTCAAACCGGCGGCCGCCCCTTCCGTCGGTGGCCACCCGCGGAACCGAGGCGAGCAGCCCACGGGTGTAGGGATGTCGCGGAGATCGGAAGAGCTCGGCGGTCGACGCCGCCTCGACGACCCTTCCGGCGTACATTACGATCGTGCGCTCGCTGTGAGCGGCCACGCTCCCGAGGTCGTGCGTGATGAGAAGGAGCGCGAGACCTCGCGTCGCGCGCAGCCGATCGAACAGCTCGAGGACCTGGGCGGAAACGGTCGAGTCGAGGGCGGTGGTGGGCTCGTCCGCGACGAGGATAGCGGGGTCCGAAGCGAGCGCCATCGCGAGAAAGGCCCGCTGTTGAAGCCCGCCCGAGAGCCGGTGGGAAAACTCCGTCAAGCCCCGATCGGGATCCGGAAACCCAACCTCACGCAGCCGCTCGACCGCGAGTCTCCGCGCCTCGTCGCGGTCGACGTCGCGGTGAACCCGGATGGCTTCCACGATCTGCGACCCGATCGTGGCGACCGGATCGAAAGCACTCCCCGGTTCCTGAAAGACGAGCGAGATCTCCCGCCCGCGGACGCGCCGCCACTCTTCGTCCCGGGAGCCGGCGAGCTCGACGCCGCGGAGCCGGATCGAACCCGTCGTCCGCGCGGCGTCGGGAGCGAGGCCGAGAAGCGCCCGCGCCATCAGGGTCTTTCCGCACCCGCTTTCGCCGACGACCGCGAGCGACTCGCCCGCCGCCAGGTCGAAGGAGACGCCGTCCACCGCGGGCGAGGGGCGACCAGCGACCAGGACCTCGACGCGAAGATCCCGAACCTGGAGAAGGGGGGCCGTTGCAGGCGCTTCGGGGGTCGTGATCAGTGGACCGACTCGCGCGAAATCCTTCTCGCCTCCTCGAGGTCCCGGACGCGCTCGACGACGTCGCGGTAGTTCGTGTTCATTCCATAGACCTCGAGGAAGGTCGTGTAAGCGAGGTTGGTGTCGCCGGTGTCCTGGTACACCCTCGCGAGGTCGTACAGGAGACCCGCGGTCTCCGGCTCGCGGATGCCCGGCGACGCCAGACCCTTGCCGTACCACTTGATCGCGAGCTGCGGCATCCCCTTCTCGAGGAAGCACAGCCCGAGAAGACTGCAGCACTCGACGGTCAGCGCGGGCGCTTTGCTCGCGAGCTGGAACTCGCCGATGGCCTCGTCCAAGAGTCCCATCTCCTTGTACGCGATCCCCAGGTTGTAGTGTGTCTCGTAGTCCTCGGCCGACAGCTGCTGCTCGACGCCCTTCCGGAACTCCCGGAAGATTTCCTGGAGGGAATTCTCGTCCTGCGTCCCCGAGAGCTCCGGCGGAGCCGGGGGCATGGAAACCTCTTCGGTGAGCTCCCGCTCCAGCTCCTCGGCGAGGTTGAAGAACTGTCTCTCGTCCGCAAACAAGTTCTCCTCGGCCACGGCGTGCGGACCGGACGGCGCCGCTGCCGACGTCTCTTCGGCGGCCCGCTGCATCTTCTCCTCGATCAAGGAGCCGAGCTCCGAGGAGAACATTCCGAAGCCGGTCTCGTTCGGCGCGTGCGGCGTCAGGCGCGTGACCTCCGAAGGCGGCTCGGCTGCGAAAAAGTCGAACGCGACCGGCTGCGGGGGCTGCGGTTGGGCGGGAGGCGTGAACTCGAACTCGTCGAACTCGACCTCGATCGCGGGCGGAGGCGGCGGGCCGGAGGGCAGTGGCTGACGCGACTGGGGAACGGTGTCGAGCTCGAGCGCGGCCGGAAGGCTGACGCGGGCGAAGAGCGCCACGGCGAGACTGTCCCGTCCCGCGGCGCGATAGAGGTTGGCGAGGGATTCCACCTCGCGTCGAGCGGCGGGGTTGCCGGTCTCCGCGAGCAGTTCGACCAGCCGCTCGCGCGCCGGGAGAAGGTCCGGCTCGCGACGGGCGAGCGCCCGGAGGCGGTCGATGGCCCGATCCTTCAGCCCGTAGCGCGCCAGGACCTCCACCTCCTGCAGGGCCGCCGCGGCATCGTCGGACGGGAAGGTGCCGGGTAGCGGGACCGTGGGGGCGGGCGGCTCTTCGGCCACCTCCGGAGCGGGAAGAGACGGGGCGATTTCCGCCAGCCGCGCAAGGGCGTCGGCTTCCGCGGGGTCGGAGGCCAGAACGTGGCGGTAGTGCTCGGCGGCCTCGGCGGTGTCGCCGCGCGCCTCCGCATCCCGCCCGAGAGCCAGCCGCGCCGCGATGGACTCGGAGGCATCCCCCTCCGCCTCGCGCAGCTCCGCCATCTTCTGAAGGGCCGGGCGGTGGGAGGGAAACGCCTCCAGCACGGGGCGGAGGTGCAACGCCGCCCGCTCGAAGTCGCCGGACGACGCCGCGAGATCGACCAGTCGTGTAACGGCTTCGAGGGCGGCGTCGGGCGACCCTTCGTCCAGGCGAATTCGAGCGAGTAACAAGCGGGCCGCGGCGTTGTCCGGTTCGAGCTCGATCGCTCTGTCGAGGGACGCCGCCGCGGCGGATGGCTGGCCGGACGCGAGTAGTGCGTCGCCCAGCAGGAAGAGGGTCTCCGCGTTTTCCGGCGCAGCCGAGAGCGCGGCGATCGCCGCCGGGTAGTCCTTCGCGGCGAGGTGCGCGCGGATAACCTGCATCCGGGCGGCGGAGTCGTTCGGATCCAGGTCGAGAGCCTTCCGGAAAAAAGTGAGCGCCTCGTCGTGCGCGCCGTTTCGCTGCAGCATGACCGCGATGGCGTCGTAGCGCGCGACCGCCTCCGCCGTCTGGCCCGCGACGCGGTGCAGGTCGCCGAGCCTCGCCTGGATCTTCAGGTCCGTCGGGTCGGTCGCCGCAATCGCGGCAAAGGCCGAAATCGCGCCGGGAAGGTCGTTGCGCTTGAGCGACTGCTCCGCGAGGGTCAGGTAGTGGCTGCGGGCGTCCTGCGTCAGCCCCTGTTTCGTGTAGAGGACCGCCAGCCGTTCGTAGATGTCCAGGCGGGTCGGATCGATCTTGTTGATCTTCTTGAAGATCGCAATCGCCTTGAGGAAGAAGCCGTCCGCGGAGTAGGACTCGGCGATCCTCGCGAAGTGGGCGATGGCGTCGGCGGGCCGGCCCATCCGCACGCACAGGTCCCCCGCCTTGTTGAGGACGAAGGCGTCGTTCGGATTGCTCTTGAGAAGGTCGAGATAGTCCTTGAGCGCCTGTTCGAGCTTCCCCTTGGAGAGGTGCTTCTCTGCGGACTGGACGATTCGCTCGCGCGTACCCGACATGAATGGCGAGATTTTAACCGGTGCCGCGCTCTTTTCCCGCCCCAAGGCGGCGGAGGGGCGCGCCCGGGAGGTCGTCGCCGGTGCCCGGAACGACTCCGTGGTAGCTCAGGCGGTGTTCCGGACACGGACCGTGCATCGAGAGGGCCTGCCAGTGCTCGGGCGTTCCGTACCCTTTGTGGTGCTCGAAACCGTAGGCGGGGAACCGGCGGCCGAGGTCGTCCAGCATCCGGTCGCGCTCCACCTTGGCAACGATCGACGCGGCCGCCACCGAGGAGCAGAGAGCGTCGCCGTGCACGATCGGAAGCTGGGGAACGCGGATCCCCGGGAGCGAGACCGCGTCTAAGAGCAGGGCTTCGGGCTGGGGGTCGAGAGAGAGAATCGCGATCCTCATCGCGGCAAGACTCGCCCGGAGGATGTCCCGGAGGTCGATCTCCGCGGCGCTCACGACCCCGATTCCCACGGCGACCGCGTGCGCGCGGATCACGACCGCGAGACGCTCACGGCAGGGAGCGTCCAGGCGCTTCGAGTCGTCGAGTCCCACCAGGATGCAGCGCGCCGGCAGAATCACGGCCGCCGCGACGACCGGCCCGGCGAGAGAACCGCGTCCGACTTCGTCGACGCCGGCGACGAGCGCGTATCCGCGTCGCGCCAGCTCCGTCTCGATCCTCGCGAGCTCCCGAAGACGGCCGAGCTCCGCGAAAAGGACCGAGAGGGGGTCCGACTTCATCGGACCTCATTCTGCCAGCTTTAGAGCAAGTCGCGGGGACAGGGGCCGAAGGGCCCTGCACTCGCATCCGAACTCGCCGCGGGGACAGGCCTGAGCAAGTCGCGGGGACAGGGGCCGAAGGGCCCTGCACCCGCATCCGAACTCCTGCACCCGCCTCCGAACTCCGGGGCGAGTTACTCCGCGGTTCGCTTCTCGCTGATGCGGGCCGCCTTGCCCTTGCGCTCGCGCAGGTAATAGAGCTTGGCGCGCCGCACCGCTCCCTTGCGGTCGACTTCGATCTTGTCGATCACCGGGGAGTGGAGAGGGAACACCCGCTCGACGCCGATGCCGCTCGAGATCTTCCGCACCGTGAAGGTCTCTCGAGCGCTGCCGCCCCGCCGGGCGATCACGACCCCCGCGAACACCTGGATGCGCTCCTTCTCACCTTCGCGAACCTTGACGTGCACCCGGACCGAGTCTCCCGGCGAGAAGTCGGGGAGGTCCTTGCGCAGGGAGGGCTTTTCCACGTCCAGAAGAATGTCGGTCATCGGAAACCTCTTTTGAAGCCGGGCGGCAGTCCGGAAACTCACGCCCGATTGAGCGGAAGCGGCGGATTATACCGAAGAAGCCCTGGGCTGTCAGTCGTCCCCTTCGCCCGGCTCCTCCGGGCGGCTTTCGAGCAGGTCCGGACGGCGCTCCCGCGTCCGGGCGAACGCCCGCGCGCGGCGCCATCGGAGGATTCTGGCGTGGTCTCCGGAGAGGAGAGCGTCGGGGACGGTCTCGCCCCGGAACTCCCGGGGCCGCGTGTAGTGCGGATAGTCCAGGCGCTCGCGGGCAAACGACTCCTCGGCGACCGACTCGGCCGACCCGACGACTCCGGGGACGAGCCGCGAAACCGCTTCCGTGACGGCGAGGGCCGCAGCCTCTCCTCCGGGGAGGACGAAGTCGCCCAGCGAAATCTCGGCGTCGAAGAGGCCGAGCTTCCGCGCCCGCTCGTCGATCCCCTCGTACCGGCCGCAGAAGAGCAAAATCCTCGCCCGCGACGCGAGCGTCTCCACCCCCCGCTGATCGAGAGGCGTGCCGTCCGGAGTGAGGAGAACCGTCCAGGCCGCCGGCAGGCCCTCGGGGTTGCGCCGTGCTTCCACGGCCGCGGCGATCACCGGAACCATCATGACCATGCCGGCTCCGCCGCCGTATGGCTCGTCGTCGACCTTCCGGTGCCGCCCCTCCGCGAAGCCGCGCAAATCGGTGACCGTCACCCGGACGCGATCCGAGGCGATCGCCTTTCCGAGCAGGCTCTCGGCGAGAGGCGACCGGAAGTACTCCGGAAAGATGGTGAGGATCTCGATCTGCATCGTCCGCCCCGCCGCTACAGATCCATCAGGCCGTCGGGCGGATCCAGCACGACTCGCCGGGACTCCCGGTCGATCGAAACGACGATGGGCGCCACGAACGGTACCGGCACCGGCTCGCTGCGGCCGGTGTCGACGAGGAGCAGCGCGCCTCCCGCGGTCCGTTCGAGCCCCACGGCCGTTCCGAGCAGCCGCCCGCTCGAGTCCTCGCAACGCCACCCCTCCACCTCGTAGTGGTAGTAGAAGTCGGCGGGAGGCGGCACCGCCTCTTCATCCCGGACACGCAGGTCCCCTCCCGAGAGCGCGCGCGCCGCGTCCACGTCCTCGACCCCCTCGAATCGAACGAGAATTCGCGGGCCATGCGGACGCGAGGAGACTACTTCGAGCTCGCGGTCGGCGCCGGGGCCGGACCACTGGAATCGCGCGCCGGGCGCGAACCGTTCCGGGAAATCCGTGACGGGCTCCACGGAAAGCTCTCCGGTCACCCCGTGCGGCCGCCGGACGATTCCGACGACGATCAATCGATCGGTTAGTCCCGGACCCGCACCAGGACGCGCTTGCCGCGAGCGGACGCAGCGGCTCCCACGAAGGACCGGATCGCCCGCACGGTGCGGCCGTCGCGGCCGATCAGGCGGCCGCGCTCCGGCTCGGGCACCGAGATCTCATAAACGACCGTCTTTCCCTCGACGGACTCCGTCACGCGGGTCTCCTCCGGGCGGTCGGAGAGCCGGCGGACTATCGTCTCGATCAGGCGGCGCATGTGGCGGAAGGCGGGAGGCGGTAGGCGGTAGGCGAAAAACCACTCACGACGCAGCGACCTCGGCAGCGGAAGCCGCGGGCTTGCGATCGAGAAGCGAGCGCACCGTGGGCGAGACGTTGGCACCCATTCCGATCCAGTAGCGGGCCCGTTCCTGGTTGAACGAGATGACCGTGGGCTCGCGCTTGGGGTCGTAGGCACCGAGCTCTTCCAGGACCTCGGCCCGCGCCGTCCGGCGCGAGTCGGACACCACGATGCGGTAGTGCGGGCTGTTCCTGGCGCCCATCCGGCAGAGTCGAATCTTCAGCATGACGTTATCCTTTCAGCGATTTCCATGATCCCGGGAACCCGGCATTGTACGTCGAAAGGTTCAGCTCCGGGGGGCGGGAAGCGGCAGCCGGGAGAGGTCCAGGCCCCGGGCTCCCTTCTTCGCGGTTCGCATGAGCCGGCGCATCTGCTGGTACTGCTTGACGAGCCGGTTGATCTCGGACACCGACGTCGCCGAGCCCGCCGCGATCCGCTTCTTGCGGCTGCCGTTCAAGAGCTGCGGATAGCGCCGCTCGTCCGGCGTCATGGAGTCGATGATCGCGGAGATCCGCACGAGGGCTTTCTCGTCGACGGCGTCGGGCGAAGCAAGGCCCCGGAAGGCGCCCCCCTTCGGAAGCAGATCGAGGATCCCGGACACGGGGCCCATCTTCTTCATCGAACGGAGCTGCTCGCGGAGGTCCTCCAGGGTGAACTCTCCCTCGCTCGCCCGGCGCGCCATGCGGTCGGCCGCGCTCGCGTCCACCTGCGCTTCGACCTTCTCGATCAGCGTGAGCACGTCGCCCAACCCGAGGATCCGCGACGACATCCGGTCCGGGTGGAATTGCTCGAAATCCTCGAGCTTCTCTCCCACTCCCACGAACTTGATCGGTTTGCCGACGGTCGTCACGACGGAGAGCGCGGCCCCGCCGCGGGCGTCGCCGTCCGCCTTCGTGAAGAGGATGCCGGTCAACGGAAGCGCCGCGGCGAATCCGGCGGCGGACCGGACGGCGTCCTGTCCCGTCATGGCGTCGGCGACGAACAGGATTTCGCCCGGATGAATCGCCTCGGTGACCGCGCGGACTTCGTTCATCAGGTCGTCGTCCAAGTGAAGGCGACCGGCGGTGTCGACGATGACGGTGTCCCGGCCGGTCAGCCTCGCCTCGGTGACGCCCTCGCGCGCGACCTCTACCGGGTCGGTGCGCTCGCCCGGGTCGAAGACCGGAACTCCGATCTGTCTGCCGAGAGTCTTCAGCTGGGAGACGGCCGCCGGACGGGAGAGGTCCGCCGCCACGAGAAGCGGGTATCGCCCCCGCCCCTTCAGGTAGAGCGCGAGCTTCCCCGCGGACGTCGTCTTGCCCGAGCCCTGCAGGCCGACCATCTCGATGACCGCGGGCCGTCCTTCCAGGCGCAGCTCTTCCTTCTGCCCGCCGAGCAGGCCCATGAGTTCGTCCCGGACGATGCGCGTGACCTCCTGGGCGGGCGACAGCTGCTGCATCACCTTCGCGCCCACGGCCTTTTCCCGCACCCGCGCGGTGAAGTCGCGCACGACCGGGAGGGCGACGTCGGCCTCCAGGAGGGACAGGCGGATCTCGCGGAGCGCCGAGTCGAGGTGGTACTCGGTCAGGTGCCCCTCGCCCTTCAGCTCCTTGAAGACCCCCTGGATCCGCTCTCCCAGCGCCTCGAACACGTCGGCCTCCGATGAAAGGAGCGAAGGATATCCGTCCGCCGCGAAAGCCCGCAAACGACGGGCCGGCGCGGGGCCTGCCGCTTGACAGGTCCCGGCCTTGGGATATCATGCCCTCGCTTTTCCCACTGATTCGAGGCCCCGCAAAAAAATATCGTCAGAAACGAGAAGGAGAGAGGGAGATGAAGAAGTTCGGAACCCTGGTTATCGCAGCCGTGTTCGGGACCGCGCTCCTCACCGGTTGCACCAAGAAGGAGGAGACGACGACCACGATCGACACCTCGACCACCGAGGCGCCGGCCGTAGTCGAAGAAACCTCGACCACCATGACGACCGAGACGACCACCATGATGACGGAAACCCCTGCGATGGCCACGACCACCGAGACGACCACGACGACGACGACGACGACGGTCACCCCGTAACTCCTTTCCTTTGGTCGATCCGAGGCCCCCGAGACCGGGGGCCTTTTTGTTGAAGGGCCTCCTGCCGCTACACTGATCCCGGGTGCTGCCTCTGTGGGGAGACGTTCTCCTGGCTTTCGTGGCGATCGTGGCTTCGGTCCTCGCCTGGCAGGCGCGATCGCGCGAGCGGGTCCTCGCCGACCGGCTCGCCGCCCGCGAACGGGGAGGCCACTTCCTGGGCGAGTCCCCGGAGCCCGGCGAGATCCTGAAGCACGCCTACGCCGCGGCGTCGGAGATCGTGCCCGTGACGAGGTTCGACCTTTATCGAATCGACTCGGACGGCCGCGTGGAAGAGGCGTGGACGCTCGGGCCGGATGAGTCCGGCACGGTCGCGCCGTCGCTCGATCCCGGAAACGCGTGGGTGGGAAACAAGGTGGACGCGCGGCGGATGCGCGAGCTCTCCGCGACCGAGACCGAGCGGTCGTTTGCGCCGCTCGACCTTCTCGCCGGCGGCAGCGTCCGTCGCCTCCGACTCCCCCTCTACTCCGGCGACCGGCTGGTGGCGCACCTCGACCTCGGAAGCGCGACGCCCATCGACGCCGAGCGCAAGGCCGAGATCCGGGCGTTGCTGGGGCCGCTCACGGCCTCCCTCCACGCCTCGCGGAACTGGGCCGTGGCCGTCACCGACGAGCTGTCCGGGCTGTCCTCGCGGCGCTACTTCGAGGCCCGCCTGTCGGAGGAGTGGGCCCGGCTCGACCGGTACGAGACACCGCTCTCGATCGCCTGCTTCGACCTCGACCGCTTCAAGTCGGTCAACGACACGCTGGGGCACGCCGCGGGCGACCTCGTCATCCGCAAATTCGGAGACATCGTCCGCGGCGTCGTCCGCGCGAGCGACCTCGCGTGCCGGCTGGGAGGGGAGGAATTCGCGGCGCTCTTTCCCAACACGTCGGCAGCTTCCGCGCGCCCGGTCGCCGAGCGCATCCGCAAGGCGCTCGAGAGGGAACGGTTCGAGATGGACGGCAAGGACTTCTGGGTCACGGTCTCCGCGGGGGTCGCGGATGCAGGCTCTACGCCGGGCCTGGACGCCCGGAAGCTCCTCGCGCGCGCGGACCAGGCGCTGTATGCCGCGAAGGCGGGTGGGCGGAACCGGGTCCGCGTCTGGACCGATCGGCTCGGTCGGGAGGGGGCGCGCCCCCGCCCCGAGGAGCCCGCGCCCGCGGGCCGCTAGGAGTGGCCGCCCGGGACGCGCTCCACGAGATTGAGGACCTTCTCGACGAAATGATCGCGGCGCAGCGGCAGCGGGTGATCGACCTCGGCCGCCGCATCGAGCCGGGGCTGCCGCCCGACGACCTGCTCCAGCCCCACGACCACCCCGCGCTCGCGGCGAGCCCCGACTTCAACTTCGAGGACGGCGTCCTCGCCGGCTACCTCGCGGTGCGGACGGCCCTGCGCGCCAGCCGGCGAAAGTAGTCCCGGAGCCCCGGCCTCCGTTCGCCGCCCGCCAAACTGGCGATCGTCTCCGCGTGCCGGCGCAACCACCGCAAGTCGTCCGGGGCAACGCCGAGCTCGGCCAGGAGCTCACCCGACTCGCGCGCGAGCCGGCGGAGGACCTCGGGGTCGGCCGTCACGGCCGGGAGATCCCCGCGGCCGACAGGAGCGAGCCGATCGTCGAATCCCACGACAGCTTTGCGGCGCGCTCCCGGCCGCGGCTTCCGAGGACTTCGAGCGCGGCCGGCCGCTCCCACGCGAGCGCCAGAGCGGCCCCCAGCGCTTCCGGCCGGGGCGGCACGACGAACCCGGTCTCGCCGTCGGTCACGAACTCGAGCGGACCGCCTGCGTCGTCGGTCGTCAGGACCGGCTTGCCCGAGAGGAACGCCTCGAGGGGAACGTAGCCGAGGTCTTCGTCCTCGGGCGCGACCACGACGAGCCGCGCGCCGGCGTAGAGGTCGAGGAGCTCCTCGTCGTCTACGTCCGGGATCCAGCGAACGCGTTCCTCGACGCCGAGCTCCCGCGCGAGTCTCTGGAGACGTCCCTCCTCGGGGCCACGGCCCACGACCGTCAACCGGGCCGCGGGCGCGTGCGCGAGCGCCCGGAGAGGCAGGTCCGGCCGCTTCCAGCCGTCCAGTCGACCCACCGTCAGCGCATAGTCTCCGAAGGGCCCGGACCGGTACCGGCCGACCAGCGGCGGCGGATGGTACAGGGGCTCGCTCTCGATGCCGTTGAAGCGGCGGAGGCGGGCGGCGACCGTACGCGAGTTGGCGAACACGTGCCTCGCCTCGGTGAGACCCAGGCGGTCGATCGCCGCGATCGTTTCGCGGGTCCGGCGGTCCTCGGTGGACGCCGTGAAGTCGCTCCACGGCGTTCCGAACTGGTCGTACGCCTGGCGGTACTGGTGGATGACCCACGCGATCTTGTTCGGGTGACGGACCGCGTAGCTCGGAAACCGGGTCGCGATCACCGCGTCCACGGGCCGCCCCGCCACTTCGGTCAGGTCGAGCGACCGCCAGGCGAGAGCCGAGCGCACGAGGTCGAATCGCTCGCGCTCGATCAGAGGGATCGTGACGAGATCCGCCTCGACGCCCCGGGCGACGAGCTCCTCCGTCAGCCGCCGAACGTGCCGCTCCGCGCCGCCGCCGGAGAACGGAGACTGGACCGCCGCGACGAGGACGCGGGGAGGGGGCGAAGTCACTCGGTCGGAACGCGGGCGGTCACGGCGTAGTCCTGCGGCCCGAAGAGCATCTCGTTCAGGCGGACGTCGTTCTCGGACCGCTCTTCGAGCCGCTCGTTCGCGGGCAGCGGGGACAGAAACTCCACCCGGAGGTCGCGGAACCCCGCGGCGTCACAGAGGAAGACGAGAGCGTCCGGCGGGACAGGCCGGACGTGCGTCGGGTCGAGGTAGAAGGCGTTCATCGCCGAAAGCGACGTCGTGTTCACGGTCTCGACGATCAGGACCCCGCGCGCGCCGAGCGCCCGCCGCGCCTCCGCGAGGAATCGGAACGTCTGCGCAGCCGGCCAGTGCTCGACGACCTGGAAGGCCACGACGGCGCCCAGGCTGTCGGAGGGGATGGCCGCGAGAGCCTCGACCGCGTCGCCTTTGCGCACGTCCAGGCCCGCGGCCCGACAGGCCGCGACCGCCACGCCGCTGGTCTCGACCCCGAGCGCCGCGATCCCCTCTCCTGCGAGCAGGCGGAGGAACTCGCCCCTCCCGCACCCCGCGTCGAAGACGGGGCCGGGCACGCCGCGAAGAAGGGGCAGGTAGAACTGCTGCTTTCGCGATACTTCCTCGGGGGAGCCCCGGAAGCGTTCCTCGAAGAGGGCGTAGACGCTCTCCGGAAGAGCGGGGGACGGATCGCCCGCTGTCGCCGAAGCCGCCGGCGCGGAAGCCATGCCGCGCGACTCGAGGTAGGCGAGCCGGGCCGCCTGGGCCCCGTCGCGCCGGAGGAACTCGGAGCGCGTCGAGGCGAGCTCTTCCGCCACTCGCAGCGACTGGCGATCGATCGCGGCGCGGTTCTCCTCCAGCGCGCCCGCGACCCCGTTGCCGGCCTCGAGCAGCAGCGCGTTGAAGGCCGCCTGGCCCCGCCACAGGAATCGGAAGAGCCGGACCGCCGCGGACTTGGCGCCGAAGAAGCGCGCCGCGTCCGGCACGGTCGGCGTAACGTGGGCCTCCGCGCGCGCGAGCGGAGTGCGGACTTCCGCCAGACCCTTCGGTTCGAGGCGGGACGCCGCAGACCCCGATTCCGGCGGACCGGCCTGGGCCACGGCGGCGCGGATTTCCCGCGCGAGCTCTTCCGTGAGGTCGTCGGATCGGGCGGTCACCGGCCCGGAATTATCAGGCATTCGCGCGGGTGGCGCGGCGGAATCGGCGGCATGCCGCTTGCGGTAGAGTCGGGCGAGTGTCGTGCCGCCCGCCCGATGAGGAGGTTTCCATGAAGAGAGCCGCTTTCCTCCTGCTGTCCACCACATTCCTGGCCGCGTGCGCGTCCAGCGGACCGCCCGTCGCTCCGGTGCTCCTCGCCGACACGGAAGCCGCGGTCCGCCGGGCCGAGGGCGCGGGGGCGCGCGAACGAGCCGGCGATCTGCTCGCGAAGGCGCAGCGGGCGTGGGACGAGGGCCGGGCCGCGTCTTCACGCGGAGACGGGGAAACTGCCCGGCGCCGGCTGGCCGAGGCGCGCGCCTATGCCGCCGCGGCGGAGGCCCAGGCGACGGCCGACCGACTGATGAGTGAAGCCGCGGACCTTCGCCGGCAGGCGGACGACCTCGAAGCGAAGACCCGCCAGTTGCGCGAAGAGTCCCGGAACCCGTAAGCGGGAGGTCGAAATGAAAAAGATTGCGAGACTCCTTCCGGTAGTCCTCCTGGCCGCGGCCGCGGCCTGCTCGTCTGGTCCCCCGCCCCGCGAGATCGCGGACGCGCGGCAGGCCCTCCAGGACGCCAAGAACGCGAACGCGGATCAGATCGCGGCGCGCGAGTACGACGCGGCTCTGGCGCATCTCCGCGTCGCGGAGAGCACCTGGAACGAGCGGAAGGACGGGGTGACCGCGACTCACTGGGCTCGTCTGGCCGAGGGCGAGGCGCGCCAGGCGCAGTACCGCGCGGAGGCCCGCACCGCGAACGAGGCGGTCCGACGCGAAGCCGAGCGCAAGCGCCAGGGGGAGTTGTCCGTTCGGGACGCCGAGATCGCCGCCCTGCAGGCGCGCGCGCGGACGGACGCGGAAAGGCGTGCCGCCGAGGCGGAGGCCCGCGCGGCGGCGGACCGGCGCGCGGCGGAGGACCGAATCGCCGCGCAGGACGCGGCGGCGCGGGAGCGTGAGCAGGCCCGGCTGGATCTGGAAGCCAGGCTGGCCGCAGAGCGCGCGGCGGCGGAGAGCGACGCGGCGGCGCGGACCCAGGCCGAGCGCGACAAGGCCGCGGCGGAGCTGGAGGCGACCCGGGGGGAGCTCGAGGCGAGCCGCCGGGCAGCGGAGGAGGCGCGGAAGTCGGCCGAGGCCGAGCGGCAGCGGCTCGAGGAGGAGCGCAAGGTCCAGGCGGACCGCTCCGCGGAGCTCGAGCGTCTTCAGGCGGAGCAGGCGAAGACGCAGGAGGAACTCCGGAAGACGCTCTCCCAGCTCGCGTCCGTCCGGGAAGAGGCGCGGGGGCTCATCGTCACGCTGCCCGGAAACATCTACTTCGATGTCAACAAGTCGGACGTGAAACCGGCGATGCGCGCGCGGCTGACCGAGATCGCGCGAGCGCTCGCAACGGTACCGGGCCAGCGCGTCCTCGTCGAGGGCCACACCGATTCGGACGGGAGCAACGAGTACAACCTGCAGCTGTCGCGCCTCCGCGCCCAGGCCGTGCGGTCGGCGCTCGTAGAAGGCGGGGTCTCGCCCGATCGCATCGAAGCGCAGGGCTACGGGGAGACGAGGCCGGTAGCGACCAACGCCACCGCGGCGGGCAAGGCCCAGAACCGGCGGGTCGAGCTGGTGCTGGAGGGCGGCGCGGCCAAACCGTAGCGCCGGCTCCCGGGGCCGGAGCCGTTCCGTCGCAGTCTGATGCTCCCCCGCCTCGCGCAGGCGATCGAGAGCCTTTTCGGCGAAGCCCTTCGTCCCGCGGCGGGATTCCTGCGCGCGGCGGCCCAGGTAGCACTCGTTGCGGCGGTTGCCTTTTCGCTGGTGCGCGCAGCTCGCGCCCTCCGCGCGTTCCGGCTCGGGTGGGAGAACGCCCTCGTCGTGCGTTGTCCCCGCTGCCGGCGCCTCGTCGCCGACCCGGAGCTCCGGACGTGTCCGTCCGGGCACCCGATCCGATTCCCGGCCGGCGCGGCCCGACGGGAGTCCCGGCGCCAGCGGTTACACCGCCTCTCCCGAGTGGTGGCGTCCTCCGCAGTCGCCATTCCCGCGCTCATCGCGCTCGCCTCGGCAGTGGGCTTCCGCGTGACCGGCGTCGCGCGCGTGGAGGGCCCGCTCGCCTCGGCGACGGCGTCGGTCGCCTACCTCTTCCTCGCGTCTGCGCTGGCGCTCCTCGGCCTCGCGCTCTCGGCGCGCCCGCGGAGCTGGACCGAGCGCGCCCTGCTCGCCGGAACGTCAACCCTCTGCCTCTTCCCGGCGCTTCTCCTCTCGCTCCTCGCCCGCGGCTTCGAGCCGCAGGAGCCGCGGACGATCGGCCACCTCTGGAGCACACCCACCGCGCTCTACGTGTCCTCGGGCGGACGCGGACGCCGCGTCGGCGAGCCGGCCTCGGAGATCGACGCGGAGCTCGTGGACGTGCGCGCGCCCGCGCTCGGGATCGTCTGGGAAGGAATCGCGCGGTTCCGCGCGGGCGACCGCGTCGTCCCGTGGCGGGGGCGCGGCGGCACGGCCGCGCGGATCTTCGAGCGGTGGGCGGCTCCCCTTTCGCGCCGGGGCGTCTTCCTGCAGCGGACGAACCGCTCGCTCTTCCTGCCCCCGAACGTCCGAATGTGGATCGTGTCGGAGCCCGGAAAGATCCGCTTCGGCTCCGGCGGCGACTTCGACCTCGAGCGGCCGGCTACACCGCGGAGCGGGCCTCTTCGGCGAACCGGATGAAGGCGAGGACGAGCGCGATCACGATAGGTCCCAGGAAGAGGCCGATGGGGCCGAACGCGGCGACTCCGCCAATGGCGCCGACGAAAATCGGAAGCGTGGAGATCTCGGCGCGACCCGAGATGAAGATGGGGCGCAGGAAATTGTCGGCCAGGCCGACGACGCCGACCCCCCACGCGACCATGAAGATCGTCCAGCCCCAGTGCCCCTGGACCGCGAGCGCGATCGTGGCCGGGACTACGATGAGGCCGGTCCCGACCGCCGGGATGAGCGAGGCCACGGCGCCCAGAACTCCAAAGACGACGGGTGATGGAAGCGGAGAGATCCAGAAGGCCACTCCGATCAGGACGCCCTGGACCGCGGCGGTCAGCACGTTGCCGTAGACGACCGCCCGGGTCACGTCCCCGATGTGCGTCTGCAGGCGGCGCTTGCGCTCCTCGTCGAGCGGGACGAGGTTCATGCCTCGCCGGACGATGTCTTCGCCGTCCCGAAAGAAGAAGTAAAGGACGAAGAGCATCAGGAAGAGCCCGACGAGTGCGCCGAGTGCGCCCAGGAACACGAACCTGCTGTTCGCGAGAGCGAAGTCGAGCGCGGTGCGCAGGCCGTTCACGATCCACGCCTGAACCTGGTCCACGGTCACGGGGGTGTGATCCGCCAGCCATCGCACGAGCCGATCCACGACCGGGAGCCGCACGAGGTCGCTCGGCCGCGCGATCCGGTATCGGTTCACGAGACCGGTCATGCGCTGGGAGAGGTCCGCGGCCTGCCCCGCGAAGGCGATGCCGAGAAGCCCCGCCGGCAGCACGATCGCGAGAGCGACCCCGACGGTCATGAGGAACGCCGCGGCGCCCCGCCTCCTCTTCGCGGCGAAGCGGCGTCGGACGCGCACGTTGACGGGGTGGAGGAGGAAAGCGAGGAGGAGCGCCCACAGGATGGGACCGACGAACGGCTTCAGGATCGACACGAGCGCCGCCGCGAGCAGAGCCGCGACGACGAGGCCGAAGACCCTCGGATAGAAACGGTCGTTCGAGGTCAGATGAAGTCCTCCCGGGCGGGGCCCGCCACGCCTGCGCAGAATAATGTAACCGGGTGCTAGCATCGCCGGACGGGCATGAACGCGCCGTTTGATCGAGTCGAGAAGGCCCGGATTTTCCGCGAGGAGGCGGAGCGGGAGGGCTTCTCGCGCATCGGAATCGCCCGGGCGGGCCCGCCCCCCCGGTTCGACCGCTTCCGGGACTGGATCGGCGCCGGGCGTCACGCCGGCATGACCTATCTCGAGAAGACGGCGGAGGTGCGCGCCTCTCCCGGCAACCTGCTGCCCGGCGCCCGGTCGGTCGTGTGCCTCGCCGCTTCCCACCGGTCAGCCCCGCTGCGGGCCGCGGACGGCTCGTCGATCGCGCGCTACGCCGTCGGTCCCGACTACCACGGGACCCTCCGGAAGAGCGCGATCCGCGTGGCGAAGAGCGTCCGCCGGCGGCTCGGAGGACCCTTCGGGTGGCGGGTCTGCGTCGATTCGACGCCGCTCGCCGAAAGGTCATTCGCCGCGGCGGCGGGCGTCGGCTGGATCGGGAAGAACGGCTGCCTGATCGACCCGGAGCTCGGCTCCTGGATGCTGCTCGCCGAGATCGTCACCGACCTCGACCTCCCCCCGGACGATCCCGTCGCGGAGCAATGCGGCTCCTGCGTGCTGTGCCTGGAGAGCTGCCCGACCGGCGCGTTCCTCGCGCCGGCGCTTCTCGACGCGAACCGGTGCCTCGCGTACTGGACCATCGAGCACCGCGGGCCGATACCGGACGAGGTGAAGTCACAGATCGGCGAGAACGTGTTCGGCTGCGACGTGTGTCAGGAGGTCTGCCCCTGGAACGCAGGGCCCCTCCTCCCCGCTCACGGAGCCCGGCTCCGACGCGCGCCGAGTGGCTGGCGATCGGGAAGGGGGAGTGGCGACGAAGGTTCGGGGCCACGGCCTTGAACCGCGCCGGACGCCGCGGAGTGCAGCGCAACGCCGCGATCTCCGCGGGCGCCGTCGGAGACGGCTCCGCCCTCCCGGCTCTTCCGCCGGGCGGCCGACGCGTGCGACCGCGGGCTCTCCGACGCCGTCCGCTGGGCGAACACGAGGCTGCCCGTCCGCTCTCGACGGCCGCCGGCGGAAGAGTGGAGGCGGAGCGTGAGCGCGAAAGTTGGGCTGTTCCTCCTTTTTTTGCTCCTTTCGCTCGGGCTCTCCGCTTTCTTCGCCGCCGCCGAGACCGCACTCGTGTCGCTTTCGCGCCATCGACCTGCAGCGGATGCGGGAGAAGGGAGACCGCAGGGCGGCGCTCATCCGGAACCTCAAGTCGCAGACGTCCCGCCTTCTCGCCACGATCCTGATCGGCCAGAACCTCTTCAACAGCGACGGCTTCGGCATTGCGACGCTGTTCGCCACGGCCTGGCTGGGCGCGACGCGCGGCGCCGCGGTGGCCGTCGTCTTCTCCACTGTCGCCCTCTTCGTCTTCGGAGAGATGACGCCCGAAGGCGATCGGCGCCGCCTCGCCGGTCTCGATCTCCCGTGCCGTCGCCGCTCCCATGGCCTGGATGATGCGCGTGCTCTCGCCGGTCGTCGCCGTGTTCGTCCGGTTCTCGACCGGCATGCTGCGGCTGCTCGGCATCCCCGAGAAGGACCCCGACGCTTACGGAAGAGGAGATGAAGAGCGTCATCAATCTGGGCGCGGACGAAGGAGCTGATCCACGGCGAGGAGAGACGACTCCTCCACAAGGTGCTGGAGTTCGGCGACAAGACGGTCCGCGAAATCATGGTCCCGCGGACAAAGGTCGTCGCTGTCCCGGAGACCGCGAAGTTCGACGACGTTCGCCTGGTTCTCCACGAGCACAAGGTCTCCCGGCTGCCTGTCTATCGAGGCTCTCTCGACAACGTCGATCGGCATACTTCACGCGAAGGATCTCTTCGACCTCTCGGACGACGCGGAGAAGAATTTCGCGCTCGGCCGATATCTCGACCCGCCGTTTCTCGTACCGGAATTCAAGCGCGCCGAGGACCTCTTCCGCGAGATGCGCCGCCGCCGCACCCACATGGCCGTGGTGGTGGACGAGCACGGCGGGACCGCCGGAATCGCGACCATCGAGGACGCCATCGAGGAGCTCCTGGGTCCAATCCAGGACGAGTACGACGAGGAAGAAACGTCCGGCTTCGTGGCCGCCGGCGACCGAACGTACGTCCTGGAGGGCAGCTTCCGCCTGGACGACATCGAGGAGCAGTTCGGCCTGACGCTTCCGCGGGACGAGGCGGAGACGATCGCGGGTCACCTGATGCTGCGTTTCGGGCGGATTCCGCGGCGGGGAGAGCGGTGGAGGGGCAGGCGCGCCGAGTTCGTCGTCGAGGACGCGACGCCGACGACGATCAAGAGCGTTCGGATGATCCTGCCGGGCGAGCCCGCGGCGCCGGCCGGCACGTGAAGCCCGCAACAACCCGCGTCACCCTCATCCGGGGGGACGGCATCGGCCCCGAGGTCGCGGACGCTGTCCTGTCGGTGCTCGAAGCCGCCGGCGCCCCTCTGGAGTTCGAGGAGGCGGTCGTCGGACGGGCAGCCGAGGAGTCCGGCGGCGACCCGTTGCCCCCCGCCGTCATCGAGTCGATCCGAAAGAACCGGGTCGCGTTGAAGGGACCCGTGGGCACCCCGATCGGAAAAGGCTTCGCGTCGGTCAACGTGGCTCTGCGAAAGACCCTCGACCTCTACGCGAACCTGCGCCCCGTCCGAAACCTCCCGGCGGTGCCGTCCCGGTTCGAGAATGTCGACCTCGTGGTCGTCCGGGAGAACACCGAGGATCTCTACAGCGGTCTCGAGCACACGGTCGTTCCGGGCGTCGTCGAGTCGCTGAAGATCATCACCGAGGTCGCGTCCACGCGGATCGCGCGGTTCGCCTTCGAGTACGCCCGGCGCGAGGGACGCCGGCGGGTGACCGCGGTCCACAAGGCGAACATCATGAAGCTCTCGGACGGCCTCTTCCTCGACTGCTTCCGCAAGGTCGCGACCGAGTACCCCGACATCGTTGCGGACGATCGCATCGTGGACGCGACCTGCATGCGGCTGGTCATGAATCCCGAGATTTTCGACGTTCTGCTTCTCGAGAACCTCTACGGCGACATCGTGTCCGACCTCGCAGCCGGCCTCGTCGGCGGACTCGGGCTGGTCCCCGGCGCGAACCTCGGGAAGGAGGCGGCGATCTTCGAAGCCGTGCACGGAACCGCTCCCGATATCGCCGGAACCGGAAAGGCGAATCCGACGGCGCTCCTCATGAGCGCGGTCCTCATGCTGCGGCATCTCGGGCTCCCCGAGCTGGCGGCCGGAATCGAGAAAGCGTTGATGGCGACGTTCGCGGCCGGGATCCGGACGCCCGACCTGGGGGGTAGTGTCACGACGAGCGGGTTCGCGAAAGCGGTGTCCGAGCGCCTCACCGCCTAGTCGAGCTGGACGCTGGCGACCATGAGGACCCGCACGCCGACGTTTCCGGTCACCCGCGCCTGGCACCCCAGCCGGCCGCAGTCACCGAGCTCGTAGGCGACCTCCTGGGGATTGATCGGCGACAGATTCTCGCGCCCGGCGACGACCTCGACCCGGCACGTCGAGCAGATGCCGTTGCCTCCGCAGATGTGGCTGATGTTGACGCCGAGGTCGAGGGCCGCGGCGAGAAGCGTCGTGCCGGCCGGGAAGTTCCCGGCTCTCCCTTCGTTGATGAACACGACCGTGGGCATGGAAATCGGGGAGCGCCCTGACCGATCAGACTAGCACCTCCGCGAAGCAGCTCTCGCGCTTCCCGGCCTCGCCCGACGAGCAGCCGTGGATCGGGCGCCCCTTCGTCGCGGAGGAGCTCTTCGGCCGCCGCGCTCCTCTCGAAATCGAGATCGGCACGGGCAAGGCTCGATTTCTCATCGAGGCTGCGCGGGCCCACCCCGCCCGGGACTATCTCGGGCTCGAGCGGTCGCTCTCCTACTACCGGGTTTCGCGAGAGCGGCTCGCGAGGTCCGCTCTCGCGAACGCGCGGGTGATCCGCGCCGATGCGCGGGCGTTTGTCGACGGTTGCGTTCCCTCCGCTTCCGTCAGCGCCTTTCACGTCTACTTCCCGGACCCCTGGCCCAAGAAGAAGCAGCGGAAGCGCCGGCTCTTGGACGGAGTGTTCCTCGAGGTCCTCGCGGCGAAGCTCGAGCCGGGCGGGCTCGTGCGCATCGCGACGGACCACCCCGGATACGCGGAGGAGCTCGCGCCGGTCCTGCAGACGGTGCCCGTACTGGAGGAGCTCCCCTGGGGTTCGCTCCCCGAGCCGCCGCCGACGCACTACGAGATCAAGTACCGGGAGGAGGGGCGGCCGATCCGGCGATTCCTTCTCCGCCGAGTGATCCGGTAATCCTTCAGGTCTGAGGCGGCACCAGCGGGCCGGGAATCGAGACGATTCGGCGGAGGAACACCGCGAAGTAGTGGACGCCCGACACGATCGCGAGCGTGACGGCCGCCCAGAGGGCGGCCTTGCCCGGCAGGAGGAACACGTCGTGGCGGATCGCGAGGATGAGCAGTGAGGCCGCGACGATCTCCGTGAACATCTTCGCCTTTCCCCACGCGGACGCCCCGATGACGAGACCCTGGGCCGAGGCGATCGATCGGAGCCCCGAGACCGCGAATTCGCGGCCCAGCACGACGACCACCATCCACGCGGGGGCGAGCTGCAGCTCGACCAGCGAAATGAACGCCCCCGAGATGAGGAGCTTGTCGGCGATCGGGTCGAGCAGCGTGCCGAGCGTCGTGACCTCTCCCCGGCGGCGGGCGAGCCAGCCGTCGAAGAAGTCGGTCGCCGTCGCGAAGAGGAAGATGAGGAGACCCACGGTTTCCCTTCCCTCGAACTTCGTCAGCAGCACGACGAGGAGGAAGGGAACGAGAAAGATCCTCAGCAGAGTGAGCCCGTTCGGCAGATTCACTCGCAGCGGCTCGTCCCGGCGATCCGATTTCACTGGGGTATCTTCGACGACAGGCACAGGCACTGTGATTAAGGTAACACCGCCCGCCCGCCCCCGATGAGCATCCCGTTCGGGACCGACGGCTGGCGCGGCGTCATCGCCGACGACTGCACGTTCGACGCGTTGCGGCGCGTGGCCGTCGCGGCCTCCCGCGTCTACACCGAGGGCGCCGGTCCCGGAGACCACTCCCGCATCGTGATCGGGTACGACACGCGTTTCCTGTCACCCGAGTTCGCGCGCGCCGTGGCCGAGGTCTTCTCCCGAGCCGGGATCGACGTGCTCCTCGGGGATCGCGCCGTCCCGACGCCCGTCGTCTCCTTCCACGTCCGCCGGCTGGCGCTCTCGGGAGGCGTGGCCATCACCGCCAGCCACAACCCGGCGCCTTACAACGGCTTCAAGATGAAGGCGCACTTCGGGGGGAGCGCACCGCCCGAGTTGTACGACGAGATCTCGCGAGAGGCGGACCGACCCGCTCTCCACGGTGCGAGTCCCGGCCGGATCGAGAGCGCCGACCTGCTCGTCCCTTACCGGGAGCGTCTCGCTTCCCTGCTGGACCTCGACCGGATCCGCGCCGCCGGACTCTCGGTCCTCGCCGACTCCATGCACGGCGCGGCCGGGACCCTGGTCGCGGACGTCGTGGGACCCGGCGCCACGCGGATCGTGCCCTTTCGGAGTGAGCGCGACGCGCTCTTCGGCGGAGTCCACCCCGAGCCCATCGCCGCGAACCTGAAAGCCGCGGCCCGGGAGGTCGTCGCCCGCAGTCTCGACCTCGCTGTCGCGTGCGACGGGGATGCCGATCGTCTCGGCGTCCTGGACCGGCGGGGCGACTTCGTTTCCCCTCACCGGGTTCTCGCTCTCCTTCTCCTCCACGCGTTCCGCAGGCGCGGCCTGACCGGCGGCATCGCCCGGACGTTCTCGACCTCGATCCTCATCGACCGCGTGGCCGCGCGCCTGGGCTTTCCGCTCTACGAGACTCCGATCGGATTCAAATACGTGGCGGACCTCATGAACCGGGGAGAGGCGGCGGCGGGAGGCGAGGAGAGCGGCGGCTACGCCTTCGCCTTCCACCTCCCCGAGCGCGACGGAGTCTTCAACGGCCTCCTGCTTCTGGAGAGTCTCGCGCAGTCCGGCCGGGACCTCGACGGCGCTCTGGCCGACCTGGCCGCAGAGTTCGGAAGCTTCGCCTACGGCCGGCGCGACGTCTATCTTCCCGTCCCGGTCGTGGCCGACTATCTGCGGGCGGTCGAGCGTGACCCGCCGCGCGAGGTCGGCGGCGTCGCGGTGAGTGACGTGATCCCGGGGGATGGAGTGAAGTACGCGTTCGGCAGCGAGGGGTGGCTCCTCCACCGGCTGTCCGGGACCGAGCCCATGGTGCGGCTGTACTGCGAGCACCGGGACGACGAGACGGTCCAAAGAGTGCTCACGGCCGCGGAGGAGCGTCTCCGCTCGTTTGCGCACGGAGCTGGAGGAAAGGTGGGCGAAGAGCCGCGGGACTAGCTCCAGTGGCGAATCGCAGAGTTGCTGCGTTCCAGCCACGGGAAGGTGCGCCGCGGCCGTTTGCTCTCTCCGTGCGCCGTCGAGGCGCACGCGACAGGAGCTCATCGGCCGTTTGCTCTCTCCGTGCGCCGTCGAGGCGCACGCGAAAAGCGACTGCGCGAATTCGCCCGGAGAACCGGACCTTCTCTTCTAGCTGAGGCGCCGCAGGACCGGAGCGGAGGGCCGCGCCGTCGTGAAGACCGGGCGGTTCTGCGAGTCCCGCTCGATCCGCACGGGCTTGCCCGCGGGCTTGCCGAACCCGCCCGTGAGGGTCGCTCCCGAGCCGCCGGCGTAGGGGGTTCCGTAGTAGGCCGTCAGGGCGCGGCGCACGTAGTTCCGGGTTTCGTCATAGGGAGGGATCCCGCCGTATCGCGCGACCGCCCCCTCCCCCGCGTTGTAGGCAGCCAGCGACTTCTCGAGGTTGCCGCCGAAGAGGCCGAGCAGGTGCGAGAGGTACTTCGTTCCGCCCGCGATGTTCTGCGCGGGGTCGTGGATGTTCCGGACGCCGTGGCGGCTCGCCGTCGCCGGCATGAGCTGCATGAGGCCGCGCGCGCCCTTGGGAGACACGGCTGCCGGGTTGAAACCCGACTCGACCAGCATGACGGACTTCACCAGGCGGGGGTCGAGGGAGTGAACGCTCGCCGCGCGGTTGATCAGGGGGTCGTACTCCGACGGGCGCCCGATCCGTGCGGCGAGCCACTGCCCCTCGGGCACCGAGCGCTTCCGACCCGCGGTGAGGCTCTTTTCGCCGACGCCGTCGTTGTAGATGACCCTCTTCCCGTTCTGGACGGAGATCCGGACACGGGCGGAGCCGGCCGCCGCGACGGCGAACAAGATCGTCAGGACGAAGAGGGTCTTCGAGCGCATCAGTCAGTTCGGGAGCAGTCCCATTAACCGGGTTTGAATCATTATATTCCAGGTCCGGGAGGCTCCGGAAGTGTGACGGGCGTCACGCCGCGAGAATCTCGCGGACCGCCTCTTTTCCGGCGCGGAGGGCTTCCGGCAGGAGCTCTTCCCGCCGGCCTCCCGCCTGCGCGAGGTCCGGTTTTCCGCCGCCGGATCCGCCGAGCGCCTGTCCGATCCGGGCCGCCAGACGGGAAGCCGGCACCCGGTCGACCAGGTCCCGCGTGACAGCCGCGACGACCGACGTCTTCCCCTCGTTGGAAGTCCCCACGAGAACGACTCCGCTCTTCACGCGCGACCGGAGCGTGTCGGAGAGGTTGCGAAGCTCCGGGATGGAAAGACCCGGAACGAGTCGGGTGACGACCGAGACCCCGCCGATCTCCTCGCTGTCGCCGGCCGACCCCGAGTCTCCCGGACGCGAGCTTCATCTTCAGTGACGTCAACTCGCGCTCCAGCGCCTTCAGCCGCTCCTCGCGCTCGTCCCACCTCTCGAGCAGGGCCTCGCGGGGCGCCTGCGCCGCGGCGGACAGGCGGTTCAACGTCTCCTCGTCGCTCGAGAGAAGGTCGACGGCGCCGAGCGACGTCACCGCCTCGAGGCGGCGAACGCCGGCCGCGAGCGACTTGTCCGACACGATCTTGAATGCGCCGATCTCCCCGGTCCGCGGCACGTGGCAGCCGCCGCAGAGCTCGATCGAGAACCCGGGCACCTCCACGACGCGGACGCTGTCAGAGTACTTGTCCCAGAAGAACATGTCCGCGCCGCGCCGGCGGGCCTCCTCCATCGGAAGGTTCGACTTCGTGACCTCGCGGTCGCGCAGGATTTCCTCGTTGACGAGCCGTTCGATCTCGGCGATCTGAGCGGGGGTCGGAGGCGCGGACACCGCGTAGTCGAACCGAAGCCGGTCCGGGGCGACGAGGGACCCCATCTGGCGCGCGGTCACGCCGAGCACTTTCCGGAGCGCCGCGTGAACGAGGTGCGTCCCGGTGTGATTCGCCTGCGTGCGGCGTCGGACCCACTCGGGCACCCGCATGTCCACGACGGCCCCGACCTCGAGAGCTCCACGGGTGACGCGGACGCGGTGCGCGATCGTGTCGGAGCGCGGCTTCCAGACGTGGAGTACCTCCGCCTCGCCGCCCGGCCACGTCCACGTTCCGGTATCCGCGACCTGGCCTCCCCCTTCCGGATAGAACACCGTCCGGTCCGCTACCGCCTCGCCCGTGTCACCGCTCTCCAGGCGCGCCGCGGGCTGGCCGTCCTTCACGAGCGCGACGATTCGAGCCTGGTCCAGGGAGACGAAGTCGTGCTCGGGATAGCCCCGGAACGCCGAGTGCACCGCGGGCAGGTCGAGCTTCTCGTAAACCGAAACGTCCGCGGCCTCGAACTTTCCGGCGGAGCGCGAGGCGCGACGCTGGGCCTCCAGCTGCGACTCGAATCCTTCACGGTCGAGAGTCACTCCCTCGTCGGCCGCGATTTCCTCGATCACCTCGATCGGGATTCCGTGCGTGTCGTAGAACCGGAAGACGGTCTCGCCGGCTAGCCGCGGCTCCCCGCGCTCCCGCGCCCGGCTCGCCGCCTCGCCCACCCGGTCGATCCCCTCGGAGAGCGTCCGCGCGAAGCGCTCCTCCTCCGGGCGGAGGATTTCGGCGACGCGCTTCGCGACGGAGTCCGCGTCCTTCGGCTCGATATGGATGCCGCGGTAAAGACCGACCACGGCCGGGGGCAACCGGTGGAGAAACGGCTCCTGGAGGCCGAGGCGCCGCCCGTAACGCAACGCCCGGCGCAGGATTCGCCGGAGCACGTAGCCGCGCCCCTCGTTCGAGGGCAGCACGCCGTCGGCGATCAGCATCGTGGCCGCGCGCGCGTGGTCGGCGATGACCCGGAAGGGCGCGTCCTCCGGCGCAAAGTTGCCCCGGAAGGGCGTGCCCCCCTCTCCACGACGATCTCCGAGATCGCCGCCAGAATCGGGGCAAAGAGATCCGTGTCGTAGTTGTTCGAAACGCCCTGGAGGATCGCGGTGATCCGCTCGAGGCCCGCGCCGGTGTCCACCGACGGCCGCGGCAGAGGGTCGAGCTTTCCGGAAGCGTCGCGCTCGAACTGCATGAAGACGAGGTTCCAGATCTCGACCGTCTCGTCTCCCGGCCCGTTGACGAGGTCGGGCGTGTTCCCGGCAAGGTCGGCGCCCCGGTAGTAGTGAAGCTTCGGAGCAGGGCCCGCAGGGGCCCGTCTCCCCCATCGCCCAGAAGTTCTCCGCCTCTCCGAAGCGCAGGATCCGATCCTTCGGGAGGTAGCGCTCCCAGAGCGCCGCGGCGTCGTCGTCGGTCAGGTAGACCGTCGCCCAGAGCCGCTCCGGTTCGAGCCCGTAACCCTTCTCCCGATCGGTGACGAGCTCCCAGGCGAACCGGATCGCCTCGTCCTTGAAGTAGTCGCCGAAGGAGAAGTTGCCGAGCATCTCGAAGAACGTGTGGTGCCGCCCGGTGTAGCCCACGTTGTCGAGGTCGTTGTGCTTGCCCCCCGCGCGGACGCACTTCTGCGAGCTCGCCGCCCGCGAGTAGTCGCGCTTCTCGCGGCCGGTGAAGACGTCCTTGAACTGGACCATGCCGGCGTTGGTGAAGAGCAGCGTCGGATCTTCGGCCGGGATGAGCGAGCGACGAGGGGACGCGGCGGTGCCCGCGCTCCTCGAAGTAGCTCAGAAACCGCTCGCGGACCTCGTTGGCTTTCATTTCATTGTGCCGATGTTTCTCGAACCGTCGATCATCTCAGAAACTTTTCGCCGCCGGGAAACCCCGGCGCGCGAGCGCGTCGATCGCCCGTTTGCGGCGCAGAGCTCGGAAAGACCGGCGCGCCGCTTCCAGGCCCTCTCGAACGCGCGAACCAGCGCGCGTTTCTTCCGCCTCGGGCTCCCGCTCCGAACAGGGCGCGCCGCGACGGTCTCGCGCGAGAAGCCGCGGGCGCGAAGCTCCTGCTCGAGCCTCCGGGCGCCATATCGGGCGCCGCGGATGCGTACCGCGGATCGGGCGGCGCGAGCTCGTCGAGGAGCCCTTCGTCCTCGAGCCGGACGATCGCGCGGCGGACGGCTTCCCGGTCGAACCCCCGGTCTGCCAGCGCCCGCGAAAGCTCCTCGCGCCCGCGGGGCCGGATCCCGAGGAGCCGAAGGGCGCGTTCGCGCGCCGCCTCGGGAGAAGCGGGGTCGGACGGAGGTCTTTCCGGGCCGTCTACCGCGCCGGAGGAAGCTGGTTGGAGAAGTCGAACGGCGACTCCTCCTCGATCGGGTTGAAGTCGGTGGGCATCTCGAGGACGGAGTCCATCTCCTCGCGCGCGACGTCCGAAGTGGACTGGATGCCCTGGATCTTCAGCTTGAACTCGTTGGGGTTGCGTCGCGCGCTTGCAGCGCCTCCTCGAGCGTGATGAGTCCCGACTTGTACAGCCAGTAGAGCGACTGGTCGAACGTCTGCATGCCGTACTGCGAAGTGCCGGCCTGGATCGCGTCCTTGAGGAGCTTGGTCTTCTCCTTGTTCTCGATGCACTCCCGGACGTAGTGCGTGCGGACGAGGATCTCGGCGGCGGGCACGCGGCCGAGGCCGTCCGCCCGCGGCATGAGGCGCAGCGAGATGACCGCCTTGAGGACGGCCCCGAGCTGCAGCCGGATCTGCTTCTGCTGGTGCGGGGGGAAGACCGCGATGATCCGGTTGACCGTCTCCGTCGCGTCGAGGGTGTGGAGCGTCGAGAAAACGAGGTGGCCCGTCTCGGCCGCGGTCAGCGCGGTCTCGATCGTCTCGTAGTCGCGCATTTCGCCGACGAGGATGACGTCCGGGTCCTGGCGCAGCGCGCTGCGCAGGGCGATCGAGAACCCCTTGGTGTCGACGTCGACCTCGCGCTGGTTGACTGATCGACTTCTTGTCGCGGTGGAGGAACTCGATCGGGTCCTCGATCGTCATGACGTGCTCGTTGCGGGTCGCGTTGATGTGGTCGATCATCGCGGCGAGCGTGGTCGACTTGCCCGAGCCGGTCGTCCCGGTGCAGAGGACGAGGCCGCGCTGCTCCTGGCAGATTTTCTCGAGCACGGGCGGGAGCAGGAGCTCCTTGATCGACAGGATCTTCGCCGGGATGACGCGCAGGACGAGGCCGACGGTTCCGCGCTGCTGGAAGATGTTGCATCGGAACCGTCCGAGGTTCGGAACCGAGTAGGCGATGTCGATCTCGAAGTTGTTCTTGAACTTCTCCTTCTGCCGGGCCGACATGATCGAGAAGGCCATCGCGATCGTGTCCTCCTGCATCAGCGGTCGGAGCTCCGCCAGCGGAATGAGCATTCCATCGACGCGGATGACGGGGAAAGCGCCGACTTTCAGGTGAAGGTCGGACGCGCTTGCGCTCGACCGCAATCTTGAGCAGGTCGTTGATCTGCATGGATTTACCCCCGTGCCGTTAGGGTACGCCCGAAGCCCGGATATTGGAAGCTCTCCGGCGTCAGACCCGCGCCTCCACCGGGACGGGAGTCAGCCACCCGTAACGGTCCTCCGCCTCCCCTTCCAGGAGCGCGAAGAAATCCTTCTGGAGGCGCTCGGTGACGGGCCCCCGGGCTCCCGTGCCGACGGCGATCCGGTCGACCGAGCGGACGGGCGTGATCTCGGCGGCCGTGCCCGTGAAGAAGACCTCGTCGGCGATGTAGAGCATCTCGCGCGCGATCTGCTGCTCGACGACCTTGTAACCGGCGTCGTTCGCGAGCACGATGACCGACTCGCGGGTGATCCCGGGCAGGATCGTCCCGGCGAGAGGCGGCGTGAGGATCCGCCCGTCGTAGACGAGGAAGATGTTCTCCCCGCTGCCCTCCGAGATCCGGCCGGCGTTGTCGAGCGCAATCCCTTCCGTGTAGCCGTTGACGATGGCTTCCATCTTGATCAGGATGGAGTTCAGGTAGTTGCCGGTGGCCTTCGCCATCGCCGGGAACGTGTTCGGCGCCATCCGGTTCCACGACGATACGCAGACGTCCACGCCCTTCTCGATCGGCGTCCTCGCCGAGGTACTGGCCCCAGTGCCAGACCGCGATGATGACGTCGACCGGGCTCTTGAACGGGTTGACGCCGAGAGCACCGAGTCCCCGGTAGACGACGGGCCGGATGTAGCAGTCGCCGAAGCCGTTGGCGCGGATCGTCTCGAAGATCGCGTCCCGGAACTCCTCCGGCGTGTAGGGGATCTCCATCCGGTAGACCTTGCAGGAGTCGAAGCAGCCGCTTGATGTGCTCGTCGAGGCGGAACGCCGCCGGGCCGTTTCGCGTGTTGTACACGCGGGTGCCCTCGAACATCGCCGAGCCGTAGTGGAAGACGTGCGAGAAGGCGTGAATCTTCGCGTCGGCGAAGTCCACGAGCTGCCCGTTCATCCAGACCTTCTGAACTTCTTCGTAGGACATTGCTGCAACCTCCGTTGGAGATCGTGGCGGGTCGCCGCAGTCTAACTCCGTTTCGGGCGCGTCGCTTCCGACGCGAAGCGAAGCATCGCGAGGGCCGCGACCGCGGCGGTCTCGGCGCGGAGAATTCCCGCGGGAAGAGCGACGACCTTCCAACCTCGACGAGCGGCCTCCGCTCTTTCGTCGCGGGTCCACCCGCCCTCGGGACCGACGAGAAGCGCCGAGGGGCGGACCGCATCCGGCGGGGAAAGCGATCTCCTTCCGCGTCGAAAAAGAGCCGGTTCGGGGAACGTTCGTCTTCGAGAACGCTCGCGATGTCGGCGGGTCCGGACACCTCCGGCCAGTTCGGACGCCCGCACTGCTTCGACGCCTCGCGGGCGACGCGCTCCAGGCGCGGCAGGAGCCCGGCCGACGCGCGGAAGGACTGCGTGCGCTCCGAGGCGACGACGACGACTCGCGTGGCGCCCAGCTCCGTCGCCTTTTCGACCACCCACGACAGCCGTTCCGGGCGCAGTCCCGCGAGGTAGAGAACGATCGGCGCGCTCTCCGGGGCGCCGGCGATCGTCTCGAGGACTCGTGCGATCACTTCGCCCCGGGACACGCGCACGATCTCGGAAAGCGCGGCCCGTCCGCTGCCGTCGGAGAGCAGGACGGAGTCTCCGACGCGCAGCCGCCGCGCGTTCGCGTGCGCGGTCTCTTCCGGCGAAAGTCGGACGGTCTCTCCCGGTGCGGGGAGACCGGCGACGATCAACCCCGGTCGAACGTCACGCACGTCCAGCCGTTCTCCCGCCGGCAGCCTCCGAGCGCCCAGCGGCGGGGCTTCAGAGCCGAAACGACCTCGCCCTCGCGCTCCGAGGGGATCCCGGAAACGAGCAGCCGCCCCCGGGGCTCGACGCGGGCCAGAACCGCGGCCTTTATTGGGAGCAGCTCCTCCGGCAGCAGGTTCGCCACCACGATCGGGAAGGTCCCGGAGATTGCGGCCACCGAACACGCCGCGAGCGACACCTTCTCTCCGAACGGATGGAGGATGAGGTTGTCGCGCGCGACGAAGATCGCCTCGGGGTCCGAGTCGAAGCCGATGGCTCGCCGCGCTCCGAGGCCGACGGCCGCGAGAGCGAGGATGGCCGAACCGGTCCCGACGTCGAGCACGTTCAGGCCTTCGAGCTGCGACTCTTCGAGCGCGACGAGGGCGAGTCGCGTCGACTCGTGGCCGCCGGTTCCGAACGCGCGCGACGCCGGCAGCCGGAGCGCGATCCGTCCGGCCGGCGGCGGGGCCTCCGACGGCGGGCCCGGGTCGACCCAGAGACGGCTGCCGACCGGAAAAGGCCGCGACGCCACGCGGTAGGCCTCGAGAGGATCCTCCTCCGGAAGGTCCGTGGCGAGCTCGTGCCGGACCCGCGACGCATCGAGCGCTCCTCCGGCCGCGCGAGCGGCCGGGGCGTCGCGATAGAACGCGATCAGGTCGGCGCCCCGCTCCTGGAATCCGAGAGGCTCGAAGAGCGCGAGCAACCCGAGGACCGTGTCGTCCTTCGCCTTCCGGGGGACGACGAGGCGGGAGTATTTCCGGCGAGCCGGAAGGCTCACGAAAAGATCTTCTTGGCCTTGTCCAGAACGGTCTTGCCTCCCACTGGCGCTCCGATCTCCTCGGCGTACTGGCGGAGAAGCTCCTTCTCCCGAGCGCTCGGCTTCTCCGGAACCGCCACTCCGGCCCGGATCACCAGGTCCCCCCGCCGATTTTTTCCCAGCCGTCCGAGCCCGCGGCCTTTGACGCGGATCTCACTGCCGACCGCGGTGCCCGCCGGGATGGAAACCTTCTCCGGCTCGCCGTCCAGGGTCGGCACAGAGACCTCTCCGCCCAGAACGAGCGTGGGGAACGGAAGAGTCAGCGGGAGAACCACGTCGTCCCCCTCGCGCTCGAAGATCTCGTGCGGCGCCACGGTGAGCACGACGTAGAGATCGCCGGCGGCGCCGCCGGACGGGCCCGCGTCTCCTTCACCCGTGAGTCGGAGCCGGGACCCGGTCTCCACTCCGGGGGGGATCCGGATGTCGAGTTTCCGCGACTTCCGGTTGCGCCCCTCGCCGCGGCACTCCTTGCACGGCTTGTCGATGATCTTGCCGTCTCCCCCGCACTCCGGGCATGGCCGCGTCACCACGAGGAATCCCTGCGAGAGCCTCTGGCGGCCGCGGCCCTTGCAGGTCGGGCACGTCGACGGCGACGAGCCCGCCTCGGCCCCTGAACTTCCGCAGGGTACGCAGGCCTCGAGCCTCGAGATGGAGATCGGAGCGTCGACCCCGAACGCCGCGTCCTTCAGCGTGATCTCCATGCGGTACACGAGGTCGCTGCCGGCCTGTCGCCTCTCGCCCCGCCCCGCCGAAAAACCGAAGAGGTCTCCCAGCAGGTCCGAGAAGTCGGCGAACACGGACGGGTCGAAGCCGCCGAAGCCGCCGCCCGCCGCGCCTCCGACCCCGCCGTGACCGAAACGGTCGTACCGCTGGCGCTTCTCCGGGTCGGAGAGAACCGCGTAGGCTTCGGACGCTTCCTTGAACTTCTCCGCCGCCTCCGGGTCGTTCGGGTTCCGATCCGGATGGTACTGGAGCGCCAGCCGCCGGTATGCGGACTTCAGCTCCGCGGCTGCCGCCCCGCGAGAGACCTCGAGGATCTCGTAGTAGTCGCGCCGGGTCGCCATCTAGGAGGCCGCGGGAGCGTTGCCGGCGGCCCGCTGGAGCATGACGCGGGTGAGGACCTTCGCCACGCCGTGCATGTCGAAGAGCGCTTCCATGAGCTCGTCGCGGGATTCGCTCGCCACCATCTGCTTGGAGCGGTTCAAGGTTTCTTCGATTCTCTCCAGCTCGTCCGACGTCAGCGCCTCGGTGAACTCGCCCAGAACGCGTTCGTTGGACGCCAGCATTCCCTCGAGCCGATTGCGGAGCTGGGTGATCTCCCGGCGCTCGTTGTCGGCGGCGGCGAAGGCCGTCGCCTCCCGGATGATCCGATCGATTTCGGTCTGCGAGAGGCCGCCGGCCGGGTTCATCTGCATGCCCTGGGCCTTGCCGGTCGCGAGGTCGCGGGCGGACACGTGGACGATCCCGTTCGAGTCGATCGCGAAAGTCACTTCGATCTGGGGAACGCCGCGCGGCGCCGTGGGAATCCCGACGAGCTCGAACCGGCCAAGCGACTTGTTCTCCTTCGAGAGCTCGCGCTCCCCCTGCAGAACGTGGATCTCGACGACGGACTGGTTGTCGGCCACGGTCGTGAAGACCTTCGTGTTCTTCGTGGGGATCGTCGAGTTGCGCTCGATCAGCTTCTCGAAGAGGCCGCCGTGCGTCTCGATCCCGAGAGAGAGGGGGGTGACGTCGAGGAGAACGACCTCCTTGATCTCTCCCTTGAGCACGCCCCCCTGGATCGCCGCGCCGATCGCGACGACCTCGTCCGGATTGATCTCGCGGGACGGTTCCCGGCCGAAGAGCTCCGCGACCATCCGTTGGACCCGCGGGGTCCGCGTCTGACCCCCCACCAGGATCACCTGGTTTACGTCGGACGGCTGCATCTTCGCGGACGCGAGGGCGTCCAGGCACGGCGCGGCGGTCCGGTCGATCAGGTCGGCAACGAGCTGCTCGAACTTGTCGCGGGTCAACGAGCGGCTGATGTGTTTCGGCCCGGAGGCGTCGGCCGAGATGAACGGCAGGGTGATGGTCGTCTCCATGCTGCTCGAGAGGTCGCACTTCGCCTTCTCCGCGGCCTCCTTCAACCTTTGAAGTGCCATGCGGTCCTGCTTGAGGTCGAGTCCCGTGGACTTCTGGAAGTCCTCCAGGAGCCAGTCCATGATTTTCTTGTCGAAGTCCTCGCCGCCCAGGTACGTGTCTCCCGCCGTGGCCTTGACTTCGTACAGGCCATCGCCGAGCTCGAGGATGGAGATGTCGAAGGTCCCGCCGCCGAGGTCGTACACCGCCACGATCTCGCTGCCCGTCCGATCCAGGCCGTAGGCGAGCGCCGCGGCCGTCGGCTCGTTGATGATCCGGAGGACGTCGAGCCCCGCGATCCGGCCGGCGTCGCGCGTGGCCTGCCGCTGCGCGTCGTCGAAGTAGGCGGGAACCGTGATGATCGCCTCGGTGATCTCCTCGCCCAGGACTTCCTCCGAGAACTCCTTGATCTCCTGCAGGATGAACGAGGAGATCTCCTCCGGGCTGAACTCCTTGCCCCGCGACACGATCTTGACGTCGCCGTTGCCGGCTCGAACGATCTCGTACGAGAGAACCTCTCGAGCGTGCGCGGTCTCCTGCGAGTCGAATTTCCGCCCGACCAGCCGCTTGACCGCGAAAACCGTGTTCAGCGGATTCGTGATCGCCTGCCGCTTGGCGATCTGACCGACGAGGCGTTCGCCGTCCTCGGTGAATGCCACGATCGACGGAGTCGTCCGGCTCCCCTCCCGGTTCGCGAGAACCTGCGGAGCCGTTCCCTCCACGACCGCTACGCAGCAGTTCGTGGTTCCGAGGTCAATGCCGAGGATCTTCCCCACGTCAGTCCGCCCCTTCCGGCTGCTTGCGGCCGCCGTCGCCCGGCCGCACCGCGACCTTGACGAGCGCGGGCCGGATGAGCCGGTCGCCGATCGTGTAACCCTTCCTCAGGACTTCCAGGATCGAGTTCGCGGGCTCGGACGACGGCTCGGTCGAAACGGCCTCGTGGTGGTTCGGGTCGAAACCTCCGGCGGTGTCTACCTCGCGGAGCCCGTGCTTACGCCAGAGGTCGGAGAGCTGGCGGTGGATCAGGAGAATGCCCTGCCCGAAGTCGCCGGCCAGGTCCTCGGACGACGCGTGCGCGAGGGCCTGCTCGAAGCTGTCGACGACCGGCAGGAACTCCCGCGCGAGGTCGGCGAGAGCCATCCGCCGGGACTCCGCCTTCTCCCTTTCGCTTCTCTTCCGGAGGTTCTCGAACTCGGCGAGCTTTCGAAGGTGACGCTCCTTGAGCTCCTCGAGATCTCCCTGGAGCGAGCGCAGCTTCCCCTCCGCGGCCGCAACCGCCGAACGCTCTTCCTCGGCGAGAGCGGAGTCGAGCGACTCGCCCGTGTCCTCAACGAGGATCCGGTCTTCTTCCTCCCCCTCACCGCGGAGGATGTCGTCGCGATCAGTCATTCGAGGGCTCCCGGCGCGTTCGGTTGTCGCGGCTCTCGAGCCGCTCGGTCAGGCGCCCGGCCGAGGAGCTCGACGACCGGAATGACACGGGGGTACTCGCGGCGCGCGGGGCCGATCACGCCGAGCATTCCGGTCAGTGTCTCTCCCGAGCCGTACGAGGTCAATACGGCCGAGAGGCGCGGGTCGGACGTCAGGCTCACCTCGGAGCCCGAGGACGACGCAAGTCTCTCGAGCGTCCAGGTAGCGCGTCACCAGGTCGAGAAGGCGCGTCCTTTCGTCGAAGGCGCGGAAGATCCGCTTCAGGCTCTCCACGTCCGAGAACTCCGGCTTGTCGAGGAGCTTGGACGCCCCCGTCCACGTAGACCTTCTCGTCGCCGTCTCTCTGGTCGAGAGCGAGCCGGGCGAGATCGAGCGTGCGTCCCACCGCTCCGTCCAGGGCGGTCTTCTCGTGGTTCAGCTCCGCGACCAGGCGCCGCCGAACCTCGTGAAGCGTCAGCCCCGCGTACTCCCGGCTGAACCGCTCGCTGGCGGACTCGAGCTCCCGCGCGGTGTAGTCCCCGATCTCGATGACGCGGGAAATCACGACGTCGGGCTCGTTGACCTGGACGACGAGGACCTTCCCCGGAGCCACCGAGAGGAAGCGCAGACTCTTGAGAACCGTGTGGAGAGCGTCGGGCGCGACGACGAAACCGACCTCGCCCGACAGGTGGGAGAGAAGTCGAGACGCCGTTTGGAAGAGCCCCGGCACGTCGGGGCCCGCGGATGCCAGGTCCGAGTCGACCTGGCCCCTGACCCCTTCGGTGACCTTCCGGTGCCGCACGAGCTCGTCGATGTAGAGACGGTAGGCGCGGTCCGTGGGAACCCTCCCCGCGGAGGTGTGGGGCTGCGCGAGGTAACCGCCGTCGGTCAGGTCCGCCATGATGTTCCGGATCGACGCGGGCGAGAGGTCGAAGCGGCTGGATTTGAAGAGGGTTCGCGAGGAGACCGGCTTACCCGTGTCCACGTGGACGCGGATGATCTCCTTCAGAATTGCCCGACTTCGTGTGTCGAGATTGCTCATCGCCCTCTGTCCTGGCACTCGCGCGAAAAGACTGCCAGATTCAGGGTAGCGGCGGGGGCGGGCTCAGTCAAGGAAGCCCAAGAGCAAGTCGCGGGGACAGGTCCCGAAGGGGCCTGCACCCGCAACAGTCCAAGGAATTCCCGTGACTTACTCAGACCAACTGCTTAGTAAAGTCCCCTCGTGCCGGAGGATCTCTCGAAGCTGACGGTGCTTCTCGTCGGACCCGGCCGCGCGGGGCGGGCGTTCGCGCGATCGTGGACCGGGGCGGGAGGTCGACTCGTCGTGGCGGCCCGCGATCCGGCACGGGCGAAGCTTCCCGGAAAGAGTCTCCCCGGCGTCGAGGTGCGGGCCCTTCAGGACGATGCAGCGCTCGCCGCCGACGTCCTCGTCCTCGCCGCGCCCGACGACTCTCTCGCTCCCCTCGCAGCGGACATCTCGTCGCGCGGCCGCTGGCGTTTTGCGTTTCACTTCTCGGGCGCGATTCCGGCGAGGGTGCTCGCGCCGCTCGCGCCTTCCGGCGCGAAGCTCGGATCCCTGCACCCGCTCCGGGCGTTCACGGGTCTGCCGCAGGACGACTGGCGGGACGCCTTCGTGGCGGTCGAGGGGGATCCGCCGGCGGAGGAGGTGGCTGACGCGATCTGCCGCCGGATCGGCGCGAGGCCGCACCGGATCGGGGCGGCGGGCAAGCCGCTCTACCACCTGGCGGCGACCCTGGCGGCGGGAGGGTCCGCATCGCTGGTTTCGATGGCGACGCGCGCCTGGTCCGACGCGGGCCTCCCGGAGGAGGAGGGTCGCGTCGCGCTCGCGGAGCTGGCGGCTACCGCGATCGGAGCGGTCGCCCGGCTCCCCTTCGACGCTGCGCTCACGGGTCCCGTCGCACGCCGGGACGTGGCGACGGTCCGGCTCCACTCGGAGGCGATGGCCGGCCGGCCGGAGCTCGCCTCGGTCTATGCGCTGCTGGCGGTCGAGACGCTCCAGCGCACGCCGGGCCGAGGCGGAGAGCGCGAGATTGCCCGGATCCTGGGAATTTCCGGGGACGCCGAAACGTCCGAACCGGCGGGAAGTGGAAAGAAAACCGACAGTCTTCTGCCAAAGGGCTGATTCAGCGGCGGAATCGGCGGCACGGACCCGACCCGGATGCTAAAATCGGGCTCGGGATAGACCCACCGGACCAACATATGGTGTTCTTCAACTACGCCACGATGCAGATGGCGGCCAAGATCGTTTATTACGGTCCCGGCCTGTGCGGGAAGACGACTAACCTCCACCATATCTACGGCCGGACGGCCCCCGACTCCCGGGGCGAAATGGTCTCCCTGGAGACCGAGACGGACCGGACCCTTTTCTTCGACCTCCTGCCCCTCGACGTCGGCGTGATCAGCGGGTTCAAGACGCGGGTCCAGCTCTACACAGTCCCCGGCCAGGTCTTCTACAACACGACGCGGAAGCTCGTCCTGAAGGGGGTCGACGGCATCGTCTTCGTCGCGGATTCGCAACGCGCGATGAAGGAGGCGAACCTCGAGAGCTTCGCCAACCTGAAGACGAACCTCGCCGAGATCGGCGTGACCTTGGACGACCTGCCGCTCGCCCTCCAGTACAACAAGCGCGACCTCGCGAACATCCTGTCGGTCGAGGAGCTCGACGGTGCACTGAACGAAGAGAAGAGGCACGAGAGCTATCAGGCGAGCGCCATCCACGGGCAGGGGGTCTTCGAGACCCTCAAGGCGATCTCGCGACTGACCCTTCGATCCCTGAAGAAGAGGATGCAGGGGGAGGATCGCGCGCCGTCGCGGCCGACCGTTTGTCCGCCCCGCCGCCAAACCGAGCGAGGCAAGACCGGCGGAGCGCGAGTCGCTCCCCGCCGATCGCGGCGGTCCCCAGAGCGCAGGGAGCTGGACCAGCCCCCGACACGCACTCAGGCATCTCGTCCGACCATCGCCGGTCTCGCACCCCCGGGTTCGAGCGCGCCGTCGCCCGGCCAAGCATCGCGGCGACGACGTCCCCGACGAGATCCGGAGTTCGAGCCGGATTCCGCTGACGTGACGTTCGCGCAGAGCCCGCCGGCGGCGCGCGATTCCGGTCGAGATCGGCGTAAAACACGTGCGCGTCGGATCGAACGTCGACATCCTGGCCGAGCTCGAACGCCTGCGGAAGAACGCGACGTCGCTCTCCCCCGCCACGCGCCCGTCCAAACGCGCCACGTCGGGAGTGTCGGTGGACGACCTCCTCGCGAACAGCCTGAACCACCGCAAGGAAGTGAGTCGCATTTACGAAGTGCAGGTACCGCGGCGAGAGCTCGCGGCGGGACATCACGTCGCCGTCACGCTCCGCTTCACGGATCGAAACAACGACGGGGTCGGCGAAGAGAAAACGTTCACGATCCCCCTCGAATCCGCGCAGGATCTCGAGAAGCTCGTGCTCGCCCTCAAGTTCCAGATCTTCGGACGCTAGACCACACGTAAGACCAATGGAGTTCGTTCCCGCCCCGGTCCAATCGGCGAGGCGGCGGAAAGGCGAGAGCCTGTGACATTCGACCATGACGAGTGTTTCGCTTTGAACCGAGTTCCCTGTCCTCCTTCCGCCACATCGAAAAAAGGTTTTGCTTTTGGTTCTGCCGGGGGGTTAACCTTTTTTCAGATGCCTCAGGGAACCAGGGTCCACTTGGGGAAAACCTCTGTCCTTTTGTGTCTGATTGCCGGGCTGATCGGCTGTTCGGCCGGCGCAAGGCGCCCGGCCGCGGCCCATCGTCCCGCGCCCGAGTACGTCGCGATGACGCGCGCGGGGGCCATCTTCGAGCAGGGCCGCCTGGCCGCTCTCTCCGGCGATTTCGACTGCGCCCGGGAGTACTTCCGGCAGGCCGTGGAAGTCCTTCGACCGCCGTCGGGCCCGGCGCCGTCGGATCGGGAACTGATCTCCTTTTCGCTCCAGCTCTACGAGAGCGCGCTCCGATACGAGGCTCTCGCGGGGCCGGCCGAAGAGGCGGGCACTTCCGACGGGCAGGTTGCGTCCGAGCTGACGGAAATCGCGGAGCCGCAGGCGACCGCGCAGGCGATCGTGGAGGCGAAGGAAGCCATCGACTCGGACACCGTCGGCGTGACCTACGACATCCCGATGACGATCAACGAGCCCGTGCTCAAGATTCTGGCGGCGTTCCAGAACGACCTGCACGGCGTCATCGCGCGGGGCCTCGCGCGCTCCGGCCGCTACATCCCCATGATCCACCGGATCTTCGAGGAAGAAGGCCTTCCCCGGGATCTCGCGCAAATCGCTCTCATCGAATCCTCCTTCCTCGTCAACGCGCGCTCGCCGATGAAGGCGCACGGGATCTGGCAGTTCATGCCCCGCACCGGCCGCCACTACGGTTTGACCGCCAACTCCGTGGTGGACGAGCGGAGCGACCCGGAAAAGGCGACTCGCGCGGCTGCGAAGTACCTGTCCTATCTCCACGAGCTCTTCGACGACTGGTACCTGGCGATGGCCGCGTACAACGCGGGAGAGGGAAAAATCCTCCGCGCGATGCAGCGCACGGGCGCGAACAACTTCTGGGAGCTCGCGGCCACCAGCGCGATCCGCCCGCAGACGCAGAACTACGTGCCCGCCGTGATCGCCGCGACCCTGATCGCGCGGAACCCGGCCCACTACGGCTTCGAGGTCGAGTACGAGGCGCCTCTGGCCTACGAGACCGTGCGCCTCGACCGCCCCGTCCACCTGAAGCACCTCTCCGCGGCGGATACGGCGATGGAAGAGCTCCGTCGCCTGAACCCAGAGCTCCGGACCGCCATCACTCCGCGGCAGCCCGAAGGGTACGAGCTCAAGGTTCCGGTCGGGACGCGCTCCGACGTTCTCCTGGCTTTCGCCGGCGCCCCCACCGCCACGTTCCCGGTCGCCTCCCGCCGCCGCCACGTGGTCCGGCGCGGTGAGTCGCTCGCGCGCATCGCCGCCCGGTACCGGGTGTCGGTCGCAACGCTCGCCGCGACCAACGGCCTTTCGCGGCGCGCGCGAGTGCCGAAGGGACGCGTTCTGGTCATCCCGGGTCGTCATCGCGAAGTCGTCCGCTACGCCTCCACCCGCGTCGGAAAGAGGGGCCACCGGTCGCGAACCGAGGTCGCCTCGCGGTCCCATTCGAAGGCGCCGGGCCGGCGGGCGAGCGCCCGGCACTACCAGGTCCGCACGGGCGACACCCTGTACCGGATCGCGGCGAAGCACGGGACGACCGTTGCCACGCTCCTGGCGGTGAACAGCCTTCCGTCGCGCGTGAAGATCCGTCCCGGCGACCGCCTCAAGATTCCCCGCAGCCGCTAGAGCGCTCCCCCTCCGGTCCCAGGGTCAGGGCCTATCCCGCCTCTTGCAGGGCCGAGACCTGTCCCGCGTTGAACTGCTAGGGTGCAGGGCCGAGACCTGTCCCCGCGTTGAACTGCGGCGGGTGCAGGGCAGAGACCTGTCGCCGCGTTGGACTGCGGCGGGTGCAGGTCAGAGACCTGTCGCCGCGTTGGACTGCGGCGGGTGCAGGGCAGAGACCTGTCGCCGCGTTGGACTGCGGCGGGTGCAGGGCAGAGACCTGTCGCCGCGTTGGACTGCGGCGGGTGCAGGGCAGAGACCTGTCGCCGCGTTGGACTGCGGCGGGCAGGGCCGCTTCGCGCCCCTGTCCCCGCGACATTTCTAGGCAGGCATGCTCGCTCGCATTCACTCCGCCGCCACTTTCGGAATCGACGCTCGGGTCCTCGACGTGGAAGTCGACGTCTCGTCCGGGCTCCCCGCCTTCTCGATCGTGGGCCTGCCGGATGCAAGCGTCCGCGAGGCGCGCGAGCGCGTACGCTCGGCTCTGCGCAACAGCGGGTTTCCCATGCCGTCCGGAAAGGTGACCGTCAACCTGGCCCCGGCGGGATTTCGGAAGGTCGGAGCTTCGCTCGATCTCCCGGTGGCCGTCGCCTTCCTGAAGATCGCGGGGCTCGAGCCGGCGGATCAAGCCCGACGGGTCTTCGTGGGAGAGCTCGGGCTCGACGGGCAGGTCCGACCCATCAAGGGCGCGCTGTGCGTCGCCCTCGCCGCCCGGGACGCGGGGTTCGACGAGGTCGTGCTTCCCGCGGCAAACGCCGCGGAGGCCGCTGCCGTCGACGGAATCCGGGTCGTCGGCGTCCGGTCGCTCACTCCCCTGGTCGATCACCTTCGCGGAAGCCGACCGATCGCGTCCTTCGTTCTCTCCGCTCGGCCGAGCCCTCCCGGAAGCCGACCCGACTTCGCGGAAGTCCGAGGCCAGGCCGTCGCGCGGCGGGCGCTCGAGATCGCAGCGGCCGGCGGCCACCACGTGCTGCTCATCGGCCCTCCCGGGGCCGGCAAGACGATGCTCGCCCGGCGGCTGCCGTCGATCCTGCCACCGCTAACCCGTGCCGAAGCCATTGACGTCACCCGGATCCACTCCGTGGCCGGGACGCTTCCCGCCGGCGACGGCCTGATCGAGACGCCCCCCTTCCGGGCGCCCCACCACGGGACCTCCGCGCCGGGCCTCGTCGGCGGTGGCGCCCGTCCGGCTCCGGGAGAGATCTCGCTCGCTCACCGTGGAGTGCTCTTTCTAGACGAGCTCCCCGAATTCCGACGCGACGTTCTGGAGGGAATCCGGCAGCCGATCGAGGAAAAGCGGGTCTCGATCGTGCGCGTCGGCGGATCGCTCTCCTACCCGTGCGACTTTCTCCTCGTTGCGGCGATGAACCCGTGCCCGTGCGGCTACGCCGGGGAACCGCGCCGCGCGTGCCGCTGTGATCCGTCGGAGCGCACTCGATACGGGCGGAAGCTCTCCGGCCCGCTGCTCGACCGGATCGACCTGCACGTCCCGGTGCACGCCGTGCCCTGGGGGGAGCTGGAGCACGGCTCGACGGAGCCCTCCGACGACATCCGACGGCGGGTCGCGCGCGCAAGAGATGTCTCCGCAGCCCGGCACCCGGACCGGCCCGGATTCCGCAACTCCGACCTCACGGCGTCCGACCTCGATCTGCGCACCTGCGCGGAGTCCGCCGCGCGGCGGCTGCTGGCGAACGCGGTCGAGAAGATGGGGCTCTCCGTGAGGGCCCTGCACCGTTCGCTGAAAGTGGCGCGGACCATCGCGGACCTGGAGGGGACCGCAACGATCGGGAGTGCGCATCTGGCGGAGGCGATCTCCTATCGGATACGGATCGGCGTTGCCGAGGAGGTGTCCGTTACTCCAGGCCGAGGGTCGGAAGGCCGTCTTTGCTGAGCATGCCGGCAAACTCCGACTTGTTGACCGCGACGAGCGCGGCATCCTTGGGATCGACGAGCTTCCGGCGGACGAGGTCCATGAGCGAGTCGTTCAACGTCATCATTCCGAGACCGCGGTTGGTCTGGATGATCGAGTAGAGCTGGTAAGTCTTCGCCTCACGGATCAGGTTGGCGACCGCGGGCGTCGAGTAGAGGATCTCGTAGGCCGCCACTCGACCGCCTCCGATCTTCGGACAGAGCGTCTGCGCGATGACTCCCTTCAGCGATGTCGACAGCATCTGGCGGATCTGGTCCTGCCGGTCCGCCGGGAACTGGTCGATGATCCGGTCGATCGTGGACGGCGCGGTCGTCGTGTGCAGGGTCCCGAAGACGAGATGCCCCGTCTCCGCGGTCTCGACGGCGATCGCGATCGTCTCGAGGTCCCGCATCTCGCCGACGAGGACGATGTCCGGGTCCTCGCGCAGCGCCGCCCGCAGCGCGTCCTTGAAGGAGTCGGTGTGCGAGTGCACCTCGCGCTGGTTGACGAGGCACTTCTTGTTCTCGTGAACGAACTCGATCGGGTCTTCGATGGTGATGACGTGATCCGTGCGGTTCTCGTTGATGTGGTTGATCAGCGAGGCGAGCGTCGTGGACTTGCCGGATCCGGTGGGTCCCGTGACGAGCACCAGCCCCTTCGACAGGTTGCAGAGCTCGAGCACCTGCGGGGGAAGTCCCAGCTGGTCGGGAGTCAGGATCTCGAACGGAATCGCCCGGAAGACGGCGCCGGGTCCGCGCCGGTCCCGGAAGAGATTCGCGCGGAACCTCGAGACGCCCGGGATCGCGTGGCCGAAGTCGGTGTCGTTCCTCGTCTCGAACTCGACGCGGTTCCGTTCCGGCGTGATCTCGAAGAGCTGCTCCAGCAGAACGTGCTCGTTGCGGGATTCCGCTCCGGGGAGCGGAGTCATCCGGCCGTGGACCCGGATCCGGGGCGGGCAGTCGGTCGAGAGATGCAGGTCGGAGGCTCCCATCTCGAGCATGGTCAAGAGCAGCCGGTCGACGACGGCCGTCACCTCGATGTGGGCGTAACGCGACACCGCCGGGGCCTCGACGATCGGCGCCGGCTCGGGTACCGGTGGCGGCGGTGAGTCCCCGACTTTCGGCGTGGGCGTCGTCTCGACGCGGACCTTCAAGCGGCCCTGGTCCATCTCGACGGCGACCCTCACGGGATTGCCGCCGTTCCCGTACGAGAAAACCGTCGCGCCCGAGGTATTCAGGGAGGCTCCGGGGGGCAGAATCTCTTCCACCATCTTGACGAGGGACGCGTGGGGCGTGGTCTGCGACGCGTACCGCGGCCCTCCCGGGAAGGAGAGCATGACCTTCTCGTTACTCGAGAGCAGTGCGCCGGTCGCACCGAAGCGGGTCACGCTCGCGAGGAGCTGATCGATCTGGGCCATGACTACTCCGCGCCCCGGTCGGTCTCGACGACTCGGAGCACCCACTTCTTGTTGATGAGGAGCACCTGATCGCCTTTCCACACCCGGAAGAAGCGCTCGTTGCGGTTCAGGTGATCGACCAGGCGCGTACTCGCGTCCGGCGCCGAATAGAGAATTTCCCCCTCCAGCAACCCGCCTCCGGTCAACTCGACGCGAACCGCGCGGCGCTGCTCGAAGAGCTCGTCGCCCGATCCCTCCACGTCGACGGAGGGGCCCGAAATGCCGACCCAGACGACGGTGCGCGAGTTGAAAAACCCCCACTGCCCGGTCTCCAGATCGCGCATCGGGATGAAGGAGCCGACCTGGTCGAGAAGCTCGAGGACGTGCTGCCGCTCGAAGTCGTGAGGCCCGTGCTCCGCCAGGAAGAGCTCGACGCGTCTCGGCTGGACCCCGACGAGCGCGAGCTCGACGTCGAGCGTCTGCTTGGGGACCCTCAGGGGGCGTGGCGATGCCATTGTCACCGGCCACGTTGCGAGGCGCGTACCGCTTCGTCAAACCACTCGGGATGCTCGGCTTGACGCGATCTGCCGGTTTGGAATCTGACGGGAATCGTCATCCGCGCGGACGCTGGACGCCACTTCACGCCCCCCGGCTCACAATCTCCGTCTCGCAATCGAACCCCTGCCGAAAGGGCTCCGAGACAGGATGCCGACGGCGAGGAGATTTCAGTCGAGACCACCAACCGGAAGCTCGCCGAGAGTTGCACGGACGGTCCGACCCGGGCCGTCCGTCGCTTTCCGCGGCGCCGGAAAACGTGAATAATCCTCCCCTCTTGAGCTGTTTAGCGTCCAAATGATCGACCGCGTCCTTGCCAAAGTCTTTGGTACTCAGCACGAGCGCGACATCAAGAAGCTCCTGCCCCGGGTCCACGCCATCAACGCCCGGGAGGCCGAGATCAAGGCCCTTTCGGACGATCAATTACGCGGGAAAACCGCCGACCTGAAGGCGCGCCTCGCCGCAAAACTCGAGGGAGTGCCGGACGACGAGTTGAAGGCCGCGCGCGCCCAGGCCTTGAACGAGCTCCTGGAGGAGGCCTTCGCCGTGGTGCGGGAGGCGTCGGTGCGGGCCCTGGGAATGCGGCCCTTCGACGTTCAGCTGATCGGCGGCATGGTGCTCCACCAGGGCAAGATTTCGGAGATGAAGACGGGCGAAGGCAAGACCCTCGTCGCCACCATGCCCGTGTACCTGAACGCGCTCGCGGGCCGGGGAGTCCACGTCGTCACGGTCAACGACTATCTCGCTCGCCGGGACGCCGACTGGATGGGCAAGATCTACCGCTTTCTGGGCCTGACGGTGGGCTGCATCCAGAACTCGCTCTCCGACGAGGAACGCAAGCGTCAGTACGCGGCGGATGTGACCTACGGAACCAACAACGAGTTCGGGTTCGACTACCTGCGCGACAACATGAAGTTCGAGCTGGAGTCGATGGTCCAGAGAGGGCACGTCTACGCGATCGTCGACGAGGTGGACTCGATCCTGATCGACGAGGCGAGGACTCCGCTCATCATCTCGGGACCTTCCGAGGAGAACACCGAGAACTACTACAAGTGCAACCGGATCATCCCCCGGCTCGTCAAGGGTGCGGAGACCAAGGACAAGTACGGGAACAAGACGACGACCGGGGACTTCCTCGTCGACGAGAAGTCGAAGACGGCCGTCCTGACCGAAGACGGGGTCGCCAAGGTCGAGAGGCTGCTCGGAGTCAAGAACCTCTACGACCTGACGAACATCGACCTCCTTCACGGGACCGAGCAGGCCCTTCGCGCGCACGCCCTCTACCGGAAAGACGTCGACTACATGATCAAGGATGGGCAGGTCCTGATCGTCGACGAGTTCACGGGGCGCGTGCTCCCGGGAAGGCGCTGGTCCGACGGCCTCCACCAGGCGGTCGAGGCGAAGGAGGGCGTCAAGATCGAGCGCGAGAACCAGACGCTCGCGACCATCACCCTTCAGAACTACTTCCGCCTCTACGAGAAGCTCGCCGGAATGACGGGCACCGCCGATACCGAGGCGGGCGAGTTCCACCAGATCTACAAGCTGGACGTCGTCGTCATCCCGACGAACCAGCCGATGATCCGGGTGGACAACCAGGACATGGTCTACGCCTCGGAGCGGGAGAAGTTCGAGTCCGTCGCGGACGAGATCGTCGCTTGCCGCGAGACCGGGCAGCCGGTCCTGGTCGGAACCGTCTCGATCGAGAAGTCCGAGCAGCTCTCCGAGATCCTCAAGGGCCGGAAGGTTCCGCATGTCGTCCTGAACGCGAAGTTTCACGAGAAAGAGGCCGAGATCGTCGCCCAGGCGGGTAAGTCGAGCTCCGTCACCATCGCGACGAACATGGCGGGGCGCGGAACGGACATCGTCCTCGGCGGCAACCCTGACGCGTTCGCGGAGCACCGTCGGGCCGAGACCGAAAACCCGGAACAGTTCGAGACGCTTCTCCGAGAGCTCCGGGCGGAGGGGTCGCGGGACCGGGAGAAAGTCCTCGCGGCCGGAGGTCTCCACATCCTCGGCACCGAGCGGCACGAGTCGCGCCGGGTGGACAACCAGCTTCGGGGGCGGAGCGGCCGGCAGGGAGATCCCGGGTCCTCGCGCTTCTTTCTCTCGCTCGAAGACGACCTCATGCGAATCTTCGGTTCCGACCGCCTGCAGAACGTGATGCGCAAGCTCGGCATGGAGGAGGGAGTCCCGATCGAGCACGGCATGGTGTCGCGCGCGATCGAGCGGGCCCAGAAGCAGGTCGAGGGTCGCAACTTCGAGACCCGGAAACACCTCCTCGAATACGACGACGTCATGAACCGGCAGCGCGAGGAGATCTACGGGCTGCGACGCGACATCCTGAAGGGCAAGCAGGGGAAGGAAGAGATCCTCGGGCTCGCCCGGATGCTCCTGGAATACACGCTCGGCCGGAACCTCCCCGAAGAGAAGGCGCCGGACGAGTGGGACATGACCGCGTTCGAGCTGGACCTGAAGGAGTACTTCGGGATCGCGCCGGGATCGATCGACTTCATCGAGAAGAGCCGCGAGGAGGTCCAGGCGCTGCTGGACCCGGAGATCACCGAGATCTACGAGGCGAAGGAGAAGCTCCTCGGCCCGGAGACCATGCGGCTTCACGAACGGTTCGTGATGCTCCAGGTCGTCGACCAGCAGTGGAAGGACCACCTCCTCGCCATCGACCACCTGAAGGAGGGCATCGGGCTGCGCGGCTACGGGCAGCGCGATCCCCTGGTCGAGTACAAGAAGGAGTCCTTCGAGCTCTTCACGCTCATGAAGGAGCGGATCGAGGACCAGTTCGTCCAGTACCTGTTCCGCCTCCAGCCCATGATCCGCGAGGCGGAAGGCGAGATCGTCGAAGAGGCCGAGCGCCGGCCGGTCGGGCTCCCGTCTCGCCGCCAGGCGAAGGTCAACTACTCCTACGGAGCGGCGGCCGACGGCGGCGCGGACGCGAAGGTCGAGACGATTCACCGCGCCAGCCCGAAGGTGGGCCGCAACGATCCGTGCCCCTGCGGCTCCGGGAAGAAGTTCAAGAAGTGTCACGGCGCGGCCGCGGCGGGAGCCTGATGCCCGCAAAGAGATCCCGGAGCGTGGACGACGCCCTGCCCCTGGCGCTGACCTTCGACGACGTTCTTCTGCTTCCGGCGCGATCGCGCATCCACCCCCGCGACGTGGATCTGCGCACGCGGCTGACCGACGCGGTCCCCTTGAACATCCCGATCATCTCGGCCGCCATGGACACGGTCACCGAGTCGCGCCTCGCCATCGCCATGGCTCAGCAGGGAGGGCTCGGCGTCATCCACAAGAACCTCTCGATCGCGGCGCAGGCCGAAGAGGTCGACCGCGTCAAGCGCTCCGAGTCCGGAATGATCGTGGACCCGGTCACCGTGCGCCCCGAACAGAAGATCGCGGAAGCCCTGGAAGTCATGGCGCGGTACAAGATTTCGGGAGTCCCGGTCATCGACGAGAAGGGAAAGCTCGTCGGAATCCTCACCAACCGGGACCTCCGCTTCGAGACGCGGCCCGACCGGCCCATCTCCTCGCGCATGACGAAGGACCGCCTGATCACGACCCCGGTCGGGACGACACTGGAGCAGGCGAAGGAGCTCCTCCACCGGCACCGCATCGAGAAGCTGCTGGTCGTGGACCGGAACGGCAACCTGAAGGGGTTGATCACGGTCAAGGACATCCAGAAGGCGATCAAGTACCCGCACGCCGCGAAAGACCGGCTCGGCCGGCTGCGGGTCGGGGCCGCAGTCGGGGTCTCGAACGATCTTCTCGAGCGCGCCTCGGAGCTCGTCCGCGCCCAGGTGGATCTCCTCGTGCTCGACTCCTCGCACGGGCACAGCCAGGGTGTCCTCGACGCGCTCAAGATCCTCCGGAAGAAGTTTGCGTCCACGCCGATCGTCGCGGGCAACGTCGCGACCGAGGAGGGCGCGCGCGACCTCGTGCGCCTGGGCGCCGACGCCGTCAAGGTCGGCATCGGCCCCGGCTCCATCTGCACGACCCGGGTGGTGACGGGCGCCGGCGTTCCGCAGATTCACGCGATCCGGGAGTGCGCGAAGGCGACCCGCGGGACACGCGTCCCCTTGATCGCGGACGGCGGCATCAAGTTCTCGGGCGACGTCGTCAAGGCCATCGCGGCCGGCGCGCAGTCCGTGATGATCGGGTCGCTGCTCGCCGGCACCGAGGAGTCGCCGGGCGAGACGATCCTCTATCAGGGGCGGACGTTCAAGGCGTACCGCGGCATGGGATCGCTCGCGGCGATGAAGTCGGGTTCCTCCGACCGCTACTTCCAGGAATCCATGGGAGTCGAGGCCTCGACCGACGGCTCGCTCTCGAAGCTCGTCCCGGAGGGTATCGAAGGGATGGTCCCCTACAAGGGCTCGGTCGAGGGGCTGATTCACCAGCTGACCGGGGGCCTCCGCAGCGGAATGGGGCTGACCGGCGCGCGCACGATCGACGACCTCCGAACGAAAGCGAAGATGATCCGAGTGACCTCGGCGGGGCTCAAGGAGTCCCACCCCCACGACGTGATCATCACCAAGGAAGCGCCCAATTACCGGAGGGAAGAACCGTAGCTGGCGGGCCTCGTCATCCTGCCGACCGTCGCCGGGCTCGGCGCCTCTTGTCATCCTGAGCGAAGCGAAGGATCTCTTGCTTTAAAGCGAGGGATTCCTCGTCGCTTTGCTCCTCGGAATGACACGGAGCGGGTGTCAGCTATCCGCTTCCAACTTCTTCCTTCTCTTCTCCATCACTTCCTCCAGGCGCTTCGAGAGCTCCGCCTCCTCGCCCGCGTTGCCCGGCTGGTAGTACCGCGTCCCGCGGAGCCGGTCGGGCAGGCACTCGATCCCGCCCACGCCCTCGGGCTCGTCGTGCGCGTACCGATAGCCGCGCCCGTAGCCCACATCCTTCATCAGCCGCGTGACCGCGTTGCGGATGACGAGGGGCACCGGCTCCGCCGGACGCTCGGCCACGTCCCGACGCGCCTCACCCTCGGCTCGATAGACCGCGTTCGACTTCGGCGCGAGCGCGCAGTAGACGGCAGCCTCCACGAGCGCGAGCTCTCCCTCCGGCGATCCCAGGAAGTCGTAGGCCTCCTTCGCGTCGAGAGACACGCGGAGGGCGCGCGGGTCGGCGAGTCCGACGTCCTCCGACGCGAAGCGGACGATCCGCCGGGCGAGGTAGAGCGGCTCCTCACCCGCCTCGAGCATGCGGATCATCCAGTAGACGGTGGCGTCGGGGTCCGACTCCCGCATCGACTTGTGCAGAGCGGAGATGAGGTTGTAGTGCTCCTCCCCTGCCTTGTCGTAGAGGAGCATCTTTCGCTGCAGCAGGTCCTTTAGCCGCACCACGTCGATCGTCCGCGTCTTGGCGGTCTCGGCGTCCGCGGCCGCCGCCTCCAGAAGGTTCAGTGCGCGGCGGGCGTCGCCCCCGGAGGCCTGCGCGATGAACGACAGGGCGTCGGAGTCGAGCTGGAAGTCGCGGGACCCGAGGCCCCGCGGGATGTCTTCGAGCGCGCGCCGCACGATCCGGACGATCGCCTCGGGCGCCAGCGGCTCGAGGACGACGACCTTGCAACGCGACAGGAGAGCTCCGTTCAGCTCGAAGGAGGGGTTCTCGGTGGTCGCGCCGATCAGGATGACGTCCCCGGTCTCGACGTAGGGAAGGAAGACGTCCTGCTGCGCGCGGTTGAAGCGGTGGATCTCGTCGAGGAAGAGCGTCGTCCGCTGGCCGGCCTTCGCCCGAAGGGCGCGAGACGCGTCGAGCACTTCGCGCATCTCCTTCACGCCCGTGGCGATCGCGGAGTACGCCAGGAACCGCGAAGAAGTCTGCGCCGCGATCAGCCTCGCGACGGTCGTCTTCCCGACGCCCGGCGGTCCCCAGAACACGAGCGAAGGCACGCGGTCTTCGGCGATGGCCCGCGAAAGGAAGCCGTTCGGTCCGACGACCTCCGGCGGGCCCTCGACCTCGTCGAGCGAGCGCGGCCGCATCCGGTCCGCGAGAGGGGCGTCGGGCGAAGCCTCGGAACGGCCTCCCGGCCGGTCTTCCCGATCGAAGAGGAGGCCGCTCATGCGGACGCCGACTCGAGGAGCCGCCGGCACCTCTCCGAGCACACGGGCACCGTTTCTCCGCGCCGCGCGCCGGAGAGCGCGACCCTTCGGTCGATCCAGGTCCCGCACACCGGGTCCCGAACCAGCTCGGCCTCGACCGACCGCGCGGCCGACTTCGACCGCCACTTCACGAGCAACGGCCGCAAGACGCGGACCACGGCGAGGAGCAGGAATGCGAGCGCGACGAGAGCGGCGAAACGGATCACGAGGCCCGCAACGCGGAAATGCGCTCCTGGATCCGATCGAGGTCCGGGATCTCGGGGTAGCGGCGCTTCAGCTCGTCCAGCCACTTCTGGGCTCCGGCGGAGTCGTGCAGGTCGTAGGCGTGGATCAGGACCAGGTTCAAGAGCGACTGCCAGTGGTTGCGGTCGTTCTTCTGCGCGCGCTCGAAGAGCGGCACTGCTCGCCGGAACTCACCCTTGTTGCGGTACGCCGCTCCCAGGTCCGAGAGCAGGTTCGGGTCCTCCGGAGCCTTGCGGCGCGCCTTCTCGTAGGCGTCGATCGCCCGATTCCAGTCGTCCGCGTCGTACCAGGCGTTTCCGAGCGCGGTCAGGAGCCGCGGGTTTTCGGGGTCGCGCTCGACGGCGCGCTGGATCTCCGCCACGGGGGCGCCGGGATTCGCGGCGGCGGCTGTCGACGCGTCCGCGCCGCCCGGCGCGCCGGCCCGTCCGCCGCCCCCCGCGAAGTATCCGCCGATGAACCCGAGCAGCCCGCCGACGAGAACCGGCAGGACCGGAAGCCGCCGTCCGGCGGTCACGGTGTCTCTTCCGCGTCTTCCCGGATGGGAACGGCACGCCAGCGTCCCGTGCCGGCGGCCCCGGCGCCGAACGTGGTGGACTCCCACGTCCCGGCGAGCGAGCTCCCGTCCCTCGGCAGGCGAGCGTAGAAGATCCCGACGAAGCCGAGCTGCGAATCCACCCGCTCGAGCCGGAGACGGTCGCCGACGAGAGTCCCCCGCAGCGAGCCGGAGAAGCCGCCGTCGAGCGTGTAGTCGCCGGAGACGATCGTGCCGTCGAGCGCGAGACGGAATAGGCCGCGCTGCTCTCCCGGATCCATCGTCACGTTCCAGCGACCGGAGAGCAGGTCCGGCGAGCTCGAGGGCCGAACCTTCCCCTTCAGCTCCGCGTCGAGAAGAGCGACGTTGCGGCGGCGCTCGAGGACGCGGTCCAGGGCGACGCGCCGGCGGTCGAGCAGCGTTCGCACCTCCCCCTCCGCCGCGGCGACCGCATCCTCGCGCCGGAGAATCTCCTCCGGCGAGGCGTCGGCCCGTCCGGCGAAGTCGGAGGCCGCGCGGCTCGCGGCCGACAGGTCGGTGACGGCGGTCTCGAGCCGACGGGTCACGTCGGCGAGCGAAGAAACGTCCGAGGCGAGCCGTCGGCGCTCGCGGGCGAGGTCGGCCCGGAGCACGTCGGAAACCGCGTCCGCCCGGAGTGTCCCAATGGCAGCCGTGACCGCGAAAAGAAGACCCAGGGACAGCCGCCTCATCCGGGGAATTCTATTCTCGACCTGCCGCCGACCCGGGCCCTCGCGACAAAAAGAAAAGGAGGCCGAAGCCTCCTTTTTCTGAGACGGCAGAGAAAACGGGTCAGTGACTGGCGGCGCGACTCTGGGCCGACTTGGCCAGCGCCCGATCCACGAGCCTCTCGACCTCCTGCTCATCCATGTTGTTGATGACCGCGATCTCCGAAACGATCAGGTACTTCGCCCGCTCGTACATCTTCTTCTCCCGGAAGGAGAGAGTTTTGCGCGTCATGATGAAGTTGAGCGTCTTCAGCACGTCGGCGATGTCGTGGAGCCTCCCGCTCTTCATCTTGTCGAGGTTCTGCTTGTAACGCCCCTTCCAGTCGCCGGTGGCCGAGAAACGGCCGTCCGAGAGCGTCTTCATGAGACCCGACACGTCCTTGCGCTGCGTGAGCCGCCGAAGCCCGATCAGGTCCGTGTTGCCGATCGGAACCATGACCTTGGAGTTGTTGGCGAGCAGCCGAAGATGGTAAAAGCTGCGGGGAGACACCGGGGGCGAGTTCGTGACGAAGCCCTCTCCGATTTTTTCCACCACGGAGACCCCGTGATTCGGGTAGACGACCTTCTCTCCGACTCGAAATCCCACAGGAACCTCCTCAAAACAAAAAGGTAAAAGAACGCCGGAGCTGCAGATTGTAGCGAAAAACCTCGAAAATTTCAAGTTTCTGCGTCACCAAGGCGCCGAAGTCGGCGCGTCGCGGTCGCGCGATCCCTTCAGTCTGCGGAGGTTGCCGCTATCATCGGCGTCGGCCGGAGTGGCGGAATGGCAGACGCAGGGGACTCAAAATCCCCCGCCCTTTACGGGTGTGTGGGTTCGACTCCCACCTCCGGCACCAGATCGAGTTGGCGAAAGCGAGGCTGCAGATCCCTCTCGGGATAACCTATGCGCGTGAAGAGCCGGGCCGACGGGAACGCACTGCCAAATCCGATCGAGCCCTGGAGGCTCCCGATCCTCGTCGTCCTCGCCGGTTTCGCCATTGCCACGGGATGTGCGAGCCGCAATACCGCCCCCGCCGCTGCCCCCGAGGCCGCGGCCGCGGTACCGGAGGCGCCTCCCGGGCCGACCCCGGTTCCCGCGGCCTCTCTCACGGGACAGGAGTTGATCGCTCTCGAGAGAAAAGCCGGCAGCACGCCACCACTCGCCCATAACGTTGACCCGGCCCCGGCACGGGTCGCCGGACTCGTCGGGACCCCCGGTGCGTCGCCGGGGTTCGGGCCCGAAAACGCGCCAGTCCGGATCTTCCTGTTCACCGACTTCCAGTGTGGCGTCTGCCCGCGGGTCGTCGAGCCTCTCAAGCATCTCGCGAGGGCCTATCCCGACGACGTGCGGATCGTCCTGAAGCAAAATGCGCTCGCCACCCACGGCCGGGCCGCGCGCCTTGCGGCGGCCTCTTTGGCGGCCTTCCGGCAGAGCAAGTTCTGGGAGTTTCACGACCGTCTCTTCGCGAGCCCCGCACGGAACTCGGAACAGGATCTCGTCGCGATCGCCCAGGCGATCGGTCTGGACGTCGCCCGCTTTCAGTCCGACATGGACGACGAGGCCGTGACGGAGCAGGTCAAGTACGAGTCCGCGCTCGCGGTTTCGATTGGTCTCATCGGCACGCCGGGACTGGTCGTCAACGGCAGACTCGAGAAGGGTTGGGGCAGCTACAGGGGCCTCGAGCGCGTCGCCAAATTGGAGATCGCGCGCGCCCGGGAGCTCGCACTCCGGGGCGTACCCGCCGGCCGCGTCGCGTATGAAGCGACCCGGCAGTCCGGGCCGAACGGCGAGCAACTCGCGTCCGCGCTGTTCGCCGCTGCGCACTAGGGATCTGATTTCCTCTTCTCGATGGAACTCCGGCCTTCTGCAATCCCGCGGCACGAGGGCCGCCGTTTCGACAGAGCGATTGCCCGGCGGTGAAGAGAGGCCGCGCCGAGAGACGGCGGCACGTCAAGCGTAAGCGGCCGACGGTCGCGGCGACCCACGCCGTGCAATCCCCTTCGCTGGAAGTCAGCGAGCCCCGGTTCTTCGGATGGACTCTCCTCGCCGTCCTCGCTCTTGCCGCCCTCGTGCGGCTCGCGGCGACGTGGAACGACCTCTGGCTCGACGAAATCTGGACACTGAAACTCCTCGGGGACGTCCATTCACTGGTGGGAGTGGTCACGCTCCGCCACGAGAACAATCACATCCTGAACTCCCTTTTCATGTATGCGCTCAGACCGTTCGGGAGCGACTGGCTCTACCGGATACCAGACTGGTTGGCGGGGAGCGCCGCGGTGGGGCTGGGCGCGTGGGTGGCCTGGCTCGGCGAAGGCCGGGAAGACCGCGAAGACGCGCCGGGGAAAACCCGCGCGCTCGTGACCGCGATTCTGCTCGGAGGCTCCTACCTGCTCGTTCACTACGCTTCGGAAGCCCGCGGGTACTCCCTGGCGCTCGTCTTTGGACTTCTTGCAGTGGGCATCGCCCTCCGCGACGGTCTGCGACCGCTGAGTCGCCGCGCTCCCCTCGCCTGGGTCTCGCTCATCCTCGCGATGGTCTCGCTCGCGCTCGCCGTGCACTTTCTTGTCGCCCTCATCGCCTGGTCCGCCGTCCGGTCGTTCCGCCGCGGGGGGTGGCGCGACGCGGCAGTCACCCTGGTCTGGTGGTACGCCGTGCCGGTCGGATTTTTCGGCTTCTACTACCTGAAATTCCTTCGCGTCATGGGGAGCGCCGGGGGCCCGCGCCAGGGACTGCTCGCGGCGGTTGTCAACGCAATCGAAGGGACGACGGGTCTCCCACTCGCCTATCCCGCTCCCCTCGTCCTCATTTTCGCGGTCACCGTCACCGGAATCGGCCTCTTCTGGCTCCACGCCAGGGGAAGCGACCTTTGGATCTTCTACCTGTTCGGAATGATCGTGTCCCCCGCCTTAGTCGCCTATGGACACCGGGCGGAGCTCTACGTCGGGCGGCACTTGATCGTGAGCATGACGCTCTGGCTGCTTCTGGCCGGGAGGCTGCTCGCGAGGCTCGCGAGCCGTGGCGGCCTGGCGAAGGCCGTCGTCGCTGCTACTCTCGCGGCCTTTCTCGTGGCCAATGCGGTCCGCACCGTGCCACTCCTGCGCAATGGGCGGGGCTCTTTCCGGGAGGCGCTGCGGTACATGGAGAGCCGTACGTCGGGGGACGGCGTCCGGGTCATAGGCGATCAGGACACCCGCAATGGGATCCTGGTCGAGTACTACGGGCCCCGCGTCGCCCCCCGCGTGCGCTATGTCAAGCGGCGCGACCGACCCGGCACCGGTTCGGACTGGTACATCGCCTGTCTCCCCCCGCCACCGGGCGGAGCGCCGTCCGTCGTAACGGACGGGCGCGGCCACCCGTACCGCTTCGAAATCGAATTCCCGTCGAATCCCTTCGCCGGCATCTCCTGGCGCATTTACCGCCGCGCCGGTTCAACCACCGCCGCGCTCTAGCCGCGAATGGGAGGCGCCAAGCGAAAGAGGGGTCGCACGCGCCGCGCGGCGGCACGGACCGTCGCTGCCCCGCCTCCGTGGTCGGAAGTCCTGCGGCCCTTCACACGGTTCGCCGGCCCGGCCGCCATTCTCACCACGGGGTTGGTGATGCTCGCGTGGACCTGGCGCACCTGGCCGGACCCTCTCGTCGACTACGGCCGGGAGGCATACCTGGCGTGGCAGGTGGCGAAGGGAAAGACGCTGTATGTCGACGTGGCGCATTTCAACGGGCCCCTGTCGGTCTACGTGAACGCGCTCTTCCTGCGGATCTTCGGCCCGAGCATCCTGGCGCTCGCCCTCACCAACGCCGCCCTGGCGGCCGGCTGCATCGCAATGCTCTACTCCCTCCTGGTCCGGCTCGCCGATCGTCTCGCGGCCACACTCGCGGGGATTACATTCGTCACTCTCTTCGCCTGCGCGCGCTTCGTACGGATCGGGAACTACAACTGGCTCTGCCCGTACTCGTACGAGCTTCCGCACGGGGTGATGCTCGGCATCGCTGCGCTCTGGTGCCTCGACCGCTACCATCGGACCAGACGCCCGGGATGGCTCGCCGCGACTGGAACTGCGCTCGGTCTGGTCGCGTTGACGAAAACGGAGCCGCTCCTCGCCGCAGCAGTCGCCATCGTCGTGGGGCTGGCGCTGACTCTGTGGTCGGAGCGGCCGACGGGGACGCGGCTCTTCCGCCTCCTCGGGGCGTTCGCGGCCGGCTTGCTGCTTCCGCTTCTCGCGACGTTCCTCTTCTTCGTCGCGAAGATGCCCGCCCCAGAAGTGCTGCGAGGGCCTCTCGGGTACTGGCGCACCCTCTCGCGCCCCGAGTTCGCAGCGCTGCCGATGTATCGCGAGGGACTCGGGATCGACGACGTGGCGGGAAATCTTCGAAAGTTCGCGCTGGCGACGTGGTGGTACGGCGTGTTTCTCGTCCCCGGCGTCGCGGCGGCATTTGCCCTTCGAGGCGTCCGACGCCGCGCCGCGCTCATCGTCACGGTCGGGATCGTGAGCCTCGCGGCAGCCGCACGCCTCGTTCCGGTCAAAGGGTGGCTCCAGGCGGCGCGACCGATGCCCCTCCTCCTTCTGCTCACGACCGCGGGACTGCTCGTCGCATGGTTCCGAGGACGCGGGGACGCCGACAGAGCCTCGCGGCTGGCGCTCAGCACCGCGCTCGCCCTTTTCGCACTCGCCCTTCTCGCGAAGATGGTGCTGAACGCCCGGATCTACCACTACGGGTTCGCGCTTGCGATGCCGGCGACCCTCGTGCTCATCGCCGCGCTGCTTTCGTGGGCGCCGACGCTGATCACCCGAGCCGGCGGCGAGGGCCGCGCTCTCCGCGCCTTTGCGGCGGGTGTTCTCGTCGCCGGGCTCGGCGCACACCTGGGGCACATGCAGCGCGTGCTCGCGCACCAGACGAACCTGCTCGGCGACGGCGGCGATGCCTTCTACGGGGACGATCGAGTCCCGCCTCTTGCAGAGCTGCTCGGCCAGATCCGGCAGCGCGTCGGGCCGAACCAGACGCTCGTCCTCCTGCCCGAAGGGGTGATGCTGAACTACCTCTCCCGCCGGGAGAGCTCAATCTCCTACGTCCAGTTCAGTCCCGTGGTCATGATGCTGTGGGGTGAGGCCCGGATTCAGCAAGCCTTCGAGGCCTCACCGCCGGACTTCGTCGCCATCGTGCATCGCGACAACCAGCACGAGGGAGCCCGATTCTTCGGTCGAGACTATGCACGGGCCTTCCTGGGGCGGGTGCAGGAGAGCTATCACCCCGTCTGGCAGACCGGCGCTCCCCCTCTGCGTGATGGACGCTTCGGGCTCGTATTGCTGGAGCGTAATAGTCTCTCGACATCGAAATAGTGAGCGAAGGTCCACCGGAAACCAGCCCCGCGCAGCCACCGATGGCGCGGGATCCGATCCTGCTCCTGGAGCGGGCGCTGCCGGCACTGGTTGTCGCACTCGCCGCCGTTCTCGCTCTTCGCCGGCTCGACAACACGGATACGTGGTGGCACCTGGCGGGCGGTCGATGGATCGTGACTCATGGTGGGATCCCCTCCAACGACCCTCTGTCGTGGACCGTGCCGGATCACCCATGGACCAACGTCCAGTGGCTCTTCGATGTCCTGATCTACGGGCTGTACCAGCTCGGCGGCCCGTCGCTTCTCGTGGTCACCGCCGCTCTGGCCTACTCCGCGGCGACCGCGTTACTCCTCGTAAACCTCCGCCGTCATCTCGACCCCGTGCTGGCTTCTCTGCTCGGGGCCTGGGCGGTCGTCATTGCCCAGGAGCGTTTCGCGATCCGGCCCGAGATGATTTCCTACCTCCTTCTCCAGGTAATTCTCTGGCTCTATGCAACCGGCCGTGTCGCGGGCCGGAAGAGACTCTGGTTTCTGCCGGCGATCATGTGCCTGTTTGCCAACTGCCACTCCCTGTTCGTGGTGGGAGAAGTCATGATCGCGTGTCAGATGGCCGGGGTCCTCCTGTCGGACGCTCCGGTTCTTCCACCGGGGTGGCGTCGTCACGTCGAGCCGAAGGTGCGCTCGCAGGTCCTGGCGACGGGCGCGGCGGCGCTCGCGGCCACGATCGCCAATCCGTTCGGACTGAAGGGCGCCCTGTTCCCGTTCGTCCTCATGTCGCGGATCAGCGGCGAATATCCCTTCTTTCGGACGATCGGAGAGTTCAAGCGTCCCTTCGAAGGCTACTTCGTCACGTCCTCCATTCGGGCCTACCGGATCTTCTTTTATCTCGCCGTCGTCGTGGCGATTGCGGCGCTTCTCTTGACGGCGTTCCGGCGGTCGAAGACCGGCGACCCCCGATCGAGAGCCTCCCGCCGGGCTGACCGGCGGAGACAGAAGCGTGCACACCTGGCCCGCGGCGGCCGCGCTTCCTCACCGGAGCGATCCCAGAGCGCCGGGCAACCCGCGGATTCGGTCGCGGGCGTCGATCTCGGCGACCTGGCCATTCTCATCGGGGTCGGGTATCTCTCGACCCTGGCCCGAAGGAATATGGCGCTGTTCGCGATGGTCGGGGGACCCGCTATCGCCAGTGGTCTGGCAGTCGTGGTCGCGCGGGTCCGCAGCGCGGCTCCTGCGATAGCCCGGACGGCGCGCCGCGCGCTCGCCGTGGTTCTCGTCCCGGCGCTCGTGGCGGCCTGCTGGTTCGTGGCGTCGAACGGCTTCTACCGCAAAAACGACCAGCTTCACGAGTTCGGTCTCGGCATGATCCCGATGTACTTTCCGATCCGCGCCGCGACTTTCATGAAGGAGCACCGCCTCCCCGCGCCCCTCTTCAACGACTTCACGACGGGAGGCTATCTTTCCTGGGCGGTACCGATCCCCGGTGGGGTCTACATCGACGGGCGCACGGAGGTGTACGACGTGGACTTTCTTCGCCCCTATATTCGGCAGATCCAGCGCCCGCAGGAGTGGCAGGCCGAAGTGGATCGTCGGAAGATCCAGACGGTCTGCCTCTTCCACTGGTGGCCCAACCATCAGGCACTCGTCCGTTTTCTCGCCCGAGACCGCCGCTGGGCCGTCGTCTATTTCGACGAAACCTCGATCATCGCCGTGCGCCGAGAGGGGAACGTCGAGGTGATCGAGCGTTCTTTGTCGGCCTTTCCGGAAGAGCGTAAACGGACCGAGCAGATGCTGCTCGAAACGCCGACGTCCTGGCAGTGGCAGATCGCTCGCGCCAGGGGTAATCGCACCTACGCGCAGGTCCTCGGCGCCATCGGGAGAGGTTCGGAGGCGCGGCCTTTTTCTGAACGGTTCCGCCGCTTGACTGCGGAACGGCTTTAGGCGGAAACGCTACTGCTTTTTCGGCTTCGAGGGCTTCTTCGGTTTCGAGGGCTTCTTCTGTTCCTTCATCGGCGTGCGCTCCTTCCCCACCGCCTCGAGCAGCCGCTGCGCAATTTTCCCGTGCTCACTCCCGGAGGAACCGATGTCCTCCGACGGGGATCTGTCCCTCTTGCCCACGGCCCACTCGAGCGTCGCCATCGCGGCGGCGAACTCCGAGAGCCAGAAACCCGATAGCGATTTCGCGCGCTCCCGGATCTGCCGGATCTCCTGGGTGATTTCCTGGGAGGTCCTCACGCCGGCGGCTTCTTTTTGCCGCCGGGGGCGTCGTCGTGAAGGAGGTGCGCGAATTTTTTCTCGCGATCGGCGTTGCTCCGCGAGAACGAAGCGAGTCCTCGGGCCAGCCGGGGGCCGTCGGTCGCTGACGCTGGTTCGGCGGGCGCGGGCGGGTCGAGGGGCGCGGCGGCCCAGGGCGGCTCGACGGCGGAGGGCGACCGTGGAGACTCGGGTCCGTCGGAGTCGGCGAGGAACGGCGGCGCGGAGGCGAGGGACTCCCGCTCCGGAGAAACCGTGGGGAGCTCAGGAGGGGGCGGGACCGGGGTCGGCGCGGGAGGCGGCTCGGGCCGGGGTTCGGCTCCGACGCCTCCGAGGGCTCGCTTCAGGGTTTCCCAGATGCGGGGCGGCCGGTCGCGGGGCACGTCTAGTGCTCGAGCCCGTATTCCTTGATCTTGTTGTAGATCGTCTTCAATGACAGCTTGAGCAGCTCGGCGGTCTTGCGCTTGTTTCCCCGGGCGAACTCGAGGGTCTTCTGGATCAGCCGTCGCTCGACGTCGGCGAGCGAGTCACCCACCGCGATCCGGACCACCGGAACCTTGCGCCGGCGGGAACCCCGGGCCGCGAGGGGCCGGCCGATCACGGATCGGACCACCGTCGCCCCGATGGTGGGACCCTCGGAGAGTCGGGCCGCCCGGCGGACGGCTTCGGAGAGCTCCGTGACGTTGCCCGGCCAGTCGTGCGCGGTCAGGACGTCGATAGCTTCGGCGTCGAAGGCGAGCGTGCCGCTCAGCTCCTCGAGGAAGTGCCGAGCGAGCCGCGTGACGTCCTCGCCTCTCTCGCGAAGCGGAGGAAGGTGAACGACGCAGCCTTCGAGGCTGCCCACGATGTCGGCCGCGAGGTCGCCGCGCCGGACCGCGTCGGCGGGATCGCGGTCCGCCGAGAGCACCAGGCCGGGGGCCGCGGGGTCGCCCAGCGCTCCGATCACCTGCTCCTGGACGGTGGCCGCGATGCGGTCGACTCCGGTCACGAAGACCGTTCCCGTGCCCGCCCTCGCTAGCGCGATGTGAAAGCCCTCGCCGTCCGCGGCCTTGACGAACGGTCCGGCGCCTCTCGGCGACAGACGGTGAAGAAACCGCGCCGCCGCCTCTTTCTCGGTCCCCTCTTCCCCGGTGACGAGAACCGCCTTTTCTCCGGCGAGCCGTTCGATCGCGGCCATCGCCTGCACCCACCGCGGTGAGCGACCGGGGAGAGCCGCCGCGGCTTCGAGGAGCGCGACCTTGAGCCGCGTCTCTTCGGCCAGGTCGCGGTCGGCGCGCACCCGCCGCAGCGTTTCGAGCAGCTGACAGGCTCGCGCGGCGGAGACGGGGCGCCAGAGGAAGTCGTCGGCGCCGTTTCCGATTGCCGCGATTGCGTCGTCGAGCCTCCCCTCCGGGGCGAGCGCCCACACGGCCCGACGCGGCTCCCCGGCCGACACCTCCGCGAGAAACGCCTCCCCCTCCCGCTCCGGCAGGTCGAGGGCCGCCACGACGACGTCGGGCGCGTAGTCGGAAAGGTGCCGCCTCGCTTCGGCCGCCGACGCGAACCCGCGGACCTGGCCCCCGGCCGCGGACAGAGCCCGGCGAAGGGCATCGCGGGAGTCGGGGTCGGGATCGACGACGAGGACCTTCATGACCACACCACGGGAACGCCAATTCTACCAGCCGGGCTTCCCGCCGGCGGAACTAACCCCGCAGCCGGATGCCCAGGTCGGGCCAGATTTCGTCGATCCGGCGCCGCACGTCCTCGCTCATCACGATCTCGTCCGGCCAGCGCCGGGCGAACCCCTCCTCCTTCCACTTCCGCGTCGCGTCGATTCCCATCTTGCTGCCGTAGCACGGGAGGCGCGAGGCGAAGTCGAGCTCGTCCACGGGACCGTGCACGATCTCGATGTCCCGCTCCGGATCGATCGCGGTCAGCGCGCGCCAGAGCGACCTCCCCGGGAGATCGCGCAGATCCACGTCGGCGATCCACGACCACGATCGTCTTCGTGAACATCATCTGGCCCGTCCCCCAGATCGCGTGCATCGTCTTGCGGGCGTGGCCCGGGTAGCGCTTGTCGATCGAAACGAGCATGAGGTTGTGGAAGATCCCCTCGACGGGAGGTGCATGTCGACGATCTCCGGAATCATGCTGCGAACGAGCGGGAGGAAGAGCCGCTCCACGGCCTCCCCCAGGAACCCGTCCTCCATCGGAGGTCGTCCCACGATCGTCGTCAGGTAAACGGGTGCGCGGCGGCGCGTGACCGCGGTGACGTGAAAAACGGGGAAATCGTCGTCCAGCGAGTAGAAGCCGGTGTGGTCGCCGAAGGGCCCCTCCCGCCGGCGCTCCGCCGGGCTCCACGTATCCCTCCAGGACGATCTCCGCTTCGGCCGGCACCGGATGTCCACGGTCTTCGCCGGAGACGAGGGGCACGGCCTCTCCGCGGAGAAAGCCCGCGAAGAGGAACTCCGAGATCCCCGGCGGGAGCGGAGCGATCCCCGAGAAGACGGTCGCCGGGTCCGCGCCGATCGCGACCGCGACCTCCATCCTTCGACCCTCGCGTTCGTATCCGCGCGCCTGACCCGCTCCGTCCTTGTGCTTCTGCCAGTGCATCCCGGTCGTGTTCCGGTCGAACACCTGCATCCGGTACACGCCGACGTTCACCTTCCGCGTCACCGGGTCCGAGTGATCACGAGCGGCAGCGTGATGAACCGGTCCGGCGTCCGCCGGGCCAGCACGTAGGACCGGCAGCGACCCAGGTCCACGGCCTCGCCGGTCTCGACGACCTCCTGGCAGGAACCGCGCGCGCACCGTTCTTCGGGAAGACGCTGCGCGAGCTCCGTCAGCTTCGGGATCGACTTCAACTTCTCGATGCATCCCCTCCGGCGGCTTCGGGTCGAGCAAGAATCGAGCCGCTCATCCCACTCCTGCCCAGCAGCCGATGCCGAGCGCGCGGAGCATCCGACGCCGCGACGCGAAGAGGTTGATCGCGACGGGCATCGTCGAGCCGGACACGTTCTCGAAGAGGAGCGCCGGCCCGTCCGGCCTTCACGGAACGATCCGCGATCTCCGCGATCTCCAGCCGTGGCGAGACCTCGCGCCGGACGCGGACGAGATCGCCGTCCGCCTCCAGGGCCTGCAGAAACGCCGAGAGGTTCGCGGAACGCCACGGTCACGGCTCCTGAGGGCGGCCGCGCGAACGGCCGTAGCCGCCGCCTCTCCAGGCCGAGATTCCCCCGTCACGTGCGAGACGTAGGGGAATCCCTGCCGGGAGAGGAACTCGCACGCCGAGGCGGCGTCGGTGCCATCGCGGCTGAAGATCAGAATCGACTCTTTCTTCCAGGCGTTGATCTCCCGGTAGCGGCGGGGAAGCTCGGACAACGGAATCTCCCTCGCCTTGCGGATGTGCGGCTGATCCGCCGCGTACTCCGAAGGCTCCCGGACGTCGAGCAGCAGGATTCCGGGGTTGTCGCGCATCATTTCGTTGGCGACGCCGGCCTCGACCTCGTGACAGTTGGACGTCAGCGCCTCGACGACTCGCCGGCCCGTGGCACAGGACGTCCCCGTCAACAGCAACGCGCCGAGCAAGGTCGAGGTCCCGAGCCGGGAAAGCGCGCCCGGCTCATCGCGGGTCATCGCCGCGGATTATAGGAAGTTCCGGTTCGATCGAGCCGACGGTCATGCCCGCGGCGTTCTTCACCGGCGGCGCCGCGAACGCTGCGAGCTTCCTGTTGGCGGAGGCGGACATCCAGCCCATCTCCCGGAGGATGGCGAGCGTGACCGCCGGACGAGCGCGGGCCGAGCCGTCCTCGATCTTCAGTGCGACGCCCGAAGCGATTCCGGCCGCGCCTCTCGCCCGGACTCCGACGGCGTAGACGCCCTCCGCGCCTTCCTTCCCGATCCACCGGTCGACGCCCGCCCGGAGAAACTCGGTCGTGAAAAAGCCGGTGCCCGCCACCATGTCGGGCGCCGCCCACATCGCGGCCACGATCCGCTCGCGCGCCTTCGCCTGCGCGGCGCTTTCTCCGGGCACGGCGCGGGACATCAGGCGCGCGTAGCCGAGAGCGATCGCCTCGAGCGGAACGCGGTACACGACGAGACCGCAACCGTCGACGGCCTCCCCCATCTCCGACGCCGGAAACGACGTGAGCTCCGAGATCCTCCGCCGGATGGCTCGCTGGAGAGGGTGGTCTCCCCGCCAGTAGCCCGTCGGCGAAAGCCCCAGGAGCCGGCAGGCGAGCAGGAGCCCGGCGTGCTTACCCGAGCAGTTGTTGTGGAGACGGGTCGGACGCTCGCCCCGGGCGAGGAGGGCGCGGGCCGAAGGCTCGTGCACCGGCAGATGGGGGCCGCAAACCAGGTCCCCGGGGGAAAAGCCTCCCCGGGCCAGGAGCCTTCGGGCGCCCTGCACGTGCCGCGGCTCACCGCCGTGCGAGGCGCAGATGAGGGCGACGTCCCGGGGCGTCAGCCGGAATGCCTTCGCCCCCCCGGCCTCGAGCAAAGGCAGGGCCTGAAAGGGCTTGGCCGCGGACCGCAGGAACGTGGGCAGGGCCGGGTCGCCGCAGGACCCGGCGAGCCGGCCGGACTCATCCACCACGGCCACATCCCCCCGGTGGATCGACTCGGCGGAGAGGCCCCGGCGGACCCGGGCGAGAATCGGTCGAGCGGTCATGCCGACCTTGTATCAGAGCGCTCCAAGGGAGACCCGCGCGACCCGGTACGGGCCTTGCATCGGGTCCGACCGGAACGCGGCCTCCTCGAGCGCACCCACCAGCAGCTCCGCCGTTCCGCGAGTTCAAAAAATCGGAGCACGGGTGCCCTTCAAAAATTGTTTATTAGTCACAAATTCACGGGTCGCAAAGCCACGAGAATCCCGCCTCGCCTGGGCTCGGCATTGTGACGAATGACCGAGAGTGGGAGGGCACTACGACCAAGGTCAAATACTACGACCAAGGTCCAATTGATTCAGTTGTTTCGGAATGGCCTAATCACCACCACTCGGCGCCGGAAGGTGGCGTCCGAACGAAGTTGGCAGCAAGCAAAAACAAGAGTGAAAACTGAATCGAAATCGGGTCGTTGGGAGCACCGTCTAGGAAGGGAGGGTTGCTTATCAAAAACAAAGTGATTCGGATGTCGAGAGTCGAAGGCGATCGAAACATGGAGACGAAGGAGATCATGAGTAAAACCATTCGATGTTGTCGGACAACCCTGCTGCTCGTAGCAGCGATTTTCGTTCTCGGCACCGCCACTGCGATGGCGCAGCACACCACCGGTTTCAACATGGCGAAGACCTGTCCCACGACGGTCCTCTCCGGCGCCAGCTTCAACTGCTCCGTGACGATCGCCAACCGCGACGTGGACCATGGCGTCATCAATCTCGCGCTGACGAACCAGGTCCCGTTCCCGGGTGGGCCGACGACGGCCCTGACGTGCTTCCAGCCGTTTGACGCGACTGAGTGCGACACCACCGGGCCGACCGGAACCGCCGTGAACTCGCTCGGCGTTGCCGGCTCGTTGACCGCGTCCTGCGGCGCCTGTATCCCGGAGACGGCTCCGATCAACTGCACCGCGAACAACATCAGCTACGTCGACGAAGTCCGGGCCACGGGAACGGATGCGGCTGCTTCCCCCAGCCCGTTCTTCAACCTGCCCGTTTCTTCGGCCACGACCAACGCGACGCCGGTCGCGCCCCTCGTGTGCGACGACAACAGCGCCTGCACCACGGACACGTGTGACCCCACGGCAACGACCGTGCAGGCCGCCTGCGTGTTCACCCCGATCACGTGCGACGACAACGACGCCTGCACGACGGACACATGCGACCCGGCCACCGGCTGCGTTGCGACCCCGATCACGTGCGACGACAACGACGCCTGCACGACGGACACGTGCGACCCGGCCACCGGCTGCGTTGCGACCCCGATCACGTGCGACGACAACGACGCCTGCACGACCGACACGTGCGACCCGGCCACCGGCTGCGTTGCGACCCCGATCTCGTGCGACGACAACGACGCGTGCACGACCGAGACCTGCGACCCGGCCACCGGATGCACGACCCCAACTCCGGTCACCTGCGACGACAACGACATCTGCACCGATGACGCGTGCGACCCGGCCACCGGCCAGTGCGTCTTCACGCCGGACCCGACCAATGACCCGAGCTGCGACAACGATGAGATCTGCCGTACCCCCGGATTCTGGGGAACGCACGGCGGAGTCGAGAAGGGCGGCCCGAACGTCACGGGAACCGTTCTCAACCTGTACGGCGGCAACCTGTTGATCTGCGGTGAGCCCGTCACGACCGTCGACCTCGGCGATCAGTCGGCGATCCAGGCGATCTGTGTCAGCCCGAAGGGTAACAGCAACCTGCAGCTGGCTCGCCAGCTGACGGCGGCGGCCCTGAACTGCATCGTGAGCAACAGCACTTCCTGCGAAGGCGCTGGCCAGAATGCCACCAACGTCTGCGGTGGCACTTCCATCGAGGACCTCTTCGCCGAGTGCAACGCGGTGTGTGCGGATTCCAGCTCGACCCAGAGCGAAATCGGCGACTGCATCGGAGCGATCGACTGCTTCAACAACGGCGGCGCCTCTTATGACGCTGCGACCGACATTTGCTCCGGAGACAGCGGCTGCCACGACCGCTCCCTGGGCTGCATCGGCTTCCAGAACACGGGTCCTGCTTCCAGCCCGAGAAAGTGCAACGACGCACGCAAGGACCCCGAGACGATTTTCTAAACTGAATTGAGGGCGCCCGTAGGGGCGCCCGATTTTTCGAGGGGCGCCTGCGGGCGCCCTTTTTTTTGGGCGAATCTGGCCTCCGGGACCGCGGCGAGAGGCATTTTGCGGAATAGATTTCCGCGAAATGCAGTTGGTGACTCTCTAATGTGGGACAATTTTTAGAGGCATTCGGCGGCCCTCCGGGGCGTCGGAAGAAAGAAACTTCGAGGAAGACATGAACAGAAAAAGCACCGCGGCTCTTTGCGTTCTGGTGACAGTCGGGTTCCTGGCAGCTCATACGGGTTTCTCCCAGTCGAACGACGAGCTGAAAAAGGACATCCAGGCGTTGAAGGCCGGACAGGACGCGATCCAGAAAGACCTCCAGGAGATCAAGAAGCTGATCGCGGCGCGACCCGCGGCCGGCGCCCCGCCGGTCGAGCAGGCCCTGAACGCGATCATCTCGGTGGACGGCGAACCTTTCAAGGGTGACAAGAACGCCAAGCTGACGCTCGTCGAGTTCTCCGAGTTCCAGTGCCCCTTCTGCGGGCGACACGTTCGGGACACGTACCCCCAGCTCGACAAGGACTACATCAAGACCGGCAAATTGAAGTACGTTTTCCGGGACCTCCCCCTGGAGTCGATCCACAAGAACGCGTTCAAAGCCGCGGAAGCGACGCACTGCGCCGGCGAGCAGAACAAGTACTGGGAGATGCACGACAAGCTTTTCGCCAACCAGACTTCCCTCGACCCGACGATGTTGACCGCCCACGCGCAGGCGGTCGGAGTGGAGCCGAAGAAGTTCCAGTCGTGCCTGGAGAGCGGCAAGTATGCCGCCGCGATCCGCAAGGACATCGCCGAGGCCAGCAAGTACGGCATCACCGGGACGCCGACGTCGGTCATCGGACTGACCCAGTCAGGCGATTCCAAGACGATCAAGGTGGTCAAGGTCATCCGGGGAGCGCAGAACTACGCCGCTTTCAAAGACGCGCTGGATTCTGTCTACAACGAGAAGGCAGCGGTCGAGAAGAAGGCGGCCAACAGGTAGCTCCGGGCTGCCGTTGACCACCCCACCGGAACGCATCGAAGGCGGCGGGCGGACGCCGCGCTGGAACATCGGCCGCCCACGCTGGCAGTCAGTGCCAACGTGGGCGGCGATGACGAGTCCGAACAGGACCGCTTCGGCTCCGACCCGGTGACCGCCCCGCTGCCCCGTCGGCGATTCCGATACCGAGCTCGGCGAGGGCGGTGCCGCAACGGCCGGAGCCGGTCAGATTGTGCGCCCAGCTAAGGTGGTACCGCAGAGTTGATCGGTTGTCGTAACGCAGTACCGGTGGAGCACCCTGGTCCTGCTGCCGGTCGGGGTGCCCCGGCCTGCGCCGCTCTGGCGCTTGCTGCCACGGACGTAGCCACGGTTCCAGATCCACGCCGCGTTCCGCCCGCTGATTCTGCACCTCCCCGCCGATCCCATGAATCGGCAGCGGCTCGCCGACCGGCGATTACGGTCCGAGCTTGACGAGATCGGTGTCGGATCCCCCGGGGCTGGTCAGGGTGGTGCCACCGAAGTTGATCGAGTTGTCGTAGTAGCCGGTGGTCAGCAGGTTGTTGTTGCCGTCGGCCGCGATGCTCAGGCCTGCGGCGTGGCCATTGCCGCCCAGATACCGCTTGGACCAGGTGTGCGCGCCGTTGGAGCCAAACTTGGCGAGGAAGGTATTGGAGTAGCCGTCGCCCGCGAGCGGACCGCCTCCGAAATCGACAGTGTAGGGAGCCGTGAGCGCCACCATGACGCCGGTCAGGAGGACATTGCTCGCGCTGTCGAAGCCAACTGCATAGCCGAACTGGTTCACCACCAGAGAGGAGCCGAACCCCTTCGACCACTGGTGGACGCCGGTCGAGGAAATCCTGACCAGGAAGATGTCGCCGCTTCCGACGCCGCCGGCGTTCGCGAGCGGACCTCCGCCGAAGTCGACGCTATTGGTAAACATCCCGGTGACCACGACGTCTCCCAGTTGGTCGAGTGCCAACCCGAACGCCTTGTCCTCGTCGGTCGATCCCCACCGTCGCGACCACGTGTGTGTCCCCGAGGAGTTGTAACGAGCCACGAAGGCGTCGTTGAGTCCGACACTCGTCAGCGCCCCACCGCCAAAGTTCACCGAGCCGACAAAATAACCGGCCATGACGAACTCGCCGGTCGTCTGGTCTACCGCCAGGCTCCGAACCGTCTCCATCCCGGCTCCGCCCATGCGCTGGGACCAGAGGTGACCGCCGGCGGAACTGTATTTGATCAATGCGATGTCCTCGGATCCCGCTGATGTCAGCGGACCACCGCCAAAATTCACGGTGTTGTAGAAGCCCGCGGCCACGATCACGTTGCCGGCGGCGTCCACTCCAACTGCCGTCCCCTCGTCAATGGCCAGGCCGGTGGTCAACCGCTTGGACCAGCGGTGCTGGCCGGCGGTTGAGTACTTCGCGAGGAAACCGTTTCCCGCGGAGCCGCCGGGGAGAGTGCCGCCGCCGAAGTCGACCGCACCGACGAAGAATCCGGTGATCACGATCTCGCCGCTCGCGTCGATCGCGATCCCCCTGGGAACGTCGTCCCCCGTCCCGCCAAAACGCTGGGACCAGAGGTAACCGCCGGTCGCCGAATACTTCACCAGGTAGATATCTCCATTCCCGGCGCTCGTCAGCGATCCTCCGCCGAAATTCACGCTGCCGTTCAGGCTCCCCAGAACCACCGAAGCGCCCGTGCTGTCCACGACCATGCCCACCGGCTTCGCCGTATCGACTCCCGCCGCCGGCCCACCAAAGTGAGTCGACCAGGCATGCGCACCACCCCCGGATCCCGGGGTCGGCGTCGGAGTCGGTGTCGGAGTGGACGTTGGCGTGGCCGTCGGAGATACCGGCGTGAACGTCGGTGTCGCCGTTGGAGTCCGCGTCGGTGTCGCCGTGGGAGTCCGCGTCGGTGTTGCCGTCGGCGGAACCGGCGTGAACGTCGGTGTCGCCGTTGGAGTCCGCGTCGGCGTGGCCGTCGGTGTCCGCGTCGGTGTGGCCGTCGGCGGAATCGGCGTAGACGTCGGCGTGGCCGTCGGTGTCCGCGTCGGCGTGGCCGTCGGTGTCCGCGTCGGCGTGGCCGTCGGTGTCCGCGTCGGTGTGGCCGTCGGCGGAATCGGCGTAAACGTCGGTGTCGCCGTTGGAGTCCGCGTCGGCGTGGCCGTCGGTGTCCGCGTCGGTGTGGCGGTCGGCGGAACCGGCGTAAACGTCGGTGTAGCCGTCGGAGTCCGCGTCGGCGTCGCCGTTGGTGTCCGTGTCGGGGTGGCGGTCGGCGGAACCGGCGTAAACGTCGGTGTAGCCGTCGGAGTCCGCGTCGGCGTCGCCGTTGGTGTCCGTGTCGGGGTGGCCGTGGGCGGAATCGGCGTGAACGTCGGCGTGGCCGTCGGTGTCCGCGTCGGCGTCGCCGTCGGCGGAATCGGCGTGAACGTCGGCGTCGCCGTCGGTGTCCGCGTCGGCGTCGCCGTCGGCGGGATCGGCGTGAACGTCGGTGTCGAAGTCGGTGTCCGCGTCGGCGTGGCCGTGGGCGGAACCGGCGTGAACGTCGGCGTCGCCGTCGGAGTCCGCGTCGGGGTGGCCGTGGGCGGGATCGGCGTGAACGTCGGTGTCGAAGTCGGTGTCCGCGTCGGCGTCGCCGTCGGCGGGATCGGCGTGAACGTCGGCGTCGCCGTCGGAGTCCGCGTCGGGGTGGCCGTCGGCGGAATCGGCGTGAACGTCGGCGTCGCCGTCGGAGTCCGCGTCGGGGTGGCCGTCGGCGGGATCGGCGTGAACGTCGGCGTCGCCGTCGGAGTCCGCGTCGGGGTGGCCGTCGGCGGGATCGGCGTGAACGTCGGCGTCGCCGTCGGAGTCCGCGTCGGCGTGGCCGTCGGCGGGATCGGCGTGAACGTCGGTGTCGAAGTCGGTGTCCGCGTCGGCGTGGCCGTCGGCGGAATCGGCGTGAACGTCGGCGTCGCCGTTGGTGTCCGCGTCGGCGTGGGGGTCGGCGGAATGGCCGTCGGCGTCGCTGTCGCAGTGGCCGTCGGTGGGATCGGCGTAAACGTCGGGGTCGAGGTCGGCGTCCGCGTGGGCGTGGCCGTCGGCGTTGCTGTCGGAGTGGCCGTCGGTGGGATCGGCGTAAACGTCGGCGTCGAGGTTGGCGTCCGCGTCGGCGTGGCGGTCGGCGGAATGGCCGTCGGCGTCGCTGTCGGAGTGGCTGTCGGTGGAATGGGCGTAAACGTCGGCGTCGAGGTTGGCGTTCGGGTCGGTGTGGCCGTCGGCGGAATGGCCGTCGGCGTTGCTGTCGGAGTGGCCGTCGGTGGGATCGGCGTAAACGTCGGCGTCGAGGTTGGCGTTCGGGTCGGGGTGGCCGTGGGCGGAATGGGCGTCGGCGTCGCTGTCGGGGTGGCCGTCGGCGCAATGGCCGTTGGCGTCGCTGTCGGAGTGGCTGTCGGTGGAATCGGCGTAAACGTCGGCGTCGAGGTTGGCGTTCGGGTCGGGGTGGCCGTCGGCGGAATGGGCGTCGGCGTTGCTGTCGGGGTGGCCGTCGGCGGAATGGCCGTTGGCGTCGCTGTCGCAGTGGCCGTCGGTGGGATCGGGGTAAACGTCGGCGTCGAGGTCGGTGTTCTGGTCGGCGTGGCCGTCGGCGGAATGGCCGTCGGCGTCGCTGTCGGCGCAATGGCCGTCGGCGTCGCTGTCGGCGTGGCCGTCGGGGGAACCGGCGTCGGAGTCGGAGTCGGCGTTGCCGTCGACGGAATGGCCGTCGGCGTGAACGTCGGAACTACCGAGGTCGGACTCGAGGTCGGCGTCCGCGTCGGCGTGGCGGTCGGGGGAACCGGCGTGGGCGTCGACGTCGGAGTCGGAGAAGGAGAGACAGGTGTCGGTGAAGACGTTGCGGTCGGCGTAGGGGTTACGTCGAACGTGGTCGCATTGTCGCGGGATGAGTACCCGGAGGGGCCCGCACCGTTGGTGGCGCGCACACGGTAGAAGTACTTGGTAGCGGGCGAAAGGTCTCCGTCCAGGTGGGAGGTCGCGTTCTCTCCCGGCGTCGCAACAAGACCCCAGGGGCCGTTGACGGCGAGAGAGCGCTCGACCTCGAAACCCTGTTCGTCGTCTGAGTTGTCCGACCAGGCCAGAGCGATCTGGCTCGAGGAGACCGCCGTTGCAGCCAGGTTGCCCGGTGCCGCCGGCGGACTTCCGGCTGTCGGGGTGGCTGTCGGGGTCGCGGTCGGGGGTACCGGCGTCGGAGTCGGAGTCGGCGTTGCCGTCCGGGTCGCCGTCGGCGGTATCGGGGTTGAGGTGGCTGTGGGCGTCGAGGTCGGCGTCGGAGTGGGAACCACCGGCGTCGGTGTCGAAGAGGGAACCGGTGGCCCGGGCGTGGGAGTTTGCGTCGGCGTCGGCGTCGGCGTCGGCGTTGAGGTCGGAGGAAGCGGCGTCGGTGTCGGTGTCGGGGTCGGCGTTGGGGTTTCCGTTGGCGTGGGCGTTGAGCCGTCCGGGATCGCCGCGTAGTAACCGCTCACGTCCAGGATGATGTGCACGGTCCCGGTGGTCTGGTCGCACCGCACGCCGAGCTTGCCGTCCGCGCCGAGAGCGTAGGTTCCGTTGTTCGAGCGGGTCTGGTTATTGCCGTAGTTGATCGAGGAGCTCAGCTGCGTCCCGACGCCGTTCGGGTATATCCGGAGGTGGCCCGGCGCACTGGGCTGGGTCACCGTGGTGTTCAGGACGACCGACGTGGCATCCCCCGGCACTCCGCACTGGCCCTGGATCAGGAACGCCCGGTCCGAGTTCGCGTTCATCGCGGGCCCGCCCCAGGGGCCATTCGGATTGCGCGTGTCCACGACTCGGCACGGGGTGACCGTGTAGTAGCCCTCCTTTTTCGGGGCTGCCGTCACGACCGCCGAGAAGGCGGTGAAGAGCAGGGATAGGACCACGAAAAGCCGAGGAACGCGCAGTCTTCCCCGACCTCGGCCGTCGGTATCCCCCGACAGCGTCTTGTAATATTTAATCAATATGAGCTCGACTAAGGTCGTAGGATGCAAGGCGCGAACCTCGTCCCAACTCACGCTAATCTCTTGATTCTAAACGGCGGATCGTTCTACAACCAGGTCCGTCTGTCAGAAAAGCGCGGTGCGCTTCAGGCGGACTGACAAGACTTGTTTCTGGGTCAGGATGGGAGGCGGAGGCGACCCGGGGGCGCATCCACCTCAGTGGGACTGGGGAGTCAGCCCCGGGGGAGCCAGGCTCCCCCGCCGGGCAGGGATTTAGCGGTCAGCGTTGGAACTGTTGTTCCCCGGCTTGGGCGGAGAACAGGCCGTTCGAGCGGAAGCGGTGCGACCCCGAGAGTCCTAGGGTCCGAGCTTGACCAGGAAGGTGTCGGATCCCCCCGGGCTGGTCAGTGTCGTGCCACCCAAGTTGACCGAGTTGTCGAAAAAGCCGGAGGTCAGCACGTTGTTGTTGCCGTCAGCCGCGATACCGATGCCCGCGGCGTGGCCGTTGCCGCCCAGGTAGCGCTTGGACCACGTGTGCGAGCCATCGGCTCGGTACTTGGCGATGAAAGTATTGGCGTAGCCGTCACCCGTGATCGCCCCGCCTCCGAGGTCGACCGTATAGGGGGCCGTGAGCGCCACGATGGAGCCGGTCAGGAGGATGTTGTCCGCACCGTCGACGGCAACATCGTACGCCGACTGGTTGGACGCCAGAAGGGAGCCGAACCCCTTCGACCACCGGTAGACGCCGGTCGAGGAAATCTTGACCAAGAAGATGTCACCGCCTCCGCCGCCGCCAACGCTGATCGGACCGCCGCCGAAGTCAACGCTGTCGGTGAACATCCCGGTGACCACGACGTCTCCGAGCCGGTCGACCGCCAACCCGAACGCCTTGTCCTCGGCGGTCGATCCCCACCGCTTCGACCAGGTGTGTGTGCCGGAAGAGTTGTACCGAGCCACGAAGGCGTCGTTGGCTCCGGCACTCGTGAGAGACCCACCGCCCAGGTCCACCGAGCCGGCAAAGAATCCGACCGTGACGATCTCGCCCGTCGTCTGGTCCACCGCCAGGCTCCGAACCGCGTCTATGCCAGCTCCGCCCATGCGCTTGGACCAGACGTGCCCGCCGGCGGAGTCGTATTTGATGAGGGCGATGTCCTCGGATCCCACAGAGGTCAGCGAAGCGCCGCCAAAACTCACGGTGTTGTAGAAGCCGGCGGCCACGATCAGGTTGCCGACGGCGTCCACTCCAACTGCCGTCCCCTCGTCGATGACCGAGCCGGTGGTCAGCCGCTTGGACCAGCGGAGTTGACCGGCAGTGGAATACTTGGCCAGGAAACCGCTCCCCGAGGTGGTGCCGGGGAGCGCGCCGCCGCCGAAGTCGACGCTCCCGACGAAGAACCCGGTGATCACGATTTCACCGCTCGAGTCGATCGCAATCCCCTTGGGAACGTCGTCCTGACTTCCGCCAAAACGCTTCGACCAGAGGTAACCGCCGGTCGCCGAATACTTCACCAGGTAAATATCCCCGCCCCCGGCGCTGGTCAGCGATCCCCCGCCGAAATTGACGCTGCCGTTCAGGCTCCCCAGGATCACCGAAGCACCCGTGCTGTCCGCGACGATGCCCACCGGCTTCGCTGAATCGACACCGGTCGCCGGGCCACCGAAGTCTGTCGACCACAGGTGAACGCCCGGTCCGCCCGGCCCGGCCATCGTGCTCGCTGAGGCGGTGTTCGAGTACCCCGAGTCACCCGCCGTGTTGGAGGCGCGCACTCGGTAGTAGAAGGTGGTCGAAGGCGGGAGTCCGCTGTCTCCCCAGCCGGTGGCAGTGGTCAGGCCAATCTGGGTCCACGGACCCGCGGAGGCAGACGCGCGCTCGACCTTGAAAGCCGTCTCGTTGCTCGAATTGTCGGTCCAGGCGATGGTGATGGAGCTCGAAGACATCCCCGATGCACCGAGATTGCTCGGCGGGGCAGGAGTCGCCGGAGTCGGTGTCACCGTGGGCGTAGAGGTGCGCGTCGGCGTCGGAGTCACGGTCGGGGTGCGAGTGGGGGTCGCCGGTGGAGCCGTCGGTGTCCGCGTCGGTGTCCGCGTCTCCTGGGCGTCGCCGGTGGAGCCGTCGGTGTCCGCGTCGGCGTCCGCGTGGGCGTCGGGGACGCAGGCGGAGCCGTCGGTGTTCGCGTCGGCGTAAGAGTTACAGGGGGAGCCGTCGGTGTCCGCGTCGGGGTTCGCGTGGGCGTCGGCGTCGCAGCCGAGGCCGTCGGGGTTCGCGTGGGCGTCGCAGAAGGCGTGGGCGTGCGAGTTGCGGTGGGGACCGCGGTCGGCAAAGAAGACGTGGGAGTCGATGTCGGCACGGCTCCCTTCAATGTCGTAGCGCTGTCCCGATTTGAATATCCCGAGGTTCCGAACGCGTTGAAAGCGCGGACGCGATAGACGTACTTGGTGCCGAGTTGGAGACCGCCATTCGAGTACGTGACGACGTTCCCGCCCGTCACCGCGATCTCGCCGAATGGCCCGTTCATGTCAAAGCCGCGTTCGATTCGGAAACCGGACTCATTCGAGGAGTTGTCCGTCCACGACAGATTGATCTGGCTGGAAGAGACCGCCAGTGCGGACAAATTGCTGGGATCCGCGGGCACGGAGGAGGAGGGGGAGGTTGGAGTCAGAGTCGGCGGCGGACCGGAGGTAAAGGTCCGTGTGGGTGTCGGTGTGGGGGTCCGTGTCCAGGTCGGCGTCCGGGTGGCGGTCGGCGACGACCCCGGCGTGGCGGTCCGCGTTGGAGTCGGCGTCGACGTACGTGTTGGAGTCGCCGTGGGCGGAGCCAGGGTCGTGGCGGACGCCACGTTCGAAAACAGGGAATCCCCAGCCGAGTTGTAGGAGCGCAGGCGGTAGTAGTACGTGGTCGCGGAGCTCAACCCGCTGTCGGAGAACGAAACGGCGCCCGGCCCGGTGGTTCCGATCTGGAGCCACGGACCCGAGGCGCTGGGGCCGCGCTCGATTTTGAAGCCCGCCTCGTTGAACGAGTTGTCTGACCAGGAGAGGTTGATCTGGGTCTGGGAGACCGCGGAGGCCGCGAGGCCCGACGGCGGGATCGGAATCGACAGAGGAGTGGTGGCGGACGCCACGTTCGAAAAGGAACTCCCTGCCGTATTGAAGGCGACGACTCGATAGAAGTACGTCGTGTTCTCTGCCGCGCCGGTGTCCGAGAAGACCCGAACGTTCGGGGCGACGGTGCCCCGCGACGTCCACGGTCCGAGGGAGGTCGAGCTCCGCTCGATTCTGAATCCTCCTTCGTTGAAAGAGCCGTCCGTCCAGCTGAGGTCGACTCGGCTCGAGGAAAACGCACTCGCGGCAAGCCCCGAGGGAGCGGCCGGAACGGTCTGCGGGGTCGTTGCGTCGGCAGTGTTCGAGTAGGGGGAAAACGAGTCCTGCTTGTATGCCCGAACGCGATAGTAGTAGCGCGTGCCTTCCGCTCGACCCAGGTCCTGATACGAGACCGAGTCCCTCGGGAGATCAGCTATCTCAACGAAGCCAGTCAGTTGCGAGAGGCTACGCTCGACCAGATATCCGGTTTCGCTGGTGTTGGTCTCCGTCCAACTGAGATTGATCTGGGAGGCGGAAACCGCATTTGCCGCCAGATTCGCAGGGGGGTCCGGGACTGGCCCCGCTCCCCGAACGACGTCGCTGACGAGGTGGAGGACGGGGATCAGTAAGAGGAGACGAACCCAGCCTTGACCCCTCACGCGTTCCTCCCGCGTCCTCGCCGATTGAGAAGCAGATTCGATCGATTGGTTTGAAGACTGCGCGAATTATACCGCAATTTGGAGAGACCAAGGTCGAAATTCGACTAAACGCTCCCACGACCTTGGTCGATGGCGCGCAGACTCGACTGGTTCGTCCAGGATCCCGCCGGCTCGACGGAAACTCTGACAGAAGAGAAGTTGCCCTTGTCCGGACACGGGGCCGGCCAAGAACAACCCTTCCAATCGAGAGGACCTACGGTCCGAGCTTGACGAGGTAGGTGTCGGATCCCCCCGGGCTGCCCATCGCGGCTCCCCCGAGATTGATCGAGTTGTCGTAGTAGCCGGCGGCGAGAACGTTGTTGCCGCCGTCGGTGGCGATGGCCAGACCGTTGGCGTGGCCACCTCCGGCGAGGTACCTCTTGGACCAGACGTGCGATCCGTTCGATCCGAACTTGGCGATGAAGGTATTGGCGTAGCCGTCGCCGGTGAACCCTCCGCCTCCGAAATCGATCGTGTAAGGAGACGAGAGGGCCACGATCGCCCCGGTCAGGAGCACACTGCCGGCGTCGTCGAACGCCACACCATATCCGAACTGGTTCGCCACCAGCGTCGAGCCGAACCCCTTCGACCAGGCGTGAACGCCGGTCGAGGAAATCTTGACCAGGAAGATGTCAGCGCTCCCATTACCGCCGGCGTTCGAGACTGGACCGCCGCCGAAGTCGACATTGTTGGTGAACATCCCCGTCACTGCAGAGTTGCCCAGATTGTCCAGCGCGACTGCGTAAGCCTTGTCTTCGAGTGCACTTCCCCATCGCTTCGACCAGACGTGTGCACCGGACGAGCTGTACCGGGCCACGAATGCGTCGTTGCCGCCGGCGCTGGTCAGCCTCCCGCCGCCAAAGTCCACCGCGTCGGCGAAATAACCGGTCGTGACGAACTCGCCGGTCGTCGTGTCCGCCGCGAGACTGAGGATCACATCATCGGTCACGCCGCCAATGCGCTTCGACCAGAGTAAAGCGCCGGAGGCGTTGTACTTGAGCAGGGCAATATCCTGGGACCCCGCCGAGGTGAGAGAACCCCCGCCAAAATTCGCCGTGTTGTAGAAGCCCGCAGCCACGAGCACGCTGCCGGCGCCGTCCACTCCGACCGCCGTGCCGACGTCCAGGCTAGCACCGGTTGTAAGTCTCTTGGACCAGATGTGCGAACCGGTTGACGCATACTTGGCGAGAAAGCCCGTTGCGGACGTGGAGCCCGGGAGCGCTCCGCCCCCGAAGTTCGCCGAGCCCGTGAAATATCCGGTGATCACGATGCTTCCGCCAGAGTCGACTGCGATGCCCTTGGGAAAGTCGTTCTGGGATCCCCCAAAACGCTGCGACCATAGGTAACCGCCGCTCGCCGCATACTTCGCGACGTACACATCCGTGCCTCCGGCACTCGTCAACGAACCCCCGCCGAAGTTCACGCTGCCGTTCAGCGTCCCGAGAACCACCGAGGCGCCCGTGCTATCCACGACGATCCCCACCGGTTTCGCCGAATCGACACCCGAAGTCGGGCCACCAAAGTGGGTCGACCAGGCGTGCGCCCCGTTGCCGCCGGGAGGTGGCGTTGGCGTCGGTGGCGGTGGCGGTGGCAATGCGACGGTCTCGAAATAGCCGGATACGTCCAGCATGACGTCCGCGGTCCCGGAAGGCTGATCACAGTGGATTGACAGCCTTCCGTTCGAGTTCAAAGCGTAGCTGCCGTTGTTCGCCCGAGCGGAGAGACTGCGATAGTTGATCGCCGAAGCGCTCGGCAGGGCGTATTCCGCGGGATAAATGCGCAGGTTGCCGTTGGCCGTCGCACCGGCCACCGTTACGTTCAGAACGGCTGCCTCCGCCGTTGAAGGAATCCCGCACCGACCCGTGACCTGGAACGTTCGACTGGAGTTGGCGGCGAGGGAGGGTGCGCCCCAGGGCCCGGACGGGCCTCGGGTGTCGGCGAGGCGGCAGGGGGTCACGGAGTAGAAACCAGTCGTGGATGGCGGCAGCGCGATCAAAAGGGTGGGTTCGGCGATCCCCAGCAAAAAGACAACCGCCTGCCAGGGACGCACTCCCACCATGGAAGCTCTGAAATTGGTCATTCGGTCTTGTCCTACTAAAGTAGTAGGCAAATTCTGCACCTGCATCTAACTCCTTGAGCTCACGTGACCAAGGAGCTGCACCGTGACAGTCGCTGTCACTCAAAAACGTGGTCGACTGACGACCGCCGGTCTTGGCAAAAGAGAGGAAGGCAGAAAGCAAATCGGCGGGGCCAGGACGGCCCCGCCGAGAGAGTCTCTGGAGTTTTTACGGTCCGAGTTTGACGATGAACCCGTCGGTCCCGCCGGGACTGGTCAGGGTGGTGCCCCCGAAGTTGATCGAGTTGTCGTAGGTGCCGCTGGTCAGCGCGTTGCCGCTGCCGTCGGCCGCGATGCCGATGCCTGCGGCGTGGCCATTACCAGCCAGATACCTCTTGGACCAGGTGTGCGCGCCATTGGAGCCGAACTTGGCAATGAAGGTATTGGAGTAGCCGTCTCCCGCAAGCGGCCCGCCTCCGAAATCGACCGTGTAGGGAGCCGTGAGCGCCACCATGGCGCCGGTCAGGAGGACATTGCCCGCTCCGTCGAAGGCAACACCGTAGCCGAACTGGTTCACCACCAGAGAGGAGCCGAACCCCTTCGACCACAGGTGGACGCCGGCCGAGGAAATCCTGACCAGGAAGATATCGCCGCTTCCGACGCCGCCGGCGTTCGTGAGCGGACCGCCGCCGAAGTCGACGCTATTGGTAAACATCCCGGTGGCGACAACGTTGCCCAGTCCGTCTACGTCGACCCCGAACGCCTTGTCCTCGTTGGTCGATCCCCACCGCCGGGACCAGGTGTGTGTACCCGCCGAGTTGTAGCGCGCAACGAAGGCGTCGTTCAGTCCGGCACTCGTCAGAGCGACACCGCCAAAGTTCACCGAGCCGGCAAAATATCCGGCCGTGACGAACTCGCCCGTCGTCTGGTCGACCGCCACGCTCCGCACCATCTCCATCCCGGCTCCGCCCATCCGCTTCGACCAGAGGTGGGCGCCGGCGGAACTGTACTTGATCAAGCCGATGTCCTCGGATCCCGCGGACGTCATCGAGCTGCCGCCAAAACTCACGGTGTTGTAGAAGCCCGCTGCGACGATCACGTTGCCGCTGCCGTCCACTCCGACTGCCGTCCCCTCGTCGATCGTCGAACCTGTGGTCAGACGCTTGGACCAGACATGGGTGCCCGCCGATGAGTATTTGACCAGGAAACCGTTCCCCGAAACGCCGGGGAGCGCGCCGCCGCCGAAGTCGACGCTCCCGACGAAAAATCCGGTAATTACCACGTTCCCGCTCGAGTCGATCGCAATCCCCCTGGGAACGTCGTCCCCCGTTCCCCCAAAACGCTTCGACCAGACATGGCCGCCGCTGGCCGAATACTTCACCAGGTAGATATCCCCATTCCCGGCGCTGGTCAGCGACCCCCCGCCGAAATTGACGCTGCCGTTCAGGCTCCCCAGGACCACCGAAGCGCCCGTGCTGTCCACGACCATGCCCACAGGCTTCGCCGAATCGACTCCCGCTGTCGGCCCACCCGAGTCAGTCGACCACAGGTGGGTGCCTCCGCCGCCGGTCCCGCCGGCGGAGGTCGCCGCGGAAGCCGTGTTCGAGTACCCCGAATCGCCGGAGGCGTTGTACGCCCGAACGCGGAAGGAGTAGGTCGTCGACGCCGCGAGACCCGTGCTCGAGTACGAGGTGACGTTGGCGCCGACCGTGGCGACCTGTGCCCAGGGGGCGGCCGCCGTGCTCCGTTCGATCTTGAACCCGGTCTCGTTGCCGGACGTGTCCGCCCAGCCCACGTTGATCTGGCTCGAGGAAACAGTGGTCGCGGAGGCGCTGCCGGGCGCTGCCGGGACGCCGGTGCCGCCCTGAGTCGTCGCCGAAGTCGTGTTCGAGTAGGCCGAGTTGCCCGAGGCGTTGTAGGCCTGAACCCGGTAGAAGTACGTCGTGCCCGCGGCGCGTCCGTTGTCCCCGTATCCGGTCAAAGCAGTCGACCCGATGTAGGTCCATGGCCCCCCGGAAGCCATTGCTCTCTCGACCTTGAAGCCCGTCTCGTTCGAGGAGTTGTCGGTCCACGAGATCGTGATCTGGGTGGAGGACGGCGAGGCGGACGCCGCGTTGCTCGGCGCGGCGGGGACTCCGGAAGGCGGCGGGGTCGGCGTCGGAGCGACGCTCGTGGTCCGCGCGCTGACGACGTTCGAGTAGCTCGAGTACGTCACGTTCTTCCCTTGCGTCCCGCTGCTCCGAACCCGGTAGTAGTAGGTGGTTCCCGCCGCCAGGCCCGTGTTCGTAAAAGTCGCCACATTCGCGGCGAGGCTGGCGATCTGGGCGAAGCCGGAACCGGAGCTCAGGCTCCGCTCCACGAAGTACCCGGTTTCGTTGTTGTTCGTGTCGGCCCAGTTCAGTCGGATCTGACTGGAGGAGAGGGCGGTTGCCGTCAGGGAGGTCGGAGGTGAGACCGGCGCGGCTGCCGCGTATCCCGTGACCAGCAACAGAAGGGCTGCGGCAAAACCGGCTTTTGCGCTTTGCCTCGAAGCGTTACGACGACTCATCGGCTCTCCTCCTGGGCTAGCCGATTTCCGCCGATCAAGAACCCCTTCCAGATGTCGAGAGGGCTTTTGATCACCGGAAAGCGGGAAGTCTCGAGCCATGTCGCAGCCGGTGGTCGTTCCGACATCGCTCGAGGGGAAAAAATTGAACTTCGCTACGACTCCTTGTCCTTCCCTGCCCAAAGCTCTCGCGGCTTTCTTAACAGATTGGGTTGCCCCAGTGTAACCCGACGAAGGTCTTACTTGTTCCCCTATTTCAAGATTTCTCACTACCCGAGTCCCCGCAAGATAGAAGCCAAGCTGAGCCCGGCAGAATCCGGATTGTGTGACGTCTGACCAGGGCCTCGCGCCCGAAATGCGGTCGGACCCGCCTGCCCTGTCCCGCACGTCCGCGGCTCTCGGAATAATCCGGGCGTTTTGGGCCGTTCGAGGGGAAGAGCTGATGCATCGACGATCCCTCTCTGTCCTCCTCTTGCTCTGCGCGACGGCCCTCGCGGGGAACGCTCGCGCGCAGGGAACGGAAGTATTTCCCGACCTGGAGTTCGCGGGCGAGGAGGGCGGCACCGTCCGTCTCTCCCAGCTCAAGGGAAACGTGGTCCTCATCAACGTGTGGGCGACGTGGTGCGGCCCCTGCAAGATGGAGCTCCCCATCGTCCAGCGGATGTACGACCGTTACAGCGACCGAAACTTCGTGGTGCTCGCCGTCAACGTCGACGCGGACCGCAAGCGGGTGGAGCCTTTCCTGAAGCGGTTCAACATCTCGCTGCCGGTCTACTCGGCAGCTCCCGAAGACGTCGCGCAGATGACCGCCATGGGCATCCCTTCCACCTTCATCATCGGCCCTGACCGGACCCTGATCGACATGGCCGTCGGCTTCTCCCCCGAAGTCGAGGAGCGTTGGAAGAAGGTCGTCGAAAAGCACCTGAGAGCCCGGAAGTAAGTCCGGGAGACGCCTCTTTCGCGGCCCGCCCCGCTCCGCTTTTTTTAACTCTCCTTCATCGAAAACTGCCTCCGACTGGCACCGGAATTGCCCCTGTCGGCGACGGAGGTCTTTTTATGAAGTTCCGGGTTTTCCTCGTCGCTGCTTTCGCACTCTTCGCCGCCGGAATGAGCACGGCCGCGCTCGGACAGGTCCGCGAGGGGACCGTCGAAATCTCACCGTACGCGGGATATCTCTTTGGAGGCGAGTTTTCGCGCGGATCCACCGACCTCTTCGACTTCCGGGTCGAAGCGGACGATGACGCGACTTATGGCGTCCGGCTCGGGTTCAACCTGACCGACAACTTCGAGATGGAGTTTCAGGCTTCCCGCACCGAATCGGCGTTCATCTCCGATGACGACCACGATCTCTTCGGCACGGACGGCGAGTCGTTCGGGGACCTGACGATCGACTACTACATGGGCTACGGCACCTTCAACTTCGGCCATGGCCGCGCGGTCCCCTATTTCACGATCGGCGCGGGCGTCGCGAGGCTCGACCCCGACGTCCCGGGGAGCGGTGCCCGGAGCGACACCCGGTTCACCGGCAGCCTCGGCGTCGGAGTGAAGACCTTCGTCAATCCTCACTTCGGCTTCCGCTTCGACGGTCGCGGCTACGCGACCTCCCTCGGCGACAACGACGACGATCGGTTCGGCTGCGACGACTTCTTCGACGATTGCGACAACAGCGACTGGCTGACGAACGGAGAGATTTCCGCCGGCTTGATCTTCGCCTTCTAAGAGCCTCCCACTCCCGGAGAACTCCGTGGGGACGCCCGGCGGATCGAAATCCGCCGGGCATCCCCCGATTCCGCGGCGATCGTGACGGAAACAGTCGGCGCGAGCGCCGCGCGGATCGCCTCGCCCGGCCACTCCACCGCCACGGGGGCGCCCGCCAAAGCGTCGGGCAACCCGAGGATCTCGAGATCGCTCGCTCGGTCCGCCAGCCGGTAGAGATCGAGGTGCCGCAGGACGACCTCGCCTCCGGGCGAGGCGTACTCGTGGAGGATGGCGAACGTGGGCGAGGCAACCTCCCGGGCGACCGCACCCAGGCCGGCGGCGAGACCCCGCGCGAACGTCGTCTTGCCAGCGCCGAGGTCACCGATCAAGTAGATGACGTCGGACGCGGACAGGTCCCTGGCCATCTTCCGGGCGACCTCCTCCGTCTCCGCCTCGCTCTTCGAGATCACGTGTCCCATGTCCCTTGTCCCCTGTCCCGGACCTGGAGCCCCCGCCGGACCCGGGGGACTGCGTCGGCCACCTCGTGCGCGAGGAGACCGGCGTCTCCGAGTGTTCGGGCGAGCCTCTCGCCGGCCGCTCCATGGAGCCAGGCGGCGACCGCTGCCGCGTCCTCCGGCTCAAGGCCGCCAGCGACGAGGGCCGCGATGACCCCCGAGAGTACGTCTCCCGAACCTGCCGTCGCCAGGAGCGGGGTTCCGGTCGGATTGACGACCACGCGTCCGTCGGGGGTCGCCGTCAGAGACGCCTCCCCCTTGAGGAGGACGCAGCACCGCGCGGCCTTCGCCAGGGTGCGGGCTGCCGCGAGGCGGTCGGACTGCACGTCCCGGGAGGATCGGCCGAGGAGGCGGCCCGCCTCACCGGGATGCGGTGTGGCAACCGTCGGGCCGCGTCGCCGGGAGAGCTCTCGCGGCCGCCCCGCAAACGCGTTCAGGCCGTCCGCGTCGAGAACGAGCGGCAGTCGGGTTTTCGAGACGACCTCGCGAATCGCGGCGACGGTGCCGGCGGAGGTACCGAGGCCCGGCCCCAGAACGGCCGCGTCGAAGTCCACGAGGCGGGCGGTGAGCGCCGCGCCCGCGGCAGCGGCGAGGGACCCGTCCTCCTCCGGAAGGCCGACGGTCATCGCCTCCGGAAGCGCCCCGACCACCACGCTCTCGAGCGAGGCGGGACAGAAAACCGTGACGAGGCCGGCTCCGCCGCGCAGCGCGCCGCGGGCGGCGAGGACGGCGGCGCCGGTCTTTCCGCGCGAGCCCGCGACGACCGCCACGCTCCCGAAGTCGCGCTTGTGGCCGCCGGGGTCGCGCGCCGGGAGCAGGGCGCGGACCGCGTCCTCCGTGGCGAGAAAGAGCCGGTGCCCCGGCCCAGCCAGAAGTTTCGACGGGATGCCGATGTCCGCGACGACGACCCTTCCGCACACGCCGCGCGCCGGCGGCAGCGCGTGACAGGTTTTCGGCGCGCCGAACGCGACCGTCACCGCGGCCCGGATCGCCTTGCCCCGGATCGCGCCGGTGTCCGAGAAGAGCCCCGAGGGGACGTCCGCCGAGACAACCGGGCGCCCCGCCCGCTGGATCGCCGCGACTGCCCGGGCCGCCGGGCCGGTGATCGGGCGAGCGAGGCCGGTTCCGAACAGGGCATCCACGACTCCGTCCGCGTCGCCGAGGGCGCGCCCCAGGGACGCGATGCCTCGGGGTGCGGCCAGCGACTCGAGAGCGATGCCGCCTTCCCGCGCGCGCAGGGCGTTGGCCTGCGCGTCCCCCCCGTAGGCGTCCGGGCTGCCGAGAGTGAACACCCGTACCGAGTAACCCGCGGTCCCGAGGAGCCGGGCCGCGGCGAGCCCGTCTCCGCCGTTGTTGCCGGGTCCGCAGACCACCACGATCTGCTGCCAGCCCGGAAATGCGCGGACGACCAGGTCCGAGACCGCGCGGGCCGCGTTCTCCATGAGGGTCGCCGACGGCACGCCGGACCGGATGGCCGCCGCATCCGCCCTCCGCATCCGGGCCGCGTCGACGATCGGGATCACGCGCTGGCCGCGAAACCCGCGAGCGCTCGCGCCGTCGCGTGCGGGTAGTCGTCGTCGGCCGGGTCCCGCCGCGCGAGATCCCGGGCCAGCGTCCGCAGATCTTCCGGGCGGTCCACGTCGTACGCCGGGGTGAGCAGCACCGCGCGAAGTCCCTCCTCGCGCGCGCGGGCGACTGTCACCTCGAGCGTTCTCTCCGACGACCACGGAACGTCCCGGAAGACGGCCGAGGGGGCCGCCCGGAGGGAGAGCGCGATCGCGCAGTACCCTCCGTCCTGCGCCGGAATCAACGCGACGTCCTCCCCCTCTTCCACCGCGCGGAAGAGCTCCTCGAGCGACCGCCGCGGGAGGGCGGGGTGATCGGAGCCGACGGCGAGGACCGCGGAACCGCCGCGGGACCGCTCCCCCTCGAAGGCATCGGCGAGGCGGTCGCCGAGGCCGGCGCCGACCTGCGCCTCGCGCCGCCAGGGAGCGCCAAAGATCGCGGCCAGGCTGGATTCGTCGGGATCCGGGTCGGCGTAGAGGACCGAGCTCCAGGCGGAACCGGCGTAGACCCGGGCGGCGTCCTCGAGGAAGGCGCGATAGAGGCGGGCGGCTCCCTCCGGTGCGAGGACGCCGGCGAGCCGCGTCTTGACCCTTCCGGGAATCGGCGCGCGGCCAAAGAGAATGAGGGTCCGGGACGATTCCGGCACAGATCGATTATGTCGCGCGGGCTCCTGTCACCGGATCCCGGATACCCGGACACCTGCTCTCAGCTCAGCCCGTCTTCTTGGTTTCCTTGGGGAGCACCGACACGAAGACGTTCTTCTGCACATACGAGGTGAGGTTCGAGACCCCGTCCCGCAGCGCGATCGCGAGCTTCTGGCCGCCCGGCACCACGATCAGCTGGACGTCGTAGTAGAAGTCCTTCTTCTGAGCTCCGGTGAAGTCGGCGGCCGGCACGCTCACCGCCTGCCTCTGAACCTGGAGGTCCGATTGCTTCCCGAGCGCGTCTAAAACCACGAAGTAGACGAAGAACTGACCCTCGTAGCGATCTCCCGACGGAACGAGCCCGAGCTTCCCGACCGGGACCGCGACCCGGACCGGAAGAAGGTAGTTCTCCTGGTCGTACGGCTTCGGATCTCCGACGGACAGGCTGACGCTCAGGGGATTGTCGCTGCGCGGATAGAAGAGGCTCGCGACGACCGCCTCGGCCGTCCGCGTTTCGGTCGACTTTTCCAGGAGGCCCTTGCGCGCCCTCACCCGGAGCCCCTTGCGCTTCGCCCGCACTTCGACCGAGTGGGGCCGGTCGGCGGCCGCGCGGGTCGTTCGGTAGCCGATCGAGTAGAAGTTGGAGAAGTCCTTGGAGAGCTCGTTCAGGCTGTCCCTCCAGTCGTTCGTGTTGACGGCTGCGAGTCCACCGGTCTGTTCGGCGAGCATCTGCAGAGGCGCCTGGGTGTTCTGTCGCATCAGAAAGCTCGACGGCCGGTTTTCCATGTACCGGTTCTCGGCCGAGACCATCTCGTCGCCCGCCAGGCCCGACGCATCGAGCGCCCAGATCGTCACGCCGTTGGCGTTCGCGGTCTGCGCGATCGTCGCGTAGCGGGTGTTCATGTCAAACTCGAGCGACTCGAGGCTGCTCGATCCGCCCGGATACTTCTGCCGGATCGCGTCGAAGAGCTCGGCGCCCGCCGACGACGGAAGACCCTCCGAGACGTAGATGAAGATCTTGCGGCCCTCCACGCCGGCGAGGCCGTTCATCGTGGTCTTGAGTGCGTCCACCGAGAACTGGATGTCGTTGCGGAGCGACTGCGAGTGGGAGCGCGCGGCGTGGAGGGCCTCCTGCTCGCTCCTGGCGTCGTTGATCCGGCCGAGGGCGTCCCGGCGCTCGCTCGCGAGAGTCGTCCCGCCGCCGGTCTCCATCTCGGTCTGTTCGACCGCCGAAAGGACGTCACCCTTCTCGGAGGTGAACCGCTGCCTCGTCTTCAGCGAACGGTTGTAGGTTACGACCATGGCCTCCGAGTGAGGTCCCACGGTCGTCGACAGAAATTCCTTCAGGCGTTTGAACATCCGGTTGCGGTTCTGCGGCTGGATGTTCTGGTTGTCGATGTACACGATGTAGCGGGCCTTGAGCTGGGTGGGGATCTCGGCCGCCGCGGCCGGCGAGTCGAGCGGTACCACCTTGCCGTCGTCCAGGAGGACCTTCCCTCCGGTCACCGCGTAAAAGTTGGAGATCACTTGCGGCACGCCGTCCTGGAACACCTCGAAGTCGTTCTTCGTCAGGTCGGGGATTCGATTCCCCTTCGAGTCGGTGACGATGACGTCGATGTTCGTGACGGAAACCTCCACCCGCTCCGTGACGGGCGCCATGGCGCGCGGGGAGTCGGGTTTCGGAGCCTCCGAGGCCGGCTTGCCGGCCCCCGGAGCCGGCGTCGCGGGAGGAGGAGAGCTCTGCCCGAAAAGGGCCGAGGCGACGGCGAGCGAGAGCAATAGAGCGGCCTTTTTCAAGGGGTTTCCTCCTGCCGAGCCAAGCACATCGAGGCTGTGAATATTCCCCGCCCCCGGCCTCTGGCGCGCCGCGGCGGCCGCCCGACTCGGGATGCGCTCGACTCCGGTCGAGACTATCTCAAGGCGACCCGCGACTTTGGGATGAGACCGCAAGGCGAGATCCGCGAACCGCGCGCGAGCGCGGTCGTGCCGCGAAAAAAAGCCGGTTGCTTTAGTTTTCGGAATTCAACAGAATTCCGGCTCCGGGCGGACCCCCCGCCCAGTGAAGCGACAGAGTAAAAGGAGCGGGTTCAGCATGGTGACGCACCGGGGACGTTCGTTTTCGCGCGGCGCCGCGTTCGTCGCTCTCCTCCTGTTCTCGGTCGCGCTGACCTCCGGCTGCAACAAGATCAAGTCGAAACAGGAGATCAAGAAGGGCAACGACTTCTTCAAGGCCACGCAGTACCAGACGGCGCTTGCGGCCTACCAGGAAGCGCTGCGCCTCGACCCCAACGAGAAGAAACTCCACAAGAACATCGGCCTGGCCTACATGGGTCTCTACCAGCCCGGGTCGAAGCACCCGAAGGATCTCGAGTACGCGGCCAAGGCGATCGAGCACCTGACGGAGTACAGCAAGGCGTACCCCAACGACCGGAAGGCGCGCGAGTTCATGGTCTCGCTCTATCTCACGACCGAGCGGTTCGACGACGCGATCGCCTTCTACCAGAAGATGGTCGAGGAAGACCCCAAGGACACGAAAGCGATGCAGTCCCTCGCCCAGATGTATTTCAAGAAGGGGGATGTCGACAACGCCGTTGCCTGGCTGAAGAGGCGTCTCGACGCCGAAACCACGCAGGAGGCGAAGGCCGAGGTCTATTACTTCATCGGTGTCCAGGCCTGGGACCGCTCCTACAACTTCCCGGACATCGATCCGGTTCAGCGGTCGCACATCGTCGACGAGGGGTTGGACGCCCTGCAAAAGGCCTTGCAGATCAATCCGGAGTACTTCGAGGCTCTTTCGTACGTGAACCTCCTCTACCGGGAAAAAGCCAAGATCGAGACCGACCCCCTGAAGCAGCAGGAGTACCTCGACCAGGCCAACAAGTACCTCCAGCAGGCATTGGAATTGCGAAAGAAAGCCCTGGCGAAGACGCCGACGCCGGAACCGCTGAAGTCCTAGCGGGGTCTATTCGGTCGGGAGAAGCCAAATGTTCGAAGACGTTCTGATCGAGTCGAGCCCTCAGAAGGGAAAGGGGCGGAAGATCATCTCCTTTCCCCTGGCCCTGCTTCTGCACGTTGTGGTCATCGGGGTCGTGGTCGGGGCCTCCATCTGGTTCGTGGAGGACGTCGAGGAACCGCCCATCCCTGTCACCTTCTACGCCGCGGCCCCGCCCCCGCCACCTCCCCCTCCGGCTGCGGCGCCCAAGCCCGTCGCGGCCAAGCAGGAGGTCGTCAAGCCGGTGCCGGTCAAGCCCAGCGAAATGACCGCGCCCACCATCATTCCCGAGAAGATCCCGGAGCCCCTGGCGGCGCCGGAGATCGATGTTCCCGTGGGGGAAGGCGTGGAGGGCGGCGTCGAGGGGGGCGTACCGGGAGGCGTGCCCGGCGGTGTGATCGGCGGAGTCGTGGGTGGAACCGGCCCCGGCCTCTCCGACGAGCCCCTTCGGGTCGGAGGGGACGTCAAGGCGCCCCAACTCACGAACCGGGTCGAGCCCCAGTACCCCGAGGCTGCCCGGAAGGCCCGGATGGAGGGCGTCGTGATCCTGGAGGCCATCATCACGGCGAACGGGAACGTCGAGGAAGTCAAGGTCCTGAAGTCCGTGAACCCTCTCCTCGACGCCGCGGCTTCCCGGGCCGTCCAACAGTGGAGGTATCGACCGGCGACTTTGAACGGGCGCGCGGTCCGCGTGTATCTCACGGTAACCGTAACCTTCAACCTGCACTAGGATGACGCCGGGCGCTGGACGAAGAACGAATTAGAGAAGGAGCGTTTCCATGAGTTTCGACCCAGTAGAGCTCTGGCACCAAATGACGATCCTCGCCAAGGGAGTCGTCGTGATCCTCATCGTCATGTCGGTCTATTCCCTGACTGTGGCGATCGAGCGGTGGATCTTCTTCAGCAAGGCGAAGAAGCAGTCCCTCGCTTTTGCCAAGCTGGTGACGCTGCACCTGAAGCAGGACAAGCTCCAGGAGGCGATCGACTCCTCCAAGAAGTACAAGCACAGCCACCTGGCCCGGGTCGTTTCCGCGGGCCTCTACGAGTTTCAGCACGACCTGGCCACGGGGAGCGCGAACATCGTCGGCCACGACCCCATCGAGGCGGCGGAACGGGCGATCGAGCGGGAAGCGCTCATGACCACCGCAGACATGCGGAAGGGTCTCTCGGGGTTGGCCACGATCGGCACCACAGCGCCTTTCATCGGTCTCTTCGGAACGGTCATCGGGATCATCAACGCGTTCCGGGGAATGGCGATGAGCGGATCGGGCGGCATCGCGGCGGTTTCGACGGGTATCGCCGAGGCGCTCGTCACGACCGCGCTCGGCCTCTTCGTCGCCATCCCGGCCGTGTGGCTCTTCAACATCTTCACGAACAAGATCGAGCGCTTCCAGGTCGAGATGTCCAACTCGGCCTCGGAGCTGATCGACTACTTCATCAAGCGGCGCGGAGCGGGCGTCAACCTCTCCATGCGCGCGTCCTAGAGTTTTCGAGGCCTCAGGAGGAACTTTCATGGGAATGGGCGGCGGCGGTGGCGGACGGCATACGCTTCAGAGTGACATCAACGTCACTCCGCTGGTCGACGTGTGCCTGGTGCTTCTCATCATCTTCATGGTCGTCACCCCGCTCCTTCAGAAGGGGATCGATGTCCAGTTGCCGGTCACCGACAACCCCGGAAAGAAGCCGGAGAACGAGAAGCAGAAGCTCATCACGGTTCGGTGGGAGACTCCGCCGCGATACTTCATCGATGCGAAAACTTTCCCCAAGGCAGACTTCCAGAAGGAGCTCGACGAGCTGTTCCAGCGCGCTCCGACTACGGAGCTGGTCATCAAGGCGGACCAGCGGCTGAAGTACGGAGACGTCAAGGCCGTCATGCAGATGACGAAGGACGCCGGCTTCCAGGACGTCGGGCTCATCACGGATAAAAAGACGGTTGGCGCAGCCCCGGCCAAATCGGCGAGCTGAGCCGGGCGAAGACAGCAAGGAGAGCGTTTCATGGCAATGGCGGGGGTCGGCGGCGCGCCCGGCGCCTACAAGAGCGACATCAACATCACGCCGCTCGTTGACGTCGTGCTGGTGCTCCTCATCATCTTCATGGTGATCACGCCTCTCCTCCAGGTGGGGTACGACGTCAAGGTTCCGCCGAAGGCGACGGTCGACACGCCGCCGCCCTCCCTCGATCAGCTGATCGTCTCCATAACCGCACAGAACCGCATCTACCTGAACAAGGAAGCTCTCGACAAGCAGTCGCTGGCTCTTCGCCTGGGCGAGATCCTCAAGAACCGCCGGGACAAGACCGTCTTCTTCTCGGGCGACGACGGCGCAACGTACGGAGACGTCGCTACGGTCATGGACATCGTCCGCACCGCGGGAGCGACCAACATCGGCATCGTGCTCGAGACCGTGCCCGTCGAGGGCGTCATGGCGGCGCCCGCGGCTGCGGCTCCCGCGCCGGCTGCAGCTCCCGCCCAGTAACCCCCGCAACCCCGCGACAAATTCGGTGGCGGTGCAGGTCAGAGACCTGTCCCCGCGGCAAATTCGGTAGCGGTGCAGGTCAGAGACCTGTCCCCGCGCAAAGTTCGGCGGCGGGTGCAGGTCAAAGACCTGTCCCCGCGGCAAGTTCGGTGGCGGGTGCAGGTCAGAGACCTGTCCCCGCGCCAACTCTGATATATCCTTGCGCGCCCGGACGGGCAGGTCGCGTTCGATTTCGCGAGTTCTCCGGGACCCCGACGGAATAGAGGAGTTGGAATGTCATACGACCTGGCTCTCCCCCTGATCTTCATCTTCTCGATCGGCTCGCTCTTCGTCGCGGGCTACCTGATCTCCTGGGTCCTGAAGCGCGACACGGGCACGCCCGCAATGCGGGAGATCTCGGACGCGATCAAGGAGGGCGCGGAGGCCTTTCTGCGCCGGCAGAACCGGACGATCCTTCTGCTCGCGGGCATGCTCGCGGTCCTCATCTTCGTCCTGTACGGCTTCGTGCGGTCGCATCACGACTTCGATCCGGTTCCGACCGCCCTCCGGCTCGCCTTCTGGACGACCCTCTCGTTCCTCCTGGGCGCCGCGTGCTCGGTCATCGCGGGCTACATCGGGATGTGGATCTCGATCCGCTCCAACATCCGGACAGCGTCGGCCGCCCGCAGCTCTTTGAACGACGCGCTGCGGATCGCGCTTCGCGGCGGCGCGGTATCGGGCCTCTTCGTCGTCGCGATGTCGCTCTTCGGGGTCGGCGGCCTGTACTGGCTCGTCAGCCGTTACACCGAGGTGCCGGAGGCTCAGATCCCCCTGCTGATCGTGGGGTACGGGTTCGGCGCCTCCTTCGTCGCGCTATTCGCCCAGCTGGGCGGCGGCATCTACACGAAGGCGGCGGACGTCGGAGCCGACCTCGTGGGCAAGGTCGAGGCCGGGATCCCCGAGGACGATCCCCGCAACCCGGCCGTCATCGCGGACCTCGTCGGCGACAACGTCGGGGACTGCGCGGGCCGCGGAGCCGACCTCTTCGAGTCCACGGCCGCCGAGAACATCGGCGCCATGATCCTCGGCGCGACCCTGGCCGCCGCCTCGGAGCGCGCCGGGATGGGCTTCGCCGCCGGCGTCGTCGGAGTCATGCTGTTTCCCCTCGTGGCGCGGGCGTTCGGACTGCTCGCCTCGATCGTCGGAATCTTCTTCGTCCACACGCGCGAGGACCGGGATCCCATGGAGGCTCTGAACCGGGGTTATTACGTGGCTGCGACGCTCGCGATCGCCGGATTCTTCGTGGCCACCCGTTGGCTTCTCTACAACCCCTCCGCCCCCGAAGCGTGGTGGAAGTTCTTCATCTGCGGGATCATCGGCGTTCTCACGTCGGTCGCCTTCGTCTACATCACGCAGTACTACACGGAGTACCGCTACCGTCCGGTCCGCGAGATCGCGGAGGCTTCGCGCACCGGCCCGGCCACCAACATCATCGCGGGGATCTCCATCGGGTTCGAGTGCACGCTCCTGCCCGTCCTGACGATCTCGCTCGCGATCCTGTCCTCGTTCAAGATCGGAGCCTGGGCGATTCCGGGCGGAGGTCTCTTCGGGACCGCGGTCGCGACCATGGGCATGCTCGGAACGGCCGCCTACATCCTCGCCATGGACACGTTCGGCCCGATCACGGACAACGCCGGCGGAATCGTCGAGATGTCCCGGCAACCCGACGAGATCCGGCGGATGACGGACCGCCTGGACTCCGTCGGGAACACCACGAAGGCCCTGACGAAGGGGTACGCGATCGGTTCCGCCGCGCTCGCCGCCTTCCTTCTCTTCTCGGCGTACCTGGACGAGCTCAAGAACTACGGCGCGGAGCTCCTGGCGGTCAACATCGCCAAGCCCGAAGTGTTCCTGGGCGCGCTCATCGGGGCGATGCTCGTCTTCTTTTTCTCGGGCCTCGCGATCCGCGCGGTTGGCAAGGCCGCCGGCGTCGTGATCCAGGACGTACGGGACCAGTTCCGCGATCACCCCGGGATCATGCTCGGCACCGAGAAGCCGGACTACGGCCGGACGGTGGACATCGTGACCCGCGGGGCGTTGAAACAGATGATCGCTCCGGGCCTGGTCGCCGTGGGAACCCCGATCGCCGTGGGTCTCGTCTTCAAGATGTTCCACGTCGGAGCCGAGGCGGTTGCGGCCCTTCTCATGGTCGGGACGATCACGGGCATCGTCGTCGCGACCATGCTGAACAACGCCGGAGGCGCCTGGGACAACGCCAAGAAGTACATCGAGACCGGCGCCCTCGGGGGCAAGGGCTCCGAGACGCACAAGGCCGCGGTCGTGGGCGACACGGTCGGCGATCCGTTCAAGGATACGGCGGGGCCGTCACTCCACGTGCTGATCAAGCTTCTCGCGACGATCACGCTCGTGCTGGCACCGCTTTTTATCTAACGGGAAACCGAGAACGGATCGCGGCGCGAGAGGTCTCCGCGAAGTAACCGAGCGGAGGAGGCTCGCGCCGCGGGAGCGCGACCGCAGCGAGGGATCAGGCGCTCGGTCGAGCCGGCGTTTGGCGAGCCGACCGCCGGTGGCGCAGCCAGATCTCGAACAAGGAAAGCGCGACGGTCAGACGAACCGACACAGCACCTCGTTCGAGAGAAGGAAGCCGCGCTCCGTGAAGCGGACGCGGCCGTTTTCTCTCGCGAGCACACCGGTCTCGAACCAGTCGCTGTAGTCCTCCGGCAGGATCGGATCGCCGGCGTCGGCGATCCATTCCTCGATCTCCGCTGCCGGCACGCCCACGGAAAGGCGCAGGCCCAGAAAAATTTGCTCGCGGGCGGCAGCCTCCGGAGTCACGCGCTCGTCGAGGGCGGTCGGACGACGGGCCTCCCGGAGCGACGCGAGGTATGCGGGAAGCCCCGAAACGTTGGCCCGGCGCCGGCCGTCCCACAGCTCGTGGGCCGACACTCCAAGGCCGAGGGTCGGCGTTCGCGTCCAGTACTTGACGTTGTGGGTCGCCTGGCGGCCCGTGCGCGCCCAGTTCGAAATCTCGTAGTGCGAATAGCCGTGGGCGGCGAGGGTCTCCCCCGCCTCCAGCCACGACTCCGCCTGCGTCTCGTCGGACATGTATCGCTCGGGACGGTCTCGCCGATCCTCCTCGATGGAGCGCGACTTCTCGGATTCGAGCAGATAGATCGACACGTGCCCGACGGCCGCCGCGCAGAGCTCCCCGACGCTCTCGCGGAAGGTCTCCGCCGTCTGCGTGGGAAGTCCGAGGATGAGGTCCGCCGAGATCGAGAGATCCGCCCGGCCGAGCTGGTCGAGCGCGCGGCGGGCGCCGTCGGCGTCGTGGCGTCGCCCCACGGAGGAAAGCTCCGAATCCGAAAATGACTGGACCCCGACCGAGACCCGATTGACGCCGGCGCTCATCCACTCCGCCGCGAGATCCCCGGTTACGTCGTCGGGGTTGGCCTCGAGCGTGACCTCGGACTCCTCGGCGACCGCGAACCTTCGCCGAAGGTCCTCGAGAAGGCGCGAGAGCTCACGGGGCGGGACGAGGGAAGGCGTTCCACCTCCCAGATAGATCGAGTCGAACTCCCGGCCGGCCGCCTCGGGCGACAGGAGCGCGGCCTCACCGGCGAGCGCCTCCAAATACTCGCCCCGGCTCGACTCGTCGGTCGAGACCACGAACGCACAGTAGCCGCACCGCGACCGGCAGTACGGCAGGTGGACGTAGAGGCCCCCGGCTTCCGTCACGCCGTTCCCGCCTCGCGGAACGCGGCCTCGGCTTCGAGAGCGAGGGCTCCGAACGGGAACACCTTCCGGAAGTTTCCCTCGCGGACGACGAGGGTGAGGTCACGCCCGGACTCGTCGATCCACCGAGCGGCGGCGTAGAGCAGCGACACGCGGTGCTCGTCGTGGCCCGACTCCTGCGCGGTCTCCTCGAGCCGCGCCGCGGCGACCGAATTGCCGGGCGGTTCTCCGCGGCCGAGCGGACGCGGCGGAAGCGTCGCGAGGCCCCGGCGGCCCGCCTCGACCCGGAAGCGGCGGATCGCCGCGGCCTGGCCGGCCGCCCAGTCGGAGTGGTGCACTCGCTCGAAGAAGGAGTCCGCCGAGGCGGGGTCGGCGGAAGCCCTCGCCTCGACGAGAACTCGGCGCGAATCGCCGTCGCCGGAGACCGCCACCGGCGTCGCGAAGCTCGCGCCCGCGAGGGACAGGGCGGCGAGATACGCGTCCAGAAAGTCGGGCGCATCGGTCCATCCCGGGACGATCGGGAGAACGCCTCCCGCCGGATGACCGGCCGCGCGGGCGGCGGCGATGGACGCCGCGTCGCCGGCTTCCGTGGCCGGCGACCACGTGAAGAGCGCCACGACCGCTCGACCGGGAGCCGGGAGCGCGGGGGGGTCCAGCAGGTAGACCGGCCGGCCAGCGCGGACCGCGCCCTCCGCGGCGGCGGCATACGCCCCCCGGATCCCCTCCACGGCGGAGCCCGGCCCCACCACGACCGGCCCACCGGGGCTCCGCGCGAGCGCCCGGGTCCACGCGTCCGGATCGGCGGGGCCGACGGCGACGCGGCCGGACTCGCGCCGTTCGAGGAATCGGCGCTCGATCGGGTCGAACCGGAAGGAGTGCGGCCCGACCTCTCCCGAGTAGGGAACTGCGTGGAGCGCAACGCGCCGTCCGCCGACCTCCGACTCCCGGGGTCGGACGGCGGGGGTCGTCGAGTTCTCGTACTCGATCACCGGGAGCTTCTCCGCGCCGCGCGGTATCGCGACAGCGGATCGACCTCGAAGTTGACTCGGTCCCCCGCCTGCCGCGTGCCGAGCGTCGTCCGCCGGTAGGTCTCGGGGATGACGGCGACGTCGAAGTCACGCGAGTCCCGCCTCGCGACCGTGAGGCTCACTCCGTCGAGGGCGACGGAACCCTTCCGGACGACGTGAGAGGAAAACCCGCGGGGGATCGAGAATCGGTACGTCCAGGATCCCGCGTCCTCGTCGACGCCGAGGACCTGCGCGACCCCATCGACGTGGCCGAGAACGAAGTGGCCCGAGATTCGGCCGCGCCACTCCAGGGCGCGTTCCAGGTTCAAGGTCGCGCCGGGTAGGACGGCGCCGAGCGTCGTGACGGCGAGCGTCTCGGGGGAGAGATCGGCGACCAGCCGGCGCCCGCTCTCGGTCGCGGTGACGCAAACGCCGGAGAGGGCGACGCTCTCGCCGCGCCGGAACGCGCCGTAACGCGCGGGCGGCACGACGACGACGCGCGTTGCCTTGCCGCGGCGGCGCTCGACCGCCTCCACCAGCCCGATCCCGGTGACGATTCCGGTGAACACGCCCGGAAGTGTATCGACCTGGCGCTCAGCGGCGAGGCGCGACTCTCCCGGTGATGAGCCAGTCGGCGCCGAAAGGCTCGTACTCGACGCCCGTGACCCGAACCGCGCGGCCGAGGTCGAATCCGGCGCCGCCGACCCCACCCGGAGCGTTCCGACCCCCCAGCACGCTCGGCGCGAAGAAGACCGCGACGCGGTCCACGACGCCGGCGCGGAAGAAGCCGAACAGCGTCTCCGCGCCCCCTTCGACGAGGAGGCCGGAGACTTCCTCCGCCGCCAGCCGCGCGAGCAGGCCGGGCAGGTCGACGCCGCCCGCGCCTTTGAGGCTCCAGACTTCCACGCCGCGTGCGGCCAGTCGCCGGGCCCGAGGGTGATCGAGAGACTGCGCCGTCGCCACGAGCACGGCTTCCGGTTTCCGGAAGAGCCGCGCGGACGCGGGAGCGCGCAGCCGGCCGTCGAGGACGATGCGACGAAAGCGCCGGCGCCCGGCTTTCCGGAGCCGTCGGGTCAACCGAGGGTCGTCCGCCTCGACGGTGCGGGCGCCCACGAGGACCGCGTCGTACTCTTCCCGGAAGAGGAGCGCGCGTCGTCGCGCTTGCGGACCCGTGATCCAGCGGCTCTCTCCCGAGGCCGTCGCGATTTTTCCGTCCAGCGTCGACGCCCACTTGGCGAGAACGAACGGGCGTCCGCGGGTGATCCACGTTCGGAACTTCTCGTTCTGCCGCTCGGCCGCGAGACGAAGCGCCGGACTGCCCTCGACCACGACGACTCCGGCCTTTCGCAGCGCTCGGATCCCGCGTCCTGCCACGAGCGGGTTCGGGTCCCTCGCCGCGACGAAGACCCGCGCAATCCCGGACTCGATGATCCGCGGCGCGCAGGGCGGCGTACGTCCCACGTGAACGCAGGGCTCGAGCGAGACATGAAGGTCGGCTCCCCGGGCGCGCGCGCCCGCGCGTTCCAGGGCGGCCACCTCGGCGTGCGGACCGCCGGCTCGACGGTGCCAGTCCTCCGCGAGGACCCGGCCGCTCCGGCTCACGATCGCGCCGACCATCGGGTTGGGCGGGACGGTGTATCGGCCCCGCTCGGCGAGATCGAGAGCCCGCGCCAGGAGGGCGTCCGCGTCGGGCGGAGTCAAAGCGCCGCGTCGCGGCGCAGCGCGTCCTCGGGAGAGTCCTCCAAGAGCGCCCGCGCGTAGTCCGCGGGATCGAAGGGAACCAGGTCGTCCTGCGCCTCGCCCACCCCAACGAAGAGAACCGGCAGCGCGAGCTCCCGGTAGATCGCGAGAACGATCCCACCGCGGGCGCTGCCGTCCAGCTTGGTGAGAACGACTCCCGTCGCGCCGGCGGCTTCCACGAAGCGGCGGGCCTGGGCGAGACCGTTCATCCCGGTCGTCGCGTCGAGAACGAGCAGGACCTGGTGGGGAGCGCCCGGCACCGCGCGCGCCGCGATGCGGCGCAGCTTCGCGAGCTCCTCCATGAGGTTCTTTTTCGTGTGCAGGCGCCCCGCCGTGTCGACGAAGAGCTTCTGAGTGCCGCGGGCCTTCGCCGCCGCGAGCGCGTCGAAGAGCACGGCCGACGGATCCGCGCCCTCCTGGTGTCGAACGACCGGCACGCCGAGACGCCCCGCCCAGATCTCGAGCTGCTCGATGGCGCCGGCCCGGAATGTGTCGGCCGCCGCCAGAAGGACGTGCCGGCCCGCAGCGACTTCCCGGGCCGCGAGCTTCGCGGTCGTCGTCGTCTTGCCGGAGCCGTTGACGCCCACGAGAAAAATCACTTCGAGCGGCACCTCCGCAGCCGGCTGCGGCCGGGGCGCCTGTGCGATGACGCTCTCGATTTCCTCGACCAGCGCCGCCTTCAGCGCCGCGAGGTCGCTCCGCGAGGACGACGCGCCGCGGCGGCGGACTCCCTCGGTGAGCGCGGCGGCGGTCGGCGCGCCCACGTCGGCCGCGAGCAGAACCTCCTCGAGCGACTCCAGGACCGTCTCGTCCAACCCGAAGCCTTTTTTGACGGCGTCCCCGAGCTTCTCGAGGATTTCCGTGTGGGTCATGAAGAGCCCACGACGGACTTTCGCCAGCAGGCCTCCCGGGCGCTCGGTCATCGGGTCGAGATTATTGCTCGCCGGGACGAGGGGCTAGGACCGCGGCGCGTTCGATCCGGACAGCTCACTTCCCTCGAGGAGCATCCGCGCCTTGGCCCCGGTCTCCCCCGTCGGGTCGAGCTCGATCGTCCGTTCGAGGTAGCGGCGCCCGAGCGCCGTCTTCTTCATCGTCAGAAGGGCGAGGCCCAGGCGCAGGTGAGCGTCTGCGTTTTTGGGCTCGAGGCGGATCGCCTCGAGGTAGTCCTGCGCCGCGGGCTCGATCGACCCGCGCGATTCCCGCGCGACGCCCCGGCCGATCAAAGCGACCGAGGACTTCGGGTCCCGGGAGAGCGCGACCGAGAACGCCTCCTCGGCGGCGGCGAAGTCTCTCTGGCGTTGCTTCAGCCGACCCCGGTTGATCGCGGCGTCGAGCCGGTCCTCCGCCTGGGGAGATCTCTCCGCGAGCTGGAAGTCCCCTTCGGCGTCCTCGTACCGGCCGAGCTCGAGGCTGGCCATTCCGCGGTGAAGCCGGAAGAGCGGTTTTTCACTGTCCAGGCCGACGGCGCGGTCGAAAGACGAGAACGCTTCCTTGTAGCGACCCTGCATGAGGAGAGCGACGCCCAGGCCGTCGTGGAGCTCCGGGTTCTTTGTGTCGTTCGGGAGGACCTCGCGATAGGTCCGCTCGGCCTCCACGGCCCGGCCCTCCCGCAGAAGTATCGCCGCCATGCGCTCGTTCAGCATGACCTCGGCGGAGCCCGTCTTCTTGGACTTGGCCGCGCAGGCTGGCAGGAGTGTCGCGAACAGTGCCGCCGCCAGGATCCCGGCGGAGCGGCGCCCGAGGGTAAGCGTCAACCGGCTTCCACGCGCCGCAGAGGGACCGCCGGGGTCGCCGCGTCCGCGGGCGCCTCGTCCCGGGCGATCGGCACGAGCTCCCCCTTCTCGTAGGAGTGGATCAGGGCCTCGACGATCGAGGGATCGAACCGATTGCCCGCGAGATCCCGCAGTCGCTGGAACACGAACCGGATGTCCATCGCGCGCTGATACGGCCGGGTGGTCGTCATGGCGTCGAAGGTGTCGGCGACGGACACGATCCGGGCCTGCAGGGGGATGTTCTCGCCACTCAGGCCGTCCGGGTAGCCGCCCCCCTCCCAGCGCTCGTGGTGGTGCTTCATTCCCGGAATGACGTCGCGCAGCTGCGGGATCGTTTCCATGATCGCCGCGCCCTTCGTGGGATGGCTCTTCATGACCTCGAACTCTTCCTCGGTGAGAGCCGTCGGCTTGCGCAGGATGCGATCGTCGATTCCGATCTTTCCGACGTCGTGGAGAAGGGCGGAGAGTCGGACTCGGCGAACGTCCTCGGGCGTCAACCCCATCTCCCGCGCGACCTGCGACGCGTAGCGCGCCACCCGCTCGGAGTGGCCGCGGGTGTAGGGGTCCTTCGCGTCGATCGCCGCGGCGAGCGCGCGAATCGAGTTGATGAAGAGCTCGTGGTTCTCCCGCGCCGCCCGTTTCAGATTCTCGATCGCGTCGCGGATGGATTCGCTCATCCGGTTGAAGTTTTCGGAGAGGTCGGCGAGCTCCGCGGTCCCTGTCACCTCGACGCTCACGCCGTACTGTCCCTCGCTGACCGCGCGCGTGGACTCGGCGAGCTGGGTAATCGGCCGGGAGAGGCGCCGGGCGGAGAAAAGACCCAGCAGGAGCGCGCCGGCGAGCGCGGCCGCGCTGTAGAGGAGCGTGTCCTGGACCATCTGGTCCACCGAGGCGTACGCCGCCGCGAGATCGCGTTCCAGCAGCACGCCCCACTCCGGACGTCCAACGGGGGCAATCGAGGCGAGGACGCTCTGACCCGGCTGCGCCTCGGATCGCGTCACCCGCGCCGGGAATCGCTCGAAGTCGGTGACGAGCGAGGACGAGTGCCGGCGCTCTCCGCCGAGAGCCGGGATCGGAAAGAGAACGCGGCCGTGACGGTCCACGAGGGTCGCGCGGACGTCCCGGCGGGCCTCGTCCGCGAACTCGCGCCGGATCGACTCCCACGACACGAGTGCTTCGACGACTCCGATCAAACCGTCCTCGTCGGCCACGGGCTCCGCGAGCACGGACACCGGACCGATCGACGGCGCCTCGAACGGGTCCCCCGAGTACGACGCGCCGTCGCGCGCCGACTCGAATGCGCGCCGGAACTCGAACTGGACGACGGAGGGAAGCGATGGGAGGCCCGCGAAGCTGCCGACGCCCTTCCGATTCACTCCGCGTAGCGCGAGGAGCGGGGTCTCCCCTTCGAGCGCGGCGCGAAGAATCTCGGGGCCGTTCTGCGAGGTGAAGGGGTTCTCCCCCGTGAGCTGCCGGGAGAGCCGAACCGAGTTGGCGGCGTTGGCCAGGTCCTCCCGCGCGGAGGCGTGGTACGCGGCAATCCGGTCCGCCAGGGCGGACGAGGACCGGGTCAGATATTTTTCTTCGAGCAGCTCGAGAGCCCGGCGATTGCGCCGGATGAGCGCCGCGTCCGAAACGAGCAGGGGGACGAGCGACGCGAGAACGAAGGCTCCCGAGAGCACGACGAAAAGGCGGAGCCGGCGGCGACGCGAATTCATCTTCAAGGGTTTGCTCATTATAGAGGGACTCGACGGAAGTCGGCCTCGACTCCCCGGTCAGGAACCCGGACGGCGCGGACGGGGTCTCCCGAATTGGGAGGAAATCGCCATGTTCGAGAAGGCCATCGGTCGCGCCGGCTCGGCCGGTGGGCCCTCGTTTCCGGTCGCGCTGGCGCTGCACGGACTCGCGCTCGGCGCGATCGTCGGGTCCTCGCTCTGGTCCGTGGGAGAGCCGCCCGAGCCTCCCGTGCCGGTGACCTTTCCGCAGACCTTTCGGGCGACTTCCCGGGTGACCGCGTCCCTCCCGCCCGCCGGGTCGCGAAAGTCCGGGGACCCCGTCCGCCCGGCCCGCTCGGCTCCGCTGCGTCTCCACCCGGAGGTCGTCGCGGCCGGCGACGCCACCGAGCAAGAACGTCCCGCAGCGGACAACGTCGTCATCGACATCGGCGGTGAGGGACCTTCCATCGATGACCCCGGAGACGGCTTCGGCGTCGGACCCGGTGGCGGCGGCGGTCCCGGTCCGCGAACCGACGACGAGATCGTGCGGCCCGGCGGCGACGTCCGGGCGCCGGAGCTACTCACGAGGATCGATCCGCAGTATCCCGAGGCCGCACGCAAGGCGCGGATCGAAGGGGTCGTCATCTTAGACGCCGTCATCGCGGCGACGGGAGAGGTCGAGGAAGTCCGCGTGATCCGGTCCGGGGGAAGGCTGCTCGACGAAGCCGCGGCCGAAGCGGTGCGGCGGTGGAACTATCGCCCGGCCACGTTGAACGGCCGTTCGGTGCGGGTGTTGCTGACGGTCACGGTGAGCTTCCGCCTGCACTGAGCCGCGCTCACGGGATCGTTGCCTCCGCGGCCGCGGCGAGCCACTCGTCTTCCGGAATCGACTCCTCCACGCGGGCGTGGCCGATTCTCTCCAGCAGGACCCCGGCGATCCCCTGGGACGTCGCCTTCTTGTCGCGGGCGAGTCGGGGCCGGAGCTCGTCGGCCGAGCGGTCGGGCTCCGGGAACGGACCGAGGTGCGCGAGCGTCGCCAGGACGCGGGACGCGTCGGCCGCGGGGAGATCCGCCCGGGCCCGGGAGATCGCAACGGCCGCGGCGATTCCCCACGCCACGGCTTCTCCGTGGCGGAGAGCGCGGTATCCGCCGGCCGCCTCGAACGCGTGGCCGAGTGTGTGCCCGAAGTTCAGGAGCCGGCGAAGGTCGCCCTCCCGGGGATCCGCGGACACGACGTCCGCCTTGACCCGGACGGCGCCCGAAACCATCTCGAGAAGCGCCGTCTCGTCGCGGGCGAGAATCGAATCGAGCAGCCGCTCCGCGCGAACGGAAAGGTCCGCGTCGCAAATCCACGCGGCTTTGACCGCTTCCACGAGGCCGCTGCGATAGTCCCGATCCGGGAGGGTTGCGGCGGCCGCGGGATCCACGAGGACCACGCGCGGCGGGTGAAACGCCCCGAGCAGGTTCTTGCCGAGCGCGTGGTCGACGCCGGTCTTGCCGCCGATCGCGGCGTCGGCCATGCCGGCCACGGTCGTGGGGACCGCGTTCCAGGTCACGCCGCGCAGGACGATCGCGGCGGCGAAGCCGACCACGTCCGTGACGACCCCGCCTCCGGCCGCGACGAACGCATCGTCGCGCCGCACTCCCGCCTCCAGGGCGCGGTCCGCGATCCCGCGGACGGACTCGAGGGTCTTCGACTCCTCGGAGTCCTCGAGCTCCAGGTCCAGCAGCAACCGTCCGGCGAGAGCGGAGCGAAGCGCAGAGACTGGCTCTTGCGCGGCTCCCGCGGAGACGAGCAGGAACCGACCGGAGGGCGAAACCATCCTCGAGCCGGCCTCCTCGAGGAGACCCTGCCCCAGCCAGACGACGCTTTCGGTGTCTCCGGCGCCGATCGCGATCCGCTCGGCGGTCACGACTCCGGCGGGCGGACGGGGGCGATCGCGAGCTCCTCGAGCTGCTCGGGCGCGACCGTGGACGGCGACCCTGTCATGAGGTCGCTACCGGACGTCGTCTTGGGAAACGCGATCACGTCGCGCAGCGAGCTCGCGCCCGCCGCGATCATGCAGATCCGGTCGAGGCCCATCGCGAACCCGCCGTGGGGCGGAGCGCCGTAGCGCAACGCGTCGAGGAGGAACCCGAAACGCTCGCGGCCTTCGGCTTCCGAGATCCCCAGCGCGCGGAAGACCCGCTCCTGCACGTCGGCGCGGTGGATGCGGATCGATCCGCTCCCGAGCTCCTCTCCATCGAGCACGACGTCGTACGCGCGGGCCCGCGCGGCGCCCGGGTCGCTTTCGAGGAGATCGAGGTCCTCATCGCGAGGCGACGTGAAGGGATGGTTCATGGGGAACCATGCCTTCGTTTTCTCGTCGAGTCCGAAGAGCGGGAACTCCGTCACCCAGCAGAACGCGTGCTTCGACGAGTCCACCGCGCCGATCTCCTTCGCGGCCGCGATCCGAAGCGCGGCGAGCGACGCGGCCGCGACCGCCGGGCGATCCGCCACTACCAGGAGGAGATCACCCTCCCCGATCTCCGCGGCGGCCAGGACCTTCTCCAGCCCGGTGTCTCCCATCGCCTTCTTCGCCGGAGACGACGTTTCCCCCGCGGATCGCTTCGCCCAGACGAGGCCGGACGCGCCGTGGGTGCGTGCGAGCTCGGTCCACTCGTCCAGTTTTTTCCGGGACAGCCCCGCGCCGCCCGGCACGCGCAGCCCCCGGACCGCACCTCCGCCCGCCAGCGCCTTCTGGAACGGGGCGAACGCGGAGCCTTCCGCTGCGTTGGAAAGCTCCGACAGCGGCATCCCGTACCGGAGGTCCGGTCGGTCGGTGCCGTAAAGCTCCATCGACTCGGCGTAGGTCAGCCGGGGAAACGGTCGGGGCGCCTCGATCCCGGCGGCTCCGAAGGCCGCGGCGAGGACCGCCTCGACCGTGCGGAACACGTCCTCCTCGGTGCCGAACGACATCTCGATGTCGATCTGCGTGAATTCCGGCTGCCGGTCGGCGCGGAGGTCCTCGTCCCGGAAGCAGCGCGCGATCTGGAAGTACCGCTCGAACCCGGACACCATGAGGATCTGCTTGAAGAGCTGCGGAGACTGCGGAAGTGCGTAGAACTTCCCGGGGTGCACGCGGGACGGGACGAGGTAATCGCGCGCGCCCTCCGGCGTCGACTTCGTCAGCATCGGCGTCTCGACCTCGAGGAACCCGAGCTCGTGCAGAGTCCGGCGCACCCGGAACGCGATTTCGTCCCGGAGGATGAAGTTCTTGAGCATCGCGGGACGGCGGAGGTCGATGTACCGGTGCTGCAGGCGCAGCTCCTCGGTTGCGTTCGTGCGGTCCTCCGGCAGAAACGGCGGGGTCTCGGCGCGGGCGAGGAACTCGAGGCGGGTCGCCACGACCTCGATCTCGCCGGTCGGGATTTCCCGGTTGACCTGGCCGTCGGCCCGCCGCACGACCTCACCCTCGATCTCGACGACGTCCTCGGCACGGGCGTCCCCGGCGCGAACGGCGGCCTCGTCGCCCGATCGGGCGCGGTCGAAGAGCACCTGCACGACGCCGCTCCTGTCCCGCACCGTCAGGAAGACGAGCTCCCCCAGGTCGCGCCGCCGGCCGACCCAGCCGCGAAGCAGAACGCGCCGTCCCGCGTCGGCGGCGCGCAACTCTCCGGCGGGCTGTCTCTTGAGGCTCATTTCTCCCTCGCAGCGCCGAGTCGCTCGGCCAGCTCGGCCCGGGGAAACGTCTCCTGCTCACCGGTCGCGAGTCTCTTCACGGTCACGGCTCCCTCCACGCGCTCGCGTTCCCCAACCAGGACCGCGAGCATTCCCTCGCGATCGAAACCCCGCGCATCCGCCTCTTCGAAGAGGGCGCTGGCGCGGGCCATCCCCTTCTTGAGCCCGCGCGCCGCGAGATCCACCTCGACGCAACTGGATGGAAGCGCGGCGCGGATCTCGCGCGCGATCCGCGTCGCCTCCGGAAGGTCGTCGGGCTTCTGCGGCAGGACGACGACGCACGGCCGTCGCGGCGGCGTGAGCGGAGCGACCTGCAGGAGCCGGTCCTCTCCGATCGCGAAACCGATGCCGGGCAGCGGAGGGCCGCCCAGAGACTCGACGAGGCCGTCGTACCGCCCGCCGCCCAGGATCGCGTCCTGCGCGCCCAGGTCCTCCGAGACCACCTCGAAAACCGTGCGCGTGTAGTAATCCAGACCGCGCACCAGCGTCGGATCGTCGCGGTACGGGATTCCGGCCTCTTCGAGCAGGCGGCGGACACTTTCGTGATGCCGGAGCGACGGGTCATCCAGGAAGTCGACCGTTCGCGGAGCGCCCTCGAGCGCGCCGCGGACGCCCGGATCCCTCGAGTCGAAGAGCCGCAGCGGATTCTCGGCGAGCTTGCGGCGGGCGTCCTCGCCGAAGGCTTCGGCGCGCGGCTCCAGGTGCGCGCGCAGCGCTTCGCCGAACTTCGCGCGGGTCTCGCCGGTCCCGACGGAGTTCAGAGAGACGGAGAGCGCGCGGAACCCCAGGCCGCGAAGAAAATCGAACAGCATCTCGAGCACTTCGGCCTCGGCCGCCGGTCCCGCCACCCCGAAGAGCTCCACGCCGATCTGCGAGAACTCCCGATACCGGCCGGCCTGCGGCCGCTCGTAACGGAATTGCGGCCCGACGTAGTAGAGCCGCAGGGGCATCGGCCCGGCGGCGAGGCCCTGCTCGATGACCGCGCGCACGACACCCGCCGTGTTCTCGGGACGCATCGTCAGGGAGCGCCCCTTCCGGTCCGCGAACGTGTACATCTCCTTGTGAACGATGTCCGTGGTCTCGCCCACGGAGCGCGCGAAGAGCGCCGTGTCCTCCAGGATCGGCGTCCGGATCTCACCGTATCCGCGGGACCGGAACGTCTCGCGCGCGATGCGCTCCGCCTCGTTCCAGCGCTCGCTCTCCGGGGGGAGGAGGTCGCGCGTCCCCTTGACCGACCGGTAGCGCGGATTCATCGGGCCGAAGCCCACCGGCCGTCGATCCGGAAGTACTCCTCCTTGTAGCCCAGGTAGTTGAGATGGAAGTGGGTCAGGTCCTCGACCTCCGCGTCGGACAGGTACCGGACCCGGCGCGCCGGGGCGCCGAGCCAGAGGGTGCGCGGCGGAATCACGGTGCGCGGCGTGACGAGCGCGCCGGCGCCCACGAAAGCCGACTCGCCGACGTCCGCCCCGTCCAGGACCGTCGCGCGGATTCCGATGAGCGCGCCCCGCCGGACCGTGGCGCCGTGGACGATCGCGCCGTGGCCGAGCGTGACCTCCTCCTCGAGGACCGTCGGGTACTTTTCCTGCGTCACGTGAACCGCGCAGTTGTCCTGGATGTTCGTGCGTGCGCCCACGCGGATGAAGTGGCAGTCTCCGCGAACGACCGAGTTGTACCAGACGGACACGTCGTCCCCGAGGACGACGTCCCCGATCACCGCCGCGGTCTCCGCGAGATACACCCTCTCGCCCAGACGCGGCGCCTTGCCGGCGTACTCTCGAACGAGGCCCATGAAAACGGGCAATCTAGCACGGCGGTTCCACCGTCACGGCGTCTCCGGAGGCCACGGAAATGCCCCTGCGCGCAGGACGACCGGCGGCATCTCCGTTGCGTCGAGCAGGGTTGACGCCTCTCCTCCGGGAGTCGGGCCGCCGTCCACGAGAACGTCGATGTCGTTGCCCAGCTCCGCCGCCACGGCCTCGGGATCGGAGAGCGACGGAGCACCGGAACGGTTCGCGCTGGTCCCGGTCATCGGCCCGGCCGCGGAGAGGAGCTCGCGGACGGCCGGATCCGCCGGCATGCGGACCGCGAGCGAAGGCGTCCCCCGCGACGCGGCGATCCCTTCACGAACCGGCAGGACTACGGAAAGGGGCGCCGGCCAGATCGCGAAGAAAGGATCGAGCGTTTCGGAGTCGGCGGCGATCCCGATCTCCGCGAGGTGCGAGCGCTCCGAGAAGAGGACCAGAAGCGGCTTGCCGTCGTCGCGCCCTTTGATGCGGAAGATCCGGGAGACTCCCGTTTCGCTCCGGGGATCCGCCGCGAGGGCATAGAACGTCTCGGTCGGGATCGCCGCGACGCCGCCGCGGCGCAGGAGCTCCCGGAAACGGGAGATCTCCCGGGGCGACGCCAGCAGGTCGCGCAGGCGCAGCCGTTCCACCTCACCCCCCGACGTAACGGTCGTAGAGACGCCGCGCCCGGCCCGCGTCGTCGGTTCCGCGCACGATGCAGCGGCCGTCGGAGAAGATCGTCAGCGCGACGTCCTCGACGTCCGCGTTCAGGAGCTGCGGAGAGCGCCGGACGCGACCCACGCGCCTCAGGCGTTCTTCGAGCGCGGCGAGGTCGGGCCGATCGACGCCGGAAGGCGCAACCTGGACGGAGCGCCGGCCGCAGAGCTTGACGACCTCCGCGGAGGCGTCCTCTTCGAGCGCCGGAAACCGCGCACCGGAGCAGACCGGGCACGACGCGCTCGGGGAGGCGTTCTCGAACGACCGGCTCGACCGGATCTCGCCGTCCCACACGCTCAACGAGAAAACTCCGCGCGAGGGCGTCCGGCCCGCTGCAACCCGCAGCGCTTCCGTCACCGCGACCGCGGCCACGAGGGGCGGAAGGGTTGGGACGATTCCGGCCGTGTCGCACGTGGGACCGGACCCGGCCGGAGGCAACGCCTCGAGGTAGCAGCGAAGGCAGGGCGTCGCGCCCGGAAGAGACACGGCGACGAGGCCCTCCTCTCCCACGCACGCCGCGTAGATCGACGGAAGCCCGAGGGCCCGCGAGGTGTCCGAGACGAGCAGCCGAGTCTCGAAGTTGTCCGAGCCGTCGAGGACGAGGTCGTGACCGCCCAGGATCCCGCGCGCGTTCCGCGAGTCGAGGTCCGCGATCACGCCGCGGGACTCGACGTCCGGCGCGATCTCGCGAAGGCGTCTCTCCGCCGCTTCGGCCTTGGGCGACACGCGCTCGGCGTCTTCCGCGTCGAAGAGCAGCTGGCGGGACAGGTTCGACTCCTCGACCACGTCCCGATCGACGAGCGTCAACCGGCCCACGCCTGCCCGGGCCGCCAGCTCCGCCGCGGCCGCGCCCACGGCCCCGACGCCGACGATCGCGATCGAAAAGCCGGCGATCTTGCGCTGTCCCTCCGCGCCGATTCCCGGAAAGAGAACCGATCGCGAGTGGCGGTCCATCTCGCCGGTCATCGGTGGGCCGCCTGGGCGAGGAGCTCGCGCGCGTGTCGGACCGCGGTCTCCGGAACCGTTTCCCCCGCGAGCATGCGGGCGATTTCGGCGACGCGCTCCTTCGGGTCCAGGAGCCGGACGGCCGCAGTGGTCCGGCCGCGCGCCTGCCTCTTCTCGGCGAGGAAGTGGCGGTCCGCGAGGGCCGCGATCTGGGGGACGTGCGTCACGCAGAGGACCTGGTCGTGCTCCGCAAGGTCTCGCAGCCTCTTTCCAACCGACTCCGCGACCCTCCCGCCGATCCCGGCGTCCACCTCGTCGAAGACGAGCGTGCGCCGCCGTCCGCCGCGCGCCGCCGCCACGGAGTGCACCGCCAGCTGCAGGCGCGAGAGCTCGCCACCCGACGCGATCCGGTCGATCGGACGCTCCGCCTCTCCCGGGTTGGGCTGGAACATCAGCGCGGCGCGCTCCATCCCGGAGGAGCGGGGGCTGTCGTCCTCCTGCGGCGTCAGGGCGATTCGAAACAGCGCCTTCTCCAGGGCAAGTCCGCCGAGCGCCTTTCCCACCGCGGCGGAAAAGCGCGGGCCCGCGCCCGTTCGCTTCTGCGTGAGAGCCGCGGCCGCCTTGCGCCAGGCGCCGCGAGCCGAGTCCTCCGCGCGCTGCCGGCGCTCCAGCGCGTCTTCCACGTTGGTCAGCTCGTCCCGCTCCTGGCGCAGCTTCTCCAGGAGCGCGCGAACGTCTTCGAGCGTGGGGCCGTACTTGCGCTTCACCCGCGAGAGCTGGTCCAGCCGTGTTTCCACCGCGGTCAGCCGGTCCGGATCCGACTCGATACCCGAGGCGGCGTCGCGAGCTGCCGCGGCGAGGTCGGCCACACGGCGTTTCACCTCCTCGACCTCTTCGACGCGGACGCTCTCGCGGGGATCGATGGCCGCGAGGTCCGCGAAGGCCCGAGCGGCCTCGCCCAGGCGGTCGGCCGCCGACGCTTCCCCCTCCGACAGGGCCGCGAGCGCCGTCTCGCCGGCGACGCGGATCCGGTCCGCGTGCAGGAGCCGCTCCCGCTCGATCGCGAGGTCTTCCTCTTCTCGCTCGTCCGGGGAGACCGACTCGATTTCGCCGATCTGGAACCCGATCGTTTCGAGTCGCGCGGAACGGTCCCGGCGTGACCCCTCGAGCTTCTCCCGCGCGTCGCGGGCCTCGGACCACGCCGCTGCCGCGGCCTCGACCGCGGCACGCTCCGCGCCGGCGCCCGCGAACGCGTCCAGCAGCTCCAGCGGTGCATCGGGGTCGACCAGCTCGCGCTCGGAGTTCTGTCCCTGGATCGAGATCAGCCTTTCACCGAGCCGCGCAAGTGTTCGCACCGCGGCCGGCTCGTCACCGACGAAGGCGCGCCCGCGTCCGTCCGAGGACAGCTCGCGGCGCACGAGCAGGACGTCGTCCGACGGCAGCCCGGCGAAGTCCAGGATCTCGCGCAGCGCTCGGTCGGATTCGAATTCCCCCGCCACGACGAGGCGGTCACTCCCCTGCCGGACGAGGTCGGCGGACCCGCGCCCTCCGGCGAGGAGCGCGACCGCATCCACCAGGATGGACTTGCCCGCGCCGGTCTCGCCCGTGAGAACGGTCAGACCCGGCCCGAGCTCGATCTCGAGGTCCTCCACGATCGCGAGGTTCCGGACGGTGAGTCGGAGCAGCACGGGGGGAAGGATACGTCCGCAGCCGGACGCGAAGGCCTGACGCTAGGGAACTTCGGACCGGACCTTCTTCTGACCGATCGGCTTCGCCGGGATTCCGGCGGCGATGACGCCGGGCGGCACCGGCTTGGAGGCCACCCCCATGGAGCCGACGAGGGCGTCCGCGCCGATCTCGACGCCCGAGAGAACCACGGCGTGATACGTGATCCGCGCCCGATCGCCGATGACGGTCCGCGCGAGCGAGACGTCGTGGATGTCCTCGACGGCGTGCCCATGCGAGTAGATGTTCGCGTAGTCGGAAATCGAGACTTCGTTACCGATGACCACTTCGCCGCGGTCGTCGATCAGCACGTTGCGGTGGATCGTGACTCCGTCGCCGACCGAAAGGTTGTACCCGAACGAAAACTCCACGTCGTGGAAGATCCGGATGTCGCGGCCGCACCGCCGGAAAACCCGCGGCGCGAGCATCGCCCGCACCTGCGTGCCGAGGCGGACGTTGCGCCCCACCGGAGAGTGGTCGAACATCTGCCAGAACCACAGGAGCGGCTTGACCCTCGCCCACTTCTCCAGGTCGATTTCCTTGTAGTACTCGGCTTCGAGGGTTCCGTTGCGGGGGTCGAACGACGCGAGCAGCGTCCGGGTGGCGAGCGGCGCGGAGGAGTCCGCCACCGCGTCGTCCCAGGAGACCTCCCGGCCGAGGTACAGCTGCGCGAGAGCTTCGCGCGCGACCACGTTGCGGTCCAGGGAAGGGTCGTCGAACTTCTCCGCCAGCTCACCGACGAATCGCGGGTAGACGTCTTCCCCCGCCGGACCGACCGAAAACCTGCGCAGGGGCATGCGGCGGCGATCCTATCCCCGCGCCGCACGACGAGGCGAGCGCGCCCGCCGTCGCGGGCTCGCTTGCGCCCGGGCCGTTGCCCCGAAACGTTTCTGGAGGAACTCCATCGTGAGCGCGACGCCGAAGCCGGTCGCACCCGCGGCGTATCCCGCATGCTCCTTTTCGAAGTGCGCGACGCCCGCCACGTCGAGGTGCGCCCACGGCACTCCGGCCGGTACGAATTCCTTGAGAAAGATGGCGGCGTTGATCGTGCCGCCCTGCCGCCCCCCCGTGTTTTTCATGTCCGCCCACTCCGAGCGCAGGTTCTCGCGGTAGTCGTCCCAGAGCGGGAGCCGCCACAGGCGCTCTCCCGTCGCTTCCCCGGCTGCGAGGAGGTCCGCCGCGACGCTTTCGTCGCCCGTGAAGAGAGCGGCGCACTCGTGGCCGAGTGCGACGAGAACCGCTCCCGTCAGCGTCGCGAAGTCGAGGATCACGTCCGCGCGGAACCTCTCCGCGTACGTGAGGGCATCCGCCAGAACGAGACGCCCCTCCGCGTCCGTGTTGTCCACCTCCACGGTCTTGCCGTTGCGGAACCGGAGGATGTCGCCGGGACGCGTCGCCGAGCCGCTCGGCAGGTTTTCCGTCGTGGGAGTGAGGGCGACCACGCGCACCGGAAGCTTCAACGCTTTCGCCGCGCGAACGCACGCGAGCACGGTGGCAGCACCCATCATGTCGTACTTCATTTCGCCCATCGACGCGGAGGGCTTGATCGAGATCCCTCCGGAGTCGAACGTGATTCCCTTTCCCACCAGCACCGCGGTTCCGCGCGGAGCGGCCGGCCGGTACTCCGCGATCACGAACGCCGGCGGCCGAACGCTGCCGGCATTGACGGCGAGCAGACCCGCCATCTTTTCCCGTTCGATCTCGCGTTTGCCGAGAACGCGCACTTTCAGGCCGTCGCTCCGGCCGGCCTGGACCGCGGCTCGCGCCAGGTCGGCCGGGCCGAGGTCGTTCCCGGGAGTGTTTCCCAGGTCCCGCGCCCACGACACGGCCTCGGCAACCACTGCCGCCTGGCGGGCCGCGGCCGCGAGCGACGCCGCGTCCACGTCCTCGGGAGGGACGACCACGGCGGTCGTCCGCCCTCCGGTCCGGACTTTTTTGGGAGCCGACTTGTAGCGCTCGAAGGCATAGTCCGCGAGCGCCAGGTGCGGGAGCATGGCGCGCAGAGTTGCCTCGCTCACCCCGGCGCCGAAGACGAGGAGCAGCCGAGAGCGGGAGCGCGACGCGCTCTCCCCCACCGCGCGGCGCAGCGCCCGGCGCAGCCGCGCGAGAGAGGCCGGAGCGCGGCCGAGTCCCACGAGCAGCCACGCGCCGTCGCGGCCGGCCGCCGCGGCCGTCTCCCGGTCCCGCCCCCGGAACCCGGAACGGCGGGCCGCGTCCCGGATCGAGGCGGCGAGCGCGCCGGAGACTCCCCGGGCCGGATCACCAGCCTCGTGGAGAAACGCGACGCGCCAGAGCGACGCGGCGCGCGGGACCGAATTTGCGATCTGGAGCCGCACCGAAAGACAAGATAGCAGAGCAACGCCGGCGATCGGCGCCGGGGCGCGGAGGCTGTGCTAGTGTCCGCGCCATGTCGCCCGCGGCGATCGTCGACACACACCTGTCCGGCGCGCGGCTCTCCCGTCGCGGCAAGGTCCGGGAGCTGTACGACCTCGATGAATCACTTCTCCTCGTCGCGAGCGACCGGATCTCGGCGTACGACTGCGTGCTTTCCCCGGGCGTTCCGGACAAGGGAAAAGTCCTCACCCAGCTTTCGAACTTCTGGTTCCGGAAGTTCGCGGACGTGGAAAACCACCTGATCGAAACGGACGTTTCGAAGTTTCCCGAGTCCCTCCAGGCCGACGCGCCGCTCTTGGAGGGCCGTTCGGTCATCGTTCGCAAGGCGGAAGTGATTCCGTTCGAGTGCGTGGCGCGGGGGTACCTCGCGGGCTCCGGCTGGGCGGAGTACCGGAAGACCGGGGCGGTCTGCGGAGTCCGGCTGCCGCCCGGGCTCGTCGAAGCGGACCGCCTGCCCGAGCCGATCTTCACGCCCGCGACCAAGAGCGAGCGGGGGCACGACGAGAACATCCCGTTCTCTCGCCTGGTCGACGAAGTTGGTGAGGAAGAGGCCGGGGCTCTGCGGACGACCACGCTCGACCTCTACGAGCGGGCGCGCCAGTTCGCGGAATCCCGCGGCCTGCTGCTGGCGGATACGAAGCTCGAGTTCGGACGCGGGGACCGTGGCCTGCTGTGGATCGACGAGGCGTTCACGCCCGACTCCTCGCGCTACTGGGACGCCCGGGCCTGGACGCCGGGCCGGACCCCGGTGTCGTTCGATAAGCAGTTCGTCCGGGACTGGCTGGATTCGACCGGGTGGGACCACCGGCCCCCCGCGCCCCGGCTCCCGGAAGGGGTCGTCCGCACGACCCGGGAGAAATACCTCGAAGCCTACAAAGCCTTGACAGAGAGCCTTCCGACCCACCTTTCGGCCTGAGGAGACAGGCGGCCGTCCTCCCGGGGAGCGAAACTGTCCCTTTCTGGCACGGCCCTTGATGGTAGGTCCGTGATGCCCTGCCTCTGGGGCTCAACAAGGAGGTAACCATGCCGAAATCAGTCCGAATCATGGCTCTCGTTCTCGGGGTTGTCGCCGTCGCCGGCGTCGCACTGGCGCAGAGCGCGAACTACAACACTGGTGGGCCGACGAAGAACACGCTTCAGCTCAAGCTGACCGAGCCCGCCGAGGGCGCGACGATTACCGGGACCCAGGTACGCGTCGGGATCGCTTACAACACCAGTAACTTCGGCGAGGGCCAGGGCACGAAGTTCGGTGAGAAGGACTTCCCGCAGCCGACGTTCGACGTTTTCCTCGACAACGATCTGAAGCAGACCGTCAAGGGTTCCGAGAGCAACGTGGTCTTCATCGACAACGTGCCGGCGGGAACCCACAAAGTCGTCGTGATGGCCAAGAACGTCAGCGGCGAAGTGATCGATCGCAAGGAAGTCAACATCACGGTCGCCCCGGCTGTCGCCGAGGCCGAGATCGCCCCCGCGCCGACCACTTATGCTCCTGTTCCGCCCCCGCCGCCGGCTCCGGCTCCGGCCCCCGTGGTCGAGGCCGCGCCGCCGCCGCCTGCTCCGGCGATGGAGATGGAACACGAGACGCTTCCGAAGACCGGCTCGCCTTACCCCCGGGCCGCGGCAGCGGGTCTGGCACTCGCCATCGCGGGCCTCGCGCTCGCCCGTAAGGGTCGGTAAAGTCATCCCGCTCGCCCGGTCCCGCCGGAAGCGGCGGGCCGGGCGTTTTCATATTTCGGACGATGAGTTACTTCTGGCACAGTTCGATGCTGCCGCTCCTGCGGCGAGGTCTGACTGCCGCCGGCGCGATGTTCGGCGCCGCGGCACTCTTCGCCATAGCCGGCGCGGTGGAGTCCCTCCAGACCGGCCGCGCCGAGGCGAACTCCGCGGACTCGCCCTACCTCGGTCGCGTCAGCCCCGGAGATACGGTCGCGCGTCTTTCCATTCCGCGCCTCGACGTCGAAGCGGAGGTTCGGGAGGGTGTGGACCAGGCCACGCTTTTTGCGGGACCGGGCCACGTGCCGGGCACCGCGATGCCAGGTGACCAGTCCCGAACCGGCAACGCCGTGATCGCGATGGCGCGGGACGTCGGCACGCCCTTCGCCGAGGATCTCGCGCTCGGGGACCTGATCGAGCTGCGCACTCCCTTCGGACTTCGGAGCTATCGGGTCGTCGATCGCCGCACTCTCGGCACCGACAGCACGGAGCTCCGGCCGACGGACCGGGCCTCGCTGACTCTCATCGCTCCCTACCCGTCGGACTCCATCGGGCCGGCGCCGCTGCGGCTCGCCGTGCGCGCGGAGCTGTTCGAACCCGAGAGCGTGAAGGCGCGCACCAGGTCGGCAACACGCTCGACCGGACGGATCTCGACCCGGACCGCGCCCGGCGCCTCCGCGGCATTGCCCGCCGGCAGGTAGACCCTCTCGAAACCGAGCGCGGCGGCCTCGCGGATTCGCGAGGGAGCGGCGGACACGCGCCGGACCTCACCCAGGAGACCGATCTCCCCGAAGAACACGGACGACGCGGGGAGGGGCTCGGCCCGGGCCGAGGATACGAGGGCCGCGACGATGGCGAGGTCCGCCGCGGGCTCGGTGACCTCCAACCCGCCCGCGCACGAAACGAACACCTCGCGCCCGGAGAGCGGCACTCCCGCGCGTTCCAGCACCGCCAGCAGCAACGCGAGACGTCCCGAGTCGACTCCGATCGCGACCCGCCGCGGTGAGCCCGCGGTGAGCCCTCCCACGAGCGCCTGGACCTCCAGGAGAAACGACCGCGTTCCCTCTCGGGTCGCGGTGACGGCGCTGCCCGAAACGTCCGCCCGCCGCTCCGAGAGCAGGGCGGCCGAGGCGTTCGCGATCTCTTCGAGCCCCGACGCCGTCATCTCGTAGAGCGCGACCTCGTCGACCGGGCCGAACCGGTTCTTCACGGCGCGGAGAATGCGCCGCGAGGAGCCCCGCTCGCCGTCGACCGAGACGACCGCGTCCACGAGATGCTCCAGCGACTTGGGGCCCGCGAGGCTTCCGTCCTTCGTGACGTGACCCACGAGTATCACCGGCACCTCGTTGTCCTTCGCGTAGGCGACGAGAGCCGCGGCGCACTCCCGCACCTGGGAAACCGTTCCCGGCGCGGAGCCGAGCGCCGCCTGCCGCACTGCCTGGATCGAGTCCACCACCACGACCGCCGGCCTCCGGGCGGTCGCTTGCGCGACGACCCGATCGACGTCGGTCTCCGCGAGCACGAGAAGGGTCGCCGTCGAGACGCCGAGGCGGTCGGCGCGGAGGCGGACCTGCTCGACCGACTCCTCCCCCGTCGCGTAGAGAACTTCCCGCGAGGTCGCGGCGATCCCCCGCGATGCCTGGAGAAGGAGAGTCGACTTCCCGATTCCGGGCTCGCCCCCGAGGAGCACCACCGAGCCCGCGACGAGGCCGCCGCCCAGAACGCGGTCCAGGCCGGGAAGGCCGGTCGGGAGCCGGGAGTCGGGTCGCGCGGCGACCTCCGAGAGAGGGCGGGCTCCAGGGCCCGGAGCACGCAGCGACGGGGTCGGAGGCGCCCGGACCTCCTCGACGAAGGAGTTCCACTCGCCGCACTCGGGACAGCGCCCCAGCCACTTGGGCGACGACGTCCCGCAGGACTGGCAGGCGAAAATCGCGGTGGGTTTGGGAGACATTCAGCTCGGGACACGGGACACGGAACACGGAACACGACAGGGACGCATGAATATCTTGTCGCGACTCTCGGACCTTCTCGTGTCCCGTGTCCCGCGTTCCGTTTCCCGCCTACCGCTTCAGCGGTATCGACCCGAGCAGGTACTTGATGTCGTCGTCACTCCAGCGCAGGCCGGCGCCGAAGAAGACCGAGTCGGAGTCACGCTTCCGGTTGAGGAAGTCGTCCCATCCGCCGGTCACGAAGAGCGACGGAGTCAGGTAGTACCGGGCGGTCACCTTCGCGTGGGCGGCGAAATCGTCGGGGCGGTTGAAGTCCCAGAGGTCTCCCGAGAAGCGGAGCCGGTCCTTGAGCGCCACGTAATCCACCCCGGCGCCCCCCCGGGACTCGAGGAGTCCCGCGCGGATCACCCAGTCCCGCCACCGGTAGCCGAACAGGGCCGAGATCGCGAACTCGTCCTTCCGCTCCTCGGTGTCCGTCACGGTCTGCTCGGTGTGGCCGTCCGGAAAGGTCGTCGTCTCGATCGTGGTCGTGTTCTTGCGCTTGCCGAAGGGCTGGCTGGAGAGCTCCACCCGGTAGAAACGGGGCGACGTCGTGGGATCGAGGTCGAGGGTGAAGTAAGCCTTGCCCTTGGAGAGACTGGGGAGGTACTCCGACCGCATCCCCAGGTCGATCTTCATCTTCCCGACGGCGCCCATCGCCTTGTTCAAGCCGGCGACCCCCTCCTTGACGGCAACCAGGGCGTCGTTCAGGTTCTTGTGGGTCTCGTCGGTCTGGACGAGCTTCCCGACCGTCCCCTCCCCCTCCCGGATTCGCCCCGTGATCTGGTTCAGGTTGTCGGTCGTGGTCTGAAGTTTCTCCGAGATCTCCCGAATGTTCGAAAGCCCGCCCGAGACATTCCCCTCGTTGGAGGCCACGATGGAGTCCACGCGGGCGACGAGGTCGTTCATCGCCGAGGAGAACGCGCGGAAGTTCGCGATCGTGGCGTCCACGCCGACGCGGTTCGTCTCCACCATCGCGCGCACTTCCTCGCTGATGAGCCGCATGTTCTGGACGATGTCCGCCAGCCGCTCTTCCCCCTCCGGACCGCCGATCGATTCCTTCAGGCTCGTGGTGATCGATTTGATGTCGACCTCGATGTCCCGGGCAAGCTTTGTGATCTCGTCGAAGGAGACTGGGACGCCACCGACGATGACGGCGTTGTCGGGCAGCGGACCCGCGCCGAAGGGCCCCGGAACGAGCTCCACGTACTTTTCGCCGAGAAGCCCGCGGCTCTCGATCGAGGCAGAGGCTCCCTGCCGCAGCGCGACGTTCGGGTCGAGGTCGATGTCCACGAGCGCCTTGCCCTCGACGAGCCGGATCTTCGACACCTTTCCGACGCTGACCCCCGCGACCCGCACCGCCGTCTTCTCGTCGAGCCCCGCGACGTTCTTGAACTGGACGGTGACCTTCCGGGGCTTCCCCCGCCCGATACGGAGATCTTCGATCTTCCAGATGAGCAGACCCGTGATCGCGAGAACGACCAGGAAAAACGCTCCGACCTTTGCCGCCGTGCTCATGGGACCTCCGAAACCGCGGTCTGCTCTTCCTTCTGGAACTCTACCGTGAGCGGCCCCTTCGCGCGGCCCTGCACGAACTGCCGGACCGCGGGGTTGTCCGACTTCAGGAACTCCTCCGGCGGCGCCTCGAACAGAATGCGGCCTCCGAACAGGAGCGCGATCCGGTCGCCGATCTTCCGGGCGCTCTCCATATGGTGGGTGATCGTGACGATCGAGACGTCCAGCTTCTCCTTCATGTCCAGGATCACCTCGTCGATGACGTCGGTCATGATCGGGTCGAGACCCGTGTTCGGCTCGTCAAACAGAAGAATCTCGGGCTGGTGGGCGATCGCGCGCGCGAAGCCGACCCGGCGCCGCATCCCCCCGGAGAGCTCGGACGGGCGCTTCCCCTCGACGTTCGGCAGCCGCACGATGGCCAGGCATTCCCGAACGCGGTCGCGGACCTCGGCGGGTGGCCGGCCGGACCGCCGGAGAGGAAAGGCGACGTTGTCGAAAACCGACATCGAGTCGAAGAGCGCCCCCTCCTGGAACGACATCCCGAACTTCTTGCGCACGCCGGTCCGATCGCGGTCCGACAGCGCCCAGAACTCCTGCCCGGCCACGAAGACGCGCCCGGAGTCGGGCCGCACGAGCCCGATCAGGTGCTTGAGCAGCACGCTCTTGCCGGTGCCGGACGGCCCGACGACGACGAGCGATTCGCCCTCGGCGAGCGAGAGGTTGATGCCGTCGAGGACGACTTTCCCGTGGAACGCCTTCCGGAGGTTCTCGACCCGGATCTTGGCGGTCTCGCCCGGGGGCGTGCGGGTTTCCGGCATCAGAACAGCAGCTTCGTGAGGAAGAAGTCGGCGAAGAGAATCGACAGGCTCCCGCCCACGACCGCGCGGGTCGTCGAGCGTCCCACCCCCTCCGCGCCCCCCTCGGTGTAGTAACCCCGGACGCACGCGACGAGAGAAAAAATGAGACCGAAGACCGCGGCCTTGATGATCCCGGACGTGACGTCGGAGAGGTCGAGGAACTGGAACGAGTTGTCGATGTACGAGTTCGGGTTCGCGCCGAAGAGCTGCACGGCGACGAGGTAACCGCCGTACATCCCGATGGCGTCGCCCAGGATCACGAGGAGCGGCATCATGAGAAGCGAGGCGACGACCCGGGGAACCACCAGGTACTGGACCGGCTCGGTTCCCAACGCCGTCAACGCGTCGATCTGCTCGGTCACCCGCATGGTGCCGAGCTCCGCCGCCATGGCGCTGCCCACACGGCCCGTGACCATCAGCGCGGTCAGGACCGGGGCGAGCTCCCGCGTCAGGGAAAGCGCCACCACGCTCCCCACGAAGCCCTCCGCATGGAACCGCGCGAACCCGTGGTAGGTCTGGAGCGCCAGCACCATCCCGGTGAAGAGCGTCGTCAGGAAGACGACCGGGATGGAGTCGACTCCCACCCGCACCATCTGGCGGAAGTGCTCCGGGACGTCGTAAGGCGGCCGGACCGTCCAGAGCGCGGTCTGCCCCAGCATCTGGAAGAACCGACCCAGCTCCTCCAGCACGCGGAGGAGCGCTCGCCCGATCGCTTCGAGCAACCTCACTGGCGATACACCCGGGGGACCCGCGGACCGATCCCGCAGAGGATCTCGTAGGGAAGAGTGTCAGCGGCGCGCGCAAGGTCCCAGGCGGTGACGCGGCGCTCGCCGTCGGTACCGAGGCAGGTCACCCGTTCTCCGCTCTCGGCGCCGAGGCCGGTCGCGTCCACGAGAGTCAGGTCCATGCTCACCGCGCCCACGACGGGCGCTTCTTTCCCCCGCAACAAGACGCGCACGCGCCCCGAGAACGATCGCCGGAAGCCGTCATGATAGCCGATGGGGAGCACCGCGATCTCCGACGTGCGGGTAGTCACGAAGCGGCCGCCGTATCCGAGCGGGAGGCCGGCCGGAATCTCCCGGACCGCCATCACGCGCGTCTCCAGAACGAGCGCCGCCTCGAGCTCGTCGCCGTCGCCGGCGCGCGGCGAGACCCCGTAGAGAGCGAGCCCCGGCCTCACCGCATCCAGCCACGAGCCCGGATGCAGCAGGGCGCCCGCGGAATTCGCGAGATGCACCATGCCCGGAGAAATCCGGGCGGCAGCCAGAGCCTCGGTCCCGGCGCGCAGGCGGTCGACCTGCTCCGCGGTTCGGGGGGACGCGGGGTCCTCCGCGGAGGCGAGGTTGCTGAACGTGCCGGCGACCCGAAGGCCGCGCGCGTTGCGCAGCACATCGGCCAGCGGGGGGATCTCGTCGATGCGAAAGCCGAGGCGGCCCATGCCGGTGTCGAGCTTGAGCTGCACGGGAAGCGCCTCGCCGAACCCGGCGGTCGCCGCGGCGAACGCCCGCGCCTGCTCGAGGTCGTAGAGCGCGGGAGACAGCCCGTAAGCGCGGTGCTTCCCGACGTCAGCGGGATCCGAGAAATTGAGCAGGAGGATTTCGCCCGCGACCCCGGCCCGCCGCAGCGCGACGCCCTCCTCCGCGACCGCGACCGCGAAATGTCGCGCTCCCTCGCTCTCGAGCCGCCGCCCGACCGGGCCCGCGCCGTGGCCGTACGCGTCCGCCTTGAGAACGGGGATGACCGTGCGGCCCCCTCCCACGCGGTCCCGCAGAAGGCGGTAGTTCCGGGCGATCGCCGTGAGGTCGACGATGGCGAGAGTCGGCCTCAAGCGCGCACCGGGCCGGCGAGTTCTCTCGTCACGGGCGAAGGATGTCAGAGAGAGGAGGGCGCGAGAAGACGCCCCCGGCTCCCGAGATCAGAAAGGCTCGAGCGCCGGGCCCGCGTAGTCCGCGAAGGTCATGTGGTCCGCGAGGAACACGAGCGGGAAGTCGCCGGTGGGGCCGTTGCGCTGCTTGGCCACGATGACGTCGGCGATGCCCTTGCGTTCGGTGTCCTTGTCGTAGAGCTCCTCGCGGTAGAGAAAGATGACGAGGTCGGCGTCCTGCTCCAGCGATCCGCTCTCGCGCAGGTCCGCCAGCTGCGGGCGTCGCTGCTCTCCGGTGCGGCGCTCCGGCTGCCGCGAGAGCTGGGAGAGGGCGATGATCGGGACGTGCAGCTCTTTCGCCAGGAGCTTCAGCCCGCGGGAGATCTGCGACACCTCCTGCGTGCGGTTGTCGAACCGGCCGTGTCCCATCATCAGCTGCAGGTAGTCGACGACCAGCAGGTCGAGGCCGTGCTCGCGCTTCAGGCGCTGCGCCTTCGCGCGCATCTCCGGCACCGAGAGGGCCGAGCCGTCGTCCACGAAGAACCGTGCGCCGGCCACCTTCGACTGGGCGATCACGAGCCGCGTGATCGCTTCGCCGGACGCGTAGCCGTCCCGGACCTTCTTCGCGTTCACGTCCGCCTCCGAGCAGAGCACCCGGAAGCCGATCTGCTCCTTCGACATCTCGAGCGAGAAGAACCCGACGGAGCGTCCCTCGCGGATGGAGACGTGCTGCGCGACGTTCAGGGCGAGCGACGTCTTCCCGACCGCCGGGCGCGCGGCGAGGATGATGAGGTCGGTCTCCTGGAGGCCGGAGGTCATGCGGTCGAGCTCGAGGAAACCGGTCGCGAGACCCGAAACCGCGCCGCTTCTCTCCTTGGCCTCGTCGATGACGTCTAGGGTGTGGCGCGTGATCTCGCCCATCCGCTCGAAGCCACCGGAAACCGCGTCCTCGGCGATGTCGAAGATCTCTCCGGTGACGTCCCCCAACAGGTTCTGCGCGTCCTTTTCCTGGGCGAGGCCCTCCCGGACCATCCGTTGTCCGGCGCGGATCAGGCGGCGCAGCGTCGACTTCTCCTTGACGATCCGGGCGTAGTGCTCGACGTTCGCCACGTCGGGCACTCCGTCGAGCAGCGACGACAGGTAGGTCGCGCCGCCGGCCTTGTCGACCGCGCCGGTGCGGGAAAGCTCCTCGCGCAGCGTCAGGACGTCGATCTCGGCGGAGCGCTGGGCGAGCTCCGTCATCGACCGGTAGATGCGCCGGTGCGTGTCGGGGAAGAAGTCGTCCTCTTTGAGGATGGGGAAGACGGAGGCGAGCGACGCCGGATCGAGCAGGATCGCTCCGAGCACGGACCTCTCCGCTTCGAGGTTCTGCGGGAGCCCCTTTTCCGTGGTGGTTTCTTCGAGCATCGAGGAGTTGGCCCGCATTCTTCTCGCCGCCTCCAGGGCTGTCAACGCTCGAAGAATTTCCGCATCCATCCGGCGAGGACCTCCCCGCGGCGGGCTCTGCGAAAATAATTTCTTTTCCGCAGAGCCGCTCTTTTCCGCAACGAGAGTCCCCCGCCGGGGGGACAGATGATGTCCGATAGGAAAGAGTCGCGGGGACAGGATTTATCCTGCACCCGCCACCGAACTCAGTCGCGGGGACAGGATTTATCCTGCACCCGCCACCGAACTCAGTCGCGGGGACAGGATTTATATCTCCTCCTGCACCCGCCACCGAACTCTGCGGCTATCCGCTGTCAGCCCTCAGCTGAGAATTGAGAGCTGAGAAAGGATAACTACCAGACGAAAGCCTTGCTCGCCGCGCGGATCAGCCCGACGACCGTGGGCCAACCCACGATCTCGTCGACCTTTCCGCGCGCGGCCGCGACGCCGCCTTCCGATCGCACCGCCGAAGCCGAACAGGCGAGGAAGCGCACGTCTCCGGACTCGCGGGCCGCGGCGAGAAGACCCGCGACCCCGGTCTCGTCGCCGGATTCGTCGAGCCTTCCCGACAGCAGGGCATCGAGCGCGGCGTCGAACCACACGACAGCCACGGAAATGTCGAGCGAGGACGCCGCGGCCGCCATCGCCGCGGCTTCGTAGAGGCCGCGTTCCTCGTCCCGGTGAAGGAGAACGACCCAGCTCTCGCGGGGGACGCCATTCGTCGCGGTCACCGCGAGCGAATCCGGGCGCGCAGGTCCTCGAGCATGCGGCTGTCCCCGGAGACGCCGCCCGGCGCCTTCCTTCCCTCGACGGTGCCGTGAAAGTCGCTGCCGGCGGTCACCGCGAGGCCGAACTCCCGCGCCAGATTCCCGAAGCGCTCCTCCTCGTCCGGCCCGTGGTCCGGATGGAAGACCTCGACGGCGTCCAGATCGTGCGCGGCCAGGCCCGCGATCAGCGTTTCCGCGTCCCGGTACCACACGGAGTGCGCCAGCGAGCAGACACCGCCGGCTTCGTGGACCGCGGCGACGACCTCGGCGGCCGCCCACTTCTCGGTGGCTACGTACCAGGGATGCTCGTCGCCCAGGAAGCGGTCGAAGGCGTCGTCGTTCGACGTCGCGTACCCCGCGCGAATGAGGGCTCGCGCGATGTGCGGCCTTCCCCAGACTCCGTCCCCCACGTCCGCGCGGATCGCGTCGAGGTCGAGCGCAAACCCCGCCTCCCGGAGCTTCTGAGCCATCCGCTCACCGCGGTTGCGGCGGTTCTCCTGGCGCTGCGCCAGGTTTTCGTTGAACGAGACGTTGTTCTCGTCCACGAAGAGCGCGAGGATGTGGACGTCGTCCTGTCCCGCGAAGCTCGCCGAGATCTCGGCGCCCGGGATGAGATCGATGCCACTCCGCCGCGCCTCTTCCCGGGCCTCCGGAAGACCCTGCAGCGTGTCGTGGTCGGTCAGCGCGAGCGCGCGGATGCCGGCGGCGGCCATCCGGCGGACCAGTTCGGCCGGGGAGTCGAGACCGTCGGAGACCGTCGAGTGGCTGTGGAGGTCAACCCGCAAGCAACGCGATCTTACGCCGCTCTTCTCCGCCAAGTCCCTGGCTGTCATCCTGAGCGAAGCGAAGGATCTCTTGCGTTACATGAAGAGATTCCTCGTCGCTCCGCTCCTCGGAATGACAGGACGGGTTGTGACCTGTCCCCGCGCGCTACTCCTCTTCCACGCCGAACGCGATCTTCACGTTCGCCTTGTACTCGACGATCCGGCCCTCCTTCACGCGCGCCGTCCAATCCTGGACGTCCACCCCGCGGATTCCCCGAACGGTCTTCGCGGCTTCTGCCACGGCGGCCCGAACGGCGTCGTCCCAGCTCTTTTCCGATGAGCCGACGAGCTCGATGATCTTGGCAACGGACATCGCTTACTCCTTTTCGCGTATTGAAAACGGTGCAAGGACCATTCCTTAGAATCGCATCATGGACCGGAACGAAGTCGCCCGCATCCTCGAAGAGATCGCGGGGATGCTGGAGCTCAAGGGGGAGAACCCCTTCAAGGTCCGGGCGTACGACGCAGGCGCGCGCGCCATCCGCGGCTTCACCGGAAACCTCGCGGAGGCGGTCCGCACGCGGGAGCTCCTCTCGGTACCCGGAATCGGCGCGGGCCTGTTCTCGAACATCGCGACCCTGTTGTCGACCGGAGCGCTGCCGTACTACGACGAGCTCCGCGCGTCCTTCCCGCCGGGACTGCGCGAGTGCCTGCGGATCCCGGGATTCGGAGCCCGCAAGGCGAAGATCCTCCACGAGCAGCTGGGCATCGACTCCCTCGCGGCGCTCGAGGGGGCCTGCCGGGCCGGCCAGGTCGCCGGGGTCCGCGGCTTCGGCCCGAAGACGGAGGAGCGGATCCTCCGCGGGATCGAGATGCTGCGAACGACGACCGGGCTGCACCGCTACTCCGCCGTGCGCTGGCGCGCGGACGAGCTCGCCGCCGGAATTCTCGCGACGGGCCTCGCCTCGCGCGCGGAGGTCGCCGGCAGCGTCCGCCGGCGGCGCGAAGTCGTGGGCAACGTCGACCTCGTCGCGGCGTCCGACCGGCCCGCGGAGCTGGCGCGCGCGTTTCGCGACCTGGCCGGAGTCTCGGGAGTCGTCGCTTCGGAGGAGCGCGAGATCTCGCTCCGGCTGGGCGAGGGGCTCATCGCCCGGCTCGCCGTCGTCCCGGAGGAGGAGTTTGCGACCGAGCTCCTCTACCTGACCGGATCGAAGGAGCACTTCGACCGGCTGGTCGATCGCGCGAAGACCCGGCGGCGGAAGCTCGATCGGACCGGCGTCTTCGCGGGCGGCGCGCGCGGGAAGAGGCTCGACGCGGCCACCGAAGCCGACGTCTACGGGCACCTGGGCCTTCCGTTCATCGAGCCGGAGCTCCGTGAGGGGGACGGCGAGGTCGAGGCCGCGGCGCGGGGCGAGCTCCCCGCCTCGTGGAGGCGGCGGACGTGCGCGGCCTGATCCACGTGCACACGACCGAGTCCGACGGCCGGGCCTCGCTGGAGGAGATGCTCGGGGCCACGCGCGAGGCCGGCTACTCCTGGGCGGCCATCACGGATCACAGCCAGATCGCGGGGTACGCCGGCGGGCTCGCCCCCGACCGGGTCCTGCGCCAGCGGCAGGCGATCCGCGCGCTCAAGCCGGCGTTTCCCGGATTCCGCATCTTCCACGGAACCGAGGCGGACATCCTGGCGGACGGCTCGATCGACTACGGGGACGACTTCCTCGCCGGGTTCGACGTCGTCGTGGCGTCGGTGCACTCGCGTTTCGGCCTGCCCCGCGACGAGCAGACGCGGAGGCTCATCCGCGCGGTCGAGAACCCGCGCGTGACGGTGCTTGGTCACCCCACGGGTCGCCTGCTCCTGACCCGGAAAGGCATCGACGCCGACATGGAGGCCGTCCTGACCGCGGCCGGAAAAGCGGGCTGCGCGGTCGAGATCAACGGCTCGCCCCACCGCCTCGACCTCGACTGGCGGCTCTGCCGCCACGCGCGTGACGCCGGGGTCGTCTTCTCGCTCGGTCCGGACGCGCACTCCGTCAAGGAGCTTGGCTACACGTCCTACGCCCTCGGAATCGCCCGCAAGGGCTGGGTGACGGCCGACGCGACGTTGAGCTCGAAGACCGCGGAGGAGCTGACCGCCTGGCTGGAGGAGCGCCGGGGAACTCCCCTCCCCGCATAGATCGCTAGAATGTGCGGGTGTCTCGCCCGCCAGTCAACGAAACCGAGTTAGCCCCTCCGCTCCTCACGGACCCGGAAAAGGTTCGCGTCATCGCCCGGCACATGCGGGGCATCATCGAAGCGCTGGGCCTCGACCCGGCCGACCCCAACCTGAAGGAGACCGACGAGCGGGTCGCGAAGATGTACCTGGAGATGTTCCACGGGCTCGCGGAGGGCGCCGAGCCCATTGTCACGGTCTTTCCGAACGAGGAGCACTACACCGCGATGGTCATGGAGAAGGACATCCCGTTCTACTCCATGTGCGCCCACCACTTCGTCCCCTTCTACGGGCATGCGCACGTCGCGTACATTCCGAACGAGAGCATCGTGGGACTCTCGAAGATCCCACGCATCGTGGAGTTCTACGCGCGCCGCCCGCAGCTCCAGGAGAGGCTGACCGAGCAGGTCGCCGCTTTCATGGCCGAGAAGCTCGGCCCGCAGGGGGTCATGGTGGTGATGGAAGCCCGGCACCTCTGCGTCGAGATGCGCGGGGTCAAGAAACCCGGCGCGTTGACCGTCACGTCCGCGATCCGCGGAATCTTCTTCAACCGGCCGGTGCGCGAGGAGTTCCTCGACCTTCTCAACCGCAGGGGCTAGGTCAGGAGGCGGGTGCAGGTCCGCAGGACCTGTCCCCGCGGCAAACTCTCAGGCGTAGGCCCGCAGCCGCCGCGCGGCTTTCAGACCGTCGAGCGTACGCGCGCCGTGCCAGCAGAGGTTGTCCCCGGCCACGAAGAGGCGCCGGACTCGTTCTCCGAAAAGCCCGGTCACCTCTGCCTTGTGCTTGTCCTCTCGGAAGGGATAGGGCTCGCTCGGGAAGAAGTGGACGGAGGCTCCCCGCGCGAGCGCGTCCCCGGGTGTCGCGGCCGGGTACCTCTCCGCCGCGCCGCCGAAGACGTTGACGCCGCCGGCGAGCCGCAGGAGGTCCGCCACGTACGTGTCGTCGGACACCGTCATCCAGGGGTCGCGCCAGATCCAGTACGCGTACCGGAACGAGCCCGGCGGCGGATCGGCCTCGAGGGCGCCGATCTCGTCGCCGATCCGACCGGCCAGAGCCTTTGATTCCGCTTCCGCTTCCGCACCGAGGCTCCTCCCCCACTGCCGGACCGCTGCCGGCACGTCGGCGACCCGGCGGGGGAAGGAGACATCGACGTCGATCCCCTCGGCGCGAAGGGCCTCGACGTCCTCGATCCGGTTTTCCTCCTCGTTGGCGAAGACGAGGTCGGGGCGGAGGTCCAGGATCCGGTTCAAGTCGGGATCCTTGGTCCCGCCGATGCGGGGGAGGCCCCAGAGGAGCCCCTGCGGCCGGACGCAGTAACGCGTCGCGGCCACCAGCCGGGAGAGCCCTCCGATCGCGACCAGCGTCTCGGTGATCGACGGGCACAGCGAAACCACTCGGGCGGGCGGCACGGTTCGCAGTGTAAAGCGGCGGCGACGGTCGTACACTTTTGGAGTGACCGAGACCGGAGAGTGTGGCTGCGTCCTCGCGGATGAAGAGATCGGATCCTGCTATTGCGTGCTGGAGCCGCTCGTGCAGGCGGTCGGCCGGCGACACGCTCTGCCGGTTCTGAACGTCATCGCCGCCAGGAAAGTGGCCCACTTCAACGAGATCCAGCAGCAGCTGGGTGGAATGTCCTCCTCGACCCTTGCCGTCCGCCTGGAGGAGCTCGAGAACGTGGGGCTGATCCAGCGCGAGACGACTGCGGAGGAGGGGCACACCGAGTATCGGCTGACGAAAAAGGGGGCCACGTTACGGGACTCTCTGCGCCGCCTCTTTCCGAGGGAGTAGAGCGTCCTATTTTTCGGGCGGGATCACGTCGATGACCTGGAGGAATCCGGTGAGACCCACCCGGTCGAGCTCGCGTCGCGGGGAGAGCACGTAAGCCACGATCTTCTGGCTCTGGACGAGGAACTTCATCGCGTCCCAGAAACGGTTGCCCTGGCGCTGATCGAGGACGAACAGTTCTTCCGCGGTCGCGGGACTCATGGCAAGAACCACTGGAACCCGGCGGAACAGGAGGAAGTGGGTCTTGTCGACGGAGACTCCGTCCCGGGTGCGGGTGAAAATCAGCGCCGTCGAGTCGTGCGGGCTCTCGGCGACCGCGAATCGAGCGGTTTCGCCGAGCGGCCCGAACAGGTCCGGATTCGCCTGGACCCAGCGGCGCCACCGCGGGACCTCCACCAGCGGGCCCTGGTAGGCAAAACCGAGAACGAAACGGGGCAACCTGGACGGGAAAAAAGCTACCGAAACGACGAGGCCAACGAGCAGGATCGCCACGGCGACCCATCCAACCTTCGGGAGGCGAAGATGGGGACTCACTCGGGTGCTCGGCATATAGAATAGTTGCGACCGGGAGGCGCCATGAAAAAGCCGGCTCTCTTCGCCGCTCTCACCCTTGCCGCCGGAGTTTCCGTCGCTTTGGCGGCCAAACCCAAGCCGATGCCGTGCGGCGCCTGGGCCTGCAAGGGAAACTCGTGCGCTCCCGCGAAATACGCGAAGGTCCGAAGCTCGCCGATCCTCTTCCCGTTCTACTCGTCGCCTCTGTACGGCGCCGCCGTAATCGAAGGCGGAGCCGGGCTCGTGGGGTTCCTGGCCGCCTCCGCAGTCGCGCGCAGACGCCGCTCCGCCGGCGAAATCGCACCCACCGCGCCGGAGCCCCGCGAAACGACCGGCCCGTGAATCGGCGGGTCGGGACCAACGCCGCGGCGGCGTTCCTGATGGCCGGGATTCTCTTCGCGCAAGCCCCCGCTCCGAGAGCCCCCGCTCCGAAGGAGTCTCCGTCCGATCCGGTCATGTGCGTCGTCTGCGGGGATTACACGTTCGATCGCAAAGACGGGACCCCCGTCGTCTACGAGGGGAAGCGCATCTATCTCTGCAGCATGAACGAGCTCACGCTGATCCGGAAGGAACCCGCGAAGTACGTGTGGGCGACCGACGTCGTTTCCGGAAAGCGAGTGAACAAGATCCACACTCCCTACACAACGGACCGCCGGGTCCGCGTCCGGAAGGTGAAGGAACGGGGAAAGATCGAGGTCTGGCCCCGCCGCTTCTTCTTCGAGTCCGCGAAGACCCGAAACGAGTTCCTCCGGCACCCCGAGAAGTACCTCAAAGAGCCGTACGCGGTTTAGGCGGGCGCTTCGAGAAATCGAAGCGCTGTTGACCTTCCGGAAATCTCGCGGGAAACTGCACAGGCACGGCTTCTGCAGCCCGGACGTGGGAAGGAGGATCCGATGGACCCGATGACCCTCTGGAAGATCTCCTGGGCGATCGGCGCGGTGGTCGTCCTGATCGTCGCGGTTCTTCTCCTCGTCATCATTGCGGCGGCGCGGTCCATCGACAAGCACGCCGCGGCGATCTGGACGGCCGGAAAGCAGATTGCGGCGAACACTGTCTCGATCTGGATGCTTCAGCAGACGAACGCGGTCGCGGGCCAGATCCTGGAAACCGCAAAGGGCATCGCGGCGGGAGCCGGCTCGATCGACGCCAAGCTCGCGAGCCTGGCGGGACAGAAGTAGCCGATGCGGCCGGTTCTCGTCGTCACCCTCATCTACCTCGGGATCCTGATCGCGGTCCTCGCGGTGGGTTTGATCCTGATCGCGTGGCGCCTGTGGGCGACCTCGCGCGCGATCGGGCAGATCCACGACGCCCTCGCCAAAGTCGAGGGGGACACGCGGCCGCTCGGCGAAGTGCTCGGATCTGTCAACGGCGCTCTGTCCCAGGTCGGCGCCGGTCTCGGATCGGTCCTCGGTTGGCTGGTCATGGCGGATAACGCGCTCGGCCGGATCGCCAAGCGGTTCCGGTCGTCGGCGGCATAGGCAGACGAGAAAAATGCCCACCGCCGTGCTGACGATCTGGTGGATCACGATCGGGCTCGCCCTCGTGGCGACCGGCGTCGCGGTGGCCCGACTCCTGCGCGTGCTCCACCACTGCGCCGACATCGTCAACCTCGCACGCCGCACGGTTCCAGCCGCCCAGGGTATTGCCCGGAACACCTCCGCGATCGCCAGTCTCGGCGCGGTTCTCACCCTCGCCCCGACGCTTCTCTCGGTCTGCGGCGAGATCGATGCGGCGGCGAAGACGATCGGCCAGACCCTGGACTCGGTCGCTCCGAAGGACGCCTGATGATCCTCTGGACGATTCTGACCTCCGTTCTTTTTCTCACGCTTCTGGGATTCCTGGCGTGGGCTCTTCAGAAGATCGACGAAGCGCTGCTCTGCATTTCCCGCAGCCTGGAGAAAATCGCCTGGGGAGTTCGCGCGATCGAGGTCCAGACCAACCCGCTGCCTCCCGGGATCTCCGGCGTCGCCTCATCTCTGACGGACATCGGGGGAGGACTGACCGTTGTCCGTGACCATCTCGGCCGGACCGCTTCGAACCTTCCGGGCGCAGCGCGTGCGCTGGGGCTCATTTCGTAGGACGGGGGAACCATGGCCGAGGAAATCATCGGAGTTCACGCGGGCGGGCCGTCGATAGAGCTCGACCCGCTCCCCCGCTCGCAAACGGCGCCAATCGAAAAGGTCTACGCGTTCTGGCTGGCGGGGATGAGTTGCGACGGCTGCTCGATCTCCGTCACGGGGGCGAGCGACCCATCGGTCGAAGACCTTCTCGTTGGAAACATTCCGGGTGTGCCCCGGGTCATCCTTTATCACCCGGTCCTGAACTCCGAGGCGGGCGACGAGTTCGTCCACAACTTCGAGCTCGCCGCGCAGGGGAAGCTCGATGCGCCGTATGTCGTCATCATGGAAGGCTCCGCGGTGGACGACTCGCTCATCGACGGACCCGGCTACTGGGTGGGGCTCGGGGCGCGCCCTGCCGACAACGAGGACGGGCGCGAGGTGATTTCGGTCATGGAGTGGGTGGACCGCATGGCGCCGGGCGCTGCCGCGATGATCGCGATCGGAACGTGCGCGACGTGGGGCGGAATCCCGGCCGCGATCGGTAACCCGACCGGCGCGATGGGCCTCATGGACTACCTCGGGAAGGACTATCGGAGCGCCTTCGGTCTGCCGGTCATCAACATTCCCGGCTGCGCTCCGGTGGGGGACAACTTCACCGAGGTCGTCGCCATGGTTCTCCACTTCCTCCAGGGAACCGGACCCCTGCCCGAGTTCGACGAGATCGGCCGCCCCTCCTGGCAGTTCCACCACACCGTGCACAACCGGTGCGTCCGCGGCGGGTACTACGAGGAGGGGATCTTTGCGAAGCAGTACGGCGACCCGGAGTGCCTGGTGCCGCTCGGCTGCTGGGGACCGGTCGTCCAGTGCAACATCGTCGAACGCGGCGCGCTGCGGCACCACGGCGGCTGCATGAACCAGGGGGGTATCTGTATCGGCTGCACGATGCCGGGCTTCCCCGACAAGTTCTCGCCGTTCTACCAGGAGCCGCCGGGCGCAACCGTTTCCACGCATACCTCGATGAACATCGGGAAGATGGTCCGTTTCCTCCGCCGGATGACCCAGGTGCACCAGAACCGCGAGTCGCTGTGGGACAAGGTCGGCGACACGCCGAGCGGGTGGGCGCTGGAAAAAGAGGACGACCCGCTCTTCGGAAAGTTTTCCGAGTACGTGTACCGCAAGCTGCAGTTCCTGCAGGCGGTCCGGCCCGGACGCTGGCGCAAGGAGACGCAGTATCGCGACGGATTCAAAACAGGCACCGAGACGCGAGACATCTCGGAGCTGAAGGACACGCCGCTCAAGTGGGGGCAGGCCCGCCGCCGCGAGAAGCTGGAGCGCGAGGGGAAGCACTTCGAGGCCTAGCCTCCCCCCCGCCATGTGCTTCCGTAACCTTCCAATCGAGTTCGACTCCCGGGGCCAGGCCTTCCTGTCGTCACAGGCCCCGGACCCGTTTTCCTACGAGACCCGGGAGATCTCGCGCGACCAGATCAAGGAGCTCGTCGCACGCAACGGCTACGTCAAGAGCGTGGACTTCGACCCGGTGACGCGGGTTGCCGGAGCGCTCGCCTTCCACGCGACCGTCGACCTCAAGGCGCGGAAGGTGCTGGAGGCTGCCTCCATGGCCACGCTCTTCCGAGGCTACGAAGTCATCCTGAAAGGCCGCGATCCGCGCGACGCGATCTTCATCAGCAGCCGAGCGTGCGGTGTCTGCGGAGGGGTGCACGCGACGTGCTCCGCGCTCACGATCGAGATGGCGTTCGGCGTCTGTCCCCCGCCCCTCGCGATCGTCATCCGCAACATGGCCCTGTCGATGGAGTTCGTCTGGGACAACATCATGATCCTCTCGATGCTGGGCGGCCCGGACTACTCCGAGCAGATGCTCAAGCGGACGAACCCATCGCTCTGGGACCGCGCCACGAAAACCGAGACCCGTCACGGCGACCTGCACGGGTACCGGAAGATGTCGGAGATCTTCCACGACCTGAACCCGCTGATCGGAAAGCTCTACCTGGATGGCCTCGAGGTCACCCGCGTGGCACGCGAGGGGTACGTCACCCTCATGAGCAAGTACCCGCATCCCGAAACCATCGTTCCCGGCGGAATCAGCCACACCGTCACGATCCAGAGCTTCAACGTCTACCTGAACCGCCTGATGAAGATGTTCGACTTCGCGAAACAGACGATCGGGATCTGGGACGACATCGCGGACTTCTTCTACGACGCGGACCCCCTCTACAAAAAGTGCGGGACGCGGCCTCTCAACTTCGCGGACACCGGAATCTGGGACGATCCGACGGCCTACGACGCGACCTACGCGAACTGCAACGAGTGGGGGGAACGCCGCTGGGCCACTCCGGGGGTAATCCTGGATGGGAAGCTCGTCACGACGAAACTGCAGCAGATCAACCTCGGGCTGGAGGAGTTCATCGAGCACTCCTACTACGAGCCGTGGACCGGGCATCCGCACAAGACCGACCCGCTCGGCGCACCGCTCTCTCCGCACCACCCGTGGAACAAGGAAACCAAGCCCAAGCCGGAAGGCCTGAACTGGCGGGAGAAATACAGCTGGTCGACCGCGCCCCGGTGGGACCGCGTCGCCATCGAGACGGGCGTCTTCGTTCGGATGTGGAACACGGTTCTCGCCGGCAAGCTCCCGCATCGCCGCTTCCTCGACCTGACCGAGAACAGCATGAAGATTCAGGTGCCCAAGTACGTCACCCCCGAGCGCGAATTCGAGTGGAAGATCCCGGAGACCTGGAACGCGTTCGAGCGAAACCGGGGACGGGCCTATGCGATCGCCTACCAGGCGATGGTCGCCTACGACAACTGGCTGATCGGGATGGACATCCTGAAGACCGGCGACTACCGGACCTCCACGCCGTACACGGTTCCCCAGGATCACCGGATGGCAGTGGGGTTCTGGGGCGCGGGCCGGGGCTGGCTGACGCACCACCTCGAGCTCGACAAGGGAGCGATCGTCAACTACCAGATCGTCACTCCCTCGACGCTGATGGCGTCGCCGAAAGACCCGTGGGGCAACCCCGGACCCTATGAGGAGGCCGTTCTGGAAACCCCCATCCTCGAGGAGTTCGACAAGCCCGAGGATTTCAAGGGGATCGACATCCTTCGTGCCATCCGGAGCTTCGACCCGTGCATGCCGTGCACGACCCACATCTACGCGGGTGACCAGGTCATCTCCCAGGAAGTGAACACCTGTGCCTGCGGATCCGACCCCTAAAGAGATCCCCTCCGGCGAGCTCGGCAACGGGTCTTCCCTCGGCTCGGGCGCCGGGTCTGCAGCGGGCTCTCCGCGGGTTCTCGTGGCTGGAGTGGGCTACCAATTTCTCCGCGACCTCTCGTTCGGACCGGTCGTGCTCGAGCGTCTCCGGCGGGAGGAGTGGCCGAGCGGAGTGGAGATCGAGGACCTGAGCTACGGTCCCATCGCGATTCTTCACAACCTCGAGGCCCGGCTCCCCTACGATCGGATCGTTCTGATCGCGGGCGTGAAAAGAGGGCGGCCCCCCGGGCAGGTGACGGTCTATCGCTGGGACGGACGTCTCCCCGACTCCGAGGAAGAGATCCAGGCCAGGATCGCCGAGGCGGGCTCCGGCGTCATCAGCCTCGACAACCTGCTCGTCGTCCTGACGTGGTTCCAACGGCTGCCGAAGGAGCTCGTCGTCATCGAGGTGGAGGGGTCCCATGAAGACTGGGGCGAGGGATTCAGCCCCGAGGTCGAACGCTCGATCCCGGAAGTCGTCGCGGCCGTGCGGGATCAGACGAAAGACGTGGCAACGCGCCGGACGCTCATCGCGGGTTTCGGAAGCGTCCTCCTGGGAGACGACGGCTTCGGCGTGCGGGTGCTCGACGTGCTCTCGAAGGGACCTCTTCCCACGGACGTCGAGCTCCTCGAGGTCGGCACGGGCGGGCTGAACCTCGTGCTGACCCTCATGAGCCGGTTCTCGGACCTCGTGATCGTGGACGCCGTCCGTCAGGGCCGGACGCCCGGGACCCTCTGCACGTTCCATCCTCTGAGTCCAGGGGGCCAGCCGACGGAGACCGGCGTCGATCCTCACTTCGCGGAGCCGACTCGGGCAATGGGACTCGCGGCCGCCCTGGGAATCCTGCCCGGACGGGTCACGGTCGTCGGCTGCGAACCGGGAAGCTGCGAGCTCGGCCTGGAGCTCTCTCCCGCCGTCGGCAGGGCCGTCGAAAGCGCAGCCGCCGCGATTCGCGAGATGATCGGCGCGGGAAGGAATTCTTGAACGCCATCGCACGCCTGGACGAGCTCATCGAAGAGCTGGAGGCCTCGCCGGACGACGAGTCCGCCCAGCGCGTCTTCCACGCGCTCGAAACCTTCCTCGACGTCCAGAGGACCGCGTTCGCCCGCGTGATCGAGATCCTGCGCGCCGAGGGTCACCCCGGGGTGATCGCGCGATTCCTGGAGGACCCGCTGCTCGCCAGCATCCTGCGCGGTTACCGGCTGGTCGAGCCGGACCTCGAAGAGAAGGTCCGCGAGACGGTCGAAGCCCTGGGCTACGGCGACCGGGTGCGCCTCGTCGGAGTGCAGAGCGGCGTCGCGCGGCTGGAGGCGGAGGGGGATCGGGAGACGTGGATGTCGATCAAGAGCGTGGTCGACGCGGCGGTCCGCGCCGCAGCACCGGATCTCGTGGGAGTCGCGGTCGCGCGCCGCGAGCCGGGCCAGAGTCCCACCCCCGGCGCTCCCCCGTCCGCTGTCGCCTCCACTTCCGCTCCGGGCGGCCTGCCCGTGTTTCGCGGCGCTCCGGAAGCCCCGGCCTGGCTCCCGCTCGTCCACTGGTGGTCTCTCGAGCAGGAGCCTCGCCAGAAAGTCGCGCTCTTCGACCAGGAGCTCCTGGTTTGCGCGGTCGAAGGGCGGGCATATGCCTTCGAGAACCTGTGCCCGGCGGGGGACGACGAGTTGCTCGAGGACGGACGCCTCGAAGGTTACCTTCTGACCTGTCCCGGCCACCGGCTCGTCTTCGACGTTCGGACGGGTCGCTCTCCCGAGCGTCCCGACCTCGCCCTCGCGATTCGGACGACGAAAATCGAGGACGGCATCGTCCGGGTCGAGGCGCCCCCGAAGACCGCGAAATCCGATGTCCACTAGGTCCCCGCGCGGCGCGGGCCCGCCGGGTCGCGCGGCAACGCCGATCCGGTCCCCCGCGCTCGACGAGCTCGGCAGGCGCGATGAAATTCTGGAGCTGCTCTTCTGGATGAAGGGCCAGAACTTCGCGGACTCGCTCTCGGTCGCGGACCTCGAGCGGTTTCTGAGCCACCCGGGCGATCAGATTACGGCTTCTCTCGAGAAGCTCGCGGCGCTTGGCGCGGTCGAGCGGGAGGGCGAACGCTTCCGGCTGACGGGCGAGGGTCTGCCCGAGGCGCGACGCCGTTTCGTGGACGACTTCCGCGACATGCTCGCGGACGGTCACGGGGAGTGCAACTTTTCTTGCGAGGCCGACCACGATCATGAGGGGAAAGGCACCCGATGAGGATCGCGGTAGCCGGAAAGGGCGGCGTCGGGAAGACGACGATCTCCGGCACGCTCGCCCGCCTCCTTTCGCGTAAGGCCGGCGGCGCCCTTGCGGTGGACGGCGATTCCAACCCGAATCTCGCGGTCGCGCTCGGCCTCCCCCAGAAAGACGCCATGAACCTGCCGACCGTCCCCCGCGACGTAATGGAGAGGCGGTTCGACGACGCGGGCGAGGAGCGGTTGATGCTCGCCATCTCTCCGGAGGAGATCGCCCGGCGGTACGGAATCGACGCCCCGGACGGTGTCCGGCTCCTCGTCCTGGGACGGGTGGGCCATGCCGGAACCGGCTGAATGTGCCGCAACCACGCTACCGTGCGTAGCCTGCTCGCCGAGCTCGTCGGATCCTCCCGGGGTCCCACGGTCGCCGACATGGAGGCGGGCCTGGAGAACTTCAGCCGGGGAACTCCGCGCCACGTCGACACTCTGCTCGTGGTGATGGAACCCTACTTCCGGTCGCTGGAGACGGCCGGCCGCGCGTTCGAGCTGGGGCGCGAGCTCGGCATTCCGCAGATTTCGGCGGTGGCGAACAAGGTCCGGAATGCCGAAGACGAGCAGGCGATCCGGGATTTCTGCACGGCCCACGCAATTCCCGTCTCCGCGTGGGTTCCGTTCGACGAGGGCGTTCTCGCAGCGGAAAGGTCGGGGCACGCGCTGCTCGACCGGCCCGGCAAATCGCCCGCAGTCGATGCTCTCTCGACGCTCGCGGATTCGCTCGGAGCCGCGTAATGGCGTCGACGACGCCCGCTCCGGCCGCGGCCGCAAAAGAGCTGCGCCTGCGACGTGGTCTGCGCGTCCGGGGGACCGTCCAGGGCGTCGGCTTCCGGCCCTGGGTTTATCGACTTGCGACGCGGGAGGGCCTGGGTGGTTTCGTCCGGAACGACTCGCGGGGCGTCTGGATCGAGGTCGAGGGGGACGCCGCAGCCGTCGGTGGATTCCCCGGCAAACTTCGCGCCGGCGCTCCGCCGCTCTCACGGATCGAGGGGATCGAGGTCATCGTCCTGGACCCGTTCGTGGAAGCCGAAGTGGGCTTCCGGGTCGCGTCGAGCGAGCACGACGAGTCGGTCGGCGCCGCAGTGCCCGCCGATGCAGCGACCTGCGCCGCGTGCCTCCGGGAGCTCTTCGACCCGCGCGACCGCCGCTACCGCTACCCGTTCGTCAACTGCACCGACTGCGGTCCGCGCTACACGATCGTGCGCGAGGTCCCCTACGACCGCGCTCGGACGACGATGGAAGCATTCGAGCTCTGCCGCGCCTGCCGCTCCGAGTACGAGGACCCCTCCAGTCGCCGCTTCCACGCGGAGCCGAACGCCTGCCCGGACTGCGGCCCGAGGCTCGAGCTCGTGCGAGATGGATTGCCTTCACTTTTCCGGGACGAAGCGCTCCGCGCCGCCGTGGAGATGCTCTCCGCCGGCCGAATCGTTGCGGTGAAGGGCCTCGGCGGTTTCTTCCTGGCGGCGGACGCAATGCGAGAGGACTCGATCGCGCGTTTGCGCGAGCGGAAGAGGCGGCCTCACAAACCGTTCGCCCTCATGGCGCGGAATCTCGAAGTGATTCGCGACTTCGCGCACGTCTCGGATACGGCGGCTCGGGCGCTTCTCTCGCCCGGGGCTCCGATCGTGCTCCTGGAGGGGAAGGCGCAGGCTGATCTCGGCGAGAGCATCGCACCGGGTCTCTCCGAGTACGGGGTGATGCTCCCCTACACTCCCCTGCACCACCTGTTGCTCGCCGACGGCCCGCCGGTCCTCGTGATGACCAGCGGCAACGTTTCGGAGGAACCCATCGCCAGGGACGACCGGACGGCCCTGGAGCGACTGTCGGGAATCGCCGACGCCTTTCTTTTGCACGATCGGGAGATTCACGCGCGCGCGGACGACTCGGTCGTACGCGTACTCGGCGAAACCGTCCAACCCGTGCGCCGCTCGCGCGGCTTCGCGCCCGACCCGATCGCCCTCCCCTTTTCCGCGCCGTCCGTGCTGGCGGTCGGCGCCGAGCTGAAGAACACGGTCTGCCTCACGCGCGACGGAGAGGCCTTCCTTTCCCCGCACATCGGGGACCTCGAGAACCCCGAAACGTTCGGTTTCTTCGAGGAGGTCATCGCGAAACTCGAACGGCTCCTCGGCGTGTCTCCGACCGCCATTGCCCACGACCTCCACCCGGACTACGGCTCGACCCGGTGGGCGTGCCGCGCGAACCTCCCGCTCGTAGCGGTGCAACACCATCACGCACACATCGCGTCCTGTCTCGCGGAGAACGGGCGGACGGGTCCCGCGATCGGAGTCGCCTTCGACGGCACGGGCTGCGGCCCCGCCGGCGACCTCTGGGGCGGAGAGATCCTGCTCGCGGACCTCGGCGGGTTTCGCCGAGTGGGTCACCTTCGGCCCATCGCCCTCGCCGGCGGTGAGGCCGCCATCCGGCAGCCCTGGCGCCTGGCCGCGGCCGCCCTCGCGGACGCCGGAGAATCGCTGGACGCGCTCTCCGGAATTGCTCCCGAGCGCCGGAACGCGGTCCGGCGCCTGCTGGACAAGAGGTTCGCCTCGCCGCTCTCGACCGGGGCTGGCCGGTGGTTCGACGCTGTATCGGCGCTTCTCGAGGTGCGGAGCGAGATCAGCTACGAGGGCCAGGCGGCGATCGAGCTCGAGGCGCTCGCCGCAGGCCATGACCGGGAACCGCTTCCGTTCGAGTTCGGGTTGGACTCGGCCGGCGTATTCGAGATCGACCTTCGGCCGGCGATTCGAACGATCGTCCTCAGCGGCTCCAAGGAGCAGCGCGGGCCGATCGCGGCGGGCTTCCACGAAGCGCTCTCCCATGCGATCCGGGACTCTTGCCGGCGCGCCCGGACGAGCACCGCCGTGGAAACCGTCGCCCTCTCCGGAGGTTGTTTCCAGAATCGCCGCTTGACCGAAAGGGCGGTCTCCCTGCTGTCGGACGACGGGTTCGAAGTCCTGGTCCATCGCCGGGTGCCGCCGAACGACGGCGGGCTCGCCCTCGGGCAGGCGGCCGTCGCGGCGTGGCGCCTGACTCACGGAGGAAGAAACTGATGTGCCTGGCCATACCCGGAGAGATCCTGGAAATCCGCGAGGAGAAGGGTCTGAAGTTCGGGAAAGTCCGCTTCGGGGGGATCACCCGCGACGTCTGTCTCGCCTACGTGCCCGACGCGGTGCCCGGTGAGTTCGTCGCGGTGCACGTGGGGTTCGCCATCACGAAGATCGACCCCGAGGAGGCCGCGCGCTCCTACAGGATCCTGGAAGAAATCGGTCAGACGTCGGAGCTGACCGCCGACCTGGCCGATGATGGGACGCTGCCGTCTTGAAGTACCTCGACGAGTATCGCGACGGAGGAATCGCGGGCCGCCTCGCGCAACGCATTGCGGAGACCGCAACCCGGCCGTGGGTTCTCATGGAGGTCTGCGGAGGTCAGACCCACTCGATCGTGCGGTACGGGATCGATCGGATGATTCCGGAGTCGGTGGAGCTCGTCCACGGCCCGGGGTGCCCCGTCTGCGTGACCTCGCTCGAGATGATCGACCGCGCCCACGCGATCGCCGGCCGGCCGGACGTCATTTTCACGTCATTCGGCGACATGCTGCGCGTTCCGGGCTCCCGCGGCGACCTGCTGGCGTTGAGAAGCCGTGGTGCCGACGTCCGGGTCGTGTACTCGCCGCTCGACGCGGTCCGGATCGCGAAGCAGAACCCGGACAAGCGGGTCGTATTTTTCGGGATCGGCTTCGAAACCACGGCGCCGGCCAACGCCATGGCGGTCTATCGCGCGAAACGCGACGGGGTGACGAATTTCTCCATGCTGGTGTCGCACGTCCTCGTCCCTCCGGCGATTGCGGCGATCCTGCAGGCGCCGGGAAATCGCGTCCAGGCGTTTCTGGGCCCCGGGCACGTCTGCGCGGTCATGGGGTATCGGGAGTACGAGGCGCTGTCGGAGCACTACCGGGTTCCCATCGTGATCACCGGCTTCGAGCCGGTCGACCTGCTCGAGGGCATCCAGATGGCGGTCCGGCAGCTCGAGGACGGACGGGCCGAAGTCGAGAACCAGTACGCGCGCGCCGTGACCCGGGAAGGCAATCGCCCGGCAAGAGACCTCATCTTCGAGGTCTTCGAGATCGGAGACCGCAAGTGGCGCGGCGTCGGAACGATTCCGAAGTCCGGCTACAAGATTCGCTTCGAGTACGCGGATCACGACGCCGGGAAGCTCTTCGAAGTCGAGGAGATCCGAACGGAGGAGTCTCCGATCTGCATGAGCGGTCTGATATTGCGGGGGCTCAAGAAGCCGGCGGACTGTCCGGCCTTCGGCCGGCAGTGCACCCCGCAATCCCCCCTGGGAGCGACCATGGTTTCCGCCGAGGGCGCGTGCGCCGCCTACTACCAGTACGGGCGGTACCTGGACTCCCAGGCCGGCGCCGCTCCCGCCGCCCCGACTCCGTGAGAGACGCCATCCTCCGCAAGGCCCGCGAGAGCGCGGAGGTCAAGGTCCAGTTCTTCGAGGACAACGCGGAGCAGCTCGAGCGGTGTGTCCGGGAGCTCGCCGAGCGTTTTCGCGCCGGCGGGCGGCTCCTCACGATGGGAAACGGGGGCTCGGCCTGCGACGCGGAGCACGTCGCAGTGGAGTTCCAGCATCCGATCATCGAAAAACGCCGGCCGCTACCCGCACTGGCGCTTTCGGTCGGGTCCGCCACAGTGACCGCCATCGGGAACGACACCGACTTCTCGCGGATCTTCGAGGACCAGCTCGAGCTTCTCGCCCGGCGGGAGGACGCCATCCTCGGCATATCCACGTCCGGCGCGTCTCCCAACGTCCACCGGGCATTGAAACGCGCGCGGGAGATGGGTCTCCTGACACTCGGCTTTTCGGGCCGCGATGGAGGGCGAATGCCGGAGGTCTGCGACTACTGCTTCACGGTCAAGTCGTGGTCGATCCACCGCGTGCAGGAGACGCATACGGCGCTTCTCCACCTCCTCTGGGACCAGGTTCACGTGGCTCTCGGAGAAGACGATGTGCTTTAGGACGGGAGGCGGCAGGCGGAAGGCGGGAGGCGGGAAACTCGAATGAGCGACGGTCAGATCCCCTTCGCCGACTGCCCGATTCCGCTCAACGACACGGACCAGGTCCTTCTCGGCCACGGGAGCGGCGGGAAGTTGACGGCGCGCCTCATCGAGGAGGTCTTCCTTCCGGCGTTTCGCAACGCGGCTCTGGAAGCTCTGGACGACCAGGCCGTTCTCGCCGTGAACGGCTCGCGCATCGCGTTCACGACCGACTCCTACGTCGTCACGCCGATCTTCTTTCCCGGAGGGGACATTGGCGAGCTCGCGGTCAACGGAACCGTCAACGATCTCGCGGTGGGGGGTGCCCGTCCGCTCTTTCTGTCTCTCGCTTTCATTCTGGAGGAGGGATTTCCGCTGGCGGATCTCCGGCGAGTCGTCGATTCGGCTCGAAGGGCGGCCGCGAGGGCCGGGGTCGAGATCGTCACGGGCGACACGAAGGTCGTCAACCGCGGAAAGGGCGACCAGGTCTTCATCAACACGTCCGGTATCGGGATCGTGGGACCGGACGTCCACCTCTCTTCGCGTTTCGTGGAGCCGGGTGATGCGATCCTCCTCTCGGGTGCGATCGGCGACCACGGCATCGCCATCCTGTCGAAGCGGGAAGGACTCGAGTTCGAGGGCGAGGTCCGGAGCGACACGGCGCCTCTACACGAGCTCGCCGCGGCGGTTCTCGCGGCCGCTCCGGGGACGCATGCGATGCGCGACCCGACGCGCGGCGGGGTGACGGCGACGCTGGTCGAGATCTCCTCCCGGCGCGGAGTGGGAATCGACCTCGACGAGACCGCGGTGCCCGTGCGCGATGTCGTCCGCGGCGCCTGCGAAATCCTGGGCCTCGACCCGCTCCTCGTCGCCAACGAGGGAAAACTGGTGGCGTTCGTGCCGGAGGGGCAAAGCGCGGAGGCCCTGGCGGCGATGCGGAAGGATCCGCTCGGCGCGGAAGCGGCCGTCATCGGACGGGTCACCTCAGACCACCCGGGCATCGTCGTTGCGAAGACGCCGATCGGCGGAAAGCGCATTCTCGACTTGCCGTTCGGGGAGTCTCTTCCGCGAATCTGCTAGCGTTTGCGGGATGAAGATGATCGTTTCGTTTCTCGTCGCTCCGCTATCCCTTCTCGCCCTCGCGGGGTCTTCCCCGCTCGACCGGCTGCCGGCCGGGCCCGCCGGCGCGATCGTTCGCCGGGCCATTGACCACACCGGAGGGTGGCCGGCGTGGGCGGCGAAGAAAACGGTGCAGTTTCGCAAGACCGTCATCCGCTACCGGCCGGACGGCTCCGTCGAAAGGCGCCGCGTTCAGCTGCATCGGTACGTCCTGCGACCCGAGATGAAGGGGCGGATCGAATTCGAGGAGGACGGGAAGAAAATCGTCTACGTCAACTCCGGAAACCAGGCGGTGAAGCTCGTCGACGGCAAGCTCGCCCCGGCCCAGGAGGACACGAACTCCGCCCGCAACAACACGTTCGGTTCCCACTACGTGTTCTCGATGCCCTTCAAACTGACGGATCCCGGAGTTCACCTCGAGCCGGCCGGGGAGGAGCGCCTCGGAAAGGGCGCCGTTCTCGAAAAGGTGCGGGTCACCTACGACAAGGGCGCGGGGGACGCCGGCGGCATGCACGTCTGGACCTACTACTTCGAAAAGGCGACGGGGCGGCTCGTCGCCAACAACCTGAAATACGAAGCCGCGAAGTACGACTACACCGAGTACCTCGACGAGCGGCCGGTCGCGGGCCTGCTCCTCCCGATGAAGCGTCTGGGCTACGAGGCGGGCGAAAAGGGAAAACGGGGGCGCCGGAACTCCGAGATCCTCTACGAAGACGTTCGCTTCGACGTGGCCTTCCCGCCCGCCCTCTTCGTGCTGCCGAAGTAGGACGCGCCGGGGGTTTGCCCGACTCTCTTAGAACGTGTAGCCGAGCCCTCCCTGCATGGAGAAACGCGGGCTCGAACGGACGCCTACCGTAGACCCGAAGAGAAACGCCGCCTCCGCGATCCGCGAACCGGGGTAGTAAGTCGACCCCAGCCACACGCGGTAGGCCTGCGGAGTCTTGTAAATGACCCGCGCCGTCGCTCGCTGGTAGCTTTCTGCGTGGATCGTGCCGATCGTGTTCAAGTCCTTCTGCCCGTAGAACGACCAGTCGGCGGCGAGGGTGACGTTCCCGATTCCGCCGAATGCATCGATGTGGGTCTCGGCCCCGACCTGGTGAACGTACTTCGGGATGTCCGGAAGGTGCGTGGCTCCGGGCGTGGTGGGAGTGGTGAGCTCCACGTCGACGAATGACACGCTGCCGAAAACGCGGGTCGCCGCGCCCGGGTACCAGTTCAGCTCGAAGTCCACGCCTTCCCGCCGCGATTCTCCGAGGCTCTCGAACTCGATTCCGCCCGGCGGAATGCCGCGGATCTCGTTCGAGTTGTCCGTCCGCCAGACTCCGGCCACGAAGTGAAGCCTCTCGAGAACACGGGTCGTGATGCCAACCTCGTAGCTCTCGGTGTTCGCGATCTCCACTCGCCCGACGCTCGTGAGGCTGTTCCGGACCTCGGTCCGAGGGGTCGGCGAGCGCATGCCGGTGGCGTAGTTCGCGTAGATCTCGAAGCCATTGAAGGGCGAGACCGCGACGCCGAACTTGGGGCTGAAGCGGCCGTCGGAGTAGGTGTCCACGTAGGTCCCCGGCGCTCGGATGTTGTCGTGAAGGTCGTAGTCCACGTGGTCGTATCGGACTCCGGCGACGAGCTTCAGCCAGTCACGGGCGGCCCACTGGGCCTGCCCGTAACCACCAACCTGAAGCAGGAGCTCGTCGACGTTGTCGGTGGGGCTGACCAGATCCCTCAGTTGCGTGCGGGCAATCTGCGTTTCCGCGTCGTCGTGCTGCAGCGTCGTACCGAAGAGAAGCACGCCGGGGCTTCCTCCGAGCGTGAAACCGAAGGTCTTCTCGACACGGTAACCCCACGTGATGCGTTCGTCGATCTGGCGGTTCTGGAGCGCCGCCGGTGGGTCCGAGCGGAAGCGGGTCCAGTCCCGTCTCGAGCCGTACAGAGTCGCGACGAGCGGGTTTTCAGAGCCGATCCTCAGCCGGGTGTAGAGGAGTCCGTGCTGCAGATCCCCGCCGTCCGACGGATTCACCGCGGCCTGGTCGTCGATCGCGCCGCTCCGGACGAGGTTGCGGTCGAGGTAACTCGGGGCGTCCCACTCGCTGTCGAAGTAGAGGCCGGCAAAGCTCAGGTCGGAGCTTTCCCCCAACGGAATAAGGACCTTGTTGTAGGTGCGGAGATAGTCCACCGTCTGGTTGTCTGCGTACCCGTCGGAGTTGCGGACCTCCACGTTCGCGAACACCGAGGTCTTCCGGTTGTCCGGATCGTAGTTCCCGTACGTCGCCAGCCCGCGAAGCTCGCCGTAGCTGCCGGCGAACATTGACACAGACGGGCGGGGGACGCCCTCCCGGGTCACGAAGTTGACGCTCCCGCCCCGGTGGAAGTCTCCGTATCGGATGTCGAACGGTCCCCGGATGAGCTCGATCCGATCGATCGATTCCGGCAGGAGCGACGTCACGTCCATCATGCCGTGAGACGCGACTGCGCCGAACACGTTCATCGGGATCCCGTCGATGAAGCCGGCGAGGTCCTGGCCGAAGTTGCGGTCGGTATAACCGCGGAACGCGGGCCCGGACGGCGCACCGCCCTGACCGTAGTAGGAGAAGTCCATACCGGGCGCGGCTCGGAGGAGCTCCGTCGTCTCTCGATAGGGGCGGGTCTCGATCGTCGTGCGGTCGAGCACGCTCGCGGCGGCCGGGAGGCTCCGAACGTCCGGAGTGATCTCGGTCTTGCGCGGAGGGGCCTTGGCGGTCACCGTGACTCCCTCCGTCACGCGGGGGACCTTCTCGTCCTCGGCCTTGGTCTTTCCCGGCTCCTGGCCGGCGGGCGCTGCCTGCGCCTCATCCGCGGCGGCCTCCGCGGCGGGCGTCCCAGTCGGCGGATCCTCCAGCGCGAAGGCCCGGGCCGGAATCGCCAGGACCGCGGCGATCGCGAGAACCTGAACCGCACCCGTCAGCGTCGAGGTCCGGAGGAGGGGCTTCGGGCTTCTCATCATTTCTCCTTCGCGGATGGAAAAGTCTTTCGAATCCACCACTTCGATTTTCCGAAGTCTCTCCGCGATTTCTGGCCTCGTCAAGGTGCGAAGTTGCGCGGATAGACTTCGCGCCGAACAGAACAATGGACGTTCCCGCCGAAGACCTCGCACTCCTCTTCCGATCGCGCCACCCGCTCGTGGTCTGCGAGACCGTGGAGGAGACCCGGTTCGAGTCGCTCGTTCGCGCCGTGGCGGCGGACCTGGCGCTCCCGTTCTCGACGTGGAGCGCGGCGTCCGGCCTCTCCCCCTCTCATCCCACGGACGCTCCGAAGACCGGCGACCTGTCCTTCGCGCTGAAGGTCGTCCGCGCTTCCCGGGGCGACGGCGTCTGGCTGCTGAAGGACCCGCAGCCACACCTGGAGAACGCGACCTCGCTCCGCGCGCTGCGCGAGACCGCCCAGGAGTTCTCGGGCTCGGGCCGGACGCTCGTGCTCGTCGGGCCTCTCGTCCCCCGGAAACCGGAGCTCGAGGACCTCGAGGTGCGCTTCGAGTTCGCGCTGCCCGGCCGGGACGAGCTGAAGCGCCTGGTCGGCGACGTCGTCCGCCGCACCGGCACCGCGAGGGGCGCGCCCCGCATCACGCTTTCCCCGGCCGAGGTCGAGCAGCTCGCGTCGGACCTCGAGGGACTCACGATGTTCGAGGCCGAGCGGTCGCTCGCGCGGGCGATCGTCGAGGACGGGTTGCTCGACCGCGCGGACCTCTCCCGGATCCGCGTAACAAAGCAGACGCTGGTGGGCGGAGGGGGCGTGCTCGAGCTCGTCGCCGCGCCCGAGGGCTTCGACCGGATCGGCGGCCTGACGCGGTTGAAGAAGTGGATCGAGACCCGGAAGGAAGGCTTCCTCGCGGCGGGGGGCGAGGGCGCCCTCGATCCGCCGCGCGGGCTTCTCCTCCTGGGCGTCCAGGGGTGCGGGAAGAGCCTGGCCTCGAAGGCCGTCGCGGCGTGCTGGGGCGTGCCGCTCTTTTCGCTGGAGGCGGGCCGTCTCCTGGCGCCGTACATCGGCGAGTCGGAGCGGAACCTCCGCGAGGCGCTGAAGAGGGTCGAGCGGATGGCCCCCTGCGTTCTGTGGATCGACGAGGTCGAGAAGGCGTTCGTCTCGGCGAAATCGTCGGAGTCCGACGGCGGGGTCTCGCAGCGCCTGCTCGGCGCGCTGTTGACCTGGATGCAGGAGCACCGGCGGCGCGTCTTCTTCGTCGCGACTTGTAATTCGGTCGCCGAGCTCCCGCCGGAGCTCATGCGAAAAGGGCGCGTGGACGAAGTCTTCTTCGTGGACCTGCCGGGCGCCGGCGCCCGCGCCGACATCTTCCGGCTGCACCTCGCCCGGCGCGGCGAAGACCCCGCCCGGTTCGACCTCGGCCGGCTGGCCGACTCCGCCGAGGGGTTCTCGGGCGCCGAAATCGAGCAGGCGATCGTCTCGGCGCTCTACGAGGCGCGCGCCGCGAAGCTGCCGCTCGACCAGTCCGGCCTCCTGGTGGCGCTCCGCTCGACCCGTCCGCTCTCGGTCCTTCGCGCGGAGGAGGTCTCGGAGCTTCGCGAGTGGGCGTCCGGCCGGTGCGTCCCCGCCGGCTGAAGTCCGGCCCGAACCCCGGGCGCCGGCCGCCGTATGACTCCCCAACTCGAGGAGGAATCCATGTCGTCCCGAAGACTTTCCGCGATCGCTCCGGCGCTCCTGACCGTGTCGTTTCTCGCCACTGTCCCCGCTGCCGCACAGAATCAGAACCAGTCGTTCGTCCTCGACCTCCCTCTCGCCAGCCAGCGGGCGGCGGCCGAGCAGCGGCTGGGCGTAACCGACATCCGGATCGACTACCACCGGCCCGAAATCCGCGGGCGGAAGGTCTGGGGCGAGCTCGTGCCGTGGGGCGACGTGTGGCGGGCCGGGGCCAACGAGAACACCGTGATCACGTTCGGAGGTCCGGTCACGGTCGAGGGCCAGCCGCTCGCGAAGGGCTCCTACGGCCTGCACATGCTGCCGACCGAGGCCTCGTGGACCATCATCTTCTCGAAGAACTCGACGTCGTGGGGCAGCTTCACCTACGACCAGAAGGAGGACGCCCTGCGCGTGACGGTCAAACCGCGTCCCGCCGAAATGCAGGAAGCGCTCTCCTACACCTTCGACGACCCGCACTCGGACTCGGCGGTCGTCACCATGCGGTGGGAAAAGGTCGCCGTCCCCTTCCAGGTCAAGGTCGACGTGAACGCGACCACGATCGCGAGCATCCGGGAGCAACTTCGCGGTCTCCAGGCTTACAACTGGATGAGCGGGAACGACGCCGCGATCTGGGCCGTCGAGAACAAGACGGGCTACGAGGAAGCGCTGAAGTGGGCGGACCGATCGATCGAGAACGAGGAGCGCTTCGAGAATCTCGACACGAAGGCGCAGCTCCTCCGCGCAACCGGCAAGACCGCGGAAGCCGACGCCATCCAACAGAAAGCTCTGGCGAAGGCCGGACCGCTCCAGCTCCACAACTACGCGCGGCAACTCCTCGCCCAGAAGAAGACGGCGGAGGCCGAGAAGATTTTCGCCACCAACGCCCGGAAGAATCCAACGGTTTGGTACGTCTACGTCGGCCTCGCGCGGGCGCAGTCGGCGGCGGGCCGCTACCCCGAGGCCGCGAAGAACGCGAAGGAGGCGCTCTCGCGCGCTCCGGAGGCACAGAAGAAGTACCTGCAGGGCCTGGTCGACAAGCTCCAGGCCGGGAAGGACATCAACTCGTAATACCGGGAAACGGGAAACGGGAAACGGGAAACGAAAGGAACTACTTCGTCACGCTGAAAACGGCGTCCAGCGCTTCCTGCTCCGGCCGCACGCCGCCCAGGTAGGTCGCGAGCCAGTCCATCACGGTCGCGTGCCAGACCCGGGAGTTCCCGGGTTTTAGCACCCAGTGACCCTCGTCCGGAAAGGCGAGCAGCTTCGACGGAACCTTCCGCACCTGCAGCGCCGTGAAGAGCTGCAGGCCCTGGCCGAACGGGACCCGGTAATCCTTCTCGCTCGTCACGACGAGCGTCGGCGTCTGGAACTTCTCCACGAACCGCATCGGGTTCCACTTCTCGTAGAGGTCCGACTCCCACGGCCACCCGCCGAAGTCCCACGTCGGAAACCAAAGCTCCTCGGTCTCGAGCGCCATCGCCCGGGGATCCACGACCCCGTCGTGGCACACGAGGGCCTTGAACCGGTTCGTGTGGCCCAGGATCCACGCGACCATGTAGCCGCCGTACGAGGCGCCGGCCGCGCCGATCCGCGCGCCGTCCACGAACGGTAGCGACTCCAGGTCATCCGCCTGGCGCATGAGGTCGTCGTAAACGCGGCCGCCCCAGTCGCGGCTGATCTGGTCCGTGTACTCCTGGCCGAAGCCGGTCGAGCCGCGCGGGTTGGGCGCATAGACCACGTACCCGTACGCCGCGAACACCTGCGGGTTCCACCGGAAGGACCAGGAGTCATTCCACGCGTTCTGCGGCCCGCCGTGGATGAGAAAGACCGCCGGATACTTCTTCGACGGATCGAAGTCGGGCGGCTTCACGAGCCACGCCTGGAGGTCTCGCCCGTCGGCGGACTTCGTCCACCGCTGGGAGACCTCGCCCAGCTGGACGGAGGAGAGAAGAGCCTCGTTGACGCGAACGACCGACCGGGCGCCGGCCTTGCCGGCCGACTCGAGCGCCAGGATCTCGGCCGGGCGCGTGAGAGTGCTCGCCGAGAAGAAGAGCCGCGACCCGTCGCGGGAGACGACGAGATGCGCGGCCGTCCCGTCCCTCCAGAGCTCCACGGGCGCACCGCGGGCGATCGGAACCCGGAAGACGCCGACCCGCGCCTGGACCTCGGAGAGAAAGTAAATCGATCGGGAGTCCGGCGCCCAGGAGAAGTCGTCGACGGAGGCGTCGAACCCTTCCGTGAGGGATCGTGTCGCGCCGGAAGTCCGGTCGTAGAGGAGGAGCCGAACGCGGTCCGCCTCGAATCCCGGCCGCGACTGCGACCGGTAGGCGATCCACTTCCCGTCCGGAGAGAACTTCGGCGCGCCGTCGTAGGCCACGTTGCCGGCCGTCAGGTTCTTCGGGGAGCCGCCGCCGGCAAAGGGCGCGAGCCACAGGTCCGCGTTCGTCGAGATGGCCTCGACCGGATCCGGGTTGGACGGGTAGACGAACTCCCGCCCGTCCGGAGAAACGTCGAAGTCGAGCGACCCGCCCACTGCGAACGGCGGCACGTCGCGGTCTCCCGGCGTCAGGTCGAGGGCCGAGCTGCCGTCGGCCGCGATCTTCCACACGTGCGAGCGCATCCCCTCCTTCCAGGAGTCCCAGTGCCGGAAGAGGAGCCTCGTCGCGACGCGCGCTTTCGTGGGCGACTTCGCCCGCTCCTTCGTGCGGCGGTCGAGACAGGCGACGTCCGTGCACTCCGGAAAGACGTCGGCCGCGGCGAGGAACCACTTTCCGTCGCGAGACCAGCGGAACCCGTTGATCCCGGTGGGAAACGACGTGGCCTTGGCCGGTTCGCCTCCCGCGAGGTCGACCGTCCAGATCTGCGAGGAACCGTCCCGGGTCGAGAGAAAGGCAACGCGGCCGCCGTCCGGAGAAAAGGCAGGGTCGGTGTCTCGCTTGTCGCCCACGGTCAGCCGGCGCGGCTCGCCCGAGCCGGACGAAGGTGCGATCCAGATCGCGGAGCGCGTGAGGTTCTCGGACACCACGGGAGTGCCGACGGCACACGCGATCCAGCGGCCGTCGGGCGAGACGTCGAATCCCCCGAGGCGCGCGACCTTCGCGAGCTCCTCGAATCTCAGGGGCTTTCGGGCGGCCGCCGCGCTCGCGACGGAGGCGATCGCAAGCATTCCCGCGAGCAACCGGATGTCATTGCGTCTCATCGTTCCTCCAGGAGAATTGTAAGAGGCCGATCCGTCTCCTCGGTCGCAAAGCCGCAGTGTCTGACAACCTCTCGCGGCCGCGCCGCCGTAACCTGGTACTGCTCCGTTGCTGTTGCGCGGCCGCGCGAGAGTGTCCTAGCGCAGCCGCGCGAAAGTGTTTCCGGGCCCTCGCTCTGTTATCATTTCCGGCCCGGCGGACCCGCAGAAACCTGTCGGCAAAGGAGAGACATGTCCACGGTGATCCTGGAAGAGAAAGCTCCTGCTTCCTCCGGCGGCGCGCCCCCGGTGGTCAACGATTTTTCGATCCACGTCGCGACCGCGAACGGCTCGGGAAGCATGTCTTCCAACAACATCCTGATGCGCTCCATCTTCCAGATGGGCATCCCGGTCTCGGGCAAGAACCTCTTCCCCTCCAACATCCAGGGGCTCCCGACGTGGTTCACGATCCGCGCCTCCAAGGACGGCTTCATCGCTCGCCGCCGGGACATCGCCGTGCTCATCTGCATGAACCCGGAGACGGCGCACGAGGACGTGCGGACGGTCGCGCCCGGCGCCGCCGTGATCTACGAGGAGAGCCTCAAGCTGGACGGGCTGCGGAGCGACCTCCACTTCTACCCCGTGCCGTTCTCGAAGCTCGTGCTGGAGCTCGTCCACGACGGAAAGCTCCGCCGCCTGGTCGTCAACATGATCTACGTGGGCGTTGCGGCGTGGCTCCTCGACATCGACATGGCCGAGATCGAGCGCGCGGTCGTCAAGCAGTTCAAGGGGAAGGAAAAGGCGGTCGAGATCAACCTGAACGCAATCCGGGGCGGCCTCGACTGGGCGCAGAAGAACCTGAGGAAGGCGGATCCTTTCCGGCTGGAGCGCATGAACGCGACCGCCGGCAAGATCATCATCGACGGCAACGCCGCGGCCGCCATCGGCTGCGTGATGGCCGGTGTTACCGTGGTAACTTGGTACCCGATCACGCCGTCCTCCTCCCTCGCGGAGTCCTTCACCGACTACTGCCGGCGGTTCCGGCTGGACCCCCAGACCGGGAAGCCCACCTTCGCCATCGTGCAGGCGGAGGACGAGCTGGCCGCGATCGGTATGGTGCTCGGCGCGGGCTGGGCCGGCGCGCGCGCGATGACCACGACGTCGGGACCCGGGATCTCGCTCATGTCCGAGTTCACGGGGCTCGGTTACTACGCCGAGATCCCCGCGGTCGTCTTCGACGTGCAGCGGGTGGGCCCGTCCACGGGCCTGCCCACCCGGACCATGCAGGGCGACATCGTGTCGACCTACAACCTCTCCCACGGCGACGCGCGGCATATCCTTCTGATCCCGGCGAGCGTGGCGGAGTGCTACGAGATGGCGGTCGAGGCGTTCAACCTGTCGGAGCGCTTCCAGACTCCGGTGTTCGTGATGATGGACCTCGACCTCGGCATGAACAACTGGATGAGCGACCCCTTCCCCTACCCGGAGAAGCCCTTCGATCGGGGCAAGGTGCTGCGCACGAACGAGCAGATCGAGGAGCACGTCCGGAAGTACGGCGGATTCGCCCGGTACGAGGACGTCGACGGCGACGGGATCCCGTGGCGGACCCTTCCCGGGATCACGGACCACCCCCTCGCGGCGTACTTCACGCGCGGCTCGGGGCACACGGCGCGCGCCACGTACTCGGAGCGTCCCGACGACTACCAGAACAACATGGACCGGCTGGCCCGCAAGTTCGAGACCGCGAAGTCCTGGGTTCCCCGCCCCGCCGTCTCGAACGGGTCGGGAGCCCGCCTGGGTCTCATCGCCTACGGCTCCTCCGACTTCGCGGTCGAGGAGGCGCGCGCCATCCTGCGCCGCCGAGGCATCGAGATCGACTACCTGCGGCTTCGCGCGCTCCCGTTCACGCCCGAGACGTCCGACTTCATCAACCGCCACGAGCGCGTCTACGTCGTGGACCAGAACCGCGACCGCCAGATGTTCGAGCTCCTGACCCTCGAGGTCCGCGAGGAGTGCGGGAAACTGCGTTCCATCCGTCACTACGACGGCTTCCCTCTCGACGCCGAAACGGTCGTCGAGGGCGTCGAAGCCGGGGAGAAGAGCTGATGTCCTCCGTCGTCGAACCGAAGGCCGTCCCCACCAACCGCCGCGGCCTGACCGTCAAGGAGTACGGCGGGCTGAAGTCCACCCTGTGCGTGGGCTGCGGCCACGACGTGATCACGCGTCAGATCACGCAGGCGTTCTACGAGATGGGCGTCGACCCGCACCGGGTCGCGAAGATGTCCGGGATCGGCTGCTCGTCCAAGACCACGGCCTACTTCGTGGACAGGGGGCACGGGTTCAACGCGGTTCACGGCCGCATGCCGTCGGTGGCGACCGGCTCGGCGCTGGCCAACCCCAACCTGCTCTACATCGGCGTGTCCGGCGACGGCGACACCGCCTCGATCGGCGCGGGCCAGTTCGTCCACCTCCTGCGCCGCAACGTGCCGATGATCTACATCGTCGAGAACAACGGCGTGTACGGGTTGACGAAGGGACAATTCTCCGCCACCGCGGACCTCGGATCGAAGCTGAAGACCGGCGTGGTGAACGACCTTCCGGCGATGGACCTCTGCGCGCTCGCGATCGAGCTCGGTTGCGGCTACGTCGCGCGGTCGTTCTCGGGCGACATGAAGCAGCTCCTCGCGCTCATCAAGGGCGCGATCGCTCACCGCGGGACCGCTCTCCTCGACGTGATCTCGCCCTGCGTGACCTTCAACAACCACGAGGACTCGACGAAGTCCTACAAGTGGGCGAAGGACCACGAGATCGCCATCCACGAGATCGGGTTCGTGCCGTTCTTCGACGAGATCCAGGTCGAGTACGACCCCGGCACCACCCAGGACATCGCCCTCCACGACGGCTCCCACATCCGCCTGCGCAAGCTGCGGGAGGACTACGACGCCATGAACAAGATGGCGGCCCTGGGGCTCCTCCACGAGGGCCAGGACAAGGGGGAGTTCCTGACCGGACTGATCTACGTGGAGCCCACGAAGAAGGACTTTCTGTCGTTGCTCGCGCTGTCCGAGGAGCCCCTCGCGACCCTGCCCGACGACCGGGCCCGGCCGCCCCGCGAGACCCTCGCCCAGATGATGGAGGAGCTGACGTACCGGCCATCTCTCGATGGCCGGTCATCCTGAGCGCCCGCCGGCGCGAAGGATCTCTCTTTCGGGGTGACGCTTCGCCCCATCCGCTCGGAAGAATCCGGGCGCCTTCCGGGTTTAACCTGCCCGGAGGCCTCATGAAACTCTTCGGTCGTCGTCCGGTCGCTCTCGCTTTCCTCGCCGCCCTGGCGCTCGCCGCCACCGGCGCCACGCCCTCGAAGGCCCGCAAGCCCCTTCCGAAGAAGGCGACCGGCGCGCCCGCGGCCTCCTGCGCGACCTGCGTGGAAAAGGCGCCGGTCCTCGACCCGAAGCTCTTCGCGGACGCCCGCTACGAAAAGGAAGTCTCACCGAGCTACGAGGTCGCCCGGAAGTACCCCCAGCTGCTCGACCGGCTGCACTGCTTCTGCGAGTGCCAGGAGAGCATGACCCACCGCCACAAGACGCTCCTGACCTGCTTCACGACCGACCACGCCGCGGGCTGCGGCATCTGTCTGCGGGAAGCACTCATGGCCGCCGAGCTCAAGGAAAAGGGGATCCCGGACGACCAGATCGAGAACACGGTCGAGTCGATCTTCAAGACAGACGGGCACCGCCCCACGCACAACCATCCGGGCTAGCCAAAAAGGACAGATCTATTTTCTGATCCGCCCAACACTCCGCGCCGGTCGGCAAGATCGATCTGTCCCCGTTTCTAAACCTTCCACGTCGAGTAATTAATGCGGATCTGACCCCCTACGGGGATCAGACCCGCCGCGCGGTCAGCTTCGGGGATCAGGACCCGCCCCGGAGTCGGCCAAATCTTTTTTTCGAAACCTCTTGACTTCCTGCCCGTATATATCTATGAATATGGATATGCAGAAGTATGGAACCTCGGAAGATCGGGTGCTGGCCTTCAAGGCACTGTCGGACGGCCGGCGCCTCCAGATCCTGGAACTGCTGAAAGCGCGGGGCGCGTCCTGCTGCTCGCTCGTCGGGAGCGACGAGGAGGGGATGTGCGCCTGTGACCTCGAGGGGGCGCTCGGAATCTCCCAGTCGGTCGTGTCGCACCACATGGACGCCCTGTGCCGGGCGGGCCTCGTCGTGCGCGAGAAGCGCGGGCGATGGATGTACTACCGGCGCAACGAGGCCGCGCTCGCGAGCCTCGGCCACGCCGTCGCGAACGGAGTCTGATCGGGGTCTGATCCCGCACGGGTCAGATCCCGCGCTAACTAAAACCGGACCGAACGGTCCAGGAGGTCGAAATGGAACCCTCGCTTCACGTCTCCCTGAACGTCTCGGACGCCGCCCGCTCGCGCGACTTCTACGCCGCCTTCTTCGGGGTCGAGCCGGCGAAGGTCAAGCCGGGCTACGTCAAGTTCGTCACGAGCCGGCCGGCCCTTCACCTCGCGCTGAACGAGACCGGAAGGCCGCCGCTCCCTCCGGGCGCCCTCTCGCATCTCGGGCTGCGGGTCGGATCGACGTCCGAAGTCGACGCGTGGAAGGATCGCGTCACGTCCCGCGGCGTCGCGAGCTTCGACGAGAAGGACACGACCTGCTGCTACGCCCGGCAGGACAAGTTCTGGGTGACCGATCCGGACGGCAACCGGTGGGAGGTCTACACGGTGCTGGAGGACGTCGAGACCGCGCCCGAGGAGCCGACCGCCTGCTGCGACGCGACCTGCTGCGCGTAGCCGCCGACCGGTTCTCCGAGAATCACAGAAAGGTCGGATCCTTTTCTGAGAGATCTTTAGAATCCAAAGCATGCCCTGGGACCGGAAGACGTGGGCCTCGCTCTCCCCGACCGGGCTTCGCGAAACGAAGCCCGGTCACTTTCGCGAAATGGCGCGGATCGTCTGGGAGAACCGCAGCGAGATCCCCTTTGCCTGGCGGATCCTGACGAAGGGAGTGTGCGACGGTTGCGCCCTCGGCACTACCGGGATGCGCGACTGGACGATCGAGGGGACGCACCTCTGCATGGTGCGCCTGGAGCTCCTCTCCCTGAACACGATGGGGGCGCTCGATCCGGGCCGGCTCGCCGACGCGACCGCGCTCGGGTCGCTCTCCTCCGCGGAGCTGCGCCACCTCGGCCGGCTCCCCCACCCCATGGTCCGCCGCCGCGGCGAGCCGGGATTCCGGGTCATCGGCTGGGACGAGGCGCTCGACTTCGCGGCCGGCCGCCTCCGGTCCACGGCGCCGGAGCGGATTGCGTTCTACCTGACGTCCCGCGGCATCCCGAACGAGACCTACTACGCGGCCCAGAAGGCCGCGCGCTTCCTCGGGACGAACCACGTGGACAACTCGGCGCGCCTCTGCCACGCCGCCTCGACCGTCGCCATGAAGGAAATGCTGGGACAGGGGGCGTCGACGACGACGTACCGGGACTGGCTCCACTCGGACCTGATCGTCTTTTTCGGATCGAACGTCCCGAACAACCAGCCCGTGACGACGAAGTACCTGTACCACGCCAAGAAGAACGGCGCGCGGATCGCGGTCGTCAACCCGTACCGGGAGCCGGGGCTCGAACGCTACTGGGTGCCCTCGGTTCTGGAGAGCGCGCTCTTCGGCACGAAGCTGGCCGACGACTGGTTCGACGTGGACACCGGGGGCGACCTGGCGTTCTTGAACGGCGTGCTCAAAGCGCTCCTGGAAATCCCGGGCGGGGTCGACGCGGACTTCGTCGCGAGCTCCACGGCGGCGTTCGAGGACGCCACGGCGGTCGTGCGGGACCAGACGTGGGAGGAGCTGGAGCTCGCGAGCGGCGCGCCCCGGGCGAGGATGCGCGACTTCGCGCAGCTCCTGGTCGACTGCCCCAACGCGCACTTCGTCTGGTCGATGGGCCTGACGCAACACGTCCACGGGGTGGACACGGTCCGCGCTCTCGTCAACGTCGGCCTGGCGCGGGGCCTGCCGGGGCGGCCGAACCGGGGTCTCATGCCGATCCGGGGACACTCCGGCGTCCAGGGAGGCGCGGAGGTCGGGTGCACGCCGCGGCCCGGGGAGCCGGGCCTCGCCCGCTGGGAGGAGCTCTGGGGCTTCCCGGTTCCCCGGGCCGACGGCTTGACCGCGAGCGACCAGGTGGACGCGTCGGCCGCCGGAGCGATCGACGTCTTCTGGATCGTGGGTGGGAACTTCCTGGAAACGCTCTCCGGCGCGTCGCGCAACCGGGCCGCCCTCGCCCGCCCGGGCCTGCGCATCCACCAGGACATCGTCTTCAACCGCGCGATGCTGGTGGAGCCGTCGGACACGGTCCTTCTTCTGCCGGCAACCACGCGATACGAGATCCCCGGCGGCGTGACCGAGACGTCCACGGAGCGCCGGATCATCTTTTCCCCGGAGATCCCGGGACGGCGGATCGGGAGCGCGCGGCCGGAGTGGGAGGTGTTCGGCGACGTCTGCGCGCGGGTGCGGCCGGCGGACGCGGAGAGGATCCGCTTTGAGTCGACCGCCGCGATCCGCGACGAGATCGCCCGGGCCATCCCGCTCTACGCCGGTATCGAAACGCTCGCGAGGGCCGGCGACTCCGTGCAGTGGGGGGGCGCGACTCTCTACGCGGACGGCCGGTTCGATACCCCGGACGGCCGGGCGCGGTTCGCGGCGGTCGGGCTGCCGATACTGCGCCCCCGCGAGGGACTCTTCTCCGTCTCGACGCGCCGCGGAAAGCAGTTCAACTCCATGGTCCAGCGGGGCGTCGACCCGCTGACCGGCGCGGCGCGCCACGACGTGCTGATGAGCGCGGAGGACGCGGGACGGCTTTCTTTCGCAGACGGAGCGTCCGTGCGCCTCGTGTCCGACTCCGGCGAGTTCCGCGGGTTCGTGAAGGTCGCGGCGATCAAGCCGGGCAACCTCGAGGTGCACTGGCCGGAGGGGTTGCCGCTGCTCTCCGGGACCAACGTCGATCCGGAATCCCGGGAGCCCGACTACAACGCCCTGGTCCGAGTAGAGAGGGTTTAGCTTTTCGCCATGGGATGTTGCGCCGCGGCCGTTTGCTCTCTCACGGTCGCGTCGAGCGACCGGTTTAAGGGCCCGGGCCCCTCGGTGTGGTGGATGTCGAGCCCCTTTTCCCGCAGCTTCGCGCGCTCGCCGTCGCCCGGGATGACCGGGGAGCTCGACGAGTCGCCCGGCGGCCGTGTCCCGTCGCCCGGGTAGTACGGGCGGTAACCGAGGCCGTCCTTCACCGGCAGTCCGGGCTTGGCGATCAGCTTGTCGATGCCGAAGATCGCCTCCTCGCGGTTGAAGAACGCCATCTCGTAGTTGCGCGTCATCCAGATGGCGTCCTTCGGGCACGCGTCCACGCAGAAGCCGCAGAACACGCACCGCAGCATGTCGATGTCGAAGACCACCGGATACTTCTCGTAGGCAAGCTTGGGGTGCTCGCCGGCCACGATCGTGATGCACTCCGCGGGACACGCCTCCGCGCACATGTAGCAGGCCACGCACTTCAGGGTCCCGTCGTCGCGGGTGGTCAAAACGTGCTTGCCGCGGAACCGGTCGGAGTAGTCCCGCTTCTTCTCGGGGTAGAGGATCGTGGGCAGGTTGCGGAGGTGGGTGAGGTTCCGCAGGAGATGCCGGATGGTCACCACCATGCCCTTGACGATCTCCGGGATGTACAGGCGCTCCGAGACCGTCAGCTTCCGGGAGTCGCGCGCGCCGACGTCGATGACGCCGCTCACCGCTCGAGCTCTCCCGCGATGACGTTCAGCGTACCGAGTGTCGCGACCGCGTCCGAGATCGGGCCGCCGATGATGATCTTTTCGAACGCCGCCATGATCGGGAAACAGGGCGGGCGAGGCTTCAGGCGGTACGGACCCGACCCGCCCTCCGAGATCGCGTAGTAACCGAGCTCGCCGTTGGCCCCCTCGATCCAGTCATACCGCTCACCGCGCGGGACCCGGATTCCTTCCATGATGAGTTTGAAGTGGAAGATGAGGGACTCCATGTCGTGATACACGGCGTCCTTCGGCGGCAGGACGACGTGCCAGTCGTCGGAGTTGACCGGACCGGACTCGGGAAACACGTCGAGAGCCTGCCGGATGATCTTCAGCGACTGCCGCATCTCCTCCATTCGCACCAGGTACCGCGCGTAGTTGTCGCCGTCGCTCGCGACCGCCACGTCCCAGTCGAACTTGTCGTAAAAGTCGTACGGCCTGGCCCGCCGGACGTCGTAGTCCACTCCGGTGGAGCGCAGCACCGGCCCCGTGATCCCCCACGCGATCGCCTGGTCCCGCGTGAGAGTTCCCGTGCCCGCGAACCGGTTCCGCACGATCTTGTTGCGGGTGACGAGCCGGTCGACGTCCTTCAGGAAGGTCGGGATCGACTCGAGCAGCGCCCGGCAGCGTCGGACGAAGTCCTCGGGGACGTCGATGGCGAGCCCCCCGACCCGGACGTAGGAAACCGTGAGCCGGGCGCCGCAGCACGCCTCCAGCAGGCCGTAGATCCCCTCGCGCGGCTGGTAGAGGTACCAGAAATTCGTGAGCCCGCCGATGTCGACGAGGTTCGTCCCGATGCACACGCAGTGGTCCATGATCCGGGAGAATTCGGAGAGGATCGTCCGCACGAGCCGGCCGCGGTCCGGGACCTCGATGCCGAGCATCTTCTCGACGGTCCGCACGTAACCGACGCCGTTGATCATCGCCGAGACGTAGTTCAGCCGGTCGCAGAACGGAATCACCTGGTTCCAGGTGTGGGTCTCCGCCATCTTCTCGAAGCAGCGGTGCAGGTAGCCGATCTGGGTCTCGGCGCGCGTGATCCTTTCGCCGTCCAGCCGCGCGATGAGATGAACGATCCCGTGCGTCGCGGGGTGCGACGGACCGATGGAGAGCGTCTGCGTCTCGAAGTGCCCGGCGCGCTCCTCCGTATTGGTCGCCCAGTCCGGCATCCGCAGGTCTTCCTCCGCGAAGAACCAGCGCTGGCCCGCGGCGTAGTCCTTGCGCAGCGGACTGCCGACGAAGGCGTCGTGGCAGAGAAGCCGCCGCAGGTTCGGGTGGCCCGGGAAATCGAAGCCGAACAGGTCGAACGCCTCGCGCTCGAACCAGTTCGCCGCGGGCCAGACCTCGCACACCGTCGGCAGGGTCGGCGGCTTGCCGTCCGGGAGAATCACCTTGACGCGAACGTGCTCGCCGCGCGACACCGACAGGAGGTGAAACACGGCCTCGAAGCGGGTGGGACGGCCTCGCCGCTTTCCGTTGTCCACTCCGGCCAGGTCCAGGAAGAGGTCGAAGCGGCACTCCGGGTCGTCGCGGAGGAACCGCGCCACCGCGAGCCAGTCGGCCGGCGCCGTCTCGACGGTCGGCAGGTCGAGGTCGACGATCTCCACCCGCTCGGAGAGTAGGGATGCCGAAAAGCGGTCGCGAATCCTCTGCGCGGGGGTGGACAGCGAGACGGTTTCGACGGTGCTCAACGCGCCGCGGCCCTCGCAGCCGACCGGTCGTCGCGGGACATCTCTCCCGAGCGGATCTTGCGCTGGAGCTCGAGGATTCCGTACATGAGCTCTTCCGGGGTCGGCGGACAGCCCGGCACGTACACGTCCACGGGCACGATCTCGTCGATGCCCTGCGTCACGTGGTACGCGCGGTAGAAGCCGCCGGAGGACGCGCAGACGCCCATCGAGATCACCCACTTCGGCTCGGGCATCTGGTCATAGATCTTCCGGAGAGTCGGAGCGAGCTTGTCGACGACGGTGCCCGCGACGATGAGAAGGTCCGCCTGCCTCGGGGAAAAACGAACGACCTCGGCGCCGAAGCGCGACAGGTCGTAGTGGGACGAGACGACCGACATGAACTCGATCCCGCAGCACGCGGTCGCGAAAGGAAGGGGCCACAGCGAGTTCGAGCGGGCCCACGCGACCATCGTCTCGAGCTTCGTGGTGAAGAAATCCGCGCCGCCTCCCGCCGCTTTCGGATCGTAGGCGGGCAGGTCCTTGCCCTTGCCGGAAGGAGCCATGGCGCGGGGATTCTCCCACAGGGGACGGGGCCTTGTGAAACTTTTCACAAGGCGAAAAGCACATGAGATCCCTCGCGCTTCGCGCTCGGGATTCGGCTCAGGTTCGCCCTGCGGGCGTCCTCAGCCGAACTTGATCGTGTACGCGAGTGACTTCATGTCGGGCATCCGGTCGAGGTACACGAGCCCGTCCAAGTGATCGATCTCGTGCTGGAGCACGCGCGCGTGATAGCCCGAGGCCTCGAAATCCACGGCCTTTCCGGAGCGGTCGAGAGCGCCCACCCGGATTGACTGGTACCGCGGGACCACCCCGCCCCAGAGGAACGGGACGGACAGGCAGCCCTCGGAGTCCTCCTCCTTTTCTGGTCCCGCGGGCTCGTACTTCGCGTTGAAGAGGGCGGTCAGCGAAACGCTCTTCTCGTCCTTCTTCCGCCTCTCGGGGTTGACCTCGTAGAGAAAGATCCGGAGCGGAGTGAAGACCTGCGGCGCCGCGATCCCGGTGCCGTCGTACTCGCGCATCGTGTGTTCGAGGTCCGCCAGGAAGGCCTCGTAGTCCCCGCGGGAGACGGCCTTCGGATCCACGTCCCGCGAGCGCATCCGGAGCTGCTTCACGCCGAGCTTGGCGACCTTCAGAATCACGCCGCAATCTTATCGGCGGGCGCGGGCGGGTGCGTTGCAGCCTCGTGTCCATTCCGATACACTGCGCCGCCCGAATCGGCGCCGCGCCCAGGTAGCTCAGTTGGTAGAGCAAGGGACTGAAAATCCCTGTGTCGGCGGTTCAATTCCGTCCCTGGGCACCACGTTCTCCAAGGTCGCGGGGAATTTCACGCCCCTGCCGGCCGGTTTTCCCCGCAGCACGTGTCGGGGAGGTAAATTTTGGTTTCACTGCTTCCGGTCGTTCTCGTTGCGACTCTGGCTTTGCCGCAGGCCGCGGCCACGCCCGCCGTTCCTCCTGCGGCTCCGGCGGCCTCGCCGGAGGGCGCCGCTCCGGTGTCCTCGGAAGCGCCGCTCGGCCCGGGCAAGGTCCTCTGGGCGGAGAGCGCCGGGGACGCCGCCGCGAGCGCCGCAAAGGAAAACAAGTTCGTGTTCCTGGAGTTCGTCCGAAAGGACTGCGGGAACTGCAAGCGAATGGACAGTCTCCTCTACCCCGCCTTCGATCTCGAAGCCCTCCTCGTTTCCATGGTCCCGGTCAAGGTCGACCTCGACTCCCCCGTGGGCAAGGAGTTCGCCGACCGCTACGGCATCGACGAAGCTCCCGCCATCCTGATCACTACCGCGGAGGGCCGCCTCGTCTTCCTGATGGCCGGCTTCTTCAACCAGGGCGACTTCTTCCGCAACGCGAACACGGCCGTCAACGGGTATCGGAAGTTTGCCCGGCAGGTCGACTCCCAGAACATCGCGAAGCTCACCGCCAAGGAGGCTTTCGAGACCGGCAACGAGCTATTTCGCCGCTCAGACCCGGGTGCCGCGCTGCCGCGGCTGAGGCGGGCCGTCGCGGTGCCCGGCGCGCCGACCGCGCAGCGCGAGGACGCGCTCGAGGTCCTCGCGGCGGTCGAGCTCGACCTGGGTCAGGCCGCGTCGTCGCGCCAGACGATCGAGCGGTTACTCAAGTCGACCCGGGACCGCGCTCGCCGCGAGCGCGCCGAGCTCTTCCGCGCACAGATCCCGCTTGCGGAGAACCGGCCGCTCGAAGCGCTCGCGCTCTTCCACCAGTTCCAGAAGGATCACCCGAGCTCCCCGCACATCCAGCGCGTCAACGACATCGTGCAGCGGCTGGAGGAGCGCACGCGCACTCCATGAGGTGGCTCGGGGCGACGCTCGTCGCCGCGGCAATGACGGCAACCCTGGCCGCGCAGACGCCCGACCCGATGGGCGCGCCCGCGCGGCCCGTCATCGTTACGGTCGTCCCGGTGCTCACGGCCGGCCCGGGCGCCGGCGGCGGAGTCCTCCGGCTCTCGGCCACCATCGCATCCGGGTGGCACGTCAACAGCCACCGCCCGTCGGAGGACTACCTGATCGCCACGGAGGCGAAGCTGGACGCGCAACCCGGCGTGACGTTCGGGGAGCCCGTGTATCCCGCCGGCGTCGACAAGAAGTTCGCCTTCTCCGAGGCGGCGCTCTCCGTCTACGAGAGCGCGTTCGCGATCGAAGTGCCGGTGATGTGGGACGCCAGCCGCCCGCCCGCCGCGATCTCGGGCCAGCTCGAGTACCAGGCGTGCAACGACAAGAGCTGCCTCGCTCCGGCGTCGATCGCATTTAGGGCGGAAGGACCCGGTGGCGCGGCGAGCGCCATGCCGGCGCCCGGCGGCGCCGTGCCGCTGACGGAGGCCGCTGCCGCGGCCGCGAGCACTGCGGCAGCGGGCGCCTCGCGCGACTTCGGCGACATGCTCGATCGCCACGGGATGCTGCTCGTCCTCCTCTCGATCTTCCTGGGAGGGCTCGCCCTCAACCTGACGCCGTGCGTGTACCCGGTCATCCCGCTCACCCTCGGCTACTTCGGCAACCAGGCCGCAGGGTCGCGGGGACGGCGCTTCGGGCTCGCGGGACTCTACGTGCTCGGCATGGCCACGATGTACTCGGTGCTCGGCGTCGCGGCAGCGTTGTCCGGGCAGCTGTTCGGCTCGATGCTCCAGAACCCTTGGGTGCTCGCCGCGATCGCCGCGGCGCTGGTCGCGATGGCGCTCTCCATGTTCGGCGTGTGGGAAATCCGGATGCCGACCACCCTCATGAACCGCGCCGGAGCACGGGCCGGGGCCGCGGGGGCCTTCGGGATGGGACTTTTCGTCGGGATCGTCGCGGCGCCGTGCGTGGGCGGCTTCATCGTCGGCCTGCTCGCGTTCGTCGCGGCCCGGCAGGACCCCTACCTCGGCTTCCTCTTCTTCTTCACGCTCTCGATCGGGCTCGGGCTCCCCTATCTCTTTCTCGCGGCGTACTCCGGCAAGCTTGCGCGGCTGCCCCGCGCGGGCGAGTGGATGGACGGCGTCAAGAAGGTCTTCGGCTGGGTCCTGCTCGCCATGGCTGCGTACTTCCTTCGGAGCGTCGTGCCGCAGCCCTTCGGCCGCTGGCTGCTGCCCGCGGTGCTCGTCATCGGCGCGGTCGCGATCCTCGTGACCCGGCTGGGGCTCAAGTGGCCGGTGCGCGCCGGAGCGGCGGCTCTCCTCGTCGCCATCGCGATCTTCTTCGTTCCCCGCGAGCTCCACGGGTGGCAGCCGTACACCCCGGAGGTCGTCGGGGCGGGCCGACCCGTCGTCATCGACTTTTCGGCGGAGTGGTGCCTCCCGTGCCTCGAGCTCGAGAGGAAGACCTTCTCGGACCCGCGGGTGCGAAAGGCCCTGGGAGAGCGCGCGCTGCTGAAGGCCGACATGACCAAGCTCGGGTCGCCCGAGTCGGTCGCGCTTTCCGAGCGCTACGGGATCCTGGGCGTGCCGACGATCATCTTCCTCGACGGGCAGGGCAAGGAGCGGCAGGACCTCCGCCTGGTCGGGTTCGAGAACGCGGACCGGTTCCTGGAGAGGCTGGCAAAAGCTCCGTAACCTAGCCGGGGAGCCGCCCCAGCTTCTTCAGCGCTTCCTTGGCCGCCTTTCGCTGGGCCTCGCGCTTGGACGATCCTTTTCCCTGGGAGAAGGCGGCGCCGTCCCACGAGAGCTCCACCACGAACGCCTTCTCGTGGTCCGGCCCGAACTCCTCGACGACCCGGTAGTCGGGCAGCGGCAGGCCGAGCGCCTGCGCGGTCTCCTGGAGAGCCGTCTTGTAGTCGTGGAAGGAGAGGTCGCCGATGTCGATGCCGGCGATCTCGGGCCCGAAGGTCCGCCGGACGAAGTCCGCCGCTCCGGGCAGGCCGCCGTCCAGGTAGATCGCGGAGATCAGGGCCTCGAAGGCGTCGGCGATGAGCGAAAGCTTCTCGGCGCCCCCGGAGCGGGCCTCCCCCGCCCCCATCCGGAGGAACCGGCCGATTCCGAGGTCCCGCCCCTTCTGGGCGAGGGTCGCCGCCGACACGAGGTGGGCCTTGATCTTGGAGAGGGCCCCCTCCTGGAGGTCCGGGAAGAAGTGGTAGATGTGTTCGCCGACGACGAAACCGAGCACCGCGTCGCCCAAGAACTCCATCCGCTCGTTGTTGGGAGACCGCGCCTCCCGGTGCTCGTTCGTAAAGGACTTGTGGGTCAGCGCCCGTTCGAGCAGGGCGGCGTCCCGGAACTCGTAGCCGATGCGGCGCTGGAAGTCTGCCAGGGTGTCCGCGGCAGCGCTGCTCATCGTGTCCTCAACTTCGGGGCTGGTGCCGGAGGCCGGAGTCGAACCGGCACGGGCCTTTCGGCCCTCGGGATTTTAAGTCCCGTGCGTCTACCAATTTCGCCACTCCGGCGATCGGGTTCGGAAAACGGCAACACGGAAAACGGGAAACGAGGAGCCGGGAGCCGGTCGCGCGCCTCCCGTTTCCGACTCCCGCTTACCGACTCGGTATTCGCAACTGGAGGCGACGGGCGGATTCGAACCGCCGAATAAAGGTTTTGCAGACCTCTCCCTTAACCACTTGGGTACGTCGCCGGTAGTGGAGAGATTTTAGCAAACCCTATGCTGATGCGGCATCGGACTTAGGTCGAGTAGTTCCGGATCAGTCCCGTCACGACCCCCTGCACGGTCAAGTCGCGGGGATCGACCATCAGCGGTTTCATCGCCGTGTTCGCGGGCTGGAGCCGGACGCGCGACCCCTCTGCGTAGTAGCGCTTGAGCGTGGCCTCGCCGCGGACGAGAGCGACGACCGTCTGCCCGTTCTGCGCGGTCGACCTCCGGGAGACGACGACGTAATCGCCGTCCCGGATTCCGTCGTCCACCATCGAGTCGCCCCGCACCCGGAGGACGAAGTGCTCGCCGCGGCCGAGCAACGACGAGGGAACCTCGATCGTCTCGGGATCCGGGAAGGTCTCGATCGGACGGCCCGCGGCGACCGCTCCCAGGAGCGGTACCTCGCGCGAGGATGCCTTCGGCTCAGCTGGAGAAATGCCGCGGCTCCGGTTCCACTCCCGCGAGAGCGCCCCCTTTTCCTCCAGCCGCTTCAGGTGCTTCTGCACCGTGCCGAAGGACGAGAGCGCGAACTTCTCCCGGATCTCCCGCTGCGTCGGCGAGATCCCCTGGGCCTCCCGGTACTCGCGGATGAAGTCGAGGATCTCTTTCTGCCTCTTCGTCAGGTTCACGGCGCTCCCGTTCGAATTAAGGTATAACGCTTCCTACGCCGAATAAATTCAGGCCGAGGGACCACCGCGGCCGCTCCGTGGCCACCGGAGCGAGCCCATCGGCCTTCACAAGCGGCATTCTGGGCGGAAGAAAGGCGTAAGTCAAGCGGAAAGTCGCGCGTGACACGATCAGTCAGAGCCAGAGCGTCTCTCCCCATCAATGGGACCCGGCCGAGCCCGGAACATCCCTGGTCGGAGACGATTCCTACCGCAAAGGAGTGAGTATGAGTTCCACGCCCCGTTTCTCCGTCATCGCCGCGGCGCTCCTTTTCTCTGTTTCCTTCGCTGGGGGTCAGGGTCCCGACCCGTCTGTCGTTGCAGCGAAGATTGCCGACTGGCCTGCGCCGGCGACGTGGTCGCCGGACAGAGCCAGCGGCGGTCTTTCGACCATGAATGCCGTCACCAGCCCTCTTCCATTCATCGGACTGGCGCCGTGCCGGATCGTGGACACGCGCGGTAACGGCGCTCCGATCCAGGGGGGCATGTTCACGGGAGGATCGGACGTCCGCGATTACGCGGTCGCGGGGATCTGCGGGATTCCCAGCGTAGCGCGGGCTCTGTCCTTGAACTTCACCGTCGTGGGTCCGACCGGTCCCGGGTTTCTGGTGGCCTGGCCGACGGCAGGGGCCGTGCCACCGACCGCGATTCTGAACTTCAATGCGGGAGACGTTCGCAACAACGCCGCGGTCGTGCCGGCGGATGGAAACACGTCCTTCGCGGTCAACGTCAGCGCGCCCACGCACGTGGTCATCGATATCAACGGGTACTACGCCCCGGCCGGGGTTGACTTCGGCAACACGTTCCTGGGTTTGAACGCGGGCAACTTCACCATGACCGGTGACAGCAACACCGGCTTCGGAGCGACGGTGCTCTTCAGCCTCACCACGGGCGTCAGCAACACCGCTTTCGGCGCCGGGGCGCTTTCCATCAATAACACGGGTAGCTACAACACGGGCAGCGGAAGCAACGCACTGGCCCACAACAGCTCGGGTAGCGACAACACCGCCGATGGAGCTTTCGCATTGCTCCAGAACACCTTTGGAGGCGGCAACACTGCGACCGGAAGCCGAGCGCTCTATGTCAACACCTTGGGCAACCTCAACACCGCCACCGGAGTCAACGCACTCTTCTTAAACACCGAGGGCACGGAAAACACCGCCGTGGGAGGTTTCGCCCTGCAGAACACGACCGGCTCCACCAACATCGGGATCGGCTATCAGGCAGGCATGTCTCTCACGACGGGGAGCAGCAACATCTGCATCGGAAATCTCGGTGTCGCGGGGGAGTCGAACACGATCCGGATCGGGACGCCGGGACCCCAGGCGGCGACCTTCCTTGCCGGGATCAATGGAGTAGCTGTCACGGGCGTCCCCGTGCTGGTGAGTAGCTCAGGGCAGCTCGGGGTTGCGTCGTCCTCACGGCACGTCAAGGAAAACATTCGAGAGATCTCCGAGGAGAGCGACGGCCTGATGAAACTGCGTCCGGTCGCCTTCCGGTACAAGCAGGAGATCGACCCGGCGGGGCTGGCCCAGTACGGCCTGATCGCAGAGGAAGTGGCTGACGTTTACCCAGATCTGGTCGCCTACGACCGCGACGGCCGGCCCGAGACGGTGCGCTATCAACTTGTCAACGCGCTGGTGCTGAGCGAGGTACAGAAGCAACACCGGACCGCCGAGGCTCAGGAGAAGACGATCGAGCAGCAGAAGGCCGAGATTGAGGGACTCAAGGGCCGGCTGAACAGGCTCGAGGCGCGGCTATTCGCGGATTCGCGTCCTTAACGGATTTGGAGGGGAAAGCGGTCAACGGTAGGGATAGGACGGAGCAAAAAGAGAGAAATTGGTCGGGGCGAGAGGATTTGAACCTCCGACCACTCGGTCCCGAACCGAGTGCGCTACCAGGCTGCGCTACGCCCCGAGGGAGCCGGGAGTTTTACCTGATTCGGAGGGATTCCGCTACTGGACGCGCACGCCCAGGTGGCCGCCCGCGTAATCGAGCTTCAGCGTCCGGGTCTCGGCGGGGAGCATGCTCGCCGAGGCGGTCGCATAGGCCGGCGTGATCCCCGGTCCGGAGAGCCACACCTTCACGGTGACCGGACCGTTCGGCACGGGGATGTTCGCGGACACGGTCCCCTTCCCCTCCGACGACCGGAAGAGGCCCGACTTCTTGAAGTTGTACGGTTGGCGCAGAAGGATCTGGTCGTTGACGGCCACCATGACGTGGCCCTGCGGGATCGGCGAATCAAAGAGCAGCCGCAGGGTCGCCTTGGAGGCGCCCGCGGGGACCGGAGGAGGAGCGGCGGGACCCTGCGCCTCCGCCTTCTGGACCGGAAGCGGCGTCTTCGGCATGGCGCGGATCTTCGCGAGCCTGTCCTCGACCTTCTTCTTTTCGGCGGCGGCGGCACGCTCGATCTGAGTGGTCGAGTCGTCGCGCAGCTTGATCGCGTCGGCGTTCTCGGCGTCGAGCAGCAGGACCTCGCCGGCGCGGGTCTTTGCCTCTTCCCACTTCTTCGAGGCAAACGCCTGACGCCCGCTCTCGAGAGAGCTCGCGATTTGCGCCTCCCGGCTGGCCTGCTCCGTCCGGCCCGTGATAGCGGCCTCCGCCTGCTCCGCGAGCTGCCGCGCTTGCCCGTTGTCGGGGCTCTGGTTGAGCACCGTCCGGAGGATCACCAGGCTCTCGTCGTACCGCCCCTCGTCGTAGAGACGCTTGCCTTCGGCCAGGGACTTCTCGAGGCCCACCGCCTCGGCATTGGGCGCCGCGATCGCGGTGACCTCCTCCGCGGGCCCGGGGGGGGCCGGCGCCGTAGAGGACGACCGCGTCGCGAAGTAGATTCCGAGGGCGACCGCCACGAGAGCGCCCACGCTCGCGAAGATGCCGGTGCGCGACTTGCGCTTCGGTGGGATCCGGGGGACTGGCATCGTCGGAGCGGGTTTCTTTACGGGTCCGGGAGCCTTCGCGCTGACGGAAGGCGCACCCGACGGGGCCGGCGCGCCCGGCGGGGGCGGCGAGACCGACGGAGGCGGCTCGACCGGCGGAGGACCGGCGGCGACCGTCGCTCCGGTGGAAGGCCGGATGCCCTTCTTCGAGAACGAGCCCGAACCGCTCTTCGAGAAGGAGCCGGAGCCCTCGCGCGCCCCGCGGGACGATCCGGAGGCATCGCCCACCGCCGGCACCGCGGCAGGGGTCTCCTGGGGGTCCGGCGCACCGCTCTGGGCGATCGCCTTGAGGTTTCCCAGCTTCAGCGTGTCGATCGACTCCGCGGCCGCGGAGACTATTGTCCCCAGATCTTCCTCGGACCTGCGCTCCTCCAGCTGTGCTTTTAATTGATATAGCGCGAGGGCGAGGTCCTTGCCGCGCTGATAGCGGTTCCAGGGATCCTTCGCCATCGCCCGGGCCACGATCTCGTTGAAGTCGACCGGAACGTCGGCGGAGATGTCGGCCGGCGGCGTGAAGTCTTCATGCACGATCTTGTAGGAGATCGCGGTCAGGTTGTCGCCCTGGAAGGGCTTCTTGGTGGTCAAGAGCTCGTAGAGGACGACGCCGAGCGAGAAGAGATCGCTGCGCCCGTCCACCGGAGCGCCGGAGACCTGTTCGGGCGACATGTAGTTCGGCGTGCCGAGGAACTGGCCGGTCGTCGTGAGATTCGAGGACGCGATTTTCGCGATGCCGAAGTCGGTGATCTTCACCTTCCCGTCGGTCGTGATGATGACGTTCGCGGGCTTGACGTCGCGGTGGATGATCCCCTTGCGGTGGGCGTAGTCGAGGGCCTCCGCGATCTCGGCGATCATTTCGGAGATCTCCTCGAAGGGAAACCTCGTCTTTTCGGAGAGGAGCATCTTGAGGTTCTTGCCCTCGATGTACTCCATCGCGATGAAGGACGTCTGGGTCTCCGCGTCCTCGCCGATGTCGTGAATGGTGACGATGTTCGGGTGCGAGAGGATTCCGGCGGTCTGCGCCTCCCGGACGAACCGCTCCCGGAACTCCACCGTGTCGTCCTCGTCGTTGCCGGTCGCGCGGATGGTCTTGATGGCCACCAGCCGCCCGATGACCGGGTCTTTGGCCAGGTAGACGATGCCCATCGCACCCTTGCCCAGCTCGCTGACGACCTCGTAGCGGCCGAGCTTCGCGATCTTCGGGCCTGGGGATCCCCGATCTGCCATGTGGTGCGACTTTACCCCTTTCCCCCGGCGCCGAAAGCTCTGCGCCGCGAAAAAAGAGACATGGCGGAAGAACGCCGAATTGTAGTCTCGCCCCCCCCGAGGGTCAACCAGCGCCGCTCCGGTCCCCGCGAGGCGGCGGCGTATCCTGACCCGAGGGTGACGGGACGTTGAACGAGGGGACCGAAGCCGTGCGGAGTTATGCGATCGACCGCGTCGGTAAGAGCGGCGTGAAGGCCGAAGTCGATCGCGTCACGATCGAGGAGCCTCTCGAGATCCGCGCCGGCGGGCAGACTCTCGGCGTCACGATGCGCACGCCGGGCCACGACTTCGAGCTCGCCGCCGGATTCCTCCTCGCGGAGGGAATCGTCTCGCGGCCCGAGGAGATCCTGCGCATCGAGCACTGCCGGGAAGTGCGCTCCCCCGAGGAAGAGGGGAACGTCGTCCTCGTGCGGACGACGGCGCCGGCCGCGAGCGCCGTGGATCGCGCGCGCCGTCTCACGCTGACGACGTCGTCGTGCGGCCTCTGTGGAAAGGGGTCGATCGAGGCGGTGCGCGGTTCGTTTCCGCGCATACCCGCCGGAGTCTCGATCGACCCGGGCGTTTTGGCGGCGCTTCCGGACCGCTTGCGCCGAGAACAGGCCGCGTTCCGGGAGACCGGCGGACTTCACGCCGCCGGCATCTTCTCGGTCGCCGGAGAGCTGAAGGTCGTCCGCGAAGACGTCGGTCGCCACAACGCGGTCGACAAGGCGATCGGCGCGCTGTTCCTCGCGGGGGAGGTCCCGCTCTCCGACTCCGTGCTGCTCGTCTCGGGCCGCGCGTCGTTCGAGATCGTCCAGAAGGCTCTGGCCGCCGCCATCCCGGTCGTGGCCGCGGTCTCCGCGCCCTCGTCGCTCGCGGTCGACCTGGCGCGCGACTCCGGCATGACTCTCGTCGGCTTTCTGCGCGGCGCGGACTTCAACGTGTATTCGGGGGCCGATCGCGTCGGGTCCGCCACCGCTCGATGAGGTTGGGAACGAACCACGCGAGGAGGACGCCCGCGAAGATCAGAAGCCCGACCGCGATCAGGAACGCAATGCCGATTCCGAGGCAGGAAAGGGCCGTCAAGGTCTCAGGGCCCGGAGCAGGCCCGTTGCGATAAAACCAGCACGAAAACGACCAGTCCGGCCAGAGTTATCACCCCCAGCAGGAGCGTCGCGATGACGGCTTTCCGGCTCGAAAGTCTCTGATGCTCTTCGTCCATTTCTCGCCCGCGGTTGAGTGCCGACAGCGGAGAGCTGACAGCCTCCCCCCGCTTTATATAATCCCCCGCCTATGAAAACTTTTTCGGCGTCCGAGCTGCGAAACGTCGCGGTCGTCGGGCACAACACTGTCGGGAAAACGACCCTCGTCGCCGCCCTCCTGCACTCCGCCGGCACGACCACGCGGCCCGGGAAGATCGAGGAAGGCACCTGCCCCACGGACTTCGACGGCGAGGAGATGGAGCGTCAGATCTCGATCAACCTGGCGGTCGCGCACGCGATCCACCGCGACGTCCGGGTGAACTTCCTCGATGCGCCGGGTTACGGGATCTTCTCCCCGGAGGCGCACGCCGCGGTCGCCGCGGCCGACGCCGTCCTGATCGTCCTCGACGCGGTTTCCGGCGTCGAGGTCCAGACGGACAAAGTGTGGAAGTTCGCGGCGGAGTTGAACCGCCCCGTGATCTTCGTCGTGAACCGGATGGACCGGGAGCGAGCGTCCTTTGACCGGACCATGGAGGCGCTCCACCGGAAGTTCGGGCGCGGCGTGGTTCCTCTCCAGATCCCGGTGGGCGAGGAGAAGGCCTTCCGCGGGACCGTAGACCTCGTCCGGATGGAGTCGCACCTGCACGAGGGGGGCAAGCGCGTGGACGGGACCATCCCCGAGGACCTGGTGGAACGGGCCCGCGAGGAGCACGAGAAGCTGGTCGAGATGGTCGCCGAGGGCGACGACACCCTGATGGAGAGGTTCTTCGCCCAGGGGACCCTCGACCCGGCGGACCTCGTTCCCGGCCTGCAGAAGGAGATCGCGGCTCGAAAGATCTTCCCGGTATTCTGCGCCGCCTCGTCGCTCGGCATCGGGACGCTGCGCATCCTCGACGCCTGCGCGACCCTCTTCCCCTCCCCCGAGGGGACGAAGGTCGAGGGAATCGGGAAGGACGGCAAGCCCGTCGAAATCGTCTGCGACGAAAAGGGCCACGCCGTCGCGCAGGTCCTCAAGACGGTTTCGGATCCCTTCGCGGGCCGGATCTCCTACCTCCGCGTGCGCTCCGGGCACTTCCAGTCCGACGGAACCTACTGGAACGCCACGAAGAGCACGCCGGAGCGATTCTCGGGACTCTTCCTCCCGCAGGGCAAGGAGCACGTCAACGTCCCCGAAGCGAAGGCCGGAGACATCGTCGCGGTGGCCAAGCTGAAGGAGACCGCGACCTACGACACGCTGACGGCGAAGGACCATCCGGTGGTGCTTCCAAAGCTGTCGATTCCGGAGGCGTCGATCGCCTACGCGATCGAGCCGAAGGCGAAGGGGGACGAGGACAAGATCTCGACCGCCCTGCACAAGCTGATCGAGGAAGACCCCTCCCTGCACTTCCAGCGCGACGAGGAGACCAAGGAGTTCCACCTCGCCGGCGCGTCCCAGCTGCACGTCGAGATCGCGGTGGCGCGGCTCAAGAAACGGTACGGCGTCGAGGTGATCCTCCATCCGCCGAAGGTGCCCTACCGCGAGACCATCACCCGCAAGGCCGAGGCCCACGGCCGCCACAAGAAGCAGTCGGGAGGCCACGGCCAGTTCGCCGACTGCAAGATCAAGGTCGAGCCTCTGCCCCGCGGCGCGGACTTCGAGTTCGTGGACGAGATCTACGGCGGTTCCATTCCGCGGAACTTCATCCCCGCGGTCGAGAAGGGGATCCAGGACGTCCGGAAGAAGGGATACCTGGCGGGATATCCGATGGTCGACTTCCGCGTCATCCTGGTCGACGGGCAGTACCACGACGTCGACTCCTCCGAGCTCGCGTTCAAGATCGCGGGCGGTCTCGCCTACAAGGACGCCATGGAAAAGGCGCGGCCGACGCTCTCGAGCCCATGATGACGATCGAGATGCACACCCCGAACGACTACGTCGGAGACCTCATGGGCGACCTTTCGTCGCGGCGGGGCCACGTGGAGGGGATGGAGACGGGCACGGACGACACCATCATCAAGGCGCAGGTCCCGATGGCGAGAGCTCCTGACTTACGGCGCGCAGCTGCGTTCGATCACGCAGGGCCGCGGCTGTTCCACCTCGAGTTCTCGCACTACGCCGAAGCGCCGCACTCGATCCAGGAAAAGATCATCGCGCAGTCGAAGGCCAACAAAGCGGCCGCCGAAGGCGCCTAGCTCAAACCTCCTCCGGCTTCCTCGTCCAGGATCCAGACGAGAGAGCCGCGCGTCGGTCGAACCCGCGACGCGGGCAGCTTCCGGTAACCCGGTTTCTTCCCGAGGATCGTCGCCACCACAGTCGCCTTGTCTTTCCCGGCGACCAGGAAGTCCACCCGCCGGCCCGCGTTCAGCACCGGCAGCGTGAGCGTCAGCCGGCGCTCTCCCGGGGTGGGCGAGGGACTCGACACGACCCATCGCGCCTTTTCGGCGAGCGCGGGAGTCCCCGGAAAAAGCGACGCCGTGTGGCCGTCGGGGCCCAGGCCCAGCAGGACGAGGTCGAACCGCGGAGGGCGGCCGCTGAACTCCTCCCGCAGGACTTTCTCGTAGGCGGCCGCGGCGCGGCGCGGCTCGTCCTCCCCCCTCATCCGGAAGACGTTCGCGGACGCCACGCCGATCGGATCGAGAAGGTGCTCCCTCGCGAGCCGGTAGTTGGAACGCTTGTGGGACGGCGGCACGCAGCGTTCGTCCACGAAGAACACGCGCGTTTTCTTCCAGTCGACGCGGCGCCGATATCGCGGCCTCGCGAGCGCGTCGAACAGTCGAGCGGGCGTCGTCCCGCCGGAGAAGGCAACCCGAAAGACGTCCCGCTTGGTAATCGCGTCGGCCGAGGCGGCCGCGACCTCTTCGGCCGCGGCGCGCGCGGCTTCCGCGGCGTTGGCGAGTACCCGGATTTCGAAGCGCGGCGGGGCTTGCGGCGGGAGCGCCTTCACTTCCCGAGCGTGCGCCAGCGCCGCCGGTCCTTCTTCAGGAACTCGTCGGCCGCCTCGGGACCCATCGTTCCCGCCGCGTAGTTGGGGAAGTCCGGGGGCGGCTGCTTCTCCCACGCCTTCAGGATCGGGTCGAGCACGCGCCACGCCTCCTCCGCCTCGTCCCCGCGGATGAACAGGGTCTGATCGCCGTGGGTCACGTCGACGAGCAGGCGCTCGTAACCGCCGCGGGATGCCGCGCCCAGGTCCGAGTAGGGGAAGTCCATGTACACGGACTCCACGTCGGCGACGGTGCCCGGGATCTTCGCTTCGAACTTCAACGAGACCGCCTCCTCCGGCTGGATCCGGAGGCGCAGGACGTTCGGCGGGAGCTCCCCGCTCTGGTGCCGGAAGTAGTGGTGCGGGACGCTCTTGAACTCGATGGCGATCTCCGAGATCCGCTTCGACATTCGTTTGCCGGAGCGGACGTAGAACGGCACGCCGGCCCAGCGCCAGTTGTCCAGGACGAACTTGACCGCCGCGTTCGTCGCCGTCCGGGAGTCCGGGGCGACGTTCTCCTCCTGGCGGTAACCCGGGACCGACTTTCCGTCTACCACTCCTGGCCCGTACTGGCCGCGCACCGCCCACTCGTCGGCTCTCTCCTCCGGAAAGGGCCGGATCGACTGCAGGACCTTGACCTTCTCGGCGCGGACCGCGTCCGCTTCGAACTTCACGGGCGGCTCCATCGCCACCAGGCAGAGGAGCTGGAGCAGGTGGTTCTGGAACATGTCGCGCAGAACGCCCGCGTGCTCGTAGTAGCCGGCGCGGTGGCCGACGCCGACCGTTTCGGCCACGGCGATCTGCACGTTGTCCACGTAGCGCTGGTTCCAGAGCGGCTCGAAGATCCCGTTCGCGAACCGCAGGACGAAGATGTTCTGGACGGTCTCCTTGGCGAGGTAGTGGTCGATCCGGTAGATCTGTTTCTCCTCGAAGACGCTCCGGAGCGACTCGTTCAGATGCTTCGCGGTTTCCAGGTCGTGGCCGAAAGGCTTTTCGACGACGATGCGGGTCCACCCGTCCTCGGGCCTCGCGAGACCCTTCTCCCCCAGGAACTTCACGATCTCGGGGTCGGCGTCGGGAGGCGTCGCGAGGTAGAAGATCCGGTTGCGCTGGCCTTCGCGCTTCGACTCGATCTCCTCCAGCACGGCCCGGAGGGAGTCGTACAGCCCCGGATCGCCGAAAGCACCCGTGAGGTACTTCACGAAAGAGGGGAACTCTCCGGGTCTCCCCTGCTCCCGGGGGGTGAACTCACGCGCCCCCTCCTCCAGCCGCTGGCGGAACGCCGAGTCGGTATAGGGCGTCCGCGCGAGACCCACGATCGAGAACTCCGGCGAGATCGCGCCGTCGCGGGACAGGTGCGCGATGGCCGGGGCAAGGAGCCGGCGGGTCAGGTCTCCCGACGCTCCGAAGATGACGAGCGTGGCGGGCGGGCGGACCTCTTCCTCGGTCTTCATCCCTTCTCGACCGCGTGGCCACCGAACTGGTTACGGAGCGCCGCGATCACCTTCGCGGAGAAGGACTCGGTCTGCCGCGACGTGAACCGCGCGAAGAGCGCCGCGGCGAGCGACGGCATTGGCACCGCGCGCTCGATGGCCTCGTGGAGCGTCCACCGGCCCTCCCCCGAGTCCTGCACGTATCCCTTGATCGCCGCGAGCTTCGGGTCCTTTTCGAGCGCGAGCACGAGCAGGTCGAGCAGCCACGAACGCACGACCGACGCGTGGGTCCAGAGCCGGGAGACCTTCAACAGGTCGAGGTCGTAGCCCGACGCCTGCAGCATCTCGAAGCCTTCGCCGTATCCCTGCAGCATCGAGTACTCGACGGCGTTGTGGACCATCTTGACGAAGTGGCCGGAGCCCGCGGCACCCACGTGGGCGTAGCCGTCCGGGGGGGCGAGCGTCCGGAACGCCGGCTCGACCGTTCGGAAGTGCTCGGGCGCTCCGCCCACCATGAGGCAGTAGCCGTTGACGCGGCCCCAGATCCCGCCGGAGGTTCCCGCGTCGAGGAAGCCGATTCCGAACCTCTCGAGCTCGGCGGCCCGGCGGGCCGAGTCGGAGAAGCGGGAGTTGCCGCCGTCCACGATCACGTCGCCGCGCGAAAGCAGCGGGCGAAGCGCGGCGATCGAGCTCTCGACCGGATCGCCCGCCGGGATCATGAGCCAGACGACGCGCGGGGACGAAAGGCGCGGGACCACGTCTTCGAGAGACGTCGCGCCGACGGCGCCGTACGAGACCGCTTCCTGGACGGCGTCCGCGCCCCGCGCCCAGGCCACGACCTCGTGGCCGTCGGCGAGCAGGCGCCGGACCATGTTCCCGCCCATCTTTCCGAGGCCGACGAAACCGAGCTTCATGAGGTCTCCTCCGTCACGGTACCCCGGCGCTCACCGAGAGCTCCTCCGCCAGGGCCTCCAGTTGCTGCGCCGGATCGCCGGCCAGGCGCACGGTCACCGCGCGCCGGCCGCGCGACAGGAGCGCGGCGAGGTCGCCCGCCGCCTGCGCGGCCACCACGCGGTCGAAGCCGTACGGCCGGCCCGGGATGGGAACGGACGCCGCGGGCGCGGCCGTGAGCTGCAGAAAGACTCCGGTGTCCGGCCCGCCCTTGTGAAACTGACCGGTCGAGTGGAGGAAGCGGGGCCCGAAGCCCACGGTGGTCGCGACGCGCTTGCCGTCGCGGACGGGCACGCGGAGGCGCGCGAGGCGCTCTTCGTTCTCGGACGTCGAGGGGAGATAGGCCGTGATCGCGAAGTAGTCGCGGGGCTTGAGCGAGCCGACGAGCGCGCCCGGAGAGGCCGGCCCGCCCGCGGAGCCGACCCCGCTCCCTGCCTTTCCCGAGAGGATCTCGTTCGTGCGGTCCTTGGCCTCCTGGACGTTCGGCTGGTCGAACGGATTGATCCCGAGGAGCGACCCGGCCACGGCGGTCGCGAACTCCCAGCGGAACATTTCGGCGCCGAGCGCGAGCGGATCGGTAACCGCAAACCGCGCAACGGGGTGGCCAGCGCCCTCGAGCGCCGCGAGCTTCCCCTCGGCGACGGCGTCGGCCGGCCCGATGCGAACGAAGAACCGATCGTCCCCGTACGCGTCGGGCGGCCCGAGGGGCTCGCCCTCGACCGGCAGAATCCCCTTCCCCTCCTTGCCGGTCGACTCCGCGATGAGCTGCTCTGCCCACATCCCGAAGCGGTCCACCGGCGACCCCACCGAGAACGTCAGCTTGTCGCGCCCCTCGAGGGCGAGAGCTCCCATCGCCGCGCCGAGCGATGCGCCTGGATTTTCTTCCACCCCCTCCGCGCGGCAGGAATCCGCCATCCTCTTCGCGCCCGCGAGGAGAGCGCGGACGTCCACCCCGGCGAGCGCCGCGGGGACGATGCCGAACGGCGAGAGCGCCGAGTAGCGGCCGCCGATCGCGGGGTCCGCGAGAAAGGTGACCTCGACGTTGCGCGAGCGGGCGAGCTCCTGCAGAGGCGTTCCCGGATCCGTGATCACGACGAAGCGCTTGCCGGCCTTCGAGCCGAGCTCTTTTTCCGCCAGCGCGTAGAAGTAGTCGAAGAAGAGGTTCGGCTCCAGGGTCGTGCCCGACTTCGACGAGACGACGTACATGGTCCGCCCCGGCGGGCAGCCTTCCGCCGCCGCGAGGACGCTGGAAGGCTCGGTCGAGTCGAGGACCTCCAGTCGGGGATAGCCCTCCCGCCGGCCGAAGGAGGAGGCAAATACGAGCGGAGCCAGAGACGAGCCCCCCATCCCCAGGACGAGGACCCGGTCGGTATCGTGGCGGATCTTTTCCGCGAGCTCCCCGAACCCCGGCAGCTGCGCGGTCATCCGCTCCGCGATCGTCAGCCAGCCGAGCGCGTTCTCGATCGTCCGGCGGTGCGCCTCGTCCTTCTTCCAGAGGCTCGCGTCGCCCGACCAGATGCGCGAAACTGCCTGCTCGCTCTGGAGCCGGCGCAGCGCGTTTTGGTTCGCGTCCCGAAACGGTCCGGCCGCGAGCTTCAGGCGACCCTCATGGCCTTTTCTTTTTCGACCAGCGCCTTGAGGAGCGAGTCGAAGGAGGCCGAAAACTTCTGGACGCCCTCCTCCTCGAGCTCGCGCGAGACGTCCGCCTCCGCGATCCCGAGCTCGGCGAGGCGCAGGAAGACCGCGCGCGCGGCCTCCATGTCATCGGATATCCGGACCTTCGGATCTCCGTGATCGCGATACGCGTCGAACGTCTCGGGCGGCATCGTGTCGACGGTGTCGGCAGCGACGAGCGCCTCCACGTAGTAGAGGTCGGGATACGCCGGATCCTTGGTGGACGTCGACGCCCACAGCGGCCGCTGGAGGGCCGCGCCCTTTTCCTTCAGCGCAGCGAAGCGCGGTGATCCGAAGACCTCTCGGAAAGCCTCGTAGGCCAGCTTCGCGTTGGCGATGGCGGCCTTTCCGCGGAGGGCGCGCGCGGCGTCCGTGCCGATCCGGTCCAGCTTCTTGTCCACGTTGGTGTCCACGCGGCTCACGAAGAAGCTCGCGACCGATCGCAACGAGTCGATCGGCTGGCCTGCCGCGACCCGCTGCTCGAGCGCCGAGAGATAGGCCTCCATCACTTCCCGGTGCCGGGAGACCGAGAAGAGGAGCGTGATGTTGATGTTGATCCCCTCCGCCAGGCACCGGCGGATCGCCGGAATGCCGGCCGCGGTCCCGGGGATCTTGACCATGACGTTCTTCCGGTTGCAGGCGGCCCAGAGCCGCCGCGCCTCGCGGATCGAGCCTTCCGTGTCGTTCGCGAGCTTCGGTCCCACCTCGATCGAAACGAACCCGTCGTTCCCGCCGGTCGCGTCGAAGACGGGACGGAAGAGGTCCGCCGCACGCGACACGTCGTCCACCGCGAGCTTCTCGAAGACGGCAAAGGGTTCCTTCCCGTCGGCCCCGGCGGTGCGGACGTCCTCGTCGTAGAGATCGGTTTTCGCGATGGCGTTCTGGAAAATCGTCGGGTTCGACGTCATCCCGGCCAGACCGTCCTCGCGGATCAGTTTCTCCAGCTGTCCCGACGTCATCAGGTCCCGGCGGATGTAGTCGTACCAGACGCTCTGCCCGAGCTCGGACAGTCTCTTCAGCGGATTCGAGGCGGTCATGGTTTCCTCCCGGCTTCGTCGAAGACGCCGCTCCGGGCGTCCTCTTCGATGGCATTGATCTTGGCGAGGCGGCGCACGTGTCGCTCCGCCCCCGAAAACTTCGCGCTCAGAAAAGCTCGAATGACCTCCGCGGCGAGCGACGGGCCGATGACCCGGGCCCCCAGCGAGATCACGTTCATGTCGTCGTCCTCGACGCCCTGGCGCGCCGAGAAAGTGTCGTGGCACATCGCCGCCCGGACTCCCGGGACCTTCGCCGCCGCGATCGACGCCCCGACGCCGCTTCCGCAGAGGACGATGCCCCTCTCGCAGCGGCCGGAGACGACCGCGGTCGCCACCGCGCGGGAGAAGTCCGGGTAGTCCACCGGATCGGTCGAGTTCGTGCCGAGGTCCTCGACCGAGTGGCCGAGCTGGCGGAGCAGGGCCGTGACCCCGGCTTTCAGGGGGAATCCGGCGTGGTCGCAGCCCACCGCGATCTTCACGGCGTCACAACAGCTCTTTCGCCTTCGCGACCACGTTCTCGACGCTGAAGCCGAGCTCGCGGAGGACGACCTCGCCCGGGGCCGACGCGCCGAAACGTTTCAGCCCGACGGACGCGCCGCGATCTCCGACCCAGCGCTCCCAGCCCAGAGTGCTGCCCGCCTCGATCGAGAGCCGCGCGCCCACCGACGGCGGCAGGACTCCGTCCCGGTAGGTGCGGTCCTGCTTCTCGAAGAGCTCCCAGGACGGCATCGACACGACCCGCGTCGCAATGGACTCCGCCTCCAGCTTCTCCCGCGACTCGAGGGCCAGCGAAACTTCGCTGCCGGTCGCGATCAGGATGAGCCGGGGCGTTCCGCCCGAGGCCTCGGCCAGAATGTAGGCGCCCTTTGCGAGGCCGGCGGGTCCGGAAAATTTCGACGAGTCGATCACCGGCAGCTTCTGGCGCGACAGCACGAGACCCACGGGCCCTTCCCGATGCTCCATCGCCACGCGCCACGCCTCCGACGCCTCGTTCGGATCCCCCGGACGGATGACGGTGAAGCCCGGGACCGCCCGCAGGGACGCGAGGTGCTCGACCGGCTGGTGAGTCGGGCCGTCTTCCCCGAGGCCGATCGAGTCGTGCGTCCACACGAAGATGACCGGCAGCTCGGAGACCGCGGAGAGGCGGACGGACGGCCGCATGTAGTCGGAGAAGCAGAAGAACGTCGCGACGTACGGTCGGACGCCTCCGTGGTACGCCATGCCGTTCGCGATTCCGGCCATCGCGTGCTCCCGCACCCCGAAGTGGAGGTTGCGGCCCTCGCCGGTCCGGCCGTCGAAGTCCGCCTCGTCCTTCAGCTTCGTCGACGTCGAGACCGAGAGGTCCGCGTCGCCCCCCAGCAGCCACGGGACTCTCTTCGCGATCGCGTTCAGTGCCTTGCCCGCGGCCGCCCGCGTGGCCTCTTTCTCTCCCGGTTTCCACCGGGGCAGGTCGCCGTCCCAGCCCGCCGGCAGTTCTCCGGCGCTCGAACCGCGCCACTCGGCGGCGAGATCCGGGTTGGCCCGGCCCCACGCGTCGAATCGCTGCTGCCAGTCCGACTGCGCATCACGCCCCCGCCCGACCGCCGTCCGGAAGTGCTCGAGGGCGTCGGGCGGCACGTAGAAGGGCTCCTCGTTTTCCCAGCCGAGCGCCTCCTTCGTCGCGACGACCTCCTCCTCCCCGAGAGGGCTGCCGTGCGCCTCGGAGGTTCCGGCCTTGTGCGGCGAGCCGTAACCAATGGTGGTGCGGACGATGATGAGCGTCGGCTTCGCCGTCTCGCGATCCGCCTCCCGCAGGGCTCGATCGATCGCCTCCAGGTCCGTGTTGCCGTCCTCGACCCGGAGGACCTGCCACCCGTACGCCTCGTACCGCTTGCCCACGTCCTCCGAGAACGCGAGGGAGGCCGGCCCGTCGAGCGTGACGTTGTTCGAGTCGTAGAGGTACGTGAGCTTGTGGAGGCCGAGGTGCCCGGCGAGCGAGCCGGCCTCGTGGGAAATCCCCTCCATCAGGTCGCCATCCGACACGAGAGCGAACGTGCGGTGGCCGACGATCTCGGCTCCGGGGCGGTTGAACCGCCGCGCCTGGTACTTCTCGGCGATCGCCATTCCGACGGCGTTCGCTGTGCCCTGGCCGAGCGGACCGGTCGTGGCCTCGATTCCGGGCGTGACGCGGTACTCGGGGTGACCCGGAGTTCGGCTCCCCCACTGCCGGAAGGCCTTCAGGTCGTCCATTCCGAGGTCGTAGCCGGTCAGGTAGAGCAGGCAGTACCAGAGCATGCAGCCGTGCCCGGCCGATAGAACGAACCGGTCGCGGTCCGGCCACAGCGGGTCGCGCGGGTTGTGCTTCAGGTGGCGCTGCCAGAGCACGTAGGCCATCGGCGCCGCGCCGAGAGGAAGTCCGGGGTGACCCGAGTTGGCCTTCTGGACGGCGTCGATCGCGAGCGTCCGGATCGTGTCGACACAGAGCTCATCCAGGGATTCGCGCACCGTGCTCAAGTCAGCCTCCGGAAGTTTCGCCGAACTCCAACCGATCTTATTACGCCCGCAACTGCCCCCGCGATGCGGCTCGGACCTCATCTCTCGCCGCTTCCACGGATAAGTTTCCGATGAGGAATAATCGCAACAGGAGGCTCCCCGCGGAAAGAGTGGACGAACCCGCGACCGTCCCGGAAGAGGAGGTTCGGAACCCCCTCGTGTACTCCGGAACGGACCTCGCCCCCCGGGCCCTTTCGCTCGAGTGGCTCGAGACCGACGGCTTGGGCGGCTTCGCCTGCGGAACCGCGGCGGGCGCCCGGACGCGGAAATACCACGGCTGGTACGCCCCGGCGATTCCCCCTCCTCGAAAACGCTGGATGCTGGTGTCCGGGTGCGAAGAGTTCGTCCGGGTCGGCGGCGCCTCGACCGGCATTTCGACGCAGGTGTACCGGGACGCGACCTACCCGGAGGGCCGCGCGAGCCTCACGCGGTTCGCCCTGGAGCCCTTCCCCACGTGGCTCCACGAAACCGATCGGTTCGCGATCGAGCGGACCCTGTGCCTGCCGCGGGGGCGTTCGATGACGCTCGTCAGCTGGACGAACCGGGGATCGGGCCGGATCGAGCTGCGCGTCCGGCCCCTGCTCGCCTTTCGCGGCATCCACGAGCTCCAGCGGGAAAACGGATTCTCCGCGAAGGTCGAGATCGACGGAGATCGCGCGGTGGTCCGGCCCGACGGTGAGCGTCCCGCTCTCTTCCTCCGCGCCCCGCGCGCTACGGGGACGGCCCAGCCCGACTGGTTCCGGCGTTTCCACTACACGCTCGAAACCGAGCGCGGCTACGACGCCGAGGAGGACCTGTGGAGCCCGCTGCTGTGGACGTGGCAGCTCGCTCCGGGAGAGACCGCGCACCTCGTCCTCTCGACGGAGGAGACCCGCGACGACCCTGCGGTGCTCACCGAGTTCGAACGCCGGCGCCGCGACCTCTTCCCCAAGACGGGCGACCCGACCGTGGACGAGCTCGCCCGGCGGGCCGAGTCCTTCCTGGTGGAATCGCGTGACGGGACCGCCACGATCCTCGCCGGATTCCCCTGGTTCGCGGACTGGGGACGCGACGCGATGATCGCGGCGCCCGGGCTCGCGGCCGCGACCGGCCGCTATCGCCCGTTCGCGCGGGCCCTGAATTGCTTCGCGGGCCACCTCCGCGGCGGTCTCCTGCCGAACACGTTTCCCAACGACGGCGAGGAGGCGGAGTACAACGCGATCGACGCGCCGCTCTGGTTCGTCCTCGCCGTCGAAGCGTTCGGACGCCTCCGGCGGGACCCGACGAAGCCATCACCGCTCGTGGGCGCGGTCCGCGACGTGATCCAGTCGTACCGCAACGGAACCCGGTTCGGAATCGGCGTGGGCACGGACCTGCTGATCGCGGGCGGAGAGCCCGGGCAGGCGCTGACGTGGATGGACGCCGTCGTGGACGGAGAATCGGTGACGCCGCGCCGCGGCCGGCCGGTCGAGGTCAACGCGCTGTGGCACGCGGCGCTGAAAGCCGCCGCCCGGCTGGAGCGCCTTTCCGGAGAAAACGCCCGCGCCCGCGACCTCGAGGGCGACGCCTGGCGCGTCGCCCGGCACTTCAACGAGACGTTCTGGTCCGAGGAGGATCAGCGGCTCTTCGACGTGGTCTCCGACGACGGGCCCGACCGGAGCCTGCGCCCGAACCAGATCCTCGCGGTGTCTCTTTCCGAAGACCTCCTGCCGCCCCACCGCGCGCGGGCGGTCTACTGGTCGGTTCGGCGCGACCTCCTGACGCCCTTCGGCCTGCGGACCCTCGACGCGCGCGACCCGCGCTACCGCGGCCGCTGCGAGGGCACGCAGCGCGAGCGCGACCTCGCCTACCACCAGGGCACCGTGTGGCCGTGGCTCCTCGGCGCCTTCGTGGACGCACACTTCCGGGTGCTGGGACGAACGCCGGATTCGATCCGCACCGCCCGGAGCTGGCTGGTCCCGCTGCGCGCCCACGTCCGCGACGCCGGCGTGGGCTCGGTTTCCGAGATCTTCGACGGCGACCCGCCGCACGCTCCCCGCGGATGCTTCGCGCAGGCGTGGAGCGTCGCGGAGATCTGCCGGATCGTCCACACGCACTTCGGCGGGTAGCGCGACTCCGTGCCCCGACCCCGCGTCCTGCTCGTCATCTGCGACGGCTGGGGGGAGGCGCCCCCGTCTCCGGCCAACGCCATCACGCTCGCGCGGACTCCGACCTTCGACCGGTGGCGGCGAGATCATCCGTGGACGACTCTCGAGGCGTCGGGCGAGGCGGTGGGACTGCCCGCCGGCCTCATGGGAAATTCGGAGGTCGGCCACCTGAACATCGGCGGGGGCCGCCGCGTGCCGCAGGATCTCCCCCGGATCGACTTCGCGCTGGCGGACGGGTCGTTCTTCGAGAACGCCGCGCTCGTCGAGGCCGCAGAGCGGGCGCGACGCGGGAACTCAACTCTCCACCTCCTGGGGCTCGTCTCCGACGGCGGGGTCCACTCCCACGAGAGCCACCTCTTCGGACTTCTCGAGCTCGCCAGGCGGCGCCGCGTCGGAAACGTCCGCGTCCACGTTTTCACGGACGGCCGCGACACACCGCCGAGGTCGGCCCTCGGCTACGTCGCGCGTCTCGAGGAGGAGCTCGCCCTACGCGGCGGCGCGATCGCGACGGTCTCGGGCCGCTACTACGCCATGGACCGCGACTCGCGGTGGGACCGCATCGCCCTCGCCTGGGACGCGCTGCGGTTCGGCCGGGGTCGAACGGGCTCGAAGCGCCACTGCGGCAGTCGAGGCGGCGTACGCGCGCGGGGAGTCGGACGAGTTCCTCCTTCCGACCGTGATCGAGAGCGCGGGATCTCCCCTGGGACAAAGATCCGGGACGGAGACTCCGTCGTCTTCTTCAACTTCCGGGCAGACCGCGCGCGCCAGCTCACGCGCGTTTTCACCGACCCGGCGTTCGACGAGTTCGACCGCGGGGCGAACCCCGTCCGTCTTCTTCGTCTGCTTCACCGAGTATCGGAAGGAGTTCGGCCTCCCGGCCGCGTTTCCGACGCCGCGGCTCGACAACATCCTGGCGCAGGTCTGGGCCGGCGCGGGCGTCGAGAACCTGCGCCTGGCCGAGACCGAGAAGTACGCCCACGTGACGTACTTCTTCAACGGAGGGGTGGAAACCGCGTTTCCCGGGGAGGAGCGTCTTCTCGTTCCCTCGTGGCGCGGCGCGACGTACGACCTCCACCCCGAGATGAGCGCCCGCGAGATTGCGGGCGAAGCCGTCAAGGCGGCCGCGGCGACCCGCTTGGAGGCGATGGTCGTGAACTTCGCCAACGCGGACATGGTCGGCCACACCGGCCGTCTGCCCGAGACGGTTTCCGCCATCGAAACCTTAGACGGCTGCTTCGCGCGGCTCGAGGCCGCCGCGGTGGAGGAGGGCTGGATCATCGTGCTGACCGCCGACCACGGCAACGCCGAGCAGATGACGGATCCGGTGACGGGGAAACCCCACACCGCGCACACGACGAACCCCGTCCCCTTCCTCCTCTGCGGAGGGACCTCACCGCTCCGCGCGGGCGGCGCCCTTCAGGACATTGCCCCGACCCTCCTCGCGATCCAGGGACTGCCCGTCCCGCCGGAGATGACCGGACGGGACCTGCGGGAGGACTGAGGAGTCCGCGCAACCCCCGTAGAGATCCGTCTCGGGAAAGAAGGCGAACCAGCCGAACCAGTACGCATGGTGGCCGGGAAGCCGCTCGAGCGCCCCGGCTCCCGAGCCCGGGTGGAGGCCGGACTCCTCGACTCGCCACCGGGTGCCCGTCGCTGGATCGACGAGCTCCCGCGCCGTCGTGCCTTCCGCAAACTCTTGGGTTCGCCGCGCGTAGGCGCGCACGGCTCCGCTTTCTCCATCGGCCACGAGCACGACGTTCACCGGGCCGATCGAGTCGTTCGTGACCCGCTCGCGGAACAGGACCTCGAGCGGATAGGCCTTCGCGCGACCGCCGATTCGGAGCGCATAGACCCACGCCTTGGGCTCCAGGGCGGCGCTCCGCTTCCAGACCGGAAACATCGTCTCCGGACTCGCCCGGTACGCGCCGTAGGCGGCGCCGGGCGAGTAGTCCCGCCGGTGTCCGGTCGCGAGCGCGACGACGTCCGTTTCCGGATGCCGCGTCTTCCACTCCCCCCAGCTCGTGACGGTCAGTGGGAGTGCCGCGAGGCGGATTCCCCGGCCGACGAGAGGTCCGGCGACCGGCTCACCGGTCAGGTTGCTCCAGAGCGACATCGTCTCGGCGTCGTACATGAGCTTGTTCGAGCGATAGAGCAGGCCGGACGAACCGAACACGAGCGGGTCTCCGCCGGGCGTGCGCGTCGCGTAGGCGATTGCGGAGCCGCAGAGCGTGCAGTACGAAAGAGCGAAGGGCTCTCCGCCGACGACGTCGTTCGCCATCTCGTGCCAGTCCAGGATTCGTTGCGGATAGGCGCGGCTCTTTCCGCCAAGCTCGATTCCGAAGACGGTCTCGCCCTCGTCGAGAAAGGCGGCGTCCGCCGCCGGAACAGTCTTCGGGTTCCGGAGAGCCGGGATGCCGTCCTTGCGAACCCCGCCCCACACGATTTCCTCCGGCCGGATCCGGATCGGCTGCTCCGGGTGGAGGAAGCGGCCGAACGCCGGGTCGATGCGGGAGAAGAGCGAGGCCTTCCAGGAGCGGTAGCCCTCCTTCGGGCGAACGTCCTCGCGGCCTCCGACGTACTCGACCCAGTAGCGGTAGTGGGGGCCGAGACGCTCTCCCGAGATTTCCTCGAGGCAGGCCGTCACGTCGGCCCGCGCCGCGCCGGAAGCGAAGAAGAGGGCGTCCACGAGCGCGGGCAGAAGCGTCCGGTCCCGCGACTTCGAGATGGCGACCCTCGCGGTGCTCCGCGCGGCGTCATTCTCGGAGAGGAGCCGAACGAGAAGATCCCGCGCGCGGGCGGAATCTAGGGGAGCGGGAGAACCCGGGAGGAGTAGAGAAACGAGCAAAAAGACCCGGCTCGACGGGATGTCAGCTCCTCATCCGTCTATTCTTGACGGCGTCTACTTGAGCGACTTCAGGTACTCCTTGACGTCCGCCGCGTAGTCGCCGGCCGGGGCGAGCTCCAGGTACTTCTGCAAATCGGCCCGCGCCTCCGCCTTCTTGAGCTGCATCCCGGCGAGCCCGCGGTAGTAGTACGTGTCGGCCTCCGCGGGGGCGAGCTTCACCGCGTTGTCGAAATAATCCCAGGCCTCCTGCGCCCTCTTCTTGTTCAGGAGCATGATCCCGAGGTTCACGTAGACCGCCGAGTCCTGGATCGTGCCGGGAGGCAGTTTCGCGAGGGTCGCCTGCCCTTCGTCAAAGTTTCCCTTCTCGAGCTGCAACTGGCCCAGAAGAAGCGGGGCGGTCGTGTCCGCCGGGTCGATCGCAACGACCTTCTGAAGCGTCTCGATCGCCTTGTCCAGGTTCTTCTCCCCGTAGTAAGTCTGCGCGATCGCCTTCAGGATGACGGCGTTGTTCGGGATGGCTACGAGCCCCTTCTCGTACTCCGCTCGAGCGCCCGCGAAGTCCTTCGCGATCAGGAGCTGGTTCCCGTGCTCCAGGATCGGAATGACGTCGGCGGCCGCGTTCTTCGGAATGGCGGGGTCCGTTTTCGCAGCCGCCTTCGGCGCCGGCTGGAGCTTGATGTCCATCGACGGGAAGCGGTCGACCTCGGAGAGCTGGACCGTCGTCTTGTAGGGCATGTAGCCCGGGGCCTCGACGTCGACTTCCCAGCTTCCGCCGGCCAGACCCAGGTACGCCCACCGCCCGTTCTTCTTGGTCGTCACGGCCTCGGGACCCGCCCCATTGCGACGGAAGGTCAGCTTCGCGTCGGGGATACCCTCCCCCTTTTCGTTCAGGACGCGCCCGTCGACTCGGGCCTTGCCCCTCCAGTCCTGGGCGGACAGGGAGAGAGCGCCGGCCACGAGAACGAGAACCGCGACCAGGGTCGCGCGGAAAATTTTCGAGTTCCTGAGCATCTCCACCTCCTCCAGACGCCGCGCAGAACAAGAGGCCCCGCGGGGTTATGCCCGGTCGGCGGATTCTACGCCGGGCCGGTTCGGACCCTCTGCTAGCATCCCCGCATGACGATCGATCGAGACGTTTATCGCAGCCGATTGGACGCCATGCGGGCGCGCCTCTCGGGCCTCTCCGCCGACGGTCTCTTCGCGACGCCCTCCTCGAATCTCTTCTACCTGACGGGGATCGATTTCTGGCGCAGCGAGCGGTTGACGGCTCTTTTCTTGTTCAAGGATCGCGACCCCGTGGTCGTCTGTCCCTCCTTCGAAGAGAGCCGGCTCCGTGCGATGTCCGCCGTTTCGGAAATCGTCACGTGGGAAGAGACCGAGGATCCCTTCGCGAAGGCTGCGGCGCTCATCCCCGGAAACGCCGGCCGGCTCGCGATCGAGCCCTCGACCGCGTATGACGACGTGGAGCGGCTCCTCGCCGCGCGGCCCGGGTGGAAGTCCGTCTCCGCGGCCCCCGTCTTCGCCACCGTCCGCATGATCAAGACCGCCGAGGAAATCGAAGCCATCCGCCGGGCCATCGCGGTCGCTCTTCCGCGCTTCCGGCGCGCCTTCGAGAGCCTCGAGCCGGGCGCCACCGAGGCCGGGATATCGCGTCTCTTCGGCGGCGAGAACGTGGTGCAGTTCGGGCCGTCTTCCGCGCTGCCCCACGGAGCCTCGACGGAGCGGGCGCTCTCGAGGGACGAGGCCGTGCTGATCGACGCGTGGGACAAGCCCGAGGGGTACTTCTACGACATCACTCGCTCGACCTTTTTCGGGAAACCCTCCGACGAGTACCGCAAGGTCTGGAGCGTCGTCCTCGAGGCTCAGGGCGCTGCGATCGATCGCGCCGCGCCGGGGGTTCCCTGCTCGGAGGTCGACGCGGCCGCGCGGAAGGTGATCGAGAAGGCCGGGTACGGCGAGTTCTTCACCCACCGTCTCGGACACGGCCTCGGCATCGACGTCCACGAGCCCCCCTACATGGTGGGTCACGAGAAGACGCTCCTCGAACCGGGCATGACCTTCACCTCCGAGCCCGGGATCTATCTCCCCGGGCGCTTCGGCGTCCGCATCGAGGACGACATCCTGTGCACGGACCGCGGGGCCGAGTCGCTCTCCCCGCGCGTCGAGCGGCTCGAGCCGATCGCCGCCTGACTCGACCGACGCGCCGAGCGCTCCTCGTCCCGGTGGCGCTGCTCGCCGGCGTAACTGCCCTGTCGGCGGAGCTCACCGCACCCGAGGTCGAGGACGCCGCCGCAACCGCCCGGGGGGCGGCGGAGGCGCTCCTGCGCGGCCAGAGGGACAAGTTCCAGGCGGCCCTGGGGGCCGACGCCATCGCTTCCCGTCACCTCACCCGCGAGGTGTGGCGGGGCCTGTCTCCCCGCCAGCGGGAAAGGCTGCGGACGGTCATCCGCGACCACTTCTTACAGACGCTCGAACCGGCTCCCGGGACGTCGACCGGAATTGCCTGGTCGTCCGTGCGGGCCGAGCCCGCAGGCGTGTCGGTCCTCCTCGGACTGCGTTACCCGGCCGGCGTTCTCAAGACGCGCTGGTCTCTCGCGAAGTCCGGCGCGGGTTGGACGATCCAGGACGTCGTCCTGGCGGATCCCGGAATCTCGATCGCGGCCGAGGCGATGCGGTCGCTCGGACCGAACGCGGCGCGGCGGCGCGACGCCGGCCGCGAGACGCGCGCCATCCTTCTGCCCCGCCTCCTCGGGCTCGCGGCGATCGCGCTCATCGTCTTCGTGGTCCGCCGGCGGCTGGCGACGCCGTCCGCGCGCCGGATCCTGCTTCTGACCGCGGCCGCGCCGGCGATCCTCTTCGTCGTCGACGGTTTCCTCGCCGTACAGAGGGTCCGATCCGAACCGTACGTTCTCCCGGAGCAGCTCCGCCCGGCTCCCTGGAGGATCCCGGAGCGCGAAGCGGTGCGGGCGCAGCGCGAAGGTCGCGTCGAAGACGCAAAACGGGCCTGGGAGAGAGCGGTCGCCGCCGGCGCCGCCCCCGCGCCCGCGCTCTACCAGATCGGCCTGGCGCTCAAGTCCGCGGGCCGGACGGCGGAAGCGCGCGCCGCTTTCGAGGGAGCGTTCTCGGGTCCCCGGCCCGCTCCGGGAGCGGGAAAGGAGCTCGGCCTCCTCGCGCTCGCGGAGGGGCGCTCCGCCGAAGCGCGCGAGCGGCTGGCGCGGTACGTGGCCACGGCCGGACCCGACCCGGACTCCCTTTCCGCCCTGGCGGTGGCCGAGGCGAACGTCGGCGAGAGCGGCTCCGCGGTGAAGTCGGTCGAAGAGGCGAGGGGCCTCGTGTCAGATCGCTGGGGAGGCGTCGGGCTCCAGGCGCGCCTCTACGCAAAGGCGGGAGACGCCCGCCGCACCGTGGAGGCCCTCCGCACTCTCGAATCCGAGGGCCCCCTCGATCGGGAGAGCCTGCGGTCGGACCCCGCGTACCTGGGGATCGCTACGGACCCGATCTGGATCGCGTTCCTGAACGAGACGCCGAAGCCGAAATAGCTAGCGGCGCTCGGTCTCGGGCTGCGAATCGGCGGGTAACGGCTGGGAGGTTCCCTTCCGGGCGGTCACGGTCTGTGATCCGGGACCTCCGTAGAAGTCGACGAGCGCGCTGACGATCGCCTGGGCGACCTTCTCCCGGTAGTTCCGGGAAACGAGGAGCCGGCGGTCGTCCGGGTTGTTCAGGTTGCACACCTCGATCAGCACCCGCGCGGGGATGCGGTTGTACCGGAGGATCGCCGGCACCCACTCTCGCCCGCCTCGGATGACGTTTCGCCGGATCGGCTGAAAGGCGTGGAGGGGAAGCCCGAGCGCTCGGAACGCTCCCACGATTTTCTCGGCGAGGTGCCGGGAGACGCCCTCCGCCTTGATGCGCTCGCGCCGGGAGAAGCTCACCCGGGGTTGTTCCCGGACTTCTCGCCGCGCGGTGTACAGGCCGCCGCTCTTTCCGAACGAGGTCTTCAGGTACTTCTCTCCCGGGATGTAGACCATGAGCCCGCGGACCGCCGGGTGAAGAGAGTCGGCGTGGAGGGACACGAACACGGTTCGATCCTCGGAGCCTCCGCGCTCCTCCGCGCGGCGCAGGACGGAGTTTGCGAGGTACCAGCGGAAGTTCACGCCGGCGACCGGGTCGTCCAGCTCGTAGGGCGGGTTCGTCATGACGCGCGCCGACCTCGAGTCGCCGACGGCGTCGGACCGCCCGTCTGAGCACGGCGTGGTCCGGCGGACGGTGGGGACGACCGAGGCGCGCGTGTGCGCGCGCAGGAGACGTTCCACCCGGCAGGCGAGGTCGTACACGTGCCGTGCCTCTTCGACCCCGGCGACGCGCGCGCCCGTGTCCCGGCCACCGTGACCCGCGTCGAGCACGAACGTGACGCCCGCGAGATTCACGGCCCGCACCCGGTTGACGAACTGAGTGGCTTCGAGCCTTCCCTTTTCCTCCTCGATGCGCGCGGGGTCATCCGCGGGACGGAACTCGGGTGAAAGGTCTTCGACCGGGATCTTGACCGCGTAACCGACCGGGATCGAACGGACGTCCGTGATTCCGCTGCGTTCCGCGATCTCGGCCGCCTTCGCGTTGACGTCCTCGGCGTGGAGGCGGCCGGTCAGGCGGACCACGACCGCGGTGTAGAGCGCCTCGCCGCGCTGCAGGTGGTAGAGCGCGTACCGCCCCTTCTCGTCGCGGCCGAACTGGAGCGGCTGCGCGCGCCGTCGCGGCCGCGGCCCGGGCCTCGTCGCGAAACGTGGCCGCCAGCAGCTTCACAGGAATCCGGACCACCTGGCCCGATTCGGTGGCCCAGCGACTCGAGGCCGTTCGCCGCGCGGATCTCGCGATAGTTCAGCCCGTCGCCCGTGAACCACTCCGCGATCCGCCAGAGACTCTCGGGCTTCCCGGTCAGAGCGGACACCCGGTGAACCCACCCCTGCGGGTCGGTGGTGTCACCCGGAAAAAGCGCCTCGATGGCGATCCTCCGATAGTTTTCGGAGAGGAGCCGGTACGGGACCCGGACGAAGACGTCTTTCCGGAGGAGTTTCACGCCCTCGTTGCGCGACAGGATCTCGCTCTTGGTCCGCGGGTCCTCGGTGAAGCGCTTCACGAACGCGTCCAGTCCCTCGCCCGGCAGCGGTCGGGCCGAGAGGGTGATCTCGTCTCCTTCGCCGATCGAGACCTTGAGCTCCGGTGAGACGACGATCGTCTTGTCGCCGCGAAACTCTCCGAGCGCGCTCGTCGCGAGGAGGGTGAGAAACGCCAGCGTCAGCCGGGCTGCGAGCACCTGTTTCCCGGGCAGCTTTCTACCGGACCCCCCTCGGCATCTCGTCGGGGAGCGCGACCTCGCGCTCGAGAGCGCCCGCGGCGGCGAAGACGTTCTCCTCGCCGAACCGCGGCCCCAGGATCTGTACGCCGAGTGGCAACCCTTCCCTCGAAAATCCGGAGGGCAGCGAGATTGCGGGAAGTCCCGCGAGCGATGCCGGAACCGTGAAGATGTCGGAGAGGTACATGGTCAGGGGATCGTCGGTCTTCTCCCCGATGCGGAACGCCGGAGCCGGAATGGAGGGACATACGATGACGTCCACCTCTCCGAACGCGCGTTCGAAGTCCTCCGAGAGAGCGGCGCGGGCCCGCATGGCGCGGCCGTAGTAGGCCTCGTAGTAGCCGGCGGCGAGCGCGAACGTGCCGAGCAGGATCCGGCGCTTGACCTCGGGCCCGAAGCCCGTCGTCCGGCTCTCGACGTAGAGCGAGGCCAGGTCCGTGGCGACGGGCCGCGGTCCGTAGCGGACCGAGTCGTACCGCGCCAGGTTCGACGACGCCTCGGCGCTCGCGACGACGTAGTAGATCGCGATCGCATCCGTCGCGCGGGGCACGCTGACGGACTTCACCTGCGCGCCGGCCGCCGCGAACGCCCGCCGGACACTTTCCAGGTTTCCAGCGACCTCGGCGTCCAGACCCTCGGCCTGCGCTTCCTCCAGGAAACCGACGGTCAGGCCGGCGGCTCCCTTGCCGACCGAGGCCTCGGGGTCTCCCGCGGCTTTGCTCGAGCTCGTGGAGTCGAGCGGGTCCGGGCCCGCGATCACGCGGTAGATCCGCGCGGAGTCCGCCACGCTGCGCGCCAGGGGTCCGATCTGGTCGAGCGACGACGCGAATGCGACCAGCCCGTAGCGCGAGACCCGTCCGTAGGTGGGCTTGAACCCCACGACGCCGCAGCACGCCGCGGGCTGGCGGATGGAGCCGCCCGTGTCGGAGCCGAGCGCGCCCGGGACCATTCCCGAGGCTACGGCCGCGGCGCTGCCTCCGGAGGACCCACCCGGGATCCGGTCCAGGTCGTGGGGGTTGCGGGTGAGCTGGACAGAGCTGTTCTCGGTGGAGGAGCCCATCGCGAACTCGTCCATGTTCGCGCGCCCCACGAACACGGCGCCGGCGCTCCGCAGGCGGGAGACCGCGGTCGCATCCGCGGGCGGGCGGAAGCCGCGGAGAATCCGGGAAGCGCAGGTCGCCTGGCGCCCCGACACCCACATGTTGTCCTTGATCGCCATGGGGACTCCGGCGAGAGGCAGCTCCTCTCCGGCGGCCACGCGGGCGTCCACCCCGCGCGCCTCTTCGACCGCGAGGTCGGGGGTCACCTCGAGAAACGCTCCCACCCGCCCGTCGAGCGCGCCGATGCGGGCGAGAGCGTCGCCCAGGACCTCCACGGCCGACGACCGGCGCGAGCGGACGCCGTCCGCCGTCGCCACGACCCCGGCGGGCCGGGAGGTCAGCGGGCGCTCCGGAACCGCGGCGTCACTCGCCACCTCCGACGACCCGGGGGACGACGCCGAAGCCGTGGGCGCACTCGGCCGCGTTGTCGGCGAGAGCCCGATCTCCCTCCCCCGGTCGCGGGACGTCCGAGCGGAGCGGTGTGGCCCGCACGACCTCCGGCGCGGTCCGACCCGATTCCGGGATCTCCTTCAGCTGGTCGATGTGGGAGACAATCCGGTCGAGCTGGCGGGTCCAGACGGAGAGCTCTTCGTCCGGGACCCGGAGTCGGGCCAGGGCGGCAATCCGGCGCACGACGTCGGGAGTCACCGCCGAAGAGTGGGAGGACATCCGACGATTGTAAGGCGGAAGACCAGTTCTCCCACCTCCCGCGCCGGAACTGATCACGAATTGGCAGTCCGCCGGCTCCGGGCGCGGATGCGCCGGCTCGCGGCGGAGCCGGAGCTCGTCGCGCTTCGCCGTCTCGTCGCGGGCGGAAGCCTTCGGATGGACGCGTGGATCGTGGGCGGCGCGCTGCGCGACCGCGCGCTCGGCCGACAAGTCTCCGAAGTCGACCTCGCCGTTTCGGGGGACGCCGCGAGCGTGGCGCGGGCTCTCGAGTCCCACGGACTGGGCCGGGCGTTTCTCCTCTCGGCCGACAAGTCGCCGCGCGTCTTCCGGGTCGCGGGCCGCGGGAGAATCCTCGACGTCGCCGAGATCGAAGGCGGATCCATCGACACGGACCTGGCGCGGCGCGACTTCACGGTCAACGCGCTCGCCTTCGACCTGGTCTCCGGCGACCTGCTCGATCCCTTCCGGGGAATGGACGACCTCGAGGCGCGGCGCCTCGCGATGGTCTCCGAGAAGAACCTCGCGGACGATCCCCTCCGCTGCCTGCGGGCCGCGAGGCTCGCCGCCACGCATGGTTTGACTCCGGACCGGAGGACGTCGACCGCCTGCCGCCGCGCGGCCCCGGCGCTCGCCCGCGTGGCGCGCGAGAGGATCCAGGCCGAGCTGGCGAAGCTCCTCGAGGCGCGGAGCGCCCTTCCGGCGCTCGCGTGGGCGTGGCGCACCGGCGCCCTCGAGCCCGCCCTCGACCTTCCGATCCCGCCGCAGAAGTGGAGGCCTCTGGCGCGCGGTCTCGCCACGATCGACTCGCTGCCGCTGCGAGCGCTCCCCGGCGAGCGCCGGCGGCGCCTCCGCCTCGCGCTCGTCGCGGTGGAGCTCGAGCTCCCGGCGGCTGCGGTCGCGGGGTGGCTCCGGCGGCTCCGCTCGAGCTCGGAGGAGGCCGGCGACGTGGCGAACCTCGTCCAGCTCGCGGCGACCGCCCGCGCCGGCTTCGGGGACGACGAAGCCTGGCGCTGGATCCTCCGGGCGGGCGATCGGGCGGCAGACGCGTTGCGCCTCCTCGAGACGCACGCGCCGCGCTCGCGCGCCGCTGCGCGCCGGCTTTCGGCGCGGCTTCGACGGAAGAGGCCGCTACCAGACGTTCGCGGAGCGGACGTCCTCGATTGGCTGGGCGTGCCACCGGGCCCCCACGTCGGGCGGCTCCTCGAGGCCGTGCGGGTCGAAGCTCTGGCGGGCCGGGTCCGCACCCGCGAGGAGGCTCGAAGGTGGCTGGAGGCCGCGCCGGACAGCCGCGGATCGGCCGCGGGACGAGCCGAATGAGCACCCGCGGCGCTGCGCTATAATCCACGGACTCTGAAACTTGCCGAATACCTCCGATTCATGGCAGGTAAGGAGGCCTCCGACCTCCACCTGAAGCCCATGAGGCCGCCCCTTTTGCGGGTGAAGGGGAAACTCGTTCCTCTGAAGGCCGAATCGCTTCAGCCGGCAGAGCTCGAGCAGATGCTCCTCGAGATCCTGACGCCGTCGCAGCGGACCCGGCTCGAAAAACACCAGTCGGTCGACCTGGGCTACGGGCTGGCGGGGGTAGCGCGGTTCCGGGCCAACGTTTACATCCAGCGGGGCTCGCTCGCCGCAGTTTTCCGGCGCATCCCGTTCAAGCTCCCGTCGATCGAGGACCTGAACCTGCCCGAAGTGCTGGAAACCTTCGTCCACCTTCCGGCCGGGCTCGTCCTCATCACCGGACCCACCGGGTCGGGCAAGTCCACGACGCTCGCCGCAATCCTGAAGAGCGTCATCGAGCAGCGGCAGGTCCACATCGTCACCATCGAAGACCCCATCGAGTACCTGTTCGCCGACGGTAAGGCGGCCGTCTCCCAGCGGGAGCTGGAAACCGACACGCCCGACTTCGCCGAGGCGCTCAAAAACATGTTCCGGCAGGACCCGGACGTGATCATGGTGGGCGAGATGCGGGACTGGCAGACGATGCAGACCGTGCTCACGGCGGCCGAAACCGGCCACCTGGTCTTTTCGACACTGCACACGAACAGCGCCGCCCAGTCGATCGACCGCGTGGTCGACTCGTGTCCTTCGTCGCAGCAGCGGCAGATCCGGTCTCAGCTCGCTCTCGTCCTCCGGGCGATCGTGTCGATGAAGCTGATCGAGAAGTCCGACGGCTCCGGGCTGTTGCCGGTCGTCGAGATCATGATCAATTCGCCGAAGATCGCGAAACACATCGAAACCGGGGAGACCAAGGAAATCGCGGAGGAGATGGAGACGTCCGTCGCCTACTACCGCATGCAGACGATGAATCAGTCGCTGCTCGCCCTGCTCGTCAACAACCGGATCACGTACGAGCGCGCCATGGAGCTCTCGACGGACCCGGAGGATCTCTCTCTCAAGCTCCGGAAGCTCTTTCCGCAGATCGAGGAGCGCCGGCAAGGAGGTGCCATGGACTCGGACAACGACTTTTCGCACATCGCCCGGCTCATGGAGACCAAGCAGCTCTACGACCAGCAGGAGCAGAACTGGAGGATGCGTCTCTCCGAGAAGGACGAGGAGATCGAACGCCACCGCGCCGAGAACCAGGATCTCCGCCGGGCGAGCGAAGAACGCCACCGGAACCTGGGAGATCTGGAGGCCGAGATCGGGAAGCTGAAGACCGAGAACGAGCGGGTCGCCCGGGACTCGCAGCAGAAGATCGCCCAGTTGAACGAGCGCATCAAGGAGCTGAACCAGCGTGTCCTGATCGCCGAGGGCGGCGGTAAGGTGGCCGCCGGGCAGGGGGGAGCCTTCAAGAGATAGCGCGATCGGCTCTCGGCTCCCCCGCCCACAGGAATTCCGGATCCCATCCCCGGATCCGGCCGTTTCCGTCCCCTTTTCGAGGGTTCGCGTGTCCCGGGCTCCCGTGAGGCCGGGGCTTCCGCCCGACCCGCCCGCCGGGCCGGCGTTCGGGGCTCTTCGCCGCCCGTTTTTTCCAGTTGACGGCCCCGCCGGGCGAAAGATAAATTCGGCTCGCATGAGAATGAGACTGAGTCTCAGTATCGGAGTAGGAAGCGTGAGCCGCGCGGTCGCGCCGCGCCGGATCGCGGCCCGGCTGACTGGGGGCTTTCTGCGATCCTCGAAGGTGCTGGCGGTCGCCATCTTCGGAGCGTCGCTCTTCGCGGGAATCGCGGCCGCATCCGCCGGAGAAAACGGTTCGGATCGGGCGGCGCGGTCGGAAGAGGCGATCAGCGAGGCTGGCGGATCGGCGGGCTCCGCCGACCGTCCTCGCGAAATCTCCTTTCGCGCCCGTGTGGCCGACGCGACCGACGCTCCGATCGCCGGGGCCAGGGCGACGGCGTTTCGCGACAACCGCGAAGAAGAGACGGCGGTGTCGGATCGCCGCGGGCAAGTATCGCTCGCGCTCGCGCCGGGCGACTACGTCGTTCGCGTGAGCCGGGAAGGCTTCGTCGATTCCGGGGAGCGCGTGACGGTCACCGCTGGCCAGGTATATGAGCGGGACTTCGTGTTGCAGATCGCGTCCGTACACGACGTCATCACGGTCACCGCTCCGAACGGCTATCGCGTGCCCTCGATTCGCTCCGCGACGAAGACCTCGACGCCGCTCGCCGACGTCCCACAGTCCGTGACGGTCGTCAGCCGCCAGCTGATGCAGGACCAGCTCATGACGAGCATCGGCGACGTCGTCCGCTACATCCCGGGCGTATCCCTGCACCAGGGAGAGAACAACCGCGACCAGGTCATCATGCGGGGCAACAGCTCGTCGGCGGACTTCTTCGTCGACGGTGTCCGGGACGACGTCCAGTACTACCGCGACCTCTACAACCTGGAGCGCGTCGAGGCGTTGAAGGGCCCCAACGCGATGATCTTCGGAAGGGGAGGGGGCGGCGGTGTCATCAACCGCGTCACCAAGGAGCCCGGGTTCGATCCGCTGCGCGAATTCGACGTTCAGGGGGGCTCTTTCGGGAACAAGCGGGTGACTGCGGACCTCAATCAACCGCTCTCGGACGAGCTGGCCCTCCGCGTGAACGGCCTCTACGAGGACTCCGGCAGCTTCCGCAACGGCGTCGACCTCGAGCGCTACGGCGCCGCGCCGTCGCTCACGTTTGCGCCTTCGGAAGACACCAGACTGACGCTCGGGTACGAGTACTTCCGCGATTCCCGCGTCGCCGATCGCGGCATTTCGTCGTTCCGCGGCCGGCCGGCGGACGTGGACGTCTCGACGTACTATGGAAACAGCTCCGACAGCCACGCTCGCGCCACGGTCGGGCTCGCGTCGGCCGCCGTCGAGCATCGCATCGGAAGCGTGACGATCCGGAATCGCACTCTCTTTGGCGACTACGATCGCGCGTATCAGAACTATGTCCCCGGCGCCGTCACGGCGGACCGGACGATGGTCGCCCTGACCGCCTACAACAACGCCACGAACCGGCAGAATCTCTTCAATCAGACGGACGTCATCGCAACCTTCCAGACGGGCTCGATCCGGCACACGATGCTCGTGGGCGCCGAAATCGGCCGTCAGACCACCGACAATTTCCGGAACACCGGGTTCTTCAACGACTCCGCGACCTCGATTCTCGTGCCGTTCTCCGACCCCGAGACCACGACATCCGTCACTTTCCGGCAGAACGCGACCGACGCGGACAACCACCTCCGCGCCACGGTAGCCGCCGGTTACGCGCAGGACCAGGTCGACCTTTCGTCCTCGCTGAAGGTCGTGGGAGGCGTTCGGTTCGACCGCTTCGAACTCGATTACCGCAACAACCGGAACGGCGATCGGCTGGACCGCACGGACGACCTCCTATCGCCGCGCGGCGGGATCATCTACCGGCCCGCGAGCTCGGTCTCGCTTTACGCTTCCTACGGTGTGTCGTACCTGCCGAGCTCCGGAGACCAGTTCTCGTCCCTGACGTCAATCACGGAGCAGGTCAAGCCCGAGCGCTTCGACAACTACGAGGTGGGGGCGAAGTGGGACCCGCTGCCCGGGCTCTCGATCACGGCTGCCGCGTACCGGCTCGACCGGACGAACACCCGCGCGACCGACCCGAACGACTCGACCCGGATCGTGCAGACCGGAAGCCAGCGCACGAACGGCGGGGAGCTCGCGGTCACTGGCAACATCACGACGGCCTGGGGGATCGCCGGCGGATACGCGTACCAGGACGCCTTCGTAACCAGCGCCACCGTCGCAGCGCGAGAGGGTGCCACCGTCGCGCAGGTGCCGCGCCACACCTTCTCTCTCTGGAACACCTACCAGTTACTCCCGAGCGTCGGTGCCGGCGTCGGAGTCGTAACGAGATCCGCGATGTTCGCGGCGATCGACGACACGGTCACGCTTCCCGGTTACGTGCGCCTCGACGCGGCCGCTTTCTTTTCGATCACGAAGGACCTCCGCCTCCAGTTGAACGTCGAAAACCTGCTCGACCGGAAGTACTTCGCGAACGCGGACAGCAATACGAACATCACGCCGGGCTCCCCGCGCGCAATTCGATTGGGCATCGCCGCGCGCCTCTGAGCCCCGGGGCCCGGGACAGCTATCCCGGTTGTCCGCTCTCCGGCCGCTGCTTCCGCTCCGTCGCAGCCGCCGCCAGGGAGCCCACCGTCGCCCCGAAGACGTCCGCCGCCAGGTCCGCCGCATCCATCATCCGCCCGGGTATCCACTCCTGGTGGACCTCGTCGACCACTCCCCAGAGCGCCATGGTGAGGACGATCGCGAGAAACCTCGATCCGGCAAAGCCCCTCTTGCCCGGCCACGCGATCGCCCGCGAGAGGAGGAAGGCCTCGACCGCGTAGAGGAAGAAGTGCGTCAGCTTGTCGAGCGGGAACCCTCCCGCGGGGACCGTGGGAGGATTGGGCCAGGACGTCAGCAGAAAAAGAAAGCCGCCCCAGAGGGCGGCTGCAATCCGTGCGCGGCGCAATCCCATGCATTGTCATCCTGAGCGAAGCGAAGGATCTCTTGGTATTCGAGAGTCCTGCGAAGCTTCGCTCGTGAGGAGGCGGGGCTACGCCCCCCTTTTCGACGGTCCCGTCCGGCTGGGCCCCTTCTTCGGTCCCTGCCGCGATGCCTTGCCCGGCTTGGAACGCTCCGGCTTCGCTTTCCGGGAAGCCTTCCGGCCACCGGCCTCTTCGCCGGCCTCGTCCTCGGGCTCCTCCTTCTTTTTGCGGACCGTCTCGACCCGCCCGCCCGACATCCGCCGGGCCCGATCGGAGAGGGACTCCTTGCGGGGACCCTTCTCCTTCGCCTCGAACTTGAAGTCCACGAACTCCAGGATGGCCGCCTCGGCCGCATCGCCCCGACGCGCGCCGAGCTTCAAGATCCTCGTGTAGCCGCCGGGCCGGTCCACGAAGCGCGGAGCGATGGTTTCGAACACCTTCTTGACCGTCAAGTGATCCGGAATCCACCGGTAGACGCGGCGGCGAGCCGCCACGTCGTCGTTCTTCGCTGCGGTGATGAGCTTCTCGGCCAGGGGCCGGAGCTCCTTGGCCTTCGAGATGGTCGTCTGGATCCGCTCGTGCGTCATGAGCGACGCCAGCTGGTTCGAGAACATCGCCAGCCGATGAGAGGTCGTTCGCCGGAGCTTTCGCCCAGCCCGATTGTGCTGCATGACTGACTACTCGCTCTGGGCTTCGGCCGTCTCGAGCTCCATGCCGAGAGACAGGCCCATCGGCCGCAGGATGTCACGGATTTCGTTCAGCGACTTGCGGCCGAAGTTCTTCGTCTCCAGCATGTCTTTTTCACTCTTTTGCACGAGGTCGCGGATCGTCCGGATGCCCGCGTTCTTGAGGCAGTTCGCGCTCCGCACCGACAGCTCCAGCTCGTCCACTGACTTGTTCAGGTACTCCGCCAGGTTCTCCGGCAGCTCCCCTTCCGAGACCTCGAGCGCGGTCTCCACCTCGGCGTTCACGAAGATCGTGAGGTGGTCCCGCAGGAGGGTCGCGGCCAGTCCGACCGCATCGGCCGGCGAGACGGTTCCGTTGGTCCACACCTCCAGGACGAGACGGTCGTAGTCCGTGGCCTGGCCGATTCGCGCCGCCTCGACGTGGTAGTTGACGCGGCGCACCGGCGAGTGAACCGAGTCGATCGGGATGTATCCGATCCCCATGTCCTCGTCGAAGTTCTTGTCCGCCGACACGTAACCGCGGCCCATCGAGACCCTCATCTCCATCTGCAGCTTGCCGTTCTCGGAAAGCGTGGCGATCGGAGCGTCGGGCTCCAGGATGTCGATGGACGAGTCACCCTGCAGATCGGAGGCAGTCACCTTGCCTTTGCGGGTGACGTCCAGCGTGAGGATCTTCTCGTCCGTCGTGTGCATCTTGATCGGGATCTGCTTGAGGTTGAGGATGATGTCCGTCACGTCCTCGACCACTCCGGGCAGCGAGGAGAACTCGTGGAGCACCCCCTCGATCTTCACCGCGGTGATGGCCGCCCCCTCGATGGACGAGAGCAGCACGCGCCGCAGCGCGTTGCCGATCGTGGTACCGAAACCCCGCTCGAACGGCTGCGCATAGAACTTGCCGTACGTCGCCGACAGCGACTCGGGCTCGAAATCCAACCGCTTCGGCTTCTGAAAACCCTTCCACAGCGTCATGTTTCTTTCTCCGGTCATCCGGGTGCAGGTTGAAACCTGTCCCCAACTATTCCTTAAGGTTCGCTGCCTATTTTGAGTAGAGCTCGACGATCAGCTGCTCCTGAATGGGCAGCTTGATGTCTTCCCGGCTCGGCAACTCCAGAACCGTTCCACTGAACGTTTCCGGCGAGAGGTCGAGCCAGTTCGGTACGCCGCGAGCGCGCGCGGTTTCGACCGAGGCCTTGATTTGTTCGTTGGATCGACTCTTGTCCTTGATTGCGATCACGTGTCCCTTCGATACGCGATAGGACGGGATCGTGACCTTCTTCCCGCTCACGGTCACGTGGCCGTGGCGAACCAGCTGGCGCGCCTGCGCGCGCGACGCCGCGAACCCCAGCGAGTACACGACGTTGTCCAGGCGACGCTCCAGCTCCTGGAGAAGGTTCGCGCCCGTGATCCCCTTGCGCCGCTCCGCGCGCTGGAAGGTGAGGCGGAACGGGCGCTCCAGGAGCCCATAGATCCTCTTCACCTTCTGTTTCTCGCGGAGCTGGATCCCGTATCCCAAGAGCTTGCTGCGTCTCCGGCCGTGCTGGCCCGGCGGGTAGTTGCGCCGCTCGATGGCGCACTTGTCCTTGAAGCAGCGGTCCCCTTTCAGGAACAGCTTCATCCCCTCGCGCCGGCAGAGCCGGCAAACCGATTCGGTATAACGCGCCAAAACTGGAAACCTCCGCAGCCCCCTCTTTGTTTGCGTCCTTCCTCCCGGCCAGGAGCTGTAAGCCGGTTTACAGACGAGCTGTTCAGCTATCCGCTGTCAGCTAAAACGTTTCCCTATTCCTACACGCGACGCCGCTTGCGCGGGCGGCACCCGTTGTGCGGGATCGGCGTCGTGTCCTTGATGGACTTGATGTCGATCCCGTTGGCCTGGAGCGCGCGGATCGCAGACTCGCGACCGGCTCCGGGTCCCGTCACCCGGACGTCCACGGAACGGACTCCGTTCTCCTTCGCGTGCTCGGCGCAATTCGCCGCCGCGAGCTGGGCCGCGAACGGAGTTCCCTTCCGCGAGCCCTTGAACCCGATCCGTCCGGCCGAAGACCAGGCGAGGATGTTCCCCTCCTGGTCGGCGATCGCGATGATCGTGTTGTTGAACGACGCCTGCACCGTCGCGACGGCGTGCGGGATGTTCTTCTTCTCTCTCTTGCCGCTCCGGGGCTTCCGGCCCTTCTTGGCCGGTCCCTTTTCCGGAGTTGCCGATACCGCCGGTGCTTCTGCCATGTTTCCTCTTCCGATCTGGTCGCTGCTCTAAATAAGGAAGCGGATCTGACCCCTGCGGGATCAGACCCGCGACATCTATTTTTTCGTTGCCTTCTTCTTGCCGGCGATCGTCATGCGTCGCGGTCCCTTCCGGGTGCGCGCGTTCGTATGGGTCCGCTGGCCGCGCACCGGCAGGTTCCGGCGATGCCGCATCCCCCGGTAGCACCCGATGTCCATCAAACGCTTGATGTCCATCGAGACGTCCTTCCGCAGGTCTCCCTCGACCTTGACGTCGTCCGTGATCACCTTGCGGATCCGGACGACTTCCTCCTCCGAGAGGTCCTTGACGTGCGTATCCGGACGGACGTCTGCCCTCTCGAGGATGAAATTCGCCTTCGACCGGCCGATTCCGAAGATGTAGGTCAGGCCGACCTCGACTCGCTTGTTGAGTGGAAGGTCCACTCCCGCAATTCGTGCCATGTTTTACCCCTGCCTCTGCTTGTGCTTCGGGATCGAGCAGATGACCCGGACCACGCCGTTTCTCCGGACGACTTTGCACTTCACGCAGATTCTCTTGACCGATGCTCGAACTTTCACGACTTCCTCGACTCTCTGGTTAATTCTGTGGCGGCTGCAGACCGCTCGAACTGTTGCGGGTGCAGGCCCCTTCGGGACCTGTCCCCGCGACTTGCTTAGGCCTGTCCCCGCGACTCACTTATATCGATAGATGATCCGCCCGCGCGTCAGGTCGTACGGGGAAAGCTCCACGAGGACCTTGTCCCCCGGGAGGATCCGGATGAAGTTCTTCCGCATCTTCCCCGAGATGTGCGCGAGCACCTGATGTTTGTTCTCCAGCTCCACCTTGAACATCGCATTCGGCAGCGGCTCGACGACCGTTGCCATGACCTCGATTGCGTCTTCCTTCGTCATGCCGGGACCGCCGCGGCCTCGCGGGCGCCGAAGCTCGCGGAAACGCGGCCCGTCCCCAGGACGACCGGCCCCGAAGGCCCGATCGCTATCGTGTTCTCGAAGTGCGCGGACGCCTTCCGGTCCCGAGTCCGCACGGTCCAGCCGTCCTTGTCGACGGTGACCTCCCCCGTGCCGAGGTTGAACATCGGCTCGATGGCGATCACCATCCCCGGCCGCAGCGTGCTCCCGCGCCCCGCGGGCCCGTAGTTGGGGACCTGCGGCTCCTCGTGAAGCGCCGTCCCGACCCCGTGCCCCACGAACTCCCGGACCACGCCGTATCCGTGCACCACCGCGACGGCCTCGACCGCGGCTCCGATGTCCGACACGCGGCCTCCCGGCTGCGCCGCGGCGATGCCGGCCTCGAGCGCCTGCCGGGTGACTTCCATGAGCTTCGCCCGGGCCGGGTCCACGCGCCCGACCGCGAGGGTCCGCGCAGCGTCCCCGTAGTAGCCCTGGACGACCGCCCCGCAGTCGATCCCGACGATGTCTCCCTCTTTCAAAGAGCGCGACCCCGGGATCCCGTGGACGACTTCGTCGTTGACCGACGTACAGATCGTCTTCGGAAACCCGCGGTAGTTCAAAAATGCCGGCTTCGCGTTGCGCCGCCGGATCTCCTCCACGGCGATCCGGTCCAGTTCCTCGGTCGTCACCCCCGGCGCGACCGCCTTCTCCAGCACCTCGAGCGTCTCGAGGACCACCCGGGACGCCTCCTCCAGCCGTGCGAGCTCGTCGGAGCTGCGGATCGTGATCAAGTCCGCCCCCCCGCCCGCGTCGCTGCCGCCCGGTCGATGCGTCCCGACACCTCCTCGATCGTTCCCGAGCCGTCCACGTCGATCCGGACGCCCCGGGCGCCGTAGTGGTCGATCAGGGGGGCCGTCTTCTCCCGGTAGACCCGGAGACGTTCCCGGACCGTCTCGGGACGGTCGTCCGCTCGCCCTTCGACGGCAGCCCGGCCGCCCATCCGCTCGAGAAGCATGCTCTCGGGTACGAGAAGGTTGATAACCGCGTCGAGCACCTCGCCATTTCCCTCCAGCAGGCGGTCCAGGGCCCGCGCCTGCTCGACCGTCCGGGGGAACCCGTCCAGGAGGAAGCCGCTCCGGGCATCCGGAAGCGAGATGCGCTCGCGGATCAGACCGATCACGACGTCGTCCGGCACGAGGTCGCCGGCCTCCATGATGGCCTTCGCGCGCCGGCCGAGCGGGGTTCCGAGGCGGACCGCCTCCCGGAGCATGTCGCCCGTGGAAATGGCCGGGATGGCCATCCGCTGGGCGAGAAGCTTCGCCTGGGTGCCTTTGCCGCTCCCGGGAGGGCCGAGAAAGATCGCTCTCATCGACTGGTCGGTCAGGTCCGGCGGCCCCGGATGCGGCTCTTCTTCAGGAAACCCGTGTAGTGGTGCTCGACCAGCTTCGACTCGACCTGCTGGACCGTGTCCATCGCGACGCCGACGACGATCAGCAGCGACGTCCCGCCGAAATAGAAGTTGAACCCGAATCCCTCCGTGAAGAATCGGGGCAGCGAGCCTTCCAGCGCGGGCCCGATCCAGGGAAGGCTCGCGAAACGGAATCCGCTCGAGAGAAAGTCGGGCAGGAGCGCAACAAAGGTCAGGTATACGGCTCCGATGATCGTCAGCCGCGAGAGCACCGTGTCGATGTAGTCCGCGGTCTTCTTTCCCGGGCGGATCCCGGGGATGAAGCCGCCGTACTTGCGCATGTTGTCGGCGGTGTCGGTCGGGTTGAAGACGATCGAGGTATAGAAGTAGCAGAAGAAGAGGATCCCCAGGGCATAGAGAAGCACGTACAGCGGCTGTCCCTGCCCGAGCGAGGCCGCCACCTTCTGCGTCCAGTCCGCGCCGATCAGAGTCGCGAGATAGCTCGGGAGCTGAATGATCGAGATCGCGAAGATAATCGGGATGACTCCGCCCGTGTTGACCCGGAGCGGGAGGTACGTGTTCTGACCGCCGTAAACGCGCCGGCCCACGACCCGCTTGGCGTACTGCACGGGTATTCGCCGCTGAGCGCGTTCGACGAAGACGATCAGCGCGATGATCCCGCACATGAAGACGAGGACGCTCAGGACCGTGAGGATGTTGATGTTGCCGGTCCGGACCTGCTCGACGAGGCCGAATATCGCGCTCGGAAGGCCCACGACGATGCCCGCGAAGATGATGAGCGAGATTCCATTGCCGATCCCGCGTTCCGTGATCTGTTCGCCCAGCCACATGATGAAGATCGTTCCCGTAGTCAGCGTCAGGATCGTCATCAGCCGGAAGCCCCATCCGGGATGGGGAACCAGGCGGGCTCCGCCCGGCGCGACCTGCTTCTCCAGCCACAGTGCGATGCCCGTGGCCTGGATGAAGGAGAGCAGCACCGTGCCGTAGCGCGTGTACTGCGTGATCTTCTTGCGGCCCATCTCCCCTTCCTTCGAGAGCTTCTCGAGGTAGGGCCAGACGACCGTCAAGAGCTGCAGGATGATGGACGCCGAGATGTACGGCATGATCCCGAGAGCGAACACCGACAGCCGGCGCAGCGCTCCTCCCGAGAAGATGTCCAGGAACCCGAAGAGCGATCCCGCCGACGACTTGAAGAAAGCGTTGATCGCGGTGGGGTCCACCCCGGGGGTCGGAATGTGCGACCCCAGCCGGTACACGGCGAGCAGCAGGAACGTGAAGATGACCCGCTTGCGCAGGTCGGGGACGCTGAAGATGTTCGCGAAGCTCTGAAGGGCGCTCATGGCTATCGGTTGAGGACCTCGCAGGTGCCGCCCGCCGCCTCGATGCGCGACTTCGCGGACGCCGAGAATTTGTGAGCGGACACGGTGAGCGCCTTCTTGAGCTCACCGTCGCCGAGGATCTTGACCGGCCGCCGCCCGTGGGCGAGCCGCCGCTCGGCGAGCTTCTCGGGGGTGACGCTGTCGCCGGCGTCGAACCGGTCGAGCGCCGAGATGTTCACGACGTCGTACTCGATCCGGAAGATGTTCGTGAAGCCGCGCTTGGGCACCCGGCGATGGAGCGGCATCTGGCCGCCTTCGAATCCCCGCTGGTGGTGGTAACCGCTCCGGGACTTCTGCCCCTTGTTGCCGCGGCCGGCAGTCTTCCCGTGGCCGCTGCCCGGGCCCCTGCCGACGCGCTTGCGTGCGCGCGTCGCGCCTCGCGAGGGCCGCAGGTCCTGCACGCCGATCGGAGCCGGACCGCGCGGTGCGGCTTGCGCGCGGGCCGGCGCGGCCTCCGGGGGCCGCTCGCGGCGGCCCGCCGCCGCCTTGCGCTTCGGGCGTTCCGGCTTTGCCGCGGCCGCGGCCTTCTTCGGCGCGGCAGCCGCCTTGACCGGTTTGGCCGGCTTCTTCGCGCTGACTGCCTTCTTCTTCGGGTCTTTTTTTTCGGCCATCAGAGACTTTCTGTTTTCGACTTCTGGGTCGTGCGATCGCGGTTCTCGATCACTTCGACCAGGTGACGGATTTTCCGGATGCGGCCCCTCAGGGACGCGCTGTCTTCCCGCTCCACGACGTCGCCGACCCGCCGGAACCCGAGCGCCCGGATGGTCGCCTTCTGGTCCACGGGAGTACAGATCCCGCTCTTCGCCAGCCGGAGAGTGAGCGAGCCCTTCGCCGAGCCCCGGGACGACGCCTTGCGCGGGCGAGGCTTCTTCGAGGACTCCGTCGCAGCCGGGTTGTCGCTCAAGCTTCCACCCCCGCCGGCACGACGCTCTCGGGATGCGTCCCGGCCGCGCCCCGCCGCTTCCGCATCTCCTCGCCGTTCTTCAGCCTCGCGAGACCCTCGAACGTCGCCTTGATGACGTTGTGCGGGTTCGTCGTGCGCAGCGACTTCGTCAGGATGTCCTGAATGCCCACCGACTCGAGGACCGCGCGGACGGGGCCGCCCGCGATGACGCCGGTGCCCGGCGCCGCCGGCTTCAGCAGGACGCGCCCGGCGCCGTAGCGCCCGAGCACCGCGTGGGGAATCGTCGTTCCCTTCAGCGAGATCTGCTGCATGTTCTTCTTGGCCATCTCGATCCCCTTCTTGATGGCCATCGGAACCTCTTTCGCCTTCCCCGAACCGTAACCGACGCGCCCCTGTCCATCGCCGACGACGACGAGGGCCGAGAAGGAGAAGTTCTTTCCCCCCTTGACGACCTTCGTGACGCGGTTGATGTGGACGACGCGGTCGATCAGCTCGCGCCCCTGGGCGTCGCGCTCCTTCTCCCGCTCGCGCGGCGCCCGGGACATGCGATTGCTCATTGGTTCCCTTTCCTTGCTCCGCTCAGAACTCGAGGCCGCCCTGCCGGGCCGCCTCGGCGAGCGCTTTGACCTTGCCGTGGTAGATGTAGCCGCCGCGGTCGAAGACCACGCGCGCGATTCCCCGTCCCTTCGCCCGTTCCGCGACGAGCGTGCCCACGCGGGTGGCGGTCTCGCGGTTCGCTGCGGCCTTCTTCTCCCCCTTCATGGCGGGATCCAGAGAGGAGGCGTGGGCGAGCGTTGCGCCGGTCGCATCGTCGATGACCTGCGCGTAGATGTGCCGGCCGCTCTTGAACACGGCGAGCCGCGGACGATCCCCCGAGCCCTTGACGCGGTGCCGGATCCGGGTCCGGACTCTCCCGCGCGCCTGCGTGCGATCCTGAGATTTGTTCATCGCCTTACTTCCCGCCGGCCTTGCCGACCTTGCGGCGGATGACCTCGTTGGCGTACTTGATCCCCTTCGCCTTGTAGGGGTCGGGAACGCGCAGTCTCCGGATCTCCGCCGCCGTCTGCCCGACTTTCTGCCGGTCGGCGCCGGAGACGGTGAGCTTCCCGGCCTTCGCGTCGAGGGCCACGGCGATCCCCTCCGGGATGGGGAAGTTGATCGGATGCGAGTAGCCGAGCGCGAAGACCACGCTCTTGCCTTTCACCTCCGCCTTGTAACCGACTCCCACGATCTCGAGCTCCCGGGTGAAGCCCTTCGTCACGCCCTCGACCGAGTTCGCGACCAGGCTCCGGACGAGCCCGTGCCACGCGCGCTGCTGCGGCTCGTCGTTCGAGCGCGCGAAACGAATCTCTCCCTTCTCGACTTCGACCGCAATCCCCGGAGGGATGCGGCTCTCGAGCTCGCCCTTGGGCCCCTTGACCCGGACGAATCCGCCTTCGGAGCGGACCTCGACCCCCTGGGGGATCGCGACGGGCATTCTTCCGATACGTGACACGGCTTCTCCCTACCAGACGTTGAAGAGGATCTCGCCGCCCAGGCGCGACTCGCGCGCCTTCCGGCCGGTGACGACCCCCTTCGATGTGGAAACGACCGACACCCCGAGGCCTCCCAGGACTTCCGGGATTTCCTTGGCCGGGGCGTAGACCCGGCGGCCCGGCCGGGACACCCTCTGCAGGCCCGCGACGATGGGCGCGCCCTCCGGGTCGTACTTGAGGCCGACGCGCAGAAGGGGCCGGCCCTTCTCTTCGACGCGGCGCCACGACGAAATGTAGCCCTCGTCGGCGAGGACGCGGACCACCGCCTCCTTCAGGCGCGAGGAGGGGACGTCCACCTTTTCGTGCCCGGCACGCATGCCGTTGCGAAGACGGTTCAGGAGGTCGGAGAGTGGATCGCTCATCGCCTCACCACGACGCTTTCACGATGCCGGGCACGTAGCCGGCGTTCGCGTTGGACCGGAAGCAGATGCGGCAGAGGCGGAACTTCCGAAGGACGCTCCGCGCCCGCCCGCAGACCTGGCAGCGCCGGACCGTCCGGGTCATGAACTTCGGCTTCCGAGCCGCCTTGATTCTCATTGCCCTTCTCGCCATTCGTCAGGACTCCTTCTTGGATGCGAACGGCATCCCCAGCCGCTTCAGCAGCGCGAGCGCGCGGTCGTCGGCTCCCGCGGTCGTCACGATCGTCACGTTCAATCCCTTCGACTTATCCGTCCGCGAATAGTCGATCTCCGGAAAGATGAAGTGATCCCGGACGCCGAGCGTGTAGTTGCCGCGGCCGTCGAAGGCCTTCGGCGACACGCCGCGGAAGTCGCGGACCCGCGGCAGCGCGATCGAGATCAGGCGGTCCAGGAACTCGTACATGCGGGTGCCCCGGAGCGTCACGCGAACGCCGATCGGCATCCCCTCGCGAAGCTTGTACGTGGCGATCGACTTCTTCGCCTTCGTCACGACGGCCTTCTGGCCGGCGATCGCGGAGAGCTCCTCGACGGCGCCCTCCAGGATCTTCGGGTTCGCGACCGCTTCGCCGAGCCCCATGTTGAGGACGATCTTCTCCAGGCGCGGGAGCGCCATGAGGTTGCCCTCTTCGAGCTCCTTCGCCAGGTCGGGGATGACCTGCTTCTCGTACTGTTCTTTCAGCCTGGGTGTTGCCATTTCTCTCGTTTCCGTTTCCCGTTTTCCGTTTTCCGTCTTTAGGTGAGCGCCGCGCCGCTCTTCTTCGCGTAGCGCTCGGGGGCTCCGTCGGCGTCGCGCCGCCGGCCGATCCGCGTGCCCGTCGTCCCGTCCGGGTCGACGAGCATCACGTTGGAGATGTGAAGCGGAGCTTCTTTCTCCGAGATCCCTCCGGCGATGTTCTTCGCCGGGTTGGGGCGGGTGTGCCGCTTGATCATGTTCACGCGCTCGACGATGATCCGACCCGTCGTCGGAAAGATCTTCAGGACCTTTCCCTGTCGGCCGCGATCCCGCCCCGTGATCACGACGACCACGTCGTTTCTCTTCAAACGCGGCTTGCGGGCTCCCATCAGAGGACCTCCGGGGCGAGCGAGATGATCTTCATGAATTTCTTTTCCCGCAGCTCTCTCGCGACGGGACCGAAGACGCGCGTCCCGACCGGCTCGCCCTCCGGAGAGATCAACACCGCGGCGTTGTCGTCGAACCGGATGTACGAGCCGTCGCGCCGGCGGTGGTTGCGCCGCGTCCGCACGATCACCGCCTTGACCACGCGCTTGCCGTGCTTCTCGACGAACGGTGAGTCCGGGGCGGCTTCCTTGACCGAGGCCGTGATGACGTCTCCCAGCCCGGCGTATCGCCCGGCGGAGCCGCCGCGGAGCCGGATGCACGCGATCTTCCGCGCTCCGGAGTTGTCCGCGACTTCCAGGATCGTGCCCATCTGGATCATGCCGGGCTCCTAGGCCTCTGCCTTGACGAGGACTTCTCTCAGGATCCACCGCTTCCTCTTGGACATCGGCCGGGTCTCTTCGATGCGGACGCGGTCCCCCACCTTCGCGGTGTTGCTCTCGTCGTGGGCCATGAACCGGCTCGTGCGGCGAATCGTCCGCTTGTACCGGCCGTGCTCCACGCGGCGTCCCACCTCGACGACGACCGACTTGTCCATCGCGTCAGAGACCACTTTCCCGACCTTCGACATCCTCTTGTGAGGAGTCGTGTTCTTCGCAGTTTCTTCCATTACGGTTTCTCCGACTGGATCTGGAGCGCCCGGCGGAACGTCTTGATCCGCGCGAAGTCCCGCCGCAGGGTTCTCAAACGCATGGGGTTGTCGAGCTGTCCGGTCGCCTTCTGGAGCCGGAGCTTCCAGGACGCTTCCAGGACGTGCTTCGCCTTCTCGGCGAGCTCGCTGTCCCCCTGCTGAGCGAGCGTCTCTCTCTCCTTCTTCTTCATCGAATCTCCATCTCGGATTCGCGCGTGACGAAACGGGTCGCGAGACCGATCTTGTCGGCCGCGAGGCCGAGCGCTTCCTTCGCCGTGGCGATGTCCACGCCCTCCATCTCGTAAAGGATCCGTCCGGGCTTGACGACGGCGACCCACCCTTCGGGAGGACCTTTTCCCTTGCCCATCCGGGTTTCCGCCGGCTTCTTCGTGTACGGCTTGTCCGGGAAGATCCGCACCCAGATCTTGCCGCCTCGCTTGATCGCCCGGGTCATCGCGACGCGGGCGGCTTCGATCTGACGCGCGGTGACCCACCCGGGCTCCAAGACCTGGAGACCGGTGTCGCCGAAAGCGAGGCTGCCGCCACGGTACGCTTTTCCGCGCATCCGCCCGCGCTGCTGCTTGCGGTACTTGACTTTCGACGGCATCAACATGGCTTAACTCGTTTTCCGTTTTCCGTCCTAGGCCGTTTTCCGCGGGCGGTTCTTCGCCTTGTGCTGTTCGCCGCGGTAGATCCAGCACTTGACCCCGATCTTTCCGTAGGTCGTGTTCGATTCGGCAAACCCGTAGTCGATGTCGGCCTTCAGCGTGTGCAGGGGAAGGCGCCCCTCCTGGTACCACTCCGCCCTCGCGATCTCGGCGCCGTTCAGGCGGCCGGCGCAGCGGATCTTGATCCCCTGGGCGCCGAATCGGAACGCCGACTCGATTCCCTTCTTCATCGCCCGCCGGAAAGCCACGCGCCGCTCGAGCTGCAGTGCGATCGACTCCGAGACCAGCTGCGCGTCGGTCTCGGGACGCTGGATCTCGATGATGTTGATGTGGACCTCGGCCTTCATGCGCTTCTGGAGCTCGTCGCGGAGCTTGTCCACTTCCGCGCCCCGCTTCCCGATGATGATTCCGGGACGCGAGGTCTGGATGTTGACCTTCACCTTGTTCGCGAAGCGCTCGATGTCGATCTCGGACACGCCCGGCGTGCGAAAGGCGCGCCTTCAGCTCCTTGCGGAACTTCAGGTCCTCGTGGAGGTAGTTCTGATACTCCTTGACGGAGAACCAGCGCGAGTGCCAGGTCCGGTTGAAGCCGAGCCGGAATCCGTACGGATGAACTTTCTGTCCCATGAATCCAGTCCTCTATTCGGTGGCGGGTGCAGGGCCGCAGGCCCTGTCCCGCGACTTTCTCTATACCTCGTCGGACACTTCGATCGTCAGGTGACTCTTGCGGTGCAGAACCCGGAAAGCGCGCCCCATCGGCGCCGGCCGGACCCGCTTGTCCTGGGGTCCCTTGTCGACCACGATGCGCTTGACCTTCAGCTCGTCCACGTCCAGGTGGGCTTCCTTCTGCTCGGCGTTGGCGACCGCGGAGCGCAGGGTCTTCTCGATGTCGCGCGCGGCCACCTTCGAGGTGTGGCGGAGGATGGCGAGCGCGTCGTTGACGGACTTGCCCCGCACGAGATCCGCGACGAGCCGGGCCTTCTGGGCCGACCCCTTGCGGTAGCGGAGAGTGGCGCGGGCGATCATGCCGGGGCTCCCTTGGCGGCGGGCGCGGCGGCCGGAGCGGCGCCCGGCGCGCTGACCGGCGCGCCGCCGACCTTCGCCCCGGTCTCCGCCTTCTTGCCGCCGTGACCCTTGAAAATCCGGGTCGGCGCGAACTCGCCCAGCTTGTGGCCCACCATGTTCTCCGCCACGTACACCGGGATGAACTTTCGCCCGTTGTGGACGGCGATGGTGTGGCCGACCATGTCGGGCGTGATCGTGGAGCGCCGCGACCACGTCTTGACGACGCGGCGTTCCCGGGTGGTGTTCAACGCAGCCACCTTCTTGGACAGGTGGTCGTCCACGAAGGGACCTTTCTTGATGGATCGGGCCAACGCGTCCCCCTATGCCTTCGACTTGCGCCGACGGATGATCGAGTCGTCCGTCCGCTTGTTGTTCCGGGTCTTGCGGCCCTTCGTTTTCCAGCCCCACGGCGAAGTGGGATGGCGGCCGCCCGACGTCTTGCCCTCGCCGCCGCCCATCGGGTGGTCCACCGGGTTCATCGCGACGCCGCGGACGTGGGGTCGGATGCCGATCCAGCGGTTGCGGCCGGCCTTCCCGATCGACACGTTCTCGTGCTCGATGTTTCCGACCTGGCCGATGGTCGCGTAGCACTCGATGTGCACCTCGCGGACCTCGCCCGACGGAAGACGGACCTGCGCGTAGCTTCCCTCTTTGGCCATCAGCTGGGCCGCGGCGCCGGCAGAGCGGACGAGTTGCCCGCCGCGCCCGCGCTTCAACTCCAGGTTGTGGATCGTGGTGCCGAGCGGGATCCCCCGCAGAGGCAGAGCGTTGCCGGGGATGATGTCCGCCGTGGGGCCGGAGACGACCTGCGCGCCCACCTCGAGGCCGTTCGGCGCGAGGATGTAGCGCTTCTCGCCGTCGGCGTAGTGCAGCAGCGCGATGCGGGCCGAGCGGTTCGGGTCGTACTCGATCGTCGCGACCCGCGCCGGGACCCCCGGCTTGTCGCGACGGAAGTCGATGATGCGGTAAAGGCGCTTGTGGCCGCCCCCCATGTAGCGCGACGTGACCCGCCCCTGGCTGTTGCGTCCACCGGTTCCCCGCAGCCCGACCGTCAGAGATTTCTCGGGACGCGTCGCGGAGATCTCGTCGAACGACATCCCGGTCTGGAAGCGCCGTCCGGCCGAGGTGGGATTGAATTTCTTGAGCGCCATCGCCTATACCCCCTCGAAGAACTCGATCGGCTTCTCGCCCGGAGCGAGCCGGACGTAGGCCTTCTTCCAGTCCCTGCGCTGACCGATGAATTTGCCCATCCGCTTCCACTTGCCTTCCCGATTGGCCACGCGAACCGCCGCCACCTTGACGCCGAAGAGCGCCGTCACGGCCCGGGCGATCTCGATCTTGTTGGCGTTCGGGGCAACCTCGAAGCAGACGGTGTTCGTGGCTTCCTTCATCCGAGTCGCCTTCTCGGTGATCAGGGGACGCCGGATGATGCGTTGCGGATCCATCACTTGCCTCCGAGCGTCTCGACGACCCGCGTCAGGGCGTCCTTCGAGACGACGACGGTGCCGTGGCTCATCACGTCGTACACGTTCACGGCCAGAGGATCGACGATCTTCCACTCCCCCACGTTGCGCGAAGCGCGCTCGAAGTTGTCGTTGCCCCGGGCCGCCACGAAGAGCGCCTTCCCCGAGATACCGAGCCCTTCGACCGCGGCCTTCAGGTCCTTCGTCTTGTGGGTCTCGACGTCGAGCGCCTCCACGACGAGAAGACGCTCCTCCTGGACCCGGCGGGAGAGGGCCGCTTTCAGTGCGTTCTTCTTCTCCCCCACGGAGAGTTTCTGCTCGTAGGAGCGCGGCACGGGGCCGTGCGACGTGCCCCCGTGGCGGTGGATCGGCGGCCGGCTGCCGCCCTGCCGCGCGCGCCCCGTCCCCTTCTGCTTGAACGGCTTCCGGCCGCTCCCGGAGACCTCCGAGCGCGTCTTGGTCTTGTGCGTTCCGCTGCGGGCCCCCGCGAGGTAAGCCTTGACCGCTTCCCATACGAGGTGCCGGCGGAAGGGGTACTCGAACACGGCGGAGGGCAGGTCCACCTCTCCGACCTGCTCCCTCTTCCAGTTCACGATCGCGATCTTCGCCATGGCTATTCCGACTTCCCGAACGTCGACCGCACGATCTTCACGAGCGATCGCCGCGCGCCCGGAACCGGACCGCGCAGGTAAATGAGGTTCTTTTCGGTGTCGACCCGCACCACGATCAGGTTCTTCGCAGTCGCCTGCCGACCGCCCAGCCGGCCGGAGGACCGGTTGCCCGGCATGACCCGCGAGGGAAACGCGGACGCTCCGATCGAGCCCGGAGCCCGGTGGAACATCGAACCGTGGGTCGCCGCGCCGCCCGCGAAGTGGTGGCGCCGGACCACGCCGGCGAAGCCCTTCCCCTTGGAGACTCCGATCACGTCCACGTGGTCCTTCTCCTTGAAGGTGTCGCACAGGACCTTGTCGCCCGGCTTCAGCTCGTCGTCACCGTCGAGCGCGACCTCCGCGACGTTTCGCATCGGGGCGACTCCGGCGCGGTCGAAGTGGCCCTTGCGGGCGCGGTTCGCGCGCCGATCCGGGCGCGACTCGACCAGGCCGATCTGGACGGCGACGTACCCGTCCTTGTCCGGGGTCTTCCGCTGGACCACCAGGCAGGGGCCCGCCTCGACCACCGTGACCGGAACGAGGGTCCCGTCAGGCGCGAAGATCTGCGTCATCCCGACTTTTCTTCCGAGAATTCCACGAACGGGCATGGCGGCTACTTTCCGAACGCCTTGATCTCGACGTCCACGCCGACCGGAAGCTCCAGCTTCATCAGGGCGTCCACCGTCTGCGACGTCGGCTCCAGGATGTCGAGCAGGCGCTTGTGTGTCCGCATCTCGAACTGCTCCCGCGACTTCTTGTCGATGTGGGGCGAGCGATTGACCGTGTAGCGAGAGACGGCCGTCGGCAGCGGGATCGGGCCCGCGATCTTCGCGCCCGTCCGGCGTGCCGTGTCCACGATCTCCGATGCGGACTGATCGAGGATCCGGTAGTCGAACGCCTTCAGGCGAATTCGGATCTTGTCGTTCTTCATCGGCTCGCTGCGCTCGCCCGGAACGCGGGACGCGGGACACGGGACACGTGTCCGTTCATTCTCGTTTCTCTCACCATCTCAAGCGCTCCCCTTCGTGTTCCGTGTTCCGTGTTCCGTGTTCCGTGTCCCGGCCCTATTCCAAGATCTCCGTGATGGTTCCGGCTCCGACGGTGCGTCCGCCCTCGCGGATGGCGAACCGCAGACCCTTCTCCATGGCGATGGGCGTGATCAGGTTGATCTCGAGCGACACCGTGTCCCCCGGCACCACCATCTCCACTCCCGCCGGCAGTGCCGCCACTCCCGTCACGTCCGTCGTCCGGAAGAAGAACTGCGGACGATATCCCGAGAAGAAGGGCGTGTGCCGGCCCCCCTCCTCCTTGGTCAGGATGTACGCCTGCGCCTGGAACTTCACGTGCGGCTTGATCGAGCCCGGCTTGGCGCACACCTGCCCACGCTCCACATCTTTCCGTTCCGTGCCCCGCAGCAGCAGCCCCAGGTTGTCCCCCGCCTGCCCCTGGTCCAGGAGCTTCCGGAACATCTCCACTCCCGTGACCACCTTCTTCTGCGTGGGCCGGATCCCCACGATCTCCACCTCTTCACCCACCTTCACCAGCCCGCGCTCCACACGGCCCGTCACCACCGTCCCACGCCCCGAAATCGAGAACACGTCCTCGATGGGCATCAGGAAATCCTTGTCGATCGCACGCTCGGGCACCGGAATGTACGAGTCCACCGCGTCCATCAGCTCGAACAGACACTTCGTCTCCGCCGAACTCGGGTCCCCAGACTCCAGCGCCTTCAACGCCGAACCCTTCACCACCGGAATTACCTCACCCGGAAAACCGTAGGACGTCAGGAGCTCCCGCACCTCCAGCTCCACCAACTCCAAGAGCTCCGGGTCGTCCACCATGTCCGTCTTGTTCAGAAACACCACGATGTACGGAACTCCCACCTGCCGCGCCAGGAGCACGTGCTCCCGCGTCTGCGGCATCGGACCGTCGGCCGCCGATACCACCAGGATCGCCCCGTCCATCTGAGCCGCACCCGTGATCATGTTCTTGACGTAGTCCGCGTGGCCCGGACAGTCCACGTGCGCGTAGTGACGCTTCTCCGTCGAATACTCCACGTGCGCCGTGTTGATCGTGATACCCCGCGCCTTCTCCTCCGGCGCGTTGTCGATCTGGTCGTACGCCTTGGCCGTCGCCAATCCCTTCTTCGACAACGCCAGCGTGATCGCAGCCGTCAACGTCGTCTTCCCGTGATCCACGTGACCAATCGTCCCGATGTTCACGTGCGGCTTGCTGCGATCGAATTTCTCTTTACCCATCTCTCACTCCCTCGTGAAACGTAAAACGGGAAACGGGAAACGAACCAGTTCCCCTTTCCGTTTTCCGTTTTTCCGTTTTCCGTCTTACTTGCTCCCCACCTTGGCGATGATTTCTTCGCTCACGCTTTTCGGGACCTCGTCGTACAGGGCGAACTGCATGGTGTAGTTCCCACGCCCCTGGGTCATCGACCGGAGGTTCGTCGAGTAACCGAACATCTCCGACAGCGGCACGCGCGCTGTGATGACCTGAAGACCTCCGCGGGAATCCATGTGCGTGATGTGTCCCCGCCGCGAAGACAGGTCGCCCATGACGTCCCCCATGTAGTCCTCGGGGACGACGACCTCGACCTCCATGATCGGCTCCTTGATGATCGGCCGGGCCTTCTTCGCGGCGTCCTGGTACGCCATCGAGCCGGCGATCTTGAACGCAACCTCGGAGGAGTCGACGTCGTGGTACGAGCCGTCGTAGAGCTCCACCAGCACGCCGGTCGTGGGGTATCCGGCGAGGACGCCGGTCTCCAGCGCTTCCTTGATGCCCTGCTCGATCGGCTTGATGAACTCCTTGGGGATCGAGCCGGCGCGGATCTGGTTCTCGAAGACGAATTCGTGCCCGGGCTCGGCCGGCTTGATCCGGATCTTGCAGTGGCCGTACTGGCCGTGGCCGCCGGTCTGCCGGATGAACCTTCCCTCGCCCTGCGCCTCGCGAGTGATCGCCTCGCGGTACGCGACCTGTGGTTTTCCGATGTTCGCGCCGACGTTGAACTCGCGCACCAGGCGGTCCGTGATGATCTCGAGGTGCAGCTCCCCCATCCCGCGGATGATCGTCTGCCCCGTCTCGCGGTCCGTGTGAACCTTGAAGGTCGGGTCCTCCTGCATCAGCTTGCCGAGGGCCATTCCCATCTTTTCCTGGTCCGCCTTCGTCTTCGGTTCGATGGCGACCGCGATGACCGGCTCCGGGAAGTTCATCGCCTCGAGGATGACCGGCTCGTCCTCGTCGCAGATGGTGTCGCCGGTCGAGACGTGGCGCAGCCCGACGGCCGCCGCGATGTCTCCGGCCCACACTTCCTTGATCTCTTCGCGCTTGTTCGCGTGCATCTTCAGGATCCGGCCGATCCGTTCGGTCTTGCTCCGGGTGGAGTTGTGGACGGAGGAGCCGGCATCCAGGTGACCCGAGTACACGCGGAAGAACGCGAGCTGACCCACGAACGGGTCGGTCATGATCTTGAAGACGAGCGCCGAGAAGGGTGCGTCGTCCTTCGGTTCCCGGATGAGCTCTGCTCCGACCTCGTCGTGCCCGATCATCGGCGGAACGTCGAGCGGAGAGGGCAGGTAATCGACGACCGCGTTCAGGAGCTGCTGAACGCCCTTGTTCTTGAAAGCGGAACCGCAGACCACGGGCTGCACGTCACCGGCGATCGTGGCGCGACGGAGGGCGGCCTTGAGCTCGTCGACTTCGACGCGTCCGCCGTGGAGATACTTCTCGAGCAGGGTGTCGTCGGTCTCGGCGACCGTCTCGATCAGCTTCTCCCGGTACGTCTCGGCCTCCTGGCGCAGCTCCTCGGGGATGTCCACGACTTCGAACTTCGCGCCGAGCGCCTCGTCCTTGAAGTCGATGCCCTTCATCTCAACCAGGTCGATCACCCCGCGGTGCTCGCCCTCGATCCCCCAGGGAATCTGGATCGCGGCCGGCTTCGCGTTCAGCTTGGTCCGCATCATTTCGACGCAGCGCGGGAAGTTCGCGCCGACGCGGTCCATCTTGTTCACGAAGGCGAGGCGCGGGACCTTGTACCGGTCGGCCTGCCGCCAGACCGTCTCGGACTGCGGCTCGACTCCGGCCACGGCGTCGAAGACCGCGATGGCGCCGTCGAGAACCCGGAGCGAGCGCTCCACCTCGGCCGTGAAGTCGACGTGACCCGGCGTGTCGATGATGTTGATCCGGACGTCGTTCCAGAAACAGGTCGTGGCCGCGGACGTGATCGTGATCCCGCGCTCCTGCTCCTGGACCATCCAGTCCATGGTCGCGGTGCCTTCGTGCACCTCGCCCAGTTTGTAGTTGACCCCCGTGTAGTACAGGATCCGCTCGGTCGTGGTGGTCTTGCCGGCGTCGATGTGCGCCATGATCCCGATGTTGCGGGTGTCTTTGAGAGAGTGGCTGCGCGGCATGGCGAAATAGGTTCCTGGTTCTGAGACCGGTTACCAGCGGTAATGGGCGAAGGCCTTGTTGGCCTCCGCCATCTTGTGGGTGTCGTCCTTCTTCTTGACCGCGCCGCCGCGCAGGTTCGAGGCGTCGAGGAGCTCCGCGGCGAGCTTCTCGCGCATCGTCTTCTCCCCGCGCTGGTTCGCGTAGTCGATGAGCCAGCGGATGGCGAGCGACGTCCGTCGGTTCGGGCGGACCTCGACCGGGACCTGGTAGGTCGAACCGCCGACCCGGCGAGACTTCACTTCCAGCGCGGGCTTGACGTTCTCGATCGCCTTCTTGAACGTCTTCATGGGGTCGTCCTGCGTCTTCTCGGCGACCTTGTTGAGAGCCCCGTAGAGAATCCCCTCCGCCAGCGACTTCTTGCCCCGCTCCATCACGGTGTTGACGAACTTCGTGACGAGCTGCGAGTTGTAGAGCGGGTCGGGAAGAATCTCCCGTTTGGCGACTATGCGGCGTCTCGGCATTTCTGTTTCCTAGGCCTTCGGGCGCTTCGCGCCGTACTTGGAACGTCCCTGTTTGCGGTTGGCGACTCCAACCGCGTCCAGGGTTCCGCGAATGATGTGGTACCGGACGCCGGGAAGATCCTTCACGCGTCCGCCTCGGATCATCACGATCGAGTGCTCCTGCAGGTTGTGGCCGACTCCCGGGATGTAGGTCGTGACCTCGATCCCGTTGGTCAGTCGCACACGCGCCACCTTCCGCAGAGCCGAGTTCGGCTTCTTCGGAGTCGTCGTGTACACGCGCGTGCAGACGCCACGCTTCTGTGGCGAGGACTCGAGAGCCGGGCTCGCCGTTTTCAGGCGCACCCGATCGCGTCCCTGTCGGACCAATTGAGAAATCGTCGGCATCGACTCTCCTGTCACCCCGGGCCCCCGGAGCCGTAGAAGGGCCCGAGATCGACCGTAAACCGCTTTTACCCGACCGGGCGAAGCCCCGCGACGGGGCTTGACCGGAGTCAGAGGGAAAAACCCGCGAATCCTACGGGAGGCGCTAAACCTTGTCAAGCGAGGAGCCGCGGGGACAGGGCCTCCCAGGCCCTGCACCCGCCGCAGTTAGGAGCGGGGACAGGCCGGAGGCCTGCACCCGCCTGGTCATGCGGCGGCCGCGCCCCTTATTCGAAATACCCCGTAACGTCCAGGATGAACTGCACCGTGCCCGAAGCGACGCTCTGGACCGAGATCGCCCCTCCCGACCCCAGTTTCAGAACGCCGTTGCTCGCGCGGGTCTGGCCTGCCGAGAAGTTGAGCGCGCTCGCGAGAGGAGGCGGGCTTCCGGCCGGAAAGACGGTCAGGTGCCCGGCGGCGCTGGGCTGGGAGACGACCAGGTTGGCGGCCACGCTCTTCGCCGTCCCGGGGATCCCGCACTTGCCGGTGAGGGCGAAGCTCCGGACTCCGCCCGCCTGGAGCGCCGGGGCGCCCCAGGGGCCGGCCGCGTTACGCGTATCGACGATCCGGCACGGAGGAAGCGTGTAGAAAGCCGCCGGCGCCGTCACGACCGGGACCACACGGATCGTCGGTCCGACCATCGAACAGTCCTGCGCCAGCCCGCCGGGCTCCCCCTCGTGGAAGCCCGCGGCTCGCACCCACATCACGATGTCCGCTCCGTTCACGTTCTGTCCGTTCAGGAAGCTGTTCAGGTTCGCCGGGCAGATCGCCAGGTCGGAGTAGTCCGCGATCTCGCTGGCGTCGTAGGCGAGAACCCAACCGTCGGCGACCGGGAAGTCGTTGGGAATGGGGAGCGGATCGCCGGCGCCGCCGTCCTCCGGGCTGCGGGTCACCTCCACCGCGTACGGGGATCCGGCGCTGCCGATCCTCCACGTGCTCCGCGAGGGGCTCGTATCCGAGTAGTTGCGCTCGGTCGTCGCCCGCTGAATCCCGCCGCCCGGGAAGACCTGGTCCACGGTGTTGGCGTCTCCCCCGCTCAGGTCGAAGTCGAACCGATAGTACGCGTGATGATGATGGGTGTAGGCGACGCACCCGTTGTTCACGGACGTCGCCGAGAAACGGGTCTGCAGCGTACCGTCCTCGAAGAACTCCCACTGCGGGATATAGCGGTACCAGCCGGCCGCAGCCTGGGCCGTCAACCTGAGGCTCGTCCCCCGATCCTCGACCGCGACCCCCAGGAAGGTCCCTTCATCCGCGCCGGGGTGCTGGCAGACGGTCGAAGCGGGCGTCGCCGTTCCCGTGCAGATCCCGGGAGACGTTTCGGGCGCACAGACGAAGGGCTGGTCCTTGAAGAACCAGTCGCGGTAGCACAGGTTCTGCCCGCCGCAGTTGGCGGCGTTGGGAACGTACTTCACGTTCAGGATGGGGATGTGCGCCTGGGCGAGAACGAGAACCCCCCTGTACCGGACGTTCGAGAGCTCGAGCCCGGAGCCGTTGGCGCCGGAGGACTTCGCCGGGCTCACGAAGCAGAAGTCCCAGACGGGGTTCACCGCGGGCCAGGTGACGTGCGTCGCGCCGCTCGCGCACTGCGCCGAGAGCTCGGCCGCGCTGCCGAGAAAAGCGGCACCGAGAAGGACCGCCCGCAGGAGGGCACTCTTCATGGCGCCGGGGCCTCGCTCATCCGGGGAGGAGGGTCGCCCGCGCGCCGCGATCGAAAGTCGTGGTGCGAAACGATCCCCCGAGTCAGGTTCACGATCAGGTGACGCGCCGGATTCTTCTCGTAGCTCGGCTTCATGAAGGCGAACTCGAGGCAGATCTCCCGCGAGCACGGATCGTCGCGATAGATGCTGAGGTTGTAGAAACCGCCCATCAGGGTCAGGCGCGGGTCCCGGACGAATCGGGCGAGCGCCGGATCCCGCCGGACGATCTCCATCGCCTCCTCGATTTCCTCCGCGCTCGGCTGAACTCCCGGCAGATCCCGCACCTGGAGCCGGCCGCTGGCGAGATCGACCGTGATCTCGCGCGCGGATCCGGTGTCGTAGTCCCGGACGAGCAGCGTGGCGCGGCGCCGCTGGCCTCCCCCGGCCTTGACCACGTCGAACCAGAGCCGGAGGAGCCGGGTCCGGTGTCGCCCGACGAGCGCGCGGACCTCCGGTTGACCCATGGCCCACGCCACCAGGGCGTCGCGCTCGCCGGGCGGAGGCGCCGCGCCCGGTCCGGCCGCAACGGGCGGAGTGCGCTCGCCCGCGGTCAGCACCGACGCGAGCAGGAGCGCGGCCGCGACCCCGGCGAAGGGGGATCGGGGAAAGCGCAGCTTCCGGAGTTTCATGCGTGCCTGAAGGTCGAAAGATCGACAAAAGCGTTCGGGCCCGCGATGGCGGGCCCGAACGGATGGTGACGATTCCGATCGCTTAATCCTCTTCCGACGCGTCGACCTCCGCATCCGCTTCCGCGAGCGCGAGCTCCTCGGCCGGATCGGTCAGGAAATCCTCGAGCGCGGGCTCCTCGACCTGCGGGATCTCTTCCCGCTCGAGGATGACGTTGCGGTAGTAGTCCATGCCGGTCCCCGCGGGGATGAGGCGTCCCACGATGACGTTTTCCTTCAGGCCCCGCAGGTTGTCGACCTTGCCGGAGATGGATGCCTCGGTGAGGACCCGGGTCGTCTCCTGGAACGACGCGGCCGACACGAACGAGTCCGTCGAGAGGGAGGCCTTCGTAATGCCGAGGAGCATCGGACGCCCGATCGACGACTGGCCGCCAGCCGTGATGACGCGCTCGTTCTCCTCCTCGAACCGGAAGCGGTCGACCTGCTCGTCGATCAGGAAGTCCGTGTCGCCGACCTCCTCGATCTTCACGCTTCTCATCATCTGCCGGACGATGACCTCGATGTGCTTGTCGTTGATCGCGACGTTCTGGGAGCGGTAGACCTCCTGGATCTTGTCGACCAGGTATCGCTGCAGCTCCTTTTCCCCCAGGATCGCGAGGATGTCGTGCGGGTTGATCGGACCGTCGATCAGCGGATCGCCGGCGCGGACCCGTTCCCCCTCCTGAACGTTCACGTGCGTGTACCGCGGGATCAGGTACTCGCGGGTCTCGCCGTCGTCTCCGGTGATGATGACCTTCCGCATGCCCTTGGCGATGGGGCCGTGCGACACCGTTCCGTCGATCTCGGTGATGACCGCGGCGTCCTTCGGGCGCCGCGCCTCGAAGAGCTCCACGATGCGCGGAAGACCGCCCGTGATGTCCTTCGTCTTCGTCGTCTCGCGGGGGATCTTGGCGAGCACGTCGCCCGGTGAAACCGCCTGCCCGTCGGTCACCATGAGGTGCGAGCCGATCGGCAGCAGGTATTTCTTGTCCATGCCCTTCCCCTGGACGAGGACCTGGGGAGAGCGCTTCTCCGCTCCGACCGTCTCCACGATGATGTTCTGGGCGAGGCCGGTGACGCGGTCGGTCTCCTCGCGGAGGTTCTCACCCTCCACGATGTCGCGGAAGGCGACGTTGCCGCCGACCTCCGTCAGGATCGCGGACGTGAAGGGATCCCACTCGACGAGCTCCTGGCCCGGGACGACTTCCTGTCCGTCGGAGACCTTGATCGTCGAGCCGTACACCACGGAGTACCGCTCCTTCTCACGCCCCTTGTTGTCCATGATCGTGATCTTGCCGTTGCGGTTGATGACGACCAGGTTGCCGTCCTTGCGCTGGACGGTCGACACCGACAGGAACCGGACCGTGCCCGGGTTCTTGGCGGCGTGCTTGGACTGCTCGGTGACACGCGACGCGGTTCCACCGTAGTGGAACGTCCGCATCGTGAGCTGCGTGCCGGGCTCGCCGATCGACTGCGCCGCGATGACGCCGCACGCTTCGCCGATCTCGACCATCTTTCCGGACGCGAGCATGCGGCCGTAGCAGAGGCGGCAGATGCCGCGCTTGGTCTCGCAGGTCAACACCGAGCGGATCTTCACGCGCTCGATACCCGCCTCCTGCACGCTGGAGGCGAGCTCCTCCGTGATCTCCTCGCCGAGCGCGGCGAGCTTCGATTCGGACAGGGGGTCGTAGATGTCCTCCTGCGCCACGCGGCCGACGATGCGGTCGCGGAGCGGCTCCAGGGTGTCTCCCCCCTCCATGATCGCGGTGACGGTGATGCCGTCGTTCGTTCCGCAGTCCTCCTCGATGACGATGACGTCCTGGGCGACGTCGACCAGGCGGCGCGTCAGGTATCCCGAGTCGGCCGTCTTCAACGCCGTGTCCGCGAGGCCCTTGCGGGCGCCGTGGGTCGAGATGAAGTACTGCAGCACCGAGAGGCCTTCCCGGAAGTTCGCGGTGATGGGCGTTTCGATGACCTCGCCGGACGGCTTGGACATCAGGCCGCGCATTCCGGCGAGCTGCCGGACCTGCTCCTTGGAGCCCCGGGCGCCGGAGTCCGCCATGATGTAGATCGGGTTGAACTCCTGTCCGACCTGGTCGGACTTCTTCATCTCCCGGAACATCTCGTCGGAGATGTTCTCGGTCGTCCGGTGCCAGATGTCGATGATCTTGTTGTGCCGCTCGCCCGCGGTGATGACACCGGAGTTCCGCTGGCCCTCGACCTCGACGATCTCGCGGCGCGCACCCGCAATGAGCTCCTCCTTCTTCGCCGGGACCAGCATGTCGTCGACGCCGATCGAGATGCCCGCGCGGGTCGCGGCGTTGAAGCCGAGATCCTTCAGGTCGTCCAGCATGAGGACGCAGAGCTCCTCGCCGAACGTCAGGTAGACGTAGTTGACGAAGTCGGACAGCCCGCGCTTCTTGAGGTTGCCGTTGATGAACGGAACCACCTCCGGGAGCGCCCGGTTGAAGAGGACGCGCCCGACCGTCGTGTCGATGAGAGTCCTCTCGATGTCCTGGACCTCGGCGTGCACGATGTCCTGGTCGTTGTACTGCGTAGTGAGGTCGATGTACCGGCCGGAGTAGCGGACCCGGATCGGCGTGTGGGTCGTCACGTCCCCCTGCTCGTACGCGATCACCACCTCATCGAAGTCCGAGAAGATCCGCCCCTCCCCCTTCGTGTTGGAGCGGGACTTGGTCAGGTAGTAGATCCCGAGCACGAGGTCCTGCGACGGCACCGCGAGGGGCCGTCCCGACGCCGGCGACAGGATGTTGTTCGAGGAGAGCATCAGCATCTCGGCCTCGACCTGCGCCTTGGGCGAAAGCGGCACGTGCACCGCCATCTGGTCGCCGTCGAAGTCCGCGTTGAAAGCGGGACAGACGAGCGGGTGGATCTTGATCGCCTTGCCCTCGACCAGGACCGGCTGGAACGCCTGGATGCCCAGGCGGTGGAGCGTCGGGGCGCGGTTCAGGAGCACCGGGTGATCCCGGATGACCTCCTCGAGAGCGTCCCAGACTTCCGTGACGCCGGACTCGACGAGCTCCTTGGCCGCCTTGATCGTCTGCGCCATGCCCTTCTTCTCGAGCCGGTTGTAGATGAACGGCTTGAAGAGCTCGACCGCCATCTTCTTGGGCAGCCCGGCCTGGTGGAGCTTCAGCTCCGGTCCGACGACGACGACCGACCGGCCCGAGTAGTCCACGCGCTTGCCGAGAAGGTTCTGGCGGAAGCGCCCCTGCTTGCCCTTCAGCGTGTCGGAAAGCGACTTCAGCGGCCGGTTGTTCGAGCCCTTCAGCACGCGGCCGCGCCGGCCGTTGTCGAAGAGGGCGTCGACCGCTTCCTGGAGCATCCTCTTTTCGTTGCGGACGATGACCTCCGGAGCGCGCAGCTCGAGCAGCTTCTTCAGGCGGTTGTTCCGGTTGATGACGCGCCGGTAGAGGTCGTTCAGGTCCGACGTCGCGAACCGTCCGCCGTCCAAGGGAACGAGCGGGCGGAGCTCCGGCGGAATGACCGGGATGACGTCTAAGATCATCCAATCCGGCCGGTGACCCGAGCGGCGGAACGCGTCACAGACCTTGAGGCGCTTGGCCGCCTTCTGCCGCTTGATCTGCGACGTTTCGGTTTTCATGATCATGCGGAGCTCTTCCGCCAGCATGTCGACGTCGACGCGCTGCAGGAGCTCCTTGATCGCCCCCGCGCCCATCCGGGCGACGAAGACGTCTCCGTGCTCCCCGCGAACCGCGCGGTAGCGTTCCTCCGAGAGGAGCTCCTTCTCCTTCAGGTCCGTCTCCCCCGGGTCGATGACGACGTAGGACTCGAAGTAGAGGATCCGCTCCAGGTCGCGCAGCGAGATGTCGAGCAGGTGCCCGATCCGCGACGGCAGACCCTTGAAGAACCAGACGTGAGACACGGGCGACGCGAGCTCGATGTGCCCCATGCGCTCCCGCCGGACCTTCGACTTGGTGACCTCGACGCCGCACTTGTCGCACACGACGCCGCGGTGCTTCATCCGCTTGTACTTGCCGCAGAGACACTCCCAGTCCGTGATCGGGCCGAAGATCTTCGCGCAGAACAGACCGTCGCGCTCCGGCTTGAACGTCCGGTAGTTGATCGTCTCCGGCTTGGTGACCTCGCCGTAGGACCACGACCGGATCTTCTCGGGCGACGCCAGAGAGATCTTGATCGCGTTGAAGTCCTTCAGCGTGGTCGGTTTCGCTGCGAAAGCGATTGTGTCCACTACTTGCTCCCTACGCGCCCTGCTGGGGACGCGTGTGTTCCGTGTTCAGTCCCGCTCACTTCTTCAAGAGCTCCACGTCGAGGCACAGCGACTGCAGCTCTCTCACGAGGACGTTGAACGATTCCGGCAGCCCCGGGTCCGCCGGCACCTCTCCCTTCACGATCGCCTCGTAAACCTGCGACCGGCCCTCGACGTCGTCGGACTTGACCGTCAGGAGCTCCTGCAGCGTGTAGGAGGCGCCGTATGCCTCGAGCGCCCAGACCTCCATCTCGCCGAACCGCTGGCCGCCGAACTGCGCCTTGCCGCCGAGCGGCTGCTGCGTGATCAGAGAGTACGGTCCGATCGACCGCGCGTGGATCTTGTCGTCGACGAGATGGGAGAGCTTCATCATGTAGATGTAACCGACCGTGACCTGCTGCTCGAACGGCTCGCCGGTCATTCCGTCGTACAGAGCCGTCTTCCCCGACGTCGGCAGGTTCGCCTCTCGGAGAAGCTTCTTGATCTCGGCTTCCGTGGCGCCGTCGAAGACGGGCGTAGCGACCGAGAGGTTCAGAGCCCGGACCGCCCACCCCAGATGGGTCTCCAGGATCTGCCCGACGTTCATGCGCGACGGCACGCCCAGCGGGTTCAGCACGATCTCGATCGGGGTGCCGTCCGGCAGATAGGGCATGTCCGCCTCGGCGAGGATCCGCGAGATGACGCCCTTGTTGCCGTGCCGGCCCGCCATCTTGTCGCCGACCGAGAGCTTGCGCTTCATGGCAACGTAGACCTTCACCATCTTGATGACGCCGGGGGGCAGCTCGTCCCCCTTCTGGAGGAGGTCGATCCGCTCGGCGTTGACGCGGTTCAGCACCTCGATCTGCGAGTCCTGGCGCCGGAGGACCATCTGGACGGCCTCGGCGACCTCCTCGTCCTTCAGCTTCAGCCTCTTCAGCTGCTGCGGGGTGAGGCGCGCCACGGCTTCCGGGGTCAGCCGGCCGCCCTTCTTGACGACCTCGTTGCCCTCGCGGTCGTTGACCTCGTCGGCGACCACCTTGCCGGCCAGGAGGTCCCGGATCTTCTTGTTGGCTTCCTCGCGGATGATCCGGATCTCGTCTTTCGAGTTCTTTTCGATCTTGGCGATCTGGTCCTGCTCGATCGACAGCGCGCGGAGGTCCTTGTCGATCCCCTTGCGCGAGAAGATCTTCACGTCGACGATCGTGCCCTCGATTCCGGGGGGGCACTTCAACGACGCGTCACGGACGTCGCCGGCCTTCTCGCCGAAGATCGCCCGGAGCAGCTTCTCTTCCGGCGTGAGCTGGGTCTCCCCCTTCGGGGTGACCTTGCCCACCAGGATGTCGCCCGGCTTGACGGTGGCGCCGATCCGGATGATCCCGGACTCGTCCAGGTCGCGCAGGGCGTTCTCCGAGACGTTCGGGATGTCCCGCGTGATCTCTTCCGGCCCGAGCTTCGTGTCCCGGGCTTCGATGTCGAATTCCTGGATGTGGATCGACGTGAAGAAGTCGTCCTTCACGAGGCGTTCCGACACCAGGATCGCGTCCTCGTAGTTGTAGCCGCGCCACGGCATGAAGGCGACGAGGACGTTCCGGCCGAGAGCCAGCTCTCCGTCGGAAGTGCACGGCCCGTCCGCGAGGACCTCTCCGCGCGCCACGCGGGTGCCCTCCGCGACGATCGGCTTCTGGTTGATGCAGGTGTTCTGGTTCGACCGGCGGAACTTGGTCAGCGGATAGATGTCCGCGCCGAACTCCTTGCCGCCGCCCTCTTCGCCCCCCTCGACGCGGACGATGATCCGCTCCGAGTCGACCTGGTCGACGACCCCGCCGCGCTTGGCGAGGATCACCGCTCCCGAGTCGCGCGCGACCGTTCCCTCGAGGCCGGTCCCCACGAGCGGGGCTTCGACCTTGAGCAGGGGCACCGCCTGGCGCTGCATGTTGGAGCCCATCAGGGCGCGGTTCGCGTCGTCGTGCTCGAGGAACGGAATGAGCGCCGTTGCGACCGAGACCAGCTGCTTGGGCGAGATGTCCTTGTAGTCGATCTTGTCGCGCTCGGCCGTGATGAACTCCCCGTTGAAGCGGGCGATCACCCGGTCTTCCTTGATCCGTCCGGAGGAATCGGTCTCCGCGTTGGCCTGCGCGATGACGAAGTTCTCCTCCTCCCACGCCGAGAGGTAGAACGCGAAGGGCTCCGACTCGGCCGGGCCCTTCTTCCCACGCTCCGCCTTCTCGTTTTCCTCCTCCAGGTCTTTCTTCTCCACGATCTGGCCGAGCGTGAAGGCCGTGTCACCGGCCTGCGTGACCTGGAAGTGGTCGAGGACTTTGCCCTTCTCGACCTTCTTGTACGGGGTCTCGATGAAGCCGAAGTCGTTGATCCGCGCGTAGCACGACAGCGACGAGATGAGGCCGATGTTCGGTCCTTCGGGCGTCTCGATCGGGCAGACGCGCCCGTAGTGCGTCGGGTGCACGTCGCGGACCTCGAATCCCGCCCGCTCGCGCGAGAGACCGCCCGGGCCGAGGGCCGAGAGACGGCGCTTGTGCGTGACCTCGGAGAGCGGGTTCGTCTGGTCCATGAACTGGGACAGCTGCGACGACCCGTAGAACTCCTTGATGGAGGCGATGACCGGTTTTGAGTTGATCAGGTCGTGCGGCATCGCGGAGTCGATGTCCTGGTGGACCGACATCTTTTCCTTGATGGCGCGCTCCATCCGGACGAGCCCGATGCGGAACTGGTTTTCGAGCAGCTCGCCGACCGAGCGCACGCGCCGGTTGCCGAGGTTGTCGATGTCGTCCGTGCGGCCGACGTCGCGCTTGAGGCGCAGGAGGTACGCCACCACGCGGTAGATGTCCGCGGGCGTCAGCGTCCGCGTGTCTTCCGCGGAGTCCGCCTCCAGCTTGATGTTGAACTTGAAGCGGCCGACGCGCGAGAAGTCGTACTTCTTGGCATCGAAGAACATCCCCTCGAAGAGGTTTTTCGCCGACTCGTACGTCGGCGGGTCGCCCGGCCGAAGGCGCCGGTAGATCTCGAGAATGGCCTCGTTCTTGGTCTTGTGGGTGTCTTTCCGGATCGTGTTGACGAGAACGTCACCCGACAGGTCCCAGTCCGGGAAGAAGAGCTCGACCTCCTTGATGCCGCGCTCCTTCAGGGCCTCGACCGCATCCGCGCCCAGCTCCTGGCCCGCCTCGAACAGGACCTCACCGGTCGAGAGGTCGACCACGTCGGCGAGGAAGCACGCCTTCTCGACGGCAGCGTCGTCCACGGAGCGCTCGATCGAGCCCTTCTTGGCGATCTCCTTCTGGTCGTCGCCGGAGAGCCGGATGCCCGCGAACACCGTCTTCGTCTCGCGCTTGACCCGCGCGAACTTTTCCTTCAACTCCTCCTGCCGGACGACCTCGCGGCTCACCGTCAGGTAGGCCCGGCCGCGCTCGAAGCGCGCGGGGACGACCGCGTAGAACTGCCGGAGGATCGACTCGTCGGTCTCGAGGCCGAGCGCGCGGAGGAAAATCGTCGCCGGGAACTTCCGCTTCCGGTCGATCCGGACGAAGAGGATTCCCTTCTGGTCGTACTCGAACTCCACCCACGAGCCGCGGTACGGGATGATCTTGGCCAGGAAGCCCTGCTTCGACTCCTTCGTGAAGAACACGCCGGGCGAGCGGTGCAGCTGGGAAACGATGACGCGCTCGGTCCCGTTGATGACGAACGTGCCGTGCTCGGTCATCAGGGGGATGTCTCCGAAGAAGACCTCCTCTTCCTTCGCGTCCCGCATCGTCTTGACGCCCGTCTCCGGGTCCTTGTCGTAGACGAAGAGGCGGAAAGTCACCTTGAGCGGGACGGAGTACGTCATGCCCCGCTCCTGGCACTCCGCGACCGAGTACTTCATCTGCAGGTCGACCGGGTTGCCGCACACGTCGCAGAGGGTCACGCGGTTGGGGTTCTGCGTGCCGCAGCGCGGGCAGGTCACGGTCTCCTCGTGAGGGTGCGCGGTCACGATCCGCGCGCCGCAGGACCGGCAGTCCATCCGGAGGTGCTCGAGGCCCTTCAGCCGGCCGCACTTGCACTCCCAGTTGCCGATCGAGTACTTCACGAACTGGAGCTCGCACGCTCCCCGGAAGTCGGAGAACGGAAAGACGCTCGTGAAGACGGCCTGGAGACCGGAGTCCTCGCGCTCCTCCGGCAGCAGATTCATCTGCAGGAAGCGCTCGTAGGAGCGGCGCTGGACGTCGATCAGATTCGGAAGATCCATGAACGAGCGGATCTTCGAGAAGTTCCGCCGTTCGGGGGATTCGACCTCAGTCATTAAGAGACTCCCTGTAACGCGCCGGACAGGCCGGCGCGATTAAGCACGAAGAAAGCGTGGCCTGGGGTGCAAGTTGCCTGCACCCACCAGAACAGTTACGTATTCCCGGGTCAGCGCGGCCCTACTTGATCTCGACTTTTGCGCCCACTTCTTCGAACTTTTTCTTGATGTTGGCGGCCTCGTCCTTGGACACGCCCTCTTTCAGGACGCCCGGAGCGCCGTCCACCACGTCCTTGGCCTCCTTGAGACCGAGGCTCGTGACCTCGCGGACGACCTTGATCGTCTTGATCTTGTCGCCGGCCGCCAGCAGGTGCACCGTGAACTCGGTCTGCTCTTCCTCGGCGGGGGCCGCAGCGGCCGGGGCGCCGGAGGCCGCCGCGGGCATCGCCATCGCGGCCGCCGAGACGCCGAAGCGCTCCTCGAGCGCCTTGACGATCGAGTTCAGCTCGAGGACCGTCATCCCCTCGATTTCCTTGACAAAATTTTCAGCTGTCATCGCCATGTCCGTGTCCTCTCCTCTCCGTAACCGGTTAACTTGCGGGCTCGGCGTCGGCCGGCCCCGTGTTCTGTTTCTCTGCAACGGCGCGAAGCACTCTCGCCAGGTTCGACACTGGACCGGCGAGAACGGTCGCGAGCCTCGTCAGCGGCGACTGAATCAGGTACAGGAGCCGTCCGACCAGCTCCTCGCGGCTCGGAAGCTCCGCAATCGTCTTGATCTCCGACGCGGCGATCGCCTTCCCCTCGATCAAGGCCCCCTTGAAAACGAGGTTCGGATTCGTCTTCGCGAAGGTGGTGAGCACCTTCGCGAGCGCGACGGGATCACCGTGGTTGAAAGCCACCGCGGTCGGTCCCGCGAAGTGCTGGGAAATCTCCTCGAATGCGGTCCCGCGGGCCGCGCGAAGCGCCAGGGTGTTCTTGACGACGAGATAACGCGACTTCGTGCCTCGCACCTGGCGGCGCAGCTCCGTCACGTCCGGCACCTTCAGGCCGGCGAATCCGAACAGGATCGCGTTCTTCGATCGCGTCAGCTCCGACTGGAGCTCGGCGACCGCCGCGGTCTTCTGCGCTCTTTCCATTTCTACAACCCCTCGATCGACGCGGTGTCGATGTCGACGCCCGGCCCCATCGTCGAGGAGACCGAGACCGTCCGGAAGTACTTACCCTTCGCCGCCGGCGGCTTTGCCTTGTGGACCGCCCGGATGAAGGCGGCCGCGTTCTCCTCCAGCTTCTTTTCGTCGAAGGAGACCTTTCCGATCGGCGCGTGGATGATGGAGGTCTTGTCGACCCGGAACTCGATCTTGCCGCCCTTGATCTCGCCCACCGCCTTGCCCACGTCCATCGTCACCGTGCCCGCCTTCGGGTTCGGCATCAGGCCGCGCGGCCCCAGGATCTTTCCGAGACGCCCGACGAACCGCATCATGTCGGGGGTCGCGACGAGGGCGTCGAAGTCCAGGAATCCCTCCTGGATCTTCGCGACGAGGTCCTCACCCCCGGCGTGGTCGGCGCCGGCGTCCTCCGCCTCCTTGAGCTTGTCGCCGGTCGCGATGACTGCGACGCGCTTGCTCTTGCCCGTGCCGTGCGGGAGGACGACCGTGCCCCGGACCATCTGGTCGGCGTGCTTGGGGTTGACCCCCAGGAGCATCGCCATGTCCACCGACTCATCGAACTTCGCGAACCGCACGTCCCGGATGAGCTTCACCGCCTCCGGAAGCGCGTACGGACGCGGCTCCACCTTCGCTTTCGCCGCCGCGAACTTCTTTCCGATTTTTTGCATCCTGTTTACCTCGTCGTTCTGACGATCAGCGCACGGCTGATCTCCGACTCAACATTTCAATTCGGAGGCGGGTGCAGGGCCCTTCGGCCCCTGTCCCCGCGGCTTTCTCAAATGACCTCGATACCCATGCTCCTCGCGGTCCCCTCGACCACCCGGACCGCCGCGGGGAGGTCCGCTGCGTTCAAGTCGGGGAGCTTCGTCTTCGCGATCTCCTCGACCTGCTGCTTCGTGACCTTGCCGACCTTCTCCTTGTTCGGCGTCCCGGAGCCCTTCGCAACCCCCGCCGCCTTGAGAAGAAGGATCGACGCGGGCGGCGTCTTTGTGATGAACGTGTACGAGCGATCGGCGAAGACCGTGATGACCACCGGGATGATCAGGCCCTTCTGCGACATGGTCTTCGCGTTGAAGTTCTTGCAGAAGTCCATGATGTTGACCCCCTGCTGGCCGAGCGCGGGGCCGACCGGAGGCGCGGGAGTCGCTTCTCCCGCCGGGATCTGGAGCTTCACGTAGCCGGTGATTTTCTTTGCCATCGTTCGCTCCTAGAGCTTCTGGACCTGCAGGAACTCGAGCTCGACCGGCGTCGAACGCCCGAAGATCGTGACCATGACCTTCAGGGTGGACCGGTCGAAGTTGATGTCCTCGACCACGCCGGTGAAGTTGGTGAACGGGCCGTCGGTGATCCGGACGTGCTCGCCCTTCTCGAAGGTGTGCTTCGGTTTCGGCTTCTCCTTCGTGGACGTCACGCGGTGCAGGATCTGCTCGACCTCTTCCGCGGTGAGCGGCGTGGGCTCCTTGCCGGACCCCACGAAGCCCGTCACCTTCGGCGTGTTCTTCACGAGGTGCCAAGCCTCGTCGGACATTTCCATCTCGACGATGATGTAGCCGGGGAAGAACTTCCGCTGGATCTCGCGGCGCTTCCCGCCCTTCATCTCGACCAGCGTCTCGGTCGGAATCCGGACGTCGCCGAACGCGTCGGTCATTCCCATGGCGTCCACCCGCTGCTTGAGGTTCTGCTTGACGCGCTCCTCGAAGCCCGAGTACGTGTGGACGATGTACCAGTTCTTGGCTTTGGTCTCGGTCGTCATGCCGGCGACACCCCCGAGGAAATGAACAACTTGTCGATCAGCCAGGACAGCCCCTGGTCGACGACGAAGAGGTAGAAGCCGAAGATGAAGCAGGCCACGATCACGACAACGGTCGTGCCGATGACCTCGTTCTTCCCGGGCCAGCTCACCTTCTTCATTTCGACCCAGACGTCGCGGAAGAAATCCCGCGTCGAGGGCCACCACTCTTTGATCGGCTTCATGCTCTGTCGTTTCCCGTTTCCCGTTTCCCGTTTCCCGTTTTCCGTCTTTGGCAGGGGTGGAGGGATTCGAACCCCCAACCTACGGTTTTGGAGACCGCCGCTCTACCAATTAGAGCTACACCCCTCTGGGAGCTCTCACACCTTTCCTTCTTTGTGCGGCGTGTGCTTTCGGCAGAAGCGGCAATACTTGGCCAGCTCCAGCTTCTCCGTGGTCGTCTTCTTGTTCTTCGTGGACGTGTAGTTGCGCCGCTTGCACACCGAACACGCCAGACTGATGTTTTCCTGCATTTGTAACTACTCCAGGATTTCCGTAATGGTTCCGGCTCCGACGGTGCGTCCGCCCTCGCGGATGGCGAACCGCAGACCCTTCTCCATGGCGATGGGCGTGATCAGGTTGATCTCGAGCGACACCGTGTCCCCCGGCACCACCATCTCCACTCCCGCCGGCAGCGCCGCCACTCCCGTCACGTCCGTCGTCCGGAAGAAGAACTGCGGACGATATCCCGAGAAGAAGGGCGTGTGCCGGCCCCCCTCCTCCTTGGTCAGGATGTACGCCTGCGCCTGGAACTTCACGTGCGGCTTGATCGAGCCCGGCTTGGCGCACACCTGCCCACGCTCCACATCTTTCCGTTCCGTGCCCCGCAGCAGCAGCCCCAGGTTGTCCCCCGCCTGCCCCTGGTCCAGGAGCTTCCGGAACATCTCCACTCCCGTGACCACCTTCTTCTGCGTGGGCCGGATCCCCACGATCTCCACCTCTTCACCCACCTTCACCAGCCCGCGCTCCACACGGCCCGTCACCACCGTCCCACGCCCCGAAATCGAGAACACGTCCTCGATGGGCATCAGGAAATCCTTGTCGATCGCACGCTCGGGCACCGGAATGTACGAGTCCACCGCGTCCATCAGCTCGAACAGACACTTCGTCTCCGCCGAACTCGGGTCCCCAGACTCCAGCGCCTTCAACGCCGAACCCTTCACCACCGGAATTACCTCACCCGGAAAACCGTAGGACGTCAGGAGCTCCCGCACCTCCAGCTCCACCAACTCCAAGAGCTCCGGGTCGTCCACCATGTCCGTCTTGTTCAGAAACACCACGATGTACGGAACTCCCACCTGCCGCGCCAGGAGCACGTGCTCCCGCGTCTGCGGCATCGGACCGTCGGCCGCCGATACCACCAGGATCGCCCCGTCCATCTGAGCCGCACCCGTGATCATGTTCTTGACGTAGTCCGCGTGGCCCGGACAGTCCACGTGCGCGTAGTGACGCTTCTCCGTCGAATACTCCACGTGCGCCGTGTTGATCGTGATACCCCGCGCCTTCTCCTCCGGCGCGTTGTCGATCTGGTCGTACGCCTTGGCCGTCGCCAATCCCTTCTTCGACAACGCCAGCGTGATCGCAGCCGTCAACGTCGTCTTCCCGTGATCCACGTGACCAATCGTCCCGATGTTCACGTGCGGCTTGCTGCGATCGAATTTCTCTTTACCCATCTCTCACTCCCCGCTAACGATTTATGGAGCCCACGACCAGAGTTGAACTGGTGACCCCGTCCTTACCAAGGACGTGCTCTACCGACTGAGCTACGTGGGCGCGCTGCAAACCCGGACTCCCGAAATGGAGCGGGAGACGGGATTCGAACCCGCGACCAACAGCTTGGAAGGCTGTGACTCTACCCCTGAGTTACTCCCGCGTTTTGTTGTCCCCGTGTTCCGTGTCCCGTTTATGGTGGGCAGGGAAGGATTCGAACCTCCGTAGCGCGAAGCGCGGCAGATTTACAGTCTGCTGCCATTAACCACTCGGCCACCTGCCCGAGCTTGCAAGGAATTGAAACCGAAGCACCGATTACCCCGCCCGTCTCGGCCGGATCCTGGAGCCGGCGATGGGACTCGAACCCGCAACCTTCCGATTACAAATCGGATGCTCTACCATTGAGCTACGCCGGCGACGAAGTCGTTCGGAGAGCTCGAGCGTCTTCCGGCTCTCCGGCCGGCCTTCAAAGAGCAGACCCATCCCGACAGCGCGAACCGCGAATCCTAGCACCGCGCCGGAGGGACTTTCAAGCCCTTAAATCAACAGGGCTAATGCGGATCCGACCCCCTTCGGGGATCAGACCCGCCCCTCAAGTCCCGAGGGGCCGGGAAATCCCGCTGCCGGACGGCCTCGTAGGCCGCCGCGGCGGCCGCGGCCGCCACGTTCAAAGAGGCCAGCTCCCCCCGCATCGGCAGGCGGGCCACCACGTCGCACCCCTCCCGGACGAGCCGGCGAATGCCCTTCCCCTCGGATCCCAGGACCAGGGCCAGGTCTCCGGTCAGGTCCACGCGGTAGAGATCCGTCCCGGCCGACTCGAGCCCGATCACCCGGAACCCGTTCTCCTTGAGGCGTTCCAGGAAGCGGCGGACGTTGCCGATCCGGACCACCCGCACCCTTTCGACGGCGCCGGCGGAGCTCCTCGAGACCGCCTCGGAAAGCGGCGCCGATCCTCGCTCCGGAACCGCGACCGCCGCCCCGACCCCTTCGGCGACCCGGAGAACGGCGCCCAGGTTCTGGGGGTCCTCCACGCCGTCCAAGACCAGGAGAAACCGGCTGCCGGCCTCTCCCTGAAATGCTTCCTCCTCCGGCAGATAGCCCCGGACCGCCACCCGGGCGATCGCCCCCTGGTTGTCCGCCGCGAGCCGGGCCAGGGCGGCGCGGTCCCCCCGGCGGAGCGGAACGCCCGTCTCCCGACAGAGGCGGGCCAGCTCCGCGATCCGACGTTCCCGCCGGCCGGCGTCGACCAGTACCCACTCGATTTCCCGGGGGCGGGAGCGAACCGCCTCCTCGATGGGGTGAAGTCTCGAGAGGATCACGCGTCCTCGAGGAGAACGACCGCGAACGCCGCGATTCCCTCCCCGCGGCCGGCGAAGCCGAGCCCGTTCGAGCTGGTGCCCCGGACGGAAACCCGGTCGGGTTGGATTTCCAGGATCCCGGCCAGGCGCTCGCGGATGGCCGCAACGTGCGGGGAGAGCCGGGGAGCCTCCGCGATCACGACGGCGTCCACGTTGCCCACTCGGGTGCCGGCCTCCCGCGCGAGGAGGGCGACGCGCTGGAGGAGCACGGAGCTGTCGGCGCCCCGCCACTCCTCGGAGTCCTCCGGAAAGTGCTCGCCGAGAGATCCGCGGCCCGACGCGCCCAGGAGGGCGTCCGCCACGGCGTGGAGGAGGACGTCGCCGTCGGAGTGTCCGGCGAGGCCCGGCTCGTGGGGGATCTCGACGCCTCCGAGAATCAGGGGCCGTTCCGCCCCGAAGGGATGCGCGTCGAAACCGAGGCCGACCCTCACTTCGGTTTCCGCTTCCGCTCTTCCGGCTTCCGGCTCCGGACCAGCGCTTCCGCGAGCTCCAGGTCCTCGGGAGTCGTGACCTTGAAGGAGAGCCGCGACACGGCAACGACCACGACGTTCACGCCGAGGCTCTCGACGAGAGCGGCCTCGTCCGTCGCGTCTTCTTCCAGCGCAAAGGCCCTCGCGAGCAGCTCCGCGCGGAACGCCTGGGGCGTGGCCGCCGCGAAGAGGCCGTCCCGGTCGACCGTGCCGACGACGCGCTGACCCTCGACTCTCTTCAACGTGTCCACGATCGGGGTGGCGCCAATCGCCGCGCCCGTCGATTCCGCGGCCTCCATCACGGCGAGGATTTCGGCGGTGGTGACGAAGGGCCGCGCCGCATCGTGGATGCACACGAGGTCCGTCGGTCCGGGGTTCAGGGACTCGAACGCCCGGCGCACCGACGCGGCCCGGCTGTCGCCGCCGGCGACGATCCCCGCGCGCCCCCCGATCGCGGCCTCGAACCGGTTTTCACGACCCGGCGGCACGGCGACCCGCCGTTGCTCGAAGGGCACGGTGCCGGTCGCGTCGAGCGTCCAGGAGATCAACGGGCGTCCGGCCAGGGGGACCAGCGCCTTCGGCTCGTCGCGTCCGAGGCGGCTCCCCCTCCCGGCGGCGGCGATGATGAGCAGGCGAGCCATTGGTGTCTCCCGCCGACACTAGACCGCGAGGATCTCCTTCTCCTTGGTCTTTAGCGCCTCGTCGACGTCGCCGATCTTCCGGTCCGTGATCTTCTGGCTCTCCTCCAGCGCACGTCGCTCGTCGTCCTCCGAGATCAGTTTGTCCCGGAACATCTTCTTCAGGCGGTCGTTGCCCTCGTGGCGGAAACGGCGGATCTCGATCCGCGCCTCCTCCGCCATGTGGTGCGCCTTCTTCGCGAGGTCCTTACGCCGCTCCTCGGTCAGCGACGGTATCGGAATTCGGACGACCTTCCCGTCCGACTGGGGGTTCAGCCCCAGGTCCGACTTCCGGATCGCTCGCTCGATCTCCCCCGCCATCTTCGCGTCCCAGGGGGCGGCGACGATCAGGGTGGGATCCGGAACGGAGAGGTTCGCCACCTGGTTGATTGGGACCTCGGTGCCGTACGCGGTCACCAGGAGCCCGTCGAGCAAACCGAGGTTCGCGCGGCCGGTTCGCAGCGTCTTGAACTTCTCCTTCAACGCGAGAACCGCGTCTCCCATCCTCTTCTCGATGTCCTTCAGCTCCTCTCTCATGACGCCTCGCTCTCTGCCGACACCAGGGAGCCGATGTCCTCTCCGGTGACGACGCGCAGGATGTTCCCCCGGACCCGGAGGTTGAAGACCTTGATGGGAACGCCGTTGTCCATGCACAGCGCGATGGCCGCGGCGTCCATCACCTGAAGGCCGGACTGCAGCGCCTGGCGGTACGTCAGCGTGCGCAGGAACTTGGCGTCCGGATTCTCTTCCGGATTCGAGTCGTAGACGCCGTCGACCCGCGTGGCCTTCAAGAGGACGTCCGCCTTGATCTCGTTGGCGCGGAGCGCCGCCGCGGAGTCGGTCGTGAAAAACGGGTTGCCGGTGCCTCCCGAAAAGAGGACGACCCGGCCCTTCTCCAGGTGGCGGACGGCGCGCCGGCGGATGAACGGCTCCGCGATCTGGCGCACCTCGACCGCCGACATCAGCCGGTTGGACACGTGCCGCTTCTCGAGGGCGTCCTGCAGCGCGAGGCCGTTGATCACAGTCGCGAGCAGGCCCATGTGGTCGCCGGCCACGCGGTCGATTCCCTGCGCCGCGGCGGCCATGCCGCGAATGATGTTGCCGCCCCCGACGACGACCGCGGTCTGAACGCCGAGCTCGTGGACCTCGCGGATCTCATCGGCGATCCGGGCGACGACGTCGGGATCGATGCCGAACGGGCGCTCCCCCATGAGCGCCTCGCCCGAGAGCTTGAGAAGGACCCGGTTGTAAACGGGGCGCGGAGGCATCTGGTCCGATTATCTCCGAGTCGCGATCCCGGAACTCCGACCGGGCTGGTTCGGTCTACGCGTCGGCAGCCGCTTCGGATCGGGCAGCCGACTCTCCCAGCTTGAAGCGGACGAAGCGCAGGTCCAGGGCTTCCTTGCCGCCCCGCTCGACGACCACCTGTCCCACCGTCTTTTCCGGGTCCTTGACGAACGCCTGCTCGGTCAGGACCGTCTCCTGGTAGAACTTCTCGACTTTTCCCTCGGCGATCCGATCCACGACGTTGGCCGGCTTCCCCGCGCCGACCGCCTGGGCGCGGGCAATGTCCCGCTCGTTGTCCAGCATCTCGGTCGTCACCTCGGAGCGCACCGCGAAGCGGGGGTCCGATGCCGCGACGTGCATCGCCAGGTCCTTGCCGAGGTCGAGGTCTCCCCCGCGGATTCCGACGAGAACGCCGATCCGGCCGTTGCCGTGGATGTAGCTGGCGAATTTCTCGCCCGCCCCGTGAACGAGCCGCGCGAACCGACGAATCGCGACCTTCTCTCCGAGCTTCGCGACGAGGTGCGACACCGCGTCCGCGACGGTCTCGGTGGTGTGGTCGTTCGCAGGCAGCCCTTCCAGCGCGGCGGGATCCCCCAACCGCGTTTCCCCGAAGGCGTCGTGGGCCGCGACCCGATCGGCCAGGGCCTCCGTGAAGTCCCGGAAGTCGGACGTGCGCGCGACGAAGTCCGTCTCGCAGTTCACCTCGAGAAGGACGGCTGCCTTGGGCGTGACGCGCGCGACAACCAGGCCCTCGGAAGCGGCCCGGTCCGCCTTGCGCGCGGCCGCCGCGAGCCCCTTCTTGCGGAGGATCTTCTTGGCTTCCTCGAAGTCGCCGGAAGCCTCCACGAGCGCCCGCTTGCAATCCATCATCCCCACGCCGGTTTCGGCGCGCAGATCCGCTACGAGTTTCGACGTGATTTCCATGGTTCCTCTGAAAGTTCTCAGTTCTCAGTGCACAGTTCTCAGCCGAGGGCTGAGAACCGGCCTGCCGAGAACTGCTTTACGACGCGTCCGCGACGACGGCGGTCTGGGAGAGCTCCGGAGTTCTCGGGCGGTCTTCCAAGGACGGAGCTTCGTCGGCCATCCGTTCCTCGTGGGCGTGCAGCCCTTCGAGAACGGCGTCGGCGACCCGCGACGCAAACAGCCGGATGGCGCGAATTGCGTCGTCGTTGCCCGGGATCACGTGGTCGATGACGTCCGGGTCGCAGTTGGTGTCCACCACCGCGACGACCGGGATGCCCAGGATGTTCGCTTCCTTGACCGCTATGTACTCCTGCTTCGGGTCGATGACGAAGAGCGCGTCGGGCAGCTCGTCCATCTCCTTGATGCCGGTCAGATTCTTCTGGAGCTTTTCCTTCTCGCGCTCGAGCCGGAGGCGCTCCTTCTTCGTCAGGTTCTCATTGTCTTCCTGCGCCAGCACGCCCTCGATCTCTTTGAGGCGGTGGATCGACTTGCGGATGGTCGAAAAATTCGTGAGGGTCCCGCCCAGCCACCGGGTGTTCACGTAGAACATCCCGCAGCGGTTCGCTTCCTCGTAGATCGCGTCCTGAGCCTGCCGCTTCGTCCCCACGAACAGGAGGTTCTTCCCGGAGGAGGCGAGCTCCGTCACGAATTTCGCGGCGTCCTTGAACTGCTTCAGGGTCTTCTGCAGGTCGATGATGTAGATGCCGTTGCGCTTGCCGAAGATGAACTTCTTCATCTTCGGGTTCCACCTCTTCGTCTGATGCCCGAAGTGGACTCCCGCTTCGAGCAGCTCCTTCATCGAAATCGAGACCAGGAAACACCTCCTCTTTCCGCCGGACCCGGCCGGCGCCGTATCGACCTTATCGCTTGCTGAACTGGAAGCGTGCCCGCGCTCCGCGCTGGCCGTACTTCTTGCGTTCCTTCATCCGGGGGTCGCGCGTCAGAAAACCCTCTTTCTTCAACTTCCCGCGAAGCTCCGCGTTGTACTCCGTCAGGGCGCGGGAGATTCCGTGGCGGATCGCGCCGGCCTGGCCGGAGGCGCCGCCGCCCGCAACTCGGACGAGGATATCGAACTTCTCCGCGGCGTCCACCGAAAGGAGGGGCTGCTTGATGATCATCTTGAGGACGTTGTTGGGGAAGTACTCGTCGAGGGGGCGCTTGTTGATGGTGATGGCGCCGGTTCCCGGAAGCAGCCGGACCCGCGCCATCGACGTTTTCCGGCGACCCGTGGCTTTGTGCTGGACGACTTCGGCGGTCAATTTGCCTCCGTGGTGCGTGCGGCGGCCGTGCGCCGGATCGGCGCCAGCGCCCGGGGCTTCTGCGCGTCGTGCGGATGCGCCGCCCCCCTGTAGACCTTGAGCTTCTTCAACTGCTTGCGACCCATGCGCGACTTGCCGAGCATGCCGCGGACGGCGGCCTCGACCAGCCTCTCCGGGTGCCGCGTCTGCATCTCCCGCGCGCGGACTTCCTTGAGGCCCCCGGGGTAACCGGAGTGCCGGCGGTACATCTTCTCGTCGAGCTTGCGCCCCGTCAGGCGGACCTTCGCGGCATTCGTCACGATCACGAAGTCGCCGGTATCGAGGTACGGGACGTAACCCGGGCGATGCTTGCCCGAGAGGACCATGGCGATGCGCGTGGCGAGGCGCCCGAGCACCTGGTTCGACGCATCCACGACGTACCAGTCATGCCGGACATCCTTGACGGAAACCATGGGTGTACCAGAGGCCATGAAAACCCCGCAAAAATCTTTCAATCGTGGACGCGCGAGGCCGTGGGCGGCGCGTCGGGGACGGAAAAAGCCCTTCCAGGGGGCGCGTAAGAATACGCAAGCGGGTGGGGGGTGTCAAATGGCTGGTTCCAGCGGCCCGCTCCCGAGGGCGAGGCGGCAGACCGGTCGGGGGCGAACCTCCCTGATACCGTTGCCGGAGTGATCGTCCTCGACGGGACTGCCCTCGCAAAGAGCATCCGGGAGGAGATCCGCGGCGAGGCCGCCACCCTCACTCCCCCTCCCGCGCTGACGGTCCTTCTCCTGGGCGGGGACCCCGCCTCGGAGACCTACGTCGCGGCCAAGACCCGGGCCGCGGAGGAGGCCGGCGTCCGGGCGGAAACAGTTCGCCTCCCCTCGGGTTCGATGCCCGAAGAACTCCTCGAGGCCGTCGGGCGCGCCAGTCGAGACCCCGGGGTGGACGGCGTCCTGGTGCAGATGCCGCTCGAGGCGGGACACGACCGCGCGCGGGTCATCGACTCGCTCGACCCGACGAAGGACGTGGACGGTCTCCACCCCGACAACGTCGGCCGGCTCCACCAGGGGCGTCCCCGGTTCGTGCCCTGCACCCCGGCCGGCGTGATCGCGCTCCTCGACCACCACGGCGTGAGTCTCGCCGGCCGGCGCGCCGTGATCCTGGGGCGAAGCGACCTCGTCGGCCGGCCGCTCGCGGCGCTCCTGACCGCGCGAAACGCGACGGTCACCCTCTGCCACTCCCGCACCCGCGACCTGCCGGCGGTCTGCCGGGAGGCCGAGATCCTGGTCGCGGCGATCGGCCGGCCCGGATTCGTCACCGCCGAATTCGTGCGGCCCGGGGCGACGGTGGTGGACGTCGGGATCAACCGGCTGACGTCGATCGAAGAGGCGCCCGAAAACCTCCGGCGATCCCCGCGGGTCGCCGACGCAATCGCGGCGAAGGGCCGCGTCCTGGTGGGCGACGTGGATTACGACGACGTCTCGCGGGTCGCCGCGGCGATCACGCCGGTCCCGGGAGGCGTCGGTCCGCTGACCGTGGCGATGCTGATCCGCAACACGGTTCTCGCGGCACAGATGCGCCGCGGATTCCCCGAGGCTCCGACGTCGTAACCGACCTAAGTCGGGATTCCGGGGAGCCGCGGCCTCCCATAGGATTCCGGCAACCTCTTGCTCGAAAACGGAAATCCTCCGTCCGCAGCGCGCGCCGATCCGGCGCAGGCTTACCCACAGCTTCCAGGAGTGAGCATGCATTCACGACGGGTCCGTCTGCGTCGGGCTCTCACGACGCTGATCGTTCTCGGGTTCAGCCACGCCGCGCTGGCTCAGACTTCGTGGACCGCCTTCGGCGCCCGCAACGCCGCAGACCTCGCGGTCGGCGCGAACGGGGTCGTGTGGATGATCGGGACCGACAACAACGTCTATCGATGGGACGGCTCCGCGTTTCAGCAGATGCCGGGAGGGGCCTGGCGGATCGCGGTGGATCCGAACGGCCGCGCATGGGTGGTGAACCACGGAAACGAGATCTACCGCTGGAACGGCTCCAGCTTCGAGCTGATGCCCGGGAAAGCGATCGACATCGGGATCGGCGCGAACGGCGACGTATGGGTCCTCGACGTGAACGGAGGTCCATTCAAGTGGGATGGCAGCAACTGGCGCCCGATCGGGGGCGGCGCCACTCGAATCGCGGTCGACCCGGCGGGGAACGTCTGGGTCGTCAACGCCACCAACCACGTCTGGCGCTGGAACAGGACGAACTGGGATCTCCTGCCGGGCAGCGGCAAGGACATCGCGGTCGGACCCGACGGCATGGTGTACCTGGTCTCGACGACGGCGGCTCCGGGAGGCTTCCAGATCCAACGCTGGGCCGCCGGCCAGTGGATCGCGGCCGATGCCGCCGGCTCGGGCGTCGCCGCCGGTCCGTCCGGCGCGCTGTACGTGATACGCGATACCGGCGCCGTCTTCAGCCGAGCCGGCGGCGCCGCGGCGCCCGCCCCGGGCGCTCCGCCGGCCGTGGCCGGAACCGCCCCGGCCGAAGACTCGCAGGATTTCTGCTGGAAGAAGTCGTTCGGACGCGGAGTCGGCACCGTGCCGACGCAGTGCTCGAGCGGCTACGACAAGGACGCCGGGCTCTGCTACTCGACCTGTAAGGCCGGCTACAAGGGATTGGGTCCGGTCTGCTGGGCGACCTGTCCTTCGGGCTTCCGCGACGACGGCGCCTACTGCTTCAAGCCGGACTCCTACGGCCGCGGCGCCGGATACCCCTGGCAGTTCGGCGACGCGTTGAACGACGACGGGATGAGAGGTCGTTGCGAGCGCGACCACGGGGCCGGCAATTGCGAGAAGGACGGCGCCATCTACTACCCGAAGTGCAGAGCGAACTTTCACAAGGTCGGCTGCTGCGTCTGCTCGCCGGACTGCCCCCCGAACACGACCGACATCGGCGTGTCATGCCAGAAGGCCTCGCATACCCGCGGAGTCGGCGTCGTCCCGGGTTGCGGCTCGGGTCTCTCATACGACGCGGGTCTCTGTTACGAAGGGTGCCCGCGCGACTTCGACGGAGTCGGGCCGATCTGCTGGGGCAAGTGCCCGTCGGACTACCCGTTCGCCTGCGGAGCGGGCTGCGCGGTGAACGAGGCGGCGTGCGCGGCCGCGGTCACGGAAATGACGGTGGAAACGGTCAGCGCGGCGGCGAGCATGCTCTCGTTCTTCGTGGGCGGGCCGGGCGCCGTGGCCGCCGCCAAGACCGGAGTCCAGGTAGCGACCAGGACCGCGGTGAAGGGTGGATTCAAGGCGACGCTCACGGGAGTCAAGACGGCAGTCAAGACGAACGCCAAGGCGTTCGCCAGGGCCGCCATGAAGACCTATCTGAAGAAACAGTTTACGGATCCCCGGAATCTCGCCTCGAACATCTGGTCGGTTGCGGGCATCGCCGGAAAGAAGGGGACGAGTCTCGCCGCGGCGAACGCCTCGGCGAGAGAGATGGGCACCCTGAAAACGGAGGGTCAGTTCGACTACTCGCTGCTGCTGTCGCTCGACCCGACCGGTTTCGCGTCCATGATCTACAGCTTCGCGAAGTACGGGTCCTGCTCGGTCGAGGACCTCGCCGCGAACGTCTCGGTGGTGGACTTCGGACCCGGACCGGTTACCGCGAACGACGTGCGCACGATCGAGCTGACCGTTCAGAACCCGACGACGATCACCGAGATCACGTCGTCGCCCTTCCAGGGCTGCTCGATCGTCCCGAACTCCGACTGCGCGGGCAAGACCCTCCAGCCCGGACAGAAGTGCAACGTCAACGTGAAGGTCGCCGGGAGCGGAAAGATCATCGGCGAGGTCCACGTCTTCACGACCGCGTACGACACCATCCCCTTCGCGATCGGGGTCAAGGCGAACAGTGCGGCGACGTCGGACTGCGCTTTCCTTCCGGACGCGGACGACGCGGTGAACCTCTCCTCGCTGGCCGGAGTGTGGGCGTGGAAGGACGACCAGAGTCAGAAGTTCGTCATCCGGAACGACGGGAGCGTGACGTCGCCCCTCGGAAGCGGCACCATCCGGGTCATCGACCCCGTGGCGCGAACATTCGCGTTCGCCGCCGGCGCACAGCCAGCCGTGATCACCCTGAACGCCGAGCACGACCGATTCAGCTTCGTCTCCGGACCCAATGGCGGAACGAGCGCCGTCCGGCGGCCCTGGGACTCACGCTGCAAGCCGGGTGAGCAGTTCTACGCCGGCCTTTGCTACGACGTGCCGGTCGGCTACGAGATCACGGTGCCCGGCTTCATCGGCAAGCCATGCCCTTCCGGATGGCGGGACGACGGCGTGTCCTGTTATCCGATCTGGACCGGAGTGAAGGTCCCGTACCAGGCGGACCCCAACGGGTCCGAGGCGATGCAGCGCCCGATCCTGGTGACGGACTGCGCGAACTACTCTCAGGTCAAGGGACAGAAGTGCCCGCCCAACTTCAAGGGACCGACGGCGTGCACCTGTGAAGCGCAACCGACGTCCAAGGAGGTCAAGTCGCTCATCGGCAAGATTCCGGGAACCTAGGCGGTCCAGCCGCCTTTCCTTCGGAACGTCGTACGCGACGTAGGTCGAGATTCTCCGGGTCCGCTCCCTCGGATAGCATCTGCTGCAACCTCTTGCTCGAACGACCGGAACTCTCCGTCCAAGGCCCGCGTCTCTCCGGCGCACGCTTTCTGACAGCGTAAGGAGTGAACATGCATTCACGACGGGTTCGCCACGCAACAGCTCTGACCCTCCTCGTCGGTCTCGCGATCACCGGCGGCGCTTTCGGCCAGACAGCGCCGAGACGGACACGACCTCCCCTGGACTGGATGGAAGGTCGCACGCCTCCTCCGACCCGGGTTCGCACCCCCGCGCCGGCGGCGCCAACGCCGGGGGCACCGCCGGCCGTGGCCGACACCGCGCCCCCGCCGATGGGCGACGAGGGACAGCTCTGCTGGAAGAAGACGTTCGGCCGCGGGGTCGGCACGGTTCCCGGGCAGTGCGCGAGCGGATACGACAAGGACGCCGGACTCTGTTACGCGAAGTGCCCGGCCGGTTACAAGGGAGTCGGTCCGGTGTGCTGGCAGAGCTGTCCGGACGGGTGGCGGGACGACGGAGCCTTCTGCGCGAAGCCCGAGCCCTACGGGCGCGGCGGCGGGTATCCCTGGAAGTTCGGCGACTCGCTGGACGATTCGGGCATGAAGTCCCGGTGCGAGTCGGACCACGGAGCCGGCAACTGCGAGAAAGACGGCGCGATCTACTACCCGAAGTGCAAGGCGAACTTCCACAAGGTCGGCTGCTGCATCTGCTCACCGGATTGCCCCTCGGGGATGGCCGACATGGGCGTCTCCTGCACGAAAAAGACGTCGACCCGCGGGGGCGGAGCCGTCCCGAACTGCGGCGCGGGCCTCTCGTACGACGCGGGTCTCTGCTACGAAGGGTGCCCGCGCGACTTCGACGGCGTCGGGCCGCTCTGCTGGGGCAAATGCCCGACGGACTTTCCGTTCGCCTGCGGCGCCGGCTGCGCCGTCAACGAAGCGGCGTGCGCCGCCGCGGTCACCGAGATGACGCTCGAGACGGTCAGCTTCGCGGCGTTCGTTCTCTCGTTTCCGTTCGGGGGTCCCGGCGTGCTTGCCGCGGGGAAGGCGGCGGCGAAGGCGGGCGCCAAAGCGGCCGCGAAAGTCGCGGTGCAGGGTGGCTTCAAGTCATCTCTGAGCTCGGCAATGAAGTCCGCCGCCAAGCCCTACGCGAAGGCCTTCGCGAAGACGTTCCTGAATACGTACAGGAAGAATCCTCGGAACGTCGCCTCGAGGGTGTACCAGGTCGGATCGATTGCGGCAAAAAAGGGGACGAGTATCCACGCGGCGAACGTCCTGGCCAGGGAGATGGGAACGCTGAAGGCGGAGGGTCAGTTCGACTACACCAACCTGCTGATGCTCGACGTATCGGGTTTCTCCTCGATGATCTACAGCTTCGCCAAGTACGGCTCGTGCTCGATCGAAGACCTGGCCTCGAACGTCGAGGAGGTCGACTTCGGGCCGGGCCCGGCGTCGGCGGGAGACGTGCGCACGATCGAGCTCACGGTGCAGAACCCGACCACGATTACGGAGGTCACCTCGTCCCCGTTCTCGGGTTGCTCGATCATCCCGGACGCCGACTGCGCCGGCAAAACGCTTCAGCCCGGGCAGAAGTGCAACATCAACGTGAAGGTCGCGGGCTCCGGCAAAATCCTGGGCGAGGTCCACGTCTTCACCACCGCCTACGACCTCATCCCGCTGGCTATCGGCGTGAAGGCCAACTCCGCCGCGACGTCGGACTGCGCATTCCTTGCGGACGCCGACGACGCCGTCAACCTCTCCTCGCTCGCGGGAGTCTGGGCGTGGAAGGACGACCAGTCCCAGAAGTTCGTTATCAAGAACGACGGAAGCGTGACGTCGCCCCTCGGGAGCGGCACCGTCCGGTTAATTGACCCCCTGGGCCGAACGTTCGCGTTCGCCGGGGCACAGTCGGGCGTGATGACCCTGAACGCCGAGCACGACCGCTTCACGTTCGTGGGCGCAGGAGGCATCGGCGGCGCCCTCCGGAGGCCGTGGGACTCGCGCTGCAAGCCGGGTGAGCAGTTCTACGCGGGACTCTGCTACGACGTCCCGGTCGGCTACGAGATCACGGTGCCCGGCTTCATCGGCAAGCCGTGCCCTCTGGCCTGGCGGGACGACGGCGTGTCCTGTTACCCGAACTGGACCGGTCCGAAGGTCGCGTACCAGGCCGACGCCGACGGAACTCTCCCCATGCAGCGGCCCATCCTCGTGACCGACTGTCCGACGTTCTCTCCCGTCCAGGGGAACAAGGCGTGTCCGGCGAACTTCAAGAAAACTCTGTGCACGTGCGAGGCGCAGCCGACGTCCAAGGAGGTCAAGTCGCTCATCGGCAAGATTCCGGGAACCTAGGCGAAACAATCCGGCGCGGCCTCGGCGTTGCGGTGGGCATGCGCATCCTGCTCATCAGCAGCTCGAACGTCCACGGGACCGGATACCTCGACCACGCCGAGCCGGAGATCCGGGGCTTCCTGGGGCCGGTTCGGCGGGTCCTCTTCCTTCCCTGGGCCCTCCGGGACTTAGACGGCTACGCGGCGAAGGTCCGGGAGCGCTTCGGCCGAATGGACTTCGAGGTCGATTCGGCGCACGACGCTCCGGACCCGGTCCGCGCCGTCGAAAACGCGGAGGCCGTGTTCGTGGGGGGCGGCAACACGTTTCGGCTTCTCAAGAAAATGTATGACCTCGACCTCCTCGTTCCGCTGCGCCGCCGGGTCCGGGAGGGACTGCCGTACGTCGGCTCGAGCGCTGGCTCGAACGTCGCCGGCGCGACCATCCGTTCCACCAACGACATGCCGATCGTCGAGCCGCCCACCCTGTCCGCCCTGGGAATCGTGCCGTTCTGCCTGAACCCCCACTACCTCGACCCCGACCCCACGTCGACTCACAAGGGAGAGACGCGGGAGGAGCGCATCGCGCAGTTCCACGAGGAGAACGAGGAGGCGGTCGTCGGCCTGCGCGAGGGCGCGATCCTGCGAGTCGAGGGGGGCAGCGTCACGCTCACCGGGATCTCGCGGGCACGCGTCTTCCAGAGGGGCGAGCCGCCGGCCGAATTCGAGATCGGGGACCGCCTCGACTTTCTGCTGCGGCAGAAATAATTCGGCGCGAGAGCCTAAAAACCTAATTTTATTCGGCGAGCCCGTCCGCGTCCCGACATCTCAAAAAATCTCCTTCCGTTACGAAAACCTTCGTATTACGTTTGCGTATCCGAAGACGATGACCCGAGAGCCGCCCCGCCCCACGCAGTCCGAGCTGGAGATCCTGGCGGTCCTCTGGGACGTCGGCCCCGCGACGGTGCGCGACGTTCAGCAGGCGCTGGACGCCCGCCGGCCCACCGGATACACCACCGTGCTGAAGCTCCTCCAGATCATGACCGAGAAGGGCCTGGTCCGCCGGGACGTGAGGGAGCGCGCGCACGTGTACGCGCCGAAGCTCCCGCGCGAAAAAACGGAAACGCAGATCGTGGGAGACCTGCTCGACCGGGCCTTCGGCGGTTCCTCCTCGCGCCTCGTGATGCGAGCGCTGTCCTCCCGGCGGGCGTCGCCGGAGGAGCTCGACCGGATCCGGGAGCTTCTGAACGAAATCGAAGGAGGAAAAGAGTGACCGCAGCAGCCTGGTTCTCCGGAGACTTCTTCACGGGTCTGGGGTGGGCGCTCTTCCACTTCCTCTGGCAGGGCACGCTGGTCGCCGCGGTGCTCGCGGCTCTGGGCGTCGCGCTCGCGCGGCGCACGCCCGCGGTCCGCTACGCCGTCGCCTGCGGCGCGCTCGTCACGATGCTCGCGCTGCCCGCGGCCACGGCCTGGTCGATCGCCGTCCGCGGAGCCCGCGCCTCCGGGGGCGCGGCGGCCCGGTCCGCGGTCCTGTACGGCGGAACTCCGATCCCCGCCATTTCGGTGCCCGACGGCGTCGCGGACGGGTTCCTGCCCGAGACTCTCCGCAGCCGCGTCGAGGCGTTCCGGCCGGGCGCTCTTCTGCTGTGGTTCGCGGGCGTGCTCATTCTGTCCGTCCGGTTCCTCGGCGGCCTGCGGGCCGCAAACCGCCTGACGCGGCGCGGCGCGCAACCGGCCGAGCCGGAGTGGCAGGAGATGCTGCAACGTCTGGCGGCGCGGCTCGTCGTGACCCGGCCCGTCCGCCTCCTGCAGTCCGCGGTGGTGAAAGTCCCCACGGCCATCGGCGCGTTCCGGCCGGTGATCCTTCTTCCCGCGAGCGTGTTCACGGGACTGCCGACCCGCGGCCTCGAGGCGTTGATCGCCCACGAGCTCGCGCACGTGCGCCGCCACGACTACCTCGTCAACCTCATTCAGACGGCGGCGGAGACCCTTCTCTTCTACCACCCCGCGGTGTGGTGGGTGTCTTCCCGCATCCGCGCCGAACGCGAGCAGTGCTGCGACGACCTCGCGATCGCGGCGACCGGAGACGCGCGCTCCTACGCCCGCGCCCTCGTCCGTCTCGAAGAGATGCGCGGCGCGGCTCCCCGCCTCGCGGTCGCGGCTGGCGGCGGAAATCTCTGGAAGCGCGTTCTCCGCCTGCTCTCGGAGGCGCCACCGTCCGCACCCGCGTCCGGGTGGGTTTCCGGAGCGCTCGCGCTGGCGATGGTCTTCGTGATCGGCGCGGCGTCGCGCGTCGGAAGCCCGGATGGCTGGGACGATCCGGGGGGGTCGGGCGGAGCGACCGAGGCGCCTCTCGTCCGGGCGTTCGCGGACGTCGTGGTCACCGCTCCGCGCCCGCTCGCCCGGCTGGCGGCCTCTCCCTCCCCCCCTCGATCCTCCGCCGACACTCCGACGCCGTCCGATTCCGACACGGATTCCGATGACACGGCGGCACCGGCGGACGACGAGTCGGGCGAGGACGCTTCCTCCGACGACCTGCAGGCGTTTCGGATTCACGGCGTCACGCCGGAGTTCATCCGGGCCGTGAAGGCGCTCGGCTACGAGAGCGCGGACCCGGACGACCTCGTGTCCCTCCGGATCCACGGAGTCAGGGTCGAGGACATCGCGGAGATGAACCGGGTCTTCGGGAAGCAGCCGCTGGAGGATCACGTCTCGTTCAAGATTCACGGCGTCGGCGCCGAATCCGTCCGCCGGCTCTCCGCCCTCGGACTCGGCCGGATTTCACCGGACGATGCAGTGTCGCTGAAGATCCACGGCGTCGACGGGACGTACGTGGAAGCGCTTCGCGCCGCCGGGTTCGCGGATATTTCCGCGGAGGATGCGATCTCCGCCCGGATTCACGGCGTCACGGCGCAGGACGCGGCGGGCTGGGGGCGCCTCGGCCAGCCGCACCCCTCGCTCGAGGACCTCGTGTCCGCCCGCATCCACGGAGTGTCGCCGGAGTTCGCCGCGGAGGTTCGCTCCGCCGGGATGAAAGCGGCTTCGCTGGACGACCTCACCTCCTTTCGCATCCACGGCGTCACGGCGGAGTTCCTCCGGGAGCTGCGGGCCCAGGGGCTGAAGGACGTCTCGGAGGAGGACGCGGTGGCCTTCCGGATCCATGGAGTCACGCCGGACCTGGTCGGGAAAGTCCGGTCTCTCGGATATACGAATCCATCGGGGGAGGACCTCGTCGCGCTCCGGATTCACGGGATTTCGCTCGAAAGCATCCGGCAGGCGAACGCCCGCGCCGGGCGACTCCTGCCGCTGGAGGAGGTCGTGGACCGGATCGTGTGTGGAAAGGATGACAACGATGACGACGATGAATGACCGCAAAGTCGGACCGCATCGCGCCCTCCTCGTCCTGGCGGGAGTGGCGCTCGCGCTGGCATCTCCGCGCCGGGCCGACGCCGCGATCGACGGCCGCTGGATCCTCGAGTTCGAACGGGGCGAAGACCAGGTTCAGCTGACGACGAAGCGGTCCTCGACGCACGGACGTCACGAGAACTCCTCCTCCTACCCGACGTCGGCGTTCCGGGGCCTCGCACGGCCGAGCGCCGCGACTTCGGCGCCCGCGCGCTTCGAGCTCGTCCGCGACGCGGGCACGGTGACCTTCGAAGGGCAGCTCGACTCCTCCGGCGGGGCGGGACGGTTCGCGTTCAACCCCGACGCCGGATTCGCCCGGGAAATGGGGAAGCTCGGCTACTCCTCGCTCGACGACGAAAAGCTCTACACGATGGCGATCCACGACATCGGCCGGGCGTTCATCAACGGCCTCGCGGAGGCGGGTTACTCCCGGCTCCCCTTCGACGACCTGGTCGCGATGAGGATCCACGGCGCCACGCCCGAGTTCGTCCGGGAGCTCGCGGGCCTCGGATATTCACACCTGCCGCCCGACGACCTCGTGGCGATGCGCATCCACGGCGCCTCCCCGCAGTTCATCCGGAAGCTTCGCTCCCTCGGGTACGAGAAGCTTTCCTCCGACGACCTGGTCTCGATGCGCATCCACGGCGCCTCTCCCGAGTTCATCGGCGAGATGCGCGCGGCCGGTTACGACAAGCTCTCCCCGGAAGACTCGGTCTCCATGCGGATCCACGGGGTGACGCCCGAGTTCGTCCGGGAGCTTCGGGGGTTTGGATACTCGAACCTCTCGGCCGACGACGTCGTGTCGATGCGCATTCATGGAGTGACGACCGAGTTCGTCCGGCAGATCCGGGACCTCGGGTTCCGCGACGCGTCCGTCGACGACCTCGTGTCGATGAGGATTCACGGCGTGACGACCGACTTCGCCCGGAAGGTGAAGTCGCGCGATCCCCAGGTCACGGTGGACGAGCTCGTCAGCATGCGGATCCACGGGCGCAGCTAGCCCCTCCCGACACCCGAATTCTCGAGCGGCGCACCGACCCCCTCGGTGCGCCGCTCTTTCTCTCTGGCCTGCTTCTTGCTCGATTCTTCAAGGCTCACACAGGCGGACTGGAGGTTTCCGATGAAGCTTTTTCACCATTCGGGTGACTCGGTGATTCGCACGCTGGGCATCCTGGTCGGCGGACTGGGCCTCGGCGCGGCGCTCATGTACGTCCTCGATCCGGAGCGCGGAAAAAAACGCCGCGCGACCGTGCGCGACAAGGCCCTTTCCGGCGCGAACCGCGCGGGCAGCCGCCTGGCGGCGCGATCCCGCGACGTGGCGAATCGGGCACGCGGCGTGGCCGCGGAGATCGGGTCGCTGACGAAGAGCGGGGAGACGAACGACCAGGTCCTCGAGGAGCGCGTGCGCGCCGAGCTCGGGCGCGTCGTTGCACGCCCCTCGTCGATCGAGGTCGGGGCGTTGGCGGGAACGGTCGTTCTCTCGGGCGCCGTCCGGGCGGACGAGGTCGACGACCTGCTTTCGGCAGTCCGCGGCGTTGCCGGCGTCGAGGACGTGGAGAACCGGCTCGAGGTTTACGAGACCTCCGAAGAGGTGCGAAGCCGCGCCGGGTCGATCGAGAGTGAGCCGCGGACGCTCGACCCCTGGGAGCCCGCCGAGGCGGACGGTTAGGGCGCCATGGAGACCGTCGTCGGTATCTTCCGTTCCGCAGAATCCGCCCGACGCGCGGCCGACGCCGTGGTCGGCGCGGGCGCCTCTCGCGAAAATGTGAGCGTTCTGACGCCGGGCAGCTCGGAAAAAGACATTCACTCCCGCGTGGCGACGACCGAGACCGAGGGGTCCGGGATGGGTAAGGCAGTTGGCGGCGTGGTCGGCGGCGCGGCGGGCATGGGTCTCGGGGCCGCGGCGGCCAGCCTTCTCATCCCGGGTGTGGGGCCCGTCGTCGCGACCGGCGCGCTCGCGATGGCGCTCTTCGGCGCCGGAGGGGTGGTGGGCGGCGCGATCGCGGGCGGCCATCTGGAGGACAAGCTTTCCCACGGCCTCCCGAAGGACGAGCTCTATCTCTATGAAGACGCGTTGAGGCGAGGCCACTCGGTCGTCTTCGCGCTCGTCGAGGAGGAGGAGGCCGACAGGGCCCGCGGCGCGATCGCGTCCGAGGGCGCCGAAAGCCTGGACGCCGCGCGCGAGAGCTGGTGGGTCGGCATCCGCGACGCCGAGAGGGAAGACTACGAGCGCGATGGCGCGGACTTCTCCGCGGCGGAGCCCGCTTACCGGCGGGGCTTCGAGACCGCGATGAGGCCTCGGTTCCGCGGCCGCTCGTTCGACGACGCGTCGAAGGACCTCCGGCATCTCCATCCCGAGCACCACGGCCTGCACGAGTTCCGCCGCGGGTACGAGCGAGGCCTCCGGCACGGCAAGGGGTCCTGACCTCCGATAAGATCCGCGCACGAATTTGAACCGTGCGCTCGCTTTCGCCGCGCTGACCACGGGCCTCCTTTCTTCGGCCGCCGCGGCTACCCCCGACGCCCCGCTCATCGCGGTTCGGGCGGCTCGACTCTTGGACGTCCGTTCGGGGAGGTACGTCGACCGGCCGGTTGTCGTCGTCCGCGGAGGCGCGATCGAGTCGGTGGGGGCGGAAGTGCCGCCGGGGGCGCAGGTCGTGGATCTCGGCAACCGGACGCTCCTCCCCGGCCTGATCGACACCCATACGCACGTCCTCCTCCAGGGGGACGCGACCCAGGCCGAGTACGAGCACCAGATCCTGAAGGAGTACCCGGCGCACCGCGTCGCGCGGGCCGTGCGGGCGCTGAAGATCGCACTCGAGCACGGTTTCACCACCCTGCGCGACCTCGAGACGGAGGGTGCGGGATACGACGACGTGGCGCTCAAGGACGCCGTCAACGAAGGCGTTATACCGGGGCCGCGCCTCCAGGTGGCAGGGCCGGCGCTGTCGACGACCGGGACGTACCCGCTCCTGCACTTCCGGCCGGACTGGAAGCTCCCCACCGGAGTTCAGACCTGCGACGGAGCGGACGGATGCCGGCGCGCAGCCCGCGAGCAGCTCTCTTACGGCACGGACTGGGTGAAGGTCTACTTGAACACGGGCGGACTGCGCACCACCGCGGACGGCTACATCGACTCTCCCGCGAACTGGACGAAGGAGGAGCTCGCGGCGGTCGTGTCCGAAGCGCACGGCCGCGGAGCAAAGGTCGCCGCGCACGCGACCTCCGACACCGGGACCCGGATGGCGGTCGACGCCGGAGTCGATTCCATCGAGCACGGCACCTCGATCCGACCCGAGCTCGCGCGCGAGATGGCGAGAAAAGGAATCTTCCTCTCCCCTACGTTGACCGTGACGGCCTACGTCGCCGAGCCCCGGGCAAAAGAGGGCCGACCCATCTGGGCGGAGATCCCCAAGTCGCAGGCCCGCTCGTTCCAGAACTGCCGGAAGGCCGGTGTGAAGATCGCCTTCGGGACGGACGCCGGAGGATTTCCGTGGACCGAGATCAACCAGGCGCGGGAGTTCGAGCACGAGGTCCGTCTCGGAATGTCGCCTCTCGAGGCGATCCGCAGCGCGACGACGGTCGCGGCCGAGCTTCTAGGCCTGACGGGCCGGGCCGGAGTCCTCGAAAAGGGGGCGTGGGCGGACCTCGTCGCGGTTCCGGGCGATCCGCTCCAGGACGTGGGGGTGCTATCCCGCATCGACTTCGTCATGAAAGCGGGAGAAGTCGTCCGCCGGCCGGCCCCCTAGGTTTGCTGCGGATCGGATTGACCGGGGGGCTCGCCTCCGGCAAGTCGACGGTCGCGGCCCTCCTCGCGGAGCGCGGCGCGCATGTCTTCGACGCCGACGAGATCGTCGCGGAGCTCTACGCGCCGGGCGGGGCCGGCGAGGCGGCGGCCCGTGAGCTCTTCGGGGGCGACGTCGTCGGGCCGGACGGAAAGATCGAGCGGGCGCGGATCGCGCGGCTCGTTTTCGCCGATCCGTCGAAGCGGCACGCGCTCGAAGCGAGGATCCACCCCCTCGTCGGAGCCGAGATCGAGAGCCGGTTCGCGCGGGCGGAGAGGGCCGGCGCGGCCGTCGCCGTCGCGGAGGCCTCGCAGCTCCTGGAGGCCGCGACGGAGGGGCGGTACGACCGCGTGCTCGTCGTCGTGGCGCCGGACGAGGAGAGGGTCCGGCGCTGGGAGGGGAAGGGCGGCGACCCCGACGACGCCCAGAGGCGGATGGCCGCGCAGATTCCGCCGGACGAGGCGCGGCGGCGCGCGGACGACGTGCTCGTCAACGACGGCTCGCTCGCGGACCTCGCGTCGAAGGTCGGTGACCTCTACGCCCGCTGGACCCGGTAGAACGCTCGGACACGGCGGAAAACGCGGCGCTTTTTCGGGCCTACTTCTTCTCCGGGTAGTTGATCGACCGGAAGATCTTCCAGGCGCCTCGGCCATCGCGGCGGAGGACGTCCATGCTGCGGTTCCTTTCCCGCGTCTCGGTTCCGCCGCCGGCCGACCGGACTTTCAACTCCCACACCGCGCGCACGATCGCCAGGCGCCCGTCGGCATAGACCTCTTCGAGGTTCGGGACCCAGGCCGCATCCGGCTTCCGGGTCCGGAAGTCGGCGGCGTACGACGCCTCCAGCTCCGCGTAGCCCTGATCCTTCGCGCCCTGGAAGGAGAAGCGCACGTCGGGATCGAAGATCGCCATCACGCCCTTCCGATCTCCGCGGGCGTAGGCCGCCAGCCACGTCTCGAACGTCTTCCAGACCTCGCGGGCCCGCGGAACGTCTCCGGCGAGCGGGACGGCGCCCTCTCCCCGCGCGGCGCCGGACGCGATCACGGCCGAGAGGAGCAGGGAGGAGAGGGCGGTTTTCATGACCGGCGGAGAATGCTAACCTCGCCGCGGATTTTTCGCGATGACCCGCGCCCAATCTCTTCCGGCTCGCGACGGCGACGTGCTCCTCTTAGTCGGCACGATGAAGGGCGCGTTCCTCCTGCGGTCGGACCGCAGCCGCCGGAGCTGGGAAGCGACCGGTCCTCACTTCCCGGGCCGGTCCGTCTACGCGATGGGTTACGACGGGCGCAGCGGGCGGCACCGCATCTGGGCGGCGCCCGCGAGCATGCACTTCGGAGCGGAGCTCTGCGCGAGCGACGACTTCGGCCGGAAGTGGAGTCGGCCGGAGACGCCGCGGATCGCTTTCCCGGAGTCGGCCGGAGTGGCGCTGAAGAACATCTGGCAAATCGAGCCGGGCTTAGACGACCAGCCGGACCGCCTCCTCTGCGGCGTCGAACCCTCCGCGCTGTTCGAGTCGCAGGACGGCGGCGAGACGTGGTCTCTGAACGAGGGGCTGTGGAATCACCCGCACCGGCCGCGATGGATGCCGGGGGGCGGAGGACTCTGCCTCCACACCATCCTGACGGACCCGGATCGGCGCGATCGCTTGACGATCGCGACCTCGACCGGCGGCGTCTACCGGACGGACGACGGCGGAAAGACGTGGCAGGCGCGCAACCGCGGGATCCAGGCGTTCTTCCTCAAGGAGAAGGACCCGGAGTTCGGCCAGTGCGTCCACAAGGTGGCGCGCCACCCGTCGAAACCCGACCGGCTCTTCCTCCAGCACCACTTCGGCCTCTACCGCTCGGACGACGGCGGCGACTCGTGGCGCGAGGCGTCGCGCGGCGTGCCGTCGGACTTCGGATTTCCGATGGTCGTTCACCCGCACGATCCCGACACCGCCTACATCGTCCCTCTCCAGGCGGATCAGTTCCGCTGCCCGCCCGGAGGGAAAGCTTCGTGTCTATCGCACGCGGGACGCCGCGCGCTCCTGGAAACCGCTCGCGCGAGGCCTGCCGCAGGAGGACTGCTACGACACGGTGCTCCGCGACGCGATGTCGGTCGACGGGGAGGACCCCGCGGGGTGTACTTCGGCACGCGCAACGGCCGGCTGTACGGCTCCCGCGACGAGGGCGAGACCTGGTCCCTCGTGGCGGATGACCTGCCGCCCGTGACCTGCGTCCGCGCCGTGCGCGTTCGACTCTCCCCCGCGGTTTCGAAGAAGGGGCGTCCTGCGGCGAAGGAAGGCGGCGTGATGCCGGTTCGCTTCTTCGTCCCCGGCCCGCTGCGCGACTTCTCCGAGGGGCAGGCGCAGGTCGAGCTCGCGGGATCGCCCGCGACGCTCGCCGACGCGCTCGCGGAGCTCGGCGTACGCTATCCCGGCGTTACGCGACGCGTGCTGGACGAGCAGGGCGAGGTGCGGCCGCACATCAACCTCTTCGTGGGCGGAGACTGCGTCCGTTTCGGCGACGGCCTCGCGACCCGGCTCCCGGACGGCTGCGAGATCGCCATCCTCCCCGCGGTCAGCGGAGGCTGACGGATAAATTCGGAGGCGAGATCTGACCCCTTCGGGATCAGACCCCGCGACTTTCTCACCCTGATGGATCCGATTGCTCGCTACCTCGAGGAGTCCGCGGAGCCGGAGGCCGTGCTCGCGGACCGGATCTCCGGCTCGTTCGGTCACGCGGTGGAGATCCCGGCGTACGGAGAAAGGGAAAGCCTCGCGGGGACGCTGGCGTCAGTGCCGGCCGGGTCGCGCGGCGAAGTCCTGATCGTCGTCGTGTTGAATGCCCGGCGCGATTCCCCGGCCGAGGTTCATGAGGTGAACGCGGCCGTGCGGGCGGCAATCGCCGAGCGGGGACCCGCGGAGATGCTTTCCGAGATCCCCGATGCACGTCTCGTCCCCGATGCGCGCGGCGCCCTCCTGCTGATCGATCGCGCCGCTCCGGGGTCCTACATGCCGGCGGGCCAGGGCGTGGGCCTCGCCCGCAAGATCGGCTGCGACCTCCTGCTGCGGCTCCACGCCGCGGGCCGACTCTCGTCTCCGTGGATCCACGCGACCGACGCCGACGCGTCTCTCCCCCCGGACTATTTCGACCAGGCCGAGGAGCTGGATCCCGCATCGACCGTCGCCGCGGTTTACGCGTTCGAGCACCTGTTCTCCGACGACGAGGCGCTCGCCGCGGCCGGCCGGCTCTACGAGATTTCGCTCCGCTACAAAACGCTCGGCCTCGCGTGGGCCGGATCGCCCTACGCCTACGAGGGACTCGGCTCGTGCCTGGCGATCTCCGGTTCGGCCTACGCCGCGGTCGGCGGCTTCCCGAAGACGAACGCGCTCGAGGACGTCACGATCCTGAACTCTCTCGCCCGCGTCGGCGCCATCGAGCGGCTCGCCGGCCTGCCGATCGGCCTCGACGGGCGGATCTCGACGCGCGTTCCGATCTCCACGGGGAAGGCGCTCTCGGACCTCGTCCGCCGCCCCGGCGCCGAGGCCTCATTTCTTCTTCCGCACCCTCTCGCGTTTGCGCATCTCGCCGCGTGGATCCGCGTCCTGGATGCGCTCGCCCGCCGCGGCGCGGACGCCCTCGTGGCCGAGCTCCCGCAGGGAAACCCGTTCTTCCGGGCGGACCTCCTCGAGGAAGCGCTCACCGGAATGGGAGCGTTCGCCGAGGTGCGCGAGGCGATCCGGGAGCCGGGCGACGCGCGGACCGTTCTGCACCGCCTCCACCGGTGGTTCGATGCGTTCCGGACGAAGGAGCTGCTGGACGCGCTCGCGGAGGGCGGCCTCGTCCGGCTGCCGTTCCGGCAGGCGCTCGCGGAGGCTCCCTTCACCGGCCTCGTTGACTCGACCGAGGACGACCTGGAGACCCTGAGGCGGGCGCTCGCCCGGGAGGAAGCGACGCTGGCGATCCACCCCGCGGGAGTGCCTCCCCTCCTTCCCGAAGGAGCTTGACTCGGCCGCCGATTTACGCCAGACTTACGCCTCGATGGAGACCGAGGAAAAGATCCGGCTCCTCACGTCGCAGGCGCTTTCGGACCGAGAGGGGAACGGCCCGCTGGCCGACCTGGCCGCCGGGCTCCGGGCCCGCGTGCCCCTCGATCCGATCAACATCCGGTCGCTGCCGAACCGCGGTTTCGGACCGACACGGCTCTTCCGCATCCTGCTGACGAACGCGTGCGCGTTCTCCTGCGACTACTGCCCAATGCGGGCGGGGCGCACGATCCCGCGCCACTCGCTCGGCCCGGACTCGCTCGCCGAGGTCTTCCTCACGGCGTATGGCCGCGGCTGGGTTTCCGGGCTTTTCGTGACCACGGGGATTCCGAAGAACCCGCGCTTCGCGATGGACCGGCTGATCGACCTGGTCGAGATCCTCCGGCTTCGCCGGGGCTACGCCGGATACCTCCACGCCAAGGCAGTCTCGGGCGCGGAGCCGGAGCAGGTCGACCGCCTGGCCGAGCTGTGCGACCGCGTCTCCTACAACCTGGAGGCCGCGTGCCAGGCCACGCTCGACGGGGTCGCGCCCGAGAAGAGCTACGCGGGCGGGCTCGGGCTGCTCGCGCGGATCCGGGACCACGCCCGGAAGCTCGGTCTCCGCAGGGTCAAGGGAGATCCGCGGCCCCCCGGCCGGGCGACCGCCGCGGGTACGACCGCGCAGTTCGTGGTGGAATCGGGAAGGAGTCCGATCGAGACTTCCTGAGTACCAGTCACGGCCTCTGGCGCGCGGGTTCCCTTCACCACCCGCACTTCGCGGCGTTCCGTCCGATCGAGGACACGCCGATGGAGGGCGCGGTCGAGACCCCTCTTCTGCGCGAAAACCGCCTCTATCAGGCGGACCACCTCCTCCGGGACTACGCGTTCGATCCGGGCGAGCTCGTGTACTCGAGCGAGGGCAACCTTCCGCTGGCGAGGGACCCGAAGCTCTCCTGGGCTCTCGCCCACCCCGAGCGATTCCCGGTGGAGGCATCCACCGCGGACCGCGAGACGCTCCTCCGCGTGCCGGGGCTCGGCCCCCGGACCGTGGACCGGATCCTCGCCGTGCGGCGCAACGCCGCGAACCTGGATTCGACCGGCTTTCGTCGCCTCGGCGTGCTGGCCGCGCGGGCCGCCGGGTTCCTGGCGTGGCACGGCCGGGTCCTCGGGATCCGCGCGATCCAGGAGACCCTCTTCCCGCCAGAGGACTTTCCCGCCCCGTCGCGGGTGTACGGCTTCTCGCCCGGCACCTTTCGCTGACCCGAAACCGGAAACGGGAAACGGGAAGGGGGCGCCAGGTCCCTTCGAAATAGGCCCTTCCCCGCGGATTCGGAATCCTTCTTGCATCTATATCCTCCTTTGTGCATAAATATGCAGATGAAGAGGCTTCGGGCGAGCGTGGCGGGAGCGTCGGGGTACGCGGGCGGAGAGCTCGTGCGCTGGCTGACGCACCACCCTTCGGTCGACGTGGCGCACGTGACCGCCTTCCGGGAACAGGGCCGGCCGCTCGCCGACGTGTTCCCGAACCTGCGGGGCTTCGGTGACCACACGTTGAACGGCGCGGGCTGGATCGAGATGGCGCGCGACTCGGACGTCGTCTTCCTCGCGCTCCCCCACGGCGCCGCCATCCAAGCCGCGCCGATCCTGCTGGAGGCGGGGACGCGGGTCGTCGACCTCGGCGCCGACTTCCGGCTCAAGGACGCGGACGTCTACGCCCGCTGGTACGGGTCCGCCCATGGCGCCGCCGGACTCCTGGGCGAGGCCGTCTACGGGTTGACCGAGGTCAACCGTGAAGCGCTCCGGACCGCGCGGCTCGTCGCGAACCCCGGCTGCTACCCCACGGCCGCGGCGCTCGCGCTCCTCCCGCTTCTTTCGAGCGGGCGCGTGACCGGTCCGCTCATCGTCGACGCCAAATCGGGAGTCTCCGGCGCCGGGCGGAACCCCTCGGCCGAGAGCCACTTCTCGGCGGTCAACGAAAACATGCGGCCCTACAACCTGGGAAAACACCGCCACGGTCCGGAGATGGAGCAGACGTTCGCGGAGGCCGGATTTCCGGTCCCGGTCTACTTCGCGCCCCACCTCGCTCCCATGACGCGTGGAATCCTCGCGACGTGCTACGCCCCGATCTCGGGCGCGCTCGCGGAGGACGAGCTCCTCGGCATCTACCGGGACGCCTACCGGAACGAGCCGTTCGTGCGGGTGCTCGAGGAGGAGCTTCCGCAGACGAAGGCCACGCTCGGCTCCAACTTCTGCGACGTCGCCGTCCGGGTGGACCCGGAGCGCGGCCTCGCCGTCGCCGTTTCCGCCATCGACAACCTGGTCAAGGGCGCCGCGGGCCAGGCCATCCAGAACATGAACCTCATGTTCGGACTGCCCGAGACCCAGGGTCTGTGGGCCGCCGGCATCTACCCGTGAAGAGGAGAAATTCATGACCCTGACGCTCACCGAAATCGAACCGCTTGCGCTCGTCTCCGGAAACGCGACCTCGCCCCGGGGCTTCCGCGCCGCCGGGGTTCACTGCGGGATCAAGCGCGAGCGACCGGATCTCGCCCTCCTCGTCTCGGACGTGCCCGCCTCGGCGGCCGGCGTCTTCACGACGAACCGGGTCCAGGCCGCGCCCGTTCGATACACGCGCCGCGCGGTGGCGGCCGGCCGCGCGCAGGCGATCGTGGTGAACAGCGGCAACGCGAACGCCTGCACGGGCGAGCCCGGATTGGCGGACGCCACCGAGATGGCGCAACTTTCGGCCGGAGCTCTCGGGCTGGACCCGGAGCTCGTCCTCGTCGCCTCCACCGGCGTGATCGGCGTGCCCCTTCCCATGGACGCCATTCGCCGCGGGATCCCGCTGGCCGCCGCGGCTCTCGAGCCCGACGGGACGGCGGCCGCGGAAGCGATCCGGACGACCGACAAGTTTCCGAAGACGGCAGCGTGCAGGATGGAGATCGACGGTGTCACCGTGACGATCGGCGGGATGGCCAAGGGGGCGGGAATGATCCATCCCAACATGGCGACCACGCTCTGCTTCCTGACGACCGATGCGGCGCTTCCGCCGGCGGTGCTCCGCGCCGCGCTCCAGCGCGCAGTCGCCGGCTCGTTCAACTCGATCACGGTCGACGGAGACACGAGCACGAACGACACCGTCCTGCTGCTCGCGAACGGGCAGGCCGGGGGAACGCCGATCACGAACGGGGAGGCGTTCACCCGGTTCACGGCGGGTCTCACCCTCGTCGCGTCGGAGCTCGCGAAGATGGTGGTGCGCGACGGCGAGGGCGCAACGAAGCTGGTCGAGATCCGGGTGGACGGCGCTCTCTCCGACGCGGAGGCCCACCAGGCCGCGATGACCGTCGCGAACTCCCTCCTGGTCAAGACGGCGCTCCACGGCGGGGAGCCGAACTGGGGCCGGATTCTCGCGGCCCTCGGACGCTCCGGAGTGGAAATGAGCGAGGAAACGACCGACGTCTCCTTCGGAGACCTCGCCATCGTCCGCGGCGGGCTCGGCGTGCCGGGCGTGTGGGACGCCGCAGCCGCGGCCCTCGAAGAGAAGGAAGTCAGGATCGGGATCCGGCTCGGCGTCGGCAGCGGCTCAGCGCGCGCGTGGACGTCGGATCTCTCCGAAGAGTACGTGCGGATCAATGGGAGCTACACGTCATGAGTGGAACCTGGAACGGTTTTTCCGCCAACCCGGATGCCATCGGCTCGTCCCTCGCCCAGGCGTTGAAGTACGTGGCGGCGTGGCGCGGGAAGACGGTGGTCGTGAAGTTCGGCGGCAGCGCGGTCGACTCCGCCGACACCGGCACGATTCCGGAGGACCTCGTTCTCCTCCAGCAGGCGGGCGTCCGCCCGATTCTCGTCCACGGGGGCGGACCCGAGATCTCGCGGGAGATCGAAAAGACGGGCGGCTCCTCGCGCTTCGTCGACGGGTTGCGGGTCACGGACTCCGCGGCCATGGAGGTCGTCGAGCGGGTGCTGGGCGGCACCGTCAACAAGAGGCTCGTGAACCTGATCGCGCACGCCGGCGGGCGCGCGGTCGGCGTCTCCGGGAAGGACGCCCGCGTGATTCACGCCCGGCCGCACGAGCGCGCCTCGGAGCTGGGGTTCGTCGGCGAAATCGAACGGGTCGAGCCGCGGATCGTCGAGGTCCTTCTGCAGGAGGGCTTTCTTCCGGTCGTCGCGTCCCTGGGCGTCGGCTCGGACGGACATGCCTACAACGTCAACGCGGACACGGCCGCGGCCGCGCTCGCGGTGGCGGTGGGCGCCGACAAGCTCGTTCTGCTGACGGACGTTCCCGGAATCTACCGGGAGATCGACGGCGGCCGCGAGCTCCTCTCCGAGCTGTCCCCCGACGAAGCCCGCGTCCTCGTCACGGGGGGCGTGGTCTCGAGCGGCATGCTCCCCAAGGTCGAGGCGGCGCTGTTCGCGGTCGCGGGGGGCGTTCCGTCGGCGCACATCGTGGGAGCGGAGACCCCGCACTCGCTCCTCCTGGAGCTCTTCACCCGGTCCGGGATCGGAACCATGATCCATCCCGCCGCTCCCGAGCCGCTGGCTCTCGCGTCGTCCGCATGAGCGCGGACGGCCCGCTCGTCGAGACCCGCTCGGCCGTGGAGGAAGCGGACCGCGTGCTCTTCCGCAACTACAAGCGCGCGCCCGTCGCCTTCAAGCATGGGAAGGGAACCCGGCTCTTCGACCTCGAGGGCCGGGAGTATCTCGACTTCATCGGGGGGATCGCGGTCTCGAGCCTGGGGCACGCGCACCCGGCCCTCGTCCGTGCCGTGTCGGAGCAGGCGGCGCGCTACGTCCACGTGTCGAACCTGTACCAGATCCCGGAGCAGGTCGAGGCGGCGCGGCGGCTCGTGACCTCGAGCGGCCTCGACCGCGCGTTCTTCTGCAACAGCGGCGCGGAGGCCAACGAGGCCGCCATCAAGCTGGCCCGCAAGCGCGGCAAAGCCGTCAAGGGATCGCAGTGCCACGAAATCCTGGTCGCGGACCACTCCTTCCACGGCCGGACTCTTGCCACCGTGGCCGCGACCGGAAATCCGCGCTACCAGGAAGGTTTCGAGCCCATGCCCGCGGGATTCCGCTTCGTCCCCTTCGACGACGTCCCGGCGATGAGACGCGCGATCGGGCCGGCCACCGCCGCAATCCTCGTCGAGCCGATCCAGGGAGAGGGCGGCGTTCTCGTCCCCTCGGCCGGGTACCTCGCGGGTCTTCGCGCGCTCTGCGACGAGACGGGTCTCCTGCTGATGCTGGACGAAGTCCAGACCGGCGTCGGCCGGACCGGGAAAATGTTCGCGTACCAGCACGCCGGCATCCGTCCGGACGTCGTCACACTGGCGAAGGGCGTCGCCGGAGGCGTGCCCGCGGGCGTGACCCTCGCGACGGAAGACGCCGCGTCCCACTTCGTCCCGGGTGACCACGGGTCCACATTCGGAGGCAACGCGCTCGCTTCCGCCGCGATTTGCGCGGTCCTGGACGTGATCGAGCGCGAGGGCCTGATCGAGAACGCCGCGGCGCGCGGGGGTCAGCTCGTGGCGGGCCTCGAGGCGCTGCGCGAGAAACACGCGATCCTCGGCGAGATCCGCGCGGCGGGCCTGCTCGTGGGAGCGGACCTGGCCGTCGACGCCGCTCCGGTCGTGGACGCGTGCCGGGCACGCGGCCTTCTCGTCAATGCCGTCCGTCCGAAGACGCTGCGCTTCGCTCCCCCGCTCGTCGTTACCGAGGCCGAGGTGGACGCCGCCCTCGGGGTCCTCGACTCGGCGCTCGAGGCCGTGACTTTGGAAGCCGATACCGAAAAAGAAAGGGTAATGGCGTGAAAGTTCGAAAGGTCGCGCTCGCGTACTCCGGGGGGCTCGACACCTCCGTCATCATCCCGTGGCTGCGGGAAACCTACGACTGCCAGGTGGTCGCGGTCGTCGTGAATGTCGGACAGGTCGAGGACTTCGAGGCCGTCCAGAGGAAAGCGCTCGCGAGCGGCGCCATCGAGTGCCGGGTCGTGGACGTTCGCGAGACATTCATCTCCGACTACGTCTTCCCCGCGCTCCGCGCCGGCGCCGTGTACGAGGGGCGATACCTCCTCGGGACCGCTCTCGCGCGGCCGCTCATCGCACGCGTGCAGGTCGAGGTGGCGAAGGAGACCGGCTGCGACGCGCTCGCGCACGGCTGCACCGGAAAGGGCAACGACCAGGTCCGCTTCGAGTTGACGTACCGCGCGCTCGCGCCGGAGCTCCCCATCATCGCGCCGTGGCGCGAGTGGACGCTGAAGTCGCGGGAGGACGAGATCGCCTACGCCGAGCGGCACGGCATCCCCGTCCCCGTGACCGCTGCGAAGCCGTACTCCATCGACCAGAACCTCTGGCACACATCCTACGAGGGCGGCATCCTGGAAGATCCTGCGGTCGAGGCCTCCGAGGACATGTACCAGCTGACCCGCGACCCCGCGCAGGCGCCGGGTGAACCGGCGTTCGTCGAAATCGGTTTCGAGCGCGGAGTGCCGGTGGCGCTGAACGGCAACCGCCTCTCCCCCGCCGAGCTCGTCGCCTCGCTGAACGCGCTCGCCGGCGCGCACGGGGTGGGCCGGATCGACCTCGTCGAGAACCGGCTGGTCGGAATGAAGAGCCGGGGCGTCTACGAGACGCCCGCCGGGACGGTCCTCACGGCGGCGCTGCGCGACCTCGAGTCGCTGACCCTCGAGCGGGAGACGCACCACTTCCGCGAAACCATCACGACGCGTTACGCGGAGCTCGTCTACTACGGGCTCTGGCACTCCCCGCTGCGCGAGGCGTTCGACGCGTTCCTCGCGACGTCGCACCGGTGGGTCACGGGAACCGTGCGGGTGAAGCTCTTCAAGGGGTTCGCCCTCGCGATCTCGCGGTCCTCCCCGTACTCGCTCTACAGGCACGACCTCGCGACGTTCGGCGAAGACGGCGTGTACGACCAGAAGGACGCGGCGGGGTTCAACAACCTGTGGGCCCTGCCGACCCGGGTGGTCGCCGCCGTTCGCCGCGAGACCGTGGCGGAGACGGACGCGGAGAGCCGCGCCCCGGTCCCGGTCGAGACCGAGTGAAAGGGAAACGGCCCGAGGCGGCGGAGCACCCCGCCTCGCGGAAGCTGTGGGGCGGGAGGTTCGAGGGAACCGTTGACCCCGAAATCCACCGCTTCACGGCTTCCCTTCCCTTCGATCGCCGGCTCGTCCGGCACGACCTCGTGGGCAGCCTCGCCCACGCCCGCATGCTCCGGGAGACCCGCGTCCTCCCGGCGGTTGACGCCGACGCGATCCTCTCGGGACTCTCGACGCTGCTCGCCGAGGTCGAGAGCGGGAAGCTCGAGGTCGAAGGTGAGGACGAAGACGTCCACTCCTGGATCGAGCGGAAGCTCTTCGAGCGGATCGGGGACCCCGCAGGCCGGCTGCCGACGGCGCGCAGCCGGAACGACCAGACCGCAACGGCTCTCCGCCTCTTCGTCCGCGAGGCGATCGAGACCTCGGTCGAGGCGCTGCTCGGGCTGCAGGAAGCCTGGCTGACTCAGGCCCGGGAGCATCGGGAGACGTGGATGCCGGGCTACACGCACCTGCAGCGGGGACAACCCGTCAGTCTCGGCCACCACCTGCTGGCGCACTTCTGGTCTCTCGCCGCGGACCGGACCCGCTTCGAGCGCGCCCACCGGACCGCGGGGGTGTCCCCCCTGGGGGCGGGCGCTCTCGCCGGAACTCCCCACGCCATCGAGCCGCGGATATCGGCGCGGCTGCTCGGCTTCGAGGACGTCTTCGCCAACAGCATCCACGCCGTCGCGGACCGGGACTACGCGGTGGAGGCCGTCTTCGCCTCCGCCCTGACCGCGGTCCACCTCTCCCGCTGGGCCGAGGAGGTCGTTCTCTGGACCTCGTCCGAGTTCGGATTCGCCTCGCTCGGGGATTCGATCGCGAAGGGATCGAGCCTCATGCCGCAGAAGAAGAACCCGGAGCCCGCGGAGCTCGTCCGCGGGAAGGCGGGACGCGTCGTAGGAGATCTCACAACCCTCCTCGTCGTCTTGAAGGGCCTTCCCCTCTCCTACGGCAGCGACCTCCAGGAGGACAAGGAAGCGGTCTTCGACGCGCTCGACACGACTCTTCACTCCCTTCGCGCGGCGCGGGTCATCGCCGCCGGCCTCGCGTTCCACCCGGAGCGGCTGCGGGCGGCGCTCGGCGAAGGCCACGCGACGGCAACCGATCTCGCCGACTACCTCGTCGGCAAAGGGGTCCCGTTCCGGGTCGCGCACGAGCAGGCGGGGCGCGCGGTCCGGGAGGCCGAGAGTCGCGGCAGCTCTCTTGCGGACCTCCCGCTCGACGCGATTCGGAAAGCATGTCCGCTGGCGGGAGACGACGTCGCCGCGTTTCTCACTCCGGAGGCCTCGGTCCGTTCCCGGAGGACGGACGGCGGGACGGCGCCCGACGCCGTCGTCCGGCAGATCGAGCTCGCGGAAGGGGACGTCGCCCGTGGCCGCGAGTGGCTCGGAGAGCGTCGGCCGCCTCCCATCTCCCTGGCGCACCGCAAGGGGCGCCTTTCAGCCGCGGAGATCCCGTGAACCGCGCCGCCCGGGAGAGAACGATCCGCGAGATCGTGACCGCCCATCCGATCGGGACGCAGGAGGAGCTCGCGCGGGCGCTTGCGCGGCGAGGCGTCCGGGTCACCCAGGCCACGGTCTCCCGCGACGTCAAACGTCTCGGCCTCGTCAAGCTCTCCGATGCCGGGGGCGCGTACCGCTATGCCGTGGCCAACGGCTCTCCGGCGGCGAATCCCTCCACGGAGGAGAACCTCCGGAACGCCTTCCGCGAATTCGTGACGTCGCTCGAGAAGGGCGAGGCGTTCTTCCTCGTCAAGACGTTGCCGGGCCGCGCCAACGCCGTCGCGATCGCGATCGACGAGGCCCGCCGCCCCGAGCTGGCCGGAAGCATCGCCGGGGACGACACCATCCTCGTGATCGTGCGCCGCGCCGGTGACCGGGAGCGGGCGCAGAAGGCTCTCGGAAAGCTTCTCCTCTAGGACCCGAACACATCCCCCGCGCCGTGCCAGCTAGAAGTGCTGGAGGGCCTCGACCGGCGCGTAGCTGTCGGTCAGCTCGGGAATTCCGGCCGGCACCGGCGGCGCTCGGAGCGTGACCCGCGGAAGTTCTCCCATCCCCGGAACGCGCCACCGGGCCGACAGCTCCTGCGCGTTTCGCAGCAGGGTTTCGGGACTCACCGGATCGCTGGAGACCGTGGCGAGAACGATCATCGTCCCCTGGGGGTTCGGGCTGCCGGCGGCGAGCTCTGCGCTCACGACGTAGACCTGCCCGAACTGCCGGTGAATGGTCCGGTAGCTGGCCCAGAAGAGGCGACTCTCGGTTCCCATGAGCTGGCCGATGAAGTTCGCCGCGAAGACGCCGTCGGGTTTCAAGCGCTTCCGGACGATCTCGAAGAATTCGCGCGTCATCAGGTGGAAGGGCACGCCCGTGGAGTTGAAGGCGTCCAGGATGATCAGGTCGAACTTCTCGTTCGATCGCGCCAGGTACACCCGCCCGTCCTCGACGACTGTCCGAACTTTCGGGGACTCTTTGTAGAGGAAGTACTTGCGCGCGATGTCCGCGACGACCGGATCGATCTCCACGGACACGATGGAAGCGTCCGGCAGAATCCGGGCGACGGCGCGGGCGACGCTGGCTCCGCCGAGTCCGATCTGGCAGACGCTCCGGATCGAAGGGCGCAGCGCCCAGGCGAGAAGCAGCGATCGCTCGTAGCTCGTCAGGAACCGGTCGGGGTGCTCGAGGGAGAGCATCGTCTGGGTCAGGTTGTCGAACCGCATGTAGCGCGTCCGGTGCAGCTCCGTGACCGAGATGTGGTGGTAGGCGGTGTCTCCGTAGAAGAGGATCTTTTCCCCGGTCGCGCTCTCGGGAGGCCCGGTCGTCAGCGCCGCGAAGCCGGAGGCCATCGTCGCCAGAGTCGCCACGCCGACCGTGGCGCGAGATCCCACCAGGAGGATGGCGCACAGCACCAGCACGAAAGCGAGCCCGACGAGAAGCCGGGCCACGGGAAACGCGGGAATCAGGACGAATGCCGTCAACAGCGTTCCCAGGATCGAGCCGGCCGCCGACAACGCGGAGTACCGGCCCGAAATCGACCCGACCCTTTCCAGCAGGGAGGCGGAGATCCTCACGGCGAAGGGGGACACCATCGCGATGGCGAGCGAGGGGGGAAGGAAGAGCAGGAACGACGCGGCGAGCGCGGACCAGCGCACGTCCCACCCGAGTCCGTTCACGAAGCGCAGCACCGGATCGCCCCAGACGACCGCCGGAAGGATCAGGACCGCCCCGCAGGCCACGATCAGTGACACGGCCGTCGGATGCGGACGGGAGTCGGCGAGCCGCCCGCCCAGCCAGTAGCCGAAGGCGAGCGCCGTCAAGAACGTCGTAATGAGGCTCCCCCAGACGTAGACGGAGGAGCCGTAGTGGGGAGCGAGAACGCGCGAGCCCAGAATCTCGAGCGACATGAGCACGGCGCCCGAGAGAACCACGACGGTCGCGAGCCGTCTTTCCTGCGAGACTGCTGGTGAGGGAATGGCCTATTTTAGGGCACTGCGTTAAGTCTTTTCCCTGCCGCGCCGGCCGGCGGCTGCCGGAGAATCAGAACGGGTACCCGATCGAGAAGAAGAACTGCCCCTTCTCCTGCCGCTTGTCGGAAGTGAGGATGGAGACCGGGTTCCCCTGCTCGTCGACGAGAACGACGTTGAAATCGACGTCGCGGGGACGCAGCGGCCAGCCGTACTCGATCCGGACCGGGCCGATCGGCGTCATGTAACGCAGGCCGGCCCCCATTCCCTGGCGCATTCCCCTTGTTCCTCCGAAACTGAGGCGGATGTCTTCGGGGTTCTTCCAGACCTGGGCGACGTCGTAGAAAACGGTTCCTCCCAGGTTCCCGAAGATCGGGAAACGAAACTCGGCGTTGAACGCGAGGAATCCGTTGCCGCCCACGATTCGGGGGCCGCCGTTGCAGTCGAAGCCGACCAGGTCCGGATAGGTGTCGGCACAGGAACCGACGCCGTCCCCCTCGTGGACGGTGGCGCGCGTGTCCGGGTCGACGGTCTCACCCGGAATTCCCAGCAGGTCGGTGTCGAAGGCGCGATTGGTCGATCGGCCGCCCGCGAAGAACCGCTCGGCGATAGGAACCGGAACTCCCCTCGCGTCTCCGTAGGAATTGATGGCGCCGGCTCGCGCCGAAACCGCGAACACGCCGCCTCCGAAGGGCCGGAAGTAGGCGGCTTGCCCCAGGTACTTCAGGTAGTCGGCGTAGCAGGTCTCTCTGTTCGCATCCGGCACGTTGTTGTCCGGACACTGCGCGAGCGGAAAAGCGTACTTCGTCGATGCGCTCAGGTAGTACCCGCTGCGCGGGTCGATGATGTCGTCCCGCCGGTCGTAAAAGAGGTTCGGTCCGATCGCCGACTGCAGGATGGGGCGGTCGAACTTGCTGAAGTCCCGCTCGATGATGGAGAGATCCCTCGCCGCATTGACCGGCTTGATCCGCTGATACTCGTAACGCATCGCCGCCCGCAGATATCGGCCGAAGATCCGCGACGACTCGAGAACCACTCCGCGGCGTTCGATGTCGATCGTCTGGATCGGCTCGCGCGTGTAGAAGGCGAGGAGGGACAGGGGAACGTCGCGGTTGAAGAGAAACGGCTCGCGGAACGTGAGAATGACGCGACCCCGCTTCGAGATCGGCGCGTACTGGACCTCGAGCGAGGCCGAGCGCATCGTCCCGAAGAGGTTGTTGTAGGAGGCGCCCGCGATTCCAAAGGGATCGCTGCGGTTCTCGAGCGCGTCCGGCGCGTACTGGTACCCGAGACCGTAGAGGAGCGAGAGCGGCCGGCCCTCCTGGACCTCGACCTCCACCGGCCGGGTCTGGGTCGCGGGATCGGCGGCCTGGGGGCGCAGTTCGACGCGCCGGAAGACCCCGGTCCGGGTCAGGTTTCGCTGAGTCGTCAGCACTTCCGACTCGGAAAACGCGTCCCCCTCGTCCCACGTCACCAGGCGCGTGATCCGGTCGGTGCCGGTTCGCGTGTTTCCGCGAACGATCGTCTTGCCGAAGAACGAGCGCACTCCCTCCTCCACCTCGTACACGACGTCGGCGGAGGTCCCGTCGGTCGAAAGGGTCCAGTTGTCCTTGACCGCGGCCTCGCGCCACCCGCGGTCCCGGTAGTGGTTCTGGAGCGCAAAGGACCCCTGCCGGACTTCGTTGGGGTTGAACGGCTTGCCGGGGTCGACCGCCAGGAGCTTCTCGAGCTCGTCGGGCGACACGTGCTCCGCGCCGATCACGTTGCGGCTGGCCACGATCGCCCGCGGCCCCTCGGTGACGTGGACGTTCACGATCAGCCGCTCTCGCCGCGATCCCTCCGTCACCTGCGGATCGTCCACTTTCGCGTTCACCCAGCCTCGGGTCTGGTAGTAACCGAGGATTGCGTCGGCGTCCTCTTTCAGGACCTCGTCGACGAGCCGCCCCGGCCGGACGTACGGGAGCCCCTTCTTCTGGGTGACCATCAGCTTCGCCAGCCGCGAAGTCGGGACCGACTCGTTGCCGGAGATCGCGATCTTTTCGACCGCGAACTTCGGCCCTTCGTCGACCGTGATGGCGACCGCGAGCACGTCCGGTTGCTCGGAGATCGCGTACTCGACCTTCGCCCGGTACCGACCCTTGCGCTGAAAAGTCCGCCGCTTGTTCTCGGTGTACTGGAGAATCAGGTCTTCGTCGAAGATCTGACCTTCCAGCAGGGCGAGGACCTCCCGCCGCACCCGCTTCTCGGAGATGCCGCGGGTCTGGAAGACGACCCGCGGCCCGACGCTGATCCGGTAAACGGGTATGACCCGCCCGTCATCGGTCGGCTGCGCCGCGATCAACTCGATCGTTCCCCGCAGGCGCTCCCTCTTCCGGAGGAACTTCGTCATGCGGTCCGCGTCTGCCCGGGCCTTCGACTCCCGGTAGCGGTCGCCTTCGTCCAGCCGCGCGCTCTTCAAGATTTCCTCACGGGTGAACGGCCGCGTGTCGCCGTCGAAGAGAGCCGGCGCAGTGCGTGCGGGTTTCCCCGCCTCGATGTGGTAAATGACGAGGGCGTCGAAGGTCGTGCGGTCGAAGAAGACTTCGGGCTGAACCGTCGCCGCGATGTAGCCCTCCGCGTCGAGGCGGCGCTCGAGCGCCTTCGTGCCTTCCTCCAGCTGATCGGCGGAGAAGACGGCGCCCTCCGAAAAAGGCACCGTCCGGCGCATCTCCTCCCGGGAGACCGATACCCCGTCGTCGAACTTGAGCGGGTTCACCCGGAACGACCGGAACAGGTGAACCGTGACGGCCATCCCGCCTTCCGCTCTCTCCGCCTCGATCCGAACGTCGGAGAAGCGGCGGGTGGCGAAGAGGTGCCGGATCGTCGAGCCGGTGGCATCCTCCGTCAGGGGCTGGCCCACGCGGATGGAAATGAGACGCTCCACCTCGTCGTGGTCGACCGGCCCGTCGGAGGTGTAGGCGAGCGAGACCACCGTCGCGCCGAAGAGCGGCTGCGGCTCGGACGCCGGCTGCGCGGCGGCGTTTCCCGCGATCGCGAGGAGAACTGCCGCGAGCACCGCCCGCGCCGACGGTCGGCACCCGTGGACTCGCTCTCGAAAATTCAAAACCGCTGCCGCCGGCGCACGTTGATCGAGTAAACCCCGTTTTCGTCCCGCAGAGCCTGCAGCGTGACCGACTGGCCCAGGCGCCACTCGAGCTGGATCACCGACTCTTTGTCGGAGTTCAGGGACTGCGAATACGTGACGAGCAGGTTCGGGGTGACCTGCTTGCCGACCGTGGAGCGGACGTCGGTCAGCTGGCTGCCCGAAAAGACCGGATCGATCTGGAACCGGTCGAGGCCAAACAGCTTCTGTGTGCCGCGCGTGAGACCTCCGGCCACCGCGCCGGCCACGATGCCGCCCGCCGCCGAAACGAGAGACTGCGTCGTGTCCCCTTCGGTGCGCCGCCCGGGCTCCGTTCCCGTCAGAAGAAGACCGATGACGGCGTCGTCGGAGAGCGGCGGGTCGGACGTGAACGTCGACTGGATCCGCGGCCACGTCCCGACGAGGTTGACGACGAGGTCGTAACCCTTGACCTCCGCGCGCGCCCGGAGGTCGATGATGGGCGCAATCCGCGCCGTGTTGGCAAAAGTCACGGTGCCCGACTCGATCTCGTACTGCACGTCCCGGAACGTGATGCGCCCACCTTCGTCGAAGAGGATCTGGCCGAGGATGATCGGCTGCGCGACGGTGCCGCGCGCGACGAGGTCGACCTCCGCCGTGAGTCGCGCCACGTTGTTGCGGACCTCGAGGGCCGCCGCCGAGACGATCCGCACTTCCAGGACGGTCTGCTCCTTCCACGGATCCCGCGCCGCGATCGAGCCGCTCGGGCGGTTGCGCTCGAGTAGGTCGGCGACGGTCACGCCAAAGTCGCGCGAATAGGTCCCGCGCAGGAGCGTGACCTCGCCGCGCACCACGTTGCCGCCGGGAACGCCAGTCGCGACCAGGTCGGCGTCCACGACGAGCCGCATGTCCTCCGGATAGCGCAGCGCCACGTGGCGGGCCTGGATCGTGAGGCGGAAGTTTTCGAGGGTCAACCCTTTGAGGTTCACGCTCCCCGCGGCGAGCAGGTCGCCGCCGCCGACGTGTGCCCGGATCCCGTCGATCTCGGCGCGCGATCCGTGGAAGGAGATGACGCCGTCGATGTCGTCGAGGATCTGCGTCAGTCCGGCCATGCGGTACTTGCCGTTCTCGATCCGGACGGTTCCGGAAAGCGCCGGGACGTCCACCGTCCCCGACGCGGCGATGTCCAGCGTCACGCGACCGGTCAGCGCGGCATCCGGAAGCGCGAGCGAGACGAGAGACGCGTCGATCGGGCCCGACACGGTGACCGCGAGCGCGTTCTTCGCGCCCAGGTCGACCGAGCCCTGAATCTTCAGGTCGGTGCCTTCGCCCTGGGCGTGGAACTCGTCGAATACCAGCTTCTGCCGGGCGAGCACGATCTTGACGTCGCCGGTCGTCCGGAGGATGCCGGGCCGGTCCGGAAAGTCGAGCCGGGCCTCGGTGACCGTGAGCTCGCCGGACACGAACTCTCCCTCCTTCGAGGGCAGCGTGAAGACCCCCTTCAGCGCGAGCGCGCCTCCGCGCCCCGGAGACACGTCGAGAGGAGTGAACAGCAGGAGCGCGGCGAGGTCGCGCGCGTCGAGGGCGACGGAAATTCGGGAGCCCGGGTCGAAGAGGTTCCCCTGGGCCGTGAGATTCCACCGGTTCGGCACCGCGACGGACCCGGTGAGCTCGCCCGAAACGATCTTCGCCTCCAGCCTCGGCTCCGAGCCTTCCGGGACGCTGTGGCCGAAGAGCGTCGCCTCCGCGAGGCTCGCCGTCACCGTGAGGTCCGGGCGGTCCATCTTTCCCGAACCCGAGACCTGAAACGACAGCTTCCCGGAGACGCGTTCGGAGTAGTCCTTCAGGGCGGTGATCGCCGGGAGCGCGATGGCATCTCCGGCGAAGCGCGCTTCGAACGTCCTGGCGTCGATGTTGAGCGCCCCGCTGCCTCCGACCATTCCGCCGCCGATCTCGGCGCGCACGTCGGCGAGCTCGAACCTGCCGGGCGAGAAGAGCATGCGGGCGGTGACGAGCGGAATCTCCTGCCCCCAGATCACCGCCCGGGAGACGCTGACTGGACCGCCGCCCGTCAGGGACTTCGTCGACCCGACCATCGGAAAGCTCCCGGTCACGAGCCCCTCCACCGGGAAGTCGAGGTCCAGGTAGTCGAGGAACCGCGCCAGCGAGTACTCGTGCGCCGCGACCTGGAGGTCGAGCGTGGGCCGGCCGACGGCCTCGCGGAACCGGACAGTGCCTTCCAGCGAGAGGCTGGCCTCGCCGTCGTAGGCGCGAAGCGGCCGGAAGATGAAGGCGCCCTCCCGGATGTCGGCGGTCCCGCGCACGCTTCCGAACTCCACGCCGGCCCAGAGGGTTTCTTCCGTCGAGAACTGAACCGTCGCGTCCGGATCGCCCCAGGCTCCGCCCAGGTGGCCGCTGGCGTCGCCGCTCCCACCGAGACCCAGGGGTTCGGGCCGTCCGCCGGTCGCGGCGACGATGTTCTGGAAGAGTTGGTCGACTTCGGCCAGATCCTTCGACGTCAGCTCGAAGTCGAAGTCCGGGCCCCATCGACCGATCTGGAGTCCTCCCGTCAGGTTCACCGTCGTCTGCGGAAATTGGAGGGCGACCCCCTCGAAGCCGATCCGCCCATCCACGAGGGAGAGGGGACCCCCGCCGCCGGTCGGAAGCCCGTGCCGTCCGGGGACGATCGATGCCGCCCGGCCCGGCCGGACCTCCAGAGTGCCGCCGCCGTTGGCGTGCTCGATGCCAGCCTCTTCCGGAAACCGCAACGCGATGGTCAGGTCCGCGTCGCCCGACAGGCCGGTTCCGGGCAGGTCCAGGTCGGCGAAGAAGCGCTCGAGGGCGAGACCGCGCCCCTCGAGCGCGATCGTGAAAACGCGCGGCTTCGTCGCGAGACTCGCGATGCGCACGACTCCCTGCGCGTCTCCGCCGGCATACCGACCCCGGTCGATGTGCGCGACGAGCTCGCCCGGCCCGGCGTCGACCGAGATTTCCAGTTCCTCGAGGAGGAACCCCTGCGCGTCCACGCGCGGGGAGGTCACGTTCCCCGCGATCTGGAACTCTCCGCCGCGGGGGATGTTCAGGCGCGCCGAGACGTGCGCGTCCCCGGCAAAGCCGAGGCGCGAGTGGAATATCCGCTCGACCTCGGTGATCGACACGTCGCCATTGACGGCGAACGTGGTCCGGGCGGACGCACCGCTCTCGATGGTGCCGGCGGCGACCAGGCTTCCGAAGGAACCGGCCAGCCGGACCGTTTCGAAAACGATGCCGTGCCCGGGTTCCATGTGGAAGCGCGTAGCGAGGTTGGAGACGATCGGCTCCGCGTCCGGCAGCGACAGCTTCATCCGCCGCGCGGTCACGGCGCCGCTGTAGTGGTCCTGTCCGAGGGACTTGAGGTTCCCGGCGAAGTCCTCGAGCACCACGGAGATCTCGGCCTTCCGTCCATCGAGCTCGAACACGCCCTGCTGGAGAACGACCTCCCCCACGCGCACCTTCAGGCCGCCCTGGCGGGAAGGACGGTTGATCCCGGGGGGAAGGTTCCACGAGCCGTCGGGGAACTGCACCAGGGAGACTTTCGGGTGGAGCGCGCGGATGCGGCCCAGGCGAAGCTCCTGTCCGAAGAGCGAGACGCCGCCGCCGATCGACACCTCGTCCGCGGAGAGGAAGGGCTCCTCGGGGAGCCTCGGATCGTTGCCGATCCGGACGTCCGCGAGACGCACGGAGGGGGGCAGAAACCGGAAATCCACCTGCCGGAAGGTCACGGGGCGGCCGAGCGCCGCCGAGATCCTCGCCTGCGACATTCCCTGGAAGAGGTTCTTGAAACGCTCGGAGTTCCAGACCGCGTATCCCGCGAGGAGCAGGAAGATCACGAGCACAACGAAGAGCCGCAGCGGCGAGAGGTGGAGAGCCGGTCGGTGAATCTCGGGCCCGGGCGGCGGGGTCGGTTCCAGGGGCTTCACCTCACGTCCCCCACTTCAATTTCTCGGCCAGATTGCGGAAGTGGTCGGACTCGGGCGGCCGCAGGAGGGTGACGGGGGAAGACGCCGGGCGGATCTCGACCGAAAATTCGGGCCGAATGGCCAGCCCCTCTTGTCCGTCCAGCGTCAGGTAGACGCCTCCCGGCATCCTGGGCGGGTCGAGGATCCGCAGCCCGATGACGGTTTCGGCCGGCACCACGAGCGGACGCTGGGACAGCGTGTGAGGACAGATCGGGGTGATGACGACCGCGGGGAGCTGGGGGTGCAGGATCGGTCCGCCCGCCGACAGGTTGTAGGCAGTGGAGCCGGTCGGCGTCGAGACGATGACGCCGTCCGCCCGGAACTCGACGACCGGCAGCCCGTCGAGCTCCACGCGAAACGTCGAGATTCGCGCGAGAGCCTCCTTGTTCAGGACCGCGTCGTTCAGCGCCTGGAAGCGGGCGCGAGTGCGTCCACCGCTCACGGTCACGGAGAGCCGGAGGCGCCGGTCCTCGCGGAACTCCCCCGCTAAGACCTCGTCGAGGCGCGAAAGGGCTTCGGAGCGCTTCAACCCGGCCAGGAAACCGAGGACGCCCACGTTGATGCCGAGGACCGGCGTCGTCGTCGGCGCAAACCGGGCGATCGACAGGAGCGTGCCGTCGCCGCCGACCACGATCACGAGGTCGGAATCCCGGGCGAGCCGCTCCCGGGGAAGACCTTCCGGCCGGCCGAGCGCCGCGGCGCTGTCGGAGTCGAAGAGCACCTCGAGGCCCCGCTTGCGAAGCGCAGTATCGAGGGCGCGGGCCAGGGCGAGGGCAGGCCTCGACGTGCACTTGCAGGCCAGCCCGACCCGACGGAATCGCGCCGCGGCGGGACGCGCGGACCTTCGCGACTCCTTCATCCTGCTCAATTTACACGAAAGCCGAGCAGAAACTCCTCGTTGCCGCGCGCTCCCCGGATCGGCGACGCGATCGAGCCGGCGAGCTCGAGACCGAGAGCGGCGCCGAAGTCCTCCACCTCGCGGACGACCCGCTGCCGCACCTCGACCGAACGCACGATTCCGCCCTTGCCGACCTCCGACCGGCCCGCCTCGAACTGAGGCTTGACGAGAACGACGACGGCGCCGCCTTTTTCCACGAGCGGGACGACCGCCGGCAGGATGAGACGAAGCGAAATGAACGAGACGTCGATCGCCGCCAGGCCGACGGGCTCGGGCACATGGTCGCGGGAGAGGGCGCGCGCGTTGACCTTCTCGCGCACGACGACGCGGTCGTCGTTGCGAAGCTTCGCGTCGAGCTGGCCGTGGCCGACGTCCACCGCGTAGACCTTGACCGCGCCCCGCTGGAGAAAGCAGTCCGTAAATCCCCCGGTCGACGCGCCGACGTCCAGGCATACGCGATTCGACGGATCCAGTCCGAAGGCGTCGAGCGCCGCGGCGAGCTTGATTCCGCCCCGGGAGACGTAGGGGTGGAGGGGGCCCGAAACCGTGACGTCCGCGGTTTCCTCCACCGGCGTGCCCGCCTTGTCCACGCGCCTCCCGTCGACGGAAACGCTCCCGGCGAGGATCAGTCCCTGGGCCTTCTCGCGCGTCGGCGCGAGCCCGCGGAGGACGAGTAGCCGGTCGAGCCGGGTCCGGGCCACGCGCCGTTACCCGAAGGTGAGAAGGACTTTGAGAGAGCCCTCCGGCTGCGCGGCGCGCTCGAACGCCTCCGGAGCGCGATCGACCGGAAAGCGATGCGTCACGAGATCGCTCACGGAGACCCGGCGCGCCGCGAGGAGGTCCAGCGCTTCGCTCATGTCCTCGGGACCCGCCGAGTATGACGGCACGATCTCGATCTCGTCGAAATAGAGGTCGTGCGGAGACAGCGCGAGCCGCTCTTCCGGGCCCGCCATCGTGAATGCGAGGAGCGTCCCTCCCGGCGCCACCGCGCGAAGGGCTCCCTCGAGGACGTCGGCCTTGCCCGGTCCCACGAACACGAAGTCGAAGCGTCCCGACTCGGCCGGGGACGCGCGCGAAACGTCGATCACGTCGGTGGCGCCGCTCTTCTTCGCCAGGTCGAGCCGGGAGGCGACCCGGTCGGCGCCCGCGATGCGCCCGGCGCCCAAGGATCGGGCGAGGCGGATCGCGAGCTGTCCGGTCGTTCCAAGCCCGACGGCCAGCAGCGACCGCGCGGGCGCGTACCTTCCCCGACGGAACGCCTTGACCACGGTCGCGAGAGGCTCGACGAACGTGGCCTCCTCGTCGGTCAGAGCGGCCGGCGTCTTCCGGGTGTCGCGGGAGAGGTTGCCGGCCGGAATTCGCACGAACTCCGCCATGCCGCCCGGATCGAGACCGGACGTCCTCCACTCCCGGCAATGAACCGGCCGGCCGTTCTCGCACTCCGCGCAGTTGCCGCACGGCGCGTGGTGGTGCGGGATGACCCGGTCTCCCGGCACGAACCCGCGGACGCCGGGACCGACCTCCACGATCTCCCCCGCGACTTCGTGGCCCAGGATCGTGTTCGCCTTCCTGCGGACGTACCAGCCGAGTAAGTCGGACCCGCAGATGCCGACGACCCGCGTTCGGAGAAGGGCCTCTCCCGGCCCGATGCTCGGCACGGGAATGTCCACGAGCGAGACGGAGCCGTCCTTTCCGACGCGCACGGCCTTCACGACAGCACCGCGTACCGGATCCCCTCGCCGCGACGGTGGGCAGCCAGGAATCGCGGAAGGTCCTCGAGGTTTCCGCGGTCGGTCAGGAGAGGTCCGGGGTCCACCTCTCCCGAGTCGAGCATTCGAAGCGCCTCGCGGGCGTCCTCCGGAGAGTAGTGGAAGGAGCCAATGAGCGAGATCTCGGAGTAGTGGAGCCGGGCCGCGTCCCACGCGACCTTCGCGCCGGGAGGGCACCCGCCGAAGAGGAGGACCCGGCCGCCCGGTTCGACGAGGTCCGGCAGCCGCTCCCAGACCTCCGCGCTCCCCGTGCAGTCCACCGCGGTCGCGGCGGGTTCCGGCGTCTTCCCGGGAGACTCGCTGCCGAGGTCGACCACGTCCGCTCCGTAGCGGCGGGCGATCGCGAGCCGGGACTCTCCGCCGCGCGCCGCGACGATCGCGCGAACGCCGCGGGCCCGGGCCGTGGCCGCCCAAAGCAGGCCGAGCGCTCCCGCGCCGTAAATCAGCACGTTCGACCCGGCTCGGCCGAGCCGTTTCCAGCCGTGCAGGACCGAGGCGAGCGGGTCGACGAAGGCGGCGATCTCGTCGGCGAGGCCGTCCGGCACGGCGTGCAGGTTTCGGGCGACGACCGCCGCCGGCACCCGCAGGAGCTCGGCGAAGGCGCCCCAGGTCCGGTCCGCGTGTCCCACCGAGCAGAGGTTTTCGAGACCGCGCCGGCACTCGTCGCACCGGCCGCACGGACCCGAGATGCCCGGCACGACACGCTCCCCCTCGCGCAATCCCTCGACGCCGGCGCCGACGTCCGCTACCTCGCCGCAGGCCTCGTGCCCCATCGTCACGGGGAGCGTGATCCGCGGGTGACCGCGCTCCAGAAGCTTCACGTCGGTCCCGCACGTCACGGCGGCTCGCACCCGCAGCACGACCTCGCCCGGGCCGGCGCGCGGCGGCGGCAGGTCGCGCTCCTCGAAGCGCCCGATCTCCGTCTGCACGAACGCGCGCACGGCTAGGACTGCCGGTCGCGAACGTAGCGCGCGAGCTCGGGGAGCCGCCCGCCGCCGCCCGGCAGCGCCAGCGCGGCGGATGCCGCCTCTTCCACTTTTTCCGCGAGGATTTCCCGGGACCGCGCGACGCCCCACACCGCCGGGAAGGTCAGCTTCTGCGCGGCGGAGTCGCTCCCCGGCTCCTTCCCGAGGGTGGCCGCGTCCGACTCGACGTCGAGCAGGTCGTCCCGGATCTGGAACGCCAGCCCGAGCGCACGCCCGCAGGCATCGAGTCGGGCGAGCGACTCCTCCGGCGCGAAGGCGTACAGCCCGCCGGCGACGAGCGCCGCCCGGAAGAGCCGCCCCGTCTTGGCCTCGTGAATCGCGAGGAGCTCGTCCGCGCCCCCGACCGGCGACGCCTCGAGGTCGGCGACCTGTCCGCCGATCATTCCCTCGCTGCCGATCGCGCGGCTCACGACGTCTGAGACCGCGATCTTCGCGGAGGCGTACCGCCCGTCGCCGGGGTAGCGCGCGAGCACCGCGAGACCCTCGGTCAGGAGCGCGTCGCCCGCCAGGATGGCCATCGCTTCCCCGAACTGGACGTGACTCGTGGGGGCGCCCCGCCTCAAAGGGGCATCGTCCATGGCGGGCAGGTCGTCGTGAACGAGGGAGTAGGTGTGAATGAGCTCCAGCCCGCACGCCGGCGCGAGGACGTCGGCCGCGGAACCGCCGAGTGCCTCGGCCGCGGTCAGGCAGAGGATCGGCCGCAAACGCTTCCCGCCCGCGAACAGGCTGTGGCGCATGGCCTGGTGCAGCGTCGCGGGCCACCGGGAGTCTGCCGGAACGAGCCGGTCGAGCTCGGAGTCGATCTCGGTCCGGCGGCGCGCGAGGTAAGCGGCGATCGACCTTTCAGCCGCGATCGTCGTCGTCGGCGTCCTCCCCCGCGAGCTGTCCCGACTCGAAGGGGACGGTCTTCCACTCCTCGCCCGACTCTTTCAGCACGAGCTCGACGGACTTGCCCACTTCTTTCAGCTTCGCATCGCAGAACCGGGCGAGCGCCATGCCTTCCTTGAAGAGCTCGAACTGCTTCTCGAGGCCGAGGTCGTCGGACTCGATCTCGGAGACGATTGCCTCCAGGCGCTCCATCGCCTCCTCGAAGCTGCGCTCCTTCCGCGAGACGCGGGTGGTCACGAGGTCTCCTCGACCGGCTCCGAGAAAAGCGGCCCGAAATCGTCGTTGTCGGCGGGACGGATCTCCCGCGGCAGGGGGACGCCCCGCACGATCGCGCGGAGCTCTCCCTCGTGGAGGCGCACGCGGATCCGCTCGCCCGGCCGGACCGAGGCCGCGGACGTGAGCGGAGACTTCGCGCCCTCGCGATAGGCCACCGCGTAGCCGCGGCCCAGGATCGCGAACGGGTTGACGAGGCCGAGTTTTTCGCCGCACTCCCGAAGGCTTTCGACTCGCCGCTCCAGAGCGCGGTCCATCCGCGCCTGGAGCTGGCCGCGACGGCTCGCGGCGAGGTCCGCCTTCCGGCCGAGCTCCGCGAGGCGGGGGAACGCGGCGAGCGCCCTCCGGGCGTTCTCGAGTCGCGCCGCGTCCCGGGCCGGACGACGTTCGAGCGCGCTCTTCAGCGCCCCCAGGCTCTGCGCGACCCCCTCGCTCTTCTCCCGCAGGCGGTAGCGGAAACGCAGGAGCCCCTCGGCCCGCGCCCTCTCCGCTACGCGCGCGCGGTTGAGCGCGAGTCGCGACTTCATCGCCCGCTCGACCCGCGTCCGCCAGCCGTCCGCCCGGCGGCAGAGCTCCTCTTCTCTCCGCGACGAGCTCCGCCGCGGCCGACGGAGTCGCGGCGCGCAGGTCTGCCGCGAGGTCGGCGATGGTGACGTCGGTTTCGTGGCCGACCGCGGAGATCGTGGGGATTCGGGAGGCGGCGAGCGCGCGGGCGACGCGCTCGTCGTTGAAGGGAGCGAGGTCTTCGGGCGAACCGCCACCCCGCGTGACGATCAGGACGTCGAAGCTTCCGCGGCGATTGAACGCCCGGATGCCCTCCGCGATCTCCGCGGCCGCGCCGGCGCCCTGGACCCGAACCGGATAGATAGTTATCGCCAGGCCGTCGTGGCGGCGGCGGAGCACGTTGACGATGTCGCGGATCGCGGCTCCGTCTGGAGAGGTCACGAGGCCGATCGCCCGGGAAAGAGTGGGATCCGGCGCTTCTTCGCGGGATCGAACAGGCCCTCGGCAGCCAGTCGCGCCTTCAGCTGCTCAAAGGCGAGCTGCAGCGCGCCCGCCCCGACGGGCTCGATCTGGAAGGCCTTGATCTGAAACTTCCCCTGTGGCGCCCACAGGTCGAGGGAACCGCGCACGACCACCTCGAGGCCCGGCTCGACGCGGAACGGGATGCGCTCCCGCTCCGAGGCGAAGATGATCGCGCTCAGGCAGCCCGTGCGGTCCTTCAGGGTGAAGTAGCCGTGCCCGCCGCGGACCTCCCACCGGCCGATCTCCCCGGTCACCGCCACGTCGCGCCAGGAGCTCCGCAGGGTCCCGCCGACCTCGGCGAGAAGCTCCGAGACGGTGTAGGGCCGGGGCGGCGCGGCGGAGGGGACCGGACGCGGAAACATGCCGGTCACGATTGTATCCGGCGGACGGCGGCCGCGGTTCCCGGGAACCGCGCCGGCAGAATGAGCGGCCCGCTCGATTCGGCCTTCTCCCGCCGCATTCCCCGGGAGAACGGGAGCGCGAGCAGTGGAAGCGTCGCCATCAAGACTTCCTTGTCGCCAAAGTTGTACTCGAAGAGACCCGCGACGGACGCCGCGGCGACCGCGAGAAAAGCCGCGCCCGCGATCAGGGGGCGGGTCTGATCCCGGCGGGGGTCAGATCCGCATTGCTCCGTCGTCGCAGTACGAAGCAGATTCGCCCGTCGCGAAAAACAGCGCGAGAAGCGCGAGGTAGGCGCCGGCGGCGAACACGCCGCTGGCAGCCGCGATCTGGATCACGTTGTCGTGAAGGTGCGGAACCCGCCAGCGCGGGGCGTCCGGATCGCGATAGAGCGTGTAGTACGGCTTCACGAGATCGGGACCGAGCCCGAAGATGGGACGGTCCGCGATCATCCGGCCGCCGGCGCGCGCCATCGCGATCCGGTCCCGATTGGTCGTGTCCGTGGGATCCGCGATCGACAGGGCCCGGCTCCGTACGTCCGGCGGAAGGAGCAGGAAGAGGACCACGAGAGCCGGAACGACCAGCAGCAGTCCGCGCGGCCGGCGCAGCGCGAGGTACGCCGTGACCGCCGCGACCGCCCCGACGTAAGCGCCGCGGGTCAGGGTGAAGATCATGGCGGAGAACGGGACGACCGCGAGAACGCTCAGCCAGCGCTCGCGGCCCCGACCCTCGAAGAGGAACGCGAGGAGGATGCATCCGGAGAGCAGCGTGAGACCCGAGAGCGTCATGTAGTGGGACAGGCTCCCGTGAATGCGGTTCTCCAGGTCGGTTCCTCCGCGAACGAGCTGCGAGAGGCCGAAGAGCGCCATAGCCGAACCGCTCCCGGCGACGGCGAGAAGAATCGCCCGGGCCCGCCGGACGCTGTCCACCAGGTCGATGGTCATCGGCACGAGGAGAAGGAGCGAAAGACTCGGCAGCGCGCGGAGGCTCGCGCGGGGATCGAGCGAAAAGACCACGGAAAGCGCGACGATGAGGGCGAAGGCGCCGGCGATCGCGGTCAGGGGTTGAGCGAGAGCATCGCGGACGCGTACCGTCCCCCATCCCGTCGCGAGCCAGGCCACGGCGAGCGGGACGAAGAGAATGTACGCGATGGAGATCTGCGAGGAGAGGAGCGTAAAGGCGAAGAGAAGGGGGAAGAGCGCTCTTCGAACCACCACCGGACGAATTTACGTTCTACTTCTCGCTCGTCACGCGACCCGGGCCCGGAAGCGCCTCGTCGATGAGCATCACCGGGATGTCGGACACGATCGGGTAGACCAGATCGGCCTGACTTCGAGTAGAGGCCCTGGGTCACGACCGGCTCCTCGTCGCGGAACTTTTCCCGGTACTTCTCGACGAGCGTCGCGCCGCGTCTCGGCCTTCAGATCGACGAGCTCGAGCGGCCCTTTCGTCTTGGGACACACGAGAATCGCGAGCAGCTCCGGGATCGACGGCCATGCGGTTCCTCCGGAAGTCTAATCGGAGGCTGACAGCTGATAGCTTTCCCTGCGAAGTGCGCCTCCTCCAGCTCGTCGCGGGCGAGAAGTGGACCGGCGCCGCCGCCGTCGTTTACGACCAGACCGCGGCTCTCGTCGCCTCCGGAGTCGAGGCGCAGTTTGGATTCGTCCGCGACAGCCCGCTCGCGGCCCGCCTCCTGCCGCTGCGGGTGGGCCCGCCCCCTCCTGTCCCGACGCGCGGGCCCCTCGCCTACGCGCGCGACGTGCGCCGCCTCCGCGAGACCCTCCGGCGGGAGAGCTTCGACGTGGTCCACTGCCACCTCTCCCACGACCACTTCCTCGCCGCGGCGGCCGTCCGGGGAACCGGCGCCGGTCTCGCCCGCACGTTCCATCACCTGGGGCACGTGCGAAACGACTTCGTCGCGCGGGGGCTCTTCCGGCGCACGGCAGCGTTCGCGTTCGCCAACCGGCAGATCGCCGCGAAGTTCGGCGGTCCCGGGCCGGTGCTCTCCCCCGTCGTCGATCCGCTGCGCTTCCGACCCGGCGCCTCCCCGGGCGAGCGCCGGGGAAGCCTCGGCGTTTCCGCCGGCGCCTTCGTCGTCGGAACGGTCGGCAAGATGGCCGCCGGACGGGGTCACGCGGAGGCGATCGACGCAGTCGCAGCGCTTCCGGGGTCGGCGGTGCCTGCTGCACGTCGGGAAGGGTGAGCTGCGCGGCGCTCTGGAGACCCGTGCGGCGACTCTCGGCGCTGCATCCCGGAATTTCTGGGCGGGTTACCAGGAGGAGCAGACTTCCCGAACTCTACCGCGCGATGGACGTCTACCTCTTCACGGCGTCCGGCTCGGAACAGGGCCAGCGCGCCATCCTCGAGGCGATGGCGTCCGGAGTTCCGGTCGTCGCTCTCGACCTGCCCGGCGTCGCGGAGCTCCTGACCCACGAGCGGGAGGGGCTCGTCGTCTCCGGGACCGGCGAGCTCGTGGCCGCTCTGGCGCGCCTGCAGGAGTCGGAGGACGAGCGGCGGCGCATGGGCTCGCGGGCGAGGGAGCGGGCGCTCGAGTTCGCTCCGGAACGCTTCGCCCGGCGCGCCCGGGAGTTCTACGCCGGCGTGCCCTCGAGAAAGCCCAGCACCTCGCGCGCGTGGGACGCGGGCGAGACCGCGGAATAGGCCCTTTCGATCCGGCCGTCCGCGCCGATGACGTAGGAGATCCGGCGCGCCGAGCGCGCCTCGGCGGTATCGCAGGCCCCGTAGGCAAGGCCCGCTTCCCGCTTTTCGTCGGACAGCAGCGGAAACGGAAACTTCTCCTTCTGGACGAACGCGGCGTTCGTCTTCACCGGATCGAACGAGATGCCGAGGATCCGGGCGCCCGCTCCTTCGAACTCCCGGGCGAGGTCGCGGAACCCGCGACCTTCCGTGGTTCAACCAGGGGTGCGCGCCTTCGGGTAGAACCAGAGGACGACGCGGTGGCCCCGGAGGTCCGAGAGTCGCGTGAGCGCGCCGGTGTGGTCCGGGAGCGCGAAGTCGGGCGCCTCGTCCCCGGGAGAGAGCGGCAGCTCGGAGCTCTTCTTTCCGAACACTCTCTACTCCGCGGCCTTCACGGATGCTCCCTCCCAGGTTTCTTCGGAATCATCGTACGCCGGCAGCTCGAAGCGCCACCCGTTCTGGTCGAACCGACGCCACTCCCAGAGCTTCGCCCACTTCAGAAAGACGCCGTAAGCCTGGAGGGTGCACAGCACCAGGCCGTGCCGGCCATCCAGAAACCCGGCCTGGAAGAAGTACATCCGGACGAACCTCCACGCCGGACGGAACGCCAGCTCGACGGCACCGGGCCGCCGGCCTTTCCGGTAGGCGTCGGCGGCTCCCCACTCCGCGTACCGGTGGAGCTTCTCGAGGTACTGGCCGAGCGACCGGAACGTGTAGTGGAGCATCGCGTTCTCGAGAGTCGGAGCCGGCCCGTCGGGGCGAATGTCGGCGTGCACGCGGCGCTTGGGGTAGCGAGCGGCGCCGCGCCGGAGGAGCCGCACGACCTTGTCGGTGGACCAGCCGGAGTGGCGGATGATCCGGTCGAGAAAGAGGTTCCGGCGGCGGATCGAGTAGAAGCTGGCGGAGGGGCCGCGTTCGAGCAGATCGACGATCTCGCGCGCCAGGCCGGGCGTGACGCGCTCGTCCGCATCGACGATCAGGACCCAGGGATGGACCGTCTGATCCATCGCCCAGTTCTTCTGGGCGGCCGAACCGAAGTACTCGCGTTGGAGAATTCTCACGCCGGGGACCTTGCGCGCGAGCTCCAGGGTCCGGTCGGTGGAGAACGAGTCGACGAGCAGGACCTCGTCGGCGAAGGAGAGACTCTCCAGACACTCCTGGATGTTCACTTCCTCGTTGAAGGAAGTCACTATCGCTGAGAGCTTCTCGCGTGCCATCAGCGGAGCCGGAAAACGGAAAACGAAAAAGGGAAAGCGGCCGAGAGCCGGGAGCTTTCGTTTCCCGTTTCCCGTTTCCCGTTTCCCGAAATCCTCATTCCACCTTCACCTGGATCCGCTCGATCGCGGTGGCGCGGCCGGTCGCCTCGTCCACCGAGACCAGAGCTCCGCAGAGCCGGATGTCGCGCTTCGCGGTCTCGAAGGACTTCGGCGTCTGCGCCAGGAATTTCTCGATGATCCTTTCCCGCGCGAAACCGATGATGCCCTCATACGCTCCGGTCATCCCCGCATCGGTCAGGTAGGCCGTCCCGCCGGGCCGCACGGTCTCGTCCGCCGTCTGCACGTGGGTGTGCGTTCCGAGCACCGCCGACACCCGACCGTCGAGATACCAGCCGACCGCCATCTTCTCGGAGGTGGCTTCCGCGTGGAAGTCCACGATGATGACCTTCACCTCGGGAGCGGCGCGCGCGAGCTCCTCGTCGGCCACCCGGAACGGCGAGTCCGCGTTCACCGGCATGAAGACCTGGCCCTGCAGGTTCAGGACGCCGACCGGAATCCCCGCCGCGGTCGACTGCACCGTCCAGCCGCGACCCGGATTTCCGGGCGGATAGTTCGCCGGGCGCAGCAGCCGGTCGGAGGAGTCGAGCACCGGGTAGATCTCCTTCTTGTCCCAGATGTGGTTGCCCGAGGAGAAGACGTCGATCGGGAGCTTCGACAGCTCCTCGAAGAGCTCCACCGTCAGCCCGAACCCGCCGGCGGCGTTCTCGACGTTGACGATGGTGAAGTCCACCTTTTTCCGGTCGATCAGCGAGTTGAGCGCCCGCTCGAGCGCGCGGCGGCCGGGGGAACCGACGACGTCGCCGATGAACAAGACGTTCATGGCCCGGCGGCCTGCGTCAACGGGCGTACTCGACCGACCGCGTCTCCCGGATCACCGTCACCTTGATCTGCCCGGGATACTGGAGCTCCCCCTCGATCTTCCGCGCGATGTCGCGGGAGAGCCAGAGCGCCTCGTCGTCCGTGACGCGGTTGGCTTCGACGATGATTCGAAGCTCCCGGCCGGCCTGGATGGCGAAGGCTTTCTGGACTCCCTTGAAGCCGTCCGCGATGTGCTCGAGCTTCTCGAGCCGCTTGACGTAGGTCTCGAGGATCTCGCGGCGCGCGCCGGGCCGCGCTGCGGAAAGCGCGTCGGCTCCGTTGACCAGCACCGCCTCGAGCGACCGCGGCACGTAGTCGCCGTGGTGACACTCCATCGCGTGAATCACCTCGTCGCTCTCCCCGAACTTCTTCAGGACGTCGCGGCCGAGCTCGAGGTGCGTGCCCTCCATCTCCCGGTCGATCGCCTTGCCGATGTCGTGCAGGAGCCCGGCGCGCTTGGCGATCTCAGTGCGGGCTCCGAGCTCGCCGGCCATGCTCGACGCCAGCCAGGCGACCTCCTTGGAGTGCTGCAGAACGTTTTGGCCGTAGGAGGTGCGGTATTTCAATCGCCCGAGGAGCTTGATGAGCTCCGGGTGAAGGTCGGAGATCGCGAACTCGAGCGCGGTTGCCTCCCCGTCCTGCCGGATCTTTTCCCAGAGCTCCGACCGGACCTTCTCGACGACCTCTTCGATGCGGGCCGGATGAATGCGTCCGTCCACGATCAGACGGTCGAGCGCCAGACGCGCGACCTCGCGCCGGATCGGCTCGAAGGCGCTGATGACGATCGCCTCGGGCGTGTCGTCGATGATGAGGTCCACTCCGGTCGCCGCCTCGAGCGCCCGGATGTTGCGCCCTTCCCGACCGATGATGCGGCCCTTGAGGTCGTCGGACGGGAGCTCGACGACCGAAACCGTCGCCTCGACGACCGTGTCGGAGGCCAGCCGCTGGATGGCCATGCCGATCTGGTGGCGGGCCTTCTGGGTAGCCTGCTCGATCGCCTCTTCTTCGATCCGGCGCATGAGCCCCGAAGCGTCCACCCGGGCTTCGTTCTCGATCGACCGGATGAGGTCCCGCTTGGCGTCTGAGGCGGTCAGACCCGAAATCTGCTCGAGGCGCTTCTGCTGGTCCTCGATCAGCTTCTGGACCTCGCCGTGGGCCTTTTCGACCCCCTTCTGGGAGTCGGCCAGCGCCTTTTCTTTGCGCGCGAACTCCTCCTCCCGCTTCTCCTGCTGGGCGAGCTTGCGGTCGAGGTTCTCCTCCTTCTGGACGAGCCTCTTCTCGAGGCTTGCGATCTCCTGCCGCCGGGCCTGGACGGTCTTGTCGAACTCCAGCTGCGCCGCAAGGACCTTTTCCTTGGCCTCGATGGCCGACTCCCGGAGGCGCGCCTCGGAGGCCTTCGTCGCCTCGGCGAGGACCCGGTCGGCCTCGGAGCGGATTGCCGCCCGCTCCCGCGCGACCTGCCGCTTGAGGAGAAAGTACGCGACCAGCACGACGGCGGTCGCGAAAATTGCGGCCGCGATCGGGATCGCGACGGATGTATTCATCTCGGCTCCCCATGCCCTCGGGGGCCGAAAGTCGAGACGCGGCTACACGATTTCCCGGAAGCTACTCTTCCAACGAAGGTTCTGAATTAGGTTCGCCGGTTCTGCTTTCAACGGGACCGCTCGTTTCTTCGTGTCCCCGGGTCACCCCGGGGTCGCCGACGCCTCGCCCTTTCAGGCGTCCAGGGCGTCGTCCAGTTTTCGAATCAGGCGCTCCGCCCGGGCTCGAAAGTCCGTCGGCTCACCCGTTCGACGCTTCTCCGATTGGTACAGATCGTCGGTGATGTTCAGGGCAGCGAGAATGGCAATTTTCGTCGTATCCACTGTCGCCGTCCTCTCCGCAACTTCCTTCATTCGCGAGTCGACGAGGCGCGCCAGGTCGTGAATGTACGTGCTGTCGCCTTCGGCCCGGACGTTGTATGTCTGTCCGAAGATCTCGACCTGCGTGACGCTTCCCCGCTTCTCCACGCGATGGCCTCGAGAGGCTCCTTTCCAAAGGCCGAGTGTAGTTTCTACGCCTAGCGGAGTCAACGGTTTACGGGTGCTCCGGCTCTCAGCCCTTCTTCTCGGCGGCTTCGAGGGTCGCGACGAGCTTCTCGAGGCGCTCCCGCACGGCCTCGTGGTCCCTTTCGAGCCGCTCGACCGCGCCCTTCGAGTCCGCGGCGTCCTTTTCGGCGCGGCGGGCGGCCGTCACCTCGGCCTTGAGCCGCTCGTTCTCCTGCTCGAGGCTGCCCAAACGCCCGAGCAGCTTTTCGATCTTGCGGTCGAGGACGTCGAAAACCTTGGTCTGATCCATGGGTTGCCTCCTCAGAACTGGACGGAGAGTTTCTCGGAAAGCGCCGCGGCGAGACGGTCGCGCTCGCGATTGACTTCGGACTGCTCGAGAGTCTTCTCGAAGGATCGGAACGTCAGGCGGATCGTCGTCTTGACCCGGCCCTCCGCGACGCCGGGCCCCTCGTAACGGTCCAGGAGCCGCAGCGACTCCAGGTCCGCGAGACCGAGCTCCCGGACGAACCGCTCGAGCGTGTCCCACCCGAGCTCCCGGGGTTGCGCGAACGAAAGATCCGCGACGATGGGCGGGAACGCCGAAGATGCCACGTGACGAACCGAGCGGCCTCCTGCCGGCACGGCGTCGACCAGGATCTCCGCCGCGCAGACGCCCTCCGGCAGGCGGCGCCTCGCGCGCTCCGACTCGCTGACGACGCCCGCGACTCCCAGCAGCCGTCCGTCGGCGGTCTCGCAGCGCGCGGCCGCGCCCGCTACGAACGCATCGGCCGCGAACGGCTTCCACGACAGCGTCCGGGGCTCGGCCCACGGCTCCAGCAGACGCTCGACGAGCCCCTTCGCGTCGAAGAAGTCGGCGTCCCGCGAGGCCACGGGGACACTCCAGTGCGGACGCGTTTCCCCACCGAGCGCGAACGCGAAGCGACGGGACTCGAAGCTCTCCGGCCTGGCGGGATCGCCCTCCGCGCCGAAGGTGCGTCCCACTTCGAAGAGAGCGACTCCCCGCGCCCCGTGGCGGAAGTTGCGGGACACGGACTCCAGCAGGCCCGGGATGAGAGTCGCCCGCAGGTCCCGGCGGGTCGAGTCGGCCGCGTTCACCACGCGGATCGGGTTCGCGGCGGTGCCCGTTGCCGCGAGCCACGGGGCGAGAGTCGACTCCTCCGTTTCCCGATCCGTGAAGGGGTACGAGAACGTTTCGTGAAGTCCGGCGGCGACCGCTTCGTCGGTGAGCTTTTCCTCGACCAGGCGGAGCGGCTCCAGGTGCCCACCGGCGCCCGCGGTCGCGGGCAGGTGCGAAGGGAGGCGGTCGTAGCCCCACAGGCGCAGGACCTCCTCGACCAGGTCTTCCTCGATCGAGACGTCCGGACGGAAGCTGGGGACCTCCGCGGTCAGCCGCTTCGCGCTCTTGGTTCCGATCTCGAAACCGAGGCGGGCGAGGCCCGCCGCCGCGAAGTCGAGGTCGAGACGGGAGTCTCCCGAGAGAAGCCGGAGGCGGACGAGGCGAAGGACCGCCCGGCGGCGGCCGAACGCTTTTCCGCGAACGTCGAGGAGACCGGGCGCGAGCGTGCCGCCCGCCGCCTCGATGAGGAGCGTCGCCGCCAGGTCGAGAGCTTCCGGGATCGCCTCCGGGTCCGCGCCCCTTTCGAACCGGTGGGACGCATCGGTGTGCATTCCGAGTCGGCGCGACGTCCTGCGGACCGCGACGGGATCCCACCACGCCGCTTCCAGGAGGACGTTTTTCGTACCCTCGGAAACGGCGGTTTCGAGCCCTCCCATGATGCCGGCCAGCGCCACCGCGCGCTCCGCGTCGGCGACGACCACGTCCGCGGGCTCGAGCGTTCTCTCGACGCCGTCCAGCGTGACGAGCTTCTCCCCGCGGCGCGCCTTGCGCACGACGATCCGCCCCCCGCGGAGCTTGTCGAGATCGAACGCATGGAGGGGCTGGCCCAGATCCCACAGGACATAGTTCGTGGCGTCCACGGCGGCGTCGATCGGCTTGCTTCCAATTGCTTCGAGACGCGTGCGGACGCGCTCCGGGGAGGGAACGCTCCGGATTCCCCGGATGACGCGCGCGCCGAACCGGCGGCACAGCCGGGGAACGTCCACCTGGACGGACGCGAGCTCGTTCACGGAAGGGCCGTCGGCCGCGGGCGCCTTCCGATCCGCCGGCGGCGGCTCGAACGGCAGGCCGGCCATGGCCGCGACCTCGCGCGCGAGGCCGCGGTGGTTCATGGCGTCCGGTCGGTTCGGCGTGATCTCCACGTCGAAGAGGACCGCGTCGTTCGAGGCCTCGATCCCTTCGACCGGAAGGCCGGCGCGGTCGAGCAACCGGCGCACTCCGTCGGGTCCGCCGGCGTCCGCGACGGAGACGTGATCGCCCAGCCAGTCAGCCGAGAACTTCATGAGAGAGGCGCAAACTGCGAGAGGAACCGTTCGTCCCCCTCGAACAGGAGGCGCAGGTCCGGGAACTCGTAGAGCATCATCGCGACGCGGTCGAGCCCGAGACCGAACGCGAAGCCGCTCCACTCCTCGGGATCGACGCCGCACGCGCGCAGGACGTTCGGGTGCACCTCTCCGGCTCCGGCGAGCTCCATCCAGCCCGATCCCTTGCACGTCCGGCAGCCCTCGCCCTTGCAGAAGATGCAGCTCACGTGAACGTCCGCTCCCGGCTCGACGAAGGGGAAGAAGGTGGGGATGATGCGTACCCGGGTCCCCGCGCCGAACAGGGCCTCGAAGAAAGCCTCCACCGTGCCCTTCAGGTCGGCCATCGAGATTCCGTGGTCCACGACGAGCGCCTCCACCTGATGGAAGACCGGCTGATGCGTCGCGTCGACCGACTCGTTCCGGTAGACCCGCCCGGGCGCGATGATCTTGAGCGGCGCGCCGCGCTTCGTGAGCTCCCGGATCTGGACCGGGGACGTGTGCGTGCGGAGAAGAAGCGAGGAGTCCGCCCTGCGGTCCAGGAAGAGGGTGTCCTGGGAGTCGCGCGCCGGATGCTCCGGTGGAAAGTTCAGCGCTTCGAAGTTGTAGAAGTCGTTTTCGATCTCGGGGCCGTCCGCGATCGAGTAGCCCATCCGGAGAAAAATTTCTTCGATGCGCCGCCGGACGAGCGTGACCGGGTGCAGTGATCCCGCGGCGGGCCGGCGTCCGGGCAGCGTGACGTCCACGGCGGCGCGCCGTTCCCGGCGCTGCGCCTCACCCCGCGCGAGCTCGACTCCGAGTCGGGCGATGCCGTCCTCGACTTCGCGCTTTGCCGCGTTCGCTCGTGCGCCGTACCCGGTCCGATCCTCCGGCGCGAGCTCCCGCATCCGGGAGAAGAGCGCCGGGACGAGCCCCTTTTCGCGTCCCAGGTAGCGTCCCTTGAGCGCCTCGAAGTCGGCGCGCGAGGACACTCCTCGCTCGACCTCCTCGTGAAAGGAGGCGAGAACGCGGGAGATGGGATCTTCGGCCGGGCCGGGGCCTGGCTCCGACGTCACGCGCCGCCGAGTGCCTGTTTGGCCACCCCGACGAGATGGCGGAACGCGGTGGGGTCGGTGACGGCGATGTCCGCCAGCATCTTGCGGTTGATGTCGTTGCCCGCCTTCTTCAACCCGCTGATCAGACGGCTGTACGAGATCTCGTTCTCGCGCGCGGCCGCGTTGATGCGGATGATCCAGAGGCCGCGGAAGTCGCGCTTCTTCGCCTTGCGGTCGCGGTATGCGTAAAGGAGCGACTTCTCGACCGCGAGCTTCGCGATCCGATAGGACTTGGACTTGGTGCCGAAGTAACCCTTCGCCAGGGCGAGCGTCTTCGCGCGCTTGTTCTTTCGCTTCGGTCCTCTTTTGACGCGGGGCATTTCAGTTCCTCCCGGGGCCGGGACTCGGGACTCGGGACTCGGGACAGGTCGAGAGACCTGCCCACGTGTTCCGGGTTCCGTGTTCCGTGTCCCGTCTTATGCGTAGGGCAGCATCTCCTGGACCCGCTTATGGTCCGAGTGAGAGACGGTCGTGGACTGCGCGAGCCCGCGCTTCCGCCCGGGCGCCTTCTTCGTCAGGATGTGGCTCTTGTTCGCTTTCGCTCGCTTGAACTTCCCGGTCGCGGTCTTCCGGAAACGCTTGGCGGCGCCGCGGTGGGTTTTGATCTTGGGCATCGGGACTCCTCCTACGCTCTCGCCGCTTTCTCGTGCACCTTCACCGGCGCGAGAATCTGGTAGAGGCGGTTTCCGAGCATTTCCGACCGCGACTCCGCGACCGCCTTGCCGGCGAGGTCGACCAGCAGCCGGTCGAGGACCTTCTGTCCGTTCTCGCGGCGCGCCATCTCGCGCCCCCGGAACTGGACGGTCGCCTTGACCTTGTCGCCGTGCGCCAGGAACTTCAAGATGTTCTTGATCTTGAATTCGTAGTCGTGGTCGTCGATGTTCGGTCGGAATTTCACTTCTTTGACCTGTGTCGTCTTCTGTTTCTTCTTCGAGTCCTGTTGCTTCTTCTTCTGCTGGTAGATGAACTTTCCGAAGTTCATGATCCGGCAGACGGGCGGGTTCGCGGTCGGCGCGATCTCGACCAAGTCGAGACTCGCCTCCTTCGCCTTCTGGAGCGCGTCCGCCATGGCCACGACTCCGAGGGGCTCGCCCTCGGCGCCGATCAGGCGGACCTCCTTCCACCGGATCTGGTCGTTGATTCGAATCGTCTTCTTATCGATCTTTCACCTCCGTCGTGAGCTCCCGGCTCTTCGCCGCGATGGCGCGGCGAGCGGCACCGACGAACTCGTCCAGACCCATGGTTCCGGCGTCGCCCCCGTGGCGCAGCCGCACTGCAGCGGCCTCGGATGAGGCCTCCTTTTCGCCGATGACCAGCATGGCGGGCACCTTGGCGAGCTCCGCTTTGCGGATGCGCGCGCCGAGCTTTTCGTTGCGGTCGTCGGTCTCGACCCGCAGGCCCGCGTCGAACAGCCGCTTCGCCGCGGCGCGGGCAGCGTCCGCGAACCGGTCGGACACCGGCAGGACGACCGCCTGGACCGGCGCCAGCCAGAAGGGGAAGTTGCCCGCGGTGTGCTCGATCAGGATCCCCAGGAAGCGCTCGACCGAGCCGAGGATCGCGCGGTGCAGGATGACCGGACGGTGCGCCTTGCCGTCCTCCCCCACGTAGGAGAGGTCGAAGAGCTCGGGCTGGGCGAAGTCGACCTGCATCGTGCCGAGCTGCCAGGGGCGACCGATCGCGTCCTTCACCCGGAAGTCGATCTTGGGGCCGTAGAAGTTGCCGTCCTTCGGGGTCGTGACGTAGGGACGTCCGAGTTTCTCGAGCGACGAGGCGAGGACCGCCTCCGCCTTGTCCCAGTTCTCGTCCGAGCCGATGCGCTGGTCCGGCCGGGTCCCGAGCGAGATGTCCACGTCGTGGAAATCGAACGTGCGGTACACGTCGTCCAAGAAGTCCACGAACGCCGCGATCTCCTCCTCGATCCGATCGATCGCGCAGTAGATGTGAGAGTCGTCCTGCGAGAACGTGCGCACGCGTGTCAGGCCGGCGGTCACGCCGGAGCGCTCGAAGCGGTGGAGACGGCCGAAGTCCGCGAAGCGCACGGGCAGCTCGCGGTACGACCACAGGCGTTCCTGGAACATCAGGTGGTGCCCCGGACAGTTCATCGGCTTGACGCCGAACTCCCGCTCCTCGATCTCCGTGAAGTACATGTTGTCGCGGTAGTTCTCGTAGTGGCCGGAAATGCGGAACAGCTCGGAGTCGAAGATCTGCGGGGTTATGACCTCTTCGTATCCGCGTCGGCGGTACTCCTCCCGGAGGTAGGCGAGGAGGCCGTTGTAGAGGATGGCCCCCTTGGGGAGGAAGAACGGGGACGCCGGCGCGAGAGGGTGAAACGTGAAGAGCTCGAGCTCGCGGCCGAGCTTGCGATGGTCCCGCGCCCGCGCATCTTCCAGCCGCTGGAGGTACTCGTCGAGCTCCTTCTGCGTCAGGAACGAGGCGCCGTAGATGCGCTGGAGCATCGGGTTCTTCTCGTCCCCCTTCCAGTAGGCGCCGGCGGTGTGCGTCAGCTTGAAGACTCCGAGGCGGCCGGTCGAAGCGACGTGCGGCCCGCGGCAGAGGTCGATGAATTCCCCCTGGCTGTAGCAGGAGACGCGTTCACCCGCCGGCAGCTCGCGGGCGATCTGCACCTTCAGCGGATCGCTCTGGCCCTCGAAGATCGCGACGGCTTCGGAGACCGGCATCTCCTGTCGCTCGATCTTCAGGTCCTCCGCGATGATCTTCCGCATCTCGGCCTCGATCTTCTCGAGGTCCTCCGGAGTGAAGGGGCGCGCCGGCAGGAAGTCGTAGTAGTAACCGTTCTCGATCGGCGGTCCGATGCCGATCTGGACCTCCGGGAACAGCCGCTTGACGGCCTGTGCCGTCAAGTGCGCCGTCGAGTGGCGGTAGATCGGAACGGCGTCGGGCGACCTCCACGTCACGATCTCGAGCGAACCGTCGGCGTCCAGGGGAGTCACGAGGTCGACGATCCGGCCATCCAGCTTGCCGGCGACCGCGTCCTTCGCGAGGCGCGGCCCGATCCGCTCCGCCACTTCGCGGACGGTCGCTCCCCTCGGGACTTCGAGGGTCGCCCCGTTCGGCAGTCGGATCGTTACGTTTTGCGCCAGCGCTTCCATGTTCTCCCGATTCCCGAAAATTGCGTCCGTTGTCGGCCCCTGAAAAGCAAAAACGCGGGTCACCCCGCGTTGTCATTTCTTCCTGGTAGGCGCTAACGGGATCGAACCGTTGACCTCTACCGTGTGAAGGTAGCGCTCTCCCAGCTGAGCTAAGCGCCTCTGCCTCGAAGAATTGGTAGGCTCGAGCGGATTTGAACCGCTGACCCCTACCGTGTCAAGGTAGTGCTCTCCCCCTGAGCTACGAGCCTGTTTTATCCCGAGCCTGGTTGAGGTGGCGGGTGCAGGCCCGTAGGACCTGTCCCCGCGACTTGCTCGAGGGGCTACGGACCGGGAGCCCGCGGGGGCTTTTCTTCCCGGCCTTCGTCCCTGGTTGAAAAAGAACTGCCTCCGATGGGTCGTCGGAGGATTGCGGAATCTAGCAGACCCGGCGGCGGGGCGCAACGGGACGGCCCGTGACAAAAGTTGCCCGGCTATACTGACTTCACCACTTCGAATGTCATCGACTCTTCGAGCGTCGCTTTCGAGTCTGGCTCGACGCTGGACCTCGCTGCGCGAGGAGCGCGCGGAGACCGCCGCCGCCCGCCGTTTCTGGAGCTCCGAGACGGCCCGGGACGCCGAGGACCACTACTGGGGAGCGCAGCCACTCGTCCGACGCGCCATCAACCGCCGGGTCACGGGAGACCCCAACCGCTGGCCCATGGAGTGGTTCGCCGAAAAGTACGCGGCGACGCCGTTTCCCCGCGGTCTCTCCGTGGGCTGCGGCTCGGGGCTCCTCGAGCGGGACGTCCTCGCGAAGGGAATCTGCGCGGCGATGGAGGGGGTCGACTTTTCCGAGGACTCGATCGGGGAGGCGCGATTCTCCGCAGAGGAGGCGCACCTGGCCGAGCGGCTCGACTACCGCGTCGAGGACATCAATGCGCTCAAGCTTCCGCGGGCCGCCTACGACATCGTCTTCTTTCACGGCTCGCTGCACCACGTGCGCCAGGTCGAGCGCGTCCTCTCGGAGGTCCGTCAGTCCCTCGTCCCCGGAGGCCTCATCTACATCGACGAGTACATGGGGCCGTCCCGGGCGGAGTGGACCGACGAGACCTGGGGCTTTGCGCGCAGCGCCTTCGATGCCCTGCCGAGCGAGATCAAGAACCGGCCGAAGCTCGCGATACCGTTGCCGATCGACGACCCGTCCGAATCGATCCGGTCGAGCGCCATCCGGCCCGCGGCGGATCGGCTGTTCGAGATCGTCGAGGAACGGCCCTATGGAGGGAACATCCTGTGGTTCGTCTTCCCCTGTCTCGACATGGAGCGTCTCCGGCAGGACGAGACCGGCGCCCTGTCGAGGCTGATCGCTTTCGAGGATCACCTGCTGGAGCGAAACTGGGTGGAGTCGTACTTCCGGGTGATCGTCGCGAGGAAGCGCTGACGGGTTCGTGAAGCGTTTCGGGTTCGCGACCCTTCTCGTCTTCGACCTCGTTCTCTTTGCGCCGCTCCTCCTGCGCGGGCGCGTCCTCACGTCGCACGAGTTCGTTCGCGCGCACCACCCCTGGCGCGAGACCGAGCAGGGTCTCCGGGAGGCGGAGAACCCGCTCCTCGCGGACCCCGGCGCGTCCGGAGAGACGACACTCGTCCGGTATCGCGACTTCCCCCGCGGGTTTTTCTGGAACCCGTGGGTGTCCGCCGGCGCGATCGGTCCGTTCCACCTGGCCCAGGGGTTTCTCTCCCCGTTCGTCGCACTCCCGGCCCTCGCTCTTCCGGAGGCGGGCATCGAGACCGGAATTCTCTTCCTCAAGTTCAATTTCGCGTTCCTCGCGGCCTACTTCTGGCTGCGGGGCCGGGGCTTTTCGGACCTCGCGGCCGCCGCCGGCGCGGCGACGTGGGCGTTTTCGACCGCGCAGACCGTCTGGGGCCTCTGGATGCAGACGTCGGTCTCGGTCACTTTTCCGCTGCTGCTCCTGGCGGTCGATCGCGCCTTCGAGGAGAAACGGTCCTCCCGCGCGATGCTGTTCGCGGCCGCGTCTTTCCTGCTCTGCCTCTCCGGCGGGTTCCCGCACTGGATTCTTTACGGGACGTTCGCCGCGGGTCTCTACTTTCTCTTCCGCACCGCGCGCGAGCGCTCCCGGGCCGGGCGCGCGTTCGTCCGCATCGCCGCCGCCGGAGTGATCTCGCTCGCGATCCTCTGCCCCTCCATCCTCGCGTCGTCCCGTTTCGTGGAGGCGTCCGGCTTCCGCGAAGCGCGTCACGGCATGGGGTCCGCCTTCCCCCTGCCCCTCCGGCACCTGCGCCTCTACTTTCTGCCGGAGTACCAGGGGACGCCACGCCGCGCCGACTACCGGGGCGTCGGCTGGATCCCGGGAGACAACTACGTGGAGACCGCCGTGGGGGTGGGCCTCGTCGCGGCCGTTCTGGCCGCGGTGGGAGTCTTCTCCCGGCGCCGCCGGGCCCTCGTCGCGTGGGCCGTCACGCTCTCGGCGCTGGTCGCGATTCCGCTCTACGGCGGCGGCTGGGCCCTGCGCGCGGCGGGGTCTCTGCCGTTTCAGAGCATCGCGCTCTTCGCGCGTTCCAAGATCCTCATCGTCCTGGCCGTCGGCGTCCTGGTCGCCTGCGGCGTGGAGGCACTCGAGCGGCTCGCGGCGTCGAGCGAGATCCGCCGGATCGCGCTCCACGTTGCGCCGTTCGCGATCGCGGTCCCGCTCGCCTTCCTCGTCCTCGACTTCCACTCGGTCTCGCGCCCGTCGGACGCGGTGTTCCGCGAAACCCCCGGTATCGCGAGGCTGCAGGCGATCGGACGCGCCTCACCCGGACGATTCGCCGCGGCCGGATGGACGCTGCCTCCCAACGTCGCCGAGGTGTTTTCGTTAGACGACGCGCGCGGCCACCTCCTCCACGAGGCGGCGTACCGGCGGCTCCTGTCGGCGGCGGATCCGAACTCCTACGGCTGGTTCGGGACGTATCTCCTGTTCAACCCGCGCTCCCTGGATCCCGCCTCGCCGATGCTAGACCTCCTGAACGTGACGACGCTCGCGGCCCCTCCCGGAGCGCACCTGCCCGTCGGCGACGAGATCGAACGCCGCGACGCGGCCGCCATGGCCTCCATCGACCCGCGCACCGTGAGGCCCTCTCCGGATCCGGCGCAATTCCCCCGGATCTATTCGGGCCGGGACCTCACGCTGTTCGCGCGGCCGAGTGCTTTTCCACGGTTCTGGCTGGTCGCGCGGGCCCTGCCCGGCGGAGTCGAAGAGGTCCGCGCCGCGGGCCGTCCGACGCTCGCGACCGCCGTCTTCGTCCCGCCGGACCACAGCCGGCGACTCGCGCCGGACGAATCCCGCCGCGGGTCGGGCGGGACGATCCGCGTCGTCGCGCTCGAGCCCGAGCGGTTCGAGCTCTCGACGCAGACGGCGCTACCTTCACTTCTGGTCAGTTCCCAGAAGAGTTTCGGCCCCTACTGGCGACTTTCTCTCGACGGCGCGCCCGCCGCCGGGTTCGCCGCGAACGGGATCTTTCTCGGCCTGGAGCTCCCCGCGGGCCACCATCGGGTCGAGGGGAGGTTCCGGATCCCCGCGCTGGAGCTTCTGATTTCCGTTGTAGGTTTGATCGGCCTCGCGACAACCATGGGAATAGCTTTCCGCCCACAGCTTTCTTCATGAAACTCGTCATCCAGATTCCGGCCTTCAACGAGGAAGAGCTTCTCGGGAAGGCCGTCGCCTCCATCGACCGGCGCGTCCCCGGTTTCTCCGACGTGGCCGTGCTCGTGATCGACGACGGTTCGACCGACCGGACTGCGGAGGTCGCGCGCGCCAGCGGCGCGGACCGGGTGGTGCGCCTCCCCGCTCACCGGGGCCTGGCGGCCGCGTTCTCGACCGGGTTGGAAGAGGCTCTCGCGATGGGAGCCGACGTCATCGTCAACTTCGACGCGGACCTGCAGTACGACGCGCGCGACATCCCGGCGCTGGTCGGCCCGATACTCGCGGGCCAGGCGGACCTGGTCGTCGGCGATCGCGGCGCCGGGTCGCTCGCGCACTTCTCGCCCGGGAAGCGTTTGCTCCAGCGGGTCGGAAGCTGGGTAGTCCGCCAGGCGTCAGGACTCGAAGTCGCCGACGCGGCGTCCGGGTTCCGGGCGCTCTCGCGCGAGGCGGCGCGGCGCATGAACGTGTTTTCGCGGATGACGTACTCGCTCGAGACGCTCATCCAGGCCGGCTGGAAGGACCTCCGCGTCGCGTCAATTCCGGTGCGCGCGCACCCGCCGGAGCGGCCGTCCCGCCTCTTCACGTCCGCCGGCAAATACGTCCTCGTCCAGGGGGCGAACGTGCTGCGGATCACGGCTCTCTACAAACCGCTCAAGATGTTCTCCGCGGCGGCCGCGATCTTTCTCTTCGCCGGGATCCTTCTCGGGGCGCGCTACCTGTGGTTCTACTTCTCGAACCAGAATCCCGCGGGGCACGTCCAGTCGCTCATCCTCGCGGCCGTCCTGATCGTCGTGGGAGCGCAGACGTTCCTGATCGCCCTGCTCGCCGACCTCGTCGGGATCAACCGGACGCTGCTGGAGGAGCTGAAGCTGCGGGGATCCCGGCCGGAACATGGGACACGGGACACGGGACACGAGGAGAACGGCGACTAGTCTTTCGTGTCCCCTGTTCCGTGTTCCGTGTCCCGCCGGGTCAGGCCCAATCCCCCAGCCGTCGCGACAGGACCTGAGCGCCCTCCAGGAACGTGAAGATCGACTTCGTGTTCTCGGCGACGCCGTACAGGATCCGGTGCTCCGGCTTCGCATACCCCAGCCGGATGGCGGTCTCGAACTGCTGGAGCAGCGGGTTGAAGTAGCCGCCGAGGTTCGCGATCACGACCGGCTTTCCGTGGATCCCGAGCTGCTTCCACGTGATCATCTCCAGGACCTGATCGAGTGTCCCGAACCCTCCCGGAAAAGCGACGAACGCGTCACCCAGGTCGAACATCGTCTGATCGCGATCGTGCATCGTGTTCACGACCTTCAGCTCCGTGACCTTCTTGTGCGCAGCCTCGCGTCCCACGAGAGCTTCGGGAATCACGCCGATCACCTTGCCCCCGGCGCTGATGACCTCGTCCGCGAGGACGCCCATCATTCCGAGAGACGAGCCGCCGAAGACGAGACCGATTCCGCGTTGCGCGAGCTCGGCGCCGAACGCCCGGATCTCCTTCTCGACCGCGGGATCCCGCGGCGGGGTCGACCCGCAGTAGACGCAGATCCGATTGAGGTCCATCGAGCGGATATTAACCGCGGGGCCGGCTGCCCGGCGACTCCACCGGCTGCCCCTTCGCGCACAGGGGGCACTCCCCCTCCGGCCACGACGGAACCGGGAGCGAGAGCAGGGACCGGGCCGGCACGGGGAACGCGTCGGGGGGCAACCCGCGGTCGACGAGCGATCCGACGACGACGGCAGTCCCCCCCGCTTCGTGGACGGCCGAACAGACCTCCCGCGTCGAACCGCCGGTCGTGAAGACGTCCTCGACCACGGCCACGCGTTCGGCGGGTCCGAGCGCGAAGCCCCGCCGCAGCGCGAAGGCTCCCTCCTTGCGCTCCGCGAAAATCGCCCGGACCCCGAGGGCGCGCGCGACCTCGTGCCCGATGACGATGCCCCCCAGCGCCGGGGAGACCACGGCCTGCGGCGAAAACTCCGAGAGCTTTGCGGCGAGCTCGCGGCCGACCCTCTCCGCCCGGTCGGGCCACATGAGGAGCTTCGCGCACTGGAGGTATCGGTCGGAGTGCAGGCCGGAGGAGAGACGGAAGTGGCCCGTGAGGAGGGCTCCGGTCTCGATGAAGTCGTCGATCGTCAGCATTTTCCGCCCGTCATTCTGAGGCCCGAAGGGCCGAAGAATCCTTGTCCTGAGGAGCGTAGCGACGAAGGATCTCTCCGTCGAGAGGCAAGAGATCCTTCGCTGCGCTCAGGATGACAAGTCGGGGAAAGCTCGGGATGACAAAGGGCGCTACTGCTGATCCCGCGAGATCTTGTGGTGCTCGATTTTCTTGTAGAGGTTCGAGCGCGGCGTCTGGATGACTTCCGCCGTCCGGCTGATGTTCCACCCGTTCTCGCGGAGCTTCGCCATCAGGAACTGCCGCTCCGCGAACTCCTTGAACTCGGAGAGGGTCGTCATGGCCAGGCCGCGCTCCGAGATCTCCGAGGGAGAGACGCGGGCCTCCGGGGGGAGGTCCTTCGCCTCGATGGGATCGGCGTCCGTCATGATCAGGACGCGCTCGATCAGGTTCTTGAGCTCCCGGACGTTGCCCGGCCACGATCGGGCCTTCAACAGCGCGAGCGCCGAGCTTCCGAACCGGCGCGGCTTGCAGTGGTCGCGGTCGCAGAAGCGCCGCGTGAAGTGTTCGACGAGCTCCGGGATGTCCTCCGCCCGTTCCCGGAGCGGGGGCGTGCGGACCGGAACGACGTTCAACCGGAAAAAGAGGTCTTCGCGGAAGCGGCCCTCCTTGATGGCCTCGGCCAGATCGCGGTTGGTCGCCGCGATCACCCGCACGTTGACCTGCCGGACCCGCGGCGCTCCCACGGGCTCGACCTCGCCGGCCTCCAGGACGCGCAGCACCTTCGCCTGCGTGCGCGCGGACATGTCTCCCACCTCGTCCAAGAAAATCGTGCCGCCGTCGGCTTCGACGAATTTCCCGGTCTGCCGGCGGACCGCCCCCGTGAACGACCCCTTCTCGTGGCCGAAGAGCTCCGACTCGATCAGCTCCTCCGGAATCGCCGCGCAGTTGACCTGGATGAACGGACCGCCCGAAACGCGCGAGGCCTGGTGAACCTCCCGCGCCACGAGCTCCTTGCCCGTGCCGCTCTCCCCCATGATGAGGACCGTCGCCCCCGTGGGAGCGGCCCGGACGATCTCCTGCCGGAGCCTCTGCATCGGGGCGCTCCGCCCGACCAGCACCGACTCCTCGTCGAGCGCCGTACGGAGCCTCTCGTTCTCGGCCCGCAGCCGGTTGCGCGAGAGCGCGTTCGCGATCGACACCAGGATCCGCTCCCGCTGAGGCGGCTTCTCCAGGAAGTCGACCGCCCCCCGCCGGGTGGCGTCGATCGCGGTCGCGATGTCGCCGTGTCCCGAGATCATGAGGACCGGTGGGGCGGACTCGCGTGCCGCGATCTTGTCCAGGACCTCGAGCCCGTCCATGCCGGGCATCTTGATGTCCAGGAGCACGGCGTCGGCCGGGGCCGCGTCGAGGTCGGCGAGCGCAGTCTTCCCGTCGGGAGAGGTCGCGACCTCATACCCCTCGTACTCCAGGATCATCCGGAGGGAGTCCCGGATGCCGGCATCGTCGTCGACCACGAGGATCTTCTGGCTCATCGGTGGTGTAAAGGTGGGAGCGGGGGCTCTTGTTCCCGAAGGTATCAGCTGAAGGGCCACAAAAAACTCGCCCGCCGGGTGGCGGGCGAGTGTCGAAGCTTCGGAGGGCCTTCTCTTACTGCTCGATCTTGACGAGCGCGAAGAAGGAGGCCGCCGGCCGGGAACGAACAATGTAGAACTTCAGGTAGTCGCCCTTGCGCGCCGACGAGACCAGCTTCCCGAACTCCTCCGTGGAAGCCAGCTGACGGCCGTTGACCTCGGTGATGATGTCCCCCTCCCGGATTCCGGCGTCGGCCGCGGCCGAGACCTCCCGGACGTGAACGACCAGGAGCCCCGAGACGCCGCTCGCGACTCCCTGCATCTGCCGGACCTGCGGAGTCAGCTCGGTCACCGAGATGCCGATGCGTTCCCGCGAATCCTCGGAGCTCGCCCTGCCTTTGTTGTCGTCGTCGCTCGCGGCCACGTCCCGCTCGGCGAGCTTCGCCGTCAGGCCGGTCTCCCGGCCGTCACGGATCACGCCGAGACGAACGCTGCTGCCCGGCGCCTTTCCGGAGACGTAGCCGATCAGGTCGCGGGTGTCCTTCACCGGGACGTCGTCGACGCGGACGATGGTGTCGCCCGGCTTGACGCCGGCGCGGTCCGCCGGCTTGCCCGGCTCGACCGACTGCACGAAGGCGCCGTCGAGGGACCGGAGTTTGAACGCTGCGGCTTTGTCGGTGTCGATGTTCTCGATGTTGATGCCGAGGAATCCGCGGGTCACCTTCCCCTTGTCGCGAAGCTGGGGAAGGACGTTCTTCAGGGTGTTGATCGGGACCGCGAATCCGATGTTCTGGGCCGGCCGGAACATCGCGGTGTTGATGCCGATGACCTCGCCGTTGACGTTGATCAGCGGCCCGCCGGAGTTCCCCGAGTTGATGGCGGCGTCGGTCTGGATGAAGTTCTCGAAGGAACGCGTCGCTGCGTCGCCGGTCAGGCCGAAACGGCCCTTTGCGGACACGACGCCCACGGTCACGCTCTTGTCGAAGTTCAGGGGATCGCCGATCGCCATGACCCACTCACCGACGCGGAGCCGGTCGGAGTCTCCGAGGGCGAGCGGGTGCAGACGCTGCTTGACGTCGATCTTCAGGAGCGCCAGGTCCGTGGCGGGATCGCGGCCGACGATTCGGGCCGTCGCCTTCTCCCGATTGGACAACCGGACCTCGACTTTGTCGGCGTTCTCGATGACGTGGTAGTTCGTGGCTACGTAGCCGTCATCCGAGATGATGAATCCCGTCCCGCCCTGCTGCTCTTTGTGCTCCTCGTTTTCGTCCCGGCCCTGGCCGCGGCGCTGCTGGGGCCCGAAGAAGAACTCGAAGGGGTCCCCGTTGCCCCTTCCGTCCCCACCTCCGAACGGAGAGACGAATCGCTTCGACGACCCCTTGACGATCTCGGTCGAGGTGATCGAGACCACCGAGGACATGGTTTCGTCGGCGATATCGGCGAAGGACGGGAGCAGGACCGATCCGGTGCGGGTCCGCGCCGCCGGGACGTCGCGCTGCGCCTCCGACCGTGGGGTCACGTTGACCGAGCTCGCAACCACCATCCCGAAGATGACGGCGGCGGCGATGAGTACCGAAAAAGAAAGGGCTCGCTTGGTGGATTTCTCCATGATCTGTCTTATTCTCCTCCGCCCGTCCGGAGAACGGGGCTGTGGTTCATTTCGGCTTCAGAGTTCGATTTGACGTTCAAGGGTCAGGAGTCGGGGGGAAAGTCCCGACGCACGGGTCCGTCGCCAGTCGCCGCCCGGCAGGGAGTCAACGTTCCGGGGACCCGTCGAAATTCCGCCCGGGGAGCCCGCGGGTGGCGTGCTCGACGAGGATGCAGCGGTCCATGGCGACCGGTATCCCGGCGGCCTCGAGAAGGCGGGCCGAATCGGCATCGATCACCCCCTGCTGCATGAAGAAGAACCCGGTGCCCCGCGCGATCGCCTGCTCCGCCACCGGAGCCACCTGGTCGGACCTCCGGAAGACGTCCACGATGTCGATTCTCACGTCGCTCGGGATCTCCGAGAGGGAGCGATAGCAGGTCTCGCCCAGGATCTGACGGTGGCCCGGGTTGACCGGGATCACCTGGTAGCCCTGCTCGAGGAGGTAGCGGGCGATCGCGTTGGACGGGCGGTCCGGGTTCGGAGAGCAACCGACCACGGCGATCGTCCGCGCGCTCGACAGTGCCGACTGAATTTGACGCGCATCGTTCATCGGGTCCCCTCCCCGGGACCCTCTCTCTCGGGACGGAGGTTGTAGAAAAAGGTTACGGTAACTCCCTCCCGCGACGAGTTCAGGTCGGACGGCAACGGTCGGAAGGGCGACGACTTCAGGATGGCCTGGAGGGCCGCGAAGTCGAAGGGCGGGATCCCCGATCCCTTGACGATCTTCGCCTCCACTACCCGCCCGTCGGCGAGGATGAAGAACCGGATCGTCAGCTTCCCCTTCCAGCCGAGCCGGGCGAGCTCCGGGATCTCCCAGTGGAGCTTGATCCGCCGCACCATGGCCTCGGCGTAGGGACCCCAGTCGTACCAGGTGGTATCGAAGGAAAGGGGCCCCGAGTCGACGAACCCCCCGTCGGCGTTGGGGAAACCGGCCCCGCCCGACCCGCCGCCGATGGCCGTGTCGCGAGCGGCCTGCCGGATCGCCTGGTCGAGGCTCGCCAGACGCTCTCCCTCGCGCGACCGCGTCCCTCCCGCGATGATCGGAGAGCCGGGGGAGCTCGTGCCCGGCGGTCCGAATACGGACGGCCGGTCCTCCCCCCGTTCCCCGGGCTCGCCCCGGGCGGCCCGGGATTCCGCGCGAGCGCCCGCCGCGGACGGTCCGACAGAAGCGCCCCGGCGTCCGGCTTCGACCTCGGCGATCCCGGGCATGCTGGGGACGAAGGGAGAGGCTGCCCGGGGCCGGGAACGGTCGCCTCCGCCGGCGCGCCGATCCGCGTCGGAGGGCGCCGACCGCGTCGGGTTCTCGCGCGACGGGCCGGGAGCGGAACGGAACACGATCGGTACCGGCGGCTCCCGGGGCTCCCGCGCGAGAAGGCCCGCCAGGAGCCCTCCGTCCGGATCCGGCCGGGAGGACCCGGGGCTGAAGAGGAAGAAGATCAGGAGGAGGAGGTGCGCGGCAATCGAGATCAACACCGCTCGTTCGAACGGAAACGGTTTCTGGCCTTTTTCGATGATCTCGAACACTTTGTACGCCGGGGGGAAATACCCTCTTGCCCTAACACGACCCCGGACCGCGGGATTCTCCCTTTTGGGCCGGGTACACGGTACACGGAAGAGGAGGGTATGCCCGTCATGTCCCGTGTTCCGTGTCCCCTGTCCCGTCTCAAGTTGCGGCTCGTCCCCGCATTTGATAAACACAGTCGGCTCTCGACGTCAGGGAAGCGGGCGCAGGCCCGCTTTTTTGTTCGCCGAAAAGCGAAAAAATGCAGCTACAGGAGAAGACCACCGAGGAGATCCGGGCGATCGCCCGGGAAAAGCAGTGCCGCCTGCTCGCCGTCGAGAGCTCGGGGCTCGGGCGGACCTCCGTGCTCCGCCTGGTCCTCGAGCGCGAGGACGGCAGCTCGGTCTCGGTCGAGGACTGCGAGGCGGTGTCGCGCGAGGTCTCGGCCCTGCTGGATGCGTCCGACGAGATCTCGCACGGGTACTCGCTCGAGGTCTCCTCGGCCGGTCTCGACCGGCGGCTCTACTCGCTCGAGGACGCCCGCCGCTTCGTGGGCCGGCGGGTTCGCGTGAAAACGGACGTGCCGGTGCTGCCGGAGGCCTCGAATGGCTCGGGAAAACCGCCGGCCGGGAGCCGAAACCTGCGCGGGACGCTCGAGCGAGTGGACGACGACGTGCTCCGGCTCGTTGATGGGGAGAACCGCAAAACCTATAATGTCCGTTTCGGCGATATACGGCTGGCGCGCCTGGAGTTCGAGTGGCCGGCGCGCCGGGGCTGAAGTGAGGAGCAGAACGTTCCGATGAACATCGATCCGTCGGTGATCCGACAGGTGTCGCGGGAGAAGGACATCGACGCCGAAAAAATGTTCGGCGCGCTCGAGGAAGCCATGTCCTCGGCCGCGAGAAAGTTCTACCACGACAAGGCAATGGTGACGTTGATCGACCGGCAGACCGGTGCGATGACGGTGTACTCCCCCCGCACCGTGGTCGCCGAGCTCGACACGGAGTCGGAGGAGCCGCCGCCGCAGATGTTGCTGGACGAGGCCCGCCAGCTCATCACCGAGAAGGGTGTGCGCGGCGAAGTGCGGGTGCTCCGCCCCGCAGCGGAGGGCGAGGCGCCGTCCGAGGTCGACGACGTTGCGCTCGGCGACGAGGTCCGCGTGTACCGCGAGACCATGGGCCTCGGTCGAATTGCCGCGCAGACCGCCAAGCAGGTCCTCTACCAGAAGGTCCGAGAGGCCGAGCGCGACAACATCTACAACGAGTACTTCCCCAAGGTCGGCGAGCTCATGAGCGGAACGGTCAAGCGCTTCGAGCGCGGCGACATGATCGTGGACCTCGGCAAGACCGAGGGGATCATCCCGCGCGACCAGCAGTCGCGCGCGGAGCGATACGGGCAGGGGGAGCGGATCCGCTCGATCCTCTTCGACGTCCACCGGAACCCGAAGGGTCCCCAGCTCGTCCTCTCGCGCACGGACCCGCGGCTGCTGATCCGCTTCTTCGAGATGGAGGTTCCGGAGATCTACGACGGCACCGTCGTCATCAAGGGCGCGGTGCGGCAGCCCGGGGAGCGGGCCAAAGTCGCGGTGCGGTCCCGGGAGCGCGACGTGGACCCCGTCGGGGCCTGCGTCGGAATGCGCGGCAGCCGCGTGCAGTCGATCATGCGCGAGCTCCACGGCGAGAAGATCGACGTGATCCTCTACTCCGACGACCTGATCACCTTCGCGCAGAACGCGCTCGCACCCGCCAAGATCACGCGCGTCTCCCCCATCCACCACGACGACGGGACCATGAGCCTCGACTGCGTGGTCGAAGACGACCAGCTCTCGCTGGCGATCGGAAAGAAGGGCCAGAACGTCCGGCTCGCCTCCGCGCTCATCGGGCTGAAGATCGAGATCAAGGGGGAAACCGAGGTCAAGGGCGAGGTCGCGGAAGCGCTGACGCGCATGCTCCAGGCCTCGCGCATGCGGCAGACCCCCCTGTCCGAGATCGCGGGGGTCGGCGGCAAGACCGCGGAGAAGCTGACGGCGGTTGGAATCGAGAGCCTGGCGGACCTCCTGGACAAGAGCGCCGAGGAGCTTTCCGAGATCCCGGGGATCGGCGCCGCCACGGCGGAGAAGGTCCTCGAGGCAGCGCGCGCCGCCGAAGACGAGATCCGCGCGCCGCGCTCGGCCGACGAAGAGTCGGACGAAGAGGTCGAGGCAGATTTGGAAGAAGAAGCCGCAGAAGAAGTTTCCGGCGAGGAAGAGGCGGAGCCCTCGCAGCCGGCCGAAGAGACGATCGTTCAGGAGTAATCCAACTCGATGGGAAAGATTCGGGTCGAAGAGCTCGCACTCCAGATGGGTATCGGGAGCAAGGAAGTCCTCTTCCTGCTCCAGTCGATCGGCGTCGACGTCAAGTCGCCCCAGGCCGCCCTGGACGAGTCGACGGTCCTCGCGATCCTCCAGGGCAAGACTCACGCGCCCAAGCAGCTCATCGTGCGAGACAGCGAATCGAAGGCGTTCCGCCCGCAGAAGAGCGCGCTCTCGCGGATCAAGATTGTCGAGAAGCCGCTCCCGCAACGGGCCGAGCCCGAGACGGTCGCGGAGTCGGACTCGGAGTCGGAGCCCGTTGCGCCGCCGCCCCGTCGGCCGGTGACTCCTCCCCCGCAGCCCCCCGCGGAAGTCCGTGCGAAGACGGCGCCCGAGCCGCCGGCGCGCACCGCGGTCGTCCCCACCGAACCGGAAGCCGAGCCGGCCAAGCCGGCCCTGCCCCGCAAGATCGTGCTTCCGCCGCCGAGACAGCCGGCGCCTCCGCGTCCGGCGCCGCCCGCCGGCCGCCCCATGGGTCCCGGGGCGCCCGCCGGCGCCGGCATGGCAGCGCGCCCGGGTATGCCGCGTCCCACGGGACCGGTGACCCGGCCGATGGGACCCGCCTCGGGAAGCCCGTCGTCCCGACCCGGACCGTCGGTTTACCGGCCGACCCCGGGAGGCCCCGGGATGAGGGGACCCGCCGGCGCACCGCTGCGGCCCACGGGTCCCGCCGGGCGCCCGATGGGTCCGGCCGCGGGACGACCGGGCCTGGGTGGTCCGGGCCGCGTCGCCGCCCCCCCGCCGGCGGCCGAGCGCACCGGACCGAAGCGCAAGGAAAAAGACGACAAGGACAGCAAGAAGCCCGCGGCCAAGCGGGGCGCGAAGCCGAAGATCACGGTCGCGGACGAAGTCGATCTTCGGGAGTTCGTCGGCACGTACGAAGAGGACACCTATTCGGACATCTCCCTCCCGCTCATCGAGAAGGGGGAAGGGGTCGAAGAGGTGGTGGCCGAGGCGAAGCCCGTGTCGAAGTCGGCGCTGCGCCGCGCGGCGAAGTCGACGCGCGCGCACGACTCCGGGAAGGTCCTCGAGTTCAAGAAGCCGATGCCGACCGGCCCGATCTTCCTGTCCGAGGGGGTCACGGTCAAAGAGCTCTCGGAGAAGCTGGGAGTCCTGGCCAAGGACATCCAGCGCCTGCTCATGCAGAAGGGAATTCTCGCGACCGTCAACCAGACGCTCGACGCGTCGACCGCGATCCAGATTGCCAAGGAGGTCGGGGTCGAAGCGGCGGTCGTCTCCTTCGAAGAGGAGCTCGAGCTCGCCCGGACCGGATCCGAGGGGACCGAGGAGTCGCCCGCGACGCCCCCCTCCGCCAAGACCGCGCGCGCTCCGGTCGTCACGGTCATGGGGCACGTCGATCACGGGAAGACGTCGCTGCTCGACGCCATCCGGCAGACGAAGGTCGCCGAGGGCGAGGCCGGCGGGATCACGCAGCACATCGGCGCGTACCGGGCGCAGGTCCACGGCCGGCCGATCGTGTTCCTGGACACCCCGGGTCACGAAGCCTTCACCTCGATGCGCGCCCGCGGCGCCCGGGCGACCGACATCGTCGTGCTCGTCGTGGCCGCCGACGACGGCGTCATGCCTCAGACCATCGAGGCGATCGACCACGCGCGAGCGGCGAAGGTTCCCATCGTCGTCGCGATCAACAAGATCGACAAGCCGAACGCCAACCCGGACCGGGTGCGCAAGGAGCTCGCTGACCGCGGCGTTCTGCTCGAGTCCTGGGGCGGCGACGTTCCCTCCGCGGAAATCTCGGCCGTGAAGAAGCAGGGGATCGACCAGCTCCTGGAGCTGCTGCTGATCGTCGCCGACCTCCAGGAGCTCACGGCCTCGGTCTCCGACGAGGCGCGGGGCGTCGTTCTCGAAGCCCGACGCGAGGCGGGGCGCGGGAACGTCGCCACGGTCCTCGTCCAGTCCGGAACCTTGCACGTGGGAGACGTCTTCTTCGCGGGGTCGGTCTTCGGACGCGTCCGTTCGATGACGGACGACCGCGGGACCCGGCTACCCGAGGCGGAGCCCGCCACGCCCGTCGAAGTCACCGGATTCGAGGACCTGCCGCAGGCCGGCGACGCGTTCCAGGTCGTCTCCGACGAGGCCAAGGCGCGGTCCGTTGCGTCCTTCCGCAGCCAGCGCGACCGGGAAAAGCAGATGGCCGCGAGCCAAAAGCTCTCCCTCGATCAGCTCTTCAACAAGATCCAGGAGGGGCGCATCAAGGAGCTGCCCCTGATCGTCAAGACCGACGTCGCCGGATCGGCGGAGGTCCTCGCGCACGCCCTGAGGAACCTGTCCAACGAAAAGGTGAAGGTCTCGCTCCTCCACGTCGGAGTCGGCGCGATCAACATCAACGACGTCCTGCTCGCCTCGGCGTCGGGCGCGATCATCGTCGGGTTCAACGTGCGTCCGGAGAAGAAGGCGGAGGCCGAGGCCGAGAAGAGCGGCGTCGAGCTGCGGCTCCACACCGTCATCTACAACGTGACCGACGAGATCCACAAAGCCATGGAAGGCCTCCTCGACCCCACGCTGAAGGAGGTCGCCCGCGGGCGCGCCGAAGTTCGCAACACCTTCCGGGTGCCGCGCTTCGGCGTGGTGGCCGGCTGCTACATCACGGAGGGGTCGATCGCTCGCTCGTCGCAGGTCCGGCTCCTGCGCGACAACCGGGTCGTCTACGAGGGCAAGGTCGCCTCGCTGCGCCGCTTCAAGGACGACGTCTCGGAGGTCAAGCAGGGCTTCGAGTGCGGAATCGCGCTCGAGCGGTACCAGGACGTTAAGGTGGGCGACGTCATCGAGGCGTACCAGATCGAGAAGATCGCCGGATTGATGGAAGCCTGAGGACGGGAAACGGAAAACGGGAAAGGGAAAACGAAGCCGCCCTCCACGTTTCCCGATTCCCGTTTCCCGTTTTACGCACCATGGTCCTCGCCTATGCCATCTTCGACCTGCACCTTCCGGGGTGCCGCGGCCTCAAGGAGAAGCGCATGATCGTGCGAAGCCTGAAGAGCCGTGTCCGGAACCAGTTCGAGGTCTCCGCCGCGGAAGTCGGCTCGCAGGATCTCCTCCAGCGGGCCGAGTTCGCGGTCGCGGCCGTGGGGCCGGACCAGGCGCCCCTGGACGCGCTGCTTCAAAACATCCTCAATTTCGTGGAGCAGAACTTAGACGGTGAGCTGCTGAACTATCGGAATGAGTTCATCCACATCTAGCGCCCAGCTGTCTGGGAACTGAGGATCGATGAAAAAACAGTCCCGTCGCAGCCAGCGGGTCGCCGACTTGATCCGCGCCGAGATCTCGAGCCTCCTGCTCCTCGAAGCGCACGACCCCGACGTGAAGATGGTCACCATCACGGACGTCGAGGTGTCGCCGGATTTGAGGTCGGCGCGCGTCTACTTCACGGCCCACGGCGACGAGGCGGCGCTCGAGCGCGCCCGCGAAGGCCTCACCCGCGCCTCGGGATTCCTGAGGCGGGAGGTCGGCCGCCGCTGCGCCCTGCGTTATGCGCCGGAGCTCTTCTTCCAGCCGGACCTTTCGTACGAGCGCGGCGCCCGCATCGAAGAGATCCTCTCGACGGTTCTTCCCGAACCCAAAGCGCCCGAAGACCCGTGAGATCGACCGACCCTTTTCGTCGCGGTTTCCTCTTTCTGCTCGACAAGCCCGCCGGCCTCACGTCCCACGACGTCGTCGAGCGGGTGCGGAAAGCTCTGTCGGTGCCCCGTGTCGGCCACAGTGGAACGCTCGACCCCATGGCGACGGGGCTGCTGCTCCTCTGCGCGGGCGAGGCCGCTCGGCTGCAGAGCTTTTTCACGCTCATGGACAAGTCGTACGAAGGGTTCATCCAGCTCGGCCGCGCGACGACGACCTTCGACCGCGAGGGGGAAGCGGTCGGCCCCGACCGGGACTCGGCGGGGGTGCGCCGCGAAGAGGTGGAGGCCGCGGCGGACTCCTTCCGCGGCGAATTTCTCCAGTCCCCTCCGCCTTACTCGGCGAAGAAGGTCGGCGGCCGCAAGTTCTACGAGATGGCGCGAAAGGGCGAGACCGTGCCCCTGATGCCGAAGAAGGTCCGCGTGAAAGAGCTTCGGTTCGGAGAGCTCTCGGGCGGACGCCTTCCCTTCACCATTTCGTGCTCTTCCGGAACGTACATCCGGTCGATCGCGAGCGAGTTGGGCGAGATGCTCGGATGCGGAGCGCACCTGGAGTCGCTCCGCCGGGTGCGGATCGGCGACTTCCACGTGGGCGACGCCGTGGCGCTCGAGCGCTTCGAAGAGATGTCGCCGGCCGACCGCCTCGCGCCGCCCCACGCGATCCCCCTCTCGAGGGTGAACTTTCCCTTCGAGCGGGTGCGGCTCGCGTCGCTCGAGACCTGGAAGATCCGGAAGGGGCAGTCGATCCCGGCGCGCGGCGTGGCGTCCAAGGAAGGGGACTGGGTGGCCCTCGTGGGACCCTCCGACGAGATGGTCGCGCTCGGGCAGGTGAGCCCGATCGGCACGCGCGGGATCGCTCTCATCCGGCCGAAGCTGGTGCTCGCGGAGTAGGGCGTAAAGGCTGCTCCACCGCTCTGGACTGCGGCGGGTGCAGACCCCTTCGGGATCTGTCCCCGCGGCAAATTATGTTAGGCTGACAGATTGTAAAAAAAGAGTGAGATGAGAGAGTTGGAGGATCAGTGAACGTCACGGAACATCAGACCCAGAAGCCGACGATCGTGTCGCAGTATCGGACCCACGATACAGACACCGGATCGCCGGAGGTCCAGGTCGCACTGCTCACGAACCGGATCGTCTACCTGACCGAGCACTTCAAGTCGAACGCGAAAGACCACCACTCCCGCCGGGGCCTGCTCAAGCTCGTCGGCCGGCGCCGTCGTCTTCTCGACTACCTGAAGTCCGAGGATCCGGACCGCTATCACCGGCTGATCGAGCGTCTCGGCATCCGCAAGTAGTCCGGGGGCGACGGACGACCCGTCGCTCCGCGTCCCGCCGGCGCCTCTCAGCCGTTTTCTCGATCGCCGCATCCCGGCTCCGCCGGAGGCGACCGTAACGAGTAAGGAAAAAACATGACTCACAACGCTTCGATCCCGATCGGATCAAAATCGATGGAAGTCGAAATCGGCAAGCTCGCCAAGCAGGCGGACGGCGCCGCGGTGGTCCGATTCGGAGACACCGTCGTTCTCGCGACCGCGGTCTTCGCCAAGGAGCCCAAGGAAAACGCCGACTTCTTCCCCCTGACCGTGGACTATCGGGAGAACACCTACGCCGCCGGCCGGATCCCGGGGGGCTGGTTCAAGCGGGAGGGTCGGCCGACCGAGAAGGAAATCCTGACGTCCCGCGTCATCGACCGCCCCCTGCGCCCCCTCTTTCCGAAGGGGTTCAACCACGAGACCCAGATCATCGCCTTCGTTCTCTCGGCGGACGGCCAGAACGATCCGGACGTACTGGCGTTGAACGCGGCCTCGATCGCCTTGACCTGCTCGCTCGTCCCCTTCTACTCGCCGATCGGGGCGGTGCGGGTGGGTTCGTTGAACGGCGAGCTCGTGCTGAACCCGACGAACGCCGAGCGAGAGAAGTCCGAGATCGACCTCATGGTGGCCGGAACCGCGGACGCCGTCGTCATGGTCGAGGCGGGGGCCCGGGAGGTTTCGGAAAAGAAGATGCTCGACGCGATCCTGTTCGGGCACGAGGCGATCCGCCGGATCGTCGCCGCCCAGAAGGACCTGCAGCAGCGCGCCGGTTTCCAGAAACCCGCGTGGCAGGCGCCCGTGGCCTACTCTCCCGAAGTCTTCGCCGAAGTCCGGCGTCAGTGGGAAGCCCCCATGCGGGCCGCTCTGACGCTGCCGGTCAAGATCCAGTCCTACACCGAGGTCAAGGCCGTGAAGAAGGCGGCGGCGTCGATGGTCCCGGAGAACGAGGCCGAGCGGCGCCAGCAGACGGCGAAAGCCGCGGACGACCTGGTCAAGGTCCTCACCCGCGAGACGATCCTGAACGAGGGAAAGCGGCTCGACGGGCGGGCGTTCGACCAGGTCCGTCCGATCACGTGCGAGGTGGGTCTCCTCCCCCGTACCCACGGTTCCGCGCTCTTCACCCGCGGCGAGACTCAGGCGCTCGTCACCGCGACGCTCGGCACCTCCGACGACGCCCAGATCATCGAGGAGTACGAGGGCGAGAGCGAGCACACGTTCCTCCTCCACTACAACTTCCCCCCCTTCTCCGTGGGTGAGGCGAAGTTCATGCGCGGACCGTCACGCCGCGACATCGGCCACGGCAACCTGGCCCGCCGCGCGCTGTCCACCGTCCTGCCGAGCGAAGAGTCGTTCCCCTACACGGTGCGGGTTGTGTCGGACATCCTCGAGTCGAATGGCTCCTCGTCGATGGCCACGGTCTGCGGCGGAACGCTCGCCCTCATGGACGCGGGGGTCCCCATCAAGTCGCCCATCGCGGGCGTGGCGATGGGACTCGTCGGCGAGGGAGACCGGTTCGCGATTCTCACGGACATCGCGGGCCAGGAGGACCACTACGGCGACATGGACTTCAAGGTCGCCGGTTCCACCGAGGGGATCACGGCCCTGCAGATGGACATCAAAATCCAGGGCCTGCCCCGCGCGGTTCTCGAGCAGGCGCTGGAGCAGGCGCGGAAGGGCCGACTCCACATCCTCGAGAAGATGGCGGCGGCTCTCGAGAAGCCGCGGCCCAACATCTCGCCGTACGCGCCGCGCATCTTCACGATGCAGATCCCGAGGGATCGCATCCGCGACGTCATCGGCTCGGGCGGAAAGACGATCCGGTCGATCATCGAGGAGACCGGCTGCAAGATCGACGTCGAGGACTCGGGTCGGGTGTCGATCGCGTCTTCCGACGAGGCGGCGGCGCTCCGCGCGATCCAGATCATCGAAGGGCTCACCCAGGAGCCCGAGATCGGAAAGGTCTACACGGGTAAGGTCCGGCGCGTCGAGCCGTACGGGGCCTTCGTGGAGATCCTGCCCGGCCAGGACGGTCTCGTCCACATCTCGGAGCTCGCGCCGTACCGAGTCCGCCAGACGACCGACGTCGTCAAGGAAGGCGACGAGGTGACGGTCAAGATCATCGCGGTCGATCCCATGGGCAAGATCAAGCTGTCCCGCAAGCAGGCTCTCTCGAAGGAGGCGCTGGAGGCCGAGATGGCCATGGCGCCGGTGGGCGGCGACGAGGGAGATGGCCCGCGCCGCGACGAGAACGCCGGACCGCCCAACCGGGACAGGGGACACCGCGGCCCCCGACGGTGACACCCGCCGGGGCGATCCCGGCGGCATCGAGGAAGAACCGCCGGGCTATCACGGTTTTGCAACAGCGCCGCGATCCCGCCGGCGAGGCACACCCCTTGCGGGACTCTCGCGGACGAGGGAGGAGACGATCATGAAGAACACGAAGCGCAGCGCTCTCGCGATGGCGTGCCTGGCCGGGATCCTGGCCTTCGCCGCCGGCTGCAGGAAGACCGAGACCACGTCGACGACGGTCGCCGGGACGACCACCGAAACGGGCATGACCACGACGACGACCACCACGACCACGACGACCTCCACGGCCGCGGGAGCATCCGAGCTCGTGCCCGTCGATACGGCCGTGGTGACCGCGGACCCGGTCATCGTTTCGCAGCGAAACGCCACGCGCCGCCGGGCGGCGAGGGAGCGTCAGACGACGTCGGACCGCTCGGGCCGTCCCGGATACGCGGAAGAGAAACCTCCCCCGGCCCCCGCCGAGCACGTCGTCCCGCAGGGCACGATCCTCCGGGTCGCGTTCGACGAGCCGATCTCCACGGCGACGGCCCAGGTCGGCGATACGGTCCGCGGCCGCCTGCTGGACGACGTCCTCGCCGAGGACGGCACGGTTGTCGCCCCATCGGGAAGCCGCGTGGAGGGCACGATCGAGCACGCCGTCGACTCGGGCAAACTTGCTCGCCGTGCGGAGCTTCGGTTCCGCCTCACGGATCTCGAGACGCGGGCCGGAAACGTTCCCATCCAAACGTCGGCCTACGAGCGTATGGGAGACCCGCACACGAAGAGAAACGTCGGTTACATCGCCGGAGGCGCGGCGGTGGGCGCGATCCTCGGGCAGGTCCTCGGCCAGGATACGGACTCCACCCTGAAGGGTGCGGCCGCGGGCGCCGCGGTCGGGACGGGCGTCGCGGCGGCGACGGGCGACCTCGACTTCACGATCGACGCCGGTCGGACCGTGGCGTTCACGCTGGAGGAACCGCTGCGGGTGCGGTAGCGCGCTTCGAGAGACGCCCGGAGCCCGATATCCGGGGTCAGACCCCTTCGGGATCTGACCCCTCCATTTGGTAACAGGCCGCCCTTCGGGCGGCGCGGCCGCGACTCAGTACGGCATCTCCTCGTCATCCAGCCCCAACCAATGCCCGAGCTCGTGTACGACCGTGTCGCGGATCTCCTGGACGGCCTCGCCGCGGGTCTCGCACGACCGCAGGATCGGGCCCCGGAAGAGCGCGATCTGGGCGGGCAGCTCGCTGACCGAACGGTCGCGCTCGAAGTACGGCGCGCCGCGAAAGATTCCGAAGAGCTCGTCTTCGTCGGGCGTGTCGGTCTCGTCGTAGTCCTCGTCGGTGGGCTCCTCTTCGACCACCACGACGACGTTGTCCAGGTAGCGCCGGAACTTCGGGGGCACCGACGCGAGAGCCTTCTCGACCAGCGTGTCGAACTCCTGGGGACCGATGCGGGACGGCATCGTCATCTCGGAGGGCGTTTCCGGAAGAGCCGCTCGAAGCTCGCGGTGGTCGCCTCCACGACCTGCTCGACCGTGACGCGCTGGACCTCCGCCAGCCTCTTCGCGGTCTCGACCACGAACGCAGGCTCGCACCGCCTCCCCCGGTAGGGTTCCGGCGCGAGGTAGGGCGAGTCAGTCTCGACCAGCAGGGAGTCGAGGGGAAGGCCCGCCGCCGCCTCGCGGATGTTGTCCGCGCTCCGGAACGTGATCATCCCGGAGAACGACACCCGGAAGCCGAGGTCGATCACCTGGCGGCCGAACGCGGCGCTCTCCGTGAACGAGTGGAAAACGCCCGCGTTCTCGCGCGGGCCGAGTCGCTCGAGGAGCGCGAGGATCTCGGGCCCGCTCAACCGGTTGTGCAGAATCACCGGCAGGTCGAGCCGCCGGGCGAGAGCCAGCATCCACTCCAGGACCCCCAGCTGCGTGGCGCGGGGTGAAAGGTCGTAGTGAAAGTCGAGGCCGATCTCGCCGATCGCCGCGACCCCGGAACGCCCCGCGAGCGCCTCGAGCGCGGCGCCGTCCCGGTCGGCGGAGAAGTCCTTCGCCTCGTGCGGGTGAACTCCGACCGCCGCGAGAACGTCTTCGTGGGCCGCCGCGATCTCCACAGCGTCCGCCGAGTCGGCGAGCGTGGTTCCCGGTACGAGGAACCGGCCCACGCCGGCGGCGCGCGCGCGTTCCAGGACGGCAGCGGGCCCGTCATGCGGAGGCGGGATCAGACCCCCTTCGGGGATCAGACCCCGCGACTCTCCCAGGATCTGCAGGTGGCAGTGGGAGTCGGCGAGGAGCGGCGTCGCTATTTGACCGTGCTCCCCGGAGGGACGTCCGCGGCAACCTCCAGGAGCGAGGGCTCACCCGCCTCGCCGACGGTGGCCGCGAGAACCATCCCATCCGACTCGATTCCCATGAGCTTCGCAGGCTGAAGGTTGGCGACGATGACGACGTTCCTTCCCACGAGTGCCTCGGGCTCGTACTTTTTCGCGATCCCGGCCACGACCTGCCGCTTCTCCGAGCCCAGGTCGACCTGCAGGCGTACGAGCTTGTTCGACCGGGGAACGCGCTCGGCCTCGAGGATCCGCCCCGTTACGAGGCGGACGCGCTGAAAGTCCTGGATCGAAATGCGGCCGTCCGCGCCGGCGGTTTGCGGTTGAGGCTGCGGCGCCGCGGAAGTGGCGTCGGGCGCGTCGGTCGACATCGGTTTCCCCTCCTCCTTCGAAAAATATGCAGCGGTATCCACCCTCGGAAACAGGGCCTCCGCCGGAGCGAGAGTGGCGCCGGTCGGCAGCCGGCCCCACGCGAGCTCTTCGAGCGTCGTCGCGACCGCCGGCGCTCCGAGCGCGGCGAATATCCGGCGAGAGGTGGACGGTGTAAACGGGGACAGGAGCGCGGCGGCGAACCGCACCCCCTCCGCGGCCGCGTAGAGCATACGGGAGAGCCGGGGGGAACGCCCCTCTTCTTTCAGAACCTTCCAGGGTTCGCGCGCGACGACGTAGCCGTTGATCTCCGAGAGCAGCCGCCAGATCGCCTCGAGCGCCCGGTGAAATGCGCAGTCGTCCATCGCCGCCTGCCAGCCCGCGCGGGCGCGCTCGGCGGCCCCGATGACCTCGTTGTCGTCGCAGGGCTCCGGCGGCGAAGACCCGAAGGCCTGGCGGCAGAGCGCGGCGACCCGGGACACCGTGTTGCCGAGGTCGTTGGCGAGGTCCGCGTTGTAGCGCTCCAGGAAGGCCTGGTCGGAGAACGCGGCGTCCTGACCGAACGCCATCTCGCGCATGAGGAAGTACCGCAGAGCGTCCGGTCCGAACTCCTCGACGAGGCGGTCGGGCTGGACGATATTTCCCACCGACTTCGACACCTTCTTGTCGTCGCGCAGCCACCACCCGTGCGCCCACACGGTCGTGGGAACGGGAATCCCGGCCGACAGCAGGAACGCGGGCCAGTACACCGCGTGAAAGCGCAGGATGTCCTTCCCGATCACGTGGACCCGCCGCCCCTCCGGGTTGTCCCAGAAGTCGCGGTAGAGGTGGTCGTCGGGCGCTCCGAATCCGAGGGCCGTGACGTAGTTCGATAGAGCGTCGAGCCAGACGTAGACGACGTGGCCCGGGTTGCCCGGGAACGGAATTCCCCACTGGATGTTGGTGCGGGAGATCGAGAGGTCTTTCAGCCCGCTCTCGACGAAGGAGGTCACCTCGGAGCGCCGGGTCTCCGGCCGAACGAATTCGGGACGCGTCCGGTAGAGGTCGAGAAGGGGTCCGGCGTACTTCGACAGCCGGAAAAAGACGTTTTCCTCCGACTGCCACGCGGCGGGCTCGGCGTGAATCGGACACTTGCCGTCCACGAGCTCTTTCTCGGTGTAGAAGGTCTCGCAGCTCGCGCAGTACCAGCCCTCGTGCCTCGCGACGTACAGGTCGCCGGCGGCCTCGATGCGACGGATGATTTCCTCGACTCCCCGGCGATGACGTTCCTCTGTGGTCCGGATGAAGTCGTCGTTGGCGATCTCGAAGCGGCGGTAGAGCTCGTGATAGCGCTCCACGACGCGGTTCGCGAGCTCGATCGGCGCGATTCCCTGCGCCGCCGCGGCGCGCTCGATCTTCTGACCGTGTTCGTCGGTTCCCGTGAGGAAACGGGTCTTCTCTCCCAGGATCCGGTGGTACCGGGTCAGCACGTCCGTGACAACGGTCGAGTAGATGTGCCCGATGTGGGGCAGATCGTTGACGTAGTAGATCGGCGTCGTCGCGTAGAACGTCTTCATGGGAAACGGGGAACGATAGCAGGTGTCCGGTGCCAGGTATCGGTTGTCAGGGGCAGCGGAACCTAGAGCAAACCGGCCTCACGAAAAGAGACGCAGCCTTCCCTTCCCACGACCACGTGATCCAGGAGACGGAGCCCCACGAGGTCGGCGGCGGAAGCGAGGCGGCGCGTGAACTCCCGGTCTTCGCGGGAGGGGGACGGATCGCCCGAAGGGTGATTGTGGTACACGATGAGCGCGGCCGCGTTCGAGAGAAGGGCGCGCTTCAGGAGCTCGCGCGGCTCGACGACGGCGCGGTCGAGCGTGCCTCGATAGATCTCCGGATCATCCCGCAGCAGGCGGTTGCGCGCGTTCAGGTAGAGCGCACCCGTTCTCTCCTGCGTCCCGTCGCCGTGCGTGCGCCGCAGGTACTCCTTGACGAGCGCCGGCTCGTTCAGGAGGTCGCGCGCCGAAAGCGTTTCCGACGCGAGCCGGCGGCCGACCTCGATCGCGGCTTCGATCGCGGACGCCCGCGCGAGGCCGACCCCCCTCTCCCGCGCAATTTCGGAGCCCGTCAGACCTGCGAGTCCCGCCAGGCCGCCGTGGGCCGCGAGCAGGCGCCGGGCACAGTCGAGGGCACTCTCGCCGCGTCCGCCCGAGCCGAGCAGAAGCGCGAGCAGCTCCTCGGACGAGAGCGCGGCGCGACCCGCTCGGGCCAGGCGCTCCCGGGGTCGCTCGTCGGCCGGAAGGTCGCGGATCCGGAGCGTCTCGTTCCGGGCGTCCCGCTTCGTCATAATGCGGCAATGGGCTCGCCGGTCCGGGCGCTGCTTCTGGTCGCGGGAATCGTGCTCGTGGCGACCGCGATCGCGTGGCCGGTCGTCTCGAGGTACTTCGGCCGGCTGCCGGGCGACGTGATCGTGCGCCGCCCCGGTTTCACGTTCGTGTTCCCGATCGTCACCTGCTTACTGTTGTCGCTTCTCGTGACCTTTCTGCTCTGGCTCTTCCGGCGATGAGCCGGGCGTAGAGATTTTCGATCCGATCGAGGCGGACCTCCGACGAGAAGCCCCGCGCGACTCTCTCGCGGCCCGCGGCTCCGAGCCGCGCCGCGAGCGCCGGATCCGACAGAAGCCGGCGGACCGCGGCCGCGACCGCCGTCGGGTCGCGCGCCGGGACGAGGAGACCCGACACACCTTCCTGGACGAGCTCCGGGTTGCCGCCCGCGGCGCTCGCGACGACCGGGCGTCCGAGCGCCATTGCTTCGCGGATCGTGCCCGTGATGCCGAGCCCCTCGGAGGAGAGGTCCGCGACGACGTCCGCCGCGGCGAGGACGTCCGGCATGTCCCCCCGGAATCCGATCGCGAGGACGCGGTCTCCCACTCCTTGCTCCCGGGCAAAGGCGAGGATTCGCTGTCGCTCCTCCTCGTCCTTGCAGGCGACGATCGCCGTCCGCAGGCGGGGAAACTCTCCGGCGAGAAGTCCCGCCGCCGAGACGACGTCGCGCCACCCCTTCCACTCGCGCGCCCCGACCTGGACGAGCAGAGTCTCGTCCCCTCCGACGCCCCACTCCCGGCGCACTCTCGCGCCGTCCGCGCGAGACAGGTCGAACCGGGAAAGATCGACGCCCGCGTAGACGACGTGCACTTTCCCGGGGGGCACCCCAGCCGAGTCGATAACGATGCGGCGGATGTCCTCGCAGACGGTGACGACCGCATCCAGCCGGATCCGGTACTTGAGCGAGCTCGCGGCGTCGAGCGGAAACGACACGCCGCGGTTGACGACGAGGACCGGGCGCCTCTTTTCGAAAAGGGTGGCGAAGAGCGCCGCCGAGTGGGCGATTCCCTTGTGGACGTGAACGACGTCCACCTGCCGCTCGTCGACCAGGCGCGCCAGACGGCGGGCGCTCGGAAGGTCGAACTCGTGGCGCAGCGGCAGAGGAAAGAACGGGAGACCGTCCGCCCGGGCGCGCTCGGCGACCTCGCCGCCGGGTCGGGAGACCACGCCGACACGGTGCCCCCGCGCGGCCAGCCCGCGGGCGAGCTGGTACATCTGCACCACACTCCCGGTCGTGAAGCTCCCCTTCTCCAGGACCTGGAGGATGGAGAGCGGCGGCGTCACCGTTCCTTCAGTCCCCGTCGGGCCAATTGCGCATCTGCCCGTCCGGAACGAGCAGGATTTTTCCGAACTGACGTCCCTCCTCGAGAAGACGGTACGCCTCGACTGCGCGCGAAAGCGGGAGAACGCGGTCGATTCGTGGCACGAGCCGCCCCGAGGCGACCGTGGCGAGGAGCGCGCGGAACTCCCGGTCGTTCGCCATCGTCGATCCGAGGATCGAGATCCCCTTCCAGTAGATGAGGCGAATCTCCTCCGCGGGATTGGGCCCGGTCGTGGCGCCGCACGTCACGATGCGCCCGCCGCGCCGGACCGCCTTGAGCGAGGTCATCCAGGTCTTCTCCCCGACCGAGTCGATGACGACGTCCACTCCCCGTTTCGCGGTGTGCGCGCGCACGGCCTCGCCGACGTCTTCCGCGGTGTAGTCGACGACGAGCTCCGCGCCCGCCTGGCGGGCCTCGTCCGCCTTTGCGGCCGACGACGTCGTGGCGATCACCCGCGCGCCGGCAAGGAGCGCGATCTCCAGGGCGGCCCACGCGACTCCTCCGCCGACGCCGTGGATGAGGAGCGTATCGCCCGGTCGGATCCCGCCCCTTCCGATGACCATTCGCCACGCGGTCTGGTAGGAGAGGGGAAACGCTGCGGCCCGCTCGAAGGAGAGAGATTCCGGAATCGGAAACAAATTCCGGGCCGGGAGAGCCACCTTCTCCGCGAAGGTCCCGGGAAGGTGCTCCCCGAGGATGCGGAACTTCACGCAGAGGCACTGCTCTCCCCCCCGGCAGAACTCGCAGGTACCGTCGGAGAGACCCGGCTGAATGAGAACGCGGTCCCCGGGAGTCAGACCCGTGACGCCCGCGCCGAGCTCCTCGACAACTCCGGACCCGTCCGCGCCCGGAACCTGCGGCAGCGGCACGCCCGGAATCCCGTCACGAACGAAGATGTCGAGGTGGTTCGCCGCCGCCGCGCGGATCTTGACGAGGACTTCCCCCGCGCCCGGCCGCGGGTCCGGCCAGTCGCCGTACTCGAGCACCTCGTTGCCGCCATGGCGGCGGAAGAAGACGGCTTTCATCGGCTCAGTTCAAGTATCCCAGCGATTTCAACTTCTCCAGGTACTCGCGATCGCTTTCGCGCGGAGCCGGGGTCGCCGGGGCCACCCGATCGCCCCAGGTGGGAACGGTCGCGGTTTCGAGCGATCCCGGGCGGAACAGTCCCGGGATGAGACGGCCGGGCAGGTCCCGGGCGGCAGGAACCCCGGCGCGCGCCAGGACCGATGGAGCGACGTCCTCGACCCGGATCGGAACCCCACCGCCAGCGGAGGCGGCCATCCCGTCGAAGACGACCATCCGTCCGGCGGACCCGGACAGCGGGTGGCTTTGCGCGGCGAGAACGACGAGCGTTGCCTCCCCCCGCCGCGAGCGCTCGATCCATGGCTCCAGAAAGGCGGTCACGCGGGCCAAGGCGGCCGCGCGGGCAGCCGGCTCGCCCCGGAGAATGTCCGCGCCGGGGAGGTACAGCGCCGAAAGGGCGCGGCCGGACGACAGCCTGTCGAACTCGCGGATGGCGACCGCGTCCACGTCCCCCCCGTCCCGGGACCGGGCGAGCACTTCGCGGTTTTCGACCACGGCCGCCCCCGGCCAGGGCCCGGAGGCCCACCACCCCACGGCGAGCGCCGGCAGGCCGGCCGACGCGGCGACCTCCCAGAACGCGAGGCTGCGCCGCTCCCACGCGGAGACGGGAGCCCGCCGGACCAGCCCGGCGGCGAGGCCCGCGCCGCGGAGGTACCAGGACGCCCCAAGCGGCGGCCGGAGCGGGGGCAGCCCGGCGGGACGGACCCACTCGAGCGCGCGAACGCCGTGGCGCGACGCGGGGACGCCGGTCGCGAGGTCCGTCCAGATTTCGGCGGGAGACGCGGAGCGCGAGGGCCACTCGCCGGTCGTCCCCCCGGCGAGGAGGCGCGCGAGAGCTGCGTCCTCCGGCCGGCGTTCCTCGAGGGCGGAGCCGTCCACCCCCACGACGATCACGGGAGTCGCCCGCGGGGACGGGAGCGGCGCTTCCGCGCGAACCGGCTCGCGCCGCGAAGCGAAGAGGAGCACGGCCGCGGAGAGCGCCCCGGCCACGGCGAATAGGAGGATTGCCCGCCGGGGCGTCTCGGGCAGGCGGCCGGAGCTCGCGAAGGCGCGGGCGAGGAACGTCGCCCGCGTGATCGCTCCGAGCAGCAGCGCCGCCAGCGTGACCGGGATCCCCCACACGAGGGCGGTTCCCGCCCGCTCGGCGCCCAGCCGCCACGTTCCCACGACCCAGAGCGCGAGGACGATTCCGGCGGCGGTCAAGCCCGCGACGGCCGCGCCAGCGCCCGGCCGGCGCGACCGGCTGGCCACGGCGGAGAGGAGAGCCGTCAGGATCGCCGACGGAGCGAGCGCCGCGAGGAAGAGGTGCGCGAAGAGCAGGATCGCGGCCCCGGGCGAATTCGCGTAGCGGAACTGGGACGCGCAGACCGCGGCGGTCTCGGCCACGGCCGCGGCGAGGGCGCCGCCCAGCGTGAGCGGCAAGAGGAGGCGCACGGTGCCCTCGAGGGCCCGCCGGAAGACGAATCGCTCGACGCTTCCCTGGAGGTAGCCGAGCTCCCGGAGCTTCGCGCGCGCCTCCGCCAGCGTCGGGCGGGGCGGCCCGGCGCTCACGAGCGGCGGTCGCGGACGAACCGGGCGAGATCCGCGAGGACCGCTCCGCGCCGCCGGAACGGGGCGAGGGCCGCCACCGCCGTGTCGAGCAGCTCGGCGACCAACTGCCGGCAGGACTCCGCCCCGAGGATCGTCGCGAAATTTGCCCGGTGCGTGTCGCGGTGGGTGTCCTTACCGAGAGCCTCCGGATCGCCCTGGAGGTCGAGCAGGTCGTCCGTGATCTGGAAGGCGAGGCCCAGGTTGCGCGCGTAGAACGTCAGGGCCTGCAGCGCCGGCTCCCGCGCTCCCCCGGCGAGGGCGCCCCCCCGCACGGCCGCAACGAAAAGCGCGCCGGTCTTGCGCGCGTGGATCGCCTCCAGGTCGTCGAGCAGCGTCGTGGCCGGATCCGCGGCGAGGTCCGCGGCCTGGCCGCCGCAGCAACCCGCGGCCCCCGCGGCCGCGGCGAGCTCGCCCGAGATTCGGGACCGCAGTCCCGGTGAAATCGTGAGCTCGCGCGCGACGACCTCGAACGCGCGGGAGAGGAGCGTGACGGCCGCCAGCTCGGCGGTGGCGACGCCGTAGACGACGTGAAGCGCCGCGCGGCCGCGGCGGCGGACGGCGTTGTCCATCGAAGGCAGGTCGTCGAGCACGAGCGACGCCGCGTGTACGAACTCGACCGCGACCGCGACCGCGAGCGGACCCGCGGGCTTCGCGCGCACCAGGTCGCCGGCGGCCAGGGCCACGAGGGGCCGGATCCGCTTGCCACCCGACAGGGCGGCCTCTTCGACCGCCTCCCGCAGCCGGCCCGCGCCGCGGCCGGGCGAGGGAAGATTGCGGGAAAGCGCCGCCTCGAGTTCGGCGCGGGAGGCCGCGGCGAACTCGTCGAATGCTCCCCCGTCAGGGAGTGCCGGGGGGCGGCTTGCGATCGGGGCCCCGACTAGGCGGCGTAAGTCGCCAGAGCGTCCGGTTCGGTCTCGTAGACGTCGAACACGGTGATGAGCTGCGTGACGGTCAGGACGTCCGAGATCTTCGGCGGCAGGCCGAGGAGCTTCAGCTTCCCACCCTTGTTCGTCACGGAGGTGTAGCAACCCACGAGCTCTCCGATTCCGGACGAATCGATGGTCGTCACTTCCTTCATGTTGATCAGGATGTTCTTCTTGCCCTTCTCGACGAGACCGTTGATGACCTCGCGCAGTTGAACGTCCCCGGAGCCGATCGTGATCTTGCCCTTCAGATCCACGATCGAGACCCCTTGGACTTCGCGCACATTTGCCTTCATTTCCGGTTTTCCTCCTTCTCCGTTCCCGAGCCCAGATTCTTGGTCAGAACGATCTCCATGCCCCCGCCTTCGACTCTCCGAAAGCGGACGTCATCCATGAACGTTTTCATGTAGAAGATCCCGCGTCCCGACGTTTTCAAACGATTTTCGGGGGCCAGAGGATCGTCCACCGCCGTCGGATCGAAGCCCTCCCCTTCGTCTCGAATCGAGATTTGCAAATTCTGTCCCACCACGTCCATCTCCAGGTGGATGCGCTTGGAAGTGTCCTGCCGGTTCCCATGCTTGATCGCGTTGGCGAGAGCCTCGCGCAGCGCCATCAGGAGCCAGTGCTTCGTCTCTTCGGGAACGTCCCTCCCGTCGAGGAGTTTGCCACAAAGGTGTTGCGCCAATTCGATGTTCTCGAATCGGCTGGAAAGAGACATCCGGATCGGTCCGGCGTCCTGTGGCAGAGGCGTTTTCGTCATTCACGCTGTCGCGGCGAAATCGGCGCATCTTAATCTAAATGCGGAACACGGCACACGGGACACGGGACAGGAATAGCAAGCCCCTCGTGTTCCGTGTCCCCTGTCCCCTGTCCCGAACCGCGCATGCTACCCTGCCGGGACCGTGACTCGCGCCCGCCCGGCCCGTATTTTCGTTCTCCTTCTCCCCCTCCTCTGCGTCGGGGCGACGACCCTGCTGCCCGCGAGAATCCGGGAGATTTCCAAGCTGGTGGAAGACGTTCGGGGACGCCGGTTCGAGGGCGCCGTCCAGGCCTCGGAAATCGATCCGGCCTCGCTCCGGACCTTCCTTCGGGGCAAGCTCGCCGACTCCTTTCCGGCGCCGCCGGCCGACACGCTGAAGTCGCTGGCGGTCCTCGGGCTCATCGATGAGACCCCGGACGTGGTCGAGCGGTTGCTCGACTTCTACGCCTCCCAGGTCGTCGCCTTCTACGATCCGGAGCCGCGCCGCTTCTTCGTCGTCACCGGCAGCGCGTCGGAAACCCTCGAAAGCATGGGCGCCGGAGACGTCGCGGAGCGGCTCCTGTACTCCCACGAGCTCACCCACGCCCTCCAGGACCAGTCTCTGCGCCTGGACCGCCGGTTCCGGTCGCTTCGCGACGACGGGGACCGCGCGCTCGCCCTGCAGTGCCTTCTGGAGGGCGAGGCCACCGTGGTGATGGTGCGCGTCGCCCTCCGAGACCTTCCGGGCGCCGACGAGGCGGTCGAGGAGGCTCTGGCTCCACTTCTTTCAGCCGGGGCGCTCGAGAAGGCGAACGCCCCGAAGAACCTGCCGGAGTTCTTCGTCGAACAGCTCTTCTTTCCCTACGTCGAGGGGACGGCCTACGTCCGCCGGGCCGTCGCCCGGGGGGGCTGGAAGGAGGTCGACCGACTCTGGACCGACCCTCCCACCTCGACTTCGCAGATCCTCCACGAGGACCGTCGGCCGTCTCCGGCGACCGACCTGCTGCCGGCGGACGCCAGCCGGCTCGGACCGCCGCGTTCGCGGTTCCTCTACTCCGACACCATCGGAGAGTGGTCGCTCCGGTTTCTGTTGCGCCGCTCGATCCCGGAGGCGGAGGCGTCCGAGGCCGCCGCCGGGTGGCGCGGAGACCGGATCGCGTTTTACGCCTCGGGGGACTCTCTCTCGTACCTCTGGCGGCTCCGCTTCGAGAGCCCCGCCGCGGCCGAACGTTTCGAGCGCGCGATCCGGAAGCCGCGGAAGGACCGTTCCCCGGTGCCCGAAGTCTCCCGGAACGGCGCGGACGTCCTCGTCTCGGTGGGGTTCGCCTCGTTACCCGCCTTGCCGGGGCTGCCGGCCCCGCAGAAAGGCGCGGGGTCTGATCCCGGAGGAGTCGGAACCCGAAGGTTTCCGATTCCGCAGGGGTCAGATCTCGCCACCCCAGTCGGAACGCGCCGCTGAACTACCCGCCCGTCGCCCGGGTAACCAGGGGAATCACGACGAACATCTGGATTGCGTCGAACGCGCCGTGCGCGACGATGCAAGGGAGCACGTTCCCGTAGAGCACGAACGTCACCGAGAGCACGGCGGAGATGACGAGGATCCCGACGAGCACGAGCGGCTGACCATAGACGCCGTGCGCCGCGGTGAACATGAGCGTGGCGGCGAGCGGGCCGACCCGAGTCTGCAGGAACGATCGGAAGAAGAGCTCTTCGACGACCATTGCCGAGACGACGATGGCGATCTTGACCGCCACCGGCTGGCCCACGATCCAGAGGATCGTCGGGGAGACCGAGGACCCCTCCTCCGAGACGGGCCCCGAGTGGCGTATGAGCCACCAGGCGCCCACGACCGCGAACGCCGTCAGGATCGTTACCAGCCAGCCCGCCGCGCCGATCAGGATTCCGGAGGCCAGGTCCGCGAGCGGGCGGCGGCTGCGGATTTTCAGAAAGTCGGCGAGCGAGTGCCGGCCGGAGAGCGCGTAATAGCAAACGAGGAAGAACACCAGGATGGCGTGAACCGCGAAGAGCGACACGACCGTCAAGTCCGCCGTGTCGGGTTGCGCGCCCGCGAACCCTCCCGCGAACGGGATCGCGACCGTCAGCAGAAGGACCGCCGCGAGAAGGCTGACCGCGACGGTCCGGCGGCCCGGCTCGCGGAAGCCGTCCTCCACGAAAACCGCGCGCGAGCGGGCCCGCGCGAAGGAAAGGGTAATCCCCGCGCATCCCGCGATCAGGAGGAAGAGAAATACGAGTGTGTTGGTGGTCAAACGGGCCAGCCCATCCGCCGTGCGCTGATGGCGGCGCAGGATATCTCAACTGCGTCAGGACGCGCCGGAAAGTCCTTCGCCACTTCATTGACTTGCCCCACGAGCGGCGGATAGATTCGCGGCTACAAAACACCAGACGACACCGATCGCTTCTGCAGCAAGGAGGTATCCGTGGTGAAGACGTGGTGGCGGGCTTCCCTCGTAGCTCTCGCCCTCGTTCTGGTTTTCTCGACTCCCGGTTTATCCCAGTCTCAGGCGACGACTGGCGTCATTTCCGGAACGGTCGTCGACCAGAGCGACGCCGTCCTGCCCGGAGCATCCGTGGCGATACGCAATACCGCCACGAACTTCGAGAAGACGGAGACCACCGACTCCGGCGGGCGATTCCGGGCCATCCTCCTGCCGCTCGGTCCCTACCGGATCACGGTCACCCTTCCCGGATTCGCGACGCACGTCCGCGACGGCATCAACCTTTCCGTCGGCCAGGAAGTGAACCTGAAGCTCCCGCTCCAGCTCTCGGGGGTCCAGCAGGAAATCCGGGTCACGGGTGAAGCCCCGGTCGTCGAGACCAGCCGGACGGCCGGATCGACCCTGATCGACGACGAGGCCGTCCAGAACCTTCCAAACGACGAGCCACAATTTCCTCGACTTCACGAAGTTGACCCCGGGCGTCACGATCGTTCAGGGCCCCGACGGCGACGAGCTCTCGATCAACGGCCAGAAGGGGATCCACAACAACGTCTCGGTGGACGGCCAGGACTTCAACAACCCCTTCTTCGGCGAGCAGCGCGGCGGCCAGCGCCCGCCATTCACGTTCAACCTCGACGCCGTGCAGGAGGTGGTCGTCGTCGCCGACGGCGCGCCCGCGGAGTTCGGGCGGTCCTCCGGCGGATTCGTCAACGTCATCACGAAATCGGGCACGAACGATTTCCACGGCTCCGGCGCACGTCTATTACAAGGACGACGCGCTGTCGGCGAAGGCGGCCAGGCCCCGGTCTGCCGGCGGCGGAACCGCGGAGAAGTTCGAGCTCACGCAGTGGCAGGCAGGTTTCACCCTCGGCGGCCGCTCCGCACGGACCGGCTCTTCTACTTCATCGGCGCGGACGCGCAGCAGGGTGACTCGACGAAGCAGACCGACCCCGCGCGGATCGAGCAGAGGGTCGTGGACTATTTCGCCTCGATCGGCAGCCCCGGACGAGAACGGTCCGATCGACCGGACCGACGACGCCTTCGTCGGCGCTCGTCAAGCTCGACTGGCATGCGACGCAGCAGCACCTGGCGACCCTCCGCTACGCCTACTCCTGGTCGGAACAGGAGAACGGGACCTTCGACGTCGACTCCTGGGGCGTCAGCGCGAACGCGACCGAGAAGGACCGGTCCTACTCGATCGGGGGTTCGCTCATCTCGACCCTGACGAGCAAGCTTCTGAACGAGCTCCGCGGTCAGTACTCCCGGGAGGACCGGCCGCGCCCCTATCACCGGCCCAACGTCACCGCGACCGGCCGCCCGCTGCCGGACACCGCGTTCGACTTCGGCCGCAATTACCGCTTCGGGATGCCGTTCTTCATCCCGGTCGCGTACTACGACACCGCACCCAGCTTCTCGACAACTTCTCGATCGTGCGGGGAACCACTCGGTCAAGTTCGGCGCCGAGTGGAGCCGCGTCGTCTCGAAGCAGACCTTCCTCGGGTTCGCCAACGGGCGCTTCATCTTCAGCTCGACCGACGGTTTCCTGAACTACGCCGCGAATCCCAATTACGTCGAGTGCTCGGGAGGCGCGACATCGCAGACGGGAACCTGCCCGGCAGGCCAGGAAGTTACCGGCCCCGTCCTCCTCTACCTGCAGCAGGCGGGCGTCGGAGGCCGCACGGTCGAGGACGCCGGCACGCAGTCGATCGCGCAGGAAGAGGTCGCCGCCTTCCTCCAGGACAGCTGGCAGCCGATTCCTAACCTGACCATCAACGCCGGCCTGCGCTGGGAAGCGATCTACCAGCCCGATCCCCGGACGCCCCCCGACGAAGTCTTCTTCGCTCCCTTCATCGGGACGACCCGGGACGGCCAGGATTTCCCCTCCGACGGAACCATCCCCGACGACACGAAGATGTGGCAGCCGCGGCTCGGCATCTCCTGGGATCCGTGGGCCGACGGCAAGACCGTCGCCCGGGCCACGTGGGGGATCTTCTACGGGCGCGTTCCGGCGTCTGAACCTCGCTTCCTCGCGCTCGACCAATGGCTCGGTCGGGTCAGACGATCTTCCGGGCCTCGTTTTTCCGCAACTTCGGCGGCCCGCCGCCTCCCGCGTACCCGAACCTCATCCCGCCGTCGGAGATCGGCAATCCCGATCACCCCGACGTCTACGTGTTCGACAAGGACTTCCGCAGCCCCAAGACCACGGCGTGGAGTATCGGCTTCGACCGCGAAATCATCCCGGGGCTCGCCGCGCTCGTGAAATACAACTACGCCAAGGGAGAGAACGTCACCCGCTTCATCAACAGCAACGACCCGCTCCTGGGCAACAGTCCGACCGTGGCGGCCTGGGGCTCGGGTCTGGGCGCCGACGGAACGAACGGAATCGGCACGCTCTGGACCGTCACGTCCAGTGCCAAGAGCAAGTACTGGGGCGCGACCATCGGATTGAACAAGAGCCTGTCCAACCGCTACGCGTTCCAGGCGTACTACACGTACTCGAAGGATCGCTCCGACGACGACAACGAGCGGGACCCCTTCACCCTGCGCTATGCGCGGATCACGGACCTCGATGCCGAGTACGGCTTCTCGGACCGCGACCAGCGCCATCGGTTCAACACGTGGTTCCTGTGGCAGGCGCCCTGGGACATCAACATGAACGCGCGGTACTCGTTCCGCTCCGCGCAGCCCCGTCCCTGAAGCCGGACGGAACCCCCTCCTCCAACCCGTGGATGGTCGCCGGGCCTTCGGACCGCATCCGGGCGGATGGATCGATCGTGACGCGAAACAACGGGCGCAAGGACAACAAGTACTCGTCGCTCGATCTGCGGGTCTCGAAGGAGTTCAACCTGGGTGGTCTGATCATCGAGCCGATCGTCGAGGCCTTCAATATTTTCAACAGCGACAATTTCCTGACGCCGGAAGTGACCGCCTGATCTTCAACTTCGACGGCACGATCCGCAGCGGCAACGGGGACCCGCGGCAGGTACAGCTCGGCCTGCGAGTCGCCTGGTAGAAGTCGCCTCTCGGGAACGACTACGGGGGCCTTCGGGCCCCCGTTTTTTTGGGTTCTCTCAGGCGCGGTCGGCGACCGCGTCGGGATGCTTCTTGCGCAGGAGCACCAGCGACACGACCATGGCGACGACGAGCACCGTCAGCAGGCCAAGCTCCAGCATGGCGTCCCGGAAAACCGCATCGCCCATCTTGATCTCGGTTCCGAACTCGGCGGTCAGGACGAGGATCCGCCGGGTCGCCGCGATCAGGCCCACGATCAGGAACGGCTCGGGGATCAAGGCGTGCTCCCGGAAAGAGACCTGGACCGTGTAGAGGAGCTCCACGATCATCAGGATCAAGAGCAGACGGTCGAGGAGACTGATGGTCGTCGACGGAAAGTTCGCCGCGAACACGCCCCGGCCGAACTGGATCGCCCCCGCGACGAGCAGCGCGATGGCGCTCGCTCCGAGCAGGATGCCGAGCCCGACGTAGACGACGTCCTCGACCCGGGTGAACTGGCGGGAGATCCACTCCCGCGCCTCGTCGGGTTTCCCCCGACCCGCCTCTTTCGACGTGGCCGTGGCGACCTCCTCGGTGACTGGGGCGATGTTAGCCGAACGCCGTAGTCTGTGGGGAGGTCAGACCCCCTTCGGGGATCAGACCCCGCGACTTTCTCTGGACTGCTGCGGGTGCAGGCCCCTTCGGGGATCAGACCCCGCGACTTTCTCTGGACTGCTGCGGGTGCAGGCCCCTTCGGGACCTGTCCCCGCGACTCTCTCTGGACGATAGACTTTCGGCCGCCGTGGCCGACGCCCTTCCGCTCGAAATCCGCGACCTCGTCAAGGCTTTCGGGGACCGCCGGGCGCTGAATGGCGCGTCGCTCTCCGTCCTGCCCGGCGAGATTCTCGGGCTCCTCGGCCCCAACGGCGCGGGGAAGACGACTCTCGTCCGGTCCGCGGTCGGCCGCGTCCGGCCCGACTCCGGCAGCGTAAAGGTGTTCGGCCGTCCCCCGGAAGATCCCCTCTCCAAGGCCGCCGTCGGATACGTGTCGCAGGAGATCGCCCTCTACCCGCTCCTCTCCCCCTCCGAGAACCTGGCGTCGTTCGGCCGCTTCCAGGGGCTTCGCGGCGAGACACTCTCCGCGGCCGTCGCCCGGAGTCTGCAGTGGACGGGCCTCTCCGAGCGGGCGAAGGAGCGCACGGACCGGCTCTCCGGCGGAATGAAACGCCGGCTCAACATTGCCGCCGGCACGATCCACTCCCCCCGGCTCCTGCTCTTGGACGAGCCGACCGTGGGGGTCGATCCGCAGTCGCGCGAGACGGATCTACGCAGATGATCGAGGAGCTCGGCGCGACGGCGTCTCGCTCCTCTACACCACGCACTACATGGAAGAGGCCGAGCGGCTCTGCGACCGGATCGCGATCATCGACGGAGGCAAGGTCATCGCTCTCGGAACCAAGGACGAGCTCGTCCGCCGGACTCTTCCCGCCACGCGGATCCTCACGATCGAAACGGATTCGGCACTCGGGCCGGCTCTCGCGGCGACCCTCGCAACGCGCGGAGGCTCCGTCGCTGACGGAAAGGTCAGCTTCCCGGTGACGGAGCCGGCGCGCGAGATCCCGGTTCTCCTGGAAACCTTCCGCGTCGACGGCGTGGCCATCCGCGACCTGACCCTGAAAACCGCCACCCTCGAATCCGTCTTCCTCCAGCTGACCGGCCGCGAGCTGCGCGAATGATCTTCGCCGTCGCCCGCACGCACTTCGAGAAGCTGAAGCGGGACCGCGCCGCGTTCGTGCTGGCGTTCGTCGTGCCGGTCGTCTTCTTCTCGGTGTTCGCCGGCATCTTCGGCGGCGGCTCCTCCCGGGCAGCGACCCGGCAGATTCCGGTGGTCGTCGTGGACGAGGATCGAACCGTCAACTCTCGACGATTCATCGCCGCCCTGAAGCGAGAGAAGGGCCTGCGTGTCATCGAAACGCGAAGCCTCCCGGGCGGAAAGGCGGAGAGAATCTCGGACGCGGCCACCGCGGAGGCGATCGTCCGCGCCGGTGACGCGCCGCTCGCGCTCGTCGTGCCGAAGGGGTTCGGCGCGACACCGATCCGATTCGAACCCGGGGATCGCGGGCCGACTCTGAAGGTCCTCGCCGACACGTCCGATCCCATCGCACCGCAGGTGTTCAGCGGGCTCCTTCAGAAAGTCGCGATGACCGCCATGCCCGACGTCATGGCGCAGACCGGGATCGACCAGATCGACCGGTGGGGCGGAGAGCTCACCCCTGAACAGAAGGCGCGCCTCCAGCGAAACGTCGAAACGCTTCGTCAGGAGACGGGAGCGGTGGCGGGCTCGGGCGGCGACGCAGGGGGCGGACTCGTCGCGGTCGACGTGCGGGACGTCCTCGGAGAGAAGAAGAGGAACCCGACCGTGGCGATCATCGCGGCCGGCCTGGGGGTCATGTTCCTCCTCTTTTCGGCAGCCGGCGCGGGAGGAGCCCTGATCGAGGAGGTCGAAAGCGGCACGCTCGACCGGGTCCTCTCGACGCGGGTGACGATGACCCAGCTCCTGCTCGGCAAGATCGTCTACCTCTCGACGGTGGCGATCGTTCAGCTCACCGTGATGTTCGCGTGGGGCGAGATCTTCTTCGGCCTCGAGCTCCACCGCCACATGCCCGGTTTCCTTGTCATGACGCTCGTCACGGCGCTGGCCGCGTCCGCCTTCGGCCTCGTGCTCGCCGCGATGTCCCGGACGCGCATGCAGCTCGTCGCGCTCTCGAACCTCCTCATCCTTTCGATGTCCGCCCTCGGAGGGAGCATGGTCCCGCGCGTGTTCCTCTCCGAGACCGTGCAGAAGATCGGTCTGGTCACGCTGAACGCGTGGGCCATCGACGGATTCATGAAGGTGTTCTGGAGGGAAGCGCCGCTCTGGGAGCTCTGGCCCCAGGTCGCGGTCCTGCTGGCCTCGGCTCTCGTTCTCTTCGCGATAGCCCGCCGCCTCGCCCGCCGCTGGGAGGTCGCCTGAGGAAGGTCTGGCCGGCGCTCGCCCTGTTGCTCGGCCTTACTCCAACGGGCGGCGCGTTACCGATCCCCGAATCCGTCCCCGGCGAATACGTTCTCCGAGAGTTCCGATTCGGAACGGGCGACGTTATTCCGGAGCTGCGAATCCACTACCGGACGATCGGGACCCCGCGGCGGAACGCGGCCGGCGCAGTTTCCAACGCGGCGCTCATCCTGCACGGCACCGGCGGCTCCGGGGCGCAGTTCCTCACCGAGAACTTCGCGGGAGTCCTCTTCGGGCCCGGCCAGCTCCTCGACGCCGCGCGCTGGTACCTGATCCTGCCGGACGGGATCGGCCACGGCGGCTCGTCGAAGCCGTCCGACGGCCGGCGCGCGAAGTTCCCCCGCTACACCTACGACGACATGGTCGAGGCCCAGCACCGTCTGCTCGTCGAGGGGCTGAAGGTCGATCACCTGCGTCTCGTCATCGGCACCTCGATGGGCGGGATGCACGCGTGGGTCTGGGGAGAGAAGTTCCCCGACGTTCATGGACGGCCTCGTGCCGCTCGCGAGCGTTCCGACCCAGATCGCCGGTCGAAATCGCGTGTTGCGCAAGATGATCTCCGACGACATCCGGGGCGACCCGGATTGGCGCAACGGGGATTACGAGAAACAGCCGCGCGGGCTCGCTGCCGCGGTCCAGGTTCTTCTCTTCATGGTGTCGAGCCCGCTCCAGTGGCACAAAGCCGGGCCCTCGCGCGACGCGGCGGACAAATTCGTCGAGGAGCAGATGAAGACGCGCCTCGCGGCCACGGACGCCAACGACATGCTCTATGCGTTCGAAGCCTCCCGCGAGTACGACCCGTCGGCGGACCTCGAAAAGATCCGGGCGCCGGTTCTCGCCATCAACTCCGCGGACGACGTCGTGAATCCGCAGGAGCTCGGCCTGATGGAGAAGCTGATCGCCCGCGTGCCGAAGGGCCGGTATGTGCTGATCCCGACCGGACCGGAGACCCGAGGCCACGGGACGCACTCCTGGCCGGCCGTGTGGCAAGGGCACCTGAAGGGGTTTCTGGAAGAGCTCGACCGGTCCGCGCCCGTGAGGTCGCGTTAGCCGGTCGGAATCGAGTCTGGCGGGGCCGACGGGACTCCAACCCAGTAAAACGGGCGAAACGTCCAACAAAATAGGGCCCTCTCGGTGCTTTGTCCGAGTGGTTGTCCGAGTTGGAACGCCTGCTTTCATCAGCCGCCGCAGAGAGCTGGCGACCCGATGAGTTCGGCAACCTCCACAGGACCTGAGAGCGCGACGTGTCGATGGCTTGAAGGATTCTCGAAGAGACCGACCTTACTTGCCCACCGGAGCCTTGCGCCGCACATCGTCGAAGAAATTTTCGAGGAAGGTCACGTGGCTCTGCGCCTTCTGGCCTTCCGCCGCCTCGACCGGCATCAGCGCCACGATGCGTTTGCCGTCGGCCGCGAGATCGACGTTCTTCACGGCGGTGCCGTCGCCCCCGAGCTGCCGCGCCGACCATTCGCGCGGTTTGCCGGCCACGAAGGCCTCACCCATCACCGTGTAGGAGGCCACCATGATGTAGTTATCCAACGTCTCGAACAACAACTCGTGCCCCATGCGCGACCACATCGGGAGCGTGCCGCCGCTGTTCGAGATTTGCCACTTGCCGCCCGTGTCCGGAAAGGCGCGGACGTACACCTCGGCGGTCCCCGATTCATCGGACCTGTAGGCCATCCACCGCCCGTCGGGAGAAATCGCCGGGGCCCGCTCGTCCGCCGGCGTGCGCAGGAACACCTCCGGCTTGCCCCCACGCAGGCCGGCGCCTCCGCTCTCCAGCGGTACGGTCCAGAGGTCATTTGCGGTCCCGGCACTTGATTCCACGAACGCCAGCCGCTTGCCGTCGGGCGTGAAGGACCACGGATACTGGCCGTTCCTGCTCTGGGTCACGGGTTGCGGCTGGCCCGCGCCGTCGGCCCGGATCACCGTCATCCCTGCGCCGACCGTTCGGAACGCAAGGTACCGACCGTCCGGGCTCCAGATGGGAGCTTCGGCGCTGCCGGGGAAGGTGACACGCGTCATCGTGTCGCGGGGCCAGTCGTAGACCCAGACGGCCGTGCCCGATCCGTCGGACACCTCGAGGGCCAGCCGCTGCCCGTCCGGCGACAGGCTCGGCCGCCGATAGGCGCCTGGCTTGGCCAGGAGCGGCTGCGCCTTCCCCGTACCGTCCAACCACGCCACCGTGAGGAGTCCCGCTCCCGCGCCACTGCCCCGGTACAGCAGAGTGCCCGTGAGGGAGAACGCAACCTGCGCGGAACCGTCTGAGGCTCTGTAGCGGACATGCTCGAGGACGGGGGCCGGCGTCCCGTGTACTTCGACCCGTTTCACGTCGAACGGGACGGCAAACAGCGTGCCCCCGTTCACGTACACGAGATGGCCGCTCGGCAGATAGAGCCCGAACGTGCCGCCGCGTACGAGGGTCTTCCTGCGGTGGTCCGCGAGCGATACCACGTCGATGGTGGCTGCGTCGTACGCGTTTATTGTGGCGCTGACCGTGAACACCACGGCCTTGCCTCCCGGCAGGACGTGCGGCCAGCGGTGCGTGGCTTCTCCGGGCTGCAATTCCGTCACGGGCGTGGGCGGTCCCCCGGCGGCAGGAATCCGCGACAAACCGCCCGTGTTCGTGAGCGCCGCGATGATAGCGCCATCCGCGCCCCAACTACCGCCTCGCCCGGCAGGAGCGGGAGACAAGACGATGGCCGCGCCTCCCTCGACGGAAATCTTTTGCAGCGTCCGCGACGTGAAGAACGCCACCCACTGCCCGTCCGGGGAGAAGAACGGGGCATAGGCGCCCTGCGGGCTGGCCAGCTCCGTGGCGGTGGGCTGATCGAGGCGCCGCGTCCAGAGCCGCCCTTGGGACACATACACGATCCGCGTGCCGTCGGGCGACAGGATCGCGTCTGCTCCGGTCGGGTACTCGAGCGAGACGTCGGACCCGAGGTCCACGTCCAGCCGCACGAGGGGTCGCAGTGCCTGCTCCACAGGCCGTGTCGCGCGCCACCAGCCAAACGACGCGGCGAGCAAGAGACCCGCCAGTGTTGCGGCCGCTGCCCACGGCAACACGAGCGTGGACGCGGACGCAGGCTGCGGGGTCGCCCCCGTCGTCTGCGACGAGGCGATATCGAACGCGCCCGCCAGCGCCAGTCGCACGTCGCCGATGTCGCGCAGGCGCTGTTTCGGATCCTTCTGCAGGCACCGTTGCAACACGGCCCGGATCGACGCGGGCGTCGAGGCCGGCAACCGTGACCACACCGGTTCCCTGTGAATCACCGCGCCGAGCGTCTCAGCCATGTCTTCGCCGTCGAACGGTCGCGTGCCGCTGAGCATCTCGAACAGCACCGCACCGAAGGCCCAGATGTCCGCGCGCTTATCAACCGTCTTGCCGCGCGCCTGCTCAGGAGACATGTAAGCGGCCGTGCCGAGAATCATCCCGACACCCGTCATCATCGCGGGACTGATGAGGGTCGGCGATTCGGAGAGCGCAACTCCCTGCCTGCTGCCCCCTGCCTGCTGCCCACCGTCGGGGCCGAGCGCTTTTGCGAGGCCGAAGTCCAGCACCTTCACCGTGCCGTCGGCACGCACCTTGATATTCGCGGGCTTGAGATCGCGATGGATGATGCCCTGCTCGTGCGCAGCCTCGAGCGCTTCCGCGATCTGCTGCGCGATGGGCAGTGCTTCGTCGATCGGAATCGCACCGCCTGCGATGCGCTGCGACAAGTCGTCGCCCTCGACAAGTTCCATCACCAGCGCACGAACACCGCCAGACTCTTCGAGGCCGTGAATGTGCGCGATGTTCGAGTGGTTGAGCGATGCGAGTGTCTGCGCTTCGCGCGTGAACCGAGCCAGCAGGTCCGGATCGTTCGCAAACGAGTCAGGCAGGACCTTCAGCGCGACATCGCGATTGAGCCTGGTGTCGCGGGCGCGGTAGACCTGCCCCATTCCGCCTTCGCCAATGTGCGCGAGGACTGCGTAGACGCCAAGGCGCGCGCCGAGGGTGAGGCCCAAGTGTCCGAGAGTGTACGACTACCGAAGCCTACGGAGGCGCCTCGGCCCGGTAGCGAGATACCGCGTTTTCAGAAACTTGGACTACGCGAGTGGACGAGCGATGGCGGGGCCGACGGGACTCGAACCCGCGACCTCCGGCGTGACAGGCCGGCGTTCTAACCAACTGAACTACGACCCCGCGGAACGGCGCATGATACACGAAGGCCCCACCCATTCCCTTGTGGCGTGAGGAGTCTCCGGAACAGACGAACTCTGACATCCGCTCGCAGCGCGCGGAGTCTCCCGAGGTAATCGAGGGAGGAGCCGCGCGCTGCGGGAGCGGGAGCGAGCGAGGGACCAGGCGAGCGGTCGAGCCGGGGTTGGCGAGCCGCTCGCCGGTGCGAGAGCAGGTCCCGAGGCGAGCGACCGCGACGGTCTGTGGGGGGTGCAGGTTTCGAACCTGCGACATCCTGCGTGTAAAGCAGGCGCTCTACCGCTGAGCTAACCCCCCGGAGAGTTCACCCTTCCAAGGAGACGTGCTCGAAGCTGGAAATCTTCTCGATCGCCATCGGGCGCGCCATGAGAAAGCCCTGACCGTACTCGACCCCCAGGCTCTGAATGGCTCTCAGCTCCGCGGGCGTTTCGATCCCCTCCGCGATAACTCGCGTCTTCATCTTCCGCGCGAAGCTGACGAGTGCCTCGAGCAGGTTTTGCTTGTTCTTCCTCCGGTCGATGTCGCGCACGAAGACGTTGTCGATCTTCAAGTAGTCCGGCTCGATCTCGGCCAGCGAGGACAGGCTGCTGTACCCGGTCCCCACGTCATCGACGGCGATTCCGAAATTCTGCTCGCGGAACCGCGAGAGGACCTCTCGGAACAGGCTCTCGTAGACCACGTAGGTGCGCTCCGTGATCTCGAGCACGATGTCCTCGGGCTGGAAGCCGTGAGCCTGGATCCGCTCGCAAAATTGCGGGCCCAGGAACTCGGGGTCGGAGGCCGCCGCCGGGGAGATGTTCAGGAAGAGCTTCCGGCCGGCGGGGCCATTCCGCGCGGCCTCGATGGCGATCTCCCGGCAGACGCGTTCGAGCGGCCCCAGGAGCTCCGTGCGGTCGGCGAGCTGGAAGAGAGTCTCCCCCGACTCGAACTCGCTCCCCTTCGGTCCCCTCGAGAGCGCCTCCATTCCGATCATCGCTCCCGTTTCGAGGTCGAAGATCGGCTGGAACACGGGGCGGATCTCCCGGCGGTTGATGGTCTCCTGCAGGAGGGCGCCGCCGCGGATCTCGGCGCGGACCGTCTGACGCGTCACGCGGTCGCGGGCTTCCTGGATGCCGCGGTACACCAGCCTCTCGGGCCGGGTCCTCACGTCCTGGAGGACTCGCGCCGCTCCAACGAAGGATCGAAACCGTCCCGGGAGATCGGCGCGCTCCGCGAGGTATCCGCGGATCAGCTGGTCGAGCTCGCCCGCCTTGTGCTCGAGCGCGCCCAGAGCCTGCGGCCCGCCCGAGTCCGGCGAGAGCGCGAGGAGGACCTCGTCCGAAGAAACGTGGGGCAGGCAGAACGTCCCGGCCGGAAGAATGCCGTCTGTCTGGAAAGCCTTCAGCCGGCGAACGAAGTCGAGCAGCAGATCGTCGTAAGTCTGCCAGCCCCAGACTTCTTCGACGCGTCCCTCGGACCCGGGACAGAAGGAGAGAATCGACAGCGCCCCGGTCTCGCGCAACTGTTCGGTCAGGGCATCCATGACGACCGCGACCGTCGGAAGTCCGGTGTCGCGGTCGTAGAGGCGGGTGCGCTCCTTCTGCCATTTCCCGCGAATGGCGACGAGCTCGCTCGCTCCCGCTTTTTTCATGCTGTCTTGGTCCCGCCCTTCCCAACTCCCAAGAATAGCAACGACGGGGGGGACATCAACCGGTTCCGGCCCGGAGTCGGGCCACCGCGTCGTCAGTCCCGAGCACGATCAGCACGTCCCCGTGCTGTAACCGGTCGTCGGCGGCCGGCACGAAGCGGCGCTCCAGGCCCTCTTTCGTGAGCCGTTTGACGGCCAGGACGGACACCCCGTAGCGGGTTCTCAGCCCGGATTCGCCCACGGTCCGGCCCTCGATCGCGGGCGGGACGTCCACCTGCACCAGGCGGTGCTTCTCGGGGAGCTCGAAGTAGTCCATCTCGCTGCCGCCCTCCCGGAACATCCGCACGCGGGCGACCAGCCGGTTGTGCCGCAGCACCTCGCGATCGAAGGCGCCGAGCAGGTCGCGACGGGTCACGATCCCGAGGAAACGGCGGTTCTCCGCCGAGTCCACGACCGGGAGCTGACCGAGGTCGCGGAACCAGAGCTTCTCGTTGACGCTCGTGAGCGGCTCGGACGGAGTGACGAACGGAATCTCGGTGATGAGGTCGGCCGCGATCACGACGCTCGAGATGTTCCGGTCCGGCAGACTCTCCTTGATGTCGTGGAGGTCGACGACGCCGAGAAGACGCCCGTCCTCGTCGCCGACGTAGAGGTAGAGGCTGCGCGAGTGGAGGAAGGCGTTAACGATTTCGGCGAGCGGCATGTCGCGAGGCACGAGCTTGACGTCGTCGCGCATCACCTGGGATACCTGAAGCGACGAGAGCGCCGTCGCCTCGGGGGTCTTCTCCCAGACGATTCCGGCGGACCGCAGGCTCTGAATGTAGAGCGACTCCTTCTGGAGCGCCCGGGCGGAGAGCACGGCGAGGACCGAGACCGCCATCATCGGGAGGAGGACGGCCGTGTTCTGCGTCAACTCGAAGATCATGATGATGGCGAGAAGCGGGGCGCGCGTCACGCCCGCGAGCAGTCCTCCCATCCCGAGGAGCGCATATCCCCCGACCGGCGACGCGATCCACGGAAAGACGATTCCCGTCAGCTTGGCCACCATGCCGCCGAGCGAAGCGCCGACCATGAGCGCGGGGCTGAATACGCCGCCGACTCCCCCGGATCCGATCGTCGCCGACGTCGCGACGATCTTGGCGACGAAGAGCTCGAAGAGCGTGAGAAACGTGGGGTTCCCCCGGAGGATGCGGTCCGTTCCGCCAAAGCCGTTGCCCCAAACTTCCGGCCAGAAGATCCCGAGAGCGCCGACGACCGCTCCGCCGATTCCCATCGTGAGCGGCAAGGACAGGCGGAAGGACGTGAACAGGTCCTTCGCGGCCCGCAGGGCGCGGACGAAAATCGCCGAGGCGACTCCAGCGCCGAGGCCGATCGCCAGGAATGGAACGAACTCGAGCACGGACTCCAGGCGGAACGGCGCGACCTGGTAGACGGGCTCGTCGCCCAGGAGAAAGCGCACGAGAACGGTGGACGTCACGGCGGACACGACCGCGGGGCCGAACAGCGTCATCGAGAACGATCCGACGACGACCTCGAGGACGAAGAGGGTCGCGGCGATCGGGGTGTTGTAGGCGCCGGCGACCCCTGCCGCCATTCCGCACGCCGCGAGGATGCGCGCGCGCTCCGGCGAGACCTTCACCAGGCGCGAGAGCCCGGACGAGAACGCCGCGCCCAGCTGGATGATCGATCCCTCCCGACCCTCGGAGCCGCCGGTCGAGATCACCGCGAGCGAGGCGGCCGCGCGGCCGATCGAGGGGCGGAGGCGGACGGCGCGGCGCCCCAGGTGGACGACCTCGATCATGTGCGAAATGCCTTGCGAGCCGCCGCCGGCCGCGAAGAGGCGGACGATCAGGCCGCCGAGAAAGCCCCCGGCCGCGGGTATGAAGATCCGCAGCATCGGCGGGAGCGACTCCGCTCCCGCGACGATGTCTTCCGCGTCGAAGACGATGCGGGTGAGCCAGACCGAAAGCGCGCGGAATCCCACGGCGCCGAGCGCTCCCGCGATACCGACCGCCGCGGCGAGGAGAAGGAACTGGGTGTTGGGATCTCTCCAGAAGAAGCGGCCGAAGCGGGAGGGCCGCGTCGGCGCTGGGGCTTCGGGAGAGCTCATTCCTCCACTTGGAATTCGGGACTGTCGGCGTCGTCCGATTCGCCGAAGAAGAAAGCGTGGGCGCAGAGGTCACCGCAGAACACGCACCCTCCGCGGCGCACCGAGCAGCTCTCGCAAACCGTTTTGTGGCAGAGGGGACAGCGATTCAGGCTGTAGGAGAAGGCTTCGCCGCAGACCTGACAGCCGTCGACCGGAGCGGGCACGGGACGAGTATACGGTCGCGCCCGCGATCGTCCGACCGGGAAAAGGTGCCCCTCTGTGCTAGCATCCGCGGTCCTTCGCCGCGGCGGTGTAGCTCAGTTGGTTAGAGCAAGCGGCTCATATCCGCTGTGTCCGGGGTTCAAGTCCCTGCACCGCCACCAAAAAAGCAGGTGTCAGGTATCAGGTGGAGCACGAAGCCCTGACACCTCCAGAGTCGTACCATAAGGAATGGACTCGGTTTCCTCGGCACTGACTCGAGCCTCTGAGAACTGCCTCCTCCCCGCAGGCTCGTCGATCCTCCTCGCGGTCTCCGGCGGCGCAGACTCGACCGCCCTGCTCTACGGAGCGGCGGAGCTCGCCCGCGACACCGGCTGGGTCCTGTCCGTCGCCCACGTTCACCACGGGTGGCGGGGCCGCGAAGCCGACCGCGACCTCCAGTGCGTCGCGGATCACTCCCGCCGTCTGGGCCTCCGCTTTTTCTCGCGGCGGCGCGACGCGCGGGACGCATCCCGGCGGCTCGGACTCTCCCCGGAGGCCGGGGCACGGCGCGTCCGCTACGAGGCGCTACTCGAGATGGCGGGTGACGCCGGCGCGGGCCGGATTGCAACGGCGCACCAGAGGGACGACCGGATCGAGTCCCACCTCCTCGCGCGCCGACGCCGGGGCGGTCTCGCCAGCCTGGCCGGGCCCCGCGAGCGCCGCGCGGACGGCGTCGTCCGGCCCCTCCTCGCGGTGACGCGGCGGCAGATCCTCGACTTTCTGGCGGCGCGCTCGATCCCGTTCCGGCGGGACGCCTCGAACGGCGACCTCCGTTACGACCGGAATCGTCTCCGGCGGGAGATCTCGGGACTCGACGAGGCGGAGCTCGAAGCGATCGCCCGCCGCGTCGACCGGCTGGCGCGCCTGCGGGACCGGGTGGAGGGCGAGTTCGAAGAACGGATCCGTCCGGCGATCGTTTTCGCCCGCAATCTCGTCGTCACGAGCGCCCGGCTCCTCGAACGTTCGCCGGCCGAGCTCCGGCGGCGCGCGGTCCTCGAATGCGCACTCCGGTTCGCCGTCCCCGGCAAACCCCCATTGACCGGCAAGGAACGGGAGCAGATCGTGGGCTTGCTCGCGAGGGGAAACGACTTCCGGTTCGAAGCCGGGCGGCTCATCCGTTTCCGCCGCCGCGGCGAGCGATTCGAAGTTTCGGCGCGCGGGGAGGCGGAGGGGCGCAAAAAGGGCAATAATCGCGGAGACGCGTCCGTTATTCTGGGGGATCGAAGGGAGTCATTCGTTTGAACGCCACCATCAAGAACCTGCTGCTGTGGATGGTCATCCTGGTGCTGATCATCCTGGCCTGGAACGTCTTCAAAACCGGTGCGACCGCCGTCGAGGAGATCGCCTTCTCCCAGTTCCTGGATCAGGTCGCGCAGGGTCACGTGCAGAAAGTCACGGTCCGCGGGGAAGAGATCCGCGGAACCTATGCCCCCTCCGCCGGCCGACGGGAGCCGCTTTTCAAGACCTACGCCGCGGCGTATCCGGATCTCGTAAAGGATCTGCGCGCGCGCGGCGTCGAGATCGAGATCCAGCCTCTCAAGGACTCGTCCCTCGTCTCGGCGCTCGTCATGTACGGGCCGCTCATCCTTCTGGTCGCGATCTGGTTCGTGATCATGCGGCAGATGCAGGCCGGCGGGAACAAGGCGCTCTCCTTCGGCAAGTCGCGCGCGAAGCTCCTGACCCCCACCCAGAAGAAGGTCACGTTCAAGGACGTGGCGGGAGTGGAAGAGGCGAAAGTCGAGCTCCAGGAAATCATCGAGTTCCTCAAAGACCCACAGCGCTTCCAGAAGCTGGGCGGAAAGATCCCCAAGGGCGTGCTGCTGATGGGTCCTCCGGGAACCGGCAAGACCCTGCTCGCGCGCTCGGTCGCGGGCGAGGCGAACGTTCCCTTCTTCACGATCTCCGGCTCCGACTTCGTCGAGATGTTCGTGGGCGTGGGCGCGTCCCGCGTTCGCGACCTCTTCGAGCAGGGGAAGAAGAACGCGCCCTGCATCATCTTCATCGACGAGATCGACGCGGTCGGGCGGCATCGCGGAGCGGGCCTCGGCGGCGGTCACGACGAGCGCGAGCAGACGCTGAACGCTCTTCTCGTCGAGATGGACGGCTTCGACACCAACGAAGGCGTCATTCTCGTCGCAGCAACGAACCGCCCGGACGTCCTCGATCCCGCGCTCCTCCGCCCCGGGCGGTTCGATCGGCGCGTCGTGGTGGATCGGCCCGACCTGCGCGGCCGCGAGCAGATCCTCAAGGTTCACACGCGCGCGACTCCCCTCTCCGAGAACGTCGACCTCTCCATCATCGCCCGCGGCACCCCCGGTTTCTCGGGCGCGGACCTCGCCAACCTCGTCAACGAGGCGGCCTTGAACGCGGCGCGCTTCAACAAGAAGAAGATCGAGATGATCGACTTCGAGTACGCCAAGGACAAGGTCATGATGGGTCCCGAGCGCAAGTCGATGATCATGACGGAGGAGGAGAAGAAGAACACGGCGTACCACGAGGGCGGGCACGCGCTGGTCGCGGCAATGCTGCCGGACGCCGACCCGATCCACAAGGTCACGATCATCCCGCGAGGGCGCGCCCTCGGCGTGACGATGCAGCTTCCGATCGAAGACAAGTACTCGCACACGAAGGAGTACCTGGAAGCCACGATCACGGTGATGATGGGCGGCCGCATCGCCGAGGAGCGCTTCCTCGGCCACATGACGACCGGCGCCGGTAACGACATCGAAAAGGCCACCGACCTCGCGCGCAAGATGGTCTGTGAGTGGGGCATGAGCGACCTGGGGCCGCTGACGTTCGGCAAGCCGGAGGGGGAGATTTTCCTGGGCCGCGACTTCGGACGGACGCAGGACTACTCGGAGTCGACCGCCAACCAGATCGACGCCCAGGTCCGGAAGATCGTGACCGAGGCCTACCAGCGGGCCGAGACGCTCATCCGGGACAACGAGAAGGTGATGCACCGGATCGCGCGGACGCTCCTCGAGAAGGAGGTCCTGGACGGCGAGGAAGTGCTGCAGATCATCGCCGAGGAGAACGGCAGCGACATCTCGAAGCTCCGCAAGACCGGACCGCCGCGGCCGCCGATCGTTCCGCCGCCGGGCGCTCCCGAAGTTGCGGGAGACGTCGGACCGCTGGTGCCAGAACCCGCCTGAGCCGGAACACGGGACAGGGGACACGGAACAGGAGAGATAACCCGCCATTTCGTGTCCCGCGTCCCGTGTCCCATGTCCCGATAGAGGCAGTGTGACCATCGCCGAGGTTTTTCTTCGCGAGTTCGACGGCGAGATGGAGACCACGCGCCGCATCCTCGGGCGAGTGCCCTCGGATCGGCTCGACTGGAGTCCCCACCCGAAGTCCATGACGATGAGGCGGCTGGCAGGCCACGTCGCGGAGCTCGCCCAGTGGGGAGTCCGCATCGGAGAGAGCTCGTTCGAGATCGGCACCCGCAAACAGATCGAGTTCCAATCGGTGGGGGAGCTTCTGGCGGCGTTCGATGAAGCCGTCGCGGCCAGCCGGGCTGCCATTGCGCGGAAGTCCGATGAGGACCTGCGCGAGCGTTTCCGCGTCACGAAGGGCGGAACGACCTACTTCCAGATGTCCAAGGCGAGCCTCCTGCGACGCGTGTTCCTGAACCACCTGATCCACCACCGCGGGCAGCTCTCCGTCTACCTCCGGCTGAACGACGTGGCGCTGCCGCCGATCTACGGTCCGACCGCGGACGAAGACCTCCCTTCGTTCTAAACTGCCGGGCGTGCCGGTGCCCGCCGACCTGGTTTTCGCGGCAGCGAATGCCGAGGCGCTCCGAGAAATCGCATCCTGGGACGGCTTTCGGCCGGCAACCTTTGCGGCCTCGGAGTTCCCGGTGGACGTACTCCGGTTCGAGCGCTCCGCGTCGCCTCCGGTTGTCCTCTCCCGGGCCCGCCGCGCCGAGAGCCTCAAGGCGCTGCCGGTCAGCCTCCGCGAGCGGGCGCAACGGGCGTTCGAACGCGCCGAGCGGCCGATCCCTCACCTCGAGCTCGCCCGCGGGGGCCGGCTCGACGTGACCGGACGCCCGGTGGTCATGGGCGTCGTGAACGTGACCCCGGACTCCTTCTCCGACGGAGGGCTCCTCTTCGACCGCGGGCGGGCGGTGGCGCGCGCTCTCGAGATGTTCGAGGCCGGCGCCGCGATCGTCGACGTCGGCGGCGAATCCACGCGGCCCGCGAGCTACGGCGAAGCCGAGTCGGTGCCGGCGGCGGAAGAGATGGACCGCGTCCTGCCGGTCATCCGGGGAATTCGGTCCAAGAGCGACCGGCCCGTCTCGATCGACACCCGAAAGGCGTCGGTCGCACAGGCCGCTCTCGCGGCGGGCGCGGATCTCGTCAACGACGTCTCCGCTCTCCGCTACGATCCGGAGATGCTTTCGACCGTGGTCGAGGGGGGCGCGGGAGTCCTGCTGATGCACATGCGGGGGACCGACCCGCGCACGATGCAGGCGGACACCACCTACGCTCACCCGGTGGCAGACGTGGCGTCGGAGCTGGCAGCCGCGGCGTCGCGCGCCATCGACGCGGGAGTTCCCGCCGACCGGGTTGCCGTCGACCCGGGCCTGGGATTCGGAAAGAGCGCCGAGGGGAACCTCCAGCTGCTCCGGCACCTGGCGGCGTTCCGCTCGCTCGGCTTTGCGGTCGCCGTCGGTGCTTCACGGAAGGCCTTCGTCCGCCGCTTCTCGGGAGTGGGAGACGGCGCCTCGACCGGAGAACGTCTTCCGGGCTCGCTCGCCGCGCTCGCCGCCGCCCGGGCGGCGGGGGCCGCGATCGTGCGGGTCCACGACGTCGAGGAGTCCGTGCGGTTTCTGCGGATGATGGACGCAATCGAGACGCCGGCGGCCCGACAGCCGGCGGGCACGGCGGCCCGGTGATCGACTCCCTGTCGGCGCGCTTCGGCCCGTTGGCCCACTTCTCCTTCACGTGGCGGGACGCGATCGACATCGCGATCGTCGCGCTGGTCGTGTACTTCCTGCTGCGCCTGATCCGCGGGACCCGCGCGGTCCAGATGGTGTTCGGCCTGATCGCTCTGCTCGTCGTTTACTGGATTTCGGTACTCCTGAAGCTCGTGGCGCTGAGAACGGTTCTCTCGGCCCTCATCTTCTACCTCCCCTTCGCGATCATCGTGCTGTTCGCCCAGGAGCTTCGCCGGGCGCTGGCTGCATTCGGACGGACCCCGTTCTTCGCGCTCTTCTCGGGATATCACGCCGAGGAGACCGTCTCGGACCTCGTCCTCGCGGCCACGTCGCTCTCGACGCGGCGGGTGGGAGCGCTCATCGTCCTCGAGCGGCGGGAGGGTCTGAAGACCTACATCGAGAACGGAGTGGTCCTGGACGCCGCGATTTCGTACGACCTTCTCGTGAACCTGTTCGCGCCGGGGACGCCGCTCCACGACGGGGCCGTCATCATCTCCCGGGAGCGAATCGCGGCCGCGGCATGCTTCCTCCCGCTGTCGCTCAAGGAGGGTCTCTCGAAGCGGTTCGGCACCCGCCACCGTGCGGCGATCGGAGTCACGGAGGAGACCGACGCCCTCGCGATCGTCGTTTCCGAAGAGCGCGGCTCGATCTCGCTCGCCCGCGACGGCCAGTTGATCGAAGATCTCGACGGAAAGTCGCTCCGCGACCTGCTGTACCGCGAGTTCGCGGCGAGCGCTTAGGGAAGGAAGGGGGAGAAAATGCCGCGCCGCCCCTTCATCTTCCGGAACCTCGGGCTGAAGCTCCTCGCCCTCGGGATCGCGCTCGCGGTGTGGTTCGCCCTGTCCGGGCAGCGTCGAGAGCGGATCTCCGAGCGAAGCTACCGGATTCCACTCTCGCTCGTGAACATCCCGGCCAAGACCATCGTCGCCTCTCCCCTGCCGGACGCGGTGGACGTGCGCGTCCGCGGCCCTTTCACGGCACTGCGCCAGCTGGAGCCCGAGAAGCTCGAAGCGGTCATCGACCTCCTGAGCTCGGCGCCCGGCGAAAAGATCTACCGGCTCGCGCCGGAGGACATCAACGTTCCCCCGGAGATCGAGGTCATCGCGCTCTCCCCCGCGGAGGTGCGTGTCGTGCTCGACCAGGTGGCGGAGCGATTTCTCCCCATAGTGCCGGCGCTCTCCGGCGAGGTCGCGCCAGGCTCTCAGGTCGTCGATGTTACGGTCGATCCGCGCATCGCCCGCGTCATCGGCCCGGCGACCGCACTCTCCCGGATGAGGGGGATCGGAACCGAGCCGGTCTCTCTCGCCGGCCGTTCCGCCACTTTCTCGGCGACGACGACCGTCCTCCCGGACGCGCCGGGCGTCCGGGTCCGGGAGGGGCAGATCGTCAACGTCACCGTGCGGATCGGCCCCGCGCAGAGCACGACTCCCGTCCCCACGGCCGGCGTGCCCGCCCGTTGAAGCTCTTCGGAACCGACGGCCTCCGGGGAAAGGCGGGAGTGTTCCCCCTCGATCCGCGCTCGCTCCGCACCGTGGGCCGCGAAGTCGGCGCGAGCGTCCGGAGGGAGTCGGGCGGCGCGGTCGTTTTGGGCGGCGACACCCGCGAGTCGACGCCCGCGATGGCCGCGGATCTCGCAGCGGGGATCGAGGAGACCGGGTGCACCGTGGCCTTCGCGGGAGTCGTGCCGACTCCGGCGGTCGCGGAGCTCGTCCTCGCGCTCTTAGCCGGCGCCGGCATTTCCGTCTCCGCATCGCACAACCCGCACGAGGACAACGGCGTGAAAATCTTCGGCGCCGACGCCCGGAAGTGGCCGGACGAGAAGGAGGAGGCGCTCGAAGAGAAGTTGCTGGCGGCTGGGCCTCCCCCCGAGGGACGCGCGGCGGAAGCGCTGGTCCGGCAACCCCCGCCGGTTGACCCGGCGCTCTCCGAGATCTACCTCACCCGACTCCTCTCGCGGCTCCCCCGGAGGCTGCACGACGTCACGGCGCTCTTAGACGCAGGCAACGGCGCGGCCTACGAGCTGGGTCCCCGGGCGCTCGAGCGGGCGGGCTGCGCCGTGACCCCGATCGCAAACCGCCCGGACGGACGCAACATCAACGAGAACTGCGGCGCGCTCCACCCCGACGGGATGGCGCGCGAGACGCGCCTCCGGCGTGCGGACCTGGGGGTGGCGCTGGACGGCGACGCCGACCGCGCGATCTTCTCGGACGAGACCGGAAGGCTCTTAGACGGCGACGACGTCCTGTGGATCGTCGCGACGCGATGGAAGGCGGAGGGGCGTTTGACCGCAGGCGGCGTCGTCGGCACCGTGATGTCGAACTTCGGGCTCGAGGCGGCCCTCGCCCGCGACGGGGTTCCGTTCCACCGCGCGGGGGTCGGAGACCGCAACGTCGCTTCACTCATGGCGGCGACGGGATCGGTCCTGGGCGGCGAGACCTCGGGGCACATCCTGTTCGCGCCGCTCTCGCCGTCCGGCGACGGTATCCAAACCGCGCTCGTCGTCGCCGGCATCCGTTCGGACGCGGGTCGGCCTCTCTCGCAGCTGGCCACCCTCGAAAAGACCCCGCAGGCGCTGCGCAACGTCCGCGTGTCGCGCCGGGAGCCGATCGAGGACTCTCCCGGGCTCTCCCGCGCTCTTCGGAACGCGGAGGCCGCGCTGGACGGACGCGGCCGGATCTTCCTGCGCTACTCCGGCACCGAGCCGCTGCTACGGATCCTGGTGGAGGGAACCGACGCGGCCGAGGTAGTCGCCATCGCCGACGAAATCGAGACGGTCGCTCGACGAGCCTTGACCTAGAGATCCGGGAGGCCGACCGGACCCCCTGTCACCTCTCCAATTCCGGTATCGGCTCCCCGGTCACGTTGGCTTCCTGGTAGATCAAGCCCGTGCCCGCGATCGGGAGGAGCGCCGTGTGGTTGCGCTCGGCGATCTCCATGCGCACCTCGTAAAACCCGTTGGGCGAGACGCCCACGAGCGTCGCCGGCCGGTTCTTGAGCTCGAGCGTGGGGCAGTAGACGACGACCCGCGCAGGGATTTCCACGGCTAGTTTCCTCCTTCGAGAAGCTCGAGCATTTCTGGCCACGTGACCGTGGCGACCCCGAGCGACTTCGCCTTTTCGAGTTTCGACCCGGCGGCTTCGCCGGCGACGACGTAGTCCGTCTTCTTCGAAACGGAGCCCGCGATCCGCGCTCCGGCGGCCTCGAGAACCCGCGCGGCCTCGTCCCTCGTGACGCCCGGCAGCGAGCCCGTGACCACGACGGTTTTCCCGGCGAGCGGTCCCTCGGTCGCCGGACGCGTCTCCTTCGAAAGAAAGTTGACGCCCTGACTTCGGAGCTTCTCGACCAGCTCCCGGTGGCGCGGGTGGGAAAACCAGGCGGTGACGGCGGACGCCGTATTGGGTCCGACCTCGTCCGCGCTCTGCAGTTCTTCCTCCGTGGCCGCGACGAGGGCGTCCAGCGAGCCGAACCTCCGCGCGAGCGTGCCGGCGGCCTTCTCTCCGACGTGTCGGATGCCGAGGGCGAAGAGGAGGCGGGAGAGGTCGTTCTCCTTGCTCTGCTCGATCTCCGCAATGAGGTTCGAAGCGGACTTCTCCCCCCAGCGCTCCAGCTTCGCGAGGCTCTCCGCCGTGAGCGCGTAGATGGAGGCGACGTCGGAGAGAAGCCCCTCGTTGACGAGCTGATCGACGAGTTTTTCCCCGAGGCCCTCGATCTTCATGGCGCGGCGGGAACAGAAGTGCCGCAGTGCCTCGCGAACGACGGCGGGGCACGACGGGTTGACGCAGCGGGTCGCGACCTCGTCGGGCTCCCGGGCCACGGGATCCCCGCAGACCGGACAGGTCTCGGGCATGGCGAAGGGCGCGCTCCCGGCGGGCCGCTTTTCGGGCACGACCCGGACGACCTTCGGAATGACGTCGCCGCCCTTCTCGACGACCACCGTGTCTCCCACCCGAACGTCTTTCCGCGCGAGGTCCTCGTAGTTGTGGAGCGTGGCGCGCTTGACGGTCGTGCCGGCCAGGACGATCGGGTCGAAGTGCGCGACCGGGGTCATCACTCCCGTGCGGCCGACGTGCACCGAAATCTCGCGAACGACGGTCGTGGCCTCCTCCGCGCGGTACTTGTACGCGAAGGCCCAGCGGGGCGACTTCGCGGTGGAGCCGAGCTCCTCCTGGACGCGGCGGTCGTCCACCTTGACCACGACGCCGTCGGTCTCGAAGTCCAGATCCGCGCGCGCGCGGTCCCACTTTTCCACGAACTCCCGGACCTCCTCGAACGTGGCGCACCGGCGCCAGTGCGGGTGGGCCGGCAGCCCCAGCTTCCGCAGGCGCTCGAGGGCCGTGGCCTGTGTTCCGGGCAGCTCTCCGGCAGAGGCGATCGAGTAGAGGCACGCGGCGAGGCCCCTTTTTGCCGTGACCCGCGAGTCGAGCAGGCGCAGGGTCCCGGCCGCGCCGTTGCGCGGATTCGCGAACAGCGGCTCACCCGCCGCTTCCCTCTCGGCGTTCAGTTTCCGGAACGCCGACCGGGGATAGAACACCTCCCCCCGCGCCTCCAGAGTCTCAGGCTCCGAGAGGCGCAGCGGGACCGTCCGGATGGTGCGGACGTTGTCGGTGACGTCCTCTCCCCGGACCCCGTCGCCCCGCGTCGCGCCGCGGACGAGAACGCCGTCCTCGTAACGGAGGGCGATCGAAACGCCGTCGATCTTGAGCTCCGCCACGTATGCGCCGGGTTCTTCGCCGAGGGCGCGCACGAGCCTCGCTCGCCAGGCCTCGGCTTCCTCCCAGGAGTAGGCGTTTTCGAGCGACAGCATCGGGAGCGCGTGCGCGACCGTCTCGAATCCCTCGGCGGGCTCGCCCCCCACGCGCCGGGTTGGCGAGTCCGGGGCAGCGAGATCGGGATGCGTCCGCTCGAGCCGGTCGAGCTCCGACATCATCCCATCGAACTCCGCGTCGGTCAGCTCCGGCCGGTTGTCGACGTAATAGAGCCGCTCGTGACGCCGGATTTCGGAGCGCAGCTCTTCGGCGACGCGCCGGACTGCGTCCGTCGCGTCCGTCGCGGCCGTCGCGCTGGAACCCGCTGTGACAGCGGCTTTTCTCATCGACTTCGCATGCTACAGTCTCGCGGATGCCGCGGGCAAAGGGCAGAAGTTCACCTGCTGCTCTCGCCCGAAACGCGCTGACCGCTCTCCTCTGCCTCGTCTCCGCGGCGTCGCTCTCCGCCGCGCCGCTCACGAAGCCGATCGCCTCGTACCAGATCTCCTGCCGCCTCGACGCCGAGAAGAAGGTCGTCGAGGGAACCGAGCTCCTCACGTGGACGAACACGACGCGAAACCCCGCATCGACCCTCCAGTTTCACCTCTACCTGAATGCGTTCCGCAACACGCTCTCCACGTTCTGGCGCGAGTCGCGAGGGAGTCATCGGAACAACCCGCTGCCGGACTCGTGGGGATCGATCGAGCTGACGCGAATGACGCTCGCGGACGGCACCGACCTCCTGGCCGCCCTGTCGTACATCTCCCCGGACGACGGAAACCCTCACGACCGCACCTCGGCCGAGGTTCAGCTCCCCCGTCCGGTCGCTCCCGGTGAGACGATCTCGGTCTCGATCGACTTTCGCTCGCTGCTGCCGCGGGTGTCGACGCGGACCGGGTGGAAGGGCGACTTCTTCCTCGTCGGGCAGTGGTTTCCGAAAATCGCGGTCCTGGAGGAAAAAGGGTGGAACTGTCACCAGTTTCACGGGCTTTCCGAGTTCTTCGCGGACTTCGGTGACTACGACGTGTCGATCGACGTGCCCGCCCGCTACCGCGGGAAAGTCGGGGCGACCGGCGTGCAGGTCGAGGAGCGCAACCTCCCGGGCGAGCGCGTGCTCTACCGTTTCCGCCAGGAGAGCGTCCACGACTTCGCCTGGACCGCGGACCCCGACTACCTCGTGGTCCACGACCTTTTCCGCGAGCCCGGCGTCGCCGAAACGCAGATCCACCTCTTCCTCCAGCCCGAACACCGCTCCCAGGAGGGGCGCTACCTCCATGCGGCGAAGGCGGCCCTGTCCGGATTCGGCCGGGTGCTGGGGCCCTACCCGTACCCGACCCTCACGATCGTGGACCCTCCGTGGGGCGCGCGGGGCGCCGGCGGGATGGAGTACCCCACCTTCATCACGGGCGGCACAAGCCGGATGTCGCCCGCGAAGGAGCACAGTCCCCAGAACGTCACCATCCACGAGTTCGGGCATCAGTACTTCTACGGTCTGATCGCGTCCAACGAGTTCGAGGAGCCCTGGCTCGACGAAGGGTTGACCGAGTACATGGAGGACCGGGTCGTCGGCGCCAACTACGGGTCCGACAATCCGGTCGTAACGGTTTTCGGGTGGCGCTTCCCGGTGGGCATCCCCATCCGCCGGCCCGTGGACGCGAACCGCCGGTATTTCAAGGTCGCGACCCAGGACGTCCTCGTGGCGCCGCCCTGGAAGTTCCGGAGCTCCGCGAGCTACGGGGCTCACGTGTATTCGAAGACCGCGCTCGCGCTCGCCACGCTGGAGCGGCTGATCGGCACGCCCACCATGAACCGCGCTCTGCGTCTCTACGCGGATCGCTGGCGCTTCCGCCACCCGAAGACCGCCGACTTCGTGGCCGCCGTGAACGACGCCACGGGGCAGGACTGGCGCTGGTTCTTCGACCGGACGCTCTTTTCATCGGGCGCGGTCGACTACGCCGTGGAAGACGCGACCTCGGAGCCGGCGACGCCGCCCCGGGGTCTCTTCGAGTCGGAGGGCCGCCTCGTCGAGAAGCCTCTCGCCGCCCGGGCCGCCGCCAGGGGCTGGGACTCCGTCGTGACGGTCGCCCGGCGCGGCGAGGTCGCGATGCCGGTCGAGATCTCGCTCAGATTCGAGGGGGGCCACACGTACCGGTCGCGCTGGAACGGAGAGGCGCGCTGGAAGCGGTTCCGAGTCGAGCGCGGTCCGAAGCTCGTCGAGGCGGTCGTCGACCCGGCCGAGAAAGTCGTGCTGGACGTGGACCGCACGAACAATGGCCGGCTCGTCATGCCGGACCCGCGCGCCGCGTCGCGCTGGACCTCCCGGGCGGTTTTCTGGATGCAGAACCTCGTGGACTTCCTGACGGTGGCGTGGTGAGGCGCCGCGTATCCGCGGCCGGTTGCTTCGCGAGGGGCGTGGGGCTCTCGCTCTCGAAGCCCTACCTCGCGGTGTCGCTCTGGCTGATCCAGCTCCTCCTCGCGTGCGTGCTCGTTCTGCCCGTCTCCAACGCGCTGCATGCGCTGCTCGACTACTCCTCGACCGGCTCCCGGATGGTGGCCGACCCCGACTTCGGCTGGTGGGAAACCATCCGCCGCACTCACCCGGACCTCCTGGGAGCGCTCCCGGACGCGGTGGAAGCCGCCACCGGCGTCGAGGGCGTGAAACCCGGCTCGCTCGCGGGCCTCCAGGGGATCGGCGCGACCGCCATCTCTCTCGCCCTGCTCGGGATCGTCCTGCACGCCTTCGCACTCGGCGGGATCTTCGGGGCGCTGCGGGAACCCCACAGCTCGCTCGTCGTCTTCGGGCGGGAGGGGATGCGCCGGTTCCCGGCATTCCTCGCGTTCACGCTGGCCGCCCTCGCCGCGGCTCTCGCCGCGTACCACTGGATTTACCTCGCCACGGGTGCAGCGTGGCGGGATCGTTTGAACGACCTCGACACCGAAGGCCAGGCGATGGCTCTCACGGCGGCGCGCGTCCTCGTTCTCCTGCTCGCCCTCGGGGCAATCAAGCTCGTGGCCGACTCGGTCCGCGCGATCTGGGTCGCACGCCCGGACCTGCCCGCGGTGTCGCGTCTCTTCGCGGGGTTCGCGGCCGCGGCCTCCCGGCCCGCGCGCCTCTTCGGGGTTCTTCTCTTCTACGTCCTGTCCGGCGCGGCGCTCTACGTTCTCTGGATTCTCGTGGATCCTTCGGCCGGGGGGGAGGCGAGGTTCGCCCTCGTTCCGCTCATCCTCGCGCAGCAGGTTTTCGTCTTCCTCCGATCGCTCCTCAAGGTCGGGTACTACGCCGGCGTCTCGGAGGCCCTGACGCGGGTTCCCTCTCCGGAGTACTCCTACGTGCCCGAGGCGGTCGCGACGTCCCCTTCAGTGGCCCCCGCTCCCGACGAAACCGCGCTCGACGGGTCTCCCGGAGCGATCTAGTCGAACGCCGTAGACGAATGGCTGGCGGCGGAAGCGCATGCCGCGGCCGCGCTCGCGCTCCCAGGGTCCCGAAAACCACGGAAGGAAGCGCAGATCCTGGTACGAGACGCTCGTCCCGCCGTCCGGCTCCTTGCGAACCGTGGCGAGCGGAAAGCGGGCGAAGTCGAGATAGCTGCGCACCTCCGGCAGCTTCTCGACCTCGAGGAGGGCCGGCGAGGGAAGAGGCTTGGCATAGCGCTCGATCCGGGCCCGCTCGGGCGGCGGATAGTAGTCCGACAGGCTCGAGAAGATCTGGGTGAACCGCTCGGGCGGGCGCGGCGAAGCAATACCCTTCGCGAACGGTCCGATGTCGAAGAACGAGACGTGGATCTCGTTCCCCCGGTCGGAAAGGCCGAGCCAGCGGAACGGGGACAGAAACTGGGGCAGCACCGCCGCCTTCGTGCCGGGGGGGGTCGCGTCCATGCGCTGCCACGCCCGGAGCGCCGCGGCGTGAAGCACCCCGCACAGGACGACGTAGACGCAAAGGACGGTGCTGCCGATCGTCGAGATCAGTCGTCCCTTCGGTCGGAAAATCGTCGCGGCGAGAAGCGTGACCGAAACGATGGCGGTGAAGTAGGGGTCGAGGATGAACACCCAGTCGAGCGCGTAGCGCTGCCGTGAAAACGGGATCCAGAACATGATTCCGAACGAAGTGATCCAGTCGAACACGATGTGACTCAGGATGCCGACCGCTGCGAAGACCCAGAGCACCCGGATCGGAACGTGGCGGGAGTACCGGTTTATGACCTTTGCCACGAGCGCGAGGCCGAAGGCGAGAAACGGAAGGAGAAAGAAGGAGTGCGACCAGCCCCGGTGACCCCGCAGGTACTCGATCTTCCCGTCCAGGAAGAAGAGGTCGAGGTCCGGCAGCATGCCGGCGACCAGCCCGAGGACGAGCGCGGCGCGAGCCGCGTGACGGCCCGTCAACCCGCGGGCGAGAACCGAGCCCGCGATGCCGTGCGTGACGGTATCCATCGGCGTGAGAAGCTATCAGGACGTCTGGCGTCGAGCCATCCATGAGCACTCAGTCACTCGAGGGAAAAGTCGCGCTGATCACCGGAGCGTCCTCCGGCCTGGGACGGGCGTTCGCGCTCAGCCTGGCCGCCGCCGGCGCAAAGATTTTCCTCGTCGCACGCCGCGAGGAGAAGCTGCGCGAGGTCGTCGAAGAGATTTCGAAGTCCGGCGGCGAGGCCGCGTACCACGTCGCCGACGTCCGCGTGACCCCATCTCTCTTCGACCTCGTCGACGTCCTCCTGTCGCGCTTCAAGCGGCTCGACGTCCTCGTCAACAACGCCGGCCTCGGGTACCGCGCGCCCCTCCTGGAGCTGAAGCGCGGCGACATCCTCGAGATGCTGGAGACCGACCTCCACGCTCCGATCCTGCTGTGCCAGGCGGCGCTGAATGCGCTGCTCAAGAGCGCGCCGTCGGACATCGTCAACGTCTCCTCGATCGCGGGTCTCGAAGGGTTCGCGGAAGGAAGCGTTTACTGCGCGGCCAAGGCGGGGCTCGTGGGCTTCACCCGCGCGCTCTCCCAGGAGCTCAAGCCCGCCGGTGTCCGGGTCACGGCGATCTGTCCCGGTTCGATCGACACCGCCTTCTTCGACCGATTCCGTCCGACGCTCGAGCCGGCCCGCCGACTTGCCGCTGAAGACGCGGTCCGCGCCCTCCTGTACGTCCTCACGTCGCCGCCGAACGTCCTCCACGGCGAGGTTGTTATCCGGCCGCGGGTCGTCCCAACGTAGCGATCCGGTCGCGGGTCCGGCACGCCGGATGCAACGTCCGGCTCCGTGGAAACCGGATCGGGCAAGACCGTCTCGGTGTGGATGGATACGGCGGAGCTTTCGCGGCCGTCCCGCCTCTCCGCGGAGGCCCGCGCCGACGTCTGCGTGGTGGGAGCCGGGATCTCCGGCCTGACGACGGCGTACCTCCTCGCCCGGGCGGGGCGTTCCGTGATCGTGCTGGACGACGGGCCCATCGCGGGGGGAGAGACGTCGCGCACGACGGCCCACCTCTCCAACGCGATCGACGACCGGTACGCCTGGATCGCCCGGGTCCACGGAGAGGACGGAGCACGGCTCACCGCCGCCAGCCACAGCGCGGCGATCGACACCATCGAGCGGATCGTCCGCGAAGAGAAGATCGACTGCGGATTCGAACGGCTCGACGGGTACCTCTTCAACCCTCCCGACGGAGAGCAACAGGACCTGGCGGAGGAGCGCGACGCGGCGAGAAAGGCGGGGCTCGACGGTGTCGAGATCGTCGCGAGGGCGCCGATCCCGTCTTTCGATACGGGCCCGGCGCTGCGGTTCCCGGAGCAGGCGCAGTTTCATCCGCTGCTCTACCTCCGCGCCCTCGCATCCGCCATTCAGCGGGACGGCGGGACGATCTCGCTCGCCCACGCCGAGCGCGTCCAGGGGGGACCGCGACCCCGCGTCGAGACCCGCGACGGCCCGGTCGTGACGGCCGGTTCCGTGATCGTGGCGACGAACTCCCCCGTGAACCTGGTCGTCTCGATCCACACGAAGCAGTCGGCGTATCGGACCTACGCGATCGGCGCGCGGGTGGCCGCGATCCCGCACGCGCTCTTCTGGGACACGCCGTCGCCCTACCACTACGTCCGTTTCGAGCGGCTGGATGGGGAGGAGGACGAGTTCCTGATCGTGGGCGGCGAGGATCACCGGACCGGCCAGGAGGAAGAGGACCCCGCGGAACGGCACTCGCGGCTGGAGGGATGGGCCCGCGCGCGTTTCCCGGAGATGCGCGACGTCGTCTACCGATGGTCCGGACAGGTCCTCGAGACGGTGGACGGTCTCGCCTTCATCGGGCGGAGCCCCGACGGGGACGAGAACGTTTTCGTCGCCACGGGCGATTCCGGCATGGGCATGACCCACGGCACCATCGCGGGGATGATCCTTTCGGACGAAATCCTGGGACGTCCCAACCCGTGGTCCCGACTCTACGATCCGTCGCGCGTCTCTTTGCTGGCGACGCCCGAGTTCGCGAAGGAGAACGTCAACACGTTCCTGCAGTACGCGGACTACGCTCTCCCGGCGGAGGCCGGGGGCCCGGAGGAAATCGCGCCCGGCGAAGGAGCGGTCCTGCGCGAGGGCTTGAAGAGAGTCGCGACGTACCGCGATCCCGGCGGAGCGCTCCACCGACGCTCGGCCGTCTGCGTCCACCTCGGGTGCGTCGTGGCCTGGAACACGCTCGAAAAGACGTGGGATTGCCCGTGCCACGGCTCGCGATTCGACCCGAAGGGCCGGGTGCTCAACGGTCCCGCGATCCGCGACCTGGACCCGGCGGACGACTAGCCTCTCTACGCCTTCCCCCTCCCGCCTGCCGCCTCCCGCCCCGGGCGTCCGTATAATCGAATCCGGTCATGCGGTCCGTTCTCCTCGTGGACAATCGGAATCTCTTCGGAGAGGTCACGCGCGCGATCAAACGGCGGACCAACTGCCGGATCCTGACGGCCACGAACGGCACCGACGCTCTCGCGGTGGCCCGTCGCGAAAAGCCGGACCTGACCTTCCTGGACGTCGAGATGGAGGGCATGACCGGCGTCGACGTCTGTCGGGTTCTCAAGGCCGACAAGCAGTCCGCGCAGCGTCCCATCGTCCTCGTCGGGGGCACCGACAAGGACCTCCTGGAGGGGAAGCGCGCCGGGGCGGACGGTTTCCTCCACCGCGACTTCGAGGAGGACGACTTTTTCGAGACGCTGCGCCGCCACCTGAACGTCTTCGCCCGCAACGCCGCCAGAGCCGCGGTCACCTGGTCGGTCACGTTCTGGCGGGACGGCGTCCAGCACGAGGGCACGATCCGCGATCTCTCGCGCGGCGGCTTCTTCGTCCGGACCGACGTCGATCAGCCGATCGGCGCCCGGCTGGAAATCTCGTTTCACACGCCGGTCGAAAAACCGACCCGCTCCGTCGTGGGAGAGGCGATCGTCGTGCGGATCGGCCAGGAGCCGGAGAAGGGGCTGGGTTGCCGGTTCTTCCAGCTCTCCTCGAGCTCCCGCGCGAACCTCGAGGAGTGCCTCCGGCTTCTGTCCCCCGAGCTCGCCGCGTCTTGAGAAAGCCGCGGGGACAGGTCCCGAAGGGGCCTGCACCCGCCTCCTTATTCTGTTCTAGGGGGGAGCCGACCCCAGGTCCACGAGCTCGATGCCCGCCTCGCGCGCGACCGCGAGCGACTTCTGGTCCCGGTAGAACTCCCCGTAGTACACACGGGCAATTCCCGCGTTCGCGATCAGCTTGAAGCACGGCCAGCACGGGCTTGCGGTCGTGTAGAGCTCGGCGCCCGAGATCGCCACGCCATTCCGAGCCGCCTGGATGATGGCGTTCGCCTCGGCGTGAACGGTGGAGACGCAGTGATCCTCTTCGACGACGCACCCGAGGTCGTCGCAGTGCGGGAGACCCCGGATCGAGCCGTTGTACCCGGTCGAGAGGATCGTGCGGTCGCGCGCGATCACCGCGCCGACTCTCTTCCGGGGACACGTCGATCGCGAGGAGACCTGCCGCGCGATGTTCATGAAGTACGTGTGCCAGTCGACGCGATCCGCCATGCCGGCGCGGATTATGCCGGAAGGCGCCTGTGTCACAATCGTCGTTCTCATGGCATTCCAGCGTCGCGTCGTGGTGACGGGTCTGGGCGCCGTCACCTCCATCGGGACGACGGTGTCCGAGTTCTGGAACAATCTCCTCGCGGGAGTGTGCGGAATCCGGCCTCTTTCGCTCTTCGACGCCTCTTCCTATCGAACCCAGACGGCAGCGGAGGTCGCCGAGATCCCGGACGGCTTCCTGTCCGCGGCCGAGAAGCGCCGGATGTCCCGCGCCGACCTCATGGGTCTGGCGGCGGCGGCCGAGGCGATCTCCCAGTCCGGCCTCGACCTCGCGCGGGAGGATCCCACTCGAATCGGCGTGATCTTGGGCGGCGGCACGTCCGGTCTACTCGACTCCGAGCAGGTCTATGCCACGTGGCTCCAGGGCGGTCGCGGACGCGCCTCCCGGGTCCTGAACCACCTCCCCGACGCGATCACGGACCGCATCGCCCAGCGTTTCGGACTGGAGGGGTTGAAGTCCACGATTACGACCGCGTGCTCCTCCGCCGCGAACGCGATGGGCTACGCCTACGACGCCGTGGCCGCGGGCCTCGCCGACGTGGTGGTGACCGGCGGCTCGGACGTCCTCGCGCGCCTGACCTACGGCGGGTTCAACTCGCTCCGGTCGGTCGATCCCGATCCGTGCCGCCCCTTCGACCGGGAGCGCCGCGGGCTCTCGATCGGCGAGGCCGCCGGAATTCTCGTGTTCGAGGAAGAGGAGCGCGCCCGCCGCCGGGGAGCGACGATCCTCGGGGAGTTTCTGGGCTACGGCGTGACGTCCGACGCCTTCCACATGACCGCCCCGGACCCGTCCGGAGCCGCGGGCGCACGCACCATTCGCGCCGCCCTGGACGCCGCCCGGCTGAACCCGGAAGACGTGGACTACGTCAACGCGCACGGCACCGCGACCGCGCAGAACGATTCCGCCGAGACCGCCGCGATCAAGGTCGCCCTGGGGGACCGGGCGCGGGAGATCCCGGTCTCGTCCATCAAGTCCATGATCGGTCACTGCCTCTGCGCTTCCGGCGCGATCGAGGCGGTCGCGACCGTGCAAACCGTGCGGGAAGGTCGAGTGCCTCCCACCATCCACTACGAGAACCCGGATCCGGCGTGCGACCTCGACTACGTGGCGAACGAGTCGCGGGACTCGGCGGTTTCGGTGGCGCTCTCCAACTCGTTCGCGTTCGGCGGCAACAGCTCGGTCGTCGTGATCGGACGCTATTCCTGACGCCTTGAACGGCCCCTGGATCACGGGCGCCGGAGCCGTCTCCGCGCTCGGTCGGACCTCCGAGGAGTTCTACCGCCGCCTGCTCGCGGGCGAGAGCGCGATCCGCCCCTTCACGCCGGCAGAGCGCGAGGGACTCCAGGCCACTCACGTCGCTCGTTACGACTCGTTCACGCCGGCGCCGGAGATCCCGGCAATGAAGGCCCGACGCTTCGACCGCGGCAGTCAGTTCGCGATCCTCGCGTGCTCCCAGGCGATCGCCGAGGCGGAATTCCCGGTAGCTCAGGCGCCGGAGGCGGTCGGCATCGCCCTCGGGACCGGCTCCGCCGGAGCGGGTGCGCTGACCGAGTTCCTCCGGGTCCTCCTGACGGAGTCGCCGGAGGCCGCTCCCCCGTTTCACTTTCCGAACACGGTGGCGAACGCGCCCGCGTCCCAGGTGTCGATCGAGCTGAAGATCTTCGGGCCGAACGTGACCATCACGCAGAAGGACCCCTCCGGACTGAACGCGCTCCTCTTCGCGTCGCTTGCCCTCTCGTCGGGACGGGCTTCCGCGATGCTAACGGGCGCCGTCGACGAGTGGAACGCGGTTTACGCCCGGGGATTCGACCGCGTCGGCGCGCTCCGCGGCGAGAAGCGAAAGTCCGGCATCGTGCAGGGAGAGGGGGGCTTCGCGGTGCTCCTCGAGGACGGAGACCGGGCGCAGGCGCGCGGGGCGCGGCCGCTGGCCCGTCTCGCGGGAATCGGGACGGCCGGAGTTCCGGGGGAGCCGTACCGCTTCGCTCCGGATCCCGCGGCGATCGAGCGCGCGATCCGCGGCGCGCTTTCGGGCGCAGGGGTCGAGCCCGCGGACGTGCAGCTCTGGTTTCCCTCGCGCAACGGCGTCGTCGAGATGGACCGTGCGGAGGAAGCCGTGGTCGGCCGGGTTTTCGGCAGTCCCCTCCCGCGCGCGATCTCAGTGAAGGACGCGATCGGCGAGATGGCGGCGGCGGGCGGAGGACAGATCGTGGCGGCGTGCCGCGCGCTCGCTGATCCGGAGGGGCCTTTTCCCCCGGGAGCGGCGCCGCGGCGCGCCCTCGTAAACTCCTTCGGCGCCGGAGGAAACTTCTTCGCCGCGGTCTTCGAGTCCGCTCCATGAGAGGCCGAACCGACCCGCCGCGACTCCAGGGCTTCACGATCGACATTCCCGTGCGGTTCGCGGAGTGCGATTCGTACGGGGTGGTGTGGCACGGCCACTACGCGCTCTACCTCGAAGAAGTGCGGGACCGCCTGACGTCGAAATTCGGATTCACGCCGGCGAAGGCCCTCGCCATGGGCTACCGCGTTCCGGTGACGCGGCTCGAGATCCGTTACCGCGCGCCCGCGCGACCCGACGAGACGATCCGCGCGACTGCGCGTCTCCGCCGGCCCGAGACCGCGCGCCTCGTCGTCGACTACGAAATCCGGGGCGCCGGAGGCGAGCTCCTCGCTTCCGCCGAGACGGAGCAGGTCGTCGTCCGCGCGGACGGGGAGCTTCTCCTGACGCTGCCCGCCGGATTGAAGCGATTGACCGAGGAGATCCTCGCCTTCCAGGAAACGGGCGCCTCGCTATAATCTCGAAGATGTCGGAAGCCTCGGTCGAAGCGCGACGCCGGTCGGTCGGTTTTCTGCTGCGGTTCCTGGTGTTGCTGGTCGTCTTCTACTTCATCGTCGCGTCGCGCCCCGTCAACGACGCGGTGATCGTTCCCTTCACGGCGAGAATCGCCACCGTCTCGGGGTGGCTTCTCAATCTGCTCGGCGAGAAGGCCGTGGTCTCGGGCACGGAGATCCGGTCGTCTTCCTTCGGCGTGAACATCGAGAACGGCTGCAATGGCGTCGAAACCGGTCTCCTCTTCGGCGCCGCGGTGCTCGCCTTCCCCGCCCGCTGGTCGCGCCGCCTGCTCGGTCTGGCGGTCGGGTTCCTCGCGATCCAGCTGCTCAACCTCTTCCGCGTGATCACGCTCTTCTGGATCGGGCTCCACCGGCCGGCCCTCTTCAACTCCTCCCACACCGTCATCTGGCAATCCGTCGTGGTCCTCTTCGGGGTCCTGCTCTTCCTCCTCTGGGCGTCGCGGGAGAGACGGCTCTCCACCGCGCCTTCGCCGACGGTCCCGGACCGCTCCCGGAAAGGGTGACGCCGGCCGACCGGCGCCGGGGGACTGAGCCCGCCGGCTATTCCCCGCTGAGCTGGAGGGCGGCTCTCCGCGGTCTCGTCGGATTTCTGCTCGCTCTCGCGTTCTGGTTCGGGTTCTCGCGCGCTTACGAAACGACGCTCGCGGCCGGGGGTGAAACTGTCTCCAACATCTTCGAGTCGCCGGACGTCACGCGTCTCGACGCGAAGGGCGGCGAGATCCTGCTCGACCGCCGGGACTTTCCGCCCCGCTCGGCGCGGCCGGGCCTCTCCGGCCCCGACATCCACTTCAACTTCGTGCTTCTCGTGGCCCTGTTCGCACTGGACCCCCGTCCGTTCCGGGGAGCCCACATCGCGCGTTTCCTCGCCGCCGCGGCGGCGCTCTGGCTCATCCACGTGATCGCGCTCGTGTTCCAGGTTCACTCGGTTTACGCCACGGCTCTCGGGGCGTGGAGCCTGGCGAATTACGGACCGGCGGCGCGCAACTTCTGGGCGGCAGGGTGGCACTTCTACCTGATCGCGGGGCGCTTCGCCGCGCCGTTCGCGCTCTGGTGGCTTCTCGGCCGTCGCGAAGAAGAGGCCGCCCTGGAGAAATCCCCCGCGCGGAAGAAACGGCGGAAGGGCTAGACCAGCCTCAATAAGGACGCGGGTGCAGAGCCCTTCTGTCGCGCAACAGAATAAGGAGGCGGGTGCAGACCCCTACGGGATCTGTCCCCGCGCCATTCTCAGAACCTCCGGGTGCGCTCCCGCCGCAGGTAGCGGTAGTCCGGGATTCCGTACTCCTTCAACTTCGCGATCAGGGAGCCGCGCGAGATGTTCAAGACGTGCGCTCCTCGGCTCTGGTTCCCCTCGACCCGTCGCATCGCGCGGTCGATCACTTCCCGTTCGACGGTCTCCACGATCACCTTGAGGTCATCGGTCTGCCGGAGCACGGACTCCGCGTCGGAGGGATCGTGGACCGCGATTTCGCGGCTCTCCACGGGAAGCGGAGCAACCGGATCCGCCGCCGAGATCGAGTCCCGGGCGGCGTAGGAAATACCGGCGAGCTGCACGACCTCCTCCAGGAAGAGCACCGTGCGCGCCGGAAGTCGCGGGGTTTCTTTCACGACGAGCGCAAGCAGGGTCGATCCGTTGCGCGGCGGCTCGATGATGAGCGTCAGGGTTCCGGCGACGCTCTCGACTCGCGCGAGCCGCTCACCCGCGCGAGCGTCGTCGAGGACGCGCGGCGGAAGCGCCGGCGTCTCCCGGAAGGTCGAGGCCAGCGGGCGGAAGCCGGTCGCGGAAAACTCACCGACGGCCCACTCCGACGGCGGAAACTCGCGGTCGAGGAAGTCGGTCAGCTCCGTCGCGAGCTCCTCCCGGGTGGCGCTGTCGCGACAGAGGCGGTAGGCGGTCAGGCGCAGGTCGCGGAACTCCACTTCCGTGGAGGGCGGCGCGGTTGCCGGGGCAGTCAGGGGAATCGAGACCGCCGGGCGCGGGTCCAGGACCATGCGGGAGACGGTGGGTTGCGCGTTCAACACCGTGATGGTGGCCTCGCCGATCGTGATCCGGTCGCCGATTCCGATCGGTCCGCCCACGAACTCGTGCCCGTTCACGCTGACGCCTCCCGCTCCTTTGTAGAGATCGAGGTGATACGCCCCCTCTTTTTCGCTGATGCGCACGTGACGGCCCGCGACCCCCCGGGCGCGCACGACGACTTCGTTTCCGGAAGACGCGCCGATCGTAATCGCCGCGCCGTCGAGCCGGTGTACCTCGCCCCCGCCCGCTCGCTTGCGAACTTCGAGGTTCAGCATCTTTTTCCGTCCTTTTGCGTCATCGTTCCGACACTTTCCTCACCTGCCGAGCGAAGGATCGCGCGGCTCCTCCAGATGTGTTCCCGGGTGGGGAACTTCCTCTAATGGAATCGAATCGTTCGAATTTGGGGTAACCCTTCCGGCGATTATGTCACGGGATTGCGCGACGCAATTGCGCGCGCGAGGATCGATCGCGAACGCAAATCGTTCATTCGACCAAAGGCGAAGACGGGCTGCTGGACTGATCTCTCCCCCGTCCGCCGGGCACCGGCAGCTTTCGACCCGAGCTCCACGAACCGGTCTCAGGCTGCCAATCCTCTCTACCGAGATATGGTGGCTGAAGTCCTGCTTACCCCAACATTTTGTGGCACTTACCCTCCGGATTTGTTAAATTCCTCAGCACCTCCCATGCTCCGCCTCGAACGGGTCGAGATCACCGGCTTCAAGTCCTTCTACGAGAAGGTCGATCTGGCTTTTCCCGGCCGGGTCACCGCCGTCGTCGGCCCCAACGGCTGCGGGAAGTCGAACATCTGCGACGCGGTGGCCTGGGCTCTCGGCGAACAGAGCGCGCGCGTGCTCCGCGGCGAGCGGATGGACGACGTCATCTTCAACGGCTCCGCCAAGCGCCGGCCGCTCGGCATGGCCGAGGTCATCGTGACCCTGTCCTCCGACGGAAATGGCAACGGAAACGGAAACGGAAACGGCGACGGCGAGACGGATCCGGAGCACGGACGTCTCCGCGTCGGACGCCGCGTCTTCCGCGACGGCGAGGGCGAGTACTTTCTGAACGACAAGCAGGTCCGATACAAGGACGTCCAGGATCGCCTCCTCGGAACCGGACTCGCCGTGCGCGCCTACTCGGTCATCGAGCAGGGCCGCATCGACCAGGTGCTGTCGACGAAACCCCAGGATCGCCGCCGGTTGATCGAGGAAGCCGCCGGGATTACCCGCTACAAGGCGAAGAGGAAACTCGCCGAGGTCAAGCTCGAGGAGACGCGCGCGAACCTGCTCCGCCTCTCCGATATCGTCAGCGAGGTCGAGCGAAACTGCGCGTCGCTCAAGCGCCAGGCCTCCCGGGCCGCGCGTTACAAGGAGTTTTCGGAAGCGCTGCGGGGCCGGAGGGCCGCCCTCGCGCGCGTCCGGTCCGACGCGCTCGCGGCGTCGCTCTCCGGAGCGGAGCGGCTGCGCGACGAGCGGCGGGACGCCGAGGCCGCGGCCGCGGCGGCTCTCGGGCAGGCGGAGGCCGCGCTCGCGGCGGCCCGCATCGTCGCGGGGGAAGCGTCCGCGGAGCGGGACCGGATCCGGGAAAGCCTGTCCGCGCTGGAGTCGGCGATCGCGCGCGACGACGAGAGGCTGGAGTCGAATCGGCGGGCGACCGCCGATCTTTCCGCGCGGCGGGCCGCGTCGGAACGCGAAGGCCGGGACTTCTCGGGAGAGCAGAACCGCGCGGCGCGCGAGATCTCGGAGCTCGCAGCTCGTCTCGAGCGCGCAGTCTCGGAAGCCCGCAGCCGCTCTCTCGCCCGCGAGGAGGCCGATCGCAAGGCCGCCGAGGCGGCGGCGACCCTCACCCGGCTCGAGGAGGATCTCGAGACCGCCCGCGAGGAGGCGCTCCGCGCCGCCGCCGAGAGAGTCGCGGCGAGAAACGCGCGGCATGAGCTGGATCTGGCGGCGGAGCGGACCGCCGCTTCGGCCGCGCGCCTGGACGAGAGCCGGGCGAAGCTCGCGCGTGAGATCGAAGAGCAGGGAACGGACCTTGCCGCCGCGGTGCGGGAAGAGGGCGCTCACCGGGAGAGGGCGGAGGCGGCCTCGGGCATCGTCCGCGACCTGACCGAAGGAGTGGCCGCCACCCTGGCATCGCTCGCGGAGATGGACTCCGCGCGGGAGGCGTCGCGGGCGTCGCTGGCGGGGCTCGAAGAACGCGCGGCCACACTCGCCGAAGCCGTGCGCGCGCGCGAGGGAAGCCTCGCCGCGGTCCGGGCCGCGGTCCGCGCTGCGGGAGTTGGGGAAGAGGGCACGCTCGCGGAGCGCGTCCGCCCGCGCCCCGGCTGGGAGCGCGCGCTCGATCTCCTCCTGGGCGCGGACTCCGACGCCCTGCTCGTGAAGGGAGACTGGAGACGCGCGGCCGACGCGGTCCGCGACCTGACGGCGGCGCGGCTGCTGCGGGGAGAGTGGCGGGACCGCCGCGCGGGCGGATCCGTGCCGGACGGCCCAGGGGGGTGGGAAGTCGCGATCGCGAACCTCGACCTGCTGTCCGCGGCGGAGCGGGCGGCCCTCCCGCAGGTCGCGTTCGTCGCCTCGCTCGACGAAGCTCTCCGGCGCTCGGAGGAGAGTCCCGACGTCACTTTCGTCACGCGCGAGGCCGACGTCGTGCGGGGCCCGCTGCTCCGCCTCGCCGGTCCGCCGACCCGGGCGGCCGGCACCTTCGCGATCCGCCGGGAGGGGGAGGAAATCTCGGAACGCGCGGAAGCCGCGCGTGAGAAGCTCGCCGGAATCGAGGCGACGCGGGCGGACCTGGCATCGGGGCGGGAGGACGCTGAGCGCTCCCTCGCCGCCGCCCGGGAGGAGGAACGCCGCGCGCAGGCGGACCTCTCGGCGACGGCCGCGCGCCTGGAAGAAAGACGAACCGCGGCGGTGCGCCTCTCGCGCGAGGCCGACGCGGCAGCCACCGAGAGAGAGGCGCTCGCCAGCGAGTCCGACGCACTCGCGGTCCGCCGGAAGGCCCTGGCGGAGGAGGAGAACCGCTGGGAAAGGTCGGAGCTCGAAACGCGGGAGAGAGCCGGGACGCTCGCGGGCGCTCTGCCGGAGGCGCGGTCGACGGCGACGTCCGCCGGCGAAGAGCTGGCGCACCGCCGGACCGAAGCCGAGGTCGCGGCCGAACGGCGGCGGTCGCTCGAGAGTGCGGTTGCCGCCCTCGAAGAATCTCAGCGGCTCTTCGAACGGCGCGCGCGCGCGGCGAACGAGGAAATCGGGCAGATCGCCACCCGGGCCCTCGAGCTCGCGACGGAAGAGCGGGAAACCCGGGAACGGCGGGAAGCAAACGTCGTCTCGCGGGACCTCCGGGCGTCCGAGCTGGAGTCCGCTTCGAGCGCGTCGGACGAGGCCCTCCACGCCGCGGAAACCGGAGAAGAAACCGCGAAGAACGCGCGGCTCCTCCTCGACTCTGCCCGGGAGGGCCGGTTCGAAGCCGAGGTCGTCGCCACGCGCTCGGCCTCGGACCTCGAACACCTGGTCGCGCAGACCCGCGAGGAGTTCGGAACCGACCCGTCGGAGCTCGAGCCCCCCGCGGACCGATCGGAGGAAGCGCTCGCGAAGCTCGAGAACGAAGCGTCGGAGCTGGCTGCCTCCATCGAGCGGCTCGGCCCCGTCAACCTCCTGGCGTGGGAGGAGCACCGCACGGAGAGCGAGCGGCTCACGTTCCTGACCACCCAGCGCGACGATCTCGTGCGCTCGGTCGCCGAGCTGCAGGACTCGATCCGGAAAATCAACGCGACGTCGGCCGAACGGTTCTCGCACGCGTTCGCGGAGATCAACGCGAACTTCACGGAGACCTTCATCCGCCTCTTCCGCGGCGGCACCGCGCAGATGAGGCTCCTGGACGAGAACGACCCGCTGGAGTCGGGCGTGGAAATCATTGCCCAGCCGCCCGGCAAGCGGAATCAGTCGATCCTCCTGCTCTCCGGCGGCGAGAAGGCGCTGACCGCGATCGCGCTCCTCATGGCGATCTTCCGGTACCGCCCCTCCCCTTTCTGCATCCTGGACGAGGTGGACGCTCCGCTGGACGAGGCGAACATCGATCGCTTCACGAACCTCCTGCGCGAGATGACCGACGACACACAGTTCATCGCCATCACCCACAACAAGCGCACGATGGAGACCGCCGACGCGATGTACGGCGTCACCATGGAAGAGCCCGGCTGTTCGAAGGTCGTCTCGGTCCGGTTCGACTGAAGAGACGGGAAACGGGAAGCGGAATAGGATCCGCCGAGAGGACCGTTTTATCCGAAAATGCGGGGTCTCCTCCTCTTCACCCTCGCGCTGGTCGGCCTCTGTTCCGTGGCCGGGGCCTCGGAGCCGTCCGGCTCCCCCATTCGCACGAAGCACGAGGAGCCGGGAGGGGTCTACACGGGAGACATCGCATTCGACGCCGCGGCGGTCGCGCGCCTGGCCGCCCTGACGGGCCCGGCCCCTTGCGTGAACGGACGGGCGGCCGAGCTCTTCTCCTGCGACGGCGTCGATCTCTCGAGCTTCGTCCCGCTGACGGACCTCCGGGCGGGGGCGCGGTCGGGCAGCAACCTGTGGGGATTCGTCGACCTGGACGATCGCCGCGAGTACGCGGTCATGGGAGTCAACAACGGCACCGCGGTCGTCGAGGTGACCGACCCCACGCAGCCGCGCGTCGTCGGCTCGGTGGCGGGCCCCTTGTCGCCGTGGCGCGAGGTCAAGGTCTACCAGCGCTGGAACGCGGCCGCCGGCCGCCACGACGCCTATGCATACGTGGTCAGCGAGGCCCCGACCGCGGGACTCCAGATCCTGGACCTCTCCAACCTTCCCGCCTCGGTCGCGCTTCTCGACACGTTCCGCGGGTTCGACACCGCGCACACCGTCTTCCTGGCAAACGTCGATCCGGCGAGCGGAGCCGCCAACGTCGACGACTTGCCTCCGGTTCTCTACATCGAGGGCTCCGACCAGGCGTTCCTGTCGCTCGACATCTCCAATCCCCGGGAGCCGCGCATCACGGGGCACCTCTTCAACTCCTACGTCCACGACATCTGGGCGGGGGTTTTCCGCGGCTCACGCGCCGCGGCGTGCGCGGTCCCTCACGATCCGTGCGAGGTCGTCGTCGACTGGGGCGGCGACGCCGTCCGGATCATCGACTTCACGGCCAAGGCCAACCCGGTCATCCTCTCCGTTTTCCAGTACCCGGAGCTGGGCTACGCGCACTCCGGATGGATCTCGCGCGACGGAAACTACCTTTTCAGCTTCGACGAGCTCGACGAGTTGCACGGCACGGAAAACTCGCGCATCCGCGTGATCGACATCTCCGACCTGGCCCATCCGACGCTGGCCGCCGTGTGGTTGAGCGGCACGCGGGCGATCGAGCACAACGGCTACGTCGTGGGCGACAAGCTGTACGTGTCGTACTACGAGCACGGCATGAGCGTCCTCGACGTGAGCACTCCGACCGCGCCCCGGCAGACCGGGTATTTCGACACCTTCCCGTCCGAGGAAGACGCCGGGTTCCACGGGGCGTGGGGCATCTATCCGTTTCTGCCGAGCGGGACGCTCCTCGTCAGCAGCATCGACGGCGCCGGCGGCCTCTTCGTGCTGCGCGAGTCCGTGGCGGCGGTGGCCCCGCCCGGGAGCCCGCGGGCACCGGTTGTGACGGTCCCTCCGCGCTCGCGCTCCACGCGGCGGGTCTCGCTTTCCCGTTGACGACGCCCTCGGCCATTCCTTAGACTCCCTCCTCTTTTCAACGTTTTCGGGCCGACGTAGCTCAGTTGGTAGAGCAGCGGTTTCGTAAACCGCAGGTCGTCGGTTCAAGTCCGACCGTCGGCTCCATGTTCCAGCGGCGAACCGAAGCGCAACCGCAAGGAGGAATCCAATGCTGCGAATCAGCCCCAGAGCCATCCTCGGGACCTCGGCGTTCGTGATCCTGTTCGCCCTGGCGGCCGCCCCCGCGCGCGCGGACGACATGTTCCTTCAGCTCGGCGACGTCGCCGGCGACGCGACCGCAAAAGGCTACGAAAATTGGATCGAGCTCTTGTCCTGGAGCTGGGGCGCGAGCAACCCGACGACGGTCGACGCCGGCACCAACAAACTGTCCGCCGGGAAGGTGAGTGTCTCCGACCTCTCCCTGATGAAGGCCGCGGATTCCGCCACGCCGCGGCTGATCGCCGCCGTCGCGTCGGGGGGGCACTTCCCGAAGGCAGCCCTGGCCATCCGGAGGTCGAGCGACGGCTTCGAATATATGAGGGTCTGGCTCGAGGATGTGATGGTCAGCTCAGAGCAGCTCTCCGCGGGTGGCGAGAAACCCACCGAGAGCCTCTCCCTCTCTTTTGCCCGGTACGTTGTCGACTACACCCCGGGCCCCGGAAAGAAAACTGTGTCTTTCGGGTGGGACATCGGCAAGAACGCACCCTTCAGCCTGGCGCGTTAGGGTGAGACCTTCGACCATGGCCAACCCCGGATTTTGGACTTTCGTCCGTTTTGGACATAATCCGGCCCGCCAATGAACCTCAAGACTACGGATGACGGTCGGGTCACCATCCTGACGCTGGACGGAGACCTCGTGATCGGAGAGCCCGAGTCCACGTTCAAGAGAACGATCACGCGGCTCATCGAGGAGGGGAAGGTCAACCTTCTCATCGACCTGAAGGGCGTGGGTTTCCTGGACAGCTCCGGCCTGGGTGCGCTCGTGCGAGCGCTCACGAGCGCCCAGAAGGAGGGGGGACAGACGAAGCTTCTGAACGTCGGCCCCCAGATCCGGAAGCTGCTCGAGATGACGAAGCTCGACTCGGTCTTCGAGCTTCACGACGACCAGGAAACTGCCGTCTCCAGCTTCTAGCGTTCAAAAATCATGGCCGACGATCCGGCGGATCGCAGAAGGCTCGACGCGGACGCCGAAGCGTCGGCGCTCGCGGAGCTCGCGCTCTGCGAGAACCTTTCCCAGACGTCGGGGTGGGCGGCGAAGTGGAGCGCCGAGCTCGCGCACGCGGATGCCGCGCTGCTCTGGGCGCCGGACACCACCAGCCCCGTTTTCCTCTGCATCGGGGCGTACGGGAAGGGGACGGAGAAGCTCCTCCGACGGTCGGTTCCCCGCAACGAGGGATTCCTTCGCGACCTCCTGAGGGACAGGAGGGCCGCCCCGCTGGATCGGGCGGACTTCGGGGACTCGAAGGATCCCCTGCTCCAGAACATCCCTCCGGACTTCCAGTCGATCGTCTTCATCCCGCTGGAGGCGGAGGGAGTCGTCGTCGGCGTCCTGGCGCTGCTGTTCCGGAAGACGCCCAACACGATCGATACCCTCACGCGGACCAAGGGATTCGTGCAGCACGCGGCGCCCGCGCTCACCCGCGCGCTTCGGGCGGAGCGAAAGACCGTCGGCATGCTGCGGGCCATCGAGCGCCTGACCAACCTCTACGACCTCTCCAAGGCGTTCGGCTCCACGATCGATCTGAAAGACCTGGAGACGATTATCGTCCGCAAGGCGGTCGACTTCGGCGCGGCCGAGGCCGCGTCACTCTGGTTTCTCGACCCGGAAAGCTCGGAGGTCATCCTGGCCGGGACGGCGATCAATGAGAACTACGAGATCGCGAACCCGCCGGACGCCGTCGGCACCTCGGTCGTCGGAGACGTTCTGGCGGACCGCAGGATCCGCCGCGCCATGGTCCCTCCGGGTCACCCCACCGCCACGGAGACCGAGGGGTTTCCGATCCGGTCCCTCCTCGCATTTCCCCTCCTCGAGGACGAGAAGCCCGTGGGCGTGCTCGTGCTCGCGAACAAGCGCGGGCGATATCCCGAGTTCACGGAGGAAGACCAGGAGCTTCTCCAGGACCTGAGCCGCCAGGCGGTCCGGGCCGTCCGGAACGCGCGCCAGTACGAGGCCGAAAAGAAGGTAGAGGAGCTGGACGCCCTCCTGACCGTGAGCCGCGAGATCACGGCGACCCTGGACCTCGACAAGGTGATGCAGAAGATCGTCAACGCGACCGCGGCGATCGCGACCTACGACGAGTGCGCGATCGCGATCCTCGACCATGGGAAGCTGAAGCTCGGCGCGGTTTCCGGGGTGGTGAAGCTCGACCGCGGGGACCCGAAGTTGAAAGCGACCGAGGACCTCCTCGAGTGGGTCTACTTCGGCGGAGCGAACCTGTCGGTCACGCAGGACCCCGACGGGAAAATCCACGCGGACCGGCCGGAGACGGAGGAGAAGTTCCGGACCTACTTCGCGGCCAGCGGTTTTCGCTCGTTCCACGCGCTTCTGTTGAACGACGAGGAGGGCAAGCTCGGCGTGCTCTCCTTTCAGAGCCGCAAGCCGGTCGCCTTCGACTCCGGGACGCTCGACCTCCTCGCGATCCTGGTCAACCAGGCGACCGTCGCCGTCCGAAACGCCCAGCTCTACAAGCAGGTGGAGATCCCCGGGTTCCTGCGGCCGTTCGCGGATCGGAAGGCCGGGTTCCTCAAGATTCCCCGGAAGCGGAGGCTCACCGTGGGGGTTGGCCTCGCGGCGCTGCTCCTCCTGCTCTTCGTCGTCCCCTTCCCGCTCCGGGTCGAGGGCCCCGCGCGCGTCGTTCCCGGTCGGCGGGGGACGGTGACTGCCGGGGTCGACGGAGTCGTGCGCTCGGTGATCCGGCGCGAGGGGGACTCCGTCGCCGCCGGCGACGTCATCGCCACGCTCGAGCCGGGCGTCTACCAGGCGTCGCTCGCGGACGCGCAGGCGGAGTACCAGGTCGCCGAGAGCGAGGTCGCGCGTTCCCGGGAAGCCGGCGACTCGGCCGGAATGTTCGAGGCATCCGCCAAGAGGGACGAGCTGCGCGCCCGCATCGCCATGGAGCAGAACCGTTTTGCGAACACCAGCCTGAGAGCGCCGCTCGGCGGGGTCATCGTGACGCCCCGCATCGAAGAGCGCGTCGGGCAGTTCCTGAAGCAGGGGACGGAGCTCTGCGTGGTTGCCGACACCGGACGCATCTTCGCGGAAGTTGCCGTCCCGGAGGTCGAGGCGGGCCGGCTGCGGGTCGGTGAGCGCGTCGCTTTCAAGCTGAATCCCTATCCGACCCGGACCTTCCACGGAGTGATCACGCGCGTGGGAACTCACGTGCGCGACGACGGCAAGGACCGGTTCCTCGTCTGCGAGGCCCGGGCCGAGAACCCGGGCGGGTTTCTGAAGACCGGCATGCTCGGCAAGGCCAAGGTATCAACGGGTAACGTGCCGGTCGCGACCTGGATCTTCCGCAAACCCTTCCGCTACGTGTGGAACCGGGTCTGGCCCATGCTCCCTTGAGCTCCGTCCCCGGCTCCCGCAAATTTCTCGCCGCCGCACGACCGGAAGACGCGGGAAAGGCCCTCGCCGAGCGCCACGGCCCCGCGAGCGAGCGCCCCGCGCTCCGAAAGGACCTCGGGATCCTCCGTCAGGTCCAGCTCGGCGACGTGAACTGGATAGTCAAGAACCCCGGGACCCGCAAGTATCACCAGTTCAAGAACTGGCAGTGGCAGATCATCCGCCTCTTCGACGGACGCCGCACTCGGGAACAGATCCGCGACCGGATCGCGAGCCTCTCCGGAGGGCAGGACGTCAAGATGGAGCTGGTGCTCGAGTACGAGGAATTCCTCCGCCGGCTCGAGCTGATCGAGGAGTCCGTCGCCGAGCGAAATCTCGGCCTGTTGGACAAGTTCAAGAGCTTCCGCCACCAGAAGGCTGAGGAAAAGGCGGAGGGCTTCAACATCTTCTTCATCATGTTTCCGGTCCTGGATCCGGACCGCTTTCTCGACCGGACCGTCAAGTACGTGCGGTGGATCTGGTCGAAGCCGATGGTCATCGCGACGATCATCGCCTCGCTCTGGACGTTCGGAGTTTTCGTCAACGACTGGGAACGGATCTTCACGGGCACGATGGAGCTCTACCACTTCTTCGGAAAGCCGTTCTGGCAGGTCGTCCAGTTCTTCACGATCCTCTGCATCGTGGGGACCATTCACGAATTCGCCCACGCCTACGCGACGAAGGTGTACGGAGGGGAGTGCCACGACATCGGCTTCGCGCTCTTCTACTTCACCCCCGCGTTCTACTGCGACACCTCCGACACCTTCATGTTCAAGAACCGCCTCCACCGGCTGTGGGTGACCATCGCCGGGATCTACGCGGAGCTCGCGATCGCCTGCGTCGCCACGATGCTCTGGGTGGCCAGCTACCCCGACACCCTCCTGCACGAGGCGGCGTACAAGACGATGCTCTTCACGGGCCTCTCCGCGGTGTTGTTCAACATCAATCCGCTCATCAAGGTCGACGGCTACTACGCCCTGTCCAGCCTGCTGCAGATTCCGGATCTCCGCGAGACCGCCTGGAAGACCGTGGGCGCGTGGTTCCAGAAGAACGTCCTGCGGCTCCCGGTCGAGGTGCCCGCCGCGACGCGACGCCGGCGGATCATCTTCTGGACCTACGGTCTCCTGTCGATGGCCTACACCGCGACGATCATGTACTTCATCTACACGATCTTCCGGAACTTCTACTACCGGTACTTCCCCGACTTCGGAGTCGTGTTCCTGGTTCTCACGCTCGGGTACGTCTTCAAGAAGAAGGTGCGGACGACGAAGCGGGTCGGCAAGCTCTTCTACCTCGACAAGAAGGAGTGGTTCATGTCCCCTCGCAGCCGCCTTCCCCTGGCGATCGCGGGCGCGGTGCTTCTCGTCGTGCTCGGAATTCCCTGGTCACACCGGAAGATCACCGGCATCACGAACCTGAAGCCCGAGAGACGGGCGAACGTGCAGGCGTCGGAGAACGGGATCGTGGCGGAGACCTTCGTGCACGAGGGCGACTTCGTCGCCAAGGGGCAGCCCCTCTTCCGGCTCGGAAGCTCAGCCGTGGCCGAGGAGACGGAGCGGCACCGCGGTGAGCGGAATCGAATGCTCAAGAAGTCGAGCGAGGGGCGGGCGACCGCCAACGCCATGCTCGTCTACCAGTCGGAGCAGAAGGCGGCGTCCGAGGATGCGGCGCTCAGGAGCGCGGAAGCCCGGGAGGGATACCTCGTCGTCCGGAGCCCGATCGCCGGGCGGGTCCTCACACCCCGCGTCGAGGACGCACTGGGCAAGCACGTCACCGTCGGTTCGGCGCTCGCGGAGGTAGGCGACTGCCGCCGGATGGTCGCGGAAGTCCCGGTCTCGGAACGCTTCCTGGAGTATCTGCGGATCGGTTCGCCGGTCTCCGCGATGGTGCGCACGCGGCCCACGAGACCCTCGAAGGGGGTCGTCGCGGCGATTTCGCCGGCGACGCTCGAGCAACGGCCGACGTCCGCGGGCGTCGAGGGGCCGGACCTTCCGCCGGTCGCGCCGGACCGCTTCGTCGTCCGCGCGGTGTTCGACAACGCGGACGGGTCGCTCCTGCCGGGAGCGGAGGCCCGCTTGAAGATCACGTCGCGGCGCGAGGCGTACGCGGTTCGGGCCTGGAACGTGATCTGGCGCTGGGGTCGTTCCGTCGTCTACTAGAAAAAAGCCCCGCCGAAGCGGGGCTCGGGTCTCCGCCTCGGAGGCGGTTACTGCTCGACTGGGCCGCCCTTGAGATCCTGGGCCGACAGATCCTGGGCCGACAGGTCCTGAGCCGACAGATCCTGCGCCGACAGATCCTGAGCCGAGAGGTCCTGCGCCGAGATGCTCATGTCCTGAGCCGAGATGCTCATGTCTTCGGCGGAGATGCACATGTCCTGGGCCGAGATGCTCATGTCCTCGGCGGAGATGCACATGTCCTGGGCCGAGATGCTCATGTCCTCGGCGGAGATGCACATGTCTTCGGCTTTGAGGTCCTGAGCGGCGATGCTCGTGTCCTGGGCCCGCAGGTCCTGCGTCTGGATTCTGGTGTCCTGCGCTCTCAACTCGGTCGCCGGGGTCACCGCCACGTTCTCACCCACCTTCGACACGCGAAGCTCAGCAACCGTCTTGCCCGTGGCCGCCTTGATCTTGGACTTCTGGGCGTCGGTCAGCTCGATCCGCACTTCCTTCGACATTGACTGTCTCCTTTCGGTTGCCCTTCCCTATCGCAAGGGCGGGGCCATTTCCCCCCAGTGCGAGATCAGGCGCGCAAAGGCCGCAACCACAGTCGCTTAGGGGCAGGATCGGGAATCGACCGAGGGCGCGGGAGCGATGAATTTTCGAGCGTAGGATCAATTTTTCAACCGGGCCGCCGGGGACGATCAGACGCCTTAAACAAAAGCGCCCCGCTTTCGCGGGGCGCTTTCCGACTCGTCGAACGGGCTCGTTACGTCGCCTTGAGGTCCTGGGCCGACAGGTCCTGGGCCGACAGGTCCTGCGCAGACAGGTCCTGGGCCGACAGGTCCTGGGCCGACAGATCCTGGGCCGACAGATCCTGAGCCGACAGATCCTGAGCCGACAGATCCTGAGCCGACAGATCCTGAGCCGACAGATCCTGAGCCGACAGATCCTGAGCCGACAGATCCTGAGCCGAGAGGTCCTGCGCGGAAAGATCCTGGGCCGAGAGATCCTGCGCCGACAAATCCTGAGCCGAGAGGTCCTGGGCGGAGAGATCCTGCGCGCTGATGCTCATGTCCTGTGCGCTGATGCTCATGTCCTGCGCGCTGATGCTCATGTCCTTCGCCGAGAGACCTGTCGCGGGGGAGACCGCCAGATTCTTGCCGAGTCTCGCCACGCGGATCTCCGCCATTTCCTTGCCGGTCGCGGACTTGATCTTGGCCTTCTGGGCGGCCGTCAATTGAATTCGAACTTCCTTCGCCATTCCGTTTTCTCCTTTCGGTCTGCCGTCCGGTATCGCAAAGGAGGGGCCAGCGGCATCCTGCCTCCCTGCACGCCCGCAAGAGTCTGGGCCCGAGTAACTTGGCGCTGGCCGCATCTCTCCCGCGAGTTGGAGTCCCGGCCGTTTCCGGGATGAATTTTTCGGCGGAAGGTGAGTTTTTCAACCCGCCCGGGAGCGCTCAGAGGCCGTATTTGCGGCAGAGGTACTTGATCTGGTTGCCGTCGAGACCGAGGCGCCGGGCCGCCTCCGCCTTGACCCCTCCGGCGTCGCGGATGGCGTCGGACAGCAGCCGCCGCTCGAACTCCTCGACGGCCTCGGCAAAGTGCGGACCGGCGGTCGGCTTCGCCGTCGCGGCGGCCCGCAGCACCCTGGGCAGGTCTTCCACGCCGATCTCGTCCCCCTCCGAAAAGAGAATCAGGTTCTCGACGACGTGCTCGAGCTCGCGGACGTTCCCCTTCCAGGGATGCTCGCGAAATCGCTCGAGGACTTCGGCGGACAGGCGCCGGGCTCCCCGGCCGTGCCGGGCCGAGAACCGGGAGACGAAGTGCTCGGCGAGCAGCGGAATGTCGTCGGGTCGGTCGCGCAGCGGCGGAATCCGGATGGGCACCGCGTTGATCCGATAGAAAAGGTCTTCCCGGAACGTCCCCGCGGCGACCTTTCCCTCCAGGTCTTCATTGGTGGCCGAGATCAACCGAAAGTCCACGGCGATGCTCCGGCGGCCTCCCACCCTTTCGACCTCCCGGGTCTCGAGCACCCGCAGCAGCTTGGACTGGATCGGCACCGAAAGAGTTCCGATCTCGTCTAAGAAGAGGCTGCCGCCGTGGGCGAGCTCGAAGCGTCCCGGGCGGGAGGCCACGGCGCCGGTGAAGGAGCCCTTCTCGTGACCGAAGAGCTCCGACTCCGCCAGGGACTCCGGGAGCGCCGAGGCGTTGACCGCGACGAAGTGCCGCTCCCGGCGATTGCTCCGGGCGTGGATCGAGTGAGCGACGAGCTCCTTGCCCGTGCCGCTCTCGCCGACGAGAAGAACGGTCGCGTCCGACGGGGCGACCTTCTCGATCTCGCGGAAGAGGCGCCGCATGCCTTTGCTCGCACCGACCAGACGATCGAAGGTTTCGGGCTCTCCCCGGGAACGCTCGCGGAGCTCGCGATTTTCCGCGACGAGCCGCCGTCGTTCGAGCGCGCGCTTCAGGATGACGAGGAGCTCGGCCGGATCGACCGGCTTCCGGAAAAAGTCGAAGGCGCCGAGCTCGATCGACCGTAGGATGGCCTGCCGGTCCTTCTCCCCCGACATCATGACCACGGTGGCGTCCGGATTTCTCTGCCGAACGGACTTCAGGAGGTTCAAGCCCTCTTCGATCTCGCCGGACGGCGGAAGGCGGAGGTCGAAGAGGTAGAGGTCGGGATCCGTCTCGCAAAGCGGACGGGCCCGTTCGGCGTCCGTGGCGCTCGCGATTTCGAAGTGGCCCTTCAGAGACCAGGTGAGCTGGTCGAGGAGAATCGGGTCGTCCTCCACGATCACGACCGAGCCGAGCGTTCCGGGCATCGGCTTCAACCGTTCTCCGGCGGAGACGGCGGCGGCGGCGGCTCGACGGGCGACGGGCTGGCCGGGGACGCCGCGGCGGCCGGAAAGCTCACCCGAACCACAGTGCCTCCCCCCGCCCGGGTCATGACGTTGAACTTTCCGTCGTGAAGCTGGACGAGCTGGCTCGCGGTCGCCAGACCCAGGCCGACGCCGTCCGGCTTGGTCGTCTGAAACGGTTTGAACAGACGATCCCGGACGAACTCGGGAGACATCCCCGTTCCGTTATCGATGATTTCGACGACGACGCGGGGGCGCCGCGCGGACTCGTCCCGGTAGGTGCGCACGAGAACGCGGCCTTCCGGCGGCACCGCCTCCAGGGCATTTTCGATCAGGCTCCTCAAGGCGTCCGTCAGGTAGTACGGGTCCCCCCAGATCTCGGGAATTGCGCCGAGCGCGAGCGAGAGGGTCCGCTTGCCCGGTGTCGCCGGCGGCACGCGCAGGCCGCGGCGGGTCTCGCCTTCGGCCACTTCGCGCACGATGCCGTTCAGGTCGAGGGCCACCTTGATCAGGACCGGTTCGTCGCCGGTCGAGAACCGATCGACGATGCCGTCGATGCGATCGACGGTCGACCGGAGCAGCTCCTCGACGGACCGCTTGAACTCCGGGTTGCCGTAGTTCTCCTCCAGGTTCGACAGCAGGAGCTGCAGGCGAAACCCCATGTTCTTGATGTCGTGGACCAGGACGCGATCCAGTGTCGAGCGAAGCCGCCGGGAGGGTCGAGTCGGCTTCTCGTTCATACCCTCACGATCGGCCGGCGTGATTGAACAGGACCTTCACGGAGAGGCCCGGGCGCAGGACGGACTGCGGGGCGTCCCGCTTGACCTGGACGATGACCTGGAAGGTCCCGCTGGCGGCGTCCACGGTGGGGCTGATGTACTGCACGACTCCGGTGGTGCGCGACTTCGGAAACTTGTCCGGAACGACCTCGACGCGGTCACCCCGCTTGATGCTCAAAAGGCGTTCCTCGGGCAGGTACACACGGGCGAGCAGCGGCTCGAACGCGGTGATCTTGAAGAGCGGGACGTTCTGGTTGTCGATGACCTTCTGCCCGACTCGGGCGTACTTCTCGGTGACGATGCCCGGAAACGGCGCGCGGATGAAGGCGTAATCCCGGATCGCCCGGGCCTTTTCCCACGCCGCGAAGGCCACGGCGTAGCGCGCCTTCTTCTCGTCGAGCTCCGCCTTGCTCATGATGCTGCCGGCCGAAAGGGCCTTCGCGCGCTCGAGCTCCACCTTCCGCAGCTGCATGTCTTCCTTGGCCTCGCGGACCCCCTGCTCGAACTCCTGCAGCTCGAGGGTCGCGAGAGACTGCCCCCGCTTCACCGCGCTCCCCCGGTCCACGTTGATCTTCTCGATGACGCCGGTGATCCGCGCGCTGACCGTGACCTCCTGGTCGACCATGAGATGGGAGGAGTAGACGCCCTGCTCCGGCGGCGCAGCGGGCATGGCAGACGCCCAGCCGAGCAGGCCGACGACGAGGCCGCAGAAGACGTTCTTCCTCATGGGTGGCTGACGAATCGGGGCCGATGGTATCGTCAAAAAGCCAACATGTCGATTGCTCTCGCCGACGAGAAACCCGAGATCCAGTTCAAGGGCACGAGAGCCAACTTCAGCTGGCGCCTCGCCGAACCGTGGAACGAGCGGAGGCTCGCCGCCTTCCTGATGGTGAAGCACCGCCGCAACGAATCCGACTGGACGCGACGCCCCTCTCCTTTCTTCGCGTCGCTCGGACGGTCGCAGGTCGAGTGCTCCGTCCCGGTCGCCGGCCCCGATGCCATCGAGGAGCTCGAGAGGTATCTGACCGATGAGCTGCGCGGCATCCTCGCCGGCGCCGAACGGGTCTTCGACGAGATCGAGAGCAGCGGGGCGTGGGGGAAGCCGCCGGGCTCCTGATCTGCAGCTCATCCACGGCCCGGAACGCTTTGCATATAATCCCCGGCCACGGACTCGTGGAACCTCGAAAGACGCGAGCGGCCGTTCCAAGCCGTTCCGACGGCGGGACTTAGCCGGAGGGCGGCAGAGGAGGATAAGGAATGCTCTCCGTTCCCTCTCTGCGGCTGAACCAGTTCGGGGTCAGCTTTTACGAGGCGCTGCTCTCGGGGGCGGACCTGCAGACTCTGGTCGGCTTCGAGGTCCTCTCGTTCGGCCCGGCCGCCCAGACGACCCGCGGCCACGCGCGGCAGACCGTGAGCTCCCGGGTGAACTGGGAAATCCTGGAGAAGAGGATTTCGGCCTCCGAGCACGCCTATCAGCGGCCGATCATCCGCAAGAAGATCGACGAACTCGTCGCGTACTACCTCCAGTGCGCCGACTCGGGGAGTCTTCCTGCGATTCCCGGGAGCGTCCTCCTCGTCTCGGACCGGCGGCTGGACTTCTCCCCCTCCGGCGGACGCGGAGACTCCGGCACCCTGAAGCTCCCGGAAGAGTCGGGAATCCTGCGCGCGCTCGACGGTCAGCATCGCCTGCTCGCCCTCCACCAGATGGCCGAGAAGCACAACCTGAAAGACTTCCAGGTTCCCGCGGTCGTCTTCGACAATCTCACGGCGGACCAGGTGGTCGAGCTCTTCGTCACCATCAACAGCAAGCACACGAAGCTGAACCCCTCGCACCTGATCTCGCTCTCGGGCCGCCGCCTCTATCGGGACGAGAACCTGGCCGCCGCTCACGACGTGATCCGGACGCTCAACGAGGACGACGGGTCGCCGCTGCGCGGGCAGATCAAGGTCCTGGGTATCGGGCGCGGCAGCGTCACCCAAGCGTCGCTCGCCGACGAGCTGCGCGACGTGTTCGCCGCGATGGACGCCGCGGGAGGCCGCGTCTCGCGCGAGTTCCGGGAGAATTCCCGGCGATTCTTCCTCAACTACTTCAAAGCCGCCGCCCGCGCCTTCCCGACCGCCTTCCACGGCCGCAAGTACTCGATCAAGAGCTCCCCGGCCCTGCGAGCCTTCATCCGTATCGTCCCTTACGTCATCTCCATGATCCGCAAGCGCGGCGGGGACGTCTGGTCGGCGGGCGAGCTCGACGCGGCGCTGCGGCCCTGGAGCGAGTCGATCGGCGATCGGCGCTTCGAGACCGAGGGTCTGTGGCGGGAAAAGATGACGGCCGGCAAGCGATCGGCGGTGGAGATCCTGTCCCGCGAGCTTCGCCAGGGACTGAACGCCTGAGGCAGAGCCAAACCTCAACGCCCGGAAATCGTAAAAGAAGGCAGGGAGCAAAAAACCACATATGGCAGCAATCAGCGGCTGTTTCCTCTTCCTGGTTCTCATCGCGGTCGTCGTCGCGATCTGGGCGATCTGGCGTTACAACAACCTCATCTCGCTCAAGTACCAGGTGGCGAACGCCTGGAAGCAGATCGACGTCCAGCTGAAGCGGCGCCACGACCTCATCCCGAACCTGATCGCCGCGGTCAAGGGGGAGATGCAGTTCGAACAGGACACGCTCGAGAAGGTGATCGCGGCCCGCAACAGCGCGGTGGCGGCGCAGGGCGTCGCCGAGACCGCCGAGAAGGAGAACGTTCTCACGCAGACGCTGTCGCGGCTGTTCGCCCTCGCCGAGAACTATCCGAACCTGAAGGCGAACGAGAGCGTCCGGACCTTGATGGAGGAGCTCACGTCGACCGAGAACAAGGTCGGCTTCGCACGCCAGTACTACAACGACGTCGCGACGCGCTTCAACACGGCCCAGAACGTCTTTCCCGACAACTTCATCGCGCAGGCGTTCAAGTTCCAGCCGGTGGAGCTGTTCGAGATCACCGAGCCGGCCGAGCGCGAGGTTCCGAAGGTCGACCTGAACATCCGGCCGCAGTAGCCCCGGCGGCGGAGGATCCGCGACCTTGCCCGGCATCAATCTCTTCGAACAGCAGAAGAGGAACCTCCGCCGAACGGCGGCCATCCTGACGGGTTTCGTCGCGTTCCTCGTTTTCCTCGGGATCGGCGCGGACTTCTTCCTCTACGGTTCGGGCGCCGGGCCCGGGTTCCCGATCGCCACGCTCGGCGCGCTCCTCTTCGGCGCCGGCTCCTCCCTGTGGGCCCTGAAGGCCGGCGATCGGGCGGTCCTCGAATCCGCGAACGCCGTTCCCGTCGATCCCTCCGACCCGCGGCAGCGTGTGCTCGACAACGTCGTCGAGGAGATGGCGATCGCCGGCGGGATCTCGAAGCCCCGGGTCTACCTCATCCCCGACTCCGACCCGAACGCGTTCGCCACCGGCAGCGGGCCGGAGAAATCCGCGGTCGCCGTCACCGCGGGACTTCTCGACGCCCTCGACCGGGAGGAGCTCCAGGCGGTGGTCTCCCACGAAATGGCGCATGTGAAGAACTACGACGTGCGCCTCATGACCGTCGTGGCGGCGCTCGTGGGCTCGGTGCTTCTCATTTCGGACTGGGGACGGCGCGGCATCGGCTGGGGAGGCGGCCGCCGTCGTTCGAGCCGGGATGGAGGAGGAGGCGGAGGCGGCGTCGTGCTCCTCGTCTTCTTCGTTCTCTGGATCCTCTCGCTCATCCTGGCGCCCTTGATCGCGCGCCTGGTCGCCATGGCGGTCTCCCGCGAGCGGGAGTACCTCGCGGACGCATCCGGCTCGGAGCTCACCCGGAATCCCCTGGCTCTGGCGTCGGCGCTCGAAAAGATCGACGCCGCCAAGGAACCGACGCCCTCCATCAAGCAGGGCGTCGCGCACCTCTGCATCGCGGATCCCCGCGGGCGCGCGATCAACGAGCGGGAAGGCGGCCTCGCCGCGCTGTTCGCGACGCATCCCCCGATCGCGAAGCGGATCGCGCTGCTCAGGGAGATGGGGTACCGGAAGTAGCCTGCTCGGCCGCCGATTCGTCCCAGGCGGCGGCGACTGCGGCTCTCGGCGACGAGACGAAGCGGATCGAGCGGCCGAGCGCCTCCGCGCCCGAGTCGGCCGCCTCGTTGACGGCCAGCGCGGCGGCTCTCCGCCAGAACGTTCCCAGAAACACGAGGGGTCGCGGCGCAACGTTCCCTTTCGCGATCGACTCAGCCATCCACGCGATCTCGAGCAGAGTTCCGAGCCCACGGGGCAGAAAGATCGAAGCGTTCGATTCCGCCGTCAGGCGGCGCAGCCGTCCTGCGAGATCCTCTTCGCGCACCACTTCCGACACCCAGCGGTTCGGCTCCCCGCTCGAAAGGAGGATGCCGAGGCTGCTGCCGCCTGCCTCCGAGGCGCCACGGCAGACGCCCTCCATCACGCCACCGTAACCGCCGCACACGATCCGCCCGCCGCGCCGCGCGACCTCACGGCCGATTTCGACGGCGTGCTGGTAGTCCGGGCTGTCTTCCGCGGCCCGGCTCGAGCCGAGGACGGCGACCGAAAACAACGCCGTGGTCAGTCCAGGTCGATGTCGCGGATCGGCTTGGAGGTGTCCGACTTCGCTTTTTCGAAGAGCTCCTCGAACTTGCGGTTCAAGACGTCCTTCTTCGACTTCTCCGCCTCGACCGAAGCCGCGAACTTCTTCTCGCGCTCAGCGTCGTGGGTCTTGAGCGCGCCCACGGCATCGTCCACCGACTCGAACTTCCGGGCGACCTTCGGAGCCTCGTGAGCGATGATCGCCTTGAGCTCCGGATCCACCTTCAGCCGGGCGCCGCAGCAGGGACAGAGAAGCTCGAAGTCCACGGTGGAATCTTACGCTCGCCGCCTCGGGATCAGACCCCGGACCACCGTTTCCGGGCGCGCCCTTCGCGCTGGTTACGCCGGTCGGGCCGCTCCGGCCCGCGGGAAGGAGCGAGAAGCCTTTCGAGGCGCCGCGCTTCGATCTCCTCGGCCGAGAGGGGCGGAGTCGTGTCCTCGTAGAGCGCGCGGGCCTGCGCGCGCGGGATCGACCGTTGCGCCAGTCCCTTCACCACGAGCGAACGACGCCGGGCTCCTCCGGTCGTGATTTCGACGGCGTCCCCCGGCTTGATCTCGCGGTGGGGCTTGGCCCGCGCCCCGTTGACGTCGACTTTCCCCCCCTCGCAGGCCGCTTTGGCCCGGGAGCGGGTCGGAAAGAGACAGGCCACGTGGAGCCAAACGTCGATGCGGACAGAGGTTAGCGCGACGGGGTCGCCCGCCTTCGGGCTCCGCGAACCGGTGTCAGGAGGCGCGCTGCTCGTCTTCCGCGCCGTTGGCGGTCCCCCCGGGCACGGCCCCGTTCGCGCGGCCGCGGGCCTCGATCCACCGTCGGAACGCCGCCTCCGGCGCGGTCGGTTCGGGAGCCGGCCGTCCGATGAAATACCCCTGCGCGGCGATGACGCCAGAAGCTGCGCAGACGTCCAGGTCCTCACTCGTCTCGACACCTTCGGCGATGAGGCCGAAGGAGAAGTGACGCGCCAGCCGTCCGAGCGACTTCAGGATGGAGCGGCGCCGCGGATCTCGGGCGACGCCGCGCGTGATCTCCCAGTCCACTTTCACCCACTCGGGATGAAATGCCTCGCAGCACTGGATCGCGCGATAAGGCGACGTGACGTCGTCGAGAGCGACCTGAGCTCCCCGCTCGCGTGCCGCCGCGACCGTGCGGGAGAGAGAGTCGAGTGATTCGACGCTCTCGACTTCCACGAGATCGAGGATCACGCGCGAGGGCGGCAAGGAGCATGCGTCGATCGCGCGCCAGAGCTCCGACAGCCCATCGGGCTCGAGGGTGAGGAGCTGCGGATTGACGTTGACGAACAGGCGACTCTCCGGAGGAAGGCGATCCACCGATTCCACGATGCACGACCACGAGAGAATTTCGAACGGGCGTTCGACGCGGAGAGCGCGAGCCGCCGGGAACATTTCGCCGGAAGGATGGTTCGGGGACTCGGCGCGCGCGCGAAGAAGTCCCTCGTAACCGATCACGTCGCCCGTGCGGAGGTCCGCGATGGGCTGGAACTTGGCGTAGAAGTCGCCGTGACGGAGCAGGTCCGCCAGCCACAGAGAGCGGACCTCGGTCCTCGCAACGGGCAGAGGCGTCAGGTTGCCGAGCGAGTCCCACTTCGTCGTGACCGGATCATCGGGAGCGACCCGGACGCGGTCGGCGAGAGGGCCCAGGCGATCGTGCAGGTTCTCGAGGAAGACCTCCGCATCGCTCTCGAGGAGAAGGCGGCGCGCGCGACCGTAGACCTGTGCCCGCACCCACCGCCGACCGAACGCCTCGGCTACCGCTCTTTCGACCTCGCCGCCCTCGGGTCGGATAAAAAGGGCCCGCGCGTTCCGCCAGCGATCAAGCCGGCCGAGTGCCCGGCCGTCCAGAGCGCCCTCGGGTTGCTTCAACCTGATTCGATTCTAGCCGGTCGTTCGGCGGCGGGACAATTCTTTTCTGGCGAGCGCGGCCGGTCGACAAAAAGCGGTCGGGAAAACCGGGCTAAGGCTCCGTTTCCTCGTACTGCGCCTTCAGCGCTTCGACGACGGAGGAGTCGGCGAGCGTGGTCGTGTCGCCCAGAATCCGTCCCTCCGCGATGTCGCGCAGGAGCCGCCGCATGATCTTTCCGGACCGGGTCTTGGGAAGATCCGCGACGAAGAACAACCGATCGGGCTTCGCGATCGCGCCGATCTTTTTCGCGACGTGACTGCGCAGCTCGTCGATGAGCCCGTCGTCGACGTCCTTGGCTTCCTTCTCTTTCAGGATGACGAAGGCCGCGATCGCCGTTCCCTTGAGCTCGTCGTTGATCCCGACGACCGCGGCCTCCGCGACCGCATCGTGATCCACGAGCGCCGACTCGACCTCCATGGTTCCGATCCGGTGACCCGCCACGTTCATCACGTCGTCGACCCGACCGAGCAACCAGAAGTATCCGGCGTCGTCGCGCTTCGCGCCGTCGCCCGGAAAGTAGATGTCGTTGCGCCACCTCGACCAGTAAGTGTTCACGTAGCGCTCGTCGTCCCCCCAGATCGTCCGCAGCATCGCGGGCCAGGGTCGGGTAATCGCGAGGTAGCCGCCGCCGACCTTGACCTCGCCTCCAGCCGCGTCGAGGATCGTGGCGCGAATTCCGGGGAACGGAAAAGTTGCGGAGCCGGGCCGTGTGCGAGTCAGGCCCGGGAGCGGAGTGATGAGAATCATCCCGGTCTCGGTCTGCCACCACGTGTCCACCACCGGGCAGCGTCCGCCGCCGATAGTTTCCTGGTACCAGATCCACGCCTCGGGGTTGATCGGTTCACCCACCGAGCCGAGCAGACGGAGCGAGGTGAGGTCGTGCTTTTCGGGCCACTCGGTCCCCCACTTCATGAACGCGCGGATCGCGGTCGGAGCCGTGTAGAGGATCGTGACTCCGTGCCGCTCGATGAGGTCCCAGAAACGGTCGCGTGCCGGCGTGTCGGGCGCACCCTCGTAAATGAGGCACGTCGCGCCGTTGGCCAGCGGTCCGTAGACGACGTAGGAGTGTCCCGTCACCCAGCCGATGTCGGCGGTGCACCAGTAGATGTCTTCTTCCTTCACGTCGAAGACCCACTTCGTCGTCGCGTACGTTCCGACGAGGTACCCTCCCGTGGTGTGCAGAATGCCCTTCGGTTTCCCGGTCGTTCCCGACGTGTAGAGGATGTAGAGCGGGTCTTCCGCATCCATCTTTTCGGGGGGACAGCGGGCCGACGCCCCGGCCATGACGTCGTGCCACCAGTGGTCGCGTTTCTCCTGGAAGCCGACCGCCCGACCGGTCCGCCGGAGGACCACAACTGCCTCAATCGACGGGGTTTCTGTCAGCGCCTCGTCCGCGATTTTTTTCAGGGGGACGACGTTGCCGCGGCGCCAGCCGCCGTCGGCGGTGACGAGAACCTTCGCCTCCTGGTCGTTGATCCGGTCTCTCAGCGACTCCGCGGAGAACCCGCCGAACACGACCGAGTGGATCGCCCCGATCCGGGCGCACGCGAGCATCGCGATGGGAAGCTCCGGGACCATGGGCATGTACAGCGTGACCCGGTCGCCCCTGCGAACGCCGAGCGATTTGAGCACGTTGCCGAACTTCGACACCTCGCGGAGAAGCTCGCGGTAGGTGAGAGTCCGCTGGTCGCCGGGCTCCCCTTCCCAGACGAGAGCGGCCTTGTTCTTGCGGGGCCCGTCGACGTGCCGGTCGAGACAGTTGACCGAGGCGTTCAGCTTCCCGCCCACGAACCACTTCACCTTCGGCGGCTTCCAGTCGAGAACCTGTTTCCACGGCTTGTACCAGGAGAGCTCGCTCGCGAAGTCCTCCCAGAACTTTTCGAAGTCCCGATCCGCGGTCCGATAAATCGAGGGGTCGCGGACGTTGGCCTGTTCACGGAACTTCTTCGGCGGAAGAAACTCGCGCTTCTCCACGAGGAGGGCTTCGATCGTCTGGTCCGGCTGAGTCGGCATGCTTCTTTCCTCCGACGTCGGCGGCTTTCGAATCGCCGCCGGATCTTAGTTCAGACGGCCGACTCATTCCGGCGACGGAAAAGCGCGCAGAATCGGCCGAACTGGTCGAGGTCCCCCGTCGCGTTCGGGCTTGACATACCTGGAGACTTTGAAACACTGCCGCGACGGCCAATTGCGGCGAGAGCACGATCGAAGCTCGATCGTTTCGAGCAATCTCACACCCCGACCCCATGGAGCTGAAGGAGTGAAAAGTATCGAGACCACCGCAGAGGGCCCGGTCGGGACGATTGGTCAGGAGGAGAAGCGGGTCATCTTCGCTTCCTCCCTCGGAACGGTCTTCGAATGGTACGACTTCTACCTCTACGCGACTCTGGCTCCCTTCTTCGCGGCGCTCTTCTTTCCCCCTGGAAACGCGACCGCCGCGCTGCTCTCCGCATTCGTCACGTACGCGGCGGGATTCCTGGTGCGACCATTCGGCGCGCTCGTCTTCGGGCGGATCGGGGACCTCGTCGGGCGCAAGTACACGTTCCTGATCACGATCGTCGTCATGGGAGCCTCGACCGCCGCGGTCGGACTCCTGCCAACTTATGCGTCGATCGGATTCGTCGCGCCGATCCTCCTCGTCGCCCTGCGTCTTCTCCAGGGCCTGGCTCTCGGCGGGGAATACGGCGGCGCCGCGACGTACGTGGCGGAGCACGCCCCACAGAACAAGCGCGGCTACGCCACGTCATTCATCCAGACCACCGCGACGCTCGGCCTCTTCATGGCGTTGCTGATCATCGGCTTCTGCCGCTGGAAGATGGGCGCGGAAGTCTTCAAGAGCTGGGGCTGGCGGATCCCCTTCCTCTTCTCGATCTTCCTCCTGGCCTTTTCCGTTTACATCCGGTTGAAGCTGCAGGAGTCGCCGGTCTTCAAGGCGATGAAGGCGGAGGGAAAGGGCTCCAAGGCGCCGCTGAAGGACAGCTTCGCCAACTGGTCGAACGCCAGAATCGTCCTGCTCGCGCTCTTTGGCGCGACCGCGGGCCAGGGAGTGGTGTGGTACGCGGGCCAGTTCTACGCCCTGTTCTTCCTCACCATCTACCTGAAGCTCGATTACCTGACGGCGTACATCCTGATCGGGACCTCGCTCATCCTCGGCACCCCCTTCTTCATCGTGTTCGGCGCCCTTTCCGACAAGATCGGCCGCAAGTGGATCATCATGGCCGGCTGCCTGATCGCCGCGCTCACGTACTTACCTCTCTTCAAGGGCCTGACTCATTACGTCAACCCGGCGCTGGAGCAGTACTCCAGGACCACGCCGATCACGGTGGCCGCCTCCGACTGCAGGGTGCACATCTTCCCCACTCCGCACACGCGGTTCTCCGATTGCGACAAGGCGAAGGACTTCCTCACCAAGGCCGGCCTGTCCTTCCAATCGCTTCCGGCGGTCCCCGGTGAGACGGTTCTCACGAAGATCCGGGACTTCGAGCTTCGAGGCTTCCGGGAGGACGAGTACAAAGCTGCGCTGATGTCGACCGGCTATCCCACAGAGGTTGACAAGAGCGCAATCAACTGGCCAATGACGATCCTGATCCTGTTCATCCTCGTCATCTACGTCACCATGGTTTACGGTCCGATTGCCGCATTCCTGGTCGAACTTTTCCCGACGCGCATCCGCTACACGTCCATGTCGCTGCCGTACCACATCGGCAACGGCTGGTTCGGCGGAATGCTGCCGTTGCTCGCGACCGCAATCGTCGCGTCTCGGGGCAACATTTACGCCGGCCTCTGGTATCCGATCATCGTCGCGTTGATGAGTTTCGTGATCGGGAGCCTTTTCATCCAGGAGACCAAGGACCGAGACATCGGCCATGAACACCTGGCGGCCCGAAGAGCGCCGGAGCGAGTGGACGGTGCCCCGGCGTCCGAGGTCTGAGGTGGCTGTCGTCCGGACGAGGGGGCTGACCAAGCTTTTCCGAAAGGGACAGATCGGAGCGGTCGTCGATGTGAGCCTGGAGAGCCGGGAAGGCGAGTTTCTCGTTCTTCTCGGCCCATCCGGTTCGGGAAAGACGACTCTGCTGCGCATGATCGCGGGCCTGGAAGAGCCGACCTCCGGCGAGATCTGGATCGGAGAGAAACTCGTCAACGACTGGACGCCCAGACAGCGGCGGATCGCGATGGTCTTTCAGAGTTACGCGCTCTACCCGCATCTGACGGTCTTCGGCAACATCGTGTTTCCGCTGAAGGCGGTTCGCGTTCCCAAAGAGCTGCAAGAAGAAAAGGCGGAATGGGCGGCCGGGCTTCTCGGCATCGGCCATCTCTTGAACCGGCGCCCGCGGGAGCTCTCCGGGGGCGAGCGGCAACGCGTCGCCCTCGCTCGGGCCATCGTGCGGGAGCCCACGCTCTTTCTTCTCGACGAGCCGCTCTCGAATCTGGACGCGAAGCTGCGGGCCTCCGCGCGTGAGGAGCTCCAGCAGTTCCAGAAACGGATCGGGACGACCACCCTTTACGTCACCCACGATCAGGTGGAAGCCATGGCGATGGGTGACCGGGTTGCCGTGATGAACCTCGGTTCCGTCCGCCAGATCGGCACGCCCGCGGAGGTTTACGACGAGCCTGCCGACACGTTCGTTGCGACCTTCCTCGGGTCCCCGCCGATGAATCTCGTCCAGACCGGCGCGGCGATCGCGGGCTTTCGGCCGGAGCACTTCCTCCCCGAGGGGTTTCTCCCTCCGCAGGAACGCGATGTGCCGCTCCGCTTCCGCGTTGGTCACGAGGAATACCTGGGCGCCGAGCGGATCCTCTACGGAGTCCTGGAGGGGGGACCCTTCGACGGACGCAAGGTCGTGTCCCGGATCGCCGCGACTCACGCCGTCCGTTTCGCGCCGCAAGTCGTGTACGACTTCGAGGTCGCGGAGCGGAACCTGAAGTTTTTCGACTCGGGGACGGGACTGCGCACTGCGCCGGTTCGGCTGTCATGACCTCCGGCCGCGAGCGATGGCTCGGGCCGGCGATGTTCCTGCCGGCGGTCTTGTACGTCGTCGCGCTCGTCGGCGTTCCCTTCGTTCTCGCCTTCCTCTACAGCGTCGGAGACGTCAAGGTCGGCAGCGTCGGCTATGACTTCGTTGGCCTCAAGAACTTCGCTTCGGTGCTCAAGAACCCGACTTTCCTCGTGGCCCTGCGCAACTCGTTTCTCTTCACGATTTCCTCTCAGGTGCTCGTCCTGGTTGGAGCGAACGTGCTCGCGCTCGTGCTCAAGGACGCCTTCCGCGGTCGGCGGCTCCTGCGATTCCTGATCCTGCTCCCCTGGGTGGCGCCCGTCTCGATCGGCTCGATCGGCTGGAAGTGGATCCTCGACTCCCTCTACAGCGTGATCAACTGGGTGCTCGTTCGACTCCACCTGGTGGAACCGTTTTCGGTACCGATGTGGTTGGGCGAGCCGAAGCTCGCCATGATCTCGGTCATCCTCGTCCACACCTGGCACATGCTCCCGTTCGCGACGGTCATCATCCTGGCGGGCTGGACGGCGATCCCGAGGGATATCCCCGAGGCGGCAGCCGTGGACGGGGCCGGTTTCTTCCGGCGGTTGTTCCAGATTCAGATTCCGATGATGTTGCCGATCATCAACGTAGCGGTTCTCTTCGGCGCCATCTTCACTTTCACGGACATGACCGTGATCTACATCCTGACCCGAGGAGGGCCATACGACACCACCCAGGTTCTCCCGTCGATGGCCTTCTTCACCGGGATCCTCGGCGGCGACCTCGCCGAAGGGGCGGCTATCTCGATCTTTCTTGTCCCGCTGCTCGTGGTCGTGGCCTGGTTGATGCTGCGCACAGCCCACCGGTCGGAGAACGCCTGATGAACGTGGGCGTGCGGGCGCGGCGACTGGGCGCGAAGACGCTGCACTGGACCGTGCTCGCGGCCTTCTCCGTGTTCCTCGCCTTTCCCTTCTACTGGATGCTCATCACGAGCTTCAAGACCACGCGGGACCTCTACGACCTCGAAAACAATCCTTTCATCTTCAACGAAAAGCCGACGCTCGAACATCTGCGTCTCCTCTTTCGCGAGACGCTCTTCCTGCGCTGGCTCGGCAACACGGCATTCGCCGGGCTCGTCGTGGTTCTCATCACACTCGTCCTGGCGGTGCCGGCAGCCTATGCGCTCGCCCGCTTGACCGGGCGCTGGGGTCGCCACGTCGGGATCGGCATCTTCCTCACTTACCTGGTGCCGCCGACTCTGCTCTTCATTCCACTCTCGCGCATCGTCGCGTGGCTCGGCGTCCAGGACACGCTCTGGGCGATCATCGTCGTGTATCCGACTTTCACCATCCCCTTCTCCACGTGGCTTCTCATGGGATTCTTCAAATCCATACCGGGGGAGCTCGAGGACGCCGCAATGGTCGACGGCCTGACCCGCTTCCAGACGTTTCTGAAGCTCGTCATTCCGATCTCGGTCTCGGGCATCCTGACGGTGGTGATCTTCACCTTCACCCTCGTAAGCCAGGAGTTCGTGTACGCCCTGACGTTCATCTCATCCGCGTCGCACCAGACCGTGGGAGTCGGCGTGCCGATCTATCTCATCCGGGGGGACGTCTACTACTGGGGCTCGCTCATGGCCGCCTGCCTGGTCGCGAGCCTCCCGATCGCCGTTCTCTACAACACTTTTCTCGACCGATTCATCGCGGGGTTCACCGTCGGCTCGGTCAAGTGAGCGCGCGTCCGTTGGCTGCTGCGGGTGCAGGCCCCTTCGGGACCTGTCCCCGGCGTTGGACTGCTGCGGGTGCAGGCCCTGGACCGCTGCGGGTGCAGGCCCCTTCGGGACCTGTCCCCGCGACTCGCTCAGACCGCGTTATTCCACCGCTCGAAAATCCGGCGAACCTGCAGTTCGGCGGCGCGGGCCGCTTCTTCCGGGGTCACCTCGCCCTTCGCAACGCGGGCAAACATGGTCGGAATCACGAAGGTGTTGAACACCTCGTCGATGGCGGCGGTCGCGTAGCCCGGGTAACCGACGTTCGTCGCCCAGTCGAGCACCGACCCCAGGACCCGGTACTTGTCGGGTGGATCCGCCTTCGGGTCGTTCGCGATCCGTTGCTGGAGGTCGGGAAGCGACGCCGGGAAGCACGGGAAGTTGTAGGACTCCCCCTCGCGAAAGACGTCCCCGAAGTGGTCGACGAGGTCGACCAGGAACTGCTTCGCGCCATCCGGGTTCTCGGCGAACTTCCAGATCACGTAGCAATTCATGAGGTGCTCGGCCGCGATTCGACGCACCGGACCCTGGAGTGCCGGAGTCAGGCCGATCTTCTTCGACATGTCGGAGCCCTCGCGCTCGGCGGTCCGCGTCACCGAGATCGCGTTGCAGACGAACGACGCCCTCCCCGCAAGAATCATCCGGTTGTTCGAGGAGGGGTCCCAGGTGAAGACCTCCGGCGTCATCGTCTCCCGGTAGAGCGCGCGGACGTACTTCAGGGCTTCGATCGTCTCCTTCGAGTTGATCACGACCTTGCCCGATTCGTCCTGTTCCGCGCCGCCGAACGACCACAGCACGCCGCGCAGCGCCATGTTCGAGTCGATCTCCTGGGAGAGCCCGACCCCGACGGGATTCCCGAACTGCTCCTTGATCTTGCGGCCGCCGACACGTAGGTCGTCCCACGTGTCCGGGCCCCTCGGGAAGCCGACCCTCTCCCAGAGGTCAATCCGGTAGTTCCCGGGATCCGGGACGTAAGAGTCGGAGAACGCGAAGTACTTCCCGGTCTTCGGATTCAGGGTCGAGCGCTCGGCGAGCTGGATCATCTTCCCGTGTTTCTTCTCGACGTGCTCGATCACGGGGCGCTGATCGATCACCTGCGCTTCGTAGGCTGCCGGCGGCGACAGGAAGAGAAAGAGGTCGTGCCCCTTTTGCGCCGACGCTTCCGCGGCCCCGCGGGCAGCGACCTCCGTGGACGCCATGTGATCGACGGTCACGTCCGTTGAGTTCTTCTCTCCCCACTGCTTCGTGTAGACGCCGTCGAACCACTTGTCGAACGCGGGGATGAAGTGGCTCCACTGAAGGATCTTCAGGGTCTTGCGCGACGGAGCCGATTGTTTCCCGCGACGACCGCATGCCGCCGCCGGCAGAGTCGTCAGGGCGAGCGCTGCTCCCGCGTCCCGAACGAACTCGCGCCGCGAGAGCCTCCGCGGTTTCTTCGCCGACATACTCCTTACTTCGGTGGCGGGTGCAGGCAAGTTCGGTTGCGGGTGCAGGCCCCTTCGGGACCTGTCCCCGCGACTTGCTTAGGCCTGTCCCCGCGACTCGTTCGGTGGCTCCGTTCGTGATCCGCGCGAAGTCTATAATCGCCGTCGGCTCCGATCAGACGGAGGCGGGAGGTTTCTCTGGCGGCCCTCGAACCCGGCGAATTGTTTCCGCAGATCGAGCTCGAAACCGAATCGGGTGACCGGTTCGCTGCGGAGCGCGCGGAAACTCTCTACGGTTTCTTCAAGACCACCTGCCCCACGTGCGAGCTGACGTGGCCTTACATCGACCGGATCCGCGAAATCGCAGCTCAGGGGCTGCGAGTCCTCGCGGTGTCGCAGGACGACCGCGCCGAAACGGCCGAGTTCAACGGGCGCCTGGGCGTGCAGCTCGAGACGCTCTACGATCCGGCGCCGTGGAAGGCGTCCGCGGCTCTGGGTCTCACGAACGTTCCGACGCTCTTTCTCGTCGGGGCGAACGGGCGCATCCGCGAGACGGTCGTGGGATTCCAGAGGCCCCGGCTCGAGGACCTCGCCCGGCGCGCCGCGAAACTCGCCGTGCGCCCGCCGGCCCGACTCTTCCGGATCGGCGACAACATTCCGCTGATCGTCCCCGGGTGAGAGTCCCGGAACGCAGGCTGGTAGCCTGCCGGTGATGAACGAGGTCTCGAAGCCGAACACCCTGGGGGCGCTCAAGGCGGCCGGCTACCGGTCGCGCGGCGTCAAGGAAGAGTTGCGGGAGAACCTCCGGCGCGCGCTCACCCGCGGCGAGAACCCGTTCGAGGGGGTCCACGGCTACGAGCGCACGGTTCTGCCGTCCCTCTACAACGCGGTCCTGTCGAAGCACGACTTCCTCCTCCTGGGTCTGCGCGGGCAGGCGAAGACCCGGCTTCTGCGGCTCCTCGTCGGCCTCCTCGATCCCGAGATTCCGGCGATTGCGGGGAGCGACCTGAACGAGGATCCCTTCCATCCCATTACCAAGTACGGTCGCCGGATGCTCGCCGAAAAAGGGGACGAGACTCCCCTCGCGTGGATCCCCCGGGAAGAGCGCTACCGCGAGAAGCTCGCCACGCCCGACGTAACCATCGCGGACCTGATCGGCGACGTCGACCCGATCAAGGCGGCGACGGAGCGGCGCTCGTACTCGGACGAAGAGGTCATCCACTTCGGGATCATCCCGAGGACCAACCGCGGGATCTTCGCGATCAACGAGCTCCCGGACCTCCAGCCGCGCATCCAGGTCGGCCTCCTGAACATACTGGAGGAACGCGACCTTCAGATCCGTGGTTTCCCGGTCCGGATCCCGCTCGACATCCTGCTCGTGTTCTCCGCCAACCCCGAGGACTACACGAACCGCGGCAACATCATCACGCCGCTGAAGGACCGCATCTCGTCCCAGATCCTGACGCACTACCCGGACGACGTGAAGGTCGCGGCGCGCATCACCGCGCAGGAGGCGTGGCTGGACCGGCAGGACGGTCCCGCCGTGGAAATCCCGGAGTTCTTCCGCGAGCTCGTCGAGCAGATCGCGTTCGCGGCGCGCGCGAGCGAGTTCGTGGACCAGTCGTCGGGCGTGTCCGCGCGCATGCCGATTTCGGCGGTGGAGATTCTCGCGTCGAACCTGGAGCGCCGCGGCCTCCAGCAAAGGGAGCGGAGCGTCTTTCCGCGCCTGTGCGACCTGCCGGCCTGTCTTCCGGCGATCACCGGGAAGGTCGAGATGGTGTACGAGGGGGAGCAGCAGGGCGCCGAGGTCATCGCGAAGAAGCTGATCGCCACGGCCGTCAAGAAGCTCTTCGACACGAAGTTCCCGGCGCCCGACTCGGGGCGCCCGACCCAGAGGCGCCGCCCCGTCGACGAGGACGACACAGACGAGCTCTCGATGCCCCGCCGTGCGCGCACGGCTCCGGCGCCGGAGAAAATCCATCCTCTCTACGAGCCCACCATCGAGTGGTTCGCGGCGGGCAACAAGATCACCCTCTCCGACGACACGGCTTTTCCGGAGCACCTCGCGGCGCTCGAGTCCGTCCCCGGCCTGAAGAAGGCGGTCGAGGAGCACTTCGCGCCGGCGTCGCCGGAGGAGCTCGCGGTTGGCATGGAGCTCGTCCTCGAAGGGTTGACGCAGCACCTGAAGATCGCGCGCGAGGACCTGGACTCCCGCGTGTCGTACGGAGAGATGCTCAAGTTCAACCTGGTCCGCAGCAGGACGAATTGAGCTCCCTACGCGCGCGAGCGCGCGCGGGCGAAACTCTCCTCGGCTGCTTCCTCACCTGGCCCGTCGCGGGTGTCGTCGAGGTGGCCGCGCTCGCGGGCTTCGACTTCATCCTGATCGACGTCGAACACGGTTTCTTCTCGATCGAGTCGGTCGCTTCGACGATCCTCGCCTGCGACGGCGCCGGAATCGCGCCGCTCGTGCGGCCGCCCTCGGCCCTGTCCGACCAGGTCGGGCGCTACCTCGACGCCGGGGCCGCGGGGACTCTCCTGCCCCGGGTCGAGAGCGTGACCACGGCCCGCTCCGCGATCGAGGCGCTCAAGTTCGCGCCGCTCGGCCGCCGCGGCCTGGGCGGCGTGCGCGCGAACCGCTACGCGACTGAGCCCCTTGCCGACTTCGTCGCCCGCGCCAACGACGAGACTCTCGTCGCCGTGCAGATCGAGCGCGAGGGCGCCCTGGCCGAGCTCTCCGGCCTGGCCGACGAGCCCGAGGTGGACGTGCTCTTCGTCGGACCCAACGACCTGTCCCAGGCGCTCGGCACCCCCGGAAACACGTCCACGGAGCGCTTCGGCGCCGAGCTCGCTCGGGTCGCTTCGGAGGCCGCCCGCGCCCGGAAGGCCGCCGGAATCATGGTGGGACGGCGCGACGACATTCCCCGCCTCTCCGAGCTCGGATACCGGATCTTCACGACGAGCGACCGCGCGCTCCTCCTGGAGTCGGGGCGCCGTTGGAGAGACGCGGCCGGATCCCACTCGCCCGTCTGACCCGCTCGGAGAGAGAATAGGGATCGAACATGGCCCACTCGCTCGATCCCACGGCCGAGCTTCTCCACTCGCGACTCCGGCGAGCCGTCGACCTCCTCTGGCGCGAAACCGTGCTCCGGCGTCAGGCGAGACTCGACGAGCGCGAGCGCCGCCGCTCGGTCAAGCGGTCGAAAAACCTCCAGAAGATCGTTCGACGAGCTCTCGCCGACTACCACCGCATCGAGGTGCAGCGGCACGACTCGACGCCCGAAGGCTCGCGTTAGACGTGGCTTCCCCGCTTCGGATCCTCGTCGGAGTCGACTTCTCACCGCACTCGCGCGCCGCGCTGCGCGCCGCGCGAGACCTCGTCAAGCGGACGGGCGGAGAGCTGACTCTGGCCCACGTGCGACCGATCTCCGACATCCGCGCCGCCGTCGTCGAGGAGCGCGGCGACCTGCTTCGCCGTCCACCCGCGAGTCTCGCCAAGGCGGTCTCCGCGCACTACGAAGAAAAATTCGAGAAGCTGGCGGGTCGCCGGAAGAACGAGTCCTACCGGCTCATTCGCAGCGACCCGGCTCCCGGGCTCAGCCGGGAAGCTTCCCGCGGTTACGACCTGATCGTCCTCGGAACTCGGGGACGTGGCGCGGGGGCTGAGTTCCTCCTTGGAAGCACGGTCCAGGAGGTGATCCACCGTTCCCCCATTCCCGTTGTCGTGGTCCCGCCTGGCCAGGGCTCCTGATCCCGGAACAACTCCGCGTCGCGAGCAAAGTTCGAACCGAGGGAGATTTCCTGCCTGCGTCCGCGGGGTGACAATCGTCCCTGCACAGAGACGCCGCCGAAGGTCCCGCGGTTCGAAAAGCCCCGAAATGCCGTGCTAGCGTCCGACTTCAAACGGGAGCGGGACTTGCACACCCCCACACCCGGAGAGGGGATCACATGAACAAACAACCTTACGCTCGGTCTCTCGGGACGCTCGGCGCTGTTGTCTTCGCGCTCTTTTCCTCTGTCGCGATGGCCCAGTACCGCGACGAGTACCGGGATCAGCGCGACGAGTACGGGGAGATACGTCAGACGGTTGCCCGGATCTCCTTCCTTTCCGGGAGTGTCTCGTTCTCCCGCGGCGACGATCCCGACGACTGGCAGCCCGCGGACCGGAACGTTCCGATGACCCTGGGCGATCGGATCTACACGGGGAGCCGCGGCCGGATGGAGCTGCAGGTTCACGGCGGCGACTTCGTCCGCCTGGGCCCGCGCACCGACTTCGCCGCATTGAACCTGACGGACGACACCAAGCAGTTCTCCCTGAGATCCGGAGTGGCCTCGATCCGGATCCGTCGCCTCTCCGACTGGGAGGTCTTCGAGATCGACACCCCCAATGCCGCCGTGACGTTCGATCGCCCGGGCGACTACCGCGTGGACGTCGACGAAGAAGGCTTCACCCGAGTCGCCGTTCGCGACGGAAGCGCGACCGTGGCGGCGGGAGGCGGAGAGATCTCCGTGAACGAGGGCGAAGAGATGGAGATCGACGGGCTCGACTCGCCCCGTTACGACATCCTGGAGCTCGCGGGACCGGACTCCTGGGACCGCTGGGTCAGTCAGCGCGACGACCGGCGGAACCGCACGCGCTCCTACCGTTACGTCAACGCCGACATCGTGGGCGCGGAAGACCTCGACGAGTACGGTCGCTGGGAGCAGGTGCGCGACTACGGATGGGTCTGGTCTCCGACGTCGGTCTCCGCCGACTGGGCGCCCTACCGCTCCGGGCACTGGATCTGGCAGGACCCCTGGGGCTGGACCTGGGTCTCCAGCGAACCGTGGGGTTGGGCGCCGTACCACTACGGCCGCTGGGCGAG
>CAVXYF010000002.1:0-148020 GCA_963765835.1 uncultured Acidobacteriota bacterium | reverse complement strand
GAAGAGTGAGAAAGCTTGCCCCCGACCGTGGCGGGCGCATCCCCGCTGTCGCGCTGTCTGCCTACGCGAGCGCCGAAGATCAGGCTCGATCGCTGTCGGCAGGATTTCAGCTGCACCTGCCAAAGCCCGTTCAGCCTGCGGAGCTCGCCGCCGTTCTGGCCGACCTCACCAAAGCGGGTAGTCGAGGTACCTGAACACGGCGCGTCGAGTCGATGACGGGCGCGCCGGTTGGGCCTTGTGCTTCCAGCTCCCAACTTCCAACTTCTGGCTTCCTACCCTACATGGCTTCCTGCTTCCTGTTGTGGTCACTGCCCCAGTCTCTGTGGCATGTCAGCGACGACATACGCCATCACGGCAACGGCGGCCACCGCTTTCGCCGTATCCCGCGGGTCGATCTTGTCCACCGTGTCTGCCGGCGTGTGATGGATCTGGAAGTATCGTGACGAGTCGACGTCGAGTGACATGCTTGGATCTTCGCACTCTGCACGCTCGGGCCGATATCTGCGCCCTCGCCGGCGACCTCCACTCGCGTCATGCCGATCCCGGCCAGGAGCGACGCAATCGACCTGACGGTGGATCGCGCCGTTTCCGTTCCACTGAATCCGAAGCCGACCGGCTGGAACAGGCCGAGGTCCGATTCCAGCATCATGACGTGATGGAGCAGCTCCGCTTTGTGCTGTTCCGCATAGGCGACGCCGCCCCTCAACCCGTTTTCCTCGTTGGTCCAGAGCACGACGCGCAGCGTCCGGCGGGGCCGGAGCTGAAGTTTCTTGATGATCGCAGCGCATCCCACGTCACGATGCATCCGGCCGCATCGTCGCTGGCACCGGTGCCGACGTCCCACGAATCGATGTGGCCGCCGACGACGACGAACTCGCCTGGCAGCTCGCGGCCCCGGATTTCGGCGACCAGATTCGCCGACTGCGCGTCGGCCAGCGTCTGAGCGTCCATGCGCAGATGGATCACGGCGGGCGTTCCCCGGTCCTGCAATCGCTGGAGCCGTGCGGCGTCTTCGGCGGTAATCGCCGCTCCGGGACTTGCGCGACACCGCGAGCGTACCGCAGCGCGCCGGTGTGTGCCGTCTGGTGGCCGTCAGGCCCGACGGAGCGGACGAGGGCCGCTCTGGCGCCGTGCGCGGCCGCGCGCGCCGCGCCGTTGTTCCGATACTGCACCGTTTCGGCGTAGGTTGTGAAAGGGACGTTGAACACGACGATCTTCCCCCGGGCCCTGGAGGAAGCGCGTCCAACTCGTCGAAGCTCCCGACCACGAGGCTTTCCGCTTCGATCCCCTGCGGCCCGGTGCCGACGCTTCCACCCAGGCCGAGCACGACCATGTCGTGCCGCCCCGGCTTCACGATCTGCGGCGCTCTCGATGCCGCGAACCCAGCGCGGGACCGCAACCGGCTCCATCCGGACGTTTTCGAGGCCGTCCTTTTTCATCTCGTCGGCCGCCCACTCGATCGCGGCCTCCAGCTGAGGCGAACCGCTCAGCCTGTGGCCGAATCGATCCGTCATCTCGGCGAGGCGGTCCCAGGCGAACGTGTTGCCCAGTGCCTCTCCGATCAGCCGATTGCCGGGCTCGCGATAGGCCGCGATCCACGCAGGGGCCGGGTCTGCGGCTCCCATCGCCACCGCTATACTTGTGGCGGCAAGGAGCAAGGCACACCCGGCGGCGATTCGTCTGTTCCGTGGTTCCTCAAACGTCAGTGTCCGTGTCATTCCCCAGTCCTCGAGGAAGGCTGCATGCGCTCTTCAATCGCGATCCGCCTGGCGCTCCTCACCGTCGCGTCCATGGTCGCTGCTCTTCCGGCGTTTGCCGCGACCGAGATCAGAATTATGCCTCCTAACCGGTCGCATTTCGTCGTCGGACAACGGTTCGACATTCGGGTCGAGGCAACGAACGCGAACGAATCGCTCGGGTCGCCGCCCTCGGGACTTCGCGTCTCGATCGACGGGGTCGACGTGACGGCCTCCAATGTTCTGGACCCCGGCGTGGGAGGCGAACGGGGCGCCGGTGGTGTCGGCGAGTCGTCGGCGGCCGTGTCGCCACGCCGGCGGGCGGGTCGCGCGCCCGTCAATTCGACGAATTTCTTCAAGCGCGCGCACGCGTTCGACCGGCCGGGAGAGCACGTAATCTCGGCGCAGACGGCCGACGGAGCCAGCGCTCGCGTCACCGTCACGGTCTCGGCGTGGCAAGCGAGCCGCCGGGGCGGACGGCGGGTGAAGAACGTGATCCTCCTGCTTGGTGACGGGATGGGCGCGGCGCACCGGACGGCGGCGCGCATCGTCTCGCACGGCGTCTCCGACGGCAAGGCCAACGGGCTTCTGGCGATGGATACGATGGAGGTGACTGGTCAGGTCATGACCTTCTCGCTGAATTCGGTAATCACCGATTCCGCGCCCGGCATGTCGGCCTACGTCACCGGCCAGAAGGGAACAACAACCAGGTTGGCGTGTATCCCGACAACACGACCGGCCTCGCGTTTGACAACCCGCGCGTCGAATACCTCGGCGAGCTGCTCCGGCGTGTGAGAGGACGGGGTTCAATGTCGGCATCGTGACCACTGCCGACGTGACCGATGCCACCCCGGCGGGAAACGCCGCGCACAGCGCCGACCGCAACTTCGAGCGTCGAGATTGCCGACCAGTATTTCGAGGAGCGCGAGACCAACGGCGTCGCCGTGCTCCTCGGCGGCGGATCCCGCAACTTCGTGCCGCAGGGCGTCGCCGGCAGCGTTCGGAAGGACGCCCGGAGCCTGGTCGAGGACTTCACGAAGATCCCGGATATCGAGCACATCCGCACGGCCACCGAGATGCGCGGCCTGCTGAATGGTGACAAGCCGCCGGCGCGCATTCTCGGGCTGTTCCACCCGCGTCACCTGGCGGTTGCCTTCGACAAGGTCGGCGCGGGTCGCTACAGCGACGAGCTGGCGGAACCGCGCAACGCGGGTCTGCGCGACCAGCCGATGCTCGATGACCTGGCCCGCCTGGCGATCCAGAGCCTGTCCCAGCACTCGCCGGCCGGTTTCTATCTGATGATCGAGGGCGCGTCGATCGACAAGCAGGCGCATGCCGCGGATCCCGAACGAACCGTATGGGACGTAATCGAGTTCGATCACGCCGTCGGCGTGGCGCTCGACTTCGCGCGTCAGACCAACAACGATCGCGATCAGACCAACGATACGCTCGTGGTCGTAGCCGCCGATCATGAGACAGGCGGGCTCGGCCTGATGGGGGTCGGGAACGAGCGCTACCGTCCTTCCGCGCTCGGAGCGGCGGTGCGCGACTATGCCGCGGTGTTCCGGTTTGTGCCGAGCAGCTTCTGAACTTCATGCCGAACTACACCGCCGCCGCCGACGGATATCCGTCCGACCCGATCCGTCCCGCAAACTCCTCGTCGGCTGGGCCGCGGCGCCGGATCATTTCGAGAACTGGGTGTCGAACCGGAAGGCGCAGGAAGCGACGATTGTCCAGCCGCGCACCGTCAACGGCGAGGCCGGGATGGTGGCCGTCGCCAATCCCGGGCGCGACGGTCCGCTGCCGACAAGCGACAACAAGACGGTGCAGGGGCAGCCCGTTCCGGGCTTTCTGGTGGAGGGGGTCATCGAGAATGGGAGCCATGGGTGCCTGGACGAACCGCAGTGCCCGGGCGACACGTCATCCATGGCACAGACGTCAGCGGCCACACGGCGAGCGACGTGCCCCTTTCGGCCAGCGGCCCGGGGCGGACCAGTTCACGGGGACCTACGACAACAGCGATGTGTTCCTGAAAATCCTGCGGGCAGTCGGAGGGCCGCATGTGGAAGACGGGCAGATATGGGCAGGTCTAGTGAGTCTAGTCGGTCGGGTAGGTCTAGTGGGTCCCCACCCGACCCACTCGCCCTATTCAACCCACTCGCCTCATTAAACCCACTCGCCCGACTCGACCCGTTCAACCCGGGCGCGAGTATTCGTCGATGCACCCGCGAGATGGCACGCTGGCAGACCCGGCAGAAACCCACACGATCTCGAGTGAACATGATGCAGTCCGCTTCCGGCCGATAGAGTCCCTTCGCCTCGTAGCCGGCGCCTTCGAACGCTCCGACCTTCTTCGCGAACTTCATGGATCCGAGGAATTTCGTCTCGACCACTGCGCTCCTCCTCGAAGAGCTTGTTCATCTCGGATTCGGGCCGCTTTCTTCTGCCGCAGCTCCCGGCGCCTGGCCTGGATTTCGCGGCTCGTCTTTTCGAACGCCTCCTTGTCCCACGGCGTCGGCAGCGGCGTGCCGGGCTCGACCAGGTCGCGCCATTTCAGCGTCGCCGGATCATGCAGCGCGGTGATGTTCGGCTCCCATGGCTCGGGATGCTCGGTCCCGCCCGTCTCATACGCCACGTCCGACGTGTAGTACTCGTCTGCCAGCGCAGCGAAGTGATGGCCGAACTCGTGCACGAAAACGTACTCGGAGAACGCGCTGTCCACCGAGCTCGTCGCTTGCGCGTTGTAGATGCCGCCGCCCCCGTACTGCGCTCGTTGACGAGGATCTCGAGCACTCGTACGGCGCCTGCGAGGCGATGTCGCGCAGCGCGCGGTTGTCGTGGTCAGCAGGTACCGCTCGGAATCGAAGATGTTGTATTCGGCGCCGAGCGGTGTGCGCCGGAATCGTCGTGCCTGCGGCCGGTTGACGCCGGGATCGTCGCCGTCGCCAGATCGATCGCGCGCACGTTGAAATCTCGATTGCGGCTCTTGAACGGCTCCTCGCGCGAACATCGCGCGACCAGCCGCTTCGTCAGCGTGAAACTTCGGCAGTTCTGCCGTGTATAGCCCTCGGCGAGGACCAGCAGGTCCACCTTTTCGGCCGGCGTCCTTCTCGAAGACGTCCACATCGTCCCGACCGGCTTCCGCTCGGCGGCGTCCACGAACCTGCGAATTCGGTCGATCGATCGTCGACCAGACCTCGCGAAAGCTCCTGGCCCGCGTGGCGCTTCTTCACGCACGACCTGGACGGGCGCTTCGGCCAGGGAAACCGCAGCGACTCGTGGAACGTCCGGGGTCCCTCGCGGGGCTCCGCCGTCGTCTCCCATTCGCCGTACAGCGATCCGAAGCCCCTGAATAGATGACTGATTCGTGCCTCGATCGACCACGTCGAACAGGTACGCGCCGAGGTTCAGTCGGTCGACCAGCCTCGTCCGGCTGCCGGGCCACGGGCCGTCCGACACCACTCTGTCGAGCGAGATGATGTCCGCGAGTCCGCGGCCCCCGGTGTGGAAGTAATCCACCCGCATCGTATTGGCCGCGAAAAGCGTGTTGTACACGGAGCCGGGCGTCTGGACGGACACGTGGGGCCCGGAGGCGAGAACGACGGCCATGCAGATGAGGAATGTGCGGAGCTTCATAGACGTCTCGCAGAGTTCTCAGCGAAGGACCCGAGTGAGGAGGTTACTTAATTCTCTCTTCCCGCTCGTTGCCACCCCGCCGCGTTCGGCCAGGCATGCTCGCTAATCACTCTGCACCTGCCATCGGACACGACCTACCCGTCGTTGCCGGCTCGACAACCAGGAAGACTACGGCGTTGCCGGGGGCCGAAATCGCGATGATCACGCTCGCCCGCGAGCTCGGCACTATTGCCGAGACCAGCGCCGCGCCGACGACCCAGAGCGCCGTTGTGGCGACGTCGAGCCATCGCAGCGGCTGGGCGAGCCTGAAACGCTGCGCCGGGAGCGAGGCCGGGTGATACCGCGACAGAAACACCAAGTGGAGCCGGGAGGACGATGGCGAGGGCCGCCGCGACGACTGTGGAGAGAAACAGCAGTAATGCGAACGGGCCTCCGGCGGCTCGCAACACCAGCCACGCGGGATACACCATGGCTCCGTAAAGGAGCGCAATCGTAACCTGGTGCAGCTGCCACCAGCCACGCGCGGTCAGCCGGATCGCAGGGTGACTTGGGGGTTCCGGTTCTGAAAGCGCCTGGCTCGATCCAGTGCCGCCCGCCCGCAATCGCTCGAGATCGCTGACGAGCTCGCGTGTGTCCCCATAACGTTGCGCGGGATCCGTCTGCAGACAGCGCCGCACGATGCCTTCCAGGGCCGGAGGAAGGGGGCGCGCCTCGGCTGTCACGGCAGGCTCGCCTCCGGTTCCGTGTTCTCGGGACGAACGTCGGCCGGCCCACCCGAACGGATGCGCGCCCGTCGCCATCTCGTAGACGACGATGCCAAAAGAGAACAGGTCCGCGCGAAAATCGACATTGCGACCCTGCAACTGCTCCGGTGCCATGTAGGCTGGTGTGCCTAGGAGCATCCCGCTGAGGGTCAGGCGCGCAGGGCTGCCATCGCCGCCGACCCTCGGCTGCATCAGCGCCAGACCGAAATCGAGAATCTTCGTGATTCCTTCCTCGCTGCGGATGATGTTCTCGGGCTTGAGGTCGCGGTGGACCACGCCGCGCGCATGGGCCGCTGACAGCGCCCGTGCAACATCGAGCGCGATCTGCGCGGTCGCGTCCGTGGAGAGCGGGCCGCCATCGATTTCCTCGCGCAGCGTCCGGCCCGCGACGTACTCCGACGAGATGAGCAGCTGTCCGTCGATTTCTTCGAGCGCGTAGACGGTCGCGATGCCTGCGTGTCCCAGCGCGGCGGCGGCCTGCGCCTCGCGCTTCAGCCGTTCGCGGCGAACGGTGTCCGGCGTCGAGCCGGCCGACAGCGCCTTCAGTGCCACCTGTCGGCCAAGGCGCGTATCCTCGGCCAGGTACACGATACCCATCCCGCCGCGTCCGAGCTCCCTGACGATCACGTAGGGTCCCAGTCTTTGACCGGGCTGATAGTCCGGCGTATTGACGACCTCGGGAACTCTGGCGTCTGGCTCCAGGAATCCGGCGGCCTGATTGTGTCTTCCGAGCAGCGACACCACCTCACGCCGCAGCTCATCGTCGCCCGCGCAGGCCTGATGAACGAAGCGCTCGCGTTCTTCGGGCGCGCGCTCCAGCGCGTCCGCGAAGATGTCGTTCATGTGCTGCCAGCGTGATGCATCCATGAAAGCTGCGGGGTACAGACTCTGGGTTGATTCGGACGATCCTACGTTCTGAGGCGCGCGCTCGAAGCGTGGAGCCTGATCCATCCTGAGGACCTGAAGCCCGGAGCCCGAAGCGGGCTAGCTAGCCGCCAGCTCCCTGTGCAGCCAGGCACGCGCCATCGTCCAGGCGCGCTTGACCGTGGCGGGCGAGATGCCGAGCGTCTCCGCGGTTTCTTCGATCGTCAGGCCGCCGAAGAAGCGCAGCTCGACGATGCGAGCGTGCTGGGAGTCGAGAGCCGCCAGACGCTCGAGCGCTTCGTCGAGGGCGAGCAGATCGATTCCCCGATCCGACCGGCCGAGGAGATCTTCTTCGAGCGTGACGCGGGCGCGTCCTCCGCCTCGCTTGGCCGTTCCACGCGCGCGGGCCCGCTCAACCAGGATTTGACGCATCGACGTGGCGGCGATGGCTGCGAAGTGTGCGCGATTCTGCCACGCGAGATTCCTGTCGCCGAGGAGGCGGATGAACGCCTCGTGCACGAGCGCCGTGGCCTGCAGCGAGTGCCCGGCGCGCTCGCGCCGCATGTAGCGGGCCGCGATACGCCGCAGCTCGTCGTACATGAGCGGCACGAGCTGCGCCACCGCGTCGGCATCGCCTGCGCTGGCGCTCTCGAGCAGTCGGGCCAGGTGGTCGGTAGGCAAGGGCAAGTCGGCAAACGGGTAGATAGGGAGCGAGTGACCCACGTGATCACTCACCGACCTGCGCCTGCTCGCCTAGAATCGGAACAGGCGTGTCAATTTGACCGCCAGACTCTTGGTCTGCAGTCCGGGGAACGATCGGCTCAGCGTGTCGCGCCCTTCGCTATACACAATGAAGAAATCGCTCCCCGGCAGATACTCCCAGCGGAATCGCACGTTCGACGACAGCGAATTGGCGCCGGAGTTGGTACTGGAGCAGCGCACCGACGAACATGCGCGGGGACATCGTGAAGGTCGCGCGCGAGCTGATGACGTTCGTCGTGAAGCTCCCCTCCGGGAGATCCACCCAGTTCAGCGACAGGCCGGGCTCGAGGGACATTCGTGGCGTGATTTCGACCCGGCCTCGATACGCGAGCTCCGTTCGATCGCCGCTGTAGAAGCTGCCGCGGGCGAACGTCAGGTTGCCGTTGATCTTGCGCTGCGGTCCGAGGTTGTAGCCGCGCACGCACGAGCTGATACGGATAGCTGCCTGCGGGAACGACCACTCCTGGAGCGAGCTCGAAGCCGCTCTCGAGCGCCTCGAAGTTTCGCTCGTAGTCGATGTTGGCCCGGTCGCCATTATTCATCTCGAGCCGGCCCGTAGTCAGGATCTGACGCGTATCGAGCCGGTTGTCGATGTCTGTCAGATAGGTGCCGCTCAGCTCGATGCCGACCTTGCGGATGGCGCGAATCCCGGTCGGCCGCGGGCTGTAGCGGAGGAACCCGTAGCTGCGTTTGAAGTTGGTGCGTCGGAGGAATCCAATCTCCGGGTTGAAGTTCGGCTCGACCGCCAGGTAGTCGAGTAGCACGCCGTGCTTGTCGGCGTTGTACTCGAAGGCGGTGCGATAGCTCGAATCGCGCGTGTCCACGCCGGCATGGCGTGTCTTGGCGTAATAGAGGTCGAACGTCACCGTCTCGTAGAACGCCAGATTCGCATCGGCGCCGATCAGCGCGTTGTTGTCGCGCCCTGATACGGATGGCGATCTCAGCGTAGCGAGCATCCCGATGCTGCTGCGCCGCAGGAAGTCGCGCTTCAACCGGACGACCGAGAAGTTCGTCGGCTCGGCGCCGACGGCCCGGGACATCGCTCCGTCTGGATGTTCAGTAGCCCGATTGTGAACGGCCCGGTACGGCCGGTCAGCCGTCCGCCGACGCGAATCGGGACATTCGCGCCGTCCTGCAGCCCGATGCGCCGGCTGAAGAACATGATGGGCGTCTCGCTCGGTGCACCGCCCCCACCGCCGCCCCCGCCACCACCCCCGCCGCCGCCCCCCCGGCGCCTCCGCCGCCGCCCCCCGCGCCGCCGCCCCCCCCGCCCCCGCCGCCCCCGCGGTTTCCACCGCCACCACCGAACGAGAAAATGCCCTGTCCCTCGAGGAAGAACTCGCGCTTCTCCGGGAAAGAACAGGCTGAAGCGGGTGAGGTTGACCTGCTGTTCGTCTTCCTCGACCTGCGCGAAATCGGTGTTGTAGGTGAAATCCGCGGTCAGGCCCTGCGTGACGCCGTACTTCACGTCGAAGCCGGCGTCGCCGTCGAAGTCGTTGTCGAAGGGCACCGTGGCCAGCCGATCGGTCGCGAGGCTCGAGATGGCGTAAGGCTTGATCTCGAGGCTGACGCCCTGGCGGGCGCCTCGATGCCGACGAGCGTGGCCGCCGACGAGAACTTGTTGATCGCCGCGGTTCTGCAGGGCGGCTGGCACCTGCGACAGGGAAGACATCTCGTTCTTCCTCCGCACGGTCCGACGAAAGTTGACGCCCCAGGTCTGCGCCGTGCCCGATTGATACCGCAGCGACTTGAACGGAAACGCGAACTCCGACCGTCCACCCGTTTTCGAAACGCCGCGCGCGGACGTCCCAGACGCCGTTCCAGTCGCGGTTGTAGTCGCGCTCGTCCGTGACGAGTCCGTCGGCCATGCCACCGAGCGGGTTTGCGTGGAAGATGAACCCGTTCCGGCGGTCGTAGAACGTGTCGAACGCGACAGTCGAAGCTGTCGTTCTGGGGGATGGGTCCGTCGCGGCGCATCTCGTTGGCGACGATGCGCGCGGGATTCGTGTCCCAGCACCGGGCGGAGACATAGACATTCCGGTCGTCGAAGAAAATCCACACGTCGGTCTTTTCCGTGGCGGGATCACCTTCACGCGGCTCCTGTTGGACGAAATCGCTGATCGCCGGGGTCGTCGTGTAGATGGCTTCGTCGAGCGCGCCGTCGAAAGTCAATGGCTCGGCCAGGCGGATGGCCCGGACGGTGACGCGGCCTTCCGCGTCCCGGGTGACGACTTCCGGCGCAATCGGTGCGGGCGGGCCATCGATGGCGCCCTGAGCGGCGGTCTCCGCTGCCGCCCCAAGGAGCAGCGCGACACACCAATACAGCAAACGAGATGATCGCGGCTGGATCATAAGGAGGCCGATATTCTAACCGGGATCGGCCTCCCGCCGAAGCGACGCAGATTCCCGAGCCTCGCCGGCCTCGCCTAGAGGGGAACGGCAGGCCTTCCGTCACGGATGTGCCGAGCGGGGCGATTCGTTCTGGGAAGCCGTGGCTGCACTCATGTGCCCCGCTTCGCGCGGAATGACGGTCACGTCCACGAGCTCGACCTGCCGCAGGACGCGCAGCGGCGTGGCCGTGCCGATCCGATCTTCGGTGAGCAGCCGGTGGAGGTCGTCAACTCCGTTCACGTCGCGGCCGGCGAACGCGATGATGATGTCGCCTTCGCGCACTCCCGCCAGAGACGCGGGGCCGTGAGTCTCGAGTGACGACACGAACACGCCGCGGTCGGCTGACAGCCCGTGGTACCGGACGAGCCGGCGCGGCAGCGGCACGACCTGACCAGCCAGGCCGATGTAACTGCGTCGGATCACGCCGTCGCGGATCAGGAGTCCGGCGACGAACCGTACCGTATTGCTCGCTATCGCGAAGCAGAGGCCCTGCGCCGGGCGGATGACGGCGGTATTGACGCCGATGACCATGCCCGCCGAGGTGACGAGGGGCCCTCCCGAGTTTCCAGGGTTCAGCGCGGCGTCGGTCTGGATGATGTCGTCCATCAGGCGCCCCGACTGCGAGCGCAGCGAACGGCCGAGCGCGCTGACCACGCCCGTGGTCACGGTGCAGTCGAAGCCAAGGGGGTTCCCGATCGCCACCGCGATTTGACCGACCCGCACCCGGGATGAATCGCCGAGCTCCGCTTGCACCAGTCCCGGCGCCGTGACCCGCACGACGGCCAGATCGGTATCCGGGTCCGACCCGATGAGGTCCGCGTGCATGCGCCGGCCATCGGCGAGCGTTACGCGAATGCCCGAGGCGCCGGCTACCACGTGACTGTTTGTGAGAATCAAACCGTCCGGCGTGAAAATGAAGCCGGAGCCGCTCCCCTGGGCTTCCCCTTGACGGCTTCGCGCCGAGTGCTCCACCTCGATCTTGACGACGGCCGGGCCGACTTTCTCGACTGCTCCGATGACCGCGCGCGAATAGCCGTCAAGCAGCTCATCGTCCGAGGTGGTGGGTTCGGTCGGCCCCCCAAGGTCGCGCAGCGGGGTTACCGGATCGAGAACGAACTGCACCATAAATAGCCCCGTCCCCTTTTTCCAGGCCTGGTCGGTCAATCTGCTCGGAAATCTGCCCGATCTCCCTGGGACTGGTCCGCAAGAGGAACGACTCCCGTCCCCTTTACGTGGGACGCCACCGGCGGGTCTCTGGATCCCCGGGGGACGCTCGAGCTGTTCATCGAAGCGACGCGTAAGGGCCGAGCACCCGCAGATGTCATGGTTCATGTTCGGAAAGATGACCGACGAGGATCTCCGGGCGGTGATGGCGTACCTGCGCACGTTGAAACCTGCCGCACGGTCGACAACAGCCTTCCGCCGACGCAGTGTGCCGGTGCGGGCGGCAGCACGGGGCGGGCGAGCGTAACAAGAGCGCCGGGTCCTAATGTTTCCTATCGCCTTGGTTGGCTCTCCCTTCTGGCCATAATCCCGGCCTCGTCTCTCTATGAAGCTCTATGTTATCAGTAGGTTAGCCGCTTTTTTGAGGCTGAGCGGCGATTGTCGGCGCGATATGACCCTTCCGGCACAGCCCACACATGGGTTCCGAGCCAGCTCATGCGTTGTGCTACGATGTGCGGACTGTAGCGCCTCCTTGTATAGCCTCAAGTTTGTGAAGTCACCATTCCGTGGGTCAGCGCCCCCGACTGCCAAGCCGGCATGCATGCGGCCGAAGTGGGTATCTTTTCTTGTCCCGATACCACTGATCCTCGCTGTTCAGGTCGCGCCGGTCGGCGGCCAAACAACCCCCACGATCTACAACGGAACTGTTTCGGCCAGCCCCTTCGTTGTCTGGGCCAATGTCGGCCTGTGCGACCCCCCCTCTGGGCCAATCAAGCCTTACCCAGGCAACCCAGGCATTTGCTTTGGGAATCCGTGGCAGATCTCTGCCACCGGGAGTTTCGAAGTTCGAGTCCAATTTTTTTCAGGGTCAATGCAAACCGTCGTTACGGTCACCGGACGCGTGACGATTTCGTGCACGCCACAGGGCGCCCGCGATTGTGGCGACCTCGTAGGATCTCCAACAAGTAGCGTGGAGCGCTCGTTCGATCGTAGTTGCCTACTTAACGGGACCTCATTCAAATGCCCCGAGATACTCAGCCAGTATTGTTGTAACGAGAACGCTTTCTTTCGCTATGGTTTCAACGGCCGATGGGAGGGCGAGATCTCGGGCTCCAGCATTGCGATTCGCCAGCAGCACGTGCCGACTGACCCCACCGATCCAGAGGAGGCTTGGAGTTTATCAGGCACAGGAACTGTGCTCAGCAGCGGCCCCGTGATCTTGTCCCTTAGCCCCAACATTGCCACCATCAAGCCCGCCCCCAGCGGGTCGTCGACGTGTCAACCCGGTAGCAACTGCGCCGTTTCTCTGGAAGTCAAGTGCCGGTCCGCCGCTGATAACACGCCAGCTACGTGTGCGTGGAAGTTGGTTCTCAGTGCGCTCCCCGCCGAAGCCGACCTCGGGGGACACGTGGCAACCGAGCACGATTCGAAGACAACCGACGAAATAGGCGAGCTGTCTGCTGTCGAAGGCATCGGCGACGCGACCGTCGTCTTCCGTGCGCCGCAGGTCGCGGGGCGCATCCGAATTGCGGCGATCTCGTCCAAGCCAGCCGAACTGCACGCCCGGTGGCGCCCATGTGGATGTAAGAGTGCCCGGCATGGTGCCCGTCGAGGATCGTGAGTTGGTGCGCATCAAGGGACAGACGCCGGCGCATCCCATCAACAGATACGCGACGGAAGCAACCCGGAGTGCATTGTACGAGGCGGCGGCGATCTACAGGGCCCTGTCGCCGGCAGCGGATCCGATTTACGTCACAGAAATCAGCTTGCCGTGGGGCGGTGTGTTTGATGTCGCCAACTCCCCGTATACAAAGAGTGATGGCACCATGGTTCCAGCAAGTCCCGCTGGCGACTGGATACCACCGCACTCGACTCACCGCCAGGGACTTGAAGCCGATATTCGAATTCAGCGCAGCGATTCCGCTGGGAATGCCATCCCTGGTCAGCTCTTGTCATGGGCCGATCAAGTCCGACTTGCTACCGCGTTAAGCTCCGCCGGGTTTCAGATGTACGCGCGCCGTGAGAAACTCGGAGACATCTCGGCTGCCAATCCACACTTTCATGCGGCCCTTCCTTCCGGCACTGCTGGCCCTACCACGACGGCAGGAGCCGTCGATTGTCCACCCGGACCTAACCGGGTAACCCCTACGGTCCAGGCAAGCGTCACATTCGATTCCTCGTCTGGAACGTACTTGCTACGCCTATTCGGTATCGAATGCCGCCCCCGCGGAGCAAGCGATTCACATGATGTCGTTGAGCGTGCACATATTGGTGGCCGATATCAGAGGACCGCTTGGCTGGACGGGTGTCAGCGCTGGCAACGATGTCGTCTGGCAGGCAGAACCGGGGACGAGCGAGGCACAACCGGCGAGCGCTGCCTCGATTGCCCCTGGCAGTACGCGCATGGGGTTCTCGTTTCGAAGCACGTCGGCCCCAACCACGATCGGGTACAGATTGCGGGTGCCGTATCAGTCCCGACCGTGGAGAGTGAGGAGGAAGCAGAGACGCTGCTCGAATCCTGCCGTGACAGTTTGGCACTCATCAAAGGGCAAACCGAAGGGCCAAGTCCCCAACGAAGTGTGGACCTGGCCGAAGGTGCTACCGGTGGCTTCTTTGATCTCGATATTGTTCTGGCGAACCCGCACCAGAGCCCGGTGATGGCGAATCTGGCGTTCCTCAAAGCAGATGGTAGCACCGTGACTCAGAGCGAGACGCTCGCTCCAACCTCAGTCAAGCGTCTACGCGTTGACGACATCTCAGGACTGGCGAACACCGCCGTCTCCACGGTGGTGACCACCACCGGTCTGTTACCCCTCGTCGCCGAACGCAGCATGTTCTGGGACAGTCGCTATTACGGCGGTCATACCGAAAAAGCAGCAGACGCCCCGAGCACGAGATGGTTCTTCGCCGAAGGCTCGCAAGGCTTCTTCGACACGTACGTGCTGCTGGCAAATTCTAACGCCCAACCTTAGGGCGCGGACCCTCACTCTTCCCGTACAATCCGCCCGACTATCGGAGGGGAGAATTCATGCGGTTCCCGAAATCGCGCACCGCCCTGGCGCTCTTCGTGGGGTTCGCGACGCTCGCGGCCACGCCTCAGCCTTCCCGAAAGACTCCTGCGATCGCGGCCGAGGTCCTCTCGGACCGTTCCCGACTGGACGAGGATCTGCGCATCCTGTGCGACGAGGTCGGGGGTCGTCCCACCGGGAGCATGGCGTACGGCGCGGCACTGGAGTGGGGACTCGCAGGCCTTCCGGCGGGCGAAGGTGGACTTCGTGGCGCTCGAGTCCTACGACGCGCCGGCGCTCTGGGAAGGCATCGACGCGGAGGCGTCGGTCCTCTCGCCGGTTCGGTTCCCTCTGCACGTCGTGTCGTTCGCGAACGCCCCCTCCACTTCCGGGAAGCTGAAGGCGCACCTCGTCGACGGCGGAAATGGAAGCAGGGCCGCCTTCGAAAAGCTCGGGCGCAAGGCGCGCGGCGCGATCATCCTCGTTCGGTCGAAACTGATGCTCTCGTTCGACGACCTCTTCGCCGAGTACATCGGTGGGCACGAGATGCTGAAGGCGGCGGAGGACGCGGACGCGGCGGCGATCCTCTTCGTGTCCACGCGCCCGCGGGACCTCCTCTACCGCCACACGATCACGTTCGACGGGACGATCGTCTCGATCCCCATGGCCATGGTGTCCCGCGAGCAGGGTCTGCGCCTCGCGCGCCTTCTCGACAAGGGCGACCAGCCCCGGCTGGAGCTCGAGATCGAAAACCGAACCGGGGGCCCGTGGAAGCCGCAGAACGTGGTGGCCGAGATCCGCGGATCGCAGAAGCCCGACGAGATCGTGCTTCTCGGTGCGCACCTCGACTCCTGGGACCTCGGGACCGGCGCTCTCGACAACGGCGTCAACTCCGCCCTCGTCGTGGAGGTGGCCCGGGCGATTGCCGCAGGCCCCCGCCCGAGACGGACGGTGCGTTTCGTCCTGTTCACCGGGGAAGAGAACGGGCTTCTCGGCTCCCGCGGCTACGTCGCCGCTCACCGGGAGGAGATGGACCGGCACGGCGCCGTTCTCATCCACGACATCGGCGACGGCCGCATCGTCGGTTACTTCACGGACGGCCGGCCCGACCTCCGTCCCGCGCTCGCGAAGGTCCTGGCGCCCGTGGCCGGATGGGGCGCGGCAGGCCTGAACGACGAGGCCATCCTGGGCACCGACAACTTCGACTTTCTCCTCGAGGGCGTTCCGAATCTGATCGCCAACCAGGAGACGGCGAGGTACCTGCCCGACTACCACGCGGAGTCCGACACGTTCGACAAGGTGGACCTCGGCCAGGCGCGGAAGAACGCGGCCATCGCCGCGGTGGCGGTCGCCGGAATCGCCAACGCGACGGCCCGGATCGGGAGGAGACAATCCCGGGCCGAGATCGCGCGCGTGCTCGAAAAGAGCGGCCTCGCGGGCCAGATGAAGACGTACAGCCTGTGGGCGGACTGGGAGAGCGGAAAGCGGGGCAGGAAGTAAGCCCCGGGCCGATCCGCCGCCTTCTCGTCGCCAACCGCGGCGAAATCGCGGTGCGGGTCTTCCGGACCGCGCGCGAGATGGGAATCGCGACGGTCGCCGTCTTCGCGGAGGACGACGCCGCCGGCTTTCACGTCTCCCGCGCCGACCGCGCCGAGTCGCTCGGCGGCGGAGGTGTCGCCGCGACCTACCTCTCGGTGGAGCGCATTCTCGACGCCGCGCGCCGTTCGGGTGCGGACGCGATCCACCCGGGCTACGGCTTTCTGTCGGAGATCGCGGGGTTCGCCCGCGCGGTTCGCGAGGCGGGACTTCTGTGGGTCGGCGCGCCGCCCGAGGCGATCGAGGAGATGGGGGACAAGCTCCGCGCCCGGGCGCGGATGCAGAAGGCCGGAGTGCCCGTGGTGCCGGGGTCGGAGAACGCCTCCCGCGACGACCGTTCCCTCGGCGCGGAAGCCGAGCGCCTCGGGTATCCCCTCCTGGTGAAGGCTTCGGCGGGAGGCGGCGGGAAGGGAATGTCCCGCGTCGAGCGCCCGCAGGACCTGCCGGCGGCGCTCGCGGAGGGCCGTCGCATTGCCGGCGCCGCGTTCGGAGACGACGCCGTCTACCTCGAGAAACTCCTGGAGCGCGCCCGACACGTCGAGTTCCAGGTTTTCGGCGACGGCGCGGGCAACGTGGTCCACCTCCTCGAACGGGAGTGCAGCGTGCAGAGGCGGCACCAGAAGATCGTGGAGGAGACTCCCAGCCCCGCGATCGACTCGTCCCTGAGGCGCGAAATGGGACGGGCCGCGGTTGCCGCCGCGCGAGCGGTCGGATACGTCGGCGCCGGAACGATCGAGTTCCTGCTGGACGCCGATCGAAAGTTCTATTTCCTGGAGATGAACACGCGGCTGCAGGTCGAGCACCCGATCACCGAGGCAACGCTCGGCTTCGACCTGGTCCGGGCGCAGCTCGACGTGGCCGCCGGGGCGGAGCTGCCGGCGTCCTGGCGCTCGGGCGAGCTTTCGGCGAACGGCCACGCCATCGAGATGCGTCTGTACGCGGAGGACCCCGTGGAGTTCCTGCCGCGCTCGGGCACCATCCGGGACTGGATCGAGCCGTCGGGCCCCGGCGTCCGCGTCGACGCCGGAGTGGAAAGGGGCTCGCAGGTCGGCGTGGACTACGACCCTCTCCTCGCCAAGCTCGTGGTCCACGCGGATGCCCGCGCCGCTGCGATCGAGAGGGCGCTCCGGGCCCTCGGGGAGTGGGTCGTCCTCGGCGTCGAAACCAACCTGCCGCTGCTGCAGGAGGTGCTCCGCTCGGACGCGTTCCGCTCCGGCGACTACTCGACCGACCTGCTGACGTCCCTCCCGCGCTCCGCGCCTCCGCAAGTCCCCGACGCCGCCTGGATCGCGGCCGCCCTCGCGCTCGGAGAGCGGAGCTCGATGGCGTCGGGAAGCGCGACTGCGGCCGCGACGGTGGCCGACCCCTGGGAGTCGAGCGACGGGTGGCGCTCGTGAGCTCCACGCTCCATCTGGAGTCGGGGGACGATGGGCGCGAGGTTGCCCTGGCCGGGAGCGTCGCGACGTTCGGAGATCGGAAGGTCGCCTATCGCGAGATCCGGAACGAGGTGGAAGAGCTGGTCGCAGTCGAAGTGGCCGGCGACGTCTTTCCGGTCCGTGTGGCTCGCGACTTGAACAAAGTCTATGTTTGGTGCGCCGGTCGAACCCATGAGATCCGCCTCCGGAAAGCGCTCGGGACGCGGGCGCGGAGCAGCTCGTCCGCGGACCACGGTCCAGGCCTCCTCGCTCCCATGCCCGGCCGCATTCGCCGCATTTCCGTGCCGCGGGGCGAGACCGTGAAGAAGGGCGAAGTCGTGCTCGTGCTCGAAGCCATGAAGATGGAGCACGCGATCCGGGCGCCGCGCGACGGCGTCGTGACGCACCTGCCGCACGGCGAGGGCGACCTCGTCGACGCGGGCGCGGTCCTGGCGGAGATCTCCGGATCTCCCGCGGCCGGCGGCGAGGGATAATCGGCGGCGATGTCCGAGGCGCAGGAGTACCCCTTCGAGCGACCCTCCCTCCCTCCCCGAGCCACCGTGTACGAAGTCGGCCCGCGGGATGGACTCCAGAACGAGGCGGAGGCTCTCCCCGTGGACGTGCGAGTCCGCTTCGTCGATCTGCTGACCGGCGCGGGACTGTCGGCCATCGAGGTGGGCTCGTTCGTCTCTCCCGCCGCGATCCCGCAGCTCGCCGACACCGAGGAAGTCTTCCGGCGAATCCGTCGCGCGAGCGGCGTCCGATATCCCGCGCTGGTTCCGAACGTGCGCGGGCTGGAGCGCGCCATCGCCGCGGGCGTCCGGGAGATCGCCGTCTTCACGGCGGCGTCGGAGACCTTCAACCGGCGAAACATCCACGCCGGAATCGACGAGTCGATCGAGCGCTTCCAGCCGGTCGTGGCGCGGGCGGCGGAGGACGGGATCCGCGTCCGGGGATACGTCTCGACCGCGTTCGGCTGTCCTTACGAGGGGGAGATCTCGCCCGAAGCGGTGCGCGAGGTCGTCCACAAACTGCTCGACCTGCCGGTGGACGAGATCTCGATCGGCGACACGATCGGTGTCGCGACGCCCGCGGGCGTCTACGACGTGGTCGAGACCCTTTACGATTCCGGCGTCACCCGCGGCGTGCTCGCGCTGCACATGCACGACACCCGGGGCACCGCGCTCGCCAACGTCTATGCAGGCCTGGAATGCGGCATCACGACCTTCGACTCCTCCGCGGGAGGTCTGGGCGGATGCCCCTATGCACCCGGCGCGTCCGGAAACCTCGCCACGGAGGACCTTCTCTACCTGCTCGAAGGTCTCGGGATCGAGACCGGAGTGACCCTGCCAAAAGTTGTCGCGGCTTCGCGGTACCTCTCGGAGGCGCTGGGGCGGCGGCCCCCGGGCCGCTACCTCGCGGCCGTCTGGGAACAGGACGTCGGGGTGCCGGTCGTCGAGGAGCCCTAGGGCCGAAATCCCGTGGGAAATTGACAGGCCCGCGGTCCGAGCGTACCTTCTCGAACACCGATGGAAAAAAAGATACTGGTTGCCGACGACAGCCTGACCATTCAGAAAGTCGTCGAGCTCACGTTTGCCGACAGCGACTACCGGCTGACCTGCGTCTCCAATGGAAAGCTCGCGCTGGAGTCGGTGCGCAAGGATCCTCCCGACCTCATCCTGGCCGACGTCGTGATGCCCGAGAAGAACGGCTACGAGGTCTGCGAGGAGATCAAGAAGAACCCGGCGACCGCCGGCATCCCGGTGCTGCTGCTCGCCGGCACGTTCGAGCCCTTCGACCGGGAGCGGGCCGAGCGTCTCCAGTGCGACGCGATCGTTCCGAAGCCGTTCGACTCGCACCAGCTCTTCCGCCAGGTCGAGTCGCTCCTCGCGGGCCGCGCGCCGGCCGCGCGGCCGACCGGACCGGTTTCTCCGGATCCCGTGGAAGCGACGCCGGTTGCGGTGCACCCGTTCCCGGTGGTTCCTCCGACCCCCTTCCGGGAGCCGGAGGGCTTCGCCGAGGAGGATTTCACGGGCTCGATCCGGAACCTCCGCGGGTTCGGCCGCGAGGAACCTCTCGAGAACCTGTATGGACCGGAGGACGTCGACTCGGCACTTGCCGCCTTCCACGCGGTCGAGCCGCCTCCCCCCCGGCGTTCGCCGCGCGGCCGCCGGATCGGCCGGCGCCCCCGCTGCCCGGGTGACGGACCCCCTGCCCACGCCCCCGAAAGTGGAAGCGCCCCCCGTCTCGGAACGCCCGGAGCCTTCGGCCAACGACGACCCGCGCACGCAGAGGATCGATGTCTCGATGTTCCGCACGCCTTCCGCTTCGCCGCCCCCGCCTCAGGCGGCGGCGGCCGCGCCGGCGAGCGCCTCGGCGCCTTCACCCGTCCCTGCGGCCCCCAACACGGGCGCGGTCCGCGAGCTCACCGAAGCGGAGATCGAAGCACTGGCCGAAAAGGTCGCGAGAAGGGTGATCGAGAAGCTGTCGGAGCGCATCGTCCGCGAAATCGCCTGGGACGTTGTACCGGAGACCGCGGAGCTCGTCGTTCGGGAACGCATCCGGCAGCTCGAGAGCGGGGTCGAGTAGCCTTCGTACGCGGGGGTCTGGACTGCTGGCGGGTGCAGACCCCTGCGGGATCTGTCCCCGCAACTTGCTTAGGCTGTCCCCGCGACTTGCTCAGGCGCTCCGTAGCGAATCCCCCGTGTTTCTGATAAGCAGTGCGCGCCCTTTGCGCCTTTTCTTGAGCATGAACCGAGATTCCCTGGACTCCCGCGCAACGTCCGGCGACGAAGGTCGCGGCGGACCCGTGGAGACCCTTGCCGAGGGGAGCCGGGCGAAGCTCGAGAAGACCTTCGATCCCGCGCACTTCGAGCAACAGTGGTACCGGACGTGGGAAGAAGAGGGCCGCTTCCAGCCGGTCGGACCGCCCGGCTCCCCCCGGTTCGTGATGGTCATCCCGCCGCCGAACGTGACCGGCCGCCTTCACATCGGCCATGCCTTCGGGCGCACCCTCGAGGACATCCTCGCCCGCTGGAAACGGATGCAGGGCTACCGCGTGCTCTGGGTCCCCGGGACCGACCACGCCGGGATCGCCACCCAGATGGTGATCGAGAGGGAGCTCGCCCGGGAGGGGATCGACAAGAGGGATCTCGGCCGTGAGAAATTCATCGAAAGGGTCTGGGCCTGGAAGCGCGACGCCAAGGACACCATCCAGTCGCAGATCCGGCGGCTGGGGTGTTCCCTCGATTGGTCCCGCGAGCGTTTCACGCTCGACCCCGACCTCTCCCAGGCGGTGCGCCACGCCTTCGTCACGCTCTACCACGAGGGGCTGATCTATCGCGGGCGATACGTCGTCAACTGGTGCCCGCGGTGCGGAACCGCCGTCTCGGACCTCGAGGTGATCGACCGGAAGACCCAGGGCTCGCTGTACCGGATCCGCTACGACGTGCCCGGAGTGGCCTCGGGGGCGGTCGTCGCGACGACGCGCCCCGAGACGATGCTCGGAGACACGGCGCTCGCCATTCACCCGGAGGATCCCCGCACCGCGAAGCTCCGCGGAAAGACGGCGACCCTTCCGATGGTGGGCCGTCAGATTCCGGTCATCGAGGATCCGATCCTGGTCGACCGCGAGTTCGGCACGGGCATCGTGAAGGTGACCCCGGCGCACGACGCCAACGACTTCGCGGTCGGGAAGCGGCACGGCCTTCCCGAGGTGGTGGTGATCGGTCCCGACGGGAAGATGACGGCGGAGGCGGGAGCGTACGCCGGCCTCGACCGGTTCGAGGCTCGTCGGGAAATCGTGAAGAAGCTCCAGGAGGAGAACCGCCTGGTGGGAGTCGACCCGCACGAATACTCACCCGGGCACTGTCAGCGGTGCGACACGATCGTCGAGCCGTACCTCTCTACGCAGTGGTTCGTGAAGATCCAACCTCTCGCGGAGCCTGCCATCCGATCCGTCGAGGCGGGCGAGATCCGCTTCGTTCCGGAGCTCTGGACCAAGACCTACTTCGAGTGGATGCGCAACATCCACGACTGGTGCATCTCCCGGCAGCTCTGGTGGGGCCACCGGATCCCGGCGTTCACGTGCGCCAACGGACACGTCACGGTCGCCGACGAGGACCCGGAGGCCTGCCAGACCTGCGGGTCGGTGGAGCTCGTGCAGGACCCGGACGTGCTCGACACCTGGTTCTCGTCGCAGCTGTGGCCGTTCTCGGTCTTCGGTTGGCCCCGACTGACCCAAGACCTAAAAGACTTCTACCCGACCGACGTCCTCGTCACGGGGTACGACATCCTCTTCTTCTGGGTCGCGCGGATGATCATGGCCGGAATCCACTTCACGGGTCGGGCGCCGTTCTCCACGGTCAACCTCCACGGGCTCGTCCGGCTCGCGGGGGAGAAGATGTCCAAGACCCGCGGGAACGTGATCGATCCCCTCGTCGCGATCGAGGAGTTCGGCGCGGACGCGCTGCGCTTCACGTACGCGAGCTCCGCGACGTCGGGCACGACCGTCACGCTCGACCGGGAGCGCCTCTCCGGATCGCGCAGCTTCGCGACCAAGCTCTGGAACGCGGCGCGATTCACGCTTTCGCAGCTGGAGGGGAAGCCGCGGGCGGAGATCGTTCCGGGCCGGAACCTGTCGCTTCCCGACCGATGGATCCTGTCCCGGCTCTCCGCGACCGCGGCCGACGTCAACCGCTGGCTGGGCGAGTTCCGATACGACGAAGCCTCGCAGGCTCTCTACGCGTTCCTCTGGCACGAGCTCTGTGACGGATACCTGGAGATGGTCAAGCCGGTCCTGTCGGGTCGGGACGGCGACGACGCCGCGCGCGAGACCGCCCGCGGCGTTCTGGAGCGGTGCCTGTCCGACTCGCTCGCCCTGCTCCATCCCTTCATGCCGTTCCTGACCGAGGAGATCTGGGAAAAGCTCACCGGACGCCCGGGCACGCTGATCGTGTCTCCCTATCCGGCCGGGGACCCGGCCTGGCGGGACCCCGCCGCCGAGGGTGCGGTCGAGCGGATGCGCGCGCTCGTGACGCGGGTTCGCAACTTCCGCGGAGAGCGCCGGGTGTCGCCCACCGAACCGGTCGTTCTCTCGCTCTCGGTGGACCCGGGTTCCGCCGCGGAGGCCGAGGACATCCGGACGCTCGAGCCGCTTCTCCGGCACCTCGCGCGCCTCGCGGACCTGCGGTTCGGGCCGGCGGAGGAGGGGGCCGAGCGCGACGTCGTCTCGGGAGTCACCGTGGCTCTGTCCCTGCCCTCCATCGCGGCGGGGGCGAACCGCGACCAGGTCGCGCGCACGCTCGCGCAGCTGGACGGCGAGATCGGCGACCTCTCCGCGAAGCTCCAGAACCCGGCGTTTCTCGAGAAGGCGCCGCCGCCCGTGGTCGACAAGGTCCGCCGCCGCCTGGTCGAGCTCGAACAGCGCCGCGCCGCGCTCGGCAGCGCCGCGGCCCGATGATCGCGCTGCCCGAGTGATCGAGTTCGGCGGGGGAGTGCTCGACCCGGCGCGCTGGACCGTCTTCCAGAACGTCGCCTCTCTCGCCTCGATCGGGTCGTCGAACGATCTCGCGGGCGAGGTGATCGACGTCTACTTCCGGGAGGAGCAGGCGCTCCCGGCGACCGTCTTCCTCGCGGAGGAGCAGCCGCGCGCTCGCGGACGCAACGGGCGCGCCTGGAAAGCGCCGAAGGGTCGCGGGATCTACCTGACCTTCGTTCGGGCGGTCCCCGAGGGCGAGCCGCTGTCGGTCGTCCCGATCGCGGTCGCAAGGTGGACCCGCGAAGCGCTGAAGGAGGCGTGCGGGATCGAGGCGGAGCTCAAGTGGCCCAACGACCTCTACGTCGGCCGGCGCAAGCTGGCCGGGGTCCTCGCCGAGGCGCGAACCCAGGGGGACGAGACGTACCTGGCGGTCGGCATCGGCATCAACCTGCTCGGCCGCGCCGCGGACGTGGGAGTCTCCGACGCGACGACCGTCGAAGCGGAGACGGGCCGTGCGCCCGCCATCCCCGGAGTGCTGCAGGGGCTTCTCGATCGGCTCGACCGGGAGCTCGCGAGCCCCCGCTGGGCCCGGGAGGTCGAGGAGTGGGAGCAGGTCTCCCTCCACCGGCCCGGTGACCGGATGCGCGTTCTCCGCGAGGGCAAGGAGGTCACCGGCCAGTACGTGGGGCTCGACCCCTGCGGGTTCCTGCGCCTGAAGACGTCTTCGGGAGAAGCGGTGGTCGCGAGCGGAGAGCTCTCCGAGTGGTGAAGACCGGCGCGCTCCTGGCCGTGGACGTCGGGAACACGAACACCGTTCTGGGTCTGTTCGAGGACGGGAACCTCTCCCGACACTGGCGGTTGACGACGCGGCGGGAGTCGACCTCGGACGAGATCACGCTCTCGGTCCAGGGACTCCTCGACTCCGCGGGTCGGCAAGGCGATCCTCCGCGGGACGTCATCGTGGCGAGCGTCGTTCCTTCGCTGAAGTTCCCACTCCGGCAGTCGCTGCGGCAGATCACCGGAGCGGAGCCTCTCTTCGTGGAGCCCGGGATCCGGACGGGGATGCCGATCCTCTACGACGCGCCGCAGGAGGTGGGAGCGGATCGAATCGTCAATGCGGTCGCTGCTTATGAGCGGCTGGGCGGACCGTGCGTGGTGGTCGACTTCGGCACGGCGACGACATTCGACGTGGTCACGGCGCGCGGCGAGTACGCCGGCGGCGTCATCGTTCCGGGGATCTCGATTTCCGCCGAGGCGCTCTTCGAGCGGGCGGCGAGACTCTGGAGGGTCGAGATCCGGAGGCCCGACAAGGTCGTGGGCAAGACGACCGCCGGCTCGATCCAGTCGGGCCTCTATTTCGGTTACCTCTCACTCGTCGACGGCCTGATCGACCGCATCACCCGCGAGATCGGCGCGAAGCCGCGGGTCATTGCCACGGGCGGGCTCGCGGAGCTCTTCGGGGAGGTTCCGAGAGAATCGAGGAGGTCGATCCCCTTCTCACGCTGACGGGTCTCCTCCTCATCCATGAACGAAACCGAGGAGGATAGGGCCTACTACGGCGCCGCTGAGGCGGCGTTCATCGCGCGCCGCGGGACACCGTTTCTTTTGTCCCCAAAGGATTTCGCCCTGCTGAAGGAGTGGCGGGCGCTCGGCATCCCGATCGAGGCGGTCGAGGTGGGCCTGGACGACGCCTTCTCGCGGCGCGAGGAGAGGGGAGCCACGGGGCGCGTCAACTCGCTCTCCTACTGCCGCGACGCGATCCTGTCCGCATGGGAGCGGCGCGCGGAAACCTCCGTGGGCCGCGGGGCCGGGCGCGCCGAGGGGGACTCGCCCGACGTCGCGGGAGCGCTCGCCGGACTATCCGAGCGTCTCGACGCGGTCGCCCGCGGCCACCCGTCCCTGACGCCGCCGATCGAGTCCGCGCTCCGCTCCCTCGACCGGCTCTCGCGCTCCGGCCGGCCCGCGGGGGAGATCGAGGCGTCTCTGGCGCGACTGGACCGCCGGATATCGAACCAGATCGCGGAAGCGCTCCCCGACGAACACCGACGTCGGCTGGACGCCGACGTGGAGAGACTGCTCGCGAAGGCGCGGGTCCGGATGGATGCCGATACCGAGGAGAAAACGCGGAAGGCTCTCACGCGAAGGACGATTCGCGACGAGCTCAATCTTCCGCGACTGACGCTCCTCGGGGGGTAGCGTCCCGACAATAGAGAGAGAGGTCCGCCATCGCTTCCCTCCGCCGCGTCCGCATCTCCCGACTCGCGCCGACGGGCGAGGGAATCGCCCGGGCCGAGGACGGCGTGGGTTTCGTCGCGGGCGCGCTGCCGGGCGAGGAAGTGGACGCGGAGGTCGAGGAGGTCCACCGGAGCTTCTGGCGGGGTCGCGCGGTCGCCGTGGCCTCCGCCTCGTCCGACCGGACGGGATCTCCCGACGAGGCCTGCCCCGGCTGCGACTGGGGACACTTCGAGCCGGAGGCCGCGCGCGAGGCGAAACGGTCGCTCTTCCTGGAGTCCATGCAGAGGATCGGCAAGCTCCCTCCCGAGACGTTCGGCGACCTCGGAATCGTGGCCTCGGACCTGGGCTACCGCATCCGCAACCGGTTTCACGTGGACGGGCGCGGCGCCGGGCTCGTGATCGGCCAGTTCGCCGGACGGAGCCACCGGGTCGTTCCGGTGACGGCGTGCCGGGCGATCACGCCGCAGACGTCGGAGCTCCTTCCCGCGGTTCGCGACGCGCTCGCCGCCTGCGGGGCGACGCTGTCGGAGCTTGCGACCCTCGAAGATCCGACAGCCAAACGGCGCCTCGCCCTTGCGACACTGGGAGACGTAGCGCGGAGACAGGTCGCGGTCGAGGCGGAGTCGATCGGAGGAGTGCTCGCGCCGTTCTTCGCGGGGGTGAAGGTCGTCGACCGCGAGGGCCGCGCCGTGTACCAGGCGGGGGAGGCGCGGCTCCTCATCCCGGTGGGCTCCCGTCCGTTCCTGGTCTCGGCGGAATCCTTCTTCCAGGGCAATCGGCACCTCGCCCCGATCCTGTCGGCCGACGTCGGCCGTGCGGCGGGAAGGCTTCCGGGCGACGCGCTGGACGCGTTCGGCGGAGTGGGGTTCTTTGCGGCGCCTCTCTTGGACGCGGGCCACTCGGTCACGTCCGTCGAGGGAAATCCCTCCGCCGCCCGGGATGCCGCGAAGACGAGGCAGGGGTGGGAAGACGCCGACCGCTGGCGGATCGTGCCGTCCTCCGTGGCGGGCTTCCTCTCGTCGTCGTCGAGGCGGTTCGACGTCGCCGTCGTGGACCCGCCCCGCGCGGGGCTGGCGCGCCTCGCTCTTCCGATGGGAGAGCGCGCCCGGCGGAGACTGGTGTACGTCTCCTGCGATCCCGCAACGCTCGCCCGGGACCTGGCGGAGCTCCTTTCGGTTTTCGAGGTCGAGGACGCCCGCCTCTACGACTTCTTCCCGCTGACGCATCGGGTCGAGTCGATCGTCACACTGGTCCGTAAAGCCGGCGCCTCCTGATCGGACCCGTCGCCCGCTCGGGCGAAGCTCCCTCTCTGCCGGCGGCCGTCGCGCTCGTCGCCGGAATCTTTCTCGGAGCGCAGTCGCGGCAGGGGGAGTGGGGCGCGCTCGTCGTGACGGCGCTCTGTTTTCTGCTCACCCTTCGGCGTCTCCGGGGGGAACCCCCGCGTTTCGGCGCTGCACCGGTCCTCCTCGCCTGGGCCTGCGTGGGCTTTGCGGAGGGGCGGACCATCGCGCGGGCGGACGACGCCGGGCGGAGGGCCTTCGCCGATCTCCCCTCGACCGCTGCGCGAGTGGACGTGCTCGAAGGGGTCCTGACGGACTTCTGGAGCGACGCCCCACCCCGGGCGCGCGGACGTCTGCGGGCGGAGCGGCTCCAGGTCGCCGGGAAGTGGCGGCCGTTCCCGGCGGAGGTGTTCCTCTTCGTTTCGGGATCGCTTCCTCCGGAGCGCGCGGCCGACCGGGGCGACCGCGTCCGCCTGGTCGGGCATCTCCGCCGGGAGGACCTGCCGGCGTCCACGCGCGACGTCGAGCTCCCGTTCCGCCGCTATCGCCTTTCGGTGAAGAGCGCTCTCCTCATCCGGCGCGTCGGGCGCACGGTGTCGTCCGGCCTGTCGTTGCCGAATCGCTTTCTCCACGGCCGCCTGCCTCCGGAGGGCTCTCGCGGAGAGGAGTTCGATCGCAACGTCCGCGGCCCGCTCGCTGCGCTGCTCCTGGGACGGACCTCGCAGCTCGATCGGGGCATGGTGGCGAGCTACCGGCGCGGCGGGCTTTACCATCTCCTCGTGGTCTCCGGCCTGCACGTCGGTCTCGCCGCGGGGCTGGTCCTCGCCGGCCTGCGCCTCGCGCGCGTCGGGGGGAAGCGCCGGGACGCGGTCCTGCTCGCCTCGGTGTTCCTGTTCGTCCTCGTGGGTGGCGCAAATCCTCCCGCCATCCGCGCGGGACTCGTCGTCGCCGTGTTCCTCGCGGCGCGCCTCCTGGAGCGCCCGATACCGGCGGCCCAGGCACTCGGCCTCTCCGCGCTCGTTCTCTTCCTGGCCGACCCCCGCCAGATCTACTCGATCGGCACGGTGCTGACGTTCGCTGCGGTCGGCGGGATCGCGCTCCTGACCGAACCGATCCGACGGCGCCTTCCGGTCCGGCCGGGCTGGCTCTTCGAGGGCCTGGCCACCTCGCTGGCCGCGCAGTGCGCGACGGCTCCCGTCGTGTTCTGGCGATTCAACGTGGTGGCGACCGGAGCCTGGGTCACCGCGCCGCTCGCGATCCCGCTCTCCGCCGGCCTGATCGCGCTCGGAACTGTACTTCTAGTTCTGTTCGCCGTGGGTCTGCCGGCGGCAGCGCCGGCCGCGCTCTTCGGACTCGGCTCGCGCGCCCTGGAGTACGTGGCCGATCGCGCGGGGGGCATGGCGTTTCTTCGGACGACGCCCTCTCTGTCCGGAGTTATCGCCGTGGGCGGCCTGACGCTCGCCGCCGCACGCGGACCGATCCGGCTGCGCGTGCCGTCTGCCATCCTCTCCGCGCTCCTCTTCCTCGGGCTGGCGGTCCGCCCCGGACCCCGAGGCCCCGAGCGCGGCTTTTCGGTCGAGGCGCTCGACGTCGGTCAGGGAGATTCGATTCTCGTCCGGTGGGCGGGGAGGACGCTGCTGGTCGACGGCGGTGGTCCGTTCGACCTCGAGGCCGCGGACTTCGGAAGGACACGGCTGCTGCCGAAGCTGCTCGATCGCGGAGTCACGCGTCTCGACCGGGTTCTGGCGACGCATCCCCACGCCGACCACGTTCTCGGACTCCTCGCCGTGGTGGAGGAGCTCCCGGTCGGCAAAGTGTGGCTGTCCGCGGGCGCCGACGAGTCGTCGCTCTTCGGACGACTGCGCGCGGCGGCGCGCAGCGCCGGAGTGCCCGTCGAAGTCCTGGCGACCGGACGGGTCCTTGCCCTGCCCGACGCGCGTCTCACCGTGCTCCATTCCGGGGGCCTCCCGCGCAAGGTGGACCCGGTCAACAACCAGTCGGTCGTGGCGATCTTCGAGCGGGGAGGTCGCAGGGCCCTGCTGACCGGAGATGCCGGGACTTCGACGGAGGATGCGCTCGTCGAGCGGGGAGAAGATGTCTCCGCGAACCTCCTCAAGGTCGGGCACCACGGCAGTCGCACGTCGACCTTACCCGTTTTCCTGGAAGCGGTCCGTCCCCGCGTCGCGATTCTCTCGTGCGGCCGCGAGAATCGCTTCGGTCACCCGGCTCCCGAAACTCTCCGGGCACTCGAATCCCACCGCGTGCCGGTCCTCCGCACCGACCGGCTCTCCGACGTCCGCGTGGAGCTCACGCCGGAGGCCACGCGGCTCGCCTGGAGGGGGCTCGAGTGAGCGCGGCCGCAGCGGGCCCGAACCGCCCGCCGCTCCTCTTTCTCCTGGGTCCGACGGCCGCCGGGAAAACGGAGATCGCGGAGGAGATCGCCCGGCGCCGTTCCGGAGAAATCGTGTCGGCCGACGCGTTCGCCGTCTATCGCGGGCTCGACGTCGGCACCGCGAAACCCTCCCGGCAGCGGCGGGTCGAGCTCCCGTACCACTTGATCGACGTCGCGGACCCGCTCGAGACGTTTTCGGCGGGACGCTGGGCGGCGGAGGCCCGCGTGGCGATCGCGGAAATCACGGACCGCGGCCGGCTGCCGATCGTCTGCGGGGGCAGCGGCTTTTACGTTTCGGCGCTGCTCGACGGCCTGCCTGCGGACGAGGCGCCGGATCCCGGACTGAGGAACGGTCTCGTGGCGTGGGCGACGGCGCGCGGCGCGGAACGAGCCCATCGGGTCCTCGAGTTGAACGACTCGGTCGCCGCGTCGCGAATTCCGACTCGCAACCTCCGCCGCACGCTGCGCGCTCTGGAGATCCTCTTCACGAGCGGTGCGCGGGCGTCCGATCGACGCACGCGAACGGACGATTGGAGCGGAAAGTGGCGCGTGATCAAGGTGGTCATCGAGCCGTCGCGCCGGGACCTCTATGATAGGATCGATAGTCGAGTTCGCAGGATGATGGACGGAGGGTGGGACGAAGAAGTCCGCCAGCTGGTCCGAAGCGGTCTTCCCCTCGAATCGAATGCTTTTGGCGCCATCGGATATCGTGAGGTGGCTCGCTGGATCTCAGGTCGCGCGGGAAGGGAGGAGACGCAGAGAGAGATCGTGGCGGCCACGAGACGCCTCGCCAAGCGTCAGAAGACGTGGCTGGCGCGCGAACGGGAAGCGATCCGGGTTACGCCCGAAGAATCACTCCCGATAATCCTCCAGCTGCTCGACCGGAGCGCCGAGCCGGAGAAAACCGAATGAACAAGGCCCCGATCAACGTCCAGGACTCCTTCTTCTACAACCTTCGGAAGGACAACACCGAAATCACGGTCCGGCTCACCTCGGGAGAGGAGCGGATGGGAAGGTTGCGGCGATTCGACAAGTTCGCTCTCGTTCTCGAAGTCGACGGCCACGAAGAGATGATCTACAAGCATGCGATCGCTTCGATCCGAGCGGAGACTCTCCCGCCCACCTCGTGACGATGGTCCGGCGATTCGCGCCCAGGGCCGGCGGAATCGTCCCTCGCCCCGACCCTTTTCAATTCTCGCCCCGCTCTGCGCTCGTTCTCCGGCGCGCTCTGGTCGGTGCTCTTCTCGGCGCCTCCCTCTTCCTGCCCGTGGCGTGCACCAGCCAGCGCGGCGGCGGGGCGCCTCCCGGGAGAGTCGGGAGAAGTGACAAGTTTCCCCTCGATCCCCGGGAAGAGCTGCCGGGCCCCTTTCCGGACGGGGTCGAGAGCGGCTGGGCCGCCCTCGCCGCCGGGGACGCCGTCGCAGCCGAAGCGGAATTCTCCCGAGCGCGGACCGGGCACCCGAGTCGCGCCGCCGAGATCGGCTTGATCGAAAGCCGGGTCCTGCGCGGCCGCCTGCCCGGGGCTCTCGCCGGCTGTCGCGAAGCGCTCGCCGGGCCGGCTCCGACCGTACCGCTGCTCGTCGCGTGCGGCGAAGCCCACGCCCGTTCCGGGCAGGTCTTCGAGGCGCACGAGCTCTACGCGCGCGCTGCGGCGCGTTCCCGCGGTCGTTCCCAGATCCGGGACCGCTCCGACGACCTCAAGGCCGAGGCCGTACAGGCGCTGAAGAAGTCGGCATCCGCCGGCTCGAAGGACCCGACATTTCCGGACGCGCGCGGGCGGATCGACCGTGCGATCGAGATCGATCCGGGCGACGCGGAGCTTCACGCTCTCGCCGGCGAGATCGAGCTTTCGGGGGGGAACCGCGACCGAGCCTTCGAGCGTTTCCGGGAGGCGTACCGCCTGGAGCCGAAGAACGTGGCCATCCAGGAGAAGCTGGCCGACCTCGCGATCGAGAAGGATCCGGGGCTCGCGGTGTCGGTGCTCGACGCTCTTTCGCGTCACGACCCGCGCTACCGGGAGCGCGCCGGGGAAGCGCGGATGGCGTTCCGCGCCTCGAACTGGCCGGCCCCGGAGCGCGAGGCGGCACGATCCGAACGGCTGACGAGAGCCGGCGCGGCGGCGCTCGTCTGGTGGATGTTTCCCGAAATCCGGGAGGCCCGGGTGACCACGAGCGTCATCGCGAGCGACGCCGTCTCACGCCGCGACACGCGCGCCATCCTGCGCGCGGTCTCGCTCGGGCTCCTCGACGTGGACCGGAAGACGCACCGGGCCCGCCCCGACGGCGCCCTGACGCGACGCACCGAGGCGAGAATGCTTCTGCGGCTCCTCGAGGTCGTGAGCTCGGGAGTCCGTCCGAGCTGCCTGGAAGGGGCCGAGTCCGGAAAGTCGGGGGTCGAAGCGGTTCAAGCCGCCGTCCAGTGCGGCCTGCTGGAAGAGTCGGAGAAGTCCACGGTGTCCGGCCGCGAGTTCACGCGGGGGCTCGACCGAGTCCGCGTTCTGGCCACCGGGAAGGGAAAGGGGGATCTCGAGTGATCGATTCAGCGTTGTTCCGCCGGGTCGCGATCTTCTCGGAGCTCGACCCCGCCCACCTCGACGCGCTCTCCCGCGTGGCAACCAGCCGGACGTACACGACCGGGGAGTCGATTCTCCGCGAGGACGAGCCGGGCGACCTCTTCTTCGTGATCGTCCGGGGTCAGGTCAAGGTCTTCGTGGACTCGGAGCACGGACGGGAAGTCGTTCTGACGCACCTGAAGGCCGGCGACTTCTTCGGCGAGATGGCGCTCTTCGACAACGAGGCGAGAAGCGCGTCGGTCTCGGCGCTCGGCGCTTCGGAGCTCGCGGTTCTCCGGCGGAAGGATTTTCTCGACGTAATGGCGGACGACTTCACGATCGCGCGCCGGATCCTTTCCACCCTCTCCGGGCGGCTGCGGCGCGCGAACGACATGATCGAGTCCCTCGTCCTTCTCGACGTGGGCGGAAGGCTCGCGGGCTACCTGCTCCGCCTGGCTCGGGAGTCGGGCAGCCTCGGGGAAGACGGTTGGTACTCCGTTTCGCGCCCGACCCACCAGGTGATTGCCAACTCGATCGGCGCCTCCCGGGAGACCGTGACCCGCCTCCTGCGGCAGTTCGCGGAGCGTTCCCTCATCCGGGCGCGGGGATCGTCCGTCTGGATCCGCGACGAGCCGCTCCGCACGACTCCCTCCGGGACTCGCAAGCCGATTTCCGGGACGGACGCCTCGACGGACGTGACCGACGAGGGCAAGGGCAAAGCGGCGCCGGGTAAGCCGTCGCCGCCCGCCGCTCCGCGGAAAGGGGAGAGCGGCCGCCGGAAGTGAAGGGTCTCTGGACGCTCCCGAACTTCATCACCCTCCTCCGGCTGGCGACGCTGCCCTTTTTTCTCCTGTCGATCGCGGAAGGAAGGTTCGGGATCGCTCTCATCCTTTTCGTCGCGGCGGGAATCTCCGACGGCGTCGACGGTTATCTGGCTCGACGGTTCAATATGAACTCGGCGCTCGGCGCATACCTCGACCCGATCGCGGACAAGTTGCTCCTGATGAGCTCTTACCTCTTTCTCGCGATCCCGTCGTATCCCGCAGTCGTCAAGATCCCCGTCTGGCTCGCCGTCCTCGTCATCTCCCGGGACATCCTCCTCATGCTGGTGGCCCTGCTCCTCATCCTCTCCTCCAACAAGCGCCGGTTTCCTCCGTCCTGGCTCGGAAAGGTTGCGACGGTCACGCTCATCGTCACGGTCCTCTTCGTCCTGTGCGCGAACGTCTGGAGCTGGCCCGGGTCGGTGCTGTGGGTCGCCTTCGGGGCTGCCGCGACGGCGACCATCCTCTCCGGATTCGACTACGTCATCCGCGTCGTGAGAACGCCCCAGCCGGCGCCGGAGTCGGCGTGATCGAACTGACGCTGATGTCCCGGCCGGGTTGCCACCTCTGCGACGAGATGCGCCGGGAGGTGAACGCGCTTCTGGGCGACCGGCCGCACGAGTGGACCGTCGTCGACGTGGACTCCGACGCCGACCTCGCGCGCCGCTACGGCGACTCGATCCCGGTGCTCTTCGTCAACGGTCACCTCTTTGCGAAGATACGGCTGCCGCGGCTCTCGTCGAAGTTCCGTCTGCTGCGGGTCGCGTCCCCCGCCGTTTCCCTCTGACCCCGCGGGGAAATTGCCTGACCCTCCGGGTTCCGCTATATTTCGGGGCCGCGCGGGCATAGCTCAGCTGGTAGAGCGTCAGCTTCCCAAGCTGGATGTCGCGGGTTCGAACCCCGTTGCCCGCTCCAACTCTTCAGAGACCTGGGAGCCCCCCGCGTAGCGTTCGTTCGTGCGCGTCGTGGCCGAGGGAGGCCATTGCGGAGTCTGCTTCGCTTCAGACTGTGAACGGAGATGCTGCTTTGTTTTGTTTAAGTCCTCCCTTGACCTTCCGGGCACTGTTCTTAACATCCAGATCCCGAACGGGCGTCTTGACCGTCAGTCTTGTGCCCTTGCGTTTGCCAGTGGTCGTCTTCTTCTTTCTGGTCATCGGACTCTCCTCTCATTGATTGGACGAGGTTACCCCTTCCCGCTCAACGGAGCGACGAAGCGTCCGGGATCTCGCTCTCGCCGCGTTCACGACCGCCGAGAGGAAGGAGCGGGACCGGCATGAACGTCGGGCCGAGGGGGTTCGCGGTCGTGCCGCTGGCGAAGTCGCGCACGGCCGGCGTGGGCCTTGCTCGTTCGGCTTCCCGCGAAGGCCGCCGGGACGGCCGGCTAGCGGCAGTTCCGAAGAGTCCGAAAAGAGTCCGGAACCGAGGCCTACGACCACACGAGATGACTCTGGAAGCTCCGCGACGCGTTGTAAGTCCCTCATCCTCCCGAGTGGTCGGGTTTCGTCGTGGGTTTCGAGCGAACCGAGGGTCGATTCCAGGGCTATACTGCTTTTCTTTCTTTCGGGAGGTAGACCTTGTCCTTCTTCGGAAAAGCCGACCCACCCCCGTCTCCCCAGCCCTCTCCGACCGTCCCCCCGCCCGTTTCCACACCCCCGGAACGGGTCCCTCACGCGCCGCCGACACCGGCGGCCACAGCCAGCCCTGCGGCCTCATCGGCCTCGTCCGCGGCCACGGCCACGACCGTCCTCGGCTCGCGGCTCCGGATCGTCGGGGATGTCTCGGGGGACGAGGACCTCGTGGTCAACGGGAGGCTCGAGGGAAAGATCCGCGTCGACCGCAAGGTCGTCGTCAACGCCGGAGGCGAGGTCGAGGGCGACGTCCAGGCGAAGTCGGTGATCATCGGCGGGCGCGTGCACGGCCAGGTCATGGCGACCGAGAGAGCTGAGCTCCTACCGACCGGCCGCGTGCAGGGAAACGTTCACGCGCCGCGGATCGTCATGGCGGAGGGCGCGCAGATCCAGGGCCGGGTCGTCATGCCGAGCGACGCCGCGACGCGACCGCTGTCGGGTTCCCGGACCGAGGAAGCCAAGCGGCCGCCGGTCGTTCCGCCCCGTCCCGAAACGACGCCTCCCAAGCCCGACGATGCGGTGCGTCGCCCGGTCTCGCCCCCGGGAACCGGCGGATGACGACCGAGACCGCAGTCGGCCTCCAGGGCAACCTGATCGGCGGGGAGTGGTTGCCCTCGTCGTCCGGCCGGACGTTCGAGAACCGGAATCCCGCCGACCGCGACGACCTCGTCGGGGTCTTTCCGGAGAGCGGCCGGGAGGACGTCGAGGCCGCCGTCGCCGCCGCGCGCGAGGCCTACCCCGCGTGGCGCGACATGCCGGCGCCCCGGCGGGCGGAGATCCTCTTCGCCGCGGGCGAAATCCTGAAACGCGACAAGGAAGACCTCGCCCGGCTCATGACCCGCGAGATGGGGAAGGTCCTCGCCGAGACCCGCGGGGATGTCCAGGAAGCCATCGACATGGCGTACCTCGCGGCCGGCGAGGGCCGGCGGCTGTTCGGGTTCACGACCCCTTCCGAGCTGCCGAACAAGTTCGCCATGTGCATTCGACAGCCGGTGGGCGTGTGTGCGCTCGTCACGCCCTGGAACTTCCCGATGGCGATCCCGGCGTGGAAGTCCATGGCCGCGCTGATCGCCGGTAATACCATCGTGATCAAACCGGCGACGGATACGCCCGCGTCGGTCGTGGCCCTGGCGCGCGTCTACGAGGAGGCCGGGCTGCCCCCCGGCGTCTTCAACGTCGTGATGGGTTCGGGGGGTGAAGTGGGAGATCCCCTGGTCACCCACCCCGACGTCAAGGTCGTCTCCTTCACCGGGTCCACCGAAGTCGGCCGGCGGATCTCCTCCGCGACGGCCCCGACCTTCAAGCGCCTTCACCTCGAGATGGGGGGAAAGAACGCGATCCTCGTGCTGGAGGACGCCGACGTCGACCTCGCGGTCGAGGGCGCCGTCTGGGGCGCGTTCGGAACGAGCGGCCAGCGGTGCACCGCCTCCTCGCGGCTGCTCGTCCACGAGGACGTGGCCGGCGAGTTCGTGGACAAGCTCGTGGCCCGCACGAGGGCGCTCCGGGTCGGAAACGGCCTCGACCCCGGCGTGCAGATGGGTCCCTGCGTTTCGGAGCGGCAGCGCGAGACGGTCGCCCGATATGTCGACATCGGCAAGCGCGAAGGCGCGACCCTCATGTGCGGCGGCGAGAAGCTCGAGGAAGGGGACCTCGCGCGAGGCTTCTTCTTTGCGCCGACGGTCTTCGCCCACGCAACCCCGGAGATGCGGATCTCTCGCGAGGAGATCTTCGGCCCGGTGACCACCGTGATCCCGGTGTCGTCGTTCGAGGAGGGAGTCCGGGTCGCCAACTCCGTCGAGTACGGGCTCTCGGGTTCCGTGTACACCCGCGACGTCGAGAGGGCCTTCCGCGCAATGCGCGAGTTCGAGACCGGCATCTTCTATGTGAACTCGTCGACGATCGGCGCCGAAGTGCACCTGCCGTTCGGCGGCGTCAAGAACACGGGCAACGGGCACCGGGAGGCCGGGATCGCGGGCCTGGAAGTGTTCACGGAGTGGAAGTCCATCTACGTTGACTTCTCGGGGCGCTTGCAGCGGGCGCAGATCGACACGCACGAGACCGACGAGATCTGATTCGCGAGCGGTCGTGAAGACGGAGAGCGCACTGGCCGAATCGATTGGAGCGCGCCCTCGCGTGTCCGCTCGGGGCGACCGGATGCCCGCGTCGCCAATCCGGCGGCTCATGCCGCTGGCCGACGAGGCGAAGCGGAGGGGCGTTCGCGTTCTCCACCTGAACATCGGGCAGCCGGACCTGGAGACCCCGGCGCCGATGCGGGAAAGGCTCGCCCGGTACCCCGACCGGGTGATCGCCTACACGCCCTCGGGGGGCACTCCGGAGTACCTGGCTTATCTCTCCGAGTACTACCGGCGGCTCGGGATCTCTCTCTCGGCCGAGGAGCTCATCGCGACGACCGGCGGCAGCGAGGCGATCCTGTTCGCGTTTCTCGCCTGCGCCGACGCGGGGGACGAGGCCCTCCTGGTGGAGCCCTTCTACACGAACTACTCCGCCTTCGCGGCGATGGCCGGCGTCCGCCTCGTGCCCCTGACCACGCGCGTGGAGGACGGGTTCCACCTGCCTCCCCGCGAGGAGTGGGAGCGCGCGTGCACTCCCCGGACCCGCATGGTCCTCCTCTGCAATCCCAACAACCCGACCGGGACGGTCTACTCGCCGGAGGAGCTGCGCATGGTGGCGGACTTCTGCCGAGACCGCGGCCTCTTCCTGGTCTGCGACGAGGTCTATCGCGAGTTCGTCTACGACGGCCGCCGCACGGTGAGCGCCCTCGACCTCGAGGGAGCCGATGAGACCGTGGTCGTGGTGGACAGCCTCTCGAAGAGGTACAGCGCCTGCGGCATCCGGCTGGGTTGCCTGGCGACGCGCAACCGAGATGTCCACCGCGCGAGTCTCCGCATGGCCCAGGGGCGGCTCTCGCCCCCGGGGCTCGCGCAGTTCATGGCGGTCGGGGCGCTCGATCTTCCGGCGAGCTACTTCGCGGACCTGGTGATCGAGTACGAGCGCCGCCGCAACGTCCTCTACGAGGGCTTGCGAAAGATTCCGGGAGTGTTTCTCACGCAGCCCGAGGGCGCCTTCTACTTCGTGGCCCGCCTGCCGATCGCCGACGGCGATGACTTCGCGAGCTGGATGCTCACCGACTTCCAGCACCAGGGCGCCACCGTCATGGTCGCCCCGGCGCGCGGGTTCTACGGGACCCCGGGGCTGGGCGCCGACCAGGTGCGTATCGCGTACGTTCTGAACGAGCACGACCTCGGGCTCGCGGTCGAAGCACTCGCGGCGGGACTCGAGAAGTACGCGCGGGGCGATCGGGCGCCGGTTCAGACGATGGCGCGGACGGCGCCGGAGGATTCCGACTTCTCGACGCCGGTCGGAACCTAGCCCTTCACGGGCCGGCGCGCCCGACCTCCGGGGGCGCCGGGATCGTGCACGTCACCGCCGTTCCACCGCCGGGTCGTCGCTCCAGGGCGAGCGTCCCGCCGTGGTTGACGGATGTCCGCCGGGAAAAGCGGACGAGTGTCCGGCTGTCAACGGGCGTCGGCGGCGCGGTCGGGCCGATAAGATACGCGCCGCATCGAGACCGAGTCGAAAATCCAGGAGGTTTCCATGACGACTGTCCGGAGTCTGTGCGTCGTGCTCCTGCTGCTCCTTCCCGGCGCCGCCACCGCGGCGACGAAGGCAGCACCCGAAAAGGCGGGTGACCGCTCGACCGTGGCGAAGCTCTACGACGGCCTCGAGTTTCGAAACATCGGTCCCTATCGAGGCGGGCGCGTGACGGCAGTCGCGGGAGTCCGCGGACAGCCGCTCGTCTACTACCAGGGCGCGTGCGGCGGCGGGGTGTGGAAGACGGTCGACGGAGGCTCGAACTGGGAGCCGATGTCCGACAAGGACTTCAAGACCGGCTCGGTTGGCGGTCTGGGCATCGCCGAGTCCGACCCCAACGTGATCTACGCCGGGATGGGTGAGGCGCCGATCCGCGGCAACGTCTCGCATGGAGACGGCGTTTACAAGTCGACCGACGCCGGCAAGACGTGGAAGAACGTGGGCCTCCAGAAGACCTACCAGATCGCCCGCGTGCGCGTGCACCCGAAGAACCCGGACCTCGTCTATGTCGCCGCGCTCGGACACGTGTGGGGGTCCAATCCCGAGCGGGGGATCTACCGCTCGAAGGACGGCGGCAAGACGTGGGACAGGATCCTTTTCGTCAGCGACAAGACCGGCGCGTCGGACCTCGTGATGGACGCGACCAATCCGCGCATCCTCTACGCCGGCTTCTGGCAGGTGCACCGAAAGCCATGGGCGCTCGTCTCCGGAGGCCCCGAGGGTGGAATCTGGAAGACGACCGACGGTGGCGACACGTGGAAGAAGCTGACGGAAGGTCTGCCCGAGGGGATCGTCGGCAAGGTGGGGATTGCGGTCTCGCCGGTCCGCCCCGATCGGGTCTGGACCCTCATCGAATCGAAGGACAAGGGGGGCGTGTACCGATCTGACGACGGTGGGGAGAAGTGGACGCGCGTCAACTCCGAGAACAAGCTGCGTCAGCGCGCGTGGTACTACACGCGAATTTACGCCGACACGAAGAACCCCGAGGCCGTCTACGCTCTGAACACCGGGTTCTACCGGTCGAACGACGGCGGCAAGACGTTCAACGGCATCCCCGTGCCCCACGGCGACAACCATGACCTCTGGGTCGACCCGGACGACCCGCAGAGGATGATCGAATCGAACGACGGCGGCGCGAACGTCACGTTCAACGGGGGCGCGACGTGGTCGTCGATCATGAACCAGCCGACGGCCCAGTTCTACCGGGTCACCACGGACGACCGGTTCCCTTACTGGGTCTACGGCGCACAGCAGGACAACTCGACCGTCGCGATCCCTTCGCGCAGCCGGGGGAGCGGGATCGACATCACGGACTGGCACTCGGTGGGGGGGTGCGAGAGCGGCTGGATCGCGCCGAAGCCGAAGAACCCGGACGTGGTCTTCGCCGGCTGCTACGGCGGGTCGATCACCCGATACGACCACAGGACCGGGCAGTCGCGCCAGATCATGGCGTGGCCGCAGATGGCGATCGGGCAGGCGCCGAAGGACCTCAAGTACCGCATCCAGTGGAACGCGCCGATCGTGATCTCGCCGCACGATCCGAACGTTCTCTACCACGCTGCCCAGGTTCTCCTGCGGAGCCGCGACGAGGGGCAGTCCTGGGAGGAGATCAGTCCCGACCTGACCCGCAACGACAAGTCCAAGCAGGGGTACTCCGGTGGCCCCATCACGCGCGACAACACGGGCGTCGAGGTCTACGACGTGATCTTCGCGGTCGTGGAATCGCCGCACGAAGCGGGGACCATCTGGGTCGGGACGGACGACGGTCTCATGCACATCACCCGGGACGGGGGAAAGAACTGGCAGAACGTCACGCCGAAGGGGATGCCGGAGTGGATTCAGGTGAACTCGATCGACGTGTCTCCGCGCGACAAGGGGACCGCCTACGTCGCGGCGACGATGTACAAGTGGGACGACTTCCGCCCGTATCTCTACAAGACGAACGACTACGGGAAGACGTGGGCGAGGATCGATGACGGCATCCCGGCCAGCGCCTTCACGCGCGTCGTCCGCGAAGACCCCTCCCGCCGCGGCCTTCTCTACGCCGGAACCGAGACCGGCCTCTACGTCTCCTTCGACGACGGGAGCCACTGGCAGCCTTTCCAGCTCAACCTGCCGGTCGTTCCGATCACGGATCTCGTCGTCAAGGAGAAGGACCTCGTCGTCGCGACGCAGGGTCGTTCGTTCTGGATCCTCGACGACCTGACCCCGCTCCACGGCTACAACCCCGAGCTCGCCCGCGGGCGGGTGCACTTGTTTGCGCCGCGGCCGGCCGTCCGCCTGGGTGGCGGCGACGACGACGACGAAGGCTCGGGTGGAGCAGCCGGCAAGAACCCGCCGGGAGGCGTGGTCGTGTCTTACTGGCTGAGGGAGAAACCGGGCGACAAGCAGCCGCTGACCATCGAAATCCTGGACGGGCAGAAGGTTTTACGAACCTACTCCTCCGAAAAGAAAGAGCCGACAGATATCGGTCTGCCTGCCGGCTCCCCGGCCCCGGACGAGGACGCCGACAAACCTCTGGAGCCGAAGGCGGGTCTGAACCGTCTCGCGTGGGACATGCGGATTCTCAAGCCCGCGCTCATTCCGAAAGCGGTCGTGTGGGGATCGAGAGAGGGACCCCGCGTCGCGCCCGGCACCTACTCCGTTCGCCTTCAGTACGCGGGAGAGACGCTCACTCGCCCGATCGAGGTTCGCCGGCACCCGGACGTCCTCGGAACCGATGCGGATCTGAAGAGCCAGTTCGCCCTCCTCTCCGACGTCCGGGACCGGATCGAGGAGACGCACGACGCCGTCGGCCGGATCCGGGACGTGAAGGCGCAGGTCCAGACGATCGGCGATCGGGCCGAGAAGCTCGGCAAGGGAACGGCGCTGAAAGAGAAGGGGAAGGCTCTCTCGGAGAAGCTGACTGCGATCGAGAAGAAGCTCGTCAACCCCGAGGTGAAAGCGAACCAGGACGTGCTGAACTTCCCGCCGGCGCTCGACCACCAGCTGATCGGCATTGCTTACGCGGCGGCGTCCGCGGATGCGAAGCCGACGGACTCCGCGTGGACATACTACAAGGAGGTCTCGGCGCAGCTCGCGGGGATCGTCCGGGAGCTCGACGGCATCCTCGGGAAGGATCTCGCCGACTTCAACGCGGAGGTTCGCCGGCAGGAGATTCCGCCGGTCGTCGTGGTCCCGAGGAAGAAAGCGGCCTAGGTCGCGGGAAGCAGCGCGATCAGCCCGCCCAGGTCCGGCGGGATCGGCGCGACGATCTCCATCTCCTCGTTGGTCTCGGGGTGCCGAAGGCCGAGTCGCTCGGCGTGCAGGGCCTGTCGAGGAAACTCCTCCAGCGCTCGCCTCGCCTGCGCGTCGCGCACCTGGTCGAAGCGCGCGCGCCCGTAGACCGGATCCCCGACGACCGGCAGGCCCGACGCCGCGAGGTGGACGCGGATCTGGTGGGTTCGCCCGGTGACGAGACGGCAACGCAGGAGCGCCATTCGCAGATCGGGCCACTCCCGCTCGATCTCGTAGAGAGTCCGGGCCTCCCTCGCGCCCGTCGGCGCGATCTCCGAGTTGCGGAAGGCCTTCATCTTCTTCCGGTCACGGGGATCGCGGCCGATGGGCAGGGCGACCTCGCCCTTCCGAACGCGCGGAAAACCCGCGACGAGGGCCAGGTACTCCTTGCGGAGCAGCCGCTTCTTCATCTGACGGGAGAGCGACGCGTGCGCTCGGTCGGTCTTCGCGACGAGCAGGACCCCGGTCGTGTCTCTGTCGAGCCGGTGGACGATCCCGGGACGCAGCTCGCCCCCGATGCCCGCCAGGTCGCGCACGTGGTGGAGGAGCGCGTTCACGAGGGTTCCGGAAGCGTGGCCGGGCGACGGGTGGACCACGAGCCCCGCGGGTTTGTCGATCGCGAGAATGTGCTCGTCCTCGTACAGAATCGACAGCGGAATCGGCTCGGCCTCGATCGATGCGACGCGAGGTTCCGGGACGTCGACCTCGACGTCCTCGCCGGCGCGGACCACGTGCGAGCGCTTGGCCGGCACGCCCGAAAGCCGGACGGCGCCCTCTCCGATCAGCTTCTGGATCCGGGACCGGGAGAGGTCCGAGCAGGCAGATACCAGGAAGAGGTCGAGACGCGTGCCCTCGGAGGGGACTCCGATTCGAAACCGGCGGATCACGCCTCGGCGCGGCGCCGGCGAGAGAGAAGACGAGCATCCCGACGGCAGCCGCGGCCGCGATCAGCCCGATGAACTGGGAGGTCGACAGCACACCGGGGATGAGGAAGCCGCGTACCGAGTCGCCGCGGAAGTTCTCGATGAGACCGCGGGTGATCGCGTAAAGGAGGATGTAGAGCCAGAAGACCTCGCCGTCGAACGTCCGCCGCCGGTACGCCCACTGGAGGATCACGAAGATCAGAAAGGCGTTCAGGGAAAGGTAGATCTGCGTGGGATGGAGAGGCACGCCGAGCGGTGTTCCGACTGCGTCGTGCGCGAAAGGATCGCTGAAACGGACACCGAGCGGCCCGTCGGTCGGCTTTCCGTAGCAGCACCCGGCCGCGAAGCATCCCCACCGTCCGATGGCTTCGCCGAGCGCGATCGAGGGGGCGCCCATGTCCGCGATCTTCCAGGCCGGGAGCCGGTGCTTCTTCATGTACCAGATCCCGACGGTCGTCGCGGCGATCAAGCCTCCGTAGAAGACGCCTCCGGAGCGGAGGACCTCGACGAGGCTGCGGGGATTGCTCGCGTAGTGCTTCCACTCGACGATGACGAGAAGGGCCTTCGCTCCCAGGATCGCAGCCGCCAGGACGTAGAGCGAAAAGTCGAAGATCTTCTGCTCGGGGAGGCCCTCGTCCCGCGCCTTCCGGCGGAGCATCCAGATTCCCACCAGGTAGGCGATCGCCAGGATGACGCCGTACGTCGGGAGGTAGAACGAGCCGATCTGGATGAGCCTGGGAAACATCTCAGTGGTTGACGGGCAGAGCCTCGTCGTCTTCCCGCTGGAGCATGTCGAGGAAGAGCAGGGCGACCCCCGCGCAGATCGCGGAGTCCGCCACGTTGAACGCGGGCCAGTGGTGACCGGAGATGGAGAAGTCCAGGAAGTCCACGACGTAGGTGAAGCGCACCCGGTCGAGCAGGTTGCCCACGGCGCCGCCGAGGATGAGCGCCAGCCCCAGCTGGAGCCGGACGCTCTTGTGCGACGAGCGCAGCGCGTATCCGGTCACGATCAGAAAGACCAGGACCGCGACGCTGTTCAGCACGATGGCCTTGATGTTGGAGTCCACGGACGCGAAGAGCCCGAAGGCCGCGCCGCTGTTCTGCACGTACGTCAGGTCGAAGAGGCCCGCTATGACTTCGCGCGACTCGTGGACCTGGAACGTCCGCATGACGATCCCCTTCGTCCACTGGTCGAGGAGCAGCACGGCGAGCGAAACCAGGAAGTACGCGCCTCGATAGATCGCGCTCTCCCGCAGGCGGGGGAAGTAGCTCATCGAGCGACTCCGGCGGGCTCTCCCGGTAGCGACTGCAGAGCCTCGCGGCACCGCTCGCAGAGCCCGTCTCCGTCGGCCTCGGGGGTCACCTTCCAGCACCGGTCGCAGCGCCGGCCCCGCGCCTTCTGGAACCGGAGCGAAAGGCCGGGATACGTCGTCGAGGGAACCCAACCGTCGCCGCTCGCGCCGGAGGGATCGAGCACCGTTTCCGAAACGATGAAGAGGTTCGCGAGACCTGCCCCCTCCGAGTCCGTGGCCTTGCGGTCCGCGTCCAGCGCTTCGTTAGCGGTCAGGACGATGGCGCCCTCGAGGGATGAGCCGATGGTCTTCTCCCTCCGGGCGTTCTCCAGCAGCCGGGAGGCCTCTTCCCGCAGCTTCATGAGGCGATCCCAGGCTTCCTCGGGGACTTCGTCTTCCGGCAGGTCATCCAGCCGGTCGAAACGCGTCACGTGGACCGATTGTTCCTTCGCGCCGGGCAGCGCCTCCCAGATTTCTTCGGAGGTAAAGGGAAGGACGGGAGCCGCGAGAGTCGCGATCGCGCGGCCGATCCGGGACATGGCGGTCTGAGCGGACCGGCGCTCCCGCGACGCGGCGGCTGACGCATAGAGCCGGTCCTTCAGGACGTCGAGGTAGAAGGACGAGAGAGTCGTGGCGCAGAAGTTGACGAGCGAGTGGTAGACCACGTGGAACTCGTACCGCCCGTACGCATCGGAGACGCGCGCCGCGAGCCGGCGAGTCTGCTGAAGAGCCCAGCGGTCGAGCTGGAGCAGCCCGTCCGGCGCCACGCCGTCGGTCGCGGGATCGAAGTCGTAGAGGTTCGAGATCAGGTAGCGCGCCGTGTTCCGGATCTTGCGGTACGCCTCGGCGCAGCGGGCGAGGATCTCCTCGGAGATCGGGTCGTCGTCCCGATAGTCGGCGCTCGCCACCCACAGCCGCAGGATGTCCGCGCCGTACTTCGGGATGAGGTCCCGCGGCTCGATGACGTTACCGACCGACTTCGACATTTTCTTTCCGGAAGAGACGTCGACCACGAATCCGTGGGTCACGACGCCGCGATAGGGGGCGTCGCCGTACAGCGCGACCGATGTGAGCAGAGACGACTGGAACCAGCCGCGGTGCTGGTCGTGCCCCTCCACGTAGAGGTCCGCGGGGATTTCGCCCTCGGCACGTCGGAGGTCCGGCCACTCCCCCTTCCGCAGGACCGCGGCGTGGGAGACACCCGAGTCGAACCACACGTCGAGGATGTCGGTCTCCTTGACGAAGTCCTCCCGTGCGAACCCGCGCAGGTCGGCCCCCTCCGGCAGGAAGTCCGTCGCCGGCCGCGCGTACCACGCGTCCGCGGCCTCGTTCCGGAAGATCGCGACGACGTTGTCGAAGAACTTCTGCTGCTCCGACGCCGAGTCCGCCCAGGGGTACACGGTGCGGGCGCCGTCGCGGGTCGCGTAGAGGAGCGTGATGGGCGAGCCCCAGCGCCTCTGCCGCGAGATCACCCACTCCCTCCGGTTCTCGACCATTCCCGTGATCCGAGCCTCTCCCCACGGCGGGACCCACGCCACGCGCCGGATCGCATCGAGGGCGCGGCTCCTCAGGTCCGCGGACGGGTCGTCCAGCCGGATGAACCACTGGATCGTGGCGCGGAAGATCACCGGGTTCTTGCAGCGCCAGCAGTGGGGATACTCGTGCCGGAACGCCGGGTCGAAGTGGACCAGAGCGCCGGCCGCATCGAGGTCCGCCACGATCTCCGGGTTCGCGTCGAGGACCTTGCGTCCCCTGTACTTCGCCACGCTCGTGAATCGCCCGCCCTCGTCGACGGGCGAGAGGACGGGGAGGTTCTCGCGGACGCCGGTCTGGAAGTCGTCCTCTCCCGCCCCCGGCGCCGTGTGAACGAGGCCCGTGCCCGCGTCCATCGTCACGTAGTCTCCGAGCACGAAGCGGAACGATCGCGCCTCCTCCTCGGGAGTCAGCTCGCCGCGCATTTCCGGCGCCAGGGGGTGTCGGTAATGCAGACCGGCGAGGTCCGAGCCCTTCGCGGTTCCCAGGATCGTGACGTCGCCCCAGCCCGTCCGACGGGTGACGCCCTCGGCGAGCTTCTCCGCAACCACCGTGAGCCGACCGCCGGCCGACAGGAGCAGGTAGGTCTCGTCCGGGTGTGCGGCGATGGCGATATTCGAAGGGATCGTCCAGGGCGTCGTCGTCCAGATCAGCGCGAACACGGGCGAGGAGGTCTCGACCGGAACGCCATCCTTCGCGAAGCGGCGGGCGGCGCCGGGCTCGAGCTCGAACGCCACGTCGATGGCGGGGTCGCTCCTCTCCTCGTACTCGAGCTCCGCTTCCGCGAGCGCGGTCTGGTCCGCGAAACACCACCGCACGGACTTCAGGGCCTGGTAGACGAGCCCCCTCGAGTAGAACTGGCCGAACGCCCTTGCGATCTCCGCCTCGTAGTCGTGGCTCATGGTGGTGTACGGCCGTTCCCACAGTCCACCGACGCCCAGGCGTTTGAACTCTTCTCGCTGGATGCCGATGAATCGCTCCGCGTAGTCGCGGCAGGCCCGGCGGATCTCGACCGCCGACATCTCGCGCTTCTTCGCGCCCAGCTCCTTGTCCACCTTCCGCTCGATCGGGAGGCCGTGGCAGTCCCATCCCGGAACGTACGGTGCGTCGAAACCGAGCATCGTCCGGCTCCGGACGATGAAATCCTTCAGGACCTTGTTCAGGGCGTGGCCGATGTGGATGTTGCCGTTTGCGTAAGGCGGTCCATCGTGGAGGATGAAGCGCGGGCGCCCGGCGGATGCGGCGCGGATTGCAGCTTCCAGGCCCAGCCGGTCCCAGGCGGCGAGCCGCTCCGGCTCGCGCCGGGGAAGATCCGCCTTCATGGGGAAGTCGGTCTTCGGCAGGTTCAGCGTGGCCTTCAGAGCGGCCTTGTCGTCTTCCGGGGTCGCCATGATCGAGCCCGGAAAGATAGCAGGTGTAAGGGAGTTCCGGCCGGCGCTACTCCTCGGTCGTCAGCGCGACGACGGCCGCGGCCACCGACTTCGTGTGGGTGATCGACACTTCGGCTTCGAGAACGCGAAGCGCCCGAGCGCGCGCGAGGGCGCGGCCGTGAAAGGAGAGGACCGGCTTGCCGCGCGCGTCGCGGCCCACCTCGATGTCGCGGAAAGCGAGACCGCGCCAGCCCGTGCCGAGCGCCTTCATCGCGGCCTCCTTGGCGGCGAAGCGTCCCGCGACGTGTTCCGCCCGGGCGCGGAGGTGTCGCCGCGATCGCGAGATCTCTCCGGGCCGGAAGACGCGGTCCAGGAACCGGTCGCCCCACCGCTCCAGAACTGCGGCGACCCGGTCGACCTCGGCCAGGTCGAGGCCGAGAAGGAGCTTCAACGCGTCACTTCAGCCCGAAGAAGCGCGCGATCCGCTGGCGAAGGGGATTCCGGTCCTCCGTTCGATCGGTGTCGCCCTTCGCCGCCTCGAGCGCGTCGGTGGCCTTTTTTCTGCGCTCCTTCATCGTGAGCTCGAGCATGCCGACGATCGAGGGGTTCTCGCGGAGGATGGGAGCGAGCGTGGCCTTGTCGATCTCGAGCAAGTTGGCCTCCGTCAGCGCTCGGACCGTGGCGGTCCGGGTTTCGCCCGTGAGCAGGCTGATCTCTCCGAACGCGGTTCCCGCCTCCAGAACTGCGAGTCTCTGGCTCTCGCCGACCGTGCCGTGAGCGGAGACGCCGAGCCGTCCCGCCTGGACGATGAACATCGAGGAGCCGCGGTCTCCCTCGCGGACGATCGTCTCTCCCGCCGCGAACCGTCTCTCGCGGGCGCCGACCGCGACCCGCGAGCGGGCTTCGTCCGAGAGCAGGGCGAAGAGGTCGACGTTCGAGATCGCGGTCTCGATCGACTCTCGCCGATCCGTCGCCTTCAGAGGGCCGGCGGCCCACTGCCACTGCCGGATGAGCGGGAACGCGATCGAGATGTTCGCCCGATCCAGCCGATACCAGACGCGCTCCCGAACCTGCGAGTCGAGCTCCAGGAACTTCGCGTAGTCCTCCAGCCAGTATCGGAGCTCGTAGTTGATGGCGAAATCTCCGAAGCTCTTGAGGTACGCGACCGGCTCCGGATACGCCGCGATCCCCGGAAGGTCGCGTCCCGCCGCCTCGAGCGCCGCCCGCGCCTGCGCCGGCGGCACGCTGTACTCGAGCCCCACCTCGACCGTCCTCGCGATCGGCCGTCCGGGTCGCGGGAACACCTCGAGGCGCTCCCGGCTCGCCACGCTGTTCGGGATGACGAGGACGTTACCCTCCATCGTCCGCAGCTTGAACCCCCGCCACGACATTTGCTCGACGGTGCCGAAGATCTCGCCGGAGCGGACCATGTCGCCCACCTGAACGGTCTTTTCCAGGTGCAGGGCGAGTCCCGAAAAGAGGTTGCCGAGCGTGTCCTGGAGCGCGAGACCGATGACGACCGTCAGGACGGCCGACGTCGCCAGCATGCCGGTGAGCTCGACCCCCAGCATCTCGTGGAACAGGAACCCCACCGCGAGCCCGAAAACGAGGAGGCCCACGAGCTGGCGCAGGAGCGCGGGCGCCGCCACCTTGCGGCGCAGCCGGAACGCGACGTCGAAGAACACGTAGTCGAGGAGGCGGGTAACGACGAGCGCGATGGCGATGCCGACCGCGAGCGCGCCGTAGTCCCGCTCGCGGGCGTCGCGGGTTGGAACGCCGAAAGTGGAAAAGACCAGAACCAGGGCGACCACCGTGACCGCCAGGGCGACGGGCCCGAGGAGTCTCCGGACGAGGTAGGGGAGCCGCTCGCCGAGGGGCTTGATCCGGTCCAGCGTCTTCACAACGCCGCGACCCTGTCGACCACGGCGCGGGGGTCGCGCGCTTCCTGCACCAGGCGAATGGCGGCCACCCCGGTGATCCGGTCTCCGAAACGGGAGAGCTCTTCCAGCCGAGATTCTCCGACTCCGCCGATCGCGTAGATCTCCGAACCGTGCGTTCGCAGAGGGGGAAGCGCTGCCAGGGAACGGGTTCCGAGAGGCGCGCCGTACGCCGTCTTCGACGGGGTTTCGAAGACCGGACCGATCACGACGACGTCGGCCCGCTCCTCGATCGCCCGAACGGCTTCCTCCGGGGAGTGCGTCGAGGCGCCGACCCGGAAATCGCGGGGGGCCGCGGCGCGAACGCGGGAAAGCGGCAGCCCGTCGGCGGGCAGGTGAACTCCGGCCGCGCCCGCGGCGACCGCGACGTCGAGGCGCCGGTTGACGAGGAGTGGGACGCCGGGGCCGAGTCTTTCCCGGGCGACGCCAGCCCAGCGGAGCGCTTCCCGGTCCGTCGAACCCCTTTCACGGAGCTCGACGAGCAGGTCTTCTGCTCCGCGGAGCGAATCCAGGATCCCTTCGAACGCTGCGTCTCCCACAGCGCTCCGGTCCGTGACGTAAAGGAGTTTCACGGCCGGGTCGCTTCGGCCGGCGGGCCCGCGAGCTCGCCCGAAAGCACCTTCAGGTCGGCAGCTCCAGCAAAGAGGTGCACGAGGCCGATTCCCGAAATGAAACCCCGGAAGAATCCGGAGCCCGTCCATCCGGAGCCGCCGACTCCGCCCGTCCAGGGACGCAGCAGGAGGTAGACGCCGACCGCCGTGCAGTAGAAGACGAACAGGGCGCTGCCCAGGACGGTCGAAGCACGAAGGCTGCTCATTTCCGCCGAATTGTAATTGCGAGTGTGTCCGAAGGCGGATTCCGGCGGAGTCCGATCCGGCGCCGCCCGGACAAAAAAAGACCGCGCCCGGAGGCGCGGTGTGAGAAGAGGAAATCCCGGAGGAAGTCGGGATTTGGACCCTCGGAACTAGCCTTTGTTTCCGCGGCCGCGCCCGTGCCCCTTGCTGCTCGACGGAGGGGGAGCGGGCGCCTGACGCGGCGCTGCCTGGGGCGCCGGCGCGGGGCGGTACTCGCGTTGCGGAGGAGGTGCCCGGTACTCCCGCGGCGCCGGCCGGCACTCCGGACGGTACTCGCGCTGTGGAGGAGGCGCCCGATACTCCCGCGGCGCTGGCCGGTACTCCGGACGGTACTCGCGCTGTGGAGGAGGCGCCCGGTACTCCCGCGGCGCTGGCCGGTATTCGCGCTGGGGGGAGGGCGCCTTGTACTCCCGCGCCTCCGGCCGGTATTCGCGCTGCGGAGCCCGGTACCCGCGATCGACCGGCGCAGACCGGTACTCGCGCGGCGCAGGGGCCGAACGCTCGACCCGCTGCCGCCACTCCGCCGGTGGGTTCTGTCTTCCGCGCGGCGTGTCGTCCTGCCAGCGTCGTCCCGGCACGGAACCGTCGATCACCCGCTTGGCAGGTGAATCGTCGCGACTCCTCCAGGCTGCCTCAGGTGCGCGGGCTTCGCGGCCCGGCGCGAGCCTGCGCGGCTCCGGCCGGCCGCGCCAGCCGTCGTCGCGTGCGACGGACCTTCCCGGCTTCTGCCGGGGCGCTTCGAGAACCGGCGGGGGAGCCTGCTTGCCGGTTCCTCCGCGCTCCCTCCACTCCTGGACTCCGGGCGCCGGCGCGGGAGCCACGCGACCCGGGTTCTTGCCGGTTCTCGGAGACTCCTGAACTTCGGGTCTGCCGCGACCCCGCTCCTTCTCCATCGAAGAAACGTCGGGAGCCTCGACCCGGCCGACTTCCCGCCCCCGGCCACGCCAGACGTCGCGGGTTTCCGGATCATTTCGGGGCGCCCGTGCCAGCGGCACCTCGGCCGCAGAGCTGTCCGACGGCATGATCGAGACCGGCGCCTTGCGCCCGCGATCGAAGACCGAGGCCTTGTTGCCGCCCGCGTTCCCCGGCGACTTCTCGAACCCGCGGGTTCCGAGAAGCTCGGAGACGCTTCGGCTGCGCTCGACGACCGTGCCCCGCGACGCGAGCTCCTCGGCCCCCGGTCCTCCGAGCCGGCCCCGGCCGGCCACGACCGCCCGCTCCTGGAGAGCGTCCAAGGTCGCCGGCGGAAGCGACTTCTGCCGCGCGAGCACCGGAGCGAGACGCGCGGAGTCCTTGTTCCGCGTTCTCTCGATCACTCCGGGCGCCTGCCGGACATACTCCTGCAGCGCCCGCGTGATCCCGCCGCTCCGTCCCGAGACGACGATCGGCTTCGGGGAGATGGCGAGCTGGTCGCCGAGGGCGGAGACCAGGCGGTTGCCGGAAACGACCGGCAGCCGCTCATAGCCCGAGCCGAACGAGTTGTTGGCCACGAAGTTCCAGCCCCCGAAGTCCACCTTGTCCGTCTTGAAGGAGCCGGAGAGCGCGAACACGAGGTTGTTCCGGCGCGACCAGCCTCCGGACCATCCCCAGCTGCGGTAGTAATTGTCGTACCACGGGGAGTAGAACGAGTAGTACCCCACGGGGCACCATCCCACGTAGTTGTTCGAGTAGCCCCAGTACACCCACGCCGGCGAGTACGCATACGACGGCGCCCAGCACCACCGACTGCGAGCGTCCCGGTACCAGCTCCCGTAGTGGTGCGGGTACCAGCCCCACGGGTCCCAGGACCACCACGTCAGACCAATCGGCGTGTAGTACCAGCTGCCGGAGGAGTACGGGGTCCAGTTGATGTTCACCCGGGGAACCCAGACCTGCGTGGAGTACGTGTCGCTGTACTCCCAGTCACCATAGCCGTCCAGGGCCACGACGTCGCTCGCGTAGTCGTCGTCGACGTACTGCACGGACGCGCTGCGGCCGGTGTCGGAGTCGAGCTCCTCCAGCCGGTCAGCGGCCCACAGGTCGAAACGGTCGCGCGAGAAAACGCCGCGGGAGATCTCGGGCTCGTCGTCCCCCTCGACCATGAGGTACTGCCCGGCTTCCACCGTGTAGCTGTCGGAACGCGTTCGCACTTCGGCCGAGCCGGTCCGGACCACGACCACGGTCCCGCGTCGCGGGTCGGCGTTGACCCGGACCCGAGATCCCGCGGAGAGGTAGACCGTCGCGTCCTCGGTGTCGACCCGCGGAATCGAGTCGTCGTCGACGCCCATGGCGGCCAGAACCACCGACCCGTCCTGCAGGTCGATCGCGGAGAAGTCGTCGTTTTCACCCTGTTGCGCGTAGAGCGAGGAGAACCTCGCGCGCGTCCCGCCCCCCACGAAGAGGAGGTTGCCGTCGGCCAGCCCGACTTCGGCGCGACCCGCGTCCGAGACGAGGATCTCGTCGCCCGCCGAGATGGGCATGTTCCGGCGCGCCGTGACGCGACCGTTCAGGCTCGACTGGACGGTGACTCCTCCGACCGTCTCGCGGACGTAGGAGTACCCGTTGCGCCCGACGTCGCGGCGGGCGTAGTTGTCGGAGCGCGAGGACTGCTCGTACTGCGAGGTCGCGGTCGCGACCGTCACGAGCGCCATCGCGATGCCGAGGACAATTCGTCTGCTGGAACTCATCGGTATCGGTTTCCTCCGTTGGGAAGAGATAGCGATGCCCGTGCCAGCGAGACGCCGGCCCCGCGCTCCCCAAAATCCTTACGGCTCAGACCTTTTCAATCCACCCCTGTCGGATGACCTACGGGGGAGTGTCCGGCAGGGCGGACACCTTTTCGCGGGCGGAGGACACCCCGCCGGGCTGCTACTCTCCCGGGCCGTGACGATCCGGGACCTGGTCCGCTGGGGGGACGAGCGCCTCCTCGCCGGCAACGAAGAGGTGCGGGGGCCCGACGGCGACCTGGGCCGCCTGATCGAGGACCTGGTGGATACGTGCCACGCCGCGCCTGGCGTTGGGCTCGCGGCTCCACAGATCGGAGTCAACCGCCGCGTCGCGATCGTCGACCTTTCCGTGGGGGAGGACCCGTCTGCGATCATCGTCCTCGTGAACCCGGTCGTCCTGTCCACCGCCGGCGAGCAGAAGGAGGAGGAGGGTTGCCTGTCGGTTCCGGACATCTCGGAGAAGGTCGTTCGCCCGAGCCGCGTCGTCGTCAGCGCGGGCGACGCGAGCCTGCGCCCCCGGGAGATCGAGGGCACGGGTCTGCTGGCCCGGGCGCTCCTCCACGAGACCGATCACCTGAACGGGCTTCTCTTCGTGGACCACCTGCGCGGTCTCAAGCGCGAGCTCACGTGGAAGAAGATCGAGCGGCGTCGCGCGCGGGGGCTGTGGTAACGCGGTGAAGCTCCACAACACGCTCCGCCGGAAGGTCGTCGACTTCTCCCCAATCGAGGCCGGACACGTGCGGCTCTACACGTGCGGACCCACGGTCTACAACGTCATTCACATCGGCAACCTGAGGACCTTCGTGTTCGAGGACGTGCTGCGCCGGCGATTCCTCGCCCGCGGGGAGCGGGTCACCCAGGTCATGAATCTGACCGACGTGGACGACAAGACCATCCGGGGAGCGCACGAGGCAGGGCTCACGCTTCCGGAGTTCACGCAGAAGTATGAGGATGCCTTCTTCCGGGACATCGGCCGATTGAGTGTGCAACCCGCGGAGCACTATCCGAAGGCGACCGACCACGTCCCCGAGATGATCGGCCTCATCCGCCGGCTGGAGGAGCGGGGCCACACGTACGAGTCGGAGGGCTCCGTCTACTTCCGGATCGCGACCTTCCCCGACTACGGAAAGCTCTCCGGGATCGACCTGTCGCAGACCCGGCGGAGCGACCGCGTCGCGGACGACGAATACGAGAAGGAGGACGTCAAGGACTTCGCCCTGTGGAAGTCGGCCAAGCCCGGAGAACCGTCCTGGCCATCGCCGTGGGGCAAGGGCCGACCGGGGTGGCACATCGAGTGCTCCGCCATGAGCATGAAGTACCTGGGCGAGCACTTCGACATTCACACCGGAGCCGTGGACAACATCTTTCCGCACCACGAGAACGAGATCGCCCAGAGCGAGGGGGCGACGGGCCAGCCGTTCGTGGACGTGTGGCTGCACGCCGAGCACCTGATCGTGGACGGCGAAAAGATGTCCAAGTCGAAGGGAAACTTCTACACGCTCGACGACGTTCTGGCGCGGCGCGACGACGCGGCCGCGGTGCGTTACCTGTTCCTCTCCGTTCCCTACCGCAAGAAGCTCAACTTCACGTGGGAGGCGCTCTCGGGTGCGGCGGCCGCGGTGGACCGGATCCGCTCGGCTGCGATGCGCCTGGACGAAGTCACCCGGACCGCGCGGAAGGACGGCGGATTTCCGTCGGCCCAGCGGGCCGCCGAGTTTGCGAGGAAGTTCGGCGGGGCGTTGGACGACGACCTGAATACGCCGGAGGCCCTGGGGGCCCTCTTCAACTATCTGCGGGAGGTCAACGCCGCGATCGACGACGGATCGCTGGACGCGGACGGCGCGCGCGTCGCACGGGATGCAGTCGGCGGGGCCGACGCCGTGCTGGGCGTCCTGCCGCGCGCTCCGGAGGTCCTGCCGGCGGAGGTCGAGGAGCGGATCGCGGCGCGCAACGCGGCGAGGAAGCGGCGGGACTTCGCGGAGTCGGACCGCATTCGCGACGAGCTGGCGGCCCGGGGAATCGTCCTCGAGGACACGCCGGCCGGGACCCGCTGGAAGAAAACGGGATCCGTTTGATATGTTTCGCTTCCGGATGATCGGACGCTCGAACTGGTGCTGGCGGGAGGGATCCCGGTAGGGTCGGAACTCCGCCTACTGCGACCCTGCCGCGAATTCGTCGGGCCAGGGCGAGCGATTCGAAGCGACCCCCGGTCCGGAAGGATCCGGGGGTTTTCGTTTTGAAGGAGACACGGCTTTCGCTTCCGGCGCACGTGGCCTCGCTCGCTCCGCGCGACCTGGCGGACGCAAAGCGGCTCGTCGCGTCAGTTCCCGCGCGCGCGTCGGCGATCGAGTTCCGGCTGGACGCCGCGGCGGAGCGGATTCCGGCGGCCGCGGTCGTATCTCTCGACCCGCGCCCGGCGATCGTCACCTGGCGCAGCGTCCGTGAGGGCGGGCACTTCGAGGGCGCGGCGGACGAATACCGCCGGCTCATTATCGAGGCGTTCGCCGCGGGCGCGATCGTGGACGTCGAGCACGGGAGTGGCCTGGAGGGAGACGGCGCCCTGGTCGACCGATCCCGCGTCATCGTCTCCGCGCATTTCCCCTTCGCCCTTCCGGCCGACCCGGAATCGCTCCTGTCCGCCATGCGGGAGACGCGTCCGCTCGCGGTGAAGCTCGTGGGGGGCGCCGCGCATCTCCGAGGAAGCCTCGACCTCGCGGACCTCCAGCGACGCCAGGCCGACGGCGCCACCGCGATTTTTCCGATGGGTCCGGCGAGCGCCCCCGGGCGCATCCTCGCCGCGATGTTCGGATCGGCGCTCGTCTACGGCGCGGTCGGTATCCCGACGGCCGCGGGGCAGCCTCTCCTCTCGGAGCTCCTCGACGTGTACGGGACGCACGAGCGCCAGCCTCCGGAGGCGCTCTTCGGGATCGTGGCGACCGAGCCGGCCGGCTCTCTGTCTCCGTTCGTCCACAACGCGCTCTTCCGGTCGCGCGACCTCCCGTTCCTCTACCTCCCCCTCCCCGTCGCGGACTTCGAGCGCGACCGTCCCCACGAGCTCTATTTCGAGCCGCGTTTTCGCGGCTTCTCGGTGACGCAGCCGTGGAAGACGCGGGCCGCCGCAGTCGGAGCCCCGAGCGAGGACGTGAAGGCGACCGGCGCGTCCAACACGCTCTTCCTCGACGGGCGCCGCTGGCGCGCCGAGAACACCGACGTGGACGGGATCTTCGAGCCGCTCGCGGACCACGACACCGGAGAGGGTCGGACCGCCGTCGTCCTGGGAAGCGGCGGCGCGGCGCGCGCGGCCGTCGTCGCCGCTCGGCGGCTGGGTTACGAGGTCGCGGTGAGCGGCCGCCGCAACGAGGCGGCAGACGAGCTCGCGGCGCGGTTCGGCGTCGACTCCCTCGCGTGGGACGACGTGGCAGCCACGGAGGCGGACCTGTACGTGAACGCCACGCCTGCGGGCTGGCGGCCGGACGATCCGCCCGCAATTCCCGCGAGCGTTCTCTCGCGTCGGCCGCTCGTGTTCGACTGCGCGTACCGGCGCGACACCGGGGAGACGGCGACGATTCGCGCGGCCCGCGCGGCAGGTTGCCCGACCATCAACGGACTCGAAATGTTCGCGGTCCAAGCCGCCCTGCAGGCCGGCTTCTTCGGGGTGGAGGGCGTCACGCGGGAGGAACTCGGCGGAATCCTGCGGACGCTGGCGCGATGACCGAGCGTCCGGTGGTTGGCCGCGTCGTCCCCATTTCGCGCACGATCGCGGAGGGGGACGCTGACCCGATGGACCTCTTTCGCAGGCTGCGGGGGTCGGGCGAGGAGTGTTTTCTGCTCGAGAGCGTGGAGGGCGGGGAGACGATGGCGCGCTACACGTTCCTGGGCGTCGCCCCCTCCGCGCGACTCACGGTGCGCGGCCGAACGGTCGAGGTCGAGAGAGACGGAAAGCGCGAAGACTCCGGTATGCCGCTCCTCGACTCCCTCCAGGCGTTCGCGGTCCGCGAGGGCTTCGAGCCGGACCCCGCCCTGCCTCCGCTTTGCGCGGGAGCCGTGGGATACCTCGGTTACGACGCCGCCCGGTTGCTCGAGGACATCCCGGACCGTCACGCACGAGAGGGAGACCTGCCCGATGCGCTCTTTCTGCGCTTCGATTCCACCGTTGCGTTCGACCGCCTGCGCCGGCGGCTGATCGTCACGACGACGGCGCCGGAGGGTGAGCGCGCCGCCGCGAACGTCCGCCTGGACCGGCTGGAGAGTCTCATCCGGGCCCATACCCCGGCGGAACCGACTCCGGAGTCACCCGGTTCCCGATTCGATCCCGCGACCTCGAAAGAGAACTTTCTCGCCGCGGTCGCGACCGCGAAGGAGGCGATCCTCGCGGGAGAGATTTACCAGGTCGTCCTGTCGCAGAGGTGGACCGGCACGCTCGGCGCGGACCCGCTCGACGTCTACGGAGCGCTGCGAATTCTGAATCCCTCGCCGTACCTCTTCTACCTGGAGACGCGCGAGGCCGCCGTCTTCGGGGCGTCCCCCGAAATGCTGGTGCGGTGCCGGGGCCGCACGGTCGAGACGCGTCCGATCGCCGGGACCATCCGCCGGGGGAAGACCGGGGAAGAGGATGACGAGCTGGCGGGCCGGCTCCTTCGCGATCCGAAGGAGCGCGCGGAGCACGTCATGCTGGTCGACCTCGGGCGCAACGACCTCGGTCGCGTCAGCGAGACGGGGACCGTCCGCGTCACCCGGAGCGCCGAAGTCGAGCGCTACTCCCACGTGCAACACATCGTCTCGGAGGTCCGCGGGACGCTCGCCCGGGGGAAGCGGTCGCTCGACGCACTCGGCGCCTGCTTCCCGGCCGGAACGCTCACGGGCGCTCCGAAGATCCGGGCGATGGAGTTGATCGACGCGCTCGAATCGGCGCGGCGGGGCATCTACGGCGGCGCGGTCGGCTACGTCGATTGCTCCGGGAACCTCGACATGGCCATCGCCATCCGCACCGCCGTGGTCGAGAAGGGCATGTGCCGGATCCAGGCGGGTGCGGGCGTCGTCGCGGACTCGGTTGCTGAAAATGAGTACCGCGAGGCGGAGTCGAAGGCGGAGGCTCTCTTCCGGGCGGTGGAGATCGGGCGGGGGACGCCGTGATCTTCGTCGTCGACAACTACGACTCGTTCACCTGGAACCTCGTCCAGGCGCTGTCGAAGCTCGATCCGGACGTGGAGGTCGCGCGCAACGACCGGTTCGATCCGGACGCTATCGTCGCGAGGCGCCCCGCGGCCATCGTCGTGTCGCCGGGCCCCGGCCGGCCGGAGCGGGCGGGCCGGACCCTCGAGACGATCGCGGCCGCGGAGCGGGAGGACGTTCCACTGCTCGGCGTGTGCCTGGGTCACCAGGCGATCGCGGCCCTGCACGGCGGCTGCGTCGAGCGGGCCCCGGGGCCGCAGCACGGCAAGACGTCTCCCGTCCTCCACGACGGGTCGCCGCTCTTCGCCGGGATGACGAATCCGTTCGACGCGGGGCGGTACCATTCGCTGGTCGTGCGAGAAGCGGGACTGCCGGCCGAGCTCTCTGTCACGGCGCGGACTCCGGACCGGCTGGTCATGGCGATAGCGCACCGGACCCGGAGGGTGTTCGGGGTGCAGTTCCACCCCGAGTCGGTGCTGACGCCTGCCGGCGAGACCCTCCTCGCGAACTTCGTGGCGCTCGCGCGGGCACCCTCCGTCCGGGGAGCGCAGGGGCCATGACGCCCCACGTCGCCGAGGCCCTGAAAGTGGTGGCGTCGCGCCGTGCGCTGCCGCGCGATCTCGCACAGTCCGTGTTCGGCGATCTCATGGACGGCAAGGCCACCGAGGCGCAGAAGGGCGCGATCTTGATCGGCATCGCGACGCGCGGCGAGACCTCCGACGAGATCGTCGGCGCGGTCGCCGCGCTGCGGTCCCGGATGCGGCGCGTCGCGACCTCCCGCGCGCCGGTGCTCGACACCTGCGGACCCGGCGGAATCGGCCGCGATCTTTTCAACCTCTCGACCGCCACGGCGATCGTGGCCGCCGGCGCGGGGGCCTGCGTCGCGAAGCACGGCAACCGGTCCATCTCCTCCCGGGTCGGGTCGGCGGACGTGCTCGCGGCAGCGGGTGTGGCAATCGACCTCGATCCGGACCGCGCGGGCCGGCTGCTGGACGACGTGGGGCTCGTGTTTCTCTTCGCTCCCGCTTTCCACCCTGCCATGAAGGAGCTCGGCACGGTGCGCCGGGAGCTGGGAGTGCGGACGATCTTCAACGCGCTGGGGCCGCTCGCGAACCCAGCCGGCGCGACCCGGCAGATGATCGGCGTCGGCCGGCCCGAGCTCGTGGCCCTTCTCGCGGAGGCTCTCGCCACTCTGGGCTCGGAGCGCGCGGTCGTCTTTCACTCCGCCAACGGGATGGACGAGCTCATCCCGGGAGTGCCGGCCACGGGGATCGAGGTCCGCGACGGCTGGACCCGCCCCTGGAGCTACGATCCCGCCGAGCTCCCTCAGGAACCGGTCGAGATGGCTGCCCTCTCCGGCGGCGACGCGCCTTCGAACGCCGCGATGTTGGGCCGGCTCCTGGAGGGGGAGGCCGGGCCCCGCCGGGAGGCGGTCCTCCTGAACGCCGCGCTCGGTCTCGTCATGGCGGACGTCGCGCGGGGACTCCCGGAAGGCTACGAGCAGGCGCGCGTCGCCCTGGACGCGGGACGAGCGCTCGACGCCTTCGAGAGAATGCGTGCCGCCGCGGCTTTGTCGTGAGCGCGGCGGGCAGTGTCGGCGTCCTCGAGCGGATCCTGGCGGACAAGCGGCTGCGCCTCGCCCGGGGGGAGTACTCCTCGCTGGGGCCGGCGGCACGGCAGAGCGACGGCGCCCGTTTCGTCGCGTCGCTCCGGGAGCCCGGCATCCGGATCGTGGCGGAGTTCAAGGCGCGCTCGCCGTCGGCGGGGGAGATCGTCTCCGGCGCGGACGGGCGGCTGGAGACGTTCGCGCTCGCGTATCGCCGGGGACACGCCGCGGCACTTTCGGTCGTCGCGGAGCAGGACCACTTCGGGGGCACGCCGGAGTGGGTGACGCGGGCCAAGCGGATTTCGGGCCTGCCCGTCCTGATGAAGGACTTCGTCATCTCGGAGCGCCAGCTCGACTTCGCCCTCTCTCTCGGGGCCGACGCGATCCTTCTGATCGTGCGCGCTCTCTCCGACGGCGAGCTCGCCGACCTGCGGCGCGGCGCGGCGGAGCGGGGCCTGGCGGCCGTGGTCGAAGCTCACGCGGCGGACGAGATCCCCCGCGCCGCCGCCGTGAAACCGGACGTCCTCGGCGTGAACGCGCGCGACCTCGCCACCTTCGAAACCGACACGGCCGCGCTGGCTCCGCTCGCGGCAACGATCCCCGCCGGACCCGTGAAGCTCGCGGAGAGCGGCATCGCCTCGCGAGACGACGTCCAGGCGCTGTCGACCGCGGGCTGGGAAGCGTTCCTCGTGGGCGAGAGCCTTCTGCGGTCCGACGACCCCGAAGAGGCACTGCGGGAGCTTTCCCGGTGACCGACGTCAAGATCTGCGGCCTCACGCGCGAGGCGGACGTCGAGGCGGCCTGCAGCCTCGGAGCGGCGTGGGTCGGCTTCAACTTCTCCACGACTTCCCCGCGCCGGGTCACTCCGGATCGGGCGCGCGACCTCGCCGCGGCGGTCTCCGGATCGGTCCGGCGCGTCGGGGTGTTCGTCGACGAGAGCTACGACGAGATCGAGGAGGCGATCTCGTCGGCCAGCCTCGACGTCGTGCAGCTTCACCGGACGCTCCGCGCCGAGGACCTGGTGCGGATTCCGCGTCCCGTGCTCGCCGTCGCGCACGCCGGCCGGGAGGAAGAAATCCCTCCCGGAGCCCTTCTGGACCGCTGCGCGGGAATCCTGTTCGACAGCGACGTCGCGGGCGTGGCCGGCGGCTCCGGAGTCCCCTTCGACTGGTATCTCGTCGAGGGTCGGACGTGGCCCGTCCCCCTTTTCGTTTCGGGCGGGCTGCGTCCCGAAAACGTGGAGGAGTCGATCCGCCGGACGCGCCCGAACGCGGTCGACGTGGCCTCGGGCGTGGAGAGCTCGCCCGGCGTGAAGGATGGTAACCGCATGCGGCGGTTCTTCGAGGCCGTGCGGAAGGCGGACGCCGCGGAATCCTCCCGATGAGCGCGCGGAAGAGAGTCGGATACTTCGGTAACTATGGCGGACGCTTCGCGCCGGAGACGCTCATGGCGCCGCTCGAGGAGCTGGAGCGGGCCTTCCGGCGCTGGCACCGGAATCCCGGGTTTCGTCGGGAGCTGCAGGATCTCCTGAAGAACTACGGCGGCCGGCCGACCGCTCTGTCGGAGGCGCCGCGGCTATCGGAAACGGCGGGCGGCGCGAAGATCGTGTTGAAGCGCGAGGACCTGCTCCACACCGGGGCGCACAAGCTGAACAACTGCCTCGGTCAGGTCCTGCTCGCGAAGCGGATGGGGAAGCGGCGGGTGATCGCGGAGACCGGCGCGGGTCAGCACGGGGTGGCCACCGCCGCGGCCGCGGCGCGCCTCGGGATTCCCTGCCGCGTCTACATGGGCACGGTGGACATGGCGCGCCAGGCCCCGAACGTTTCCCGCATCCGCCTGCTCGGATCCGAGGTCGTGGGGGTGGACTCCGGCTCGAGGACGCTCAAGGATGCGATCAACGAGGCGATGCGGGACTGGATCGAGAACGTCGGCACGACGCACTACGTTCTGGGGTCGGCGCTCGGGCCGCACCCCTATCCCACGATCGTCCGCGAGTTCCAGGCGGTGATCGGCCGGGAGGCGCGCGCTCAATTCCGGAAGCTCGCGGGACGGGATCCGGACGCCGCGGTCGCGTGCGTCGGCGGGGGCTCCAACGCCATCGGACTCTTTTCGGCCTACCTCTCGAGCCGCGTCCGGCTCTACGGCGTGGAGGCGGGCGGTCGCAGTAACCGACCGGGAGACCACGCCGCGCGCTTCGCGGGGGGCTCGGCCGGAGTGCTCCACGGCACGCGCACTCTTCTCCTCCAGGACGAGCATGGACAGGTTCTCCCGACGCACTCGATTTCGGCGGGACTCGACTATCCCGCGGTCGGGCCCGAGCACGCCCACCTCGAGTCGCTCGGGCGCGTCGAGTATGTGAAGGTCAGCGACCGCGAGGCGCTCCGTGCCTTCCGGCTCCTCGCGAGATGCGAGGGGATTCTCCCGGCGCTCGAGAGCGCTCACGCGGTGGCGTTCGCGGTGCGGCTGGCCGGAAGCCTGTCGAAGAGGTCCTGGATTCTCGTCAATCTGTCGGGGCGCGGCGACAAGGACCTGGAAATCGTCGAGTCCGCGTCCGGAGCGGATTGACCCCGGACCGGCTCGCGGCGGCCTTCGACCGCGCGCGAGGGGACCGGCGGGCGGCGTTCATCCCTTTCCTGACGTCGGGCGATCCGTCGGCGGACACCACGATCGAGCTGGCCATCGCGCTCGGCCGCGCCGGCGCCGACATCCTGGAGCTCGGCGTTCCGTTCTCGGATCCCATCGCGGACGGCCCCGTGCTCCAACGCTCCGCGGAGCGGGCGCTCCGCGCGGGGATGACGCTCGCGGACGTCTGGCGTGTGGCCCGGACGATCCGACGCGAGACGTCGCTCGCGCTCGTCCTCTTTTCCTACCTGAACCCGCTTCTCCGGCCCGGTCTGAAGAAATCAGCGGAAGAGGCCGCCCGCGCGGGGTTCGACGCGGTGCTCGTCACCGACCTTCCCCCCGAGGAGGGAGCAGCCGTAGCGCCCTTGTTCCGCGACGCGGGGCTGCAGACGGTGTTCCTCGTTTCGCCCACGTCGCCTCCGGCGCGAATGGCGCGCGCCGCGCAGCTCTCGAGCGGATTCCTTTACGTGGTCACCCGGACCGGCACGACGGGTACCCGCGACTCCCTGCCGGCCGATTTGCCCGCGACGGTGGCGCGAGCGAGGCAGGCGGCGCGCCGGTCGCGCGGCGGAAACTCCCGGACGCCGCTCCCGATCGCAGTCGGTTTCGGAATCGCCACCCCGGCCGCGGCGCGGCTCGCCGCCAGTCTGGCTGACGGAGTCGTCGTCGGGTCGGCCCTGGTAGCCGTCGCGGAGAAGGCCGGGGACGATGCAGCCGCCGCGGTGAGCCGCTTCGCCGGAGAGCTCATTCGCGCGTGCGGTCGGACCGAAGGGTCGGCGAAGCGGGGAAGTGCGCGGGCGGCGCATGGGCGCTGAGTCGGAGCACCTGAGACTTCTGAGGCGCCCGGACCTGCCGGCGTCCGAGGTCGCGCGGATCCTGGGCGACCGCGAGGCGCGCCGGTTCCACTCGGTCCGGCTGGCGATCGCAGCTCATCGCAACACCCCCCGGGCCGACGCGATCTCGCTGGTCGAGACGCTCTTCTGGCGGGGCCTCGCGTTTCTCTCGACGAATGCGCTCGTTCATCCCGAGGTCCGGCGGGCCGCGGACCTCCAGCTGCAGCGCCGGCTACCCGAGATGACCCTCGCTGAGCGGGTGGACCTCGCGAGATCGGTCGGCCGGGGGACGCTGCCCGCCGTCCGGCAGGACCCCGACCCGCGGGTCCTGGCGGCGCTCCTGGACAACCGGTTGGCCATCGAGGCGGACGTCGTGGCCGTGGCAGCCTCCGCCCGGTCCGCGCCGGAGTCGCTGGCTACGGTGGCCCGCCACCCGCGCTGGAAGCGCCGAAGGGGAGTCCGGGACGCCCTGCTCGCGAACCCCGGCCTCCCCGGTGAGGTCGCGGAAACCCTCCTTGCGGATTCGACTGAAGTCGAACTTGCCCGGATCTCCGAAAGGCGGGAGAATGCGGCCGCCATCCGCGCCGCGGCGCAAACAGTTCTTGCGCAACGCAGGCGGCCGGAATAGCATTGGTTGAACCAAAACCGCTCCCGGAAAAAGAGAGACAGGCTTCTTCGACGGATGCAACATCCTCGAGCGTCAGGTCCAGGCTTCGGAGATGAGCTTCGGCGCGAGCGAATCGTGCGGGAGATATCTCTGGAGGAAATCTCCGCGGCTACGAAAATCTCGATGCGACTCCTCACGGCGCTCGAGGAGGGCAATCGCGCAAAGCTGCCGGCGCCGGTCTTCATACGGGGTTTCATCCGCGCGTACTGCCTGCACCTCGGACTCGATCCCGTCGAGAAAATCAACGTCTACCTGGCCGAGGCGCAGCCCTCAGCGCCTTCCTTCCCCTCCGTCGCAAAACCGGGAGGCGGCTCGCGGTTCCTCCGCGGGCGACGTTCCACGGCGGGGACGATTCTCGGCGGAGTGACCGCGGTTCTCCTTCTGCTCGGATTGATCGCGAGCCCGGAACATCGGCCGAGGGTTGCGAGCACCTCGTCGGAAGCTCGGATCGAACCGGTCTCGTTCAAGAACGTGGCGCCGTCGAACGAACCGACTCCGCTCATCCGCGAAGACGCGCCGATGCTGCTGCCGGGAGTCGACACCGGCGTCGCGCTCGTCCTTCAGTTCGACGAGCCGTCGTGGATCGAAATCCGGGCGGACGGCGAGAGGGTTTTCGGCGGAACGATCTCAGCCGGCGTCAGCCGAAAATTCGAGGCTCGGAAAACGTTCAGCATCACGCTCGGAAACGCCGGAGGCGTCCGGGTTTCGATCGACGGCCGACCCCTGGCGCCACTCGGCCGACCGGGCGAGGTCGTGCGGAACGTGGTCCTCCCCGATTCCCCATCCCGCGGTTAAGTCGTCCGACCGGTCTCGCCCGCTTCGACGCCGGATTGTGAATAATCCGGGCTGACGTGGAGAACACGGCCGCCCCCGAAGACCTCGTCTCCCTGCTGCGCAATGGCTCCGCAGCCCCGGAAATCCGGCTCTTTGCGGCCCGGGGGCTTCTGCCGCTCGACCCCGACTCCACCCTGCGCGCGCTGCTGGCCGTCGTGTCGGATCCGGACCCGGAGACCTCCGGCCTGGCCCGCTCGACGCTCCGGGCGACATCCCCGGACCGCCTGGCGGCTTTCCTTCGTTCGGGCTCGCCACTCGAGGGCGAGATCGACGTGGTCGCCCACGAGAGCGATGACCCGTTCGTCCTCGAAGAAGTGGTGCGGTCACGGATCACCGGAGACGAAACGCTTCTCTTCCTCGCTCGCACCGCGGGTGGCCGGCCTCAGGAGGCTCTGATCGCGAACCAGTCCCGGCTGCTGGCGCGACCCGACCTCGTCCAGGCCTTGCTCGAGAACCCGGATCTCACGGACGACGGCCGGCGTCTTCTCTCCGAGCTGACCGAGGAGTTCTTCGAGAAGCAGTCGCGGCGACGCGAGTCGGAGGCGCGGGAGGCCGAGGAGGCTGCGGCCGCGAGCGCAGCCGAGGAGGAGCTCGATCTCGAGAGCGGCGGCGACGACCTGGACCTCGACCTCGAAGCGGACGGGGAGCCTTCGGAGGACGCTCCGGAAGAAACCGCCGCGGACAGGACCGACGACAACTCCATCTTCCTCGGCGCGATCTACCGCCGAATTGGTCTCATGACCATCAGCGAGAAGATCGCCCTCGCCTACACGGGGAGCAAGGAAGAGCGGAAGATCCTCATCGGTGATGCAAACAAGCTCATCGGTTACGCGGTCCTGAAGTCCCGTTCCCTGTCGATCAACGAGGTCGAGAGCTTCGCGGCGATGCGGAACGTGGACCAGGAGATCTTCCGCCGGATCTCCATGAGCCGGGAGTGGATGCGGAAACCCGCGGTCGTCGTCGCGCTGGTGAAAAACCCCCGGGTTCCGCTCGACATCACGCTGCCGCTGTTGAAGAGGCTCGCGACGAGGGACCTCCGCGGGGTTTATCGCGACCGCAACCTGGCGCCCGTCATTCGGGCTTCCGCTCGAAAGCTTCTCCTCCACCGGCGCCGGTAGCGGCGAAAGTGACCGCCGCCACAATCGCCTCGCTTGCCCCGAGCAACCCGTTTCCCTTATGTTAATGTCGAGAGCCCTCGAACTCCGAATACTTCGGAAGACATGTTTCAAAAAGTCGATTACTACACGCTGCTCGGCGTGGACCGTGAAGCGAGTGAGACTGAGATCCGCGAGCGCTTTCGCGTCCTCGCGCGGGAGGCCCATCCCGACCGGGCACCGCGCGCGCAGAAGGCCGAAGCGGAAATGCGGTTTCAGGAGTTGACCGCGGCCGTGAACGTCCTTTGCAACCCGGACCGCCGACAGGCGTACGACCGGGACCAGGTGATCGCGGCGTCGTCGTCCGGCGCTGCCTCGGACCCGGTCGTCCAGGACTACATGGAACAGGGCAACGCCGCTTTCCGGGCGGGTGCATACGCGGAGGCCGCCGGCAATTTCGCCCTGGCGGCGCAGATGGAACCCCGGGATGCCCGCGCGCAGCACCACCTCGGAGTTTCGGCGGCCCGGGCCGGGGACCTGCACACCGCGGTGAAGGCTCTGGAGACCGCGGTCACGCTCGATCCGCACAACGTGACTCTCCTCAAGGACGCGGGAAAGATCTTCCGGCAGGCCGGTCTTCTCTCGAAAGCGGAGAAGTCCTTCCAGGAAGCGCTCCGATGGAATCCCGCCGAAGCCGACGCCCGAAAGGCGGTCGAGGAGATTCGAGCCGAGCGGGCGGTCAAGGCGTGAGGAGAGGCGTCTAGCGCATGGCGGGAGTCGCCCTGACCATCGACGCCTTCGGCCTGACCGACGTGGGTCGTAAGCGCAAGCACAACGAGGACGCCTACGCTCTCGACGTGAACGAGGGGCTCTTCATTGTCGCGGACGGCATGGGCGGCCACGCCGCCGGCGAGGTCGCTGCGAAAATCACGGTGGAGACCATTGGCGAGTTCATCGCCGCGACCCGGCAGAAGGAAGAGGCCACGTGGCCCTTCCGCTACGACCACAAGCTTCAGTTCAACAGCAACCGGCTCGCGATCGCGATCGAGAAGGCGAACGAACGGGTCATGGCGGCCGTCGCGGCGCAGCCCTGGCTGAAAGGCATGGGTACCACGGTCGTCGCCGGGCTCCTGAACGAGAAGACGCTCTCGCTCGCCCACGTGGGCGACAGCCGGGCGTACCTGTATCGCGACAAAAGACTGACGCGGCTGACCGACGACCACTCCTGGGTACACGAACAGGTCACCGCCGGCATCCTCACCGAGGAGGAGGCGAAGACCCATCCGCTGAAAAACGTGGTCACGCGCGCGCTCGGCGGCGGCCCCTCCGTGTCGCCCGACCTCCAGGAGCTCACGTTCCAACCGGGTGACGAATTCATCTTCTGCTCGGACGGGCTGACCACGATGCTTTCCGACGAGGACATCCACGACAGCGTCGACGGCGAGCCCGAGCCGCAGGGACTGTGCCGCAAGCTGATCGACATCGCCAACGAGCGCGGGGGGGTGGACAACATCACCGTGGTCGTGGTGCGCGTCCCGACGACCGCGGGTCCCAAGACGAAGGCGGCCGCCGCCAGCAAGTAGCGTTTCGGAGGGCGAGAACGGCCAACGTTCGGGGCCTCCCGGACGTAAAACGATTGACGGGCCAGGGCCCGGCGACTATTCTAAAAAGTCCATGGCATCGGCAGACCGGGAAGGGCTCGTGCGCAAATCACTGATTTGCTGGGTCTTGCTGGCCCTCGTCGCCTTCGCGACGGGAGCCCAGACTCTCTCTCCCATCTCGGCCGACGGCTGGGTGGAGAGCCCCTACCGGAACTTCGGTCCTCCCCAGGTGCTCTTGCCCGGCCAGGTGGTCCTCCTCGACGAGGCCGACGACTCGAGCCTGCGAACGCTGCTCGCCGCCGAGATGCGCCGGCTGTTCAACGACCTCTACGTCCGGCAGGGATGGCACTTGCCGTTCGCCGACGGCGAGGCGGTCCGCGTTTTCGTGGCCCGAAAGGGAGCCGACGGCGTTCGCCGGGTCAGCTCCCGGTCCGTGGAGGGCGGCAAGCTCGTGGGAACCGCGGTTCTCCTCGACGCGCGCGGCCTGACGCCGCAGGAAATCGTCCGGGAGGTTGCGCGGCAGGTCGCCCTGGCAACCCTGGGTCGGTATGGCGTCGCGGATGCCAGCTTCGTCACGGAGGCCGCGGCCGTCCTGATTTCCAGCTCCGAAACCGACCAGGACCCCGAGCCCGCGCGGATCGTCGCGGCGGCGTCCGAGCTCCAGCTCGAGAAGAACCCGGCGACCCTCGGACGCCTCTACCTCGAGGAGCTGACTCGCGCCGCAGGTCCGGGCTTCCTCCGGTCGGCGTGGGAGAGGGCCTCCGAGTCGGGCGAGGAGATCCTGCCGGTTCTCCTCGGAATGTACGCCGAGCGCACCGGGGAGTCCGAAGGCGCCCCGCTCCTGCGGTTCGGTGCCCGGCTCTACTCCACCCTCGAAGTCGAAGCCGCGCCCTCCCGCGTGAGCCTGCTGGACCTCGAGTCCGGAGCCCTCGACGCGGCGGCTCCGGCCGGTTTCGCTCTGCGGCATCGGACGTTTCTCCCGGCGGAAGGCGCCGCGGCTCTCCGGGTCTCCTGGCCCGAGGACGGCGGGTCGGGTGCGGTCGTCGTGCGCTACCGGGAAGCCGATCTCCCGCCGGACGTTCTCTACTTCTCCCGCGGGGACGTGCGCAACGTGCCGCTCGGCGGAGTCGCCCGCCTCGACTGGATCGTCGCGGGTGGGTTCCCGGGCGCGGCGGTCCGGGCTCCCGTGGGCTTCGAGCAGGCGGCGGCCTTCCCGTACGCGGGTCTGATCGCGCACGCAGCCGCCGGCGCCAACGGGACGCGGGTCCTGTGGAACACGACGTCCCACGAGGGACTTGCGGGATGGGCAATCTTCCGGGAAGAGGTCCTGAGCGACGGTCGGATCGCCAGGACCGGTCCCGAAATCCTGCCCTCCTCGGATCGGGCGGAGGAGTCCTTTGCCTACGCCTATCTGGATCCGGCGGCCAGCCCCGGGACGTTCTACCGTTACACCGTCTGGGCGGTCACGAAAGATGGGCTTCTCTCGAGAGCCTTCAGCGTGACCCTCCGGACCTCCGACTGACCCGGAAGGACGTTCGTCCTCCCGGCGGAGCGAACCGGAGGACTTTTTCCGCCGCATCTGACGCGCGAGCCCGTCCGCCCGGGCCGGCGAGAGAGGTCGGGAGGTTATGCCGCCCAACAGAAAAGTCCGGCGCGAACCGGACGTCGGAAAAATCATCGACCGCACGATCGTGCGCCTGTGGGACACGATCGAAGAGCTCGAGGAGCTGAACCCGGCCGAGCTGCGCTTCTACCGGGTCGCCGTCTTCGGAAGCGCCCGCATCCGGCCGGGAGACCGCGAGTACCTGGAGGTGCGGGACCTCGCATCGCGGCTGACCGAGCTCGGGTGCGACATCGTCACGGGAGGCGGACCGGGCCTGATGGAGGCCGCCAACGAGGGAGCGGCGTCCTCCCGCGGCACGCGCAAGACTCGATCCTTCGGGCTGACCATCTCGATCCCGTACGAGAAGGCGAACCCCTACCTCGATACGGTCACCGCGCATCGGACGTTCTTCTCGCGGCTGCACCACTTCGTTCGGATGTCGCAGGCTTTCATCATCTTTCCCGGGGGGATCGGGACGAGCCTGGAGCTCTTCATGGTGTGGCAGCTTCTGCAGGTCGGATTCCTGACGGAGCGGCCGGTGGTGCTCGTCGGCGATATGTGGCGCGGTTTGCTCGACTGGATGCGGCAGGAGATGGTCTCCCGCAGCCTGATGAACGCGGACGACCTGGACCTGGTCTCCCTCGCGACGTCGATCGATCAGGCGGTCGCGCGGATCGAGAGCCACAAGGAGAGATTCGACGCGGCACGCGAGAGCATCATCCTCGAGCGCCGCCGCGCCGCGCGAGCCGAGGATGCCGCGCCTTCGGTGGAGCCCGTCGCGGGCTGACCCCGGGTGGGTTCCGTCGCGCGAGTTGCTCCCGGACGATCCGGGCGTGGTCGAAGGCGAAATCGAGCTTCACGAGGTCGCGGCGCGAGAACCATCGCGCCTCTGCAGCGTCATCGCCGCCGCGCGCCGTTCCAGATATGGCCACCGCGTCGTAGAGGACGGTGACCGTGTGTCCGCGCGGATCGCGCTTCGGATCCGAGTAGACGCCCCGGACGCCCCCGACTCGAACCCTGACGCCCGTTTCCTCGCGGACTTCGCGCGCGCACGACCTGTCGGTGGTCTCGCCAACCTCGACGAAGCCGCCGGGAAGAGCCCACTTTCCCCGGAATGGCGGATGTCCCCGGCGAACCAGCAGAATGCGGCCGCGGCGATCGCGCGCCCATGCGTCGACCGTGAGCTTCGGGCCGCGGGGCGCGCCGCGCCGGGTCACGGCCGGCGGCCCTCGTCATCGAAGAACGCCCGGATGTCCTCGGCGGGACGGCGCGACGCGAGCTCGTTCGGACTCTCCGCGTACCAGTCGCGGGGAAGGCGACTCGCGTAGGGCTCTTCGAGAAAACGTCGGCAGAGGAGCGCGATCACGCCCCGATCGGTCTCGCTCCGGATCAGCCTCCCGGCGGCCTGCACGACCCGCGTCATTCCGGGCTGGAGATAGGCATAGTCGAAGCCGGCCTCCTCCTGGTCCTCGAAGTAACGGCGCAGAAGCTCCCGCTCGAACGAGACCTGCGGGAGAGCGGGGGAGACCACGAACACGCCGGAGATGACCTCACCCGGGTAGTCCACGCCCTCGGCATACATTCCGCCGGAGACCGCGAACAGGAGGATGCCCTCGGGCGGCGGTGCAGTGAGCGCCTCGAGGACGCGGTGCCGCTCGAACTCCGAGAAGTCGGCGCGCTGCAGGAGGAGGCGGGCGCGCGTCGGCGGCATCACCTGCGCGACTTCGGCGAGGAATCGGTAGGACGGAAAGAGGACGAGGTCATTGCCCGAGTGGGCGTCGGACATCGATCCGAGGAGCGCCGCGATGCGTCCGTAGTTCCTGTCCCGCGTGGCGAAGGTCGTGCGGACTTCCGGGACGATCAACACCTTGCGGTTCTCGCGCGGGAAGGGGGGCGGAAGCGAAACCGATGAGGTGCGGTCCGCCGGCAGGCCCAGGAGCCGCTGAATCGCGGCGTGCGGCGTGAGAGTCGCGGACATCAGGACCGCCGAGGAGGCGGCCCGGAAGACGGGTCCGATGGCGCGCGCGGGGTCGAGGCAGACGAGCGCCAGGCGCACGCCCAGGGCGCGGCGTTCGACCACGCACGAGAAGTCCGGGCCGTAGAGGTTCAGGACCGCGGCGAACCGCATCAGGGCGAAGTGAAGGTCCAAAACGGGGTCGTCGGGCAACGCGAGCTTCGACTCCCTCTTCCAGTCGAGGTAGCGCAGCAGGCGGGGCTCCCACTCCGCCCGCCACTCGTGGATCCGCTCGGCCGGGGGCTCGATCTCCGCGATCGCATCCCCCTCGGGAAGCTCGCCGGCGCACTCCGCCAGCAGGGCCTGGAGATCCTCGACGCTCGCGGTCAGATCCGCGAAGAGTTCCCCCGATTGAAGGGCGAGACGGTTGTGAAGAACGAGGACGTCCTCCTCCAGCAGCGCGGGGGAGAAGATCTGCCGCGCCCGGTCCGGCAGGTTGTGTGCCTCGTCGACGATGAGGATCGCCTCCTTGAGGTCGTCGCCCGAGAGGTGCTTCATCGCCACTCCCGGCTCGAAGACGTAGTTGTAGTCGGCGACGATCGCGTCGGCCCGCTGGGCGAGCTCCAGCTGGACCTCGAACGGACAGACCTCCTCGCGCCGGGCCTCCTCGAAGACGGTGTCGGGGTCGTGGTGCGAGTAGCGCTGCTGCAGTCGCCCGAGGATGTTGGAGCGCGCCATCTTCTCGGGGTAGTCGCGGGCGAACCGGCAGAACTCCTCGTGGCAGAGAATCCGGTCGTTCGCGCACATCCGTTCCTTGGCCCGGACCTGGAGCGTGTGAAACGACCGCTCGTTCATGGCCGTGAGCGCCGAGACCGCCATCTTCTGCTGCAGCGTCTTGGACGTCAGAAAAACGACCTGCCGCCCGGTTTCCAGGCCGGCAGTCAGCGCCGGATGGAGGGCGGCCGCGGTCTTGCCGGAGCCGGTCGGAGCCTCCGCGAGGAGAACTTCGTGGCCCCGCACCGCCTGGTCGACCGCCTCGATGATCCGGTTCTGAATCTCTCGGGGAGCAGCGTGAGGAAACGGAAGACTCTTCGCGGCGAGAGCCTTCCTCGCCCGCTCGGCGGCCTGCGCCTTCCAGCCGTGGAGCACCTTCCGAAGCCGGCCCTCCACGTCGCGGTCGAACTTCTCCTCGTCGTACGCGACCGCCAGCGAGATCTCCTCGCCCGTCGCGATGTCGACGTACACGAGAGCACCGGAGACCTTCAGGTGGCCGAGCCGGCGCCACAGGTAGCAGTAGCCGAGCAGCTGGCGACGGTCCCTCTCGATCGCGTGACTCGAGAACCGGAGCCCGTCCACGGAAAGGTGAGCTGACTTGAACTCCTCGATCAGCCAGGAACCGCCGGTGCGTTCGACGCACCCGTCCAGCCTCCCGGTGAGAACGGCCGTCCACTCTTCGACCGGGATGCGCGCCTGCAGGTGGACTTCGCACCGATAGGACTCGTGCGCCTCCCGGCGCGAGGCGAGGACGCGCGAGTGAACTTCCGTGCCGATCCCGAGCCGACGCCACCCGTCGCCGCGATCGAAACCGACCCGGCGAAATCCGCCGTCCTCCGCGAGGTCCCGCACCGAGAGCTCGAAGGTCTTGCTCCCGTCGTCGAATTTCAATGTGATGAGGTTCGCCGGAGGAATCGCGGGACAAATGGCATCGTGCCCATTATAATTTCTGAGTGTCACGGTCCTCCTCTTCGCTCCGGTGGCTCGGAGCGGTTCTCCTTTCGATCCTCGTCGCCTCGCCCCTTCCGGCTGCGGACGGAAATGCGCTTCGCCTCGCCCTCGACGAGGTCGGGCGCCGGGTCCCGGGCTATCCGGGCGGGGTCTCGATTCAGATTTCGGACGAGGAGACCGGCGAAGTCGTTTTTGCCCGTAATCCGGACGCGCCCGCGACGATCGCTTCGGTCACCAAGCTGATCTCGACGGCCACCGCCCTCCACTACCTGGGACCCGAGTACCGCTTCCGAACCAGTTTCTGGCGACGGGGCGAAGTGCGGCAGGGGAGCCTGATGGGATCGCTCCTGGTGGTCGGCGGGGGAGATCCCAACATCTCCGGGCGCTTCTACGACGACGACATCAACGCCGTTTTCGACAAGTGGGCGGAGGGCCTGCAGCAAGCCGGGATCACCCGGGTCGTGGGCGAGATCGTGATGAATGCGGCGTTTTTCGACTCGGTCGGGAGGCACCCCGACTGGCCGGCGGGGCAGGAGTCCCGCTGGTACCAGGCGCCGATCTCGGCGCTCTCCTACAACGACAACGTGGTTCTCGTATCGATCCGGCCGGGAGGTCGCCCGGGACGTCCGGTCGGCGTGTCGATCGAGCCTCCGGTGGGCATCCTCCGCCCGGTCCCGCTGGCGCGAACCGTCGGCCGCAAGGGCCGGGTCCGCGTTGCCGTGTCGCGATCAGCCGGTTCGAACGCCGTCACCGTATCCGGGACCGTTCCGCTCCGGCCAGCTTCCTGGTCCACTCCGATCACCATCGACGACCCGCCGACCTATTTCGGACTGGCGCTGAAGAAGCGCCTGCAGAACGCCGGGATTACCGTCAGCGGGCCGGTCGTCGTGAGACCTGTCCAGCCCGACTCATTCTGGGTTCAGGTCGCGGCGACCGAGTCGGATCTCCTTCCGACGATCGACGTGTGCAACAAGCGCAGCCAGGGCTTCTACGCCGAGCAGATCTTCAAGACTGTGTCGGCCGAGAAGACGGGTGTCGGCAGCTGGTCGGGCTCCGTCGCGCTGGCCAAGGAGTTTCTCGCGACCCTGGGTCTCGACCCCGCGCACTTTTCGCTCCGCGATGGATCCGGCCTCTCGTCGGGAAATCGCGTGCCGGCCGCGGACATCGTGAAGTTCCTGCGCGCGATGGATCGACAGCCTTACGGGTCCCTATGGAGAACGACTCTCGCGGTGTCGGGCGAACCGGAGGGAACCCTGCGCCATCGAATGAAGGATCCCCTGACGAGAGGTCAGGTTCTTGCGAAGACCGGCAGCATCGAGCGCGTGTCTACCCTCGCGGGTTATGCGCGGGCGCGCTCCGGTAGGAACTACGTCTTCGCGATTCTCCTGAACGGCGTCACCGACGGGGGAGGGCAGGCCTTCCAGGATCGATTGCTCCGCGCGCTCATCCTCAACGGATAGCTCGCGCGCGCTCGGCCGCTACCGAGCGGTTTTTTTCGCCAACTTGTGATCCTGCACACCAAAAGTACGACTTTCGTCGTAGAATTGGGCAAGGTTGTAAGAATTATTTGACATCGTGATTGCGAATCGTGGTGGAATGCTCTCGATTCATTTTCAATTCGGTGGGACACCCTCTCTTTTTGGTGGGAACCCCAAGCACTCGGTAGCTTCCTGGGTCCGACCCGCGTGACTCGAGAAGGCCCGTAAACACGGGCGTTTTCGCGCGAAGCCGAATCCAGACAGCGATCCGCGGCTTGCCGTTTTTGATTTAGCTCCGGGCGGTGGGTTCGGAGCTGTTTCTTGGAAAGGAGGAAACTTGATCGCCTTCAGAGGCTCAGTCCCCGGTTAACCAACCCCTCTCTTAACCGACTGAAAGCGCACGCCTTCTTCCAGACAGCAGTTCTGGGAGGAGGGATTGCTTTTTCTAAAACGCCCGGTTACTCTTCCTGCGACTCCCAAGAACATGGAGATAGTGACAATGGACGCAGCGGACGATCCCGTGGCCCCCGCACCTGGAGGGGATGCCTTCGAGCGAGAAGTTCGCACCGTCTTCCAGGACACCTTGGGACTCATCCACATTGCCTTGGTCACTCACTATCAACTCGCCGAATCCGAGGCTCTGGAACTCGAGAAAGACCTTTACGTCTGGTTCTTGCGGTTCTGCTACCGCCCGGGTAATTCGTCAGCGCGTGAAGCTCGTCCCTTTCTACTTGTCGCGTGCTGTCAATTTGCCCGGGAGTACCAGAAATACCTCCTCGGAAGTGGAGTGCGGACCTCCGATGAAAAGCTCCGCCGCCTTCTCGACCGCGAACCTCTCGACGTGGCCCGTGACTTCTCGCAAAGCCTTCAACTTCTGAGCTTCCGCACTCCGCATGACTCTTAGCGCCAAGATTCTCGCCTTCCCCTCTCGAGGGGAAGTCTCCTGGCTTTCACCAAAGGACGCTGAGGTGGCTGGGCGCGCGTTTCTCGGGATTTCGCGTAGCCGGAGAACTGACTCTGATCGGGAGCGTTTCCTTAGCAGCCCGGACGTTCTGATGTCGATAACGTCAATTCTGCGCGCGACACGGGATCTCACACCAACCACTGTTCTTGAAGATTCCAACGAGATCTACCAGTGGATCTCCAGGCCTAACTCGAAGCTTGGGCTTTTCGACGAGCGCGATTACTTTCTCGGCGAGATGGCTCTTATCGCAGGCGGAGCTTGCCGGCAAATCGGAAATCGAGAGCAGGCTTTTCTTTGGCTAGATAGGGCAGAGGCCGGTTTCCGGCACACTCTGAATCCGGCGCCCGGCCTTGCCAACGTGGCGTATGCGCGAATTGCCACTCGATTTGAAATGGGCCGCTATCAGGACGTGCTTGAGCTGACGCCGTCTCTGGAAGCAAGTTTCACGAAGTTGAAAATGGATGTGGAAGCGGTGAAGTGCCGGCTCCTTCTTGGAATGACGCTAAAGCAGACTGGCGACACCGCGAGAGCGCTCGGCCTTCTCGAGGGATTGCACGAAAAACCCTTTCTAGCGGGCGATCGCTTTCTCCGGGCCCGGATTCTCTCCGAGATCGGAGACCTTCACCAGTTTGAAGGACGTCTTGACCTCGCGATGAAGGCGTTCGAAGGGGCAGTCGCTCTCCTTGACCACGAGACCGCGTCCCCGGTCCGGGCCGATCTCCAGCTTTTCGTTGGCGGCGTCCTTCAGGCGCAGGGACGCTTTGAAGAGGCCTGCGAGGCATTTCGAGCCTCGCAGCGGACCTACTTGGCCCTAGACATGAGATCTCAGGTCACCTATCTGCACCTGGTAATTGCGGAGACGCTGATCTCGCTCGGGAGAGACAGGGAAGCAGAGTGGGAGATCCTCGCCGCGCTACCCTCGATCGAGGAGATGAAGATGGCACCCGAGGCTCTGGCTGCAGTGGCCCTGCTTAGGGACTCGGCCCGTCGCCGGGCGACAGACGCCGCCGCTCTCCAGCAGATCAAATCTCATCTCGAAGCGGACAAATGACTTATCGGTAAGTAGTCTTTTCGTCCCGGCTGAACCAGCCGCTCGCCTCCCCTCCGCAGCACCATCGCGACAAGATAAAGATAGTAGAAACCGGTACGGCCAGCGGTGGAGGCAGCGGTTTGTGAACCGAAAGACCGAGGGACTCGCTTCGGAGCCGCCTGGCGGCAGTCCAACTGGACCTGACCCGTCGCAGCTCGACGAATTCTACCGTCGATACTTTTTGCCCCTCGTTCGTAGAGCAACATGGAAGCATCGATTGGAGAAAGAGGACGCGCGAGACGTTGTGCAAGAGGCATTTCTGGTTGCACTCGTTAAGCTCGACCCCCGACGAAACCCGAAGGCCTGGCTGATCCAGGTGGTTGACCACCTATCCGTCAACTTTCAGCGCAAGGTGGTTAGACGCGCGAAGCTTGTCTCAAGATGGTCCCCGGCCGAGGCTGGCACTGCTCGCAGCACCGCCGTGGAAGAGGACGAGGAGCCGTATCGCGAAGCGGACTCCCAGGGAGGCGACTATTAGTATCTTAGACGCCGAAATATCCCAATTGGTCCCAGCGTGGCTGGAGTGCGGTCGGGGGAGAGTTGTTACTCTGGGGAAAACTAACGCAGAGGCATTTGCGTTGGCTGATCGAATCCGGTTCGACTTAAGAACCCGGCAGCCAGTCTCGATTGACCCGAGGAATCAGGACGAAGCCTCAGACGCACTCCATGCCCTGGTTACCCGGCTGTCTGAGGATTGCGCCGGTTGCCCTGAGCTCGTTCTCGAAGAGGCGGAGGCAATCGGCAGCGTGGTCGCGGCGATTAGATGGCCCGATGACGAGATGGAGGAAAGGGGTCTTCTGTCGCGTTCCTTTGCCTTCATCGCATGGAGAGCAGCTCGGATTCTCGGCCTAGCCTATAGGGCGCAGGGTTGGGAATCTGAGTACCGGAGAAGTTTTCGGAAGTCTCTGTCCTGGGATGTCGCTGAATCGATATTTGAGTCGGAGGGCGGGAGCTCCCCCGCCTTTTCGGACGTTGCGCGCAGCGATGCCGAAGGACTCTTTCAAGTCCTCCTATATCTCGAGGATCAGCGTGAGGCAGATCCCAAGAAGACCTCTGTTGTCGCGGAGGACATCTACCAGTCCCTGCACGGTCGGCGACTTCCTAAGGACCTCCATTCGTTTCTTCTTTCTGAAGCTGCTCGGGTCGTAGGCGGTGCTTTGCGGCAGATAAGTGAGCCAGATCACCTCAAGCGATGGTGCGACCTGGCTGAGTCCCACCTGGAGAATGATCCGAATCCGTCCCCCAGTCTGACTCGGATAGCCTTCTTACGGCTGGCGTCTCTCTACGAGCAAAGTCGATACGAACTTGCTGCCGCTGGTGCTCCGCCGCTCGAGAAGTCCTTCGCAAACTTCGGAATGGAGGAGGATCGCGTTAAGTGTCGGATCCTTTGGGCCGCCTCTCTAAAACTTCTCGGCCGCTTTCAAGAGGCCCTTGAAGTCCTACAACCGATCCGGGATTGCGGATCGCAAATCCCTCCAAGCCTCTATGGATGGATACTCTTGCACTCAGGCGACCTTCATCAGATTTGTGGCCACTACGCAGTGGCTCTGCAAGAGTTGGGGGAAGCGGAGCATCTTCTCCGCGAGAGCAAGCAGTTTACAGGTCTGGCTGACGTTCACTCGATGATCTCCTGTGTGTACCGCTCTCACGGCATGCTCCGTGAAGCCCTTGAACTTCTCAAGAGCAGCTGTGATGAGCACGCGCGATTGGGGATGAAGGCCCTTGAGGCCGTCAACCGAATGCTGATCGCCGAGACCTACCTTGCAATGGGACTTCCGCACGAGGCGGAAAAGGAGATTCGAACTGCTATTCCGGTCTTTGAGGACCAAGCGATGCTGGCCGATGGGGTCGTCGCACTCAATCTGCTTCGGGAAGCGATTCGTCGACAGGAAGTCGATCTCCAGACCGTCAATACGCGTGACCGATTTCGCCCAAAGAAGTGATGTCGGGAAAGGAGCGGATTTCCGAACGACCGGGCCTGTGGCAACTCCTGATAGGTCTGTTTCGAAGATCCGGCCTCCCAAAGACCCCAAGGCCTGTCGAACCACACCAGCCCCTTCCCCGCCGGCACCGCGAGAAGCTCTTTCCGCTGTTCTAGGTGGGCTTCGGTGCCCCTACGGGCGGCCGCCGGCGGTGCCAGTCGGTGTTCTCCTGGTACAGGCGGCCGAGGGCCAGGATCCGGGTCTCGTCCCACGGCCGACCCACGACCTGAATCCCGATCGGAAGGCCGCGCTTCGAGAAGCCGCACGGCATGGACAGGGCGGCAGCCCGGCCAGATTTCCGCCGGATCCCAGGGGATCGCGATAGGCGAACGCGGTCTCCAGCTTGTCGGTCAGCTTCGCGGCTACGATCGGCATCGTCGGAGAGATCAGGAGGTCGTACCGCTGGAACAGCTCGTCGAAGGCCTGCTGGATCAGGCGTCGAGCCTGCATGGCGCGCACGTAGTCCACACCGCTGATGCTCTTCGCGGCGTCTCCGGCCCACCGCGCCGCGGGCTCGACGAGCTCGCGCACGCGGCCCGACGTGATCAGGGGCTCGAAGGCGGCGGCGGCTTCGACCACGATCACGATGACCGCGGTTTCGTCGAACGGAAAGTCCGCCAGCTTCGCGTCGGAAATCGCGACGCCGAGCCCGGAGAGCTTCCGGACGGCCTCCTCGAACGCCGCCGAGACGTCGGCGTCATAGATCTTTCCGAAGTCGGGTCGCACGACTCCACGCGGTATCCGCTCGCGTCGGCGGGCGTCCTGGCCTCCTCGCGCGCCGCCCCGTCACCGAGGGAAGAGGGATCGCCGGGGTCCGGCCCGCCGATCGCTTCCAGGACGATGCGGCAATCTTCCGCTGACCGGGCCATGGGGCCGATCTTGTCCATCGTCCACGACAGCGCCATCGCCCCGTCCTGGGAACCCGACCGTACGTCGGGCGGAGGCCGGTCACTCCATCGAATGCTGATCGACAAGAGGATCGATCCCCAGGTTTCGGAGCCGATCGAGAATCCGACGAGAGCCGCCGCCGTGGCCGCCCCCGACCCGGAAGACGACCCGCAGCTCCACCGGCCCCGGTCCCAGGGATTGCTCGTCGCGCCGCTCGATGACGCGGCTGCCGTGTTGTAGCCGAGACCTCCCGCGGACTCGATCATCGCGAGCTTCGCCACGAGGACGGCGCCGGCCTCGCGGAGGCGACGGATGACAGTCGCGTCCTCCGGAAAGGTCTGACCCCGCAGGGGGCGCGCTCCCCAGCCGGTCGGAATGTCCCCGGTCGCGAGCAGGTCTTTCGCGCCGTACGGGATCCCGTGAAGGGGTCCGCGATACTGCCCGGCCGCGATCTCCCGATCGGCATTCCGCGCCTCCTGAAGCGCGCGCTCCCTCGTAACCGTCGCGACGGCGTTCAACGCCTTTCCCGTGCTTTCGAGGCGGGCGAGCGAGGCCTCCGCGAGGAGGACGGGAGAAAGCTGCCGGGACCGGACGAGCGGCGCGACTTCGGCGACGGTCGCGTCCAGCGCCTCTTCGGGGGTCATCGCCTGGCCGAGAGGGGCCGGAAGACGAATGCAGGCTCGGTTCCCATCGGGATCTTCATCCCGCGGATCTTCTCCGCGGCCGCGCGGAGCTGGCCCACCGACTTCGCCAGCTTCTGACGCTCGCTCGGCGTGAGCGCGGGCGAGGCCGCCTTTTTCGTCGCGGGCTGCGCGGACGTCGATCGGGGGAGGGCGAGCACCGCAGAGGCGGACAGGAAGAGCTTTGCCGCGGTCCTGCGGGACATTCGGCGCGTCATGTGGTCTCCGATTTGCGGGCGAGTCTATCCTTCGATCCCGGCGTGAAGAAGATCCTCTACGTCCACGGTTTTGCGTCCTCTCCCGCCGGGCGGAAGATCGCAGCGCTGAGGTCGCTCCTCGAGGGTAAGGCCGACATCGTGGCGCCCGACCTGAACGTACCGTCGTTCCGGGACCTCGACTTCGAGTCGATGGTCCGGGTCGTCCTGGGCGAGTCCGAGCGCCACCGCCCCGCGGTCGTCGTCGGAAGCTCTCTCGGGGCGCTCGTCGCGCTCGAAGCGAGCCGCCGCGGAGTTGGCGCGCCCTTGCTGCTGATCGCTCCCGCCGTCGGGTTCGGCGGCAGGTGGATCGGAAAGCTTCCTGCGGGGGATCCGTTGAGCTTCTTCCACCACGCCGAGGGTCGGGACATGCCGATCCACCGCGAATTCTTCGAAAGCCTCGCGGCCCGAAAAGACGCCGACGTTCCCCCTTCGGTGCCCGTCGTCATCGTCATGGGAACGCTCGACGACAGTGTTCCGATCGGCCACGTGCGGGAGGTCTGGCGGCGATGGGAAGACTCGGGACGACTCGCTCCGGGCTCGCGGTTCATCGCGGTCGCGGGGGGCGATCACGGCCTCGTCGAGCACGCGCCTCTCCTCGCGGAAAACGTCCTCGATCTGCTCTCGAGAACGTCGGCCGGCTGAGAAGAGCGCCGCCAGGCGCGACCGCGTAAGATCCTCCGCCGTGACGCGCGCCGGACTGGGTCTCTTTCTGCTCGAAGCGGGCGCCGGCACCGCATTCCTGCTTCTGTTCTTTCCGCCGAAAACGCTGGGCAAGGGGTTCTTCTCTCTTCACGGAGCGATCTCCTTTTCTCTCGTCGCGCTGGCGGCGGTCGCCCGTCCGGCCGGCCTGTCTTTGGGGCTCGCGGTGGCCGCGGCCGCGGTCCTCGGGCTGTATTCGCTCGCCGCGCACGTCCGCCGCGCGGGCGCCGCCCGACCGCTTCTCCTGGCCGGCGCGGCCCTCGCGGCATTCGGCGCGGCCCGGGTAGCCCTCGTCGCGCCGCGAACGCCGGGAAGCGGCTGGACGGTCGCGAGCGCCGCAATGGGGGGCCTGTTCTTCGGAGCCGTGCTGCTCACGATGAACCTCGGTCACTGGTACCTGGTCTCGCGGTCGCTGCCCTTTCAACTCCTCGCCCGCGGAGCCACACTGTTCGCGGCGCTCGCGGCGGCCCGGGCGGGACTGCTCGCGGCGGCGATCGCCGTCAACCCGCAGCCCGAGGGCCTGGAGGCGTTGCTCTCCCTCGACCGGGACGCGCTCTTCTTCCTCTTCCGGGTGGTCTGGGGACTGCTGGGACCGCTGGCGCTCTCGTACTTCGTGTGGCGGACCGCGGAAATGAAGTCGAACCAGGCGGCCACCGGACTGCTCTACGTCGCGCTCGTCTTCGTTCTCATCGGGGAGCTGTTGTCCTCGTACCTGACGATAGCGACCGGCTTCCCCGCCTAGCGGCGTGCGCGCCCGCCGCTACTGTCCGAGCTGTCTCGAGTCGCGGGAGCACGGCCCCTCCGAAGGGGGAGAGTTCACTTGCGCGAAGTGCGGGGCTCCCTATGCGTTGCGGCGAGAGGGCGTCGTGTCGGCGGGGCCGATCGAGAGGTGCGCGTTCTGCGGCAACCGCGCCTTCTTCGTCCAGAAGGACTTCGACCAGCGCCTCGGCTGCCTGCTGATGGCCATCTCCCTGGGCGTCGCCCTCTTTGCGGGCTGGAAGTTCGGCTGGATCTGGTTCACGCCGGTCCTCCTCGCGTCGGTCGTGGTCGACTGGATCGTCGCCCGGCGAATCGGTGCGGTTACGATCTGCTACCGGTGCGACGCCGAGTACCGCGACCTCCCCCTGAATCCGCGCCACCGCGGGTACGACCCGCACGTCGCGGAAAGATACGCGGAGACGAAAACGCTGCGGCGAATGCGCTGAAGATCTTCGATATCTCCCGTCGTATCGACGAGGGCACCGTCCCGTGGCCCGGCGACACGGCGTTCTCATTTCGGAGCACGTCGAGCCTCGCGGAGGGCTGGCCCTTCGAATCCACGGCCTTCACGATGAGCGCGCATCTCGGGACCCACGCGGACGCGCCCAGCCACGTTCTCGCGGGCGCGGCGAACATCGGCGCGGTGCCGCTCCATCCCTACCTGGGGCCGGCGCGGGTCGTCGAAGTTTCCGGAAGGGGAGAGCTCGGACCGGAGGAGCTCCCCGCGTCGAGTCTTCGCGTTCCCCGCGTCCTGTTTCGCAGCCGGGGCCGCGCCTACCTGTCGCCGCTCGCCGCCCTGCGGCTGGCGGAGCACGGCGCCATCCTCGTCGGAACCGACGCGCCCTCCATCGATCCGCCCGACGCCGAGGACCTGCCGGCGCACCGGGCGCTCCTCTCGCAAGGGATCGCTTTGCTCGAACACCTCGCCCTCGAGGCAGTCGAAGAGGGGGAGTATCAGCTGGTCGCGCTGCCCCTCCGCCTGGACGAGCTCGACGCGTCCCCCGTCCGGGCCGTTCTGATCCGCCTCTGAGCCCTGTCGCGGTCTACGGGAAGAGGCCGCGGATCCGGGTGGCCTCCTCGACGCGGCCCACTCCGAGAATGAGAGCACCGGTGCGGAGGTCCGTGTTGTAGCGCCGCGCGGTGTCGTCGACCTCCTGGTAAGCGCGCCGGATCGTGCGGTCCAGGTGATTGCGGACGACGTCCGGCTCCCAGAAGAACGAGTACAGGTCCTGGACCCACTCGAAGTACGAGACGGTGACCCCGCCGGCGTTGGCGAGGATGTCCGGAATGACCACCGTGCCCTTGCTTCGGAGGATGTCGTCGGCGTCCGGAGTCGTGGGCCCGTTCGCCGCCTCCGCGATGATCTGCGCCTTGATCCGGGGCGCGTTCTTCCGGGTGATGACGCCCTCCAGCGCCGCGGGGACGAGGATGTCGACGGGCAGCTCCAGGATCTCTTCGTTGGTGATCTTCTCCCCGCGCGCCGCGGTGACGGATCCCTTCTTCTCCTTGGCCGTAAACACCGCGTTCAGCTCCAGTCCGCGCTTGTCGTAGATGCCCCCCTTCGAATCGGAGATCGCGACCACCCTGACCCCTGCCTCGTCGAGAAACCGCGCGACCGCCGCGCCCGCGTTGCCGAAGCCCTGGACCGCCGCCGTCGTCCCGTGAAGCGGGAGGGAGAGCCTGTTCGCGGCCTCTTCGATGGCGACGAAGCATCCCTCCGCCGTCGCCTCGTTGCGGCCTGCGGAGCCGCCGACGGCGAGCGGCTTCCCCGTCACGACGCCAAGGGTCGAATATCCCTTCGTCATCGAGAACGTGTCCATGATCCAGGCCATCGTCTGGGGCGTGGTGTAGACGTCGGGAGCCGGGATGTCTCGGTCGTGCCCCAGGAGAATCGAGATCTCGGACGTGTAGCGGCGCGTCATCCGCTCGTTCTCACCGTCTGACAGCTTCTTGGGATCGACGGTGATTCCGCCCTTCGCGCCGCCGAACGGGATGTTGACGACCGCGCACTTCCACGTCATCCACATCGCGAGAGCCTTGACTTCGTCGAGGGTGACGCCGGGGTGATACCGGATCCCCCCCTTGGAGGGCCCGCGGGTGATCGAGTGCTGGACCCGGTATCCCTGGAACGCGCTGATCGAGCCGTCGTCCATCTTGATGGGCACGGAAACGATGAGCTGCCGCTTCGGCGTGGACAGGACCGCGCGCACCCCCGAGTCCAGCCCGAGCTTGTCCGCCGCCCGATCGAACTGAAGGAGCGCGAAGTCGTACGGGTTGAGGTTCTCAGCCGCGATCGGCTTGGGCCGGTGGGAGCCGCGCTCCGGGGTGACGGGCTTCGGCGCGGGGACGGCGCGGCCTTGCGGGGAAAACGGCTTCGGCTTCGACGGCATTCGTTTCTCCTTTGACCTTTGCAGGTCGCCCTCCGGGACGCGCGATGTAGAAGGAGAGCGTTTCGAGGTTGATCTTGAGATCGACGTTCTTCAGAAAGGCGTCGGAGGGAGGGTCGAGGCGCACCGGCGCGAAGTTCAGGACTGCTTTCAGGCCAGCTTCCCAGCACTGCCGGGCGACCTCCGCCGCAGCGGACGCCGGGACGGCGATCACGGCAATCTCGATCCCTTCCCGAGCGACTACCTCCGCCATCCGGCGGACGTCGTGCACCGGCACGCCCGCCCGGCTCTTCGAGCCGATCCGGGAGCGGTCGTTGTCGAACAGGGCGACGATGCGGAAGCCGCCGGAGCGGAAGCCGCCGTAGTCCGCCAGAGCCGAGCCCAGGTGGCCGGCCCCGACGATTGCGACCCGGCGGACCTGGTCGAGGCCGAGGATCGAGACGAGGTGCCGCTTGAGAGCGCCGATCGAGTAACCGACGCCGCGGATGCCGAACTCGCCGAAAGTCGCGAGGTCCTTGCGGATCTGGGGAGAGTTCAGGTGGAAGCGGCGCGCCAGCTCCTGCGACGAAATGTGCTCCCGGCCCTCTGCCTCGAGCTCGGCGAGGCATCGAACGTAGACCGAGAGACGGGAAGCCGTCGCCTCCGATACTGGCTCCTTCGACTCGCGGGACGTCCTGGGCGGCGTCGTGCGGCTCATGGTCCGAGGGAAAGGCTCGCGGCGGCGTTGCGCGCAAAGTTCCAGACGCCCGCCGGAAAGATGCCAAGCGCCAGGATCCCGGCCCCGCAGAGCCCGAGCACGAGGCGATCCGCGATCGCGAGGCGCGGGGGAGCGCTCTCCTCGACCGGTTCGCGCATGTAGAGGATGTACACGACCTTCAGGTAGTAACCGATGGAAATGAGACTGTTGACGACGCCGATGATCGCGAGGGCGTAGAAGCCCCCGTCGATGGCGGACTTGAAGACGAAGAACTTTCCGATGAAGCCGGCGGTCGCGGGGATTCCGGCGAGCGAGAACATGCACAGGGCCAGCACGGCCGCCGCAAAGGGCGACCGATGGCCCGCCCCGGCGAGCAGACCGACCGGATGCGGCTTCGTCTCGTCGCCATAGAGAGCCGCGACCGCCGCGAACGCACCGGCGTTCGAGACCACGTAGGCGAAGAAGTAGACGATCACGGCGGCGAGGGCATCGCGGCCGAATATCGCGAGCGCAATCGTCACGTAGCCCATGTGCGCGATTCCCGAATACGCGAGAAGTCGTTTGATGTCGCGCTGGGCCAGGGCCACGACGTTGCCCAGGCTCATGGACAGAATCGCGAGAACGGCGATCGCCGTCCGGAAACGGTCCGGCATCCCGCCCTCGAAGGCCGCCGTCAAGACGCGATAGAGCACGATCACGCTCGCGCCCTTCGGCGCCACGGAGAGGTAGGCGACCGCGGGTGTGGGCATTCCCTGGTAGACGTCGGGGGCCCACGCGTGGAAGGGAGCGAGCGACATCTTGAACCCGAAACCGACCAGCAGGAGGAGGAGGCCGAAGAGAACCAGGGGATCGGCGCCGAGGTCCGGCCGCGCGAGGGCGGCGATCCGGACCGTGCCGGCTTTGCCGAAGAGAAGTGCGATGCCGTAGAGCGTGAACGCCGAGCCGAAGGCGCCGGTCAGGAAGTACTTCAGGCCGGCCTCCGAGGAAGCGTGGATGGTCCGGAAAAATGCCGCCAAAACGTAGAAGGAGAGCGACAGGGTCTCCAGCCCGATGAACACGATGAGCAGGTCGAGCCCCCGCGTCATGAGAGAGACCCCGAGGTGGCCCCACAGCAGGAGGGCGTAAAACTCGCCCTTCTCCTCGCCGGTGCGGCGGAGGTACGGCTTTGCGACGAGGATGGCGACGGCGGCCGTTGCCGCTGCGAAGAGTCCGGCCGCGGTCGTCAGGTCGGAGGTCTCGTACCGCCCGCCGAAGGAAAGGCCGTACGGTGCCTCCAGGAGGAACCAGATCGAGAGGGCGAGGGCGGCGAGCGAGAGCGTTGCGAACCACCGCCGGGCCGAGGGGGCGAACGCGTCCAGGAGCACCAGGAGGCAGCCGGCCGCGGCGAGGCAGATTTCGGGCGCGGCCGCCGCCACGTCGTTGGGTCCCATCGCGAGAAAGCTGGGGGTCAAGGCCGGGCCCCCACGTGCGCCGCCACGGAACGCCGCAGCTCCTCCACGGACGGCCGGATTCGATCGAGGACGTCGTTCGGCCGGACGCCGATCCAGACCATGAGCACGATCAGCGTCCCGGCCGCGACGAGCTCGCTCGCCCGGATATCCCGAAGCCGGCGGTTCTCGTCTCTCGTCAGCGGGTTCCAGAAGACTCGCTGCACCAGGGAGAGCATGTAGATCGCGGACAGAACGACGCCGGTCGCGGCGGCGACCGCCCACCACCGGTGTTCGGACGTCCAGGTTCCCAGGAGAACGAGGAACTCGCCGACGAACCCGTTCAACCCGGGAAGGCCGATCGACGAGAAGGTTGCGACGAGGAAGAGCCCGGTCGTCACCGGCACGACGCCCGCGATTCCGCCGTAGTCGGCGATCTCGCGCGTGTGGGTTCGTTCGTAGAGCACGCCAACGAGGAGGAACAGGGCGCCGGTCGACAGACCGTGGTTGATCATTTGGAGAACCGACCCGGCCAGGGCGGTGCTCGTGAACGCGCCGATTCCGATCACGACCAGCCCGAGGTGAGAAACCGAGGAGTAGGCCACGAGGCGCTTCATGTCCTTCTGCGCGAAGGCCACGAGGGCTCCGTAAATGACCCCGATGACTCCGAGCACCCCGAGCCACGGCGCGAATCGGATCGAGGAGTCGGGGAAGAGCGGCAGCGCGAACCGCAGGTATCCGTACACCCCCAGCTTGAGCAGGACGCCGGCCAGGATGATCGAGCCGGCCGTCGGGGCCTCCGTGTGCGCGTCGGGCAGCCAGGTGTGGAGAGGGAAGACCGGCACCTTGATCGCGAAAGCGAGCGCGAATGCGAGGAAGAGAACGGTTTGGATGGCCATCGACGGGTAGGTCAGCGTGGCGAGGTCGGCGAGCAGGAACGACCACTCGCCCGTCTCCGCCCGGTGCCGCGCCGCGAGGTACAGGATCGCGAGGAACATGAGGAGGCTCCCCGCCATCGTGAACAGGAAGAACTTCATGGCGGCGTAGATCCGCCGAGCCCCACCCCAGATCCCGATGATGAAGTACATCGGGACGAGCATCACTTCCCAGAAGACGTAGAAGAGCGCGAGGTCGAGGGCCGCAAGTGTGCCGTTGATCCCGGTCTCGAGCACCAGGAACGCGATCGAGAACGCCCGGGCGCTCTTCTGGACGTGCGTGAGCGAGAAAAGAAGAGAGACGGGCGTGAGGACGACGGTCAACAGGATCAGCAACAGGGAGATGCCGTCGATCCCCAGCGTGTAGGAGATCCCGAGCGCCGGGATCCAGTCGGTTCGCTCGACGAACTGGAAGGCGCCGGAGCTGACGTCGAAACGGGACCAGAGGGGGAGCGCGAGGCCGAGCTCCAGGACGGACGCGGCGATCGCGAAGATCTTCGCCTCCCGGCTGCGGCTCTCCGGAAAAAAGAGAAGGAGGACCGCCGCCGCCGACGGCAGAAAGACCAGCACGGTCAGCAGGCGGGACTCGAGGAGCTCTGCCATGCGCTATCCGGCCAGCACGATCAGGAGGAGCGCCACGATGCCGATCAGGAACGTCAGGGCGTAGTTGCGCACGTTTCCCGTCTGCAGGAAACGCAGGACGTCGCCGATGAGCTCGACGATGAAGGCGCCGGCGTTCAGTACGCCGTCGATGATGAGAACGTCGACTACCTTCCAAAGCATTCGCGCGAGCCACGCGAAGGGCTTCACAAAGAGGGCGTCATAGAGGTCGTCGATCCGGAACTTCTCCACGACCAGCCGATAGAGAGCCGGGAACGACGCGGCCACGCGCTCCGCCGGCTCGCCCCGCTTCCTCGCGTACCAGTTCCAGGCGACGAGGATGCCGACGACGGCGAAGGCCACCGAGGCGCCGATGAGGACCCACTCCGTGACTGCCGAAAGCGCGTGTTCGGGGGCCTCGGCGGAGGCGAGCCCGATCCTCGGAAAGACCGGTTGCAGAAAGGCGGCAATCCGGTTGGCGTGCTCCCCGAAGACCTCGGGCATTCCCAGAAATCCGGCGACCGCCGAGAGAAAGGCGAGGACGACGAGCGGGACGGTCATCGACGGAGGCGCCTCGTGGATGTGAGCCGCCTCTTCCGGCGTCCCTCGAAACTCTCCGGCAAAGGTCAGGGAGACGAGCCGGAACATATAAAAAGCCGTGAGGCCGGCGGTGAGGAGACCGATTCCGAAGAGGACCGTGTGGTGCGCGGCGAACACCCCGGTCAGGATGGCGTCCTTGGAGAAGAACCCGGCGAGCGGCGGAATGCCGGCGAGCGCGAGGGTCGCGACCACGAACGTGCGATAGGTCACGGGGAGCCGGCGCGCGAGACCACCCATGCGCCGCATGTCCTGCTCGCCCCCCAGGGCGTGGATGACGGCCCCCGAACCGAGGAACAGGCAGGCCTTGAAGAAGGCGTGCGTGAGGACGTGGAACATCCCGGCGACATACGCCCCGACCCCGCAGGCCATGAACATGTACCCGAGTTGGGACACGGTCGAGTAGGCGAGGACCTTCTTGATGTCGTTCTGGGCGATCGCGATCACTGCGGCGAAGATGGCGGTCAACCCTCCCACGACCGCGACGACGAACATTGCGTCGGGAGCGAGGCGGAAGAGGACGTTGCAGCGTGTCACCATGTAGACACCCGCGGTCACCATGGTCGCGGCGTGGATGAGCGCGGAGACGGGGGTCGGTCCAGCCATCGCGTCCGGAAGCCAGACGTGGAGCGGGAACTGGGCGCTCTTGCCCATCGCCCCCACGAAGAGGAGGAGGCAGACGAGGGTCAAGCCCGGCGCGAACCGCCCGGGATCCGCGGCGGCGCTCGTGAAGACGGCATCGAAGTCGAGCGTGCCGAAGAGCGAGAAGACGCCGAACATCCCGAGGAGAAACCCGAAGTCGCCGATCCGGTTGACGATGAACGCCTTCTTTCCGGCGTCGGCCGCGTACTCCCTCTCGTAGTAGTAGCCGATGAGCAGGTAGGAGCAGAGGCCCACACCCTCCCACCCCACGAACATGAGGAGGAAGTTGTTCGCGAGCACGAGGACGAGCATCGCGAAAAGGAACAGGTTGAGGTAGGCGAAGTAGCGCGCGTAACCGGCGTCGGTCTCGTCGTGCTTCATGTAGCCGATCGAGTAGACGTGGATGAGGAAACCGACGAACGTGACGAACGAGACCATCAGGGCCGACAGCGGGTCGAGACGCAGGGAGAGGTCCACGGAGAAGTCGCCCGCGGCAATCCACGGGGCCACCTTCTCGACGACCGTTCCGCCGTCTCCCGCCAGGTAGGGGACGAGTCGGGACCAGGCGGCGACCGTCGCCAGGCCCACGGACCCGGCGCCGACCGCCGAGACGAACGACTTCCCGAGCCGGGGCCCCAGCAGAAGGCACAGCAGGAAGCCGGCGAGCGGGAGCGCCGCGACGACCCAGAGGGCAACCGTCATGTCACCACTTCAGCAGGTTGATCTTGTTGACGTCGATCGTTTCGGTGTGCCGGAAGAGGGCGACGAAGATGGCGAGCCCCACCGCGGCCTCGGCGGCGGCGATCGCGATCACGAAGAAGACGACGATCTGCCCCTCGAGGCTGTTGAGCGCCGCGGCATAGCCGAGGATCGCCAGGTTCGCCGCGTTCATCATCAGCTCGATGGCGAGGAAGATCGAGATGGCGTTCCGGCGCAGCAGCGCGCCCGCGAGCCCGATCGAGAAGAGCGCTCCGGAGGCGAGCAGGATGTCGCCCAGCGGAATTCCGTTGGGCGTCACGGGCTTCCCTCCCGCCGCGCCAGAGCGAACGCCCCCACGAGCGCCGCCAGGAGCAGGATCGACAGGGCCTCGAACGAGAGGAGGTGATCCGAGAACAGAACCCGGGCGAGAGGAGCCAGGTCGGAGGGGTCCGAAAGCGCCGCGGAGGGAGTCGCGGACGTCGAGCCGTAGGAGCGGAACGCCGCCAGCAAAGCCGCCGCGAAGGCCACGATCGCTCCGGCCGAAAGCGTGTGGTGGATCGGCCGGCCCGGGGTCTGTCGGACCTCGGCGGGCACGTTTAAGAGCATCAGCACGAAGAGAAAGAGGACGAGGATGGCGCCCGCGTAGACGATGACCTGGACGGCCGCGATCAGCGGCGCCGAAAGGAGCACGAACGTGACCGCGAGGGCGAAGAACGAGACGACCAGCGCGAGAACGCTCTTGACCGGGTGGCGGTGTACCACCATGGCGCAGGCGAAGACGATTGCGAGCCCCGCGGCGACGTCGAACGCGAGCCGGACCGTCACAGGACCTTCCAGAGAACGAGCGCCGCGGCCCAGAAGAGGTTCGCGAGCGCGAGCGGCAGGAGCGCTTTCCAGCCGAGCCGCATGAGCTGGTCGTACCGGAAGCGCGGCAGAGTCCACCGCACCCACATGAAGACCCACACGACGGCTACGGTCTTGACCGCGAAGACCAGGACCGAGAGGAGGACGCCGCCGATCCCGGTCGGGTGAAAACCGGGCAGCGTCCAGCCCCCGAAGTAGAGCGTGACCGTGAGCGCCGAGGCCACGATGACGTTGATGTACTCGGCCATGTAGAACATCGCGAACTTCATGGCGGAATACTCGGTGTGGTATCCGGCGACGAGCTCCGCCTCGGCTTCCGGGAGGTCGAAGGGAAGGCGGTTGGTCTCCGCGAACGCGGAGACGAAGAAGACGACGAACCCCAGGAATTGCGGAACGACGTTCCATCCGTGGAAGGGGAACGCGAACCAGCTCCCGCCCTGTTGGACGACGACCTCCGTCAGCCGGAACGATCCGGCCGAAAGAACGACGCCGGCGGCGGCGGTCGTCATCGCGAGCTCGTAGGAAATGATCTGAGCGCTCGAGCGGATGCCGCCCATCAGGGAGAATTTGTTGTTGGAAGACCAGCCCGCGAGCACGATCCCGTAGACCGACAGCGAGGTGAGCGCGAACAGGTACAGGATCCCGATCGAGATGTCCGCGCCGACCAGCGGTATGACCCGGCCGCCCGCGGTCAGCGTCGCCCCGTACGGGATGACAGCGAAGGTGGTCATCGCCGCGAACGCCGCGAGGCCCGGCGCGAGCACGTAGAGGAAACGGTCCGCGTTCGACGGGATCAGGTCTTCCTTCATGAAGAACTTGACGACGTCGGCGAGCGGCTGGAGAAGGCCGAACGGGCCGACGCGGTTGGGGCCCGGCCGGTCCTGGATCAAGCCGGCTCCGCGGCGCTCCACCCACTGGAGCATCGGCAGAACGATCAGGATGGCCAGGACCGGGGCGAGCACGCGAAGGGCCGCGATCCCCAGGTCTGTGCCGCTCACAGCGCGCCGGTCGAGACGAACAGCCCCTTCTTCAGGAGGCCGCCGCCCGCCATCTCCTCTTCGGTGATGTGGTCGTAGCCCGCTACCTCCGCGCGGATCTGGGCGCGCAGGTCGGCCGGAGTCCAGTTGCGGTCTCCCCAACCGAGCGCCACCGCCAGCAGCAGGAGCAACTCCCAGTGAGGCCGCGACGGCGGCGGCGGCAGGAAGGCCCGGTCGAACCGCTGGACGCGCCCCTGCACGTTCGTGAACGAACCCTCCTTCTGGGCGAGCGAGGACGCCGGGAGGACGACGTCGGCCGCTCGGGTCAAGGCGTTGGAGGTTCGCCCGGCGACCGCGAGAAATTTCGCCTTGCGGAGCAGGGCAACCGAGTCCGGGTCGTCCGCGGCCGCCGAGAACGCCGCGTCCGCGACGACCACGACCGCCGGACTCCACCGGCCCTCGAGGACGTCGGCGAGGCCGTGCCCACCGGGTCCCGGCGTCATGCCCATGTCCCGGGCGCCGGCGTAGTTGGCGGCGGCGTGGTCTCCCTCGATCCACTCGGTCTTCGACTTCATCCGGCGAACCCGGGAGCGGTCGACGACGACGTCGCGGTTGGCGCACCCCAGGTGGTCCGAGATCTTCCGGAGGAGAAAGTTCTCCTCGTTCGAGAGGTCCGCCGACCCGAGGAAGAACAGCCCCGACGGCCCGTCCGCGTCGATCGTCTCCCGGATGACGGACGCGATCTGCCCGACGGCCGCCGGCACGATGACGTCCCGCACCTCCGTCGCGCTCCGGACCGTGGCCTTCGCCACGTCCCGGGCGTTCAGGCTCTCCGACAGAAAGCGGCCGTAGTCGCAGAGCCAGTAGTCGTTCACGTCCGGGTTCAGCCGGGGCAGGAACCGGTAGACCACGTTGTCGCGGTTCTCGATCGAGATGTTGCAGCCGATGTTGCACCCCGGGCAGACCGAGGGAGTCTTTGCGAGGTCCCAGACGCGGCGCCGGAACCGGAACTCCCGGGTCGTGAGCGCGCCGACCGGGCAAACGTCGGCTGCGCACGCCGACCAGTCGTTCGCGAGCGGCTTACCGTCGTGGGTCCAGACGAGCGTGCGCCCGCCGCGATCCAGGAAGGTGAGCTCGCCGGTGCCTGCGATCTCGGAGCAGAAGCGGATGCACCGCGTGCACTGGATGCAGCGGGTCATGTCGGCGACGACGTGCGGTCCGATCATCGTCCGGTCGTAGCCGGCGTACTGCCGCTTCCGCTCGTCGTACCGGGACCGCTGCTCGCCGTAGCCGAACGCGTTGTCCTGCAGCTTGCACTCGCCGGCCTGGTCGCAGATCGGGCAATCGAGCGGGTGGTTGATGAGGAGGAACTCCATGTTCGCGGCCCGCGAGTCGCGCACCTTCTCCGTGGTCGTCTTGACGACGAGACCTTCCTTCAGCGGGGTCGTGCACGCCGCCTGGATCTTGGGAATGCCCTCGATCTCGACGAGGCACATCCGGCACTGCCCGACGACCGACAGCCGGGGGTGGAAGCAGAAGTGGGGGATCTCGATTCCCGCGAGCTTCGCAGCCTCGATCAGGTTGATCCCGGGGGGCACCTCGATCGGGACACCGTCGAAGACGACGGTGACGGTCTTCTTTTCGGTCGCGGGCGGGGCCGGGGTGCTCATGCCGTGGCCAGCGCCCCGGCGCGCGGCCCCACGAGACAGCGTTTGTTCTCGACGTGGTACCGGTACTCGTCGCGGAACTTCCCGATCGACGACAGCACTGGCGCGATCGCGGCGTCCGCGAAGACGCAGATGGTCATGCCGTTGGCCATCTGGTTGGAGATCTTCTCGAGGAGGTCGATGTCCTCGCTCCGGCCCTCCCCGTCTTCGATGCGCGCGAGCACCCGGTGCAGCCAGGGAGTTCCCTCCCGACAGGGAGTGCACTGCCCGCACGACTCGTGGGAGAAGAACTTGGCCAGGTTCGTCGCGGCGTCGACGATGCAGGTGTCCTCGTTCATGACGATGATCGCGGCCGACCCCAGCATCGACTTCTTGGCGGCCAGGCCGTCGAAGTCCAGCGGACAGTCTTCGATTTCCTCCGCCGTCAGCATTGCCGCGGAGGCTCCACCCGGGATGACCGCCTTGACCTTACGGCCGTCCTTCATGCCCTGCCCGTAGTCGTCCCCGAAGAGGAGCTCCTTCATCTGAAGGCCCATCGGGGCCTCGTAGACGCCGGGCCGGTTGACGTGACCGGACAGGCAGTAGAGCTTCGGCCCCGTGTTCTTCTCGTTTCGGCCGATCTTTGCGAACCACTCGGCGCCCCGTTTCATCACGTGGGTCACGCAGCACAGCGTCTCGACGTTGTTGACGATCGTGGGCGCGCCGAAGACCCCGAACACGGCGGGGAAGGGCGGCTTGATCCGAGGCTGGCCGCGTTTGCCCTCCAGGCTCTCGATCAGACCGGTCTCCTCGCCGCAGATGTAGGCGCCGGCGCCGCGGTGGACGGTCATGTCGTGCGAGAACCCGGACCCGAGGATGTTCTCCCCGAGGAAGCCCTCCCGGTACGCCTCGTCGATCGCGCGCTGCAGGATCCGGGCTCCCTCGTAGAACTCGCCGCGGATGTAGATGTACGAGCTGCGGCACTTCAGCGCGTACGCCGAGATGATCTGGCCCTCCAGCATCTGGTGGGGGTCCTTCTCCATCAGCAGCCGGTCCTTGAAGGTCCCGGGCTCCGACTCGTCCGCGTTGCAGAGGAGGTAGACCGGCTTCCCCTTCGTGTCCTTGGGGACGAAGCCCCACTTCACGCCGGTCGGGAAACCCGCGCCGCCGCGGCCGCGAAGCCCCGACTTCTTGACCTCCTCCGTGACGGCTTCCGGAGTCCACGCGCCGCCGAGGACTTTCCGGAGAGCCTCGTACCCGCCGTCCGCGACGTACGTGTCGATCGCCTCCGAGTGCTCCCGGCCGACCCGCGCGAGAAGAACCTGCTCCGACTTCACTTCAACCCGTCCAGCAGGGCATCCAGCCGCGCCGCGTCCATCGGCTCGTGGTAGGTGTCGTTGACCATCATCGACGGCGCGCGGTCGCAGCCCGCGATGCACTCGACCTCGACCATCGTGAAGCTGCCGTCCGCGGTGGTCTGACCGAGGTCGATCCCGAGACGGTTCCGGCAGTGATCGAGCAGTCGGCCGGCGCCCGCGATGTGGCAGGAGATCGACGTGCAGAACTGGAGCAGGTTCCGGCCGACGGGCCGCAGGTTGTACATCGTGTAGAAGGTGAGAACCCCGAAACGTGCGCGGGGGGAGTTCCAGGATCCGAGCGACTTCCTCGGCCGCTTCCCGGGAAATCCAGCCCCAGGTCTCCTGCGCGACCCACAGGACGGGCAGGAGCGCCGCCTGCTTCGTGGGGTAGCGGGCCAGGATCCGCTCGATCCGCTGGCGCGCCTCGGGGGAAACTTCGCCGGTGCTCCCCCGGACTCGAGCGTGTAACGGACGTGGGTCACCAGTCGAACGCCCTGTTCTTCCAGAGGTAGGCGTAGCCCACGGCGAGGACCGCGAGGAAGGCCACCATTTCGTAGAAGAGGGGCATGCCTCCCTCGCGAAACACCAGCGCCCAGGGGTAGAGGAACGCGATCTCGACGTCGAAGAGGATGAAGACCATCGCGATCAGGAAGAACTGGATGGAGATCCGTTTGTGAGACGCGTCCAGGAGCGGCATTCCGCTCTCGTAGGTGTCGAGCTTCCGGCGCGTGCGCAGACGCGGGCCGAGCACCGCGGAAACGAGGATCATCGCGCCGGCGATTCCGATCGCGAAGAGCATCAGGATGAGGATCGGGAGATAACTTTCTTCCATCCGCACCTCGCGATTCCGGCTTTCCAACGGCGCAACGGGGCGCGCCGAGCGGTTGTGAACTTTTTCACAAGCGCGGAGGGAGAGTCAACGGGATGCTCGGGCTACGATCCCCACGTGGAATCCGACTTCCATCCGGTTGCGCTCGTCCCCGCATTTCAGGCGGAGGCCACCATCGGTGCGGTGGTTCGCGGCCTGCGGAGGCACGTGCCGCGAGTCGTGGTCGTCGACGACGGGTCCACCGACGGGACCTCGGCGGAGGCGAAGCGGGCGGGCGCGGAGGTCGTCCGGCTTCCGGTGAACGCCGGCAAGGGGAGCGCGCTGCGGGCCGGCCTCGAGACGGTTCTCGCCGGGGACGCGAGTCACGTCGCCTTCGTCGACGCGGATGGCCAGCACGATCCGGACGATCTCCCCCGACTGCTCGACGCCGCGCGGTCCGGCGACGACTTCGTTATCGGCTCGCGCGTCAACGGGAGGGAGCACATCCCGGCGGTCCGCTTCCGCACGAACGAAATCGGGAGCCGCATCCTGACGCGCATGACCGGACACGAGGTCGAGGACGGGCAGTCCGGCTACCGCGTGGTCGCCGCGCCCCTGCTGCGCCGGCTGTCGCTCTCTTCGCGCGGATATCTGATCGAGACGGAGGTTCTCTTGAAGGCGGCGCGGCACGTCCACCGGTTCGCGAGCGTTCCGGTGCGCGCCATCTACGACTCTGCCGGCTCGCACTACCGGCCGTTCCGCGACACGTGGATCATTTCGTGGGGCGCGGTGTACTACAAGGTCTTCGAGACGGACTAGGGTCCGAGTCGCGAGGCGAGCTGCGCACTCACCATGGGATGGTGCGCAACGGCCGTTTGCTCCCTCCGGCCGTGTCGAGCGGCCGCTAACTCATGGCGAAGCACCATCCCATGGCGAAGACGCGACCTCGCGGCGACTAGAATTCGGGACTCGTGTCGCAACCTCGGATCACCCTCCTCCGTACGCCCGGCCCCGCTCCGCGGGTGCTCACGATCGATGCGGAAGACTGGTTCCACGTGTGCGGCGACGACTTCTACTCGGACTGGCGCCGCTGGGACTCGTTCCCATCGCGGATCGAGAAGACCTTTCTCCACCTCCTCGACCTGCTCGAGGGCGGCGGACACCGGGCCACGGTCTTCTTCCTCGGCTGGGTAGCGCGGAAACGCCCCGACCTGGTGAGGGAGGCTGTTCGCCGGGGCCACGAGCCGGCGGTCCACGGCGATCGTCACCTCCGCGCTGATGAAATGACCCCCCGGGAGTTCCGGGAGGACCTGCGCCGGGCACGCTTTGCGATCGAAGACGCCGCGGGAGTCCGCTGCCACGCGCACCGCGCGGCGGAGTGGTCGATCCGCCATCCCGGCGACCCCGCGCTCGGAATCCTGTCGGAAGAGGGCTTCCGGTGCGACGCGTCGGCGACCGCGGTCCCTCCCCTCGGGCGCTTCGACAACCCGCTCGGCCCGTACCGCGTGGAGGGGGAGGGCGGCTCGATCGTCGAGATTCCCCCTCTGACGGGTCGCGGATTCGGCCGGAGGCTGCCGGTCGGTGGAGGCTGGCCCTTCCGGCTGCTCCCGGAGGACCGGATCGCGGCGGCCGAACGGGCGTACCGCGATCGCGGCCACCCCGCGGTCTTCACGTTCCACCCGTGGGAGTTCGATTTCGATCACCCCCGGATGGAGGGGCTTCCACCGCTCCTCCGCACGGTGCACTTCCTGAAGCTCTCGGTCCTGCCGGACCGCTTCCGCCGCTGGCTGGACCGCGACCGCTGCGTCGCGCTCGAAGACGTTCTTCCCTCGCTCGAAACGGCATGAACCCGCCGGCTTTTCTCTTCTCGGGCCAGCTCGCCGAGACCGTAGGGATGGGTCGCGACTTCTGGGAGTCCGACCCCGCCGCCCGAGAGCTCTTCACCCGTACGTCGGAGCGTTGCGGCCGCGACCTGGAGAAGATTCTGTTCGCGGGACCCGCGCAAGCCCTTCACGAGAACCTTGCGGCCCAGGCCGGCGTGTACCTGGTTTCCACGCTGGCGGCGCGCGCGCTCGAGAGGGAGGGCGTGCGCCCCGGGGCGACCGCGGGTTACAGCCTCGGCAACTACGCAGCTCTCGTCGCCGCCGGGGCCGTTTCCTACGAGGACGCGCTCGCAGTGTTGATCGCCGTCTGGCGGGAGACCGAGCGGCTCGGGATCCGAGGGTCGATGGGCGCGGTCGTCGGCGCCCGCCGGGAAGCCGTCGACGAGGTCTGCGCGGAACTGCGCAGCCGCGGCCAGCCGGTGTGGATCGGAAACGTCAACGCGTCCACGCAGTTCGTCCTGACCGGCCGCGCCGAGGCGGTGGCGGAGGCTCTGGCTCTTCTGTCTCCAAAGTCGCTGACGGTCCTTCCGCTGTCCATGAGCTGGCCGATCCACAGCTCGCTCATGCAACCTGTCGCCGACGCGGTGGCCCCGGTGGTCGCGGCGCTCGACTCGATCCGCGACCCCGTCGTGCCTTACTACGGCCCGGATGGGCGGCGGGCCCGGACGGGCGAGAAGGTGCGAGAGCTCCTGGCGACGGAGTTCATTCACCCGACGCTGTGGAACGAGACTTACGAGGCGATGGTCGCGGATGGGCACCGCTCGTTCGTGGAAGTCGGACCCGGAGACATGCTCTCGAAGATGGCCCGGTGGATCGACCGGACCACCACATGCCGCCCGGCCGGATCCCTTTCGGCCATCCGCGCCGTCTCGGATAGTCTCGGCGGCGCATGAAAACGGCTCTCGTGACGGGCGGATCCCGCGGGATCGGGCGGGCCATCGCGGACGAGCTCGTGACGGCGGGCCACCGCGTCGTCGTCTGCTACCGGCAAGACGAGGCCCGCGCTTCCCGGACGGTCGACGAGTTGCGGGCGCGGGGAGGCGAGGCGGTCGCGATCGCCGCCGACGTGACGAAGGCCGCGGAGGTCCGAAGCCTGGGAGAGAGGATTTCCGCCGAGTTCGGCGGCGCGGACATTCTGGTGAACAACGCCGGTGTCATCAAGGACGCGCTCTTCCCGTTCATGAAGGAGGAGGACTGGGACTTCGTCCTCGACACGGACCTGAAGGGAGCCTTCCGGGTCACGAAGGCGGTGGTCCGCGGAATGCTCCACAAGGGATGGGGCCGGATCGTCAACGTCGTGTCGGTCTCGGGAATCTCGGGCCACGCCGGCCAGACGAACTACTCCGCCGCGAAGGGAGGGCTGATTGCGTTCACGAAGGCGCTCGCGCTCGAGCTCGCCACGCGACAGATCACGGTCAACGCGGTTGCACCCGGACTCGTCTCGACCGAGATCATCGCGCACCTGAAAGAGGATGCCCGGGAGGAGTTCGTCCGGCGAATCCCGATGGCGCGCTTCGGAACGCCCGAGGAGATCGCGGCGGTCGTCGGCTTTCTCGTCTCGGACCGCGCGTCCTACGTCACGGGACAGGTCTGGCGGGTCGACGGGGGAATGGCGTGAAAAAGGGACACCGAAGGCGGCGCGACTATAATTTTCGTTGCGAGGAGATCCGATGACCAATGACAACCTGGCGCCGCGAGTCAAAGAACTGATCGTGCGGCGCTTGAAGCTCGAGATCGATCCGGCTTCGATCCAGGACGACGCCCCTCTCTTCGGCGAAGGTCTGGGTCTCGATTCGATCGACGCGCTCGAGCTCGTTCTCGGCCTGGAGCAGGAGTTCGGAATCAAAGTCGAGGACGAAGAGGTCGGCGTGAAAGCGTTTTCCTCGGTCAACGCTCTTGTCGACTTCATCGAGCAGAAGAAAATCGCCTGATGCCGCCGGCGGACCTGCCTCACGAGTATCCCTTTCGCTTCGTGGACGTCGTCCGGCGGCCGGCCGGCCCGGACTTCACGCAGGGACGGGTCGCGGCCGCTTTCACGGCGAATGGGCGCTTCGCCGGCGGCGCGGATTGCGGCAGCGGCTCGACGCTCCTCGCGGAAGCTCTCGCCCAGGCCGCTCTTCTCCTGCAGGGCGGCGATCCGGAGGTCGGCCGCCGAGGATTCCTCGCCGGTATCGACGGTTTCCAGGTCGAGCGCCTGCCTCAGCCCGGCGACAAGCTGGAGATCGACGTCCGCCTGACCGCGCGATTCGGTTTCATCGTCAAGTTCGAGGGGGAAGTGCGTTGCGGCTCCGAGACTCTCGCGCGCGGAGGAATTCTCGTGCGCCAGGGAGACTCGTGACGAGCCCGCGTCCTTCCCGGCGGTAGCCATGTTCGTCGACGACGACGGACCCGGCGGCACGACCGTCCTCAAAGTCGCCGGCATGGTGAAGGTCGGGGAGACCGTGCGCGAGCTCGAAAGCAGCCTCGAGAGGGCGGCGTCCGAGCGGACGGGCGCCGTCATTCTCGACCTCACGGACCTCGAGTACATGGACTCGACCGCCGTGGGAATCCTGGTGGGTTTGCTCCACCGCCTGAAGGGGGAGGGGCGGGAGCTCCTGCTCGTCAAGCCGCGCGAACGCATTGCCGCGCTGCTTCACTCCGCGAACCTCGACTCCCTCTTCGAGATCTACCCGACCGTGGAAGCAGCCCGCGCCGCCCTGGAGGACAAGGAGGGCGACACGGGTGCCCGCTGAGAGCGCCGCTTCGATCGAGTGCACGGCGGAGCCGCCCCATCGGTTCACCCTGACCGAGCGCAGCCGCGTCGGTAACGGAATCCTCGTGACCCTGAGAAGGATGGACGAGCCCTATCCGCCGCGAAACGTGTTCGTGACAAACCGTGAGATGAAAATGGGCTACGAGAACGTCTACAAGGCGTGCTTCGTGTGCGTCGATCGCGGTTTGCGGGAGAACGCGATCTCGATGCCGAAGGATCAGATCGAGACGGGTCTGCCTCCGGCCTGACTGCGGACCTCGGGGGTCGGCTCCAACTCGGGCTCCTCGGGTACCTCTTCCGGTTCCAGGTCTTCTTCGTCCCCCTGCTCCAGCTCGGGAACCGTGGGCGACGGCAGCGGGCGCGGCGTGTTGATGACCTCCACCATGATCCGCCGCGGCGGGGCCGCAAGCTCGGGCGTCGGCGTCACCGCCACGGGCGCCACCGGGACCACGATCTGGGCGGACTTCTCGACGAGCGTTCGCTGCGTGCGAGAGGTTCTCTCAACGACGACGGGAAGGGCCGGTGTCACGGTCGGGGGAATGTCCGCGGGCGTCGGAACGGCCTCGGCCACCGCGGGCGCCGGAGCGGCGGGAGGGGGGAGCGAATGCGCGGGTGAGGCGCCGGGGTCCCGGCGGCCGAAGCGACCGGCGTAGTAGGCCAGGGCTCCGATGACGAGCACGAAGACGATCAGACCCGCGACGAGACCCGCCGGAATCCTGCCTTCGCGGTCCACGAACGGATGAGCTTGCACCCTCCGTGCCGCTTCGAGGCGGCTTCGCGGGAGAGTTTCGACCTACCGGTGGGGAGCGGTCCGCGGCTCGGAGACGTCGGGCGCCGCCATACCCGAATCGAAGGGCCGGCGGACGAGCTGGTCGAAGGAACGGATGCTCGCCCACTCGACGACTCTCTTCAGGTAGTGCACAACGGGAGCGCGGAGGACCTCTTTGATCTGCTTCGCTCGCGCGACCCCCGCGGTCGTGGCAGAGTAGTGCTGCCACCCCTCCTGTTCCGAAATCTCGACTGTAATGAGCCCGTCGCCCGCGAGGGCCTGCGCGTCGGGATAGATCTCCGCGGAGAAGTGGCCCGAGCTGATGGAGCGGAACTCGTAAAAGCTTCCGAGGTCCCGCGGGTAGGTCTCAAGAAGAAGGTGGAGTGATTTCTGAAGCTGGATGGGAGCGAGGCCCTGACGGGAAAGTGCTATCGCCAGCAATGTCCAGTCTTTGCGCTCCGCACGCCCCGCCGTGCTCGAACCTTGAATGGAACCCACCAGAACCTCTCTTCCCGGATTCCACTCTTAGCCAAGAAGAGGTCAGCGTCAATAAGACTTTGGTCGAAGAGACCGCCGGACCTCTAGAGGCCAGAAGAAACCCATGAGAACTCCAGAGCCCTTCAAAGACTTTGCTGAGCGACCGCTCCACTCTGGTCGCCAGGAGGTTCGCCATGATCCGAGAGACCCTGCCGCACGCCCGTTTCTTCCTGCTGCTGGCGCTCGTGGGGGCGCTTTTCCCGGGGATGGCCCGCGGGGGCCAGGTGATCGTCGTCGAGACGACGATTCAGGCGGCCGTCAACGCCGCGAGCCCCGGCGACGTTGTTCTGGTCCCTCCGGGGAGGTACTCCGAAAGCGTGCTCGTGGAGACGAGCGGCATCACCATTCGGGGAAGCCACGGTGCCATTCTCGACGCCGAAGGCTTCAATAACGGAATCCGCGTCGGTACCGGCAGCTTTTCCGTGGGCCCGGACGGCTTCCCGGTGTGCCCACCGCTGGCCCTTCACGACTTCACCATCGACGGTCTGACTGTCGTGAATGCGGAGAGGAACGGGATTCTCCTGCGGGGGGTGGACGGCTTTCGAATCTCGGGCGGGAAGTATCTCGACAACGAGGACTACGGGATCTTCCCGATCTGCTCCCGGAATGGCGTCATCGAGTCCAACCACGTCGAGGGGACGGAGGACGCCGGCATCTACGTGGGCGACGACGAAGAGATCGTCGTTGCGAGGAACGATGTTTCCCGGTGCACCATCGGCATCGAGATCGAGAACTCCGAGGACGTTGTCGTCCGCGACAACCGAACGATCGGAAACACCACCGGAATCCTCGTCGTGGTTCTTCCCGGTCTCCCCAAGCCCTTCACGGAGGACGTTCTGATCGAGAACAACGTGGTGGTCCGGAACAACTTCCCGAACCCGGTCCCGCCCGACAGCGGTGAGGCCGAAGGGCTCCTTCCGACGGGAACAGGGATCCTGAACATCGGCGGCGACCGGGTCGTGATCCGCGACAACGTCGTGAACCAGAACGACAGCCTGGGCGTCGCGATTCTCGGAAACCCGTTTGCTGGCCTCGATCCCCGAATCGAACCCAACCCCGACGGCAACGAAGTCCGCGATAACGTGATCCTGCAGAACGGCCGGAGTCCAGACCCGGTGCGCGCACAGACTCCCGGGGCGGACATCGTCTACGACGGAAGCGGAACGGGGAACTGCTTTGCGGGGAATCGCTTTCATACCCAGTTCCCCGATGGGATCACGGCGTTCTTTCCCTGCTCGTAATCGCGGCGCAGAGCTTTATCGCCATGAACGGCGGCCGCAAGGCCGACTGTCGGCTGCGGCGGTCGCTGCGCGACCGGCAGCCGAGAGATTTCAAACCGAGCCTGAAGACACCACGTCGGCTGAAATTGCTGGTGCGAAAGGGGGGACTCGTTGCCGGCCGTTCCCTTCGCGAGGTGCGGCCTGCGGCCGCGGCCGGCACGGATCTGTCGGTGGGGGCGTGCCCCCAGACTGTCGGCTGCGGCGGTCGCTGCGCGACCGGCAGCCGAGAGATTTCAAACCGAGCCTGAAGACACCACGTCGGCTGAAATTGCTGGTGCGAAAGGGGGGACTCGTTGCCGGCCGTTCCCTTCGCGAGGTGCGGCCTGCGGCCGCGGCCGGCGCGGATCTGTCGGTGGGGGCGCGCCCCCACACCCCCCGTGGGGGTTCTCGCCTCCCCCTTTCGCACGGCGCGTGTGTGTGCGGAGCACTGCCTCGACAATCTTCTGTAGTAGCTCGTGGTGCGAAAGGGGGGACTCGTTGCCGGCCGCTCGCTCCGCGAGGCGCGGCCTGCGGCCGCGGCCGGCGCGGATCTGTCGGTGGGGACGCGCCCCCACACCCCCCGTGGGGGTTCTCGTCTCCCCCTTTCGCACGGCGCGTGTGTGTGCGGAGCACTGCCTCGACAATCTTCTGTAGTAGCTCGTGGTGCGAAAGGGGGGACTCGAACCCCCACGGTTTTACCCACAGGTTCCTGAAACCTGCGCGTCTACCAGTTCCGCCACTTTCGCGGGAGGGCCGGAGATTACGCGCAAGCCTCTGAGGAATCAAGGGGCTAACCATGAGGATTCGAGACGCTCCTCTCTGCGATTCCCGCGCTCTCGCCGGTGAGCGTGACGGATTTTGTGACGGGTCGCGCTGGAAACGCAATCGTGCCGGGCAGGATGTGCCCGTCGATCGAGCGCGCGGCGCGTTGACCGCATCGCGCACGTCGGCGAGCGAGGGTTGCAGGTAGGAGTCGGTCACGTTCTCGTCCGAGTGCCCGAGAACTGCGCGCCTGCTTCTGATACCTCTGGGAACATTAGCGATCTCGAGGCGAGCCTCTTTCCTGTGACCTCTGGCGTGACAGGTTCCCTAGGACTCTAGGGCTCTTAGACAAACAGGGAGGTGGTAGCCGATCCCGTCTACCGGCGGCTTTCCGAACACCCCGAAATACGGGTCCTGGCGCTCGACAAATCGCTTGATAAACGACCCCCTGATTTTGGGCGCAACTCGCTGGATGCACACGCGGTTTGGAGCCTGGGAGCGAGATTCGATTTCTGTTCACTTCCCGAAAGGCCTCGTCGAGCCGCCCGGGAGCGCGGACTGTATTGACCCGGTCTCGGGGTAGAGAGAAGAGCCTTTTTCTCTACTCGGGGGGACGCGCCCGGGGAAGATCAGCGGGCGCGCGGCGTGGGGGTCAATGGAGGCGCCGCGATGGTAACCGGTGGGGGATCGTCGCTTGAGATGGTAGGCGCCTTACACCGGTACGCCTCGCCGGTGTGTGGCCTCTCCGTCACAATGAAAAGAACGTTCCCCCGAGCTCGTCCGTACGGAGCCGCATTGAGTAAACCGGGTTCGAAGTAGCGGTTGCGGGGCGAACGTTGCCGATGAACTCGCACCCCCTGACTGCATTGGGATTTCGAGTCACCCGGAGAAGCTTCCGCTCTGTCGTGGTGCGCGGAGGGGGGGTGGACATCTTTTGGACCGGTGCGCACGAACCGGCGACCAGGGTTGCGATGAGCACGCTGCGGCGCAGCATTTACGGGCGAATCCTAACTCTGCCGGCACCCGGATGATCCGACATTCGAAGCAGGGAGGTTGAACTCTAAGAGCTGCCCGGGTCGGTCTGGCGACCCAAGCGGCATCCGCGCCACACCGTGCCGCGAACCCACGCCATCTCTCGACCGCATTTCCGACTCCTGACAGCCGGGATCCCGACAGAGGGACGTAGAATGCGGATCAGCGCGATCGGGAGGCGTTCGGGAGCGAGAAGGCGACCGGAGGCGGTAATGAAAACCCCTAGCCTTTCGGCGCACAAGGAATAGAGACCATGTACGAAAGAAAACACCATCGTCAGGAAGTTGCCGGTGGCACAGACTTCAGTCTGTGTTGTGTGAACGGTACGGGCTTCACAGACTGAAGTCTGTGCCACTTTGAAAGGAAGGCAAAACGAGGCGATTTGAAGAGCCAGTCACCAGGAAGTTGCTCCGTAACCCGCAACATAGCGCTTGAGAGTTTTCGTCCTCAGAATCGTCGGAAGATTCATTCCACTCGAAAGGAAGGATCCGAATATGAAAAGTATCAGGAAATCCATGCTCGGTTTGCAGATCGCAGCCATCCTCTTGACAGCGGCCCTCGTCGGCCCCACCGCGGCAGCTCAACAGGTCCCCTTCAAAGGCTCCGTCCAAAACGTTGAAAGTTTTGACCTGCAGTTCCCGACATTGTTTGTGGATGCGATCGGCACAGGAGAGGCCACACATCTAGGTCGATTCACGGTAACTTATGAGGTTGAGATCAACCTCTTGACCAATACGTCAATCGGGTCTGCTCACTTCGTTGCGGCCAACGGGGACAGCGTTTTCACTGAGTTTACCGGAGAGGGTACGGCTGACCCCGAAGTTGTTTTGGAAACGTACACCATTATAGGCGGGACGGGTCGTTTCTCACTCGCCACCGGGAGTTTCACTCTAGTGCGTCACTTGACCCTGGTTAGCCCCGTCGCAGGCACCTCCATAGCTTCGATCGACGGAACCATCGTGATTCACTAGCGAAGTAAACTTTTGCATTGAGGCGCGGGCGCCGGGCGACCTCGTGGTTATCCCCCGCAAGTGGGGGTGTTTTCCGGCATCAACAAAAGGGCTTTCAACGGAGGCCTCCTTTCGTTGAAGACCCGATTCTACTCTGGCGGGATCTCGAAGTTCACCCTGCGAAACAAGCTCGCGCAATCGGCCCGGCGCTTCGTTCGCTTCAACGGCCCGCCCGGATGTAGGCGAGTCGTTTCGATCTTCTTGTGACGGAGAAGGACTGAGATGTCGTCGATCGGTACGCCCTCCTCCTTCCAGTGGGTTGCGCGGGTATACCGAAAGACGTGAACTGAGAGCCTTCTTCCCCTGGGCTCAATCCCCGCACGCGCGATGCGCCTCTTGAGGATCCGGTAGACCTCGTAGTAGCCGATCCCGGAGGCAGGTCTTTTCGTATCGGCCCGGCGGACACCGAGCGGCGGAAAGAGCGCGGGTGACGTATCCGCCCAGCGCGAGCGCCGGAGGGCATCGAGGTAAAGCGCCATCGCGGCTTTCGTGCTCTCGAGCACCGGGAACGAGACGGGTTCCGACTGCCATTTCCCGCCACGGATGTCGATTTCACCCCGGACTTCGTCGTAGTCGCGCAGCTCGAGGAGGGCCGGCTCCCCGCCTCGGAGCGGGATGTCGTGGACGAGCGCGATCAGCGCGCGGTCGCGCGCCTCGACCAGATGGTGCAGCTCCACGCGGCGCCTGAAGAACGCCATCGGCTCGCGCCGTCCCTTTCTCGGCGCAGGCACCGGCGGGCATCGAAGGGTAAGCCGGGCGATCTCCGCGCGCGTCAAGACGGGGATGCGTTCCATGAAGCGGACTTTCATCGGCGGGAGGTCCTTCGTCGGATCGACGCTGGCGTGACCACGACGGACCAGCCATCGGAAGAACCTCCTCGGGGCCGACTGCCCCCGGAGCTGGCGCGTGCTTTCCGCGAGGTTCATCCTTAAGGAGCGTGGAGCGAAAAGAGGGGGGATCCGCTTGCGATCCCCCTCGTTCGTTCCCGTATCTTTCTCTATCTAACCTTTAGCAGGACCTGCTGCCCGGCCAAGAGTCGAAAGATTCAGTGCTCCGGCTCTTCCGCAAGGTCCTCCGCCTCTTCGCGATCTAGTTGCTCGAGCTGGCGGTCGCACTCTACGATGAAAGTGAGCATCTCCTCTGGTGGGAGCGTCAGGAAACTGACCCCGGTCTCTCTGTAAAACTCACGAACCCACTCGCCGCGATGCTGTGCCTCCTCGGGCGAGAACCCACCGGCGACCATCCAGCCGACGAAGTCCTCGATGTGCTCCTCCAGCGGCGCGGTGGGCGGGATCTGCCGTTTCCGGCGATTTGGGTCGGGCGCGGGACCGAGACGAACGGGGCGGAGGCGAAGTCGCCTCATGGTGTCCGACCGTCTTTCCACTGTGACGGCTGGTGTGACGGGTCTGCACGAATATCAACGGTTTTCGACTTCTCTAGACGACGAAAACAGCACTCGCCCGAGACAGGGGATAGGCCTGTCTTTATTGGGTTTTCTAGGGATTCGGGGGAAACGAGGCGCGCTTTCCTGAAACCTGCGCGTCTACCAGTTCCGCCACTTTCGCGGGGACGGGAATCGTAGCCGCAACCTCTCCGCGAAGCAATGATTCCGGGCTTGCTGCCCACCGCTCGAGCGGGGGGTGAGCCCGACGGGTCTTCCGGCTACGCACTCCGTCTTCGCGAATGTAAGATCCCGCTCGTCTTCGAACGCAACCACCAGCGTCATCGCCTCACAGGAGGACTCGATGAGTAAAACGGGCACGGGGTCCCCGGGTCGGGTCGTTCGGTTTTACGTGGCAGCGGCGCTGATCGCCGCCGGAAGTCTCGCTTGTCAGAAGCGCGGACCGGTCGCCGAGAAGGCGCCCGCCGGCGAGAACGCCCCGAGAGCGACTCTCGCGAAGAACCGGTTCACCGTCGACCTCGTCGAGAAGCCGGCATTTCCTCTGGAGAAGCATCTCGAGCAGAAGGACATCGCAGCGGGGACGATTCCGTTTGCGACCCTGTTCGACGACGGCGACAAGCTGTTCCACACGCCCTACAACGGCCTCGATGGAGTCGGCATGCAGCGCACTCCCGCGGGGACGCCCCTCCACCGCTTTTCGGTTGGCCCGATCGCCGGATCCCCGGTGCCCGTGGGTGTCCAGTCGTGCGGCAGCTGTCACGCCACGCCCTTCGGCGCGGGCGCCGGGCTCGCGAACACGCGGGTCTTTTTCGATCCCGATCAGAACGGCCTCCCGCCCTTTGACGCGCGGGACACGATCTCGCTTTTCGGCAACGGAGTCGTCCAGCTGGTGGCCCAGGAGATGACCGAGAAGCTCATCGCGTCGAAGGAAACCGCGGCCCAGCAGGCGAAAGCGACGCCAGGCACCCCCGCGAGCCAGCCGCTGACGGTCAACGGAGTCGACTTCGGAACTCTCACCGCGACGGCGAGCCCGACCGGCGACGTGACGTACGACGTCTCGAAAGTCCGGGGCATCTCGCCGGACCTCGTGGTGCGGCCGTACGGATGGAAGGGGCAGATCACGACGCTCCGGAACTTCTCCGTTGCCGCCGCGAGCTTCGGCATGGGGATGCAGGCCGAGGAGTTCGTCTGGCGTCTCCCTCCGAAGGCGGGAGATGACCCGGACGGCGACGGCGTGAAGCGGGAGCTCTCGGTCGGCGACATCACCGCGCTGGCGATCTACAACGCGGCGCAGGAAGTTCCGACGGATCTCGACCACGTTGCCGCGATGGGCTTCACGACGGCTCCCGACGCGACGGCCAAGGGAATGATCGACCGCGGACGCCAGCTCTTTACGCAGGTCGGTTGCGTCACCTGCCACATGCCTGAGATGCATCTCGGCAACACCGTCTTCGAGGAGCCGACCCGGCGCGGCGCCGGGCAGTACCTCGACGCTTTCCTCGCCGGCAAGACTCCCGACTACGACCCGGCGCGGCCCGTGCGCTTCGACCTCCTCAAGGACTCTCAGGCTCCGCGGCTCGAGGCCGATCCGAAGGGGGGCGCGGTCGTTCGCCTGTACGGTGATCTCAAGCGGCACGAAATGGGTCGGCAGCTCGCGGATCCGGCTCCGGTCGCGGTGCTCCACGTGACCCTTGCGCCGCTTCAATACGAGGGAAAGACGGTGATGGTCTCGGCGAGCCAGTACCTGACTCCCGAGCTCTGGGGCGTCGGCAACACCGGACCCTACCTGCACGACGACCGCGCCGGCACCCTCGCGGAGGCGATCACGCTGCACGGCGAGGACTCTCCTCCCGCGCCCGGTCAGCCGGGAAGGAGCGAAGCGCAGGAGGCGCGGGACGCATACGTCAAGCTGCCGCCCGACGACCAGCGGGCGCTCGTCGCGTTCCTGAAGAGCCTCGTGAACTTCTCGAGCGAGGAACCTTGAGCTGAAGCTCGACGGTTTCCTTTCGGCCGCGCCGCGCCGGAAAGCGGCCCGGCTCCTCCTCGTCGCTGGCTACCTGGCGTTCATCGCGGCCGGCTTCCTCATTCCCTGGCAGCCCCGTCTCTTCTGGACAGTGCTGCTGCCGCTGTTGGTTCTGTTCATCGTCCTCGCGGGCTTCTATCCCTGGCGCGCGATCTGTCCGCTCGCAGCTTTCGGGGAGATCGGTCGCACGCTGCCGCGCCCCACCCAGCGCCGGGTTCCGGAGTGGCTCGAGCGGGGCCACATGGTGGTCCCATTCGTCTTTCTCGGGGCGATGCTCGTCCTCCGGCACGTGGCGACCAACGGCGACGGCCGGTGGATCTCGGGGCTGCTGATCGGCCTCGCGCTCGCCGCCTTCGCCACCAACACGTTCTTCACGGGCAAGACGTGGTGCAACTTCATTTGTCCAGTGGGGGTCGTCGAAAGGATCTATACCGATCCGTCGTCCCCCGTCCGCTCCGATGCGAACTCCCAGTGCGAGCGCTGTACCGCCTGCAAGAGGTCGTGTCCCGACATCGACCAGGAGAACAACTACTGGCACGAGTTGACCGAGCGGGGCCGGCGCCTCGCCACCTACGCTTTTCCGGGCCTGGTGTTCGCCTTCTACCTCTACTTCTGGTTGCGGGTGGGTGACTGGGAGGCCTACTTCGACGGGCGGTGGACGCGGCAGGCGGCCGATGCCGGCCTCGCCTTCGGTCCCGGATTCTTCTTCGCCTCCGGCGTCCCGGCGATCGCGGCCGCCGCGTTGACGCTCACGGTCTGTGCGCTCCTGAGCTACGTTTTGTTCCGCGGGCTCGAGGTCGGCCTGAAGCGGTTCCTTCCCGGGTTCGACCGGCGCCGGCACCTGGTCCTGTCGCTCGCCTCGTTCACGGCGTTCAGCGTGTTCTACGTTTACGCAGGCGCGCCCACGCTCCGCCGGATCCCGGGAGCGACTCGCGCCTTCGCCTTTGCTGCGCCGGCCATCGGCGCCCTCGTGCTCGTCCGTCGCTGGGGGCGCCGCCGCGAGACCTACGTCCGCGAGAGGGGAGCGGTCCGCCTCCTCAAGAACTGGCCGTTCGAGGGGAGACCGCCCTCGGATCCTGTGGAAGCCTACGCGCGTGCGCAGGCGAGCGAGCAGGCCCGCGATCAACTCTTTTCTGGATACGCGCAGACGCTGCGCGACGTTGTCGCCGACGGAATCGTCGATGAGAGCGAGGCGCGGATGCTCGCCGAGATCCGCAAGCAGTTCGGCATCACGCCGCGAGAGCACGAGCGGACCCTCCTTCGTCTCTCCGAAGACGAGCGACGCCTGCTCGCTTCCGGCCGCTTTGTTACCGTGGAAGAGCGACTGCAACTCGAGACCTACAGCGCCGCTCTCACCGAAGCGCTCGCGCGGTCGGCATCGTTGGCCGAGATCGAACTCCTTCGGCAGGAGTTCGGCGTCACCCTGGAAGACCACGCCACGATCGTCGAGCGGATGCGCAGCGCCTCCAGCCCGCTTCTCGATCGCGCGCGGCGCGAGCTGGTCGAAGCCCTCGTCCGCCGCGGGGACCGCGAAACGCTGGCGGCGATCGAAGCGACCGACGAGAGCGTTCAGCTGCTCGGCTTCCTTCTCGCCGGTGCCGAGGAGGCGTCGCTCGGACGTGTCTTCGACCTCCTCGGGACCGTCGGCGACCGCGCTCGGATCGACGCTCTCCGTCCGGGACTGCAGAGTCGCGAGATCGAAACACGGCGCGGACTCTTCCGGGACCTGGCCGACGCGTCCCCGGATGCCCGAGAGCTGCTCCCTCTGATCGAGAGGTTCGTACCGGAGCCGCCCGTCCCCGCTATTCGCACCGATGGCGAGGCGATCCGGGAGACGCTGACGCGGCTGGTAAAGGACCCCGATTCGTTCGTCCGGGCGGCCGCGGTGTGGAGCCTGAGCATGACGACGCCGGGGGCCCCCGAGATTCTCGAAGCGGCGAGAAACGACGGCGATCCTTTGGTCACGGAAGCGGCGGCAGCCGCGCTCGTCCCGGAAGACGACGCAGACCGTGCCGCCCGGGTCGGGCGGTTCCGGGGACGGACCCGCATCTCGCGCATGCAGTTCCTGCGGGGCGTCCCGCTGTTCGCAGATCTCGAACCGCGGGATCTTCTCGACCTGGCCGAGCTGACCCGCGAAGAGGAGATCCCACCGGACCAGGCGCTGTGCGAAGAGGATCGGCCGGACTCCGGGGATCTCTTCATCATCCTCGCGGGGAACGCGACCGTGGTCGTGCACGGCGGCGAGAACGCGATTGCGGTCCTCGGTCCGGGCGAGATCGTGGGGGAGCTGTCGCTCATCGATGGCAGCCCGCGCAGCGCCACGGTCCGGCCCCGGGGCGGTTCGCTTCGCGTCCTGCGAATTCCAGCCCAGGCGTTCCGGGACCGCCTTCTCTCGCGGGAACGCGTTTCGCGCTCGCTGCTGCTCATGCTGACGGAGCGTCTGCGCGCCCTGTCCAGCCGGATCCGGTGACCGGCGTCACGTTCCAGCTCCTCGAAAACCTGTTTCGGCGTCCGGTATGGGGCTCTCGTCCCCGGCAGGAAAGATCCGACCAATGGATAGGTTGACAGCGAGTCGTCCGCTTGCGACCATGAAGCCGCAGTGAACGCCAGATTGACCGCTTGTTGTTGTTGTCGTCGGATCTCCTCCGGCCGCGGTCACGCTGCGTTCCGAGTGTTCAACTTCTAACTCGTCAAACAAAGTCGATCGATGGCCCGGGGGGGAAACCTCTCGGGCCTTTTTGTTTTTTGGGCGCACGGAGAACTGGAGACAAGGCGGAATGAAGAGCGCGGTCGAAGCAATTCCAACGGAGAGTCGTGAGCTCCAGCGGCTGAGCGTCGCGCTCGCCGGACGGGCGCCGCACGAGATCCTCGCGCTCGCGGTTGAGAGGTTTCCCCGCATCACGTTCGCTACGGGATTCGGCGTCGAGGGTTGCGCGTTGATCGACGTCATCGCCCGCAACTCTCTGCCGGTCGACCTGTTCACGCTGGATACGGGACTCCTGTTCCCCGAGACCGTCGAGCTCTGGCGCCGGCTGGAGGAGCGCTACAAGTTGACGATCCGGGCGGTCCGCCCCGAGCGGAGCGTCGAGGAACAGGGCGCGGAATTCGGGGACCGTCTCTGGGAGCGCGCGCCGGACCTGTGCTGCGGCATGCGCAAAGTCGTTCCGCTGCGCGCACAGCTGGCGAACTTCGACGCGTGGGTGAGCGCCATTCGCCGGGATCAGACCCGCGAACGCTCCACCACCGGCGTCGTGGAGTGGGACGCGAAGTTCGCGCTGGTGAAGGTGAGCCCACTGGCTCTCTGGACCAGCGCCGATGTCTGGACCTACGTCCGCGCGAACGACGTCCCGTTCAACCCGCTTCACGAGCGCGGATATCCGAGTATCGGTTGCCTGCCCTGCACGAGCCCGGTCTTTCCGGGAGAGGACCCGCGCGCCGGCCGCTGGCGGGGCCTCGAGAGAAAGGAGTGCGGGATTCACTCGCGCTCCGAGCGGTCCCAGCTCACTCCATTGAGGAAAGAGAGGCCCGGTAATGCCCGCCTTGGTTGAGCCGCACGGCGGCGTTCTCGTCGATCGTTTCGTCACGCCCTCCGAGGCCGGAGAGTTTCGGGAGCGCGCGCTGTTTCTTCCGCGGATCGACCTGGATGCGCGGGAAACCGCGGATCTCGAAATGATCGCGACGGGAGCCTCCAGTCCTCTCACCGGATTTCTCGGGTTCGCGGACTACGAAAGCGTGACCCGCGACATGCGCCTGGCCAACGGCACCGTGTGGCCGCTTCCGATCACGCTCTGTCTAACGGAGGAGGATTCGTCCCTCGTCCCCGGCGCCGCGGCCGCCCTCTTCGGCGGAGGCCGCCTCTGGGGAACGATCGAAGTGACCGAGATCTACGAACGCGACCCGCTCGCCGAGGCTCTCGCCGTGTACGGCACCGGAGACCCCTCGCACCCCGGCGTCGCCTATCTCCTGTCGCGTCCGCGCCGGCTCGTCGGCGGACCTGTTCGCGTTCTTCCCCTCCCGGAGGACCTTCCGTTCTCGGCGCGCCGGCTGACCCCCAGGGAGCTGCGGTCGGAGATCGCGGCGCGCGGCTGGCGGACCGCGGTCGGCTTCCAGACCCGCAACCCGATCCACCGCGCTCACGAGCACCTGACGAAGCTCGCCCTGGAGGTGACCGACGGACTCGTCATCCACCCGCTGATCGGCGAAACGAAGGGTGGAGACATCACGGCGGACGTCCGGTTCCGGGCCTACGAGACGCTCGTCGAGAACTACTACCCGCGGGAGCGGACGGTCCTCGCCGCCTTTCCCGCCGCGATGCGCTACGCCGGCCCTCGCGAGGCCATCTACCACGCGCTGACGCGCAAGAACTACGGGATGACTCACTTCATCGTGGGCCGGGATCACGCCGGCGTCGGTAAGTTCTACGCGCCCCTCGAGGCGCAGGCGATCTTCGACCGATTTCTTCCGTCCGAGATCGGCATCACTCCGATGAAGCTCGACGCCGCGTTTTTCTGCCAGGCCTGCGACTCGACCGCCTCCGCGCGGACGTGCCCGCACGATGCATCGCACCGGCTGGAGCTGTCCGGCACGCGCGTGCGCGAGTTGCTGGAGAGCGGCGGAGACCTTCCGCGGGAGTTCACTCGCCCCGAGATCGCGACGATCCTGCGCGACCACTATCGCGGGAACGGTCACGGAAACGGGAACGGAAACGGCCACGGGAAGTCGCCCGCCTCGCTCTCCGTCGCGGCCGCGCTGCCGCCCCGAGTTTCCGGAGGATCGTCCGGGGAAGGCTTCATCCTCTGGTTCACGGGCCTCTCCGGGGCGGGGAAGAGCACCCTTGCCACGGCCCTGCAGGCGCGCCTCTCGGGGGAGCGTCCCGTCGAGATCCTGGACGGCGACGAGATCCGCACTTACCTCTCGGCGGGGCTCGGCTTTTCCCGGGAGGACCGCGACACCAACGTCCGCCGGATCGGGTACGTCGCCCGGGTCCTCGCCCGGAATGGAGTCGCGGCGATCGCCGCCGCGATCTCTCCCTATCGGGAAACCCGGCGGGAGGTCCACCGCCTGGCGGTCAAGGAGGGAATTCCCTTTTTCGAGGTCTACGCCCACGCCCCTCTCGACGCACTGATCGAGCGCGACGTGAAGGGGCTCTACAAGAAGGCAATTGCCGGGACGATCGAGCACTTCACCGGGATCTCGGATCCGTACGAGCCGCCGGAGTATCCGGACGTGGTCGTGGAGACGGATCAGGAAACGGTGGAGGAGAGTCTGGCGAGGATCCTGGCGGCGCTCAACGACCGCGGCCTCGTGGAGCCACAAGCCGCTCCGGCGATCGCGGCAACCGCATGACGCCCGGGGCGCCGGTTTTCCCGATCTTCCTCCGCCTCGCGGGTAAGCCCGTGCTGCTCGTGGGCGGCGGCCGCGTCGCGGCGACCAAGCTCGAGGGCCTGCTCCGGGCCGGCGCACAGGTGACGGTCGTCGCACCCGATATCCGGCCCGAGCTGAAACGGGAAGGCGTGACGATCCTCCAGCGGGAGTTCGAGGCGGGCGACCTCGACGGCGCGTGGTTCGCGGTCGCCGCGGCAACGTCCGCCGCCAACCGACAGGTGGCGGAGGCCGCGGAGGAGCGGCGCATCTTCGTCAACGCCGTGGACGACCCCGCGAGCGCCAGCGCGTACGCCGGCGGCGTCTTCCGGCGCGGGAGCCTGACCGTGGCCATCTCCACGAACGGAGAAGCCCCCGCACTCGCGGGACTTCTGCGGGAGGGTCTCGAGGTGCTCGTCCCGGACGACATCGGGGCGTGGCTGGAGCTCTCGCGGGGCGAGGCCCGGCTGTGGCGCGCCAACGGAATTCCCATGGAGGAACGTCGCCCGCTCCTTCTCGCGGCGATCAACCGGCTCTACGCGGAGAGGACGCAGTGAGCGGCTTCGTCTCTCTCGTCGGGGCGGGTCCGGGGGACCCCGACCTCCTGACGAGGAAGGCGGCCCGCCGTCTCGCGGAGGCGGACCTCGTTCTCTACGACGCCCTCGTATCCAGCGAGGCGCTCGACCTCGCTCCGACCGCACGGCGGTTCTTCGTGGGCAAGCGCGCGCGGCGCCCGGCGATGAAGCAGGAGACGATTCACTGGCTCATGATCCGCGCGGCCCGAAAGGGGCAGCGGGTCGTGCGGTTGAAGTGCGGCGACCCCTTCCTGCTCGGCAGGGGCGGCGAGGAAGCGCTCGCCCTCGCCGCGGCCGGAATTCCATTCGAGGTCGTGCCCGGGATTTCCTCCGCGCTGGCGGCGCCGGCGCTCGCGGGGATCCCCGTGACGCATCGGGGCCTCGCCTCCGGATTCGCGGTCGTGTCCGGGCACGCCGAGGGGACGTACGGTCCCATCCTGGAGTCGATCGCCCCGGGCTCGCTGACGCTCGTCGTCCTCATGGGTCTCTCGACGCGCGCCGGCGTGGCCGAATTCCTTCTCGCGCGGGGGTGGCCCGCGGGCACTCCCGCGGCGATCGTCCTGGGCGCTTCGACACCCGACTCGTACCTCTGGACGGGCTTGCTGAAAGACCTGGGCCGCGCGCCGATCCCGGAGGAGAGCGACGCGCCCGGCACGCTCGTGATCGGCGACGTCGTCTCGGTTGCATTGAGCCTCCAACGGTTGGAATGTGGATCTGACCCCTTCGGGATCAGACCCACCGGGGAAAGGAGCATCTCGTGGTCGCGGTAGACGATCCAAAAACGCTGGGCAGGTCCCGCCTCTCGTTCGCCAACGAGGCCGAGATCGATGAGTTCGTGGCGGTCGTCGGGAAGTTCGAGCGGGGAGAAATTACCCCCGACGAGTGGCGGGCGTTCCGCCTCGTGCGCGGGACCTACAGCCAGAGGCAGGACGGCGACTATCAGATGCTCCGGGTCAAGATCCCGCAGGGGTTGCTCTCCGCGGACCAGCTGATCGCCTTCGCCGACGTGGCCGAGCAGTACTCGCGCGGATTTGGTCACATCACGACGCGTCAGAACATCCAGTTCCACTTCATGAAACTGCACGACGTCGAGCTCGCGATGCGCCGGCTGGGGGACGCCGGCCTGACGACCCGCGAGGCCTGCGGAAACTCGGTGCGCAACATCACGGCCTGCCCCTACGCGGGCGTGGGCGCGGACGAAGTCTTCGACGTCCTTCCCTACGCGGAAGCGCTCACGCGGTACCTGCTGCGCCACCCGCTCTCCGCTTCGCTGCCGCGGAAATTCAAGATCGCGTGGGAGGGCTGTTCGGAAGACCACGCCCTGACCCCGATTCACGACATCGGATGGCTGGCACGCGTCCAGGAAGTGGATGGCCAGAAGCGCCGCGGCTTCCGCGTCACCGTGGGAGGCGGAACGGCAAACCTCTGCCGCGCCGGATCGGTGCTGTACGACTTCCTGCCCGCCGAGGACGTGCTGAACGTCGCAGAAGCTGTTCTGCGCGTTTTCCACCGGATGGGCGATCGCGAACATCGGAATCGCAACCGGATGAAGTTCCTCCTGAAGGAGCTCGGCTGGGAGAAGTGGCGGCAGGAGTTCGAGAGCGCGTTCGCCGCATTCCGGGAGGAGGGAGGAGCGCAGCTCCCGTTCGATCCGGAGCGGCCGCCGTCCGAAGAGGCCCCGGCGTGGGAGCGACCGGCTCCGCCATCCGTGGCGGCGGCTCGAGCTCGCGCCCTGGCATCCGAGACGCGGGGTCCCGGCATCCTGCCCGTGTATCAAGGTTTCCTGCCCGCGATGAACGGCGACTTCTCTCACTGGAAGCGGACGAACGTCCGGCCGCAGAAGCAGGCGGGTTACGTCATCGCCACGGTCACCGTACCCCTCGGAGACCTGACCGGCGCGCAGATGCGGATCCTCGCCGATCTCGCGCTCGCCTACGGCGACGGTTCCGTGTGCGTCAGCGCCGAGCAGGACCTGCTGCTCCGCTGGGTGAGCACCGAAGACGTCCCGGACCTCTATCGCCGGCTGGCCGCGAGCGGGCTTGGGCTGCCCGACGCCGGCACCATCGCGGACGTCACGAGCTGCCCGGGCGCCGAATCCTGCCGGCTCGCGGTGACACAGTCGCGCGGACTCGGCCGGTTGCTCGGAGAGCACCTCCGTTCCCGCCCCGAGCTGGTCGCCGCGGCTTCCGACCTCCAGATCAAGATCAGCGGTTGCCCCAACGGCTGCGGCCGGCACCACATCGCCGGGATCGGGTTCCAGGGCAGCACGCGACGACTCGGCGACAAGGTCGTTCCGCAGTACCTGGTCCTGGTGGGTGGCGGCGTAGACGAAAAGGGGGCGCGATTCGGGCGGGTCGCCGCGAGGATTCCGGCCCGCAGGATGACGGACGCACTGGATCGGCTCCTCGCTCTCTACGAGGTGGAGCGTTCCGAGGGAGAGACCGCGACGGCGTTCTTCGGCCACGTCGGGCTCGACCGCGTGAAGGAGGTCCTGGCCGACTTCGCGGACCTCACGCCGGAGAACGCGAGTGCAAACGACTTCGTGGATCTCGGCGAGGATCGCGAGTACCGGGTCGAGACGAAGGAAGGGGAGTGCGCCGTCTGACCGTTTCGCATTAAGTTCCGATCGCTTCGCCTTCTCGCGAACGGGACGTGAACGCATCGCGGAAGTCCTCGCGAAAGCCTCGGATACACTGCGCGCGTGTTGCCTCGGGACTCGGAAATCCTCGCTCGGCTTCGCGAAAAAGGCCTGCGAATCCTCTCGTTTCGGGAGCTCGCCCGAAAGATCGGCGTCTCGGAAGCGGAGGAAGACTCCCTTCAGGAGCAGCTCGAGTCGCTCGAACGGCGCGGCCAGATCGTTCGCGTTCGCGGGGAGAAGTACTCCGCGATCGAGTTCACGAACCAGGTCGCAGGTCGGATCACGGTGCGCCCCGAAGGCTTCGGCTTCGTTCTCGTAGACGGCGGCCCCGACCTGTTCGTGCCGCGCTCCGGGATGCACGGCGCGATGGACGGCGACACCGTCCTCGCCCGGGAGGAGCGGCCCCGATCCCGCGGCCGATCGGAGGCGGCGGATCGCATCTCCGGGACGGTCGTGCGGATCCTCGACCGCGCGCGCGAGCGTGTGGTCGGCCGTTTCGAGAAGCACGACGGACGCGCCCAGGTCTTTCCCTATGACCCCCGGATCGACGCGATCGTCCGGATTGCCGATGGAAAGACCCACGGCGCCCGGGAAGGCGAGATCGTGGAGGTCCGGATAACGGCGTTCCCCGACGCGCGCCGCGTTGCCCACGGCGTCGTCGAAGAGCGCCTGGGATTCCTGGGCGAGCCCGGGGTCGACGTCGAAATCGTGCTGCGCTCCCATGGGCTCCCACCCCGATTTCCGCAGCCCGTCGTGGAGGAGGCCGAGAGATATCCCTCCCGGGTGCTCACCGAAGATCTGCTCGGACGAAGAGACTTTCGCGACCGCAGGATCGTCACGATCGACGGGGAAACCGCGAAGGACTTCGACGACGCGGTCGAGGTCGAGAAGACGCCCACCGGCTTCCGGCTGGGAGTGCACATAGCGGACGTCTCGCACTACGTCCAGGAGGGGACGCTCTTGGACGACGAGGCGCGGTCCCGCGGCACGAGCGTCTACTTCCCGGGCCGCGTCCTGCCGATGCTTCCCGAGAAGCTGTCGAACGGCCTCTGCTCGTTGAACCCGGGAGTGGACCGGCTGGTGCTCTCCGCAATCCTCGAGACGGATCGGAGGGGGAGGGTCGTCAGTGCGGAGTTCGTCAAGGGCGTCATTCGCAGCGCCGAGCGGATGACGTACACGGAGGTCGCGCGCCTCCTGGAGGGCAAGCCGTCGCGCGCGGACGAGGAGCGCTACGGCCCGCTGCTCGGGGCCTTCCTCGACATGGCGGACCTCGCTGCCCGGCTGCGGGAGCGGCGCGACGCGCGGGGTTCGATCGACTTCGACCTTCCCGACGCGGACGTCGTGCTGGACGACGCGGGACTCGTGGTCGGCATCGTTCCCGAGTCGCGCAACGTCGCTCACCGCCTGATCGAAGAGTTCATGCTCGCGGCGAACGAGGCGGTCGCGAAGAAGGTCCTCTTCGCGAAGCAGCCCGCGGTCTACCGCGTCCACGACCGGCCGGACCCCGACCGCCTGGCGGACGTGCGCGAAGTCCTTCAGAGCTTCGGGTACGACCTGAAGGGAGACCTCGCGGAAGTTCCCTCCTCGGCGTTCCAGAAAGTCCTGAAGGAGATCGAGGGCAAGCCCGAGGAGCGGCTCCTGTCCGACCTGCTCCTGCGCGCGCAGCGCAAGGCTGTTTACAGTCCGGAGTGCCGCGGGCACTACGCGCTCGCGGCGCCCTACTACTGCCACTTCACGTCGCCGATCCGGCGGTACCCGGACTTGATCGTCCACCGACAGCTCACCGCGCTCCTCGAGACGGGCCGGCCGGTCGCGCCGAAGGACTTCGAGGCGGTCAACGAGAGGCTCCAGGAGATCGCGGCCCACTCGTCCGAGCGGGAGCGGCGCGCGGAGGCGGCCGAACGGGAGAGCCTCCTCTGGAAGAAGATCGTCTTCATGAAGGACAAGGTCGGACGCGAGTTCGACGCCTTCGTGACCGGCGTGGCTGCGTTCGGGCTCTTCGTGACCCTCCGCGACTTCTTCGTCGAGGGGCTGGTTCCGGTCTCCAGCCTGGGCGACGACTTCTACGTCTACGAGCAGAAGCAGCACCGTCTTCGCGGACGCTCCAGCGGCCGGATCTACCGGCTGGGCGACCCGCTCCGCGTCCAGCTCAAGGGAATCGACGAGATCCGCCGGCGCCTCGACTTCCGCCTGCCCGGCGTGAGCGCGGATCGTCCGGAATCCCGGGAACGTCCGCCGGCCCGCCGGGGAAAGCCGGTTGGCGCCGAGCCCCGACGACGAGGAGTCCGGCGATGAGAGCACGCTTGCTCTCGTTTGGCTCGCTGGCCCTCGCCGCGGTCCTGGGATTCGCCGCCTGCCGCGAGCGGGGACGCCCCGACCCCAGCATCCGGATGGCGGTCTCGCACGCGGAGGCGCCCCCGACCGGCGGCGATCCGGACCAGGGTCTGGCCCAGTCGGTGCCCACGAGGCTCGTCGTCCCACCGGAGGTGACGGCGGCCTACTCCGCGATCCGCCTGGAGTGGAGGGACTCCGAGACCGGTCAGACGGGGACGGTGGAGGTTCCCATCGGTGGAGCCGCGCCGCTGCCTGGCTCGGACCTCGAGGTCCGCGCGGACGTCTTCCTCCCGTCCTTCTCCATGAGCGCGGACGAGATTACGTCGACCGGGACCGGTCAGGAGAACCCGGCCGCGCGGATTGCGGTAGCCGAAAAGGGAAACGAGATCTTCGCGGGCTGGATCTTCACGCGCTTCCCGGAAGTCCACCCGTTCCAGCACGCCCGGTTCTCGCTCAAGCTCGAGGGGGGCGTCGCCCGGAAAGACGCGTGAGCGCGTTCCGTGTGGTCATCGCGGGCCGGCCGAACGTCGGCAAGTCGGCGCTCTTCAACCGCCTCCTGCGACAGCGCCGGTCTCTCGTGCACGACCTCCCCGGAATGACGCGGGACGTACTGGAGGTCGAGGCGCCGCTCTCCGACGGCCGGACCTACCGGCTTCTCGACACCGGCGGGTTCGACCCGGACGGGCGGGAAAGTATCCCCGCCGCGGTCCGCGAGAAGGCGGTCCAGGCGATCCGCCAGGCCGACCTGATCCTCCTGGTGATGGACGCGTCGGCGGGGATCCTCCCGGGCGACCGCCAGGCCGCGAAAGCCGCCCGGGAAGCGGGGGTCGAGACGCTCGTGGTGGCGAACAAGGTGGACCGGCGCGAGGGGAGCGAAGGCGAGCCGGAGGCGTGGTCCCTCGGATTCCCGGAAGTCTTCGGCGTTTCGGCCGAGCATGGGATCGGCATGGAGGAGCTCCTCGACGCGATCGCGGTGAGGGTTCCTGCCGGGCGGGAAACGGAAAACGGGAAACGGAAAACGGGCGAAGAGAAAGACGACGAGGAGGAGAAAGAGTCTCCGAAGCCGCGCGAGATAGCGCTGGCGGTCGTCGGCCGGCCAAACGTCGGCAAGTCCTCTCTCGTCAACGCGCTGCTCGGCGAGGAGAGGGCAATCGTTTCGGACCTCGCGGGCACCACCCGCGACTCGAGCGACGTGACGCTGGAAAGGGGAGGGCGCGTGTTTCGGCTGGTCGACACGGCCGGAATCCGGCGGAAGGCGAAGACCGAGCGCGGCCCGGAAGTCCTCTCGGTCGTCCAGGCGCGCAAGCGGATCGAGGACTGCGACGTTGCCGTGCTGGTCCTCGACGCGTCGGAGGGTCCCACGGCCCAGGACGCGTCCGTCGCGTCCTACGCCCACGAGGAGGGCAAGGGGATCGTCGTCGTGGCGAACAAGTGGGACCTCGCCGCAGAGGAGGGGCCGGAGGCCTCCAAGAGGTTCGAGGTCATGGTCCGGGAGCGGCTGCCGTTCGCGGCGTATGCCGAGATGCTCCGGGCGTCCGCGCTGACCGGACGCGGGGTCCGCGGCGTCCTGAAGGCGGCGGAACGCGCGGCGGACAATCGCCGGAGGCGGATCACGACGGGCGAGCTCAACCGGGTTCTCGGCCGGGCGCTCCGGGACTCGCCGCCCCAGACCATCCGGGGGATGCGCCTCCGCGTCTACTACGTGGCGCAGACGTCGGTGTCCCCGCCGACCTTCACCCTCGTCTGCAGCCGGGAGGAGGAGCTCCACTTCTCCGAGAGCCGCCGGATCGAGAACATCATCCGCCGGGCCGCGGACTTCACGGGCACACCGATCCGGGTTTCGGTGCGCGGCCGGTCGACCGGAAAAGGCCAGGGGCGAAAGTCGAAAGCAAAAACGGCAAGGTAGCGCGGTAAAGTACGCGCAGTGGCGAAATCCGAAACCCCGCTCTACAAACCGGCGGATGCCTGCCGGATGGCGGAGGTGGCGCCCTACGTCCTCCGCTACTGGGAAACCGAATTCTCCGCGCTCTCCGAGGGGAAGGAAAAAGGATCGTCGCGCCTCTACACCGCGCGCGACGTGCAGATCATCGCGCGGATCCGGCAGCTCCTCTACGACGAGGGATTCACGGTCGCGGGCGCGAAGAAGAGGCTCGAGGCCGAGATCCAGGAGGGGCGGTTCGACAACGGCAGCCAGGCGGCCCCTGCCGCGCCGGTACAGCGGAAGCTCGAGGACGTGGAGATTGCGCGCAAGCCGGTCGCCAAGGCTCCCGCGGCAGTTCCCGCTTCGCCCCCGCGTCCGGCACCACCGCCTCCGGCGCCGGTCGTTTCCGCCGCTCCGCCGCCGCCGGCTCCGGTGCGCGAGACGACGTCGTTCCCCGAACGCAAGGCGGTGATCCGGGAGTTGAAGGAGATCGTGCGTCTCCTGGAGAAGCCCGGAAAGCGCTGAAAGCGTCGGCGCGCGTTTGACAGCGCGCCATCCTCCTGCTCAAATGCCCCGCTCCGGTCGGGACGTGGCGCAGTCTGGTAGCGTACCTGAATGGGGTTCAGGGGGTCCCGGGTTCGAATCCCGGCGTCCCGACCAATCACCTCAACAACCGGGATTTCTTCGGTCCCGGTCTGACCCGAAATGATCTGCCCCCATTGCCAGGCGTCCAACCCCGCTGGGGCCAAGGCCTGCTCCCGCTGCCGTCAGCCACTCTCCGACTCGGAAAAGACACTCGGGCTGGAGGGCGCAGAAGCCTCCGAGATGCTCACGATGGCGGCGCCGACCTCTCTCAAGGACTGGGTGAAAGGCCTTTCCGGAAGCTCCGCCGCGGCACTCGTCCTGCCCGAAGGGCTCGAGATCGGACGACGCTACCGCGTCCGTCAGCTGCTCGGCGTAGGGGGCATGGGCTCCGTCTATCGAGTTCACGACCAGGAACTCGACCGGGACGTGGCCTTGAAGCTCATCCGGTCCGACATCGCCGAGAGTCCCGCTGCGCTCGAGCGCTTCAAGCGCGAGATCCAGCTCTCGAGCCGGGTCACGCACCGCAATGTCCTGCGCGTTTACGACCTCGGCGAGTCGGACGGCATCCGGTTTCTGACGATGCAGTTCGTCGAGGGAGAGGACCTCGCCTCGGTGCTCCAGCGGTATGGGAAGCTGCCCGTCCCGCGCGTGATCTCCGTCTTCCGGCAGATTCTCGAGGGGCTGCGGGCCGCCCACGAGCAGGGCGTCGTCCACCGCGACCTGAAGCCGCAGAACATCATGGTCGACGCCGCGGACAAAATCTACGTCACCGACTTCGGCCTCGCCAAGTCGCTCGAGCAGGCGGGGCTGACGCAGACCGGCGCCGTCGTGGGAACGCCCTACTACATGTCGCCCGAGCAGGTGAAGGGATCGCCGGTCGACCACCGGTCCGACATCTTCTCGGCCGGCGTCATCCTGTATCAGATGGCGACGGGGCAGCTCCCTTTCACCGGGAACACGCCCTACGAGGTCATGGCGCAGCGAGTGCAGCGCCTGCCGCGGCCGGCCGGGGAGCTCAGTCCCCAGCTGCCGGGCTACCTTCGAAAGCTTCTCGAGCGGTGCATGGCGGTGGACCCTGCGACGCGCTACGCCTCGGTCGAGGACGTGCTGCGAGACCTCGACTCCGGCTCCTTCCGGACGACCCTTCGCTTCGAGACGGATCGCCGCCGGTGGTTGAAGCCCGCTCTCCTGTCCATCGCGGCGCTCGCTCTCGCCGCGGGCGCCGTGATGTGGTTCCAGCGCGGCGTCCCCGCGGGTTCGCCCGAGCCGAAGGCCGCCGAGCCGGTTCTGCCGGTCCTCGGCATCGTCCCTTTCGAGAATCGCACCGGAGACGCGGCGCACGACTGGTACGGCGAGGGGGTTGCCCGCCTCGTGGCGGACAACCTGGCGCAGTCCCGGCACCTGCGCGTCGTCTCCGCCGATCGGACGGCCGCGCTCTCGAAGGACAACGCCGACCGCGCCGCTCTGCACCGGGCAGCGGCGGCCGGCGGCATCGGGTACCTTCTGACGGGCGACATCCGTGAAGGCCCGGGAGGGCTGACCGTTTCCGCCCGGGTCTCCGACACCCGGGACGGTCGCGAGCTTTCCGCGGGGCGCGCGGACGGCCTTTCCCGGCCGACACTCGTGGGCGCCGCCGACAAACTCGCGATGGTCGCGAGGAAAAGTCTGAGTCTTCCGCCCGCCGAAGGTGTCGACGCCTACGGTGCCGACTTCGTGAGCAAGAACCCGGAGGCCTACGAGTCGTATATCGCCGGGTTGAACGCCGTCAACGAGTACCGCTACCCGGATGCACAGCGGGCCTTCGAGGAGGCTCTGTCGAAGGCACCCGACTACGCGATGGCGCGTTACTGGCTCGCCACGGTCAAGGCGGCGAGCGGCCGCACCGAGGAGGCGCTCGCCGACATCCAGAAAGTCGTCGCGCAGGTCTCACGGCTGCCCGATCGGGAGGCGCGATACGTCCGCGCAGCGGAAGCCTATTTCTCCCGCCGTTACGACGACGCGATCAAGATGTACAAAGATCTCATCGCCAAGTACCCATACGAGATCGAGGCGCGGCGCATCCTGGCCTTCGTCCTGCTCGATACGAACCGTCCGAAGGATGTCGTCGCGGAGGCACAGGCGCTCGCCAGGATCGCTCCCGAGAGCCACGTCGTCTGGTCGATCCTCGGCACCGCGCATCTGGCGATGAAGGACTTCAACCAGGCGGTGCTCGACTTCCGGCGATACGTCCAGCTCGAGCCCGGAAGCGCGAACGGGCATCACCTGCTCGGCGACGCCTACCGCTCCCAGGGGGAATTCGATCTGGCGGCGCAGGAGTATGAGAAAGCGCTCGCAGCGGACCGGACCTTCCAGTACTCGACCGTGGCCCTGGCGACGGTGGACGCGATGCGCGGCCGGCGCGTCGAGGCGGAGAAGCTTCTCTCGGGGCTCGCCGCGGACACGAAGGCCCTCCCCGTGCAGCGGATCGACGCGGGTTTCGCGCTCGCGGCGGTCGAGCGAGCCGGCGGTCGCTTCCGCCAGTCGTTCGACGTGCTCTCCTCGCTCGAGAAACCGATCGCCGAGGAGAAGATCCGGGAGGCGCAGGCGCTCTCCGAGCGCGGGACGGCCCTCGCCGAGCTCGGCCAGCTCCCGCGGGCGCGCGTCCTGATCGGGCTCGCCATCGAGAGATCGCCGGGCGTGCCCACCCGCTATCTCTTCGCTCGAGGAGTGCTCGAGTTACGCGAAGGACGGCTGGACGAGGTCCGCCGCACGGCGGCAAAGATCCTGGAAGGGGCGCTTCCGCCGGAAAACCCGGACCGCACCGAGCAGAAAGCGGCAGCCTACCTTCGGGGACGCGCGCTGCTCGCCGAGAGAAAAGCCGCGGAGGCGGTCGAAGAGCTCTCGCAGGCGGTTACGCTGTCGGGTTACCAGTACGGAATCTACCGGCGCGCCCTGGCGGACGCTTATCTGGCAGCCGGGCGGCTTCCCGAAGCACTCGCGGCCGCGACGCAGTCCGCGGCGCCACTCGATCCTGTAGATCCGCGCTTGGACCTCGAGCTCGACCGGATGCGTTCGTTACTCACTCTCGCGCAAGCTCGCCTCGCTTTGGGCCGAAGGGCGGAAGCGGAGAGCGCGGCTCGAGAATTCTTGAACGCCTGGGCGGGCGCCGATCCCGGACTCCCGGATCTCGATCGCGCCCGTGCCCTCGCCGCGAGCACGGGCGCCCCTTCGAGGTCTTCAGGAGTCAAGCCCTAACGCGGTACCGGCGAGACCTGGCCGCCGCCCGCCGGCAACGGCGGAGCCGGTGCCAGGTGGTTCCCGTCCAGGTCGACCAGGAACCCAACGATCTCGTCCTGGGAAAAAGTTCGGAACCGCAGGGTGGTCTCCCGGGAGATCAGCGCATACCCGGCGAGGACCGCGTCCTTCGAGTCCACGACGCCGTTCCCATCCAGGTCGGACAGGACCGAAGGCGCCGTGCCGTTGACCACGAAGATCCTCAACGTCGTCACTTTGTCGCCGAGGTTCGCGATACTGGCCGTGGGCGGTCCGCCGTCGATACGGTAGAGCGCGCCGCCGCTGCAGGGCTCTCCGGCGTTGGGCGGAGGGTTCCCGACGCAGGTATCGTTCTGAACGACCGGCTGGAAGAGGCGATTGGGCACGTTCATGTGCGCGACGACGTTCGAGTGCTTGGTCGAGTCGTTCATCTCCCATGAAACCGACGTCAGGAATCCGGCGGAATTGCGGATCTGCTTCGGACCGGCCGGGAAATTGAAACTCTGATCGAGCACGACCGCCGGTCCCGTATTGGCGAGCAGCACGAGGCCCGGCACGCCGTCGTCGGCGCCCCAGCCCACGCCGTCGAACTCAAGGGGAACCGTCTGGCAGGTCGACGCGATGGCTCCCAGGCAGTCCGCGTCGACGCCGCATGCAGCCCCCACGCCGAAACGGTTGATGCACCTCTGCACGAGAGTGTCCGTGCTGTTCGGGATAGAAGTCCGCGGCCCGTAGGCCTGCAGATGCGAGTTCGTGCCGGTTTGGGAATCGAAGACGAGCATCGACGGCGGGCCGCCACCGAAAGAATCCGTCAGCGCGATCCGCTGGAAGTCATTCCCCTCGTCGTCGCGGATGCCGACCTGGTCGGTGTCGGTGGTGAACTCCAGGTACGTCTCGTCGACCGGCGCATCGAAGCAGGGGCCCGGACTCAGAATCGTGTGCGAGAACGACGGGCAACCGTCGGGATCCGTGAAGATCAGGAAGCCGGTGTTCCCCTCCTCCGGGAACGTCGGGGGTCTGGAGCGAGTTCCGACGCCGAGCTCGCCGTTCGAGTTCAGACGGATCGTCAGCGGCCAGCCGCCGACCGTCTCGCGGGGCAGCAGGCTCGAGGGCAGGAACGGGTTGAGCAGGCCGAGCCGGGGCGAGATCACCTCGGTGGTGAGCTTCTGAGCCAGCGCCGCGGAGGGCACCTGGAAGCCGGCAAGCGTCAACAAGACCAGCAGCGGTGCGCGAAACGTGCAGAATCGCAACATGGCACTCCTCCCCGGAAAGTGGTCCCCCCGACCTCGGGCGGGCCGTAGACGAATCGTCCTAGGGCGTGACGATTCTGGGATTATCCGCCCCGGATCGGGCAGGTCAAGCGGCTCTCTCGGCGCACCCGCATCTCCCTCGAGCGCGGTAACTTGAGCGCCGGAGGTGATCGGGGAATGTTCGGCTCGGAGCTTCGATGGGTTCCGGAGTTCGGTGCGCTCGAACGCGCCGCCATCCGCCTCTACGGCTCGTTGAGCGCGCCCACGGTCACCCGCTACACGCGGTTCAAGTATTTCGCGCTGACGTACTTCCGCGGCCGAAGCATCCGCCCCGCGAAGATCCTCGACTACGGCTGCGCCTACGGAGCGTTCGGCTTCGACCTGGCGCGGCGCGACCCGCAAGCTCGGGTCTTTCTGTACGACGCCAACTTCCAAGTCGCGGAGAAGTGTCGCACGATCGCGCGGCGCGGCGGATTCGCGAACGTCACGGTCCTGGACGACGACGGACTCGAGACCGAAACCGGCTTCTCGCTCATCCTCCTCATTGCGGTGCTCGAGCACGTTGGGGACGATGGGGGCCTCCTCGTCCGCCTCCGGGACAAGCTCGCGCCGGGCGGCCACCTCTTCGTCATGGTTCCCGCGGAGCACGGGCACGAGTGCTCCGAGAAGGACCACTACCTCCACCACGTCCGCCCGGGCTACGAGCGCGGCGAGCTCGTCAGTCTGATAGAGCGGTCGGGCCTCGAAGTCGTCGCGGAGCCCGAGTATTCGCCGCGCGAACCCGGCCCGCCGCTCCGTCTCCTCCGGTCAGCGTACACGGCCTTGACGCGCTCGCCCGGACATCCGCTGCTCGACTTCGGCAGCCTGCCGCGCCTCGCCGTCTGGAAGAAGGGAGCGCTCGCCGTTCTCTGGCCGTTCCTGCGCCTCGCCCTGGAGCTCGACGCGGCCTCCGCCGGCATGCGGAGCGACCGCGTCGCGCTCATCGCCCGGAGGGCGCCGGGCTGACGGTTACCGGGGCTGCGGAATGATCCGGATGTACGGCTTGGGCGACTTCCAGCCCCCGGGGTACTTCGTCCTCGCCTCGTCGTCGGAGACCGCGGGCACGATGATGACGTCCTCCCCGTGCTTCCAGTTCACGGGCGTCGCGACCTTGTGCTTCGCGGTGAGCTGACACGAGTCGAGGAGCCGGAGCACCTCGTCGAAATTGCGGCCCGTGCTCATCGGGTAGGTGAGCATCGCCTTGACCTTCTTGTCCGGCCCGATCACGAAGACCGAACGCACGGTCGCGTTGTCCGCGGCGGTGCGTCCCTGGGACGTCGTCCCGGCTTCTTCGGGCAGCATGTCGTAGGCCTTCGCGACCTTCAGCTCCGGATCGCCGATCATCGGGTACTTCACGGCGTGACCCTGGGTCTCCTCGATGTCCTTCGACCACCTCTGGTGGTCGCCCACGGGGTCCACGGAGAGCCCGATGATCTTGGTGTTGCGCTTCGCGAACTCGGGCTCGAGTCCCGCCATGTAGCCGAGCTCGGTCGTGCAGACCGGAGTGAAGTTCTTGGGATGCGAGAACAGGATCGCCCAACCGTCGCCGATCCACTTGTGGAAGTCGATTTTCCCCTGGGTCGTGTCCGCTGAGAAGTCGGGTGCTTCGCTATTGATTCTGAGTGCCATGTACTGTCCTCCGTAGGGGCGCATATTACTTCCGCCGACTACGGCGTGCGCTCGAACTCCAGGACCGAAATGGGGACCTCGATGGGCCGCTGGATGGATCGGTCCACGGTGCGCCGGACCAGCCGATAACCGCGGGGCTGACCCGGATGGGCCGCCTCGACCGCCGCGGGAACGAGGACGACGACCCTCCGCGCGTCGGTGACCTGCGGGAAGGTCCAGAGTCGGTCGGCGGCCTCGACCCGCAGCCTCTTGGCGCCCGGGCACTGGAGGTCCGGGTAGGCGTTCTCCCGCGGCAGGTACGCCCGGCCCTGGAGCGCCGTCGCGTCGATCACCGCTGTGGAGCCTACGGCGTAGCGGCAGATCAGCGCGCCCACTCCGAACCGGGCTTCGGTCAGCCGGGTGAGCGACGATTCCACGAAGTAGTAACGGAAATTGAGCCCTGCGGAGGCGCCGACGACGGCCAGGGCCAGCGCCGCGGGCATCCACCGCGGAAAGCGCCCCGACGGCGCCAGCGCCCGGGCCAGGCCGACCACAGTCCACGCGATCGCGAGAGACGAGAAGAGCAACACCACGGCGATCCGGTGGTACGTGGGCCGGCTCGCGGCGAGGAGAACGCCGCCGGTCAGGAAGGCGCCGGAAAACACGACGCTCACCCAGCCGAGCGGCGTGGAGAGGCGCCAGAAGATGAGCACCGCCGCAACCGGAAAGAGGGCGGCCGTCACGGCGTCGTTCAGGGGACGGTTGGCGCCGTATGCCTTGAAGTGATCGGAGCCGAAGTTGAAGATCCCGGCAGTGTGGAGGACGTGCCGTCCGATTGCCTCGCGAGCGCTCGTCGCCCGGTAGGCGGTCGCGAGCTGTTCCAGACCTTCCGGCCGCAACACGGAGATCGCGGGCACCCGCTGGTACGCGATCTCCGGAGTGATCCGCAGGATCGTCGCGACCATGGGAGCGACCGTGAGCAGGACGAGCGCAGCGAGGAACGCGGCGACGGGAAGGACGCGCCGGGCGGGCCACTGCAGGGTCATCGCCCAACCGAGGAGCGTGACGGCCACGACTACCGGCAGGATCTCGGTCGAAATGTACGTCGCGGTCCCGAGTCCGAGCGCAATTCCTGCGGCGGTGAGAGCGAGAAAGGATCCACCGGTCAGTACCCGGAGGAGAAGCGCGAGCACGAGGCTCGCGAAGAACGGCGTGTCGATGTAGACCTCTCCGATCCGGGAGTAGTGGACGAAGGCGTGGTTGGCCGCCAGCAGGAGGGCCGCCAGGAATGCGGCACGGCTGCCCACCAGCCGGCGGCCGAAGTCGAAAAGGAGAACAACCGTCAGCGAACCCAGAAGCGCCGAACCGAGTCGGAGCGCGCGGAGGCCTTCTCCGAAAGGAAGAGCTGCGATCTGCGAGACGAAGAGCGTCAGGTTGGGACTGCCCATGTCCCAGTAGCCGAACAAGCCTGCCAGCCCTCCGGCGACCGTCGCGCGGCCGTCGATACCGGTCGATGCTTCGTCCGAGTCGAGGAAGCCGGGTATCCGGGCGATCCCGCCCCAGACCCGGAAGGCGAAGGCAAACGCGAAGAGAAAGAGCGCCGCGGCGGCCAGGCGGCGACGTGCGCTCTTCTCCGCGAGTGTCGGATGGCCCGGCCGGCGCAGCCAGGCCCAGAGACCCGGCACGAGGAGAAGGCCGAGGCCGAGAAGCCAGACCGCCGCGGGGCGGGGATCTCCGTCGGGTGCGCGCCCGTGGAGGAGCAGGGCCACCAGGAGAAGGATCGCTCCGGGGAGGCAGGCCGCGGAGAGCGCCGGAGGATACCGAGGGACCTCCAGCGGCCGCGCCGGGGCGGGCAGGAAGTCGCCCTTCCGGAGCGAGTAGATCGCGAGCCCCGCGGCTGCCGCGAAGGCGACCGCCGCGAAAAGGGGGGGCGGCGTCCCGTGGGTGCGGGCGCGCTCGAGAGCCGCCTGTCCGGCGGCGGCGAGCAGGAACACGCCGACCACGGCCAGGCTCCTCGCCCGGTCGGGTGCGCGACCATTCGGAGAGTTGAGTGCGGCGATCGCGCCCATTCTACGGGGCGGAGTGATAATCGCCCCGATGAGAGTCCGCCTCGTCTCCGCGTCGTACTTTTCGGCGGCTCACCGCCTGCACCGCGACGACTGGGACGACGCAACGAATCAGCGCGTCTTCGAAAAATGCAACAACCCCGGCGGCCACGGTCACACGTACGGGCTGGAGGTGACGGTGGAGGGGGAGATCGATCCCGAGACCGGCTACGTCATGGACTTCAAGAAGCTGAAACGGGCCGTGGACGAGCACGTCATCCGGAGACTCGACCGGCGCCACCTGAACTTCGACGTCGATTTCCTCGCGGGCCGGAACCCAACCGCCGAAAACATCGTTATCGGTATATGGGAGCAGCTCGAGAATCGCGTGGCGCCGGGGCGCCTCGTGCGGATCGCTCTGAACGAGACCGAGAAGAACCGGGTGGTTTACGAGGGAGGACAAAATGAACGGTGACGCGAATCCACCGCCGCGGCGACTGACCCGCTCGAACCGCAACAAGATGATCGCGGGGGTCTGCGGAGGCCTCGCCGAGTATCTGAACATGGACCCGACCGTGGTGCGCGTGCTCTACGTTCTGGTCTCGATCCTGTCGGCCGCCTTTCCTGGGATCATCGCCTACATCGTGCTCATGTTCCTGATGCCGCCGCCCGAAGAGGTGACGGCATGAGCCGACCGCTCCGTCGCTCCCGGAGCAATCGGATGATCGCCGGCGTGTGCGCCGGCCTGGCGCATCACTTCGGCCTCGACGTCACGCTCATGCGCGTGCTCTACGTGCTCGTTTCGATCCTCTCGGTCGGGTTTCCGGGGACGATCGTTTACATCATCCTGTGGATCGTCATCCCGGAAGAGTCGGCGTGAGTCGTCCCCGGATCCTGGTCACCAACGACGACGGGATTTTTTCGGAGGGCATCGAGCGGCTGGCCGCGGCGCTGTCGGAGGTCGGCGACGTGTACACCGTCGCCCCCGACCAGGAGCGCAGCGCGGCGGGGCACGCGCTCACGCTCGACGCTCCGCTGCGGGCGAAGGAGATCGGCGAGAAGAGGTGGTCCGTCAACGGCACGCCCACCGACTGCGTGAACTGGGGGGTGCTGCACCTCCTGCGGGACGAGCGGCCCGGCCTCCTCTTCTCCGGCATCAACTTGGGGCTGAACCTGGGCGACGACGTCACCTACTCGGGCACCGTCTCCGCGGCCTTCGAGGGAGCGCTTCTCGGGATTCCCTCGGTCGCGGTGTCGCAGGAGATCGAGCGCGGGTTTACGTTCGACGCCGCGGCGGAGTTCGCGACGCGCCTGGCGCGCCGGCTCCTCGGCAAGTCGCTCCCGCCGAAGACGCTCGTGAACGTCAACGTGCCGGCGGGAGAGGTGCGCGGGGTCCGCGTCGGGCGGCTCGGAACGCGCCGCTACGGCGAGACCGTCATCGAGAAGACGGACCCGCGCGGGCGCCCGTACTACTGGATCGGATCGACCATCCCGGTGGGGGAGCTGGAGGAGGGGACCGACATCATCGCGGTCGCGCAGAAGTTCATCTCCCTGACGCCGATCCACCTCGACCTCACCGCGTACCACGCCATGGAGCTTCTGGAGGGAATCGCCTCGGAGCTCTCGCGCCGGACGGAGGTCGTCAGCCGCGAGAGCTAGGCGGTCCTATTAATAGGCGAGTACTTTCCGCGCGGCCGCGAGGACTTTCTCGGTCGACGGCAGGATCGCCCGCTCCAGGATCCGGTTGAAGCCCACCGGCGTGAACGTCGACCCGACCCGTCCGATCGGCGCGTCCAGGAAGGGGAACACCGCCTCCTGGATCTGGGAGGCGATCTCTCCGCCGAACCCGCCGTGCACCTTGTCCTCGTGGGCCACGAGCACCCGACTCGTTTTCGTGACGGAAGCCGCGATGGCGGCGAGGTCGAGCGGAACGAGCGAGCGAAGGTCCACGACCTCGACGCTCTTCCCCTCTTTTTCGAGCTCGGCCGCGGCTTCCAGGGCGAAGTGCACCGGCGTGCCGTAGGCCGACGATCGTCAGGTCGGTCCCCTCGCGCCGGACTCTCGCCTTGCCGAACGGCACCGCGAACTCCGCGGGCACGGCGGCCCGGGCCATCGGGTTGTTGTACAGGAACTTGGGTTCGAGAAAGAGAGTGATGCCGCGGGAGCGGATCGACGTGCGCAGCAGACCCGGCGGCGTCGTCGGCGAACGCCGGATAGACGACGCGGATGCCGGGCAGCGTCGTGAGCCAGCCCTCGATGTTCTGAGAGTGATAGAGCCCGCCGCCGATGTACCCGCCGGAGGCGAGCCGCACCGTGACGTTGGGCGACGAACTTCCCGTTCGTGCGCCAGTACTCGTGCGACATCTCGACCATCTGCTCGGCCGCCGGCCAGAAGTAGTCCGCGAACTCGGCCCCTTCCACGACGACGCGGATGTCTTCGGAGAGGCGCGAGAAACCGTCGGACGTGCCGAGGATGTAGTCCTCGGCGATCGGACCGTTGAAGACCCGGCGCGGGCCCGAACTCCTGCTGCATCCCCTTGGTGACGTTGAAGACGCCGCCCTTGTCCCGGTACGCGACGTCCTGCCCCCAGATGTACGTGTCGGGGTTGCGGCGGAACTCCTCCTTCAGCGTCTGGTTGATGGCCTGAACGAGGGTCATCGTCTCGCCCGAGCCGTCGGGCAGGCCCTCGGGCCACTTCTCCGGCGTCCAGGGCTCCGGCGCCACGAAGTCGAAGATCGACTGCGGGCGTCGGGTCGGGAGCGATTGCGCGTCCGGTCGGCCGCCTCCTCGTACGTCTGCTGGTTGTGCGCCTCGATCGCGACGCATCTCCTCCTCCGACAGAAGCCCGTTCTCGAGGAGCAGGCCGCCGGAAGCGGGGGAGCGGATCGGCATCTCGCGCGGCGTCGAGCTCCTCCGGCGAGCGGTAGAGCTCGTGCCGGTCGGAGTTGGAGTGCGAGTGGATGCGCACGCACCGGGCGTGGACCATCGCGCATCCCTCGCCGGTCTTGACGTACTCGACCGCCTCGCGCATCGCGCGGAAGGAGTCGAAGACGTCCAGGCCGTCGCAGTGGATGATCTTGAGGTTCAGGAAGCCCCGAGAAGTTGTCGGACGACGTTCGGGTTGGCGGTCTGGTCGATCTTCGGGACCGAGATCCCGTAGCCGTTGTCCTGGATGACGAAGACGACCGGCAGCTTCTCGCGCGAGGCGCCGTTGACGGCCTCGTAGAAGTACCCCTCCGAGGTCGAGGACTCTCCCAGCGAGCAGAAGACGATCGAGTCCTTCCCGTAGGTCTTGATCGCCCGGCCGAGACCCGCCGCGTGCTGGGCGTGGTTGGAGACGCAGGAGGAGACGTTCTGGATCCCGATCTCAGGCTTGGCGAAGTGGTTGGACATGTGGCGGCCGCCCGAGGCGACGTCGTCGGCCTTGGACATCCCGTTCAGCAGGATCTCCTCGGCGGTCAGGCCGGCGGCCACGCAGGTCGTGAGGTCCCGGTAGTAGGGGAAGAGGTAGTCCCGGCCGGGCCGGAAGGTCATCCCGAGCGCGAGCTGGATGGCGTCGTGACCGGCACAGGGGGCGTGGTAGCTCCAGCCCAGACCCTGCTTCAGGTAGTTCGGGGCCTTGTCGTCCAGAACGCGCGCCAGGTGCATCAGCCCGTACCACTTCTTCAGCTCTTCTCGCGAAACGCCCGCCATCGGCGGGTGTTGCACGAGCTCCGCGGTTTCTCGAGGGGTCAAATCGTGAGCCTCCAAAGGAAGAATCGGAAACAGTCATTTTACAGGGTTTTATTCTTCGGCCCGCTTTTCGATCCGCGGTCCGCCCTCCGACCGGCCACCTTGCTACCATCTCGGGCCATGCCCCCACAGCAATGACCGCGTCCCGGCGCGGGCGGGGAGGACGCCTCCGCCGGGAGATGGTCGAGCGGTATGTGGCGCCGCGGGGCGTGGACGACCCCCGGGTCCTCGCGCGCGATGCTGGAGGTCCCCCGGCACCTCTTCGTGCCGGAGCCCCTGCGGGCGAAGGCCTACGGCGATCACTCGCTTCCCATCGGGCTCGGCCAGACGATCTCGCAGCCCTCGGTGGTCGGGTCATCATGACGCAGCGTCTCGCCGTCGAACCCGGGCAGAAGGTCCTGGAGATCGGAACCGGCTCGGGGTACCAGACGGCGGTCCTGTCGCGCCTCGCGCGAACGGTCTACTCGCTCGAGCGCATCGACGAGCTCGCCCGCGCGGCGGCCGCGATCCTCCGCGACCTCGAGTACCAGAACGTCTCCGTCAAGGCGTTCGACGGCACGTACGGATATCCCGCCGCGGCGCCCTACGACCGCATCCTCGATCACGGCCGGCAGCGAACGAGATTCCCGAGACCCTCCTGGAGCAGCTGGCCGTCGGCGGACGCCTCGTCGCGCCGGTCGGACCCGCCCGAGACGGCAGCGCATCCGCGTGGTCCGCCGCCGCAAGACGGACTTCGCGCAGGAGGACGGCGAGGAGGTCGTGTTCGTGCCGCTCCTCGGCCGCTTCGGCAGGGCGCCGGCATGATCGGCGCGGCGGGCGGTCGTCTCGGGACGCGTGCAGGGAGTCGGGTTCCGCTTCTTCGCGGAGCGAGCCGCGCGGAAGGCGCGGGGTCCGCGGCTGGGTGCGCAACCTGGCCGACGGCACGCGTGGAGACGGTGGCGGAGGGGAGCGAGGATGCGGTCGACCGCTACCTCGCCGGCTCCGGCGAGGGCCCGCACGGTTCGCGCGTGACCGCCGTCGACGGTCGAGGACGAGCCCTCCGGCAGGGCTTCTCCTCGTTCGAGATCACCCGGATGACCGACTTCCGCGGCTACGTCCGGGACGTTCCCGACTTCCCGACGCCCGGAATCCTCTTTCGGGACGTCACGCCGCTGCTCGCGTCGCCCGAGGCGTTTTCCGCGGCGGCGCTCGAGGCCATGGCCGAGCCCTTCCGGGACGAACCCGCCCGGCAAGATCCTGGGCATCGAGGCGCGCGGGTTCATGTTCGGCGCGGCCGCTCGCCCGCGAGCTCGAGCGTGGGGTTCGTTCCCGCACGGAAGCCCGGGAAGCTGCCGCGACGGACCGAGCAGCGTCGCCTACGGGCTCGAGTACGGCAAGGACAGCCTCGAGGTGCACGCCGACGCGTTCGACCCGGGGGAGCGCGTCCTCATCGTCGGACGACGTGCTGGCCACGGGCGGGACGGCGGCCGCCGCCGCGTCCGAGCTCGTCGAAGACTCGGGCGCGCGGGTGATCGGGCCTCACGTTCTTCATCGAGCTCGCCGCTCTCCAGGGTCGCTCGCGGCTGGCGGGGCGCCGGTCGCACGCCGTCCTGGTGCTATGAGTGCGTCGGAAAACTCCACCCTGAACGCCAAATAACCGATGGCCGAAGAAGAATCCTCATCGTCGACGACGACGAAGACATTCTGTTGATCGTCCAGACGATCCTGGCCAACGCCGGGTACTCTGCGCTCATCGCGCGCAACGGCCGCGAAGGGCGTGGACATCGCGCTCGAGCGCGGCCCGACCTGATCCTGCTCGACGTCATGATGCCCGAGCTGTCGGGCTGGGAAGTCTGCACGACCCTCAAGAACTCGCCGGAGACCCGCCAGATCCCCATCGCCATGCTGACCGTCAAGAGCGAGATCCGCGACCTCATCACCGGAATGCAGGTCGGCGCCGACGACTACATCACCAAGCCCTTCACGCGGCGCAAGCTGCTCTCGACACGGTCCGGCAGCTGCTCGACGAGCGCGGCGAGACCGCCGCCCGCCTTCCTCTCGTCGGAGAACGAAGAGGTCCGCTTCAAGAACCTGCTGTTCGACGCCGTCACCGAGCTCCCGACCGTGCCGGTCATCATCGACGCGCTGCGCGACCGGCTCCTCGACAACCGCGACCTGGGGGTCCTCTCGTGGACGTCGAGCAGTACAGCCACATCGAGGAGACCTACGGCTGGGAGGTCTTCGACGGGCTGCTGCGCCAGGCCGGCGAAGGCGCTGCGGCGGATGGTCGGGACGGTCTTCGCGACGGAGGACTTCGTCGCGGTCAACCGGGCCGGCGGCTCCGACTTCTACGTCTTCACCACCCTCGAGGCGGGCGAGGAGCGCACGGCTCCGCCTGCAGCGCAAGGCGCGCCAGGTCGAGGAGTCGCTGCGCGGAACCCTCGACGAGGCCTTCGGTGCCCGGATCCACAAGCGGATCGGGGTCTTCGTCGGCCACGCCATCATCCGGGCGAACCCGCAGATGCGGGTGGAGCGGCTCGTCTACCGCGCTCTGCGCCAAGCCGATCGACATCGCGACGACCAAGGAGGAGGAGCGGCAGGGGCTCCTGCGCGAGACGTTCAACGAGATCCTCCGGAAGGGCCGGATCCGGACGGTCTATCAGCCGATCTTCAACCTCGAACACGATGGAGCTCTTCGGTCACGAGGCGCTGACCCGGGGCCCGTTGGACACCGCCGTTCGAGAGCCCCGAGCTGCTCTTCCAGTTCGCGGGCGAGCACGAGGCCATCGTGGGAGCTCGAGCAGCTCTGCCTGCAGTCCTCCGCGACCCGCTACCACGCCGGCAAGGACGCCAGCTCTTCATCAACGTCGAGGCGGACTCGATCGACCTCGCTGCCGTCGCGCGGGCCTTCAGGCGTTCGCGCCGCTGTTCGAGGCTCAACGCCACCAGGTCGTGCTGGAGGTCACGGAGCGCACGGCGATCCGCGACGTCCCGGTCTTCCGCGAGGCGCTCGGGATGCTGCGGGAGCACGGCTTCCAGATCGCCATCGACGACGCCGGCTCCGGCTACGCCTCGCTCCAGTCCATCGCGGAGCTCCGGCCGAACTTCCTCAAGGTGGCGAACACCCTCGTCACCGGCCTTCACGCAGGACACGATCAAGCGGGACGTCGTCGAGATGCTCGTGAACCTCTCCCGCCGCATCGACGCCGTCTGCGTCGCGGAGGGGATCGAGACCCCCGAGGACCTCGAGGAGTGCCGCCGGCTCGGCATCCCGTACGGCCAGGGCTTCTACCTCGGCGTGCCGGAGGAAGTCCCGGCGCTCCACCCCGCGCGAGACTTCAGCATCTCGCCGCCCCAGCGCACCGAGCGCTCATAAGGGCCGCCCAGGTCGCGGCGCGCGAAGTCTCCCGAAGTCACCGAGGGAGGAGGCGCGCGCCGCGGGAGCGTGAGCGGAGCGAGGGGGCAGGCGAGCGGTCGAGCCGGCGTTGGCGAGCCGCTCGCCGGTGCGTCAGCAGTCCCCTCGCGAGCGAAACGCGACGTGACTGGGGCCGGGCAGACTCGAACTGCCGACCTAAGGTTTAGGAAACCTTCGCTCTATCCAAACTGAGCTACGGCCCCGCGGGGAGGAAAGTCTACAGGGAAGGCCCGAAGACTCTCACTTCTTCGACGGCTTCGCCTTCTTGATCAGCGGGGCGGCTTTCTTCGCGTCGGCTTCCGAGTCGAAGCCGATCACCGCCGTGTACCGCCGGCTCACGACCTGAGCGACGAAGAACGCGAGGTTGATCCCCGCCTCCGCAATGGCGCGCGCGATTGCGGCGCCGACCCCCGCCCGGTCGTCGCCGTCGACTAAGAGCGTCGGGATGCCGGATTCGGAGAGGCCGGCGCGCCGAGCCGCCGTCTGGCTCCGCTTCCCCGTCACGGGATAGAGCTCGACCGCGCCCCGGCTCTCGTCCCCCGGGAAGCGGTAGGCCATCACGACCTTGAGGTCGGCGCCGGCAGCAGCGAGCGCGGCCAGCGCTCCCGCGAGCATGCCCGGGCGATTCGGGACCTCGCTCCGCCACAAAGTGATCTTCCGGACAGTAACTGCCATGGGACTCCTCCTTCTTGAACTGTTGCGGGTGCAGGTTTCTGAACTGTTGCGGGTGCAGGGCCCCAAGGCCCTGTCCCCGCGACTTGCTCAGACCTGTCCCCGCGACTCACTCAGATGTTGTCCGGCAGTTTGAGCATTCGCTTCAACCGCCGGTCGAGAAAACGGTCCGTCGTCAATCCCTTGAGCGGCACGAGGATCCGGGCGAGCGGCGCGACGCGATACCGGGTTCGCGGGCGGGCGACTCGATCGCCCGCATGATCACGCGGGCGACGAGTTCCGGGCCCCGCTTTCCGAGCTGAAACTGCTTTTCGCTGGCGCTCTCGGCGTTGCCGTAGAAGGAGGAGTACGGCCCGGGACTCGTCAGGATCCTCGCGGTCGCCTCCCGCGTGCGGTCGCCGAACCGGGTGGAAATCGGGCCGGGCTCCACGACGACGACCCGGATCTTCCAGGGCGCGACCTCGACGCGGAGCGCGTCGGAGATCGCCTCCAGCGCGTGCTTGGAGGCGCAGTACGGTCCGGCAAAGGGGATAGTGACCTTCCCCGCGATTGACGACACGTTGACAATCGTTCCCCGCCGGGCATCGCGCATGGCGGGCAGCACCGCGCGCAGAACGGACAGGGATCCAAATACGTTCACGTCGAACTGTCGCCGCCACTCCTCCGCGGTGACGTCTTCGATCGCCCCGTACTGGCCGTATCCGGCGTTGTTGACGAGCGCGTCGATCCCACCGGCCCGGGCGAGCACGTCGGCGACACCCCGGGTGACGGAGGCTTCGTCGGTGACGTCCAGGGCGAGCGTGTCGAGCCCCCGCGCGGCCAGGTCGGCGACGTCCTCGGAGCGGCGAGCCGACGCGAAAACCCGGTGTCCCCGCTCCGCCGCTTCGACCGCCGTCGCCCGCCCGATCCCGCTCGAACAGCCGGTGACGAGAACCACCTGTCGCTTCATGAGTCGTCCGGCCGGGATGTTACCCTTCCGAGGGCGCGTCCATGTCCTACGCGGAAAAGAACCTCGCTCCGGGTGAAGCGATCGTCTATCGCGCCCGGTACCACTGGATCTACTACCGCACGGCCCTCGCCTTCCTCCTCGTTTCGGCGGTCTTCGGGCTGTGGTGGTGGCTCGCGGGAAGCCTCCCCGGAGCGCAACCCGCGTCGCCGGTCTTCGGGAACCTCGCGCTGCTCTTCCTCGGCGCCGCGGTCGCGGCCTTCCTCGTCCGGCGCATCCGCAACGCCGCCGACGAGTTCGTCGTGACGAACCGGCGCGTCGTGAGGAAGGTCGGCCTCTTCGCCCGAGAGGCGGAGCACGTTCCGATCGAAAAGATCCAGGACATCACGATCGAGCAGGGAGTGATGGCCCGGCTGCTCGGCTACGGCAACGTCGCCCTCGAGACCGCGTCGGAGACGGGCCGGATCGTGTTCCCGGACATTTCTCGTCCGGAGGGGTTTCGCAACGCCATCTGGGGGCAGGGAACCGCCGCGGCGGGGGGAGCTCCCCGGCGTCCGCTCCTCTGCCGGCCGCCGCGGCGCCGCCTCCGGCCGCACAGCGTCTCGCGGAGCTGGAAGACCTGCGCACCCGCAGGTTGTTGTCGACCGAGGAGTACTCCCGGAAACGCGAAGAAATCCTGAAGTCGCTGTGAAACACGTCCAACCGCCGGCCCGTCGGCCGGGTAAACCCCGGCGTCTCCCGATCGTCTATCGGATGTGCCGGCTCTGGCCATGATTCCCCGCGAGACCGACCCGGGCGTCGACGAAGCGCGCTTGATCGAGGAGATCCGCGCCGGCAACACGCAGGGGTTCGAGTATTTCGTCCGGCAGTATCAGCGGAAGATCACCCGCGTGGCCTACCGGCTGCTCCGCGACCTGGGAGAGGCCGACTGCGCCGCGCAGGAGAGCTTCCTCCGGGCGTGGCAGAACCTTGACGAGTTCCGCGAGGGTTCGACGTTCGAGACGTGGCTCACCCGGATCTGCATCAACTGGTGCAAGGACCGGTTGAAGCGGCGCCGCCTGGTCCTCTACTTCCACCAGGTCTCGGACGACGGCGCCGAGGAGACCGGTCCGCGCGATACGGCGCCCCACCCGGACCCGTCGCCCGAGCGACGGGCGATGTCCCGGGAAATCCGCGAGCGCCTGCGGGATGCCATCGAAACGCTGTCCCCTCGCCAGAAGACCGTGTTCACGCTGAAGCACTTCGAGCAGCTCTCGATTCCGGAGATCGCGGAGCTGACCGGCCTCGACAGTGGAACGGTGAAGTCCCACCTCTTCCGCGCGGCTCACAAGATCCGGGAGCGTCTGCGCGATCTCCGAAAGAAGGCCTGACGTGGAAACCGAAGACCGCACACAACCGGCCGTCCACCTGACGGACGACGCTCTCTTCGCGCTGGCCGTGCCCCCGGCCGGAGTGCCCGAGGCCCTGCCCGCGCACCTCCTTCAGTGCGTGCGCTGCGCGCGCGCCCTCGCCGACTGGAAGAACGCGATGCGGGACCTGGGGGAGAGGGACGAGGACCTGCTGGAGAAACGCGGGGCCGATGATTGGAGCGCGGCCGAAGACGCGACCCTGGTGGCCATCCGCCGGCAGGGCGCTCCGGGACGCGGTCGCGTCTCGCGAACTCTCCGATGGGCGCTTCCCGTGGCCGCGTCGCTCCTCGTGTTCGCGCTCCTGGCGACCACGAGACCGAACCCGGCCCAGGCGCCCGAAGCCTCCGAGGAGACGGCGGGGCTCTCGACGCAGGACCGGGCCGATGACGCGCTCCTGCGGGACGTGGACTCGCTCGCCAGGGGAGACGACACGGCCGGCGGCTGGGGCGCCCTTGCGCCGGAGCCCGGAATCCCGGACCCGGCTGCGCCGGAAGAGGGCCGCTCGTGAAGACCGTTGGGGTTCTGCTGCTGGCGGCGCTGGCCTCTCCCGCTCTTGCCGGAAGCCCGGACCTTCCGGAGGGCAAGTGGTGGAAGCACCCGCGCGTTGCGACGGAAATCAACCTGACGACCGACCAGGTCCGGGTGATTGACGACATCTTCGCGCGGGCGCGTCCGAAGCTGATCGACGCCAAAGCGGAGCTCGAGAAGAGGCAGGGCGACCTCCAGGAGGCGATCGAATCGAACCTGGATCGTCGCGACATCTCCGAGAAGGTCGACGAGGTCGAGAAGGCGCGCGCGGAGCTCCAGAAGACCCGGATCCTCATGGTGCTCGACATGAGGCAGGCCCTGAAGCCGGAGCAGTGGGAGCGGCTCACGCGGATGCGCCAGGAGTTCCGCCGGGAGCGCCGGGAGAGACACGGGCGATTCCTGGAACGCCGTCGGGAAAACCGCCCGCGCTGAAACGGCGGGCTAGAAGCTCACCCGGGCCGCGAGGCCTCCCCGGATCGGAACCACGTCGAACTCGGTGGCCGGCTTCGGCTCCCGGGCGCGGCGGTGTCGGGCCACGACGAAGCGTCCGATCACCGTCCCGAGGATTGCTCCCGCCACGACGTCGCTCGCGAAATGGACGCGGTCGTTCACCCGGTCGAAGGCGACGAGCGTCGCACCGGTGTAGGCGATCGCGGGCAGCACCCAGCCCTTGGACCTCATCGCGATGACCGACGCCACCGAGAACGCCTCGGTTGCGTGGCCCGAGGGGAAAGAGTCGTGCGACGAGAAGAAGTGGAAGCGGGTCTCGCCGTCGGACTCGAACGGACGCTCCCGTCCGAACGCGCGCTTCAAGACCCACTTGTCCAGGAGGTGCGAGAGAAACCCGGCCTCCAGGATCTCGCGGCCGGTCTCGCGGACGTTCCAGTCCCGCAGGACGTAGCCCGTCAGGAGAAAGCCGACGCCGACGTTCGGACCGTACGCGCCGCCGAAGCCGGTCGTCGCGTCGGAGACGCGGTCGGTGAACCGCGACCGATTCTGCTGGATTTCCCGATCGATCGACTCGTCGGCGAGCATCAGGCCGCCGACCACGAGGACGACTCCGCCGAATCGCTGCCAGTCCGGGGCCGTCCAGTGGAGCGGGGCGACGACGATCGCGTGCGAGTCCGCGACGTAGCGCTTGACCTCCACCTTGAAGTCGCGCCAGAAGTCCTTCGGCCGGAGCGACGGCCGTTGCGGGGGCGGCTCCGGGGGAGGCTCCGGCTTCTGCGGTGGCTCGGAGGTCGGCGATGGGGTCGGCTCGGGCGGGGGAGTGTCCGGCAGCGGCGCCTCCTGGGCGGTCGCGAACCCAGAGAAGATCAGGCACGCCACCAGGAGGATCGCCACGCCCCGCACGCCCCCACGCCCTGCAAGTCTCCGGCCTCATCCATGAAACCGCAGGTTACGATCGAGCGGATGGACGACGCGGCCCGGACGCAGATCATCGAGTACGTCAAGCCGCTCGCCGTGGGCCTGGACGGGGTGACGTACTACGGCGACGTCGAGCGCGTTCGCGCCGCCTCCGAGAAGATTGCGGCCGGTCGGGAGGACCTCGACTCCGACCTGCTCTATCTTTTGGCTGTCTTCTCCGGTCAGGAGAAGTGGGTCTCCCGGTTCGGCCACAAGAGCCGGACGGAAATCTTCCTGAATTCCATGGGCGTCGACGCGCGCGCGATTACCGCGCTCTGGCGCGGGCTCGGACGACTGGAGCGCGACCCCCGGACGGCGGAGGAGGAGATCGTCCACGACGCGATGGCCCTGGAGAGTCTCGGCGCCTACGGGATCAGCCGGATGCTGCTGGACGGCTATCGCGAGCGGCTCGACTTCGGTGAGACGGCGGATGCCATCGACGAGGCGGCGAAGGTGCCGCTCCGCACCGAGGCCGGCCGCGCGCTCGCGGCTCCGCGGGTTGCGGCTATGAAGGACTTCTCCCGGCGGCTGCGGGAGGAGTACCGGGAGTTCGCGCCCTAGGAGCCTGTCAGCCAGGCCCCTCCCTTTTTGTCATCCTGAGCGGAGCGAAGGATCTCTCGATCGGAACCTCGGCCTGACATCGAGAGATCCCTCGGCCTACGGCCTCGGGATGACAAGCAAGCTCACACGATCGAACGGCCGCCGTCGACCCGGATGACCTGCCCGGTCAGGAACGCCGGGCCCGCACAGAGAAAGACCACCGTGGCCGCGACGTCTTCGGCGGCACCGATGCGTTTCGCGGGCAGGCGCCGCGCGAGGCGCTCGATCTCCTCTGCGGACGTGCCCTTCGGCGGCAGGACGGTACCGGGAGCGATCCCGTTGACGGTGACGTCGGGGGCGAGCGCGATCGCGAGGGCACGCACGAGTCCCTCGACCGCGGCTTTGGAGACGGAGTGCGCGAAGTAATTGCGCTCCGGGCTCTCGGCGAGGAAGTCGGAAATGAGGACGATCCGACCGCGCCGCTCCCGCAGGGTCGGCGCGGCCTCGCGCGCCAGGAGAAAACCGGCGCGGACGTTTACGTCCATCGCCGAGTCCCACAGCGTCTCGTCGGTCTCCTCCAGCGGCGCGCGGTGGAAGTTGGCCGCCGAGTGAACGAGGAAGTCGAGACCTCCCAGGTCGCCGATCGCCTGGGCCACGACGCTCCGGCAGGCATCCGGGGATGCAAGGTCGCCTTCGACGAGAGCCGAGCGCGTGCCGGCCGCGCGGATCTGCCCAGCCACGCTTTCCGCCTCGTTCCGCGAGCTCCGGAAGTGGATCCCCACGTCGGCGCCCGCGCCCGCGAGACCGAGCGAGATAGCGCGGCCGACCCGGACCCCTCCGCCCGTCACGAGAGCCAGCTTCCCGGCGAGAGGGAGTGCCATTCCGCCGGATCGTAACCTCAGGGCGGCTTGCGGCGTCTCTCGGCAAAAGGAAATAGTGTGCTCTCTTCCGGAGGCAATCGATGATCCCTCGCGTCCTCGGCCGTCTGTCCGCCTTGCTCCCTCTTCTCCTGCTGGCTCCTTCCACCGGCGCCGCGACGGTCTCCGGGCGAGTGCTCGATTCCTCAGGCACTCCCGTGCCGGGTGCGAAGGTGGTCTGGGAGAAGTACCGCACGGATGAAGAGGTCCTCGTCGACGAGACGAGGGGAGCGTCGCCGGAGAGGCTGGGCGAGACGGCGACCGATGCGGAGGGCCGGTTCAAGGTGAAGCTCGACAAGCCCGGGGTCGAGTGTCGCCGTCCGGGTGCTCCCCGGACCGCTCGCCGGCGCCCTGCTCGCCGGTCCGTACGACTCCTCCGAGGACGTCGAGGTGGAAGACGTCGAGCTGCCGGCGGCCGAGAAGATATCGGGCCGCGTGACCGACGAATCCGGCAAGCCCGTCGCCGGCGCGAAAGTCCGCTTCACTTCGGGCTCCTTCTTCGAGGAGGACGACGTCCAGCGTTACGCGGAGACGACGACCGGGCCCGACGGCGCTTTCACGGTCGCGAACGCGCCCGGAAAATCGGGCAGCCTCGTCGTGCGCGCGCCCGGGTTCGCTCCGTCCTCCCAGTTTTCGATGCAGCGCGCGGCCGTCGAACGGGTCACCTTGAAGAGCGGCGGAACGGTCACGGGAACTCTCCTCGACTCCGCGGGCAAGCCGGCGGAGGGCGCGATCGTTCTCTCGGGATCGCTCGCGGCCCGGACCGACGCGGCGGGCGTTTTCCGCCTGACCGGCGTCCCGCGGGGGACGCGGACGCTGGAGGCGCTCGGAAAGGACGACCTCGCCGCGCGAAACGACGCGGTGCGGGTGAAGGCCGGGTGAGACGGCGGAAGTTCGGCTCCGCCTGGCCCGGTCGGCCTCCGTGACCGGCAGCGTGATCGACGAGAAGTCCCGGCGGCCGCTGTCCGGCGTTCGCGTCTCCGCCGCGCCGGGAGGGGGCGCTTTCTCTTTCCGCGGGGTCGAACGGGTGTCGCGGAAGGCGCGCACCGACGCGAAGGGGAAGTTCCGGATCGCGGGTCTCTCCGCGCGGCACTATTCGATCCGGGCGTCGAAGACGGACTACCTGCCGGCCACGATGCCCGGCGTCGTGGCGGCGGTCTCCACGCCCGGCACCGTGGCCATCGCGCTCCAGCGGGCGGCCGGCGTTTCGGGTCGCGTCACCGACGAGAAGGGCGCGCCGGTCGCGGCCGCCCGCGTGCGATTCGTCGCGGATCGGGGCATGCGGGCGATCCTCCGATCGGGCCCAGCCGCGTTCCTCGGCCAACCCGGCTTGACGACCGGACCCGACGGCGCGTTCCGCCTGCGCGGGCTCGCCCCCGAGCGGAACCGGACTCTCGAAGCCGCGAAGGCCGGGCTACGTCCCGGCGAAGCGGCACGGCGTCACGCTGAAGAGCGGGGAGGTCGTCAAGGACGTCGCGCTGATCCTGAAGCGCGGGCTGGAGGCTAAAGGACGGGTTGTCGATCCGGCAGGGCAGCCGATCGCGGGGGCCTCCGTTCGGGTGTCACGCCCGGAGGGAGAGACCAGCCGGTTCATGTTCCGTGATCGGCGGGATGGAAGATCGGCAGAAGCCCGACGCCTGGAGCGGGGCGGACGGGTCCTTCCGCGTGGGCGGTTTGGAAGAGGGCGAATACGTCCTGGTGGTCCAGCGCGAGGGCTACGCCTTGAAGCAGGTTCCGTCCATGACAGTTCAGGCGGAGGGCCCGAACGACTGGCCGCCGGTCGTTCTGTCGCCGGGCGTTGCGATCGCCGGGTTCGTCCGCAACGGAAAAGGGGAGCCGGTCGTCGGCGCGCAGGTTTCGTCCTTCGCGGTGAACGCGGGACCGCGGGGCTCGTCGACGACCGATCCCGAAGGCCGGTTCCGGCTCGACGGCTTCGGGTCCGACCGCGCTGTGATGCTCTCCGTGCGCGCCGAGGGATACGCCGCCCTTCAGCGGCAGGTCACGCCGCCCTCCGAGGATCTTTCTGTCGTGCTCAAGACGACCGGCACGATCCGCGGCCGGGTGGAGGACGCCGCCACGCACCGCCCGCTGACCGACTTCAGCGCTTCCTACGAGTCTCCGCGCGGAGGCGGATTCGGGGGAGTTCAGATCCGGATGGGCGGCGAGAGCGAAAAGGCCTTCCAGTCGGCGGACGGGACCTTCGAGCTGACGGACGTCCCGGCGGGCAAATGGAAAGTCGTGGCGTCGGCGCCCGGATACCGTCCGGCGGACGTCGCCGGGATCGAGATCGGCGAGGGGGAGACGAAGGAGGGCGTCGTCCTTTCACTGAAGAGGGGCGCTTCGGTGTCCGGCCGCGTCCTCGACCCGAGGCGTGGGACCGGGGTCCCGAATGCGTCGGTCTCGTGGTCCGAAGGGTCCGGCGCGCCGGGATTCGGCCCGGCGGCCGCGGCAATCGCCCGGCTCTCGGGAGGTGGGACCGCGGTATCGACCGATGCCGACGGCCGCTACCGTCTCGACGGTCTCTCTACCGGGAAGGTCACGATCGCCGCGGAGCACCCGGACTACCTCGACGTTTCGCGCCAGGTCGAAGTGGAAGACGAAGAGACCGTGGACCTCACGCTGTTGCTCGGCGGCTCGATTGCGGGGTCGGTCGTCGGAAAGGACGGACGATCCGCGGTTCCCGGAGCGCGGGTCTCGCTCGACGATCCGGGCGGCGGATTCGGCATGGGAGAGGAATCGACCCGGGCGGACGCCGCGGGAGGCTTCCTCTTCGAGCACCTGAAGCCGGGCAGATATCGCGTGTCCGCGAAGTCCAACGCCGGCGGCAACTCGTCGAAAGAGGTCGTCCTCGCCGAGAGCCAGCAGCTCGACGGTGTGCTCCTCGAGATGGAGAGCGGGGCGTTCATTCGGGGGACCGTCTCGGGGCTGCCCTCCGCGAGGCTCGGCGACATTCGGATCTATGCAGCCGGTAAGGACTACGAGGGCAACACGATCACGGGCAGTGACGGCCGCTTCACGCTGAACGACGTTCCCACTGGCGTATTGCGCGTTTTCGCCATGACGTCATTTCCCTCGAGCCGCACGACCTCGAAGAACGTTGAGGTGCCGGAAGGCGCGGGGGAAGTCCCGGTCGAGATCGTATTCGAGGGCTCCTCGCGGCTGGCCGGACGGGTCACGCGCGGCGGGCGTTCGGTCTCCGAACTCGCGTTGACGGCGACTTCGGATCCCCCGGGAGCAGTGGACAACCGGGCGACCACTCGGACCGACGAGGACGGTCAATACGCGCTCGAGGGGCTCGCCGACGGCAACTACCAGGTCCAGCTGTCCGGGGGCTACCGAAGGACCTTCGCGGTTTCCGGCGACACAAATGGGGACATCGAGTTGCCCGCCGTCTCCATCTCGGGCGTCGTCACGGAGGCCGGGTCGAGCGACCCGATCCAGGGCGCATCCGTGCAGGCGCAGAGCGGCAGCGAGACCAACGCTTTCGCGATGAAGCGGGCGGTGACCGACTCGCGCGGCTACTACTCGATCGAAGACCTGGACTCGGCCGAGTTTCAGGTCACCGCCCGGAAGGAGGGCTACGAGCTGAAGACGCAGCCGGCGTCGGTCGGCTCCAGTTCCCTGGAGCTCAACTTTCAGCTCTCGCGCGGCGCGGGCCTGGTCGTCCGCGCGGTCGACGGGCTGACGGGCCTGCCTCTCCGGGAACTGCGCGCCCTCGCCTATACAGGCAACCGTACGGTTGCATTTTCGGGAGGGATCTCGCTCGACTCGGAGGGCAAGGGCGAGATCTCGTCGCTCGCTCCCGGCGCCTACGCGCTGTACTTCTTCTCGGGGGGGTACGCGCCGCGTTCAATTTCCTCCGTGCCGGTTCCCTCTCCGACTCTGACCGTGCCGATGACGCCGGGCGGGCGCCGTGGAGGTTCGGACGGATACACCGTTTGCCGGCCGGATCGTGGACGGCGGAGGAGCGACTTACCTGTTCGACGCCTGGCGGCTCGATGGCCGGGTCAGCGCCGGGCCGCCCGCGACCGTGTGGGACAACATCTCGCCCGGTTCTTACACACTGCTGACGTCCGGACCCTCTGGAGAAAAGTCCTACCCGTTCTCGGTCACGGAGGGCCGCACCACGACGCTCGAGGTGAAGTAGAGGATCACGCCCCTTCGCGCACGAAGCGCCGGGGGTCCGCCATGAGGCGCGCGTTGTCGGCGAAGGCCTTCCACTCCACGGCGAGAGCCCAGCAGTGGATCGCCACCGCGCCGATCGACGCCGCCAGGTGGGTCCAGGACGGCAGCGCCCGCGTGTGGACCGCGCCGCCCAGCACGAAGACGGTGATCGAGGAGAAGAGGGCGAAGGTGGCCGCGGGCGACGTCTTACGCTTCAGGTCCGAAAGCGCGGCGAGGATCCGCCGGCGATCGGCCTCCGGCCAGCCGGCCGTGTCGTCCTTGACCAGCCTCCCGGTTCCGATGAAGTAGAAAATGACCATCGACTGGGAAAAGAGCGAGAAGATCACGGCAGGGATCGCGAATCCGACGTGCCGCGTGACGAGAGCCTTCGCCAGAGGGCCGACGGCCGACGCGTGGACGCCGGTCGACACCGCGAACCCCTGGATGGACGTGACCACCAGGCCGGCGATCGCCAGCAGGGTCCCGAGAGCCAGCGCCAGCGCCATCCGCGGGAGCATAGCCTCCCCGTGGGAATAGAATCTCGCCTCCGTCGGGAGGGGGAAACATGACTGCCGAGATCCGCACTCTGTGCGACATCTTTCTGTCCGCGGCGGCTTCGGGAAAGCCCGACCTTCTGAGTGCAAAGGTCGGCAACGTCTGGACTCCGATTTCCGCGCGCGACTTCGGCTACACGGTGCGCGCGCTCTCGCTCGGGCTGAACGCGCTCGGCGTCCAGCCCGGAGACCGCGTCGCGATGCTTTCGGAGAACCGGCCGGAGTGGGCGATGGCGGACTACGCGATTCTCTGCGCGGGAGGATGGACGGTTCCGATCTACCCCACGCTCCCGGCTCAGCAGATCGTGCCGCTCTTGAAGGACTCCGGCGCGAAGGCCGTCTTCGTGTCGACGCTGGAGCAGCTGGGCAAGATCATGCAGATCAAGGCGCAGTGCCCCGCGCTCGACCACGTCATTTCGATGGACGCGGCGCCGCCCGGCGAGCCCGGCTTTCTCACGTTCCACGGGCTCGTGGACAAGGGGCGTCCGACCCTGGAGATGAGCCCGGGCGTGTTCGAGCAGCGGGCTGCGCGGGTCAAGCCCGACGACGTCGCGACCATCATCTACACGTCGGGGACCACCGGTGACGCGAAGGGCGTCCTGTTGACGCACGGCAACCTCTCCCTATCTCACCTGAAGTCCCAATTCTTTGATCAGTTCGCTTATGTTGGCGGCTTCATCGCGCATGATGGTCGCCATTTCTTCTGGCGAGGTGGTGGCGATGATCGTGCCATTTTCGGTGAGGCGCTCTATGACGGTCTTATCGTGGGAGGCTTTGACAATTTCGGCGTTGAGCCGAGCAACCACCGCAGGCGGCATGCCTGCGGGACCGACGATGCCGAACCAGTTGCCGACGCGAACCTGATCAAGGCCGATCTCCTTGAGCGTGGGTACGTCAGGCACGGCCGGTAGCCTTGTGTCGCTGGAGATGGCGAGCGGGCGAAGCTTCTTGCCCTCTATGTTCGAGCGTGCGGCGGTGTATGAGGCAAACGAAAAGTCTAGGCGGCCGGTGATGAGGTCCGTCATGAGCGGCGCGCCACCGCCATACTGCACGAACTGCATCGGTGTCTTCGTCAGGACGCCGATTTTGGCAGCCAGCAGGTGTGCATTTGATCCAACACCGGCTGAGCCGACGGAAAGGCCGCCGGCCTTCTTGCGTCCGAGCTCCAGCAGCTCAGCGACTGAATGTGCCGGACTGTCGTATGGAACGACGATCAGCGACGGCAAGCGAAACAACAGTGAGATGGGCGTAAACCCCTTCAAAGGCTCATATGCAACCGACTGCATTGCGGGGATGGCGAAGTGTTGAACGCCGGTAATACTGAGAAGTGTGTAACCGTCTGGCGCATGA
>CAVXYF010000001.1:0-182890 GCA_963765835.1 uncultured Acidobacteriota bacterium | reverse complement strand
ATACGCAAAGGAGGATTGGCTCCTCTAATCGTATCGAATTGGAACCAGATTGGTCGGTGGCTTCGTGAGATGCGGATGCGTGGTAGGCTTTGATTGCCCCTGCCGCTCGCTTTTTGCCAGCGACCCCTGCCTGACAGACTCCGAACGACGACGACGGTAAGTGTGACCGCCCTTCGGCTGGGCTGTCACAACTCTCAGAGACCAGGTTCGAAGCAAGCCCTCGCGGAAGGGGCAGCCATAGGGAGCATGACCCAGACGAAGTAATTGCTCGGGTGAATTCGAGCTCGACCGCACCGAGACGAGAAGCACCCGTCAAGGAACAAGCAACATGAAATTTTCTGCAGTCTTGGCAGCCGCTTTCACAACCCTCCTCGCCGTCGCAGCTCTAGCCGCATCGAATGAAGCGGCGGCATCGACTCCCGCCTCGGGTGTCGGTGAGGCTGCGGCAGTACCTCAGTCAGGTCCCGACGTGAAGCTCATGACTCTGGAATTGGTGAGCCTGGCCAAGCATTACCGGGCGGCCAGCGCCGCGGAGAAACCGGCAGTCCTCAGTAAGCTGGTGACGTTGGCACGCGGACGACAACAGGCTCTGCGGTCCCTGATGAATCAGGATCCGCTCCAGGTCTTGACGGTCTCCCTTTCGCAAACCCCTGGCGACCAGCTCCCGCCCGAGGCGCGGCTCTTCGTCGAACAGCGAGTGGCCGCAGAAGGCGAGTTGGAAGTTTTGAATGCCGATAATTTCGACACCAAGACTTCCGCACTCCTTTATTTCCTGCGGACCTCCTCTGGCCGATTCTCGCTTCACTTTGCAGGCGTGGGACCAGAACTTCTCTCAGGCTCGAAGGTGGCAGTCCGGGGCGTGAGGGTGGACGACCAGATAGCAGTCGCCCAAGGGTCGCAGAACTTCCAGGTAGTACAGGTTGCTTCTGAGGCCACCGCGGCCGCATCGTCCGCGAAAGTCGCGGTGATTCTTTTCAATTTCCAGAACAATTCCGTGGAACCGTTTACGCCCAGCTATGTCCAAGGGGTGACGTTTACCAACACCGATTCGGTCAACGCCTACTATAAGGAAATCTCCTTTGGAAAGTTGAGTCTGGAGGGTTATCTCGATATCGACGGCGATGTCTTCGGATGGTACACGGTTCCATTCGATAGCCCGGACTCCAACACGTACGCGGACCCGAGCACGAACTGCTTAGCAAACTACATGAGCTGGAGCAGCGCTGCCAAACAGCTGGCGGCGGTGGTCGACGGTTTCGACGTCAGCAACTACAGCAGCATCGTCTACGGCTTTCCGACGCTTACGACTTTAGGTTGCCCCGGGGGCGGATGGCAGGTTGGCAGCGAGGTTTGGGTGCAGGCCCCCTTCTACCAGTTGAGAACCGTCGGCCATGAGCTAGGACATACTTTCGGCGTCCTCCACGCCAGCAGCTACGTGTGCGCCGAGAACGGAGTCCAGGTGTCGATCAGTACTGCTGACCGCTGCACACGCGATGAATACGGCGACCTGTTCGACATCATGGGCAGCTCGACCAACCACATGAACAATTTCCACAAAGGGCGCCTTGGCTGGTTTGCCGACGACAGCACGCAGACCATTACCAGAGCCGGCACCTACACTGTGGCGCAGGTCGAGCAGCCAACGACAGAAGTCCAGGCCCTTAGGATCCCGCGTGGCTTGGACATTTTCGGAAGACTCCAATACTACTATCTGGAGTTCCGGCAGGCTTACGGTTTCGACCCTTTCCCATCCACGAGCGCCGTGGTCAACGGAGTGTCGATCCGTCTGGCTCCGGAGTACGGCACTTTCACGCACACTCTGCTGATTGATGCCACCCCCCGCACTCCCTCCGGGTTCGCAGATGCAGCCCTTCCTGTCGGCTCTGTCTTCGAAGACACGGCTGAGGGAATTTGGGTCAAGACCAAGAAGATCCTCCCGGGCAAGGCTTCGGTCATTGTCCACTTCAAAGGGCCCCAATGCGTGAGGGCGAACCCGGCCGTTTCGATTTCGCCGCCAAGCCAATGGGGTTCCCCCGACCAGACTCTTAGTTACACCCTCCATTTGACCAATAACGACAGCTCAGCCTGTGGCTCCTCGTCCTTCTCGGTCGATGGTTTGGCCCCGCTCGGCTGGTCCCAAGCGCTCGCGTCGCCTAGCGTCAGTCTGTCGCCTGGAAGCAGCACGACTATTACCGTGGGCATAAGGTCTGCAACTCGCGCCGCAGCGGGCTTCTACTCCCTTATCGAGACTGTCGTCAACGATATCGCGCCAACTTTTTCAGCCACCGCACCGGCTGGGTATAACGTCACTCCGTAAGCTGGTCACATCGGCCAGGCTTTGCGGAAAAGCGCAAGATCACGCGCATGAAGACCGCGTGTCCTGGGAACGCCATCAGGTGCTCGTCGAGCGTGGGCGGAGTTCAGCCCGACCAGCTGCGGCGATTCCAAACTTCATTTCCCGGAGTTCAACCGGGAGAAAGGATTTGGAACCTGCAAAGCCGTACCGAGGCAAGTTGGCTCCCCTAGCTTGTCCGAGTTGGAACCAGCTTTCTCGCTGGGTTCGCGAGATGCGGCAGCTTCAGCGTGCCGTTTAGCTCCGCAAAAGTTATCGGATTCAAGCGGCTGCGCCGCTCGAAACCCCGACGCGCAAGCGCTTTTCGGCCCTAGCCAAGTCACCGCCCTTTCAACGAGCTAGTTCCTCCACTCCCGGAAAAGAGATCGACGAGGCGATCAAGAAGCTGGCAGCCTTCGCTGCGGTTCGCTTGTTCATCTCGCGCACCGCTTCCGTAACGGCGTCATGAATGACGATCTGAGGCTCGGAGTTCGGGCGACCGATCGAAAGCCCGGCTCGGGCGTGGGCAGAATTCAATCTCGACCAGCGGCAGAGGTTCCAAAACATCATCTTTCCCGAGGGTTTGGTGTTCGACAGGGAGAAGGGATTTGGAACCTCTAAACCGCACCGATTTTCAAGTACTTGCGGGCAATCTCGGCGGGCGAGTCCAATTTGGCTCCTCAGGTAGGACTTGAACCTACAACCCTCCGGTTAACAGCCGGATGCTCTGCCATTGAGCTACTGAGGAAAAGAACGGCCCCGCTCGGGCGGTCGATGACGATAGCCGAGGCCGCGGGACGAGTCAACGGCCCGACACCCGCGGAATCCCGGCATCTCACTCCCCCGTAATTCGCCCCAGGAACGGAGGTTCCATGAAGTTCGGAGTGCTGGGTTCGGGAATGGTGGGATCCGGGATCGCGACGAAGCTCGTCTCGCTCGGTCACGAGGTGAAGATGGGCTCGCGCGACGCGAAGAACGAGAAGGCTCGCGCCTGGGTCGCTTCGGCCGGGCGCGGGGCGTCGCAGGGCACGTTCGCCGACGCGGCGGCGTTCGGCGAGGTCGTTTTCAACTGCACCTCGGGCAATGGGTCGCTCGACGCCCTGAAGTCCGCCGGAGAATTGGCGCTTCGCGGCAAGATCCTCGTCGACGTCGCGAACCCGCTCGACTTCTCGAAGGGCATGCCGCCCACTCTCTTCGTCGGCAACGACGACTCGCTCGGCGAGACGATCCAGCGGACGTTTCCGGAGTCGAGGGTCGTGAAGGCGCTCAACACCGTGAACGCCGCCATCATGGTGAATCCGAAGAAGCTCTCCGGCGACAACGACGTCTTCGTCTGCGGCAACGACGCCGCTGCGAAGGCGCAGGTCATCCGCCTCCTGAAAGACGAGTTCGGATGGAAGACCGTGCACGACGTCGGCGACATCACGGCGGCGCGCGCGACGGAGTCGTACCTCCACCTCTGGCTGCGCCTGTACGGCGCGTTCCAGTCCGCGGACTTCAACATGCACGTCGTCCGCTGACGACGCCTGAGAAAGTCGCGGGGACAGGTCCCGAAGGGGCCTGCACCCGCCACCTAACTCAACTCAGAACGCGGCGGTATCCGCCCGACTGGCCACGGTGCCGTGTGCGTTGACGTACGTCCGGACCTGGCCGGTCGTCGTATCCGTCACGGTGATCGTGTACGCGACGTCCGACAGCGCTCCGTAGAACACCCAGAAGTGGCCGTTGAAGGCGCGGCCGTCCACGACCTTGACGAGGAGCTCCAGATTGTTCGGCGAGAAGAACCAGAAGGAGCCGCTGTCCTCGGCGAGCGGCACGGGGTTGGCCACGCCGCTCGTGCCCTGGGATTCGACCCGCCATTCCACGCGGACGCGGAAGCGAGCGTGGTTGAGACAGAGCGCCGAAGCGTCGCCGCAGCCCACGGTGTCGAGGTCGAGCACGAAGACGCCGTCCGAAGTTCCGGCATAGAGGAAGCGGCCGCTCGAGTCGAAGGCGAGCGAAGCGACGTCCGTGTTCGCGAGGCCGTCCATCAGGGGGGACCACGTGTGGCCGCCGTCGGAGCTGCGGAACACGCCGCCGCCGTTGCTCGCCGCGAACAGCGTCTCGGGGTCGCCGGGCCTCACGACGATTTTCGAGATCCGCCGGCTGGTCAGCCCGACGCTCGAGTCGATCCAGATGGGACTCGGGGTGAGCGTCGAGCGCCAGATGCCGCGCTGCTGGAGGCCCACGACGGCCTCCGTCGCACCCTGCCGCACCGCGATCGTCTGGATGCTGCTCGGCAGGATGTCCGCGTAGGGGATCGACCAGGTGACGCCGTCGTCGGAGCTCCGGAAGACGACGTTCGACCAACCCGCGTAGACGTTGGAGCCGAACACGGTCAGCGTGGCCACCGTCCCCGAGGGTACCGGCAGCGGACGCGCCGTCCAGTTGAACCCTCCATCCGTCGAGCGGAAGACGCCGCCCCCCGGGGCGTTCACGGAGACCCAGAGCTTCGAGGGATTCACGGGATCCACGGCCATCGCGACGACCCCGCCGGCGGGCAACCCGTTGTTGCGGGGGGCCCAGGTGGCCGCGGCGTTGACGCTCTGGAACACACCCGTGTTCGAGCCGACGTACAGGACCGAGGGAAGGGTCGGGGCCACCACCAGGGAGCTGGCGATGTCGCCCGTGTATCCGGTGTTGACGGGCGACCAGCTCTGCCCGGCGTTGGTCGACTTCCACAATCCCGCGATCTGCGCGCCCGCGTAGAGGATCGAGGGGTTCGACGGGTCCACGGCGATCGAATTGATGATGCTTCCTTCGAGACCCGCCCGGCGCCACTGCGCGGAAGCCGAGCCGGTGACCGAAAGCAGGACAAGCGTGAGCGCAAGAATCGGGACGAGAGCTGACCGACGCATGGGTGACCTCCGGATTGCCGAAACTCTACCCGAACGCGGAACTAGTTCGACGCGTTCTCCCACGCCGCCCACGTGACGAGCCAGCGGCCGCCTTCGCCCGGCGACAGTCGCAGGTCGAACCGGTACGCGGACGTCGCGGGCAGCAGTCCCTGGAGGCCCCCGACGCTCCGCGGCTTCCCGGAGAGGTCCGCGCGAAAACGAACCCTCGCGGCGTCCGCCGCGCGCTCGACCGAGGCATCCGAGATGCGCAGGTCGAGGTTCTCGTAGGCCGCGAAGTAGCGCCGCAGGGTCGCCTCGGCGTCGGCGCGGCCGGTGCCGTCGTCGGCGCGGAAGTCGGGCGCGAGGCCCTCCACGAAGTCGCCGGCGTCGCGATCCTTCGCCGCGGCCACGAGCCGATCGAGCGCCTGGCGAACCGGATCGCTCTTCTCGCCGCAACCCGTGGCCGACGCGATCAGCAGCACCAGGACCGCCGCCCCCGCACCGAATCGCCGCGCGCTCGCCCTCACGTGAGAGATCAAGGGCATATTCTGCCGCAGTGCTGAAGAAAGGGCTCGCCCTCGCCGCCATCCTCCTCGCCGCAGCCGCGGGGCTCGCCGCCGAGAAGCCTTCGCTCGTTGTCGTGATCTCGGTCGACCAGATGAGGAACGACTACCTCGACCGCTTCCGTCCGTGGTTCGCCCGCGACGGCTTCAACCGGTTCCTGCAGAGGGGCGCGCGATTCCCGGAAGCCCGCTACCGCCACGCGACCACGGTTACGTGCGTCGGTCACACAGCGATCGGTACCGGCCTCGACCCGCGCGATACCGGGATCGTGGGAAACACCTGGTACGACCGGATCCAGGGGCGCCAGCAGTCGTGCGTCGAGGACCGAAACAGCCGCTGGGTCGGAATGCCTCCCGATGCGTCGCCGACCGCGCGCTCGCTCTATCCCGCCTCGCCCGTCTGGATCTCGGGCGACTTCGTCGGCGACCGCCTGAAGGAAAAGTTCCCGGGTGCGCGGGTCGTGTCGCTGTCCCTGAAGGACCGCTCGGCGGTCCCCATGGGCGGCCGGAAAGCGGACGCGGTCCTCTGGTTCGTCAACGGGTTCCGGCGATTCGCAACGTCCTCCTGGTATCCGGCGACTCCGCTCCTCGCCTTCAACGGCCGGCTCCCGACGTTCTTTGCGAGCCACCGCCGATGGGAGCTGTCCGGCCGGATACCGGAGAGGGACCTGTCCCGCGTTACGTTCGACCCGCCGGAGCTCGTCCGGTACAAGGGCTCGGTGGCCGGAACCGGCGACCGGTTCCCGCACGATCTTCCCAACCCGCAGAACGTCGTTGAGTCACCGTTCGGAGACGAGCTCGTGCTGGACCTTGCCCGATATGCAACCCGCGAGTTGCATATGGGCCGAAATTCGACCGGAGCGCCGGACCTCCTTTTCCTGGGCCTCTCCTCGCTCGACCACGTCGGCCACCGCTTCGGCCAGGACTCGCGCGAGGTCGCGGACGCGGTCGTGCGGCTCGACGGGCAGCTCGATGCGTTCTTCCGCTGGCTCGACGGCGAAGTCGGCTCGGGCTCGACGCTCATCTTCCTGACCGCGGACCACGGCGCGACGCCCATCCCGGAGGTCGCGCGGGAGCGCGCGCGCCGGGCGGGAGGGCGGGACGATCCCGCCGCCGCCGGACGGTACGACCTCGGGAACCCGGGAGGCGTGGCCGCGAAAGTCTCCGAGGGATCCGCCGAACGCGTGGCCCTGGAGAAGCACCTCGCCGCGAAGTTCGGATACTCGCTCGACCAGACCCTGCCGAATCCGCTCGAGGGCGCCGTGATCCGGTTCGAGGACCCGATCGGCCTCTACCTGAATCGCGCGGTCCTGCAGAGGCGCCGGCTCCCGCCCGAGAAGGTGAAGGAAGCCGTCCGCGACTGGCTGCGCGGGCGTCCCGGGGTGCGCGCGGCTTGGACGAACACCGAAATCGCCGACGGTCTGCCCCCGGCGGAGCGGCTCGCTCTCTTAGTCGAGCGGGCGTTCCGCGCCGATCGGTCGCCGGACGTCGTCGTCTATCTCCGGCCCGGCTGGATCTTCAAGAAGGAGCCGGGCTCGACGCACGGCGGAACCTCCGACGACGACTCGCGCATCCCCCTGCTGGCCTGGGGTCCCGGAGTCCGCGCCGGCTCGTGGGACATCCGCGTCTCGCCGCTCTCGATCGCGCGGACGATCGCGGCTCTCTACCGCTTCCCGGCCGGCGCGCCGGACGCGGAAGTCCTCCTCCCGGTTCTCGGCCTCGACGAAGAGATCCGCGCGCCGGCGAAAAAGCCGTGACCGAGTCGTTCGGCGCTGCCGTGAGTGACCTCCTCGAGCGGGACCACCGGAGGCTCGACGGCCTGTTCGGCCGCTTTCTCGCGGCGGCGGCCGCGGACGAGGCGGCCTTCGCGGCCGAGGCGATCGCCGAGTTCGACGCCGCGCTCCGCCGCCACACGGAGCTCGAGGAGACGCACTTCTACCCGAAGTCGCCGGGCGGCAAGCTCGCTCCGCCGGACGACGAGGGGGACCGCGAGCGGCTCGTCCGCGAGCTGCGCCTCGAACACGTCCAGATCCGCGAGGTCTCCGGGATGATGGCGAGGCTCCTCGTCGAGAAAAACGACCTCGCCGGCGCGAGCTCTCTCGCCGGGAACCTGGCGCGCCGATGGGACGCGCATACCGAGAGAGAGGAGCGCGACGCTTTTCCCCGTCTGCGCGACTCGATCGATCCCGCGGGAGAGGCCGTTCTCCGCGAGGCCCTGGGTCGACCAAGCGGCTCTACTTCGGCGGGGGCCGGAGAGTAAACACCAGCCACGGGATCACGAGAGACGCGGCCATCCAGCCGAGCGCCATCCGCGTTTGGAGAGACTCCGGAGTAGCCATGAGTTTCGGGGCCGCCTGGATCGTGAAGTGCACGATTGCCGGCGCCCACAAGGTCCGGCCTCCCAGGACGAAGAGCCGGGAGAGCGGAAAAACGAGCACCACCGACAGGACCGTCGCCGCCAGGGCGACTGCCGCTGGAAGAGTTGCGAAGAGCAGCAGGTGAACCGCCAGGAACGGCGGTAGCGACGCGAGGCAGGCTCGCCAGAACGGGCGGGACTCGGAGAGGTGACGGAAGAGGTAGCGTCGAGCGCGAACCACGCGACGAAGAGCCCGACCCAGAGTCGAGCCAGGCGACTTATCCGCCGAACGGCCAGAACACCGGAATCAGGAGCATCGAAAAAACGAAGACGATGACCGTGAGCGGCAGCCCGACCCGCGCGAAGTCGAAGAATTTGTAACGGCCCGGCCCGTAGACGAGCACGCAGGACGGCTCGAGCGGGGTCAGGAACGAGCACGATGCCGCGAACGTCACGGCCATGACGAACGCGCGCGGATTCAGCTGGAGCTTCTGCGAGACGGCGATGGCGACCGGCAGCACGACGAGGGCCGCGGCCTGGTTCGACATGGGCTGAGTCAGGACCACCGTGAAAACGAAGAATGCCGCAAGAAGGGAGAGCGGGCCGAACGAGCTCACATGGCGAACGACGAGATCGGAGACATAGTTCGCGGCGCCCGACTTCTCCATCGCGACACCGAAACCGATCATGCAGGCAATCATCACCATCAGCCGCCAGTCGACCGCCTCGTAGGCCTCTTCGGTCCGCAGGCATCCCGTGAGAACCAGCGCGAGGCCTCCCGCCAGGAAACTGATGATCAGCGGCAGGAGTCCGCTGACGCCGATGACGACCGTCGCCACGAAGATCGCGGCGGCCAGCGGGGCCTTGCGGCGCCGCGGATGGTGCGCGGAGACGTCCTCCAGAAGGAAGAGGTCGGTGCCGCGGCGAACACCGTCGAGGGCTTCGGGGCCGCCCTGGATCAGCAGGACGTCGCTCGGGTGCAGCCGGGTCTTCGACAGTTTCTCCACGAGGTCCGCGCCGCCGGCCGAGTGGATGGCGAGGACGGTCAGGCCCGTCCTCTCGCGGAACTGCGAATCACGGAGCGTCCGACCGACGAAGGCCGAGCGCGGCAGCACCATCGCCTCCATCATCCGGACTTTCTCGGACTGGAGGTCGCTGTCCGACAGCGTCGGCTTGACGTCCGCGCGGATCTCGATGCCGCCGGCGTCCTTCACCGAGAGGATGTCCTCCGCCTTCCCCTCGATGATGAGGATGTCGTTCTCCTGAAGTTTGTCATTGGGGCCCGGTGCCAGCCGCCGGGAGTCGCCGCGCACGATGCCCACCACGTTCAGGTTCATCGCGGAGCCGAGCTGGCTCTCGGCGAGCGTCTTTCCGGCGAACCGGGAGCCCGCGCCGATCAGCGCTTCGGAGAGGTATCGGCGCAGGTCGTACCGGTCCGTCATTTCGCGCTGCCCCCGCTCCGGCACGAGCTTCGGAGCGACGAACATCAGGTACAGGAGTCCGATGACCGTGATCCCCAGTCCCACCCGTGTGAGCTCGAAGAACCCGATCGGCGGGAGCCCGTAGCGCGGCAGCTGACTCGACACCACGAGGTTGGTGGACGTTCCGATGAGCGTGACGCTGCCGGCCAGGATCGATGCAAAGGCGAGCGGCATGAGGACCCGCGAGAGCGCGGTGCCGGCCCTCCGCGCCACGCCGATCATGATCGGCAGGAAGACGGCGGTGGTCACGGTGTTGGAGAGAAAAGAGCTCACGGCTGACACAGCGACGAGGATGAGGCGCGTCACCCCCGCCGGGTTCTTCCCTCCGCGGGCCGCGAGCCAGAGGCCTACCCGCTCCACCACTCCGGTCCGGACGATCCCCGCGGTCAGAACGAAGAGCGAGACGAGGAGCAGGATCGTGTCGTCGGCAAATCCCGCGAGTGCCTCCTTCGGCGACAGCACTCCGGGGACAGCGAGCGCGAGAAGGACGATCAACCCGACGACGTCCACGGAAAAGCGGTCCGAGGCGAAGAGAACCAGCGCAACGAGAAGGAGCAGGAGAACGTAGCCGATCTGGAACGTCACGGCACGCGGGCCTCAGACTCCCGCGAGGACCTGGACCCGCACCGTGCGCTCTCGCGGACCGTCCAGCTCGATCAGGACGATTCCCTGCCAGCGGCCGAGAGCGGGCTTGCCGTCCTGGAGCGGCACGACGCAGGAGATTCCGATGGACTCGGAGAGGAAGTGCGCCGGCGAGTTTCCCTCGGCGTGATCGAAGCGGACGTTTGGCACCCACTCCGCGAGCGCCCGCTCGATGTCGGTCACGACGTCCTTGTCCCAGGTCTCACCGACCGTGATCGCGGCGGTCGTGTGCGGCACCGACACGAGAAGAGCGCCGGACTTCGCGTGCAGCTCCTTCGCGGCTCGCTCGACCTCCTTCGTCACGTCGATCCGCGCGATCTTCTTCTTCGTTCGGACCTGGAATTCGGAGGCGGCCACGCCCCGAGTCTATTCGGGGGGCGCCGGATAGAGCTTGCGATAAGTCTCCGCGAAGAGAAGCACGCGCCGCACGTAGTCCCGCGTTTCCCACAGCGGATGCGACTCCAGGATTTCGTCCTCGGCCCGTCCGCGATTCGCGGCCAGAACGCGCTGCATGCGGGTCGGCCCGCCGTTATATGCGGCGAGCGCGTACCGTACGTTGCCCCCGAAGCGGTCGAGGAGCTGCCGGAAGAACGCAGCGCCGAGCCTCGCGTTGACGCCCGGATCGTAGAGGAAGGCCCGCCGGTACCGGACGCGGAGGACCGACTTCGCGAGCGGCTTCGCGGTGCCCGGAAGGAGCTGCGTCAATCCGAGGGCTCCGGCGTGGGAGACCGCCGAGGGGTTGAACACGCTTTCCTGTCGAACGAGACCCCGCAGGATCGCCGGATCGAGGCGGAACTCCCGCGCCCGTTCGATCAGGAAACCTCCCTCCTCCACCGGGTAGTAGAGGCGGCGCCACCCGTCGGGCACCCGCCCCTCCTCCGCCGTGCCGATTTCGACGAAGGCTCGCTTGGCCGCGGCAGCGGCCGTCGAAAAACGCCCGAGCGCGAAGTCGGCCTCGGCCAGCCGGACGTCGCGGCCGCGCGACTGCGGGAGCGAGCGTGCTTCGGCGCCGGCCTCCTGGAACATCCGCAGCCGCAGGAGCTCGTCCGTGCGGCGGAAACCGGCGGTCTCGGTGGAGGGGTCCGTCTCCGGAGACGCCGCCGGGGGCGCGGGCGCGCCCCGAGCGCGCGACCGGGAGAAGAGAGCGTAGAGGTCGGCCGGCTCGGCCGCGGCGAGCCTCGCATAGATCGGCAGCGCCTCCTTGCGCCGGCCTTCCTTCTCGAGGCAGCGGGCCTGCCAGTACGCGAGCCGGCGATCGCGCCAGATGTCGTCGTACGTGGCGGCGAGCGCGGCGAAGCGCCGGCGCGCGTCTTCGAACGCACCCGCGCGCCACTTCTCCCACGCCATTCCCCAGACCGGCTCGAAGCCGCGGACGGTTCCGCGCGTCTCCCGCGTGAGATCGCGGGCCAGCCCGAGCGCGCCCTCGAAGTCGCCCTCCTCGGCTTCCAGCCGGAGCAGCTTTTCGCGCGCGTTCCCGCGGACCACCGCCGGCGCGGATGGGCTCGTAGCGCGGGCGAACATCTCCCGGACGGCCCCGATCGCCGGACTCTTCGAAACCGGAGCTCCCTTCGCCCGCGCGCGGAGGCGGGCGAGGGTCGCATCCGCCCGGAGAAGCGTCGCTGCAAACCACTCCGCAGTGCCCTCCGGCACGCGGGCCGCGGCGCCCTCCGCCTCGCGGGTCCTGCCCGTCGCGGCGAGCGCCCGGGCCAGAGCGAGCTGGTTGGCGGCTCGATCCTCCGGCGGCCAGGCGGCCGGCTTCGCCGAGAGGAGCGCGAGGCCGCGCCGGGAGTCTCCGCCCGCCACGAGCGCGCGGCCGCGGCGCGCGCGATCCGCCGGGCTCAACTTCCGCTCCGCCAGGCGGAGCGCGGTTCGAACGGCCGGCGGCGTCGACGACAACCCGTCGGCGGAGGGCGCCCGCAGCAGAACGGTCCGCGCAGCGTCCGCCACGGCGGCGCGATCTCCGGCCGCGAGGCCGATTCGCATCCGGTCGAGCTCGATTGCGGTCCGCTCCGCGCCCGACGCGCCGCGCGCCGCCCGGGCCAGAACCTCCAAAGCTTGCGGGGAGCGGCGGAGTTTCTCGAGCGCGAGCCCGAGCTCCCGCCCCACCCGGGACTTCTGTGCGAAGACCTCGTCGGACTCGAACGCCGCGCTCCACTCGCGAACCGCATCCCCGACGCGGCCCGCCGCCTCGAGAAGACGGGCGAGCCGATCCCGGCGGTAGGGCTCCAGCCCGATCGCGCCGGCTTCCGCGCCGCGAAGCCTCCGCTCGGCTGCCGCGAAGTCCTTCCGGCGCTCGTCGTCCGCGGCGAGCAGGAACGCGATCCGGGCGTCCCAGGCGCGCTGTCCGGCGCGGCGCCGGATCTCCGTCAGGATCGCGGCCGCCTCGGCGCGCTCCCCCTTCTCCAGGAGGTCCGCCGCCCGGGCGAACTCCGCGTCGAGGTCGGAAGTGACCGGGCGGATCGCGATGTCGGCGCGCACCGTCGCCGCGAGCGAGGTCGCGATAAGGAAACAGGCGAAGAAGGACCGGCGAACCATCCAGAGGAAAACGAAGGGGCGCGGAAAAGAATTCGGAGCTGTCCGGCGACAGCTATCCCGGTCCCAGAGCCTCCGGCCGACCCCCGGCGAGAACGGCGACCAGCTCGTCGTAGTAGTAGTCGCCGTCGCCGCGCACGTCCGCGGGCACCCGCTCCTCGTAGAGGCGCCGACCGCGCTCGATGTCCTCCCTCAACCGGAAGTAGAGGTTCCCGTGCTCGCGCCCCTCGCGCACCGCCCCCTCGTTGTAGAGCTTGATCTCCGAGGCGAGGAGACGCGCAAACTGCCGCGCCTCGTCGCGGCGGTGGTCGCTTCGCTGCGGAGCGAGGGGGCCCTCGACCGGCCCGTTACCGGCGCGCGCCGCCGGCGCTCCCTCGATCGGGCGTAGGGCCGGCGCCGGAACGAGCTTCCGTCCCGCCAGCCGATCGATCGCGAGCCCCGCGAGCCAGGCGAGCAGCGCGATGCCCTCCGGATCGAGGGCAGGACGCCGGCCTCCCGCGGAATCCGCGTAGACCGCGCCGGAAATGCTTTCGCGCACTGCGAAGGGGACGATGACGGCGGCGACCGCGTCTTCGGCGCCGAGAGCTCGGGAGATCGCGTTTCCCTCCGGCAGAGCCTGCGCGAATCCCTCGCGCACGCGCGCGAGCGCCGCATCCTCCGGGATCGTCAGGCCGCGGCGCCCGTCCGTCCGCCCGGCGAAACCCGCGCGTTTCCAGACCTCCATCGTTCCGTTGCGCTCCACCAGGAGCGCCGCCCGCGACGCGTGACGCAGACACTCCTCGAGAAACCGGGAGAGCACCTCGACCTGGTCCTTCGCGGCGTCGAGCCGCCGGACCGAGTCGAGGGAAATCGTGCCGCGTCGCGCCGGCGGGGAATCGGGCGGTGCGCGGAAGAGTTCCTGCGGCAGAATCTCCTCCGGGTTCTCGGAGAGGCGGGAAAGAAGCTCCTCCCAGCGCCGGTCCGTTTCGAAGCGCAGCCGCTCGAGCTCCGACCGCAGGGCCGAGAAACGCTCGCGCAGTCGGAGGCGCACGTCCTCCGGCAACGGCGCCGGGATTTCTTCGGGGGTCTTCACCGGTTCGATTATGTTTCGGGGCGCGCCGGCGGCGGACGACGCTTCGCGCCGGACGGGTCCGGAAGGCGGAAATCTCTGGTAAACCACTGGTTACAAAGGGTTTCGTTGACAGTCCCAACCGGGGCAGGATAAAATCATGGATCCGATTCGACCCGGTGTGAAGGGGGTGAATGTTCGTGCCTCTCGTCCACGTCAAGGAAGACGAGTCCTTCGAGAACGCAATGCGGCGCTTCAAGCGCAAGTGCGAGAAGTCGGGGATCCTCTCCGAATTGAAGAAGAGACAGCATTACGAGAAGCCGAGCGCGAAGCGGAAGCGCAAGGCGATTCAGGCTCGCAAGAAGATGCTTCGCAAGCTCTCGGAGGAACGTCGGGCCACGCCGTAGCTCATTTTCGGAAGGAGGACGGCGTCGATCTCCGCGCCCTCGAGTTCGACGTCGTCCTCCGACTGGTTTCCCACCTCGCCCGCACGCCTCCCGGCCGGGAGGCGGTTCTCCGAACGATTCCCTCCTGGGACGAGCCGACCGTCCGCCGGCGTCTCGAGGAAGTTTCGGACCTCCGCGAGTTCGTGGCGCGCGAGGGACGTCTGCCGCTCGCGGGCCTGCAGAGCGTCTCCCCGTCGCTCGCGGCGCTCGAGGACTCCGGCGGCGCGGCGGCGCCCGAAGACTTCCGCCCCATCCTCTCCTCCGCCCGTGCGGTCCAGGCGGTCCGCAAGGCTCTCGCCCGGGCGGAGTCTCGAGAGCTGCGCGATCGCGCGGCGCGTCTCCCGGACCTCCAGGCGCTCCTCGACTCGGCGGGCCGCATCCTCGGCGCCGACGGCGGGGTCCGCGACGACGCGTCACCCGACCTGGCCTCGATCCGCCGCCGGCTCCGCAGGCGCCGCACCGAAGTCTCGAAGATGCTCGACCGGATGCTGGAGACCCGCCGCGATTCGCTGGCCGACGCGGTGATCGTCCTGCGGAACGACCGCTACTGCCTGCCGGTCGTCGCATCGTCCCGCTCTCGCGTCGCCGGGATCGTGCACGACCGCTCGGGCTCCGGCCAGACCGTGTTCGTCGAGCCGCTCGAGGTGGTCGAGGCCAACAACGAGCTCGCGCTGGCCGGCGCGGAGGAGAGGCGGGAGGTCGACCGGCTGCTCGCGTCGCTCGGCCGCGAGGTCCTCGCGCATGCCGCGGATCTGCTCGGGGCCGAGGGGGAGCTGGCCGCGCTCGACGCCGGAGAGGCGGCGGTCGAGTTCGGCGCCCTTTCCGCGGGTCGGATCCCGGAGATCTCGGACGACGGCTCCTGGGTCCTGGTCGGCGCGCGACATCCGCTGCTCGACGGCCGGCTCGCGGCCCTGCGGCGCCGCGCGCTCGAGGAGACACGACCCCCGAAGGAGTCGGTCCCGCTGGAGCTCGAGCTCGCGCCGGAGAAACGAATGCTCGTCGTCTCCGGACCGAACGCCGGAGGAAAGACCGTGGTCCTGAAGACCGCGGGACTCCTGACGCTGATGGCGCAGGCGGGTCTGCCCATCCCGGCGGGCGCCGGCACCCGGATCCCCGTCTTCTCGGCGCTTCGAACCGAGATCGGCGACGCCCAGGAGATCCTGGAGGACCGCTCCACGTTCTCGTCCTCGATGGAGACGCTCACCCAGATCCTGGAAGCCGCAGGCCCCGACCGGCTCGCGCTGATCGACGAAATCGGGAGCGCGACGGATCCGGAAGAGGGCAGCGCTCTCGCGGTCGCGTTCCTGGAGGAGTACCTGGCCCGCGGCGGGCGCGCGATCGTCACCACTCACCTCTCCGCGGTGAAGACGTTCGCCGCGGGACGCCCCGACTCGATCTGCGCGGCGATGGAGTTCGACGACGAGACCGGGCGACCCACGTACCGACTGCACCCGGGTCTGGCCGGACGGAGCCGGGCGCTCTCCGTGGCCGAGCAGCAGGGCCTGCCGGAAACAGTGCTCGGGCGCGCCCGCGAGATCCTGGGCCGCGCGTGGGAGCGCCGCGAGCGCGCGGAGACCGATGCCGAGGCCGCGCTCGAGCGGCTCCGAAGCGCCGAGGTCGGGCTGGCGCAGGAGCGGGAGACCGCGCGTCGGGAGGCGGAGCGGCTCGCCAGTGAACGGGAAAGCGTCGCTTCCGAGCGGGAGCGCATGCTGGAGAGCGGGCTCGCCGGTTTCGAGAAGGCGCGGAAGGAGCTGACGCGGCGCGTGGAGGCGGAGCTCGCCGCCATGCGCGAAGACCTCGGCCGGCGGGCCGCGGTGTCCGCGGCCGCGATTCTCTCGACCGCGGAGGACGAAGCCGCGGCAGGCACCGTGACCGAGGCCCGGGAGGAGCGGGAGCGTCGCTCCCGGGAGCTCTCGGTCGGCGATCGCGCCCGGATGCGCGGCTCGAAGGTGGCCGGTCGCGTGGCGTCGATCGAGGGCGACGTGGCCTGGCTCGAGGCCGGCGGCAAGCGGATGCAGGTTCCGAGGACGGAGCTCGAGAGGATCGAAGGCGCGGCCCCGTCCACCGCGAAGTCCCGCCCATCCGCCGCCGCGAGCGGGAGAGGGAGCGAGTCCGACGTCTCCGCGTCGACCCCGGAGGTCCACGTCATCGGCCGCCGGCTTGAGGAGGCGCTCGGGGACGTCGAGAAGGCGCTCGACAACGCCCTTCTCTCGGGCGCCGCGCGATTCCGGATCGTCCACGGTCACGGCACCGGGCGCCTGCGCGACGGGCTGAGAGATCATCTGAGAAAGCACCCTTCGGTGGCGCGGCTGTACGCCGCGGAGCCGCGGGAGGGGGGCAATGGCGCGACTATCGTGGAGTTGGCGTGAGAGCTCCTGTCATCCTGAGGCCGAAGGCCGAAGGATCTCTCGAATCAAGAGATCCCTCGCGGAGCCTGCCCTGAGCGGAGGGTGTCGGACGAAGCGCAAGAGATCCTTCGCTTCGCTCAGGATGACAAGGGGAAGCGAAGGGCTCGGGATGACAGGCTCGGGAAAACATGTCTGACCTCGACATCAACGACAGCGTCCTCGCGGAGCTCCGTGCGGCGACCGACATCGTCGAGGTCGTGAGCGAGCACACGCGCCTGAAGAAGGCGGGCCGCTCGTGGAAGGGCCTCTGCCCCTTCCACAACGAGCGGACCCCGTCGTTCACGGTGGATCGCGACAAGGGGCTGTACCACTGCTTCGGCTGCGGCGCCGGCGGCGACGTCATCCACTTCCTCCGCCAGATCGACCGGCTCGACTTTCCGGAGGCGGTGGAGGCTCTCGCGGCGCGCTTCGGCGTCGCGATCCCGCGGCGCGCCACCCGGGGTCCGCGGGACGAGCAGCGCGAGAAGCTCCTCGCCGCGGTTTCCGCGGCGCAGAAGTTCTACGCGGCGGAGCTCGCGAAGCCCGGCAATCCCGCGGCCGCCTACCTCGAGGAGCGGGCCGTTCCCGAGGCGGTGGCGAAGGCGCTCGGCGTCGGCTACGCGCCCCCCGGCTGGGAGACGCTCGCGAAGGGGCTCCCCGGCTCGTGGCCCGAAGCCCTGCTCGTCGAAGCCGGGCTGCTCCAACGGCGCTCCGAGGGAAACGGATCGTACGACCGGTTCCGGAACCGGCTCGTCTTCACGATCCGCGACGAGCGCGGCCGCCCCGTCGGCTTCAGCGGCCGCGCGCTCTCTCCGGACGACGAACCCAAATACCTGAACTCCCCGGAGTCGCCCATCTTTCTCAAGAAGAGGCTTCTCTATGCGCTGACCGACGCCCGGGAGGCCATTCGCCGCACCGAGAGGACGGTCCTCGCGGAGGGTTGCTTCGACCACCTCGCGCTCTACCTCTCCGGCGTCGAGGAGACGGTCGCTTCCATGGGCACCGCGCTCACGCCGGAGCAGGCCGCCAAGATCAAGAGGCTCGCGCCCCGGGTCGTCCTCTGCTACGACGGCGATTCGGCCGGCCGCCACGCGGCCCGCGGCGCCTTGACCCACCTTCTTGCGCAGGGACTCGAGGTGGCCGTCGCCCGCCTGCCCGATGCCGAGGACCCCGACGACGTCCGCCGCCGGGAGGGCCCGGGGGCCGTCGCCGCCCGGATCGCGGAGGCGCCGGGCTATCTCCCCTGGCTTCTCGAGGAACTCGCCCCGGCCGAGGCGCGTATTTCGGCTGAATCGAAAAAGGATAGGATCCGCGCAATTCTGGAGATCCTCTCGGCCATTCCCGACCGCATCCTTCGCTACGAGGAGTACCGCCGCGTCTCCCGGGAGGTCGGAGTGCCCGTCGAGGTTCTCTGGTCGGCAAACCCGGCCAACCGGGGCGAAAAGGGGGCGCGGCCGGGCGTTCCGGGAATGGGGGGAGGGGTACCGGCGGCCGCTGCAGTCCCGCCCGGAGGGCTTCCGGGAGGGCCGGGAACGCTCGGAAATGGTTCGGTGTTATTGGGAGGGGAGATTCCGGCGGCAGAAAGGCGTCTGCTGCAGTTGCTCCTGCGGGGTGGTGAGCACATCTCCTTGATACAAGGTGAGTTACGGACGGAACACCTGACGCACCCGGGCGTCCGGGGGCTGATCGAGACGTTTGAGAAGACCGGGGGCGGAGCGGGGACGGTTGATTTTCACCGGTATCTGGCTCAACTTGGGGAATCCGGCGAGATTTCTCTGGTTTCCCGACTAGCGCTCGAGGAGAGTCCGGAGCCGACCCGCGAAGAGGTCGTCCGGCTACTCCGGAGGCTCGAGAAAAAATTTCTAGAACGGGAGCAGGCGACGGTTCAAGAAGCGATCCGGCGCGCGGAAGCGGCGGATCAGGGCGAAGAGTTGTCCCGTCTGCTCGAGCAAAAGCAGAAGATCGGGAAGCGCATCGTGGAGCTCGGGCGGTAGGCCCCGGGCGAAAGGAAACGAACTTGGTGATCGACGAAAAGTACCCGGAGTGCCAGCTCCTCTTCCGAGCCGGAAAAGAGAAGGGCTACCTCCTCTACGAAGAGATCCAGACCATCTGCTCCGACGAGCTGGTCGGCAGCCCCCGGGATCTCGAGCAGGTCTACGAGCGCTTCTTCGACATGGGGATCGAGGTCGTCACGGATCCGGACCGCGCCGCGAGAAAACGGGCGGCCTTAGACGCCGAGACCGCCGAAGAGGCCCGCGAGGCGGTCGAGAAGACCAACGACCCCGTGCGCATGTACCTGCGCGAGATGGGGACGGTCAAGCTCCTCGACCGGGAGGGAGAGGTTCGCATCGCCAAGCGCATCGAGCAGGGCGAGGCGAAGATCTACCAGGCGCTCGCGAACAACCCGATCGTCCTGGAGGAGATCCTGAAGCTCCTCGAGAACGCGGGCCGCGACTCGCGCATGGTCAACGAGCTGGTGAACATCCCGGAGGACGCCGAGGACCTCGACGACCGCGCTTCGCAGCGGATCGAGTCGGTGCTCGGGAGCTTCAAGAAGATCGGTGGCCTCGACAAGGACATCAAGCGGATGAAGTTCAAGGCGCGCACCATCAAGAAGGGCACGAAGGCCCTGGCGCGCATCGAAGCCTCCATCGACAAGCGCATCGCCGACATGGCGAAGCTGATCCGCGCGGCGGACTTCACGCCGGCCGTTCTGAACCGGGCGATCGGGATCCTGAAGGACATCGACCGCCAGATGAACGTCCCGGAGTCCACGATCCGGCAGGACACGAACACCCTGAAGCGCGAGAAGAACGCGACCCGCATCGACTTCTACAAGCGCCGGATCGCGAAGTACCGCAAGGGGCTGCGCGAGCTCGAGCAGAAGTTCGGCGTTTCGCACGAGGACGTCAAGAAGACGCAGCGGATGGTCCGCGAGGGGGAGGAAGAGGCCGACCAGGCAAAGCACGAGCTCATCGTCGCGAACCTGCGCCTCGTGGTTTCCATCGCCAAGAAGTACACGAACCGCGGGCTCCAGTTCCTCGACCTCATCCAGGAGGGGAACATCGGACTCATGAAGGCGGTCGAGAAGTTCGAGCACCGCCGCGGATACAAGTTCTCGACGTACGCGACGTGGTGGATCCGCCAGGCGATCACGCGCGCGATCGCCGACCAGGCGCGGACGATCCGGATCCCGGTCCACATGATCGAGACGATCAACAAGCTGACGCGGACCTCCCGGTCGCTCGTCCAGGAGCTCGGCCGCGAGCCCAACGCCGAGGAGATCGCGAAGCGGATGGACATGCCGGTCTCCAAGGTGCGGAAGATCATGAAGATCGCGCAGGAGCCGATCTCGCTCGAAACTCCCATCGGCGAGGAGGAGGATTCGCATCTCGGCGACTTCATCGAGGACCGTCAGGTCCTTTCGCCGATCGACTCCGTTCTCGTTTCGAACCTGCAGGACCAGACGCGCCGGGTGCTGAAGACGCTCACGCCGCGCGAAGAGCAGGTCCTCAAGATGCGCTTCGGCGTCGGGGACGGCTCGGAGCACACGCTCGAAGAGGTCGGCCGCTCGTTCAACGTCACCCGGGAGCGCATCCGGCAGATCGAGTCGAAGGCGCTCCGGAAGCTGAGACACCCGTCGCGGGCGAAGAAGCTGAAGCCCTTCCTCGAAACGATCCGGTGAGGAAGTCCGACTTCGTCGGTTTTTGGCGGTTTGATATATTTTCCCGGCGACCGAAAGCCGGGGTCCATAGCTCAGCGGTCCAGAGCCACCGGCTCATAACCGGTCAGACCCCGGTTCGAATCCGGGTGGACCCACCAGCTGGGTATTTGAAGAGGGCAGAGGAGCTTTGAGGAGACGGACGACTCGAGACCGAAACGAAACTTACAAAACTGATCACAAAGGGTGTTCCTCGACCGGAACACCCTTTTTCATGTCGGGACACGGGACACGGGACACGGGACACGAGGGGGAGAAGACGTGAACACCCCCCTCGAGCAGCTCTACCGGCTCCAGGACCGGCTGCGCTTCGTGAGGTCGCGCGAGAGAGAACGCGACACCATCCCGGCCGAGCTGGTCGAAGTCGACCGCGAGTATCAGGAGAAGGTCGAGGCGGTCGATCGCCTGAAGGCGCGGCTCTCGGAAGCGGAGCTCGAGCGCCGGCGGGCGAACGCCGAGCTCTCGGAACACCGCGACCGCCTCCGCAAGTACCAGTCCCAGCTCCGCGCGGTCCAGAACCAGCGCGAGTACGGCGCGGTCTTGAACGAGATCGACGGCGTGGAGAAGCTCGTCCGGGGGGCCGAGGACAGGATCCTGAACCTGGAGGAGGAGATTCAGAACGCGACGAAGGAGCTGGCCGGCCGCCAGGAGCTCCTGCCGCTCGAGACCGAGCAGCACGAGGAGCGATTGAAGGACTGGCGCATCACGCAGAGGCAGATCAACGACGAGCTGACGAGCGCGCAGGAGGAGATCGCCCGACTCGAGGCCGGCATGCACCCGCGCGACCGCGTCGAGTTCTCCCGCCTCATGGAGAAGAAGGGCGGACAGGCGATCGTGCTCGTCTCCGGAGTTTCCTGCTCCGCCTGCCACGTCAAGGTGCGGCCCGCCGCGCTCCAGGCCTTGAAGGCCGGCCGGGAAATCATCTACTGCGACAGCTGCAAGAGAATTCTCTATTGGGACATGCAACGGTCCTAGTAGCCGGAACACGGGATACGGGACTCGGGACACGAATCAGCCGGTGAGTACGTGTCCCGTGTTCCGAGTCCCCTGTCCCGTCCCATGAGATTCCGGGCTTCGATCGACGGCGCCGCGAGGGGCAATCCCGGACCTGCGGGCGCGGGCGTTTACGTCGAGGCCGAGCATGGCCGCCCGGTGCTCGAGTTCTGGGAGCCGCTCGGAAACGCCACCAACAACGTCGCGGAGTACCGGGCGCTTCTCCTGGCGCTCGAGCGCGCCGAGGATGCCGGCGCCGACGAGGTCGAGATCCGATCCGACAGCAAGCTGCTCGTCGAGCAGATGCACGGCAACTTCAAAATGCGCGCGGAGCACTTGAAGCCGCTCCTCGCCGAAGCGGTCCTGCGCGCGAAAGGCTTCCGGAGCTTCGCGATCACCCACATCCCACGGGAGAAGAACACCCGGGCGGACCGGCTCGCCAACCTCGGCGCGGACGCCAGCGAGAAGTCCACCCGGTTTTGACCGACCTCCCGTCCGCGGACGAGCTCGGCCGGCGGCGTGAAGAGGTCCTTTCTCGCATAGCTGCGGCCGCGGGGCGCGGAAAGAGGGATCCGAAGGAAGTCGCGCTCCTCGCGGTGACGAAGGGGCACCCGGCCGACCTGGTCCTCCGCGCCGCGGCCGCCGGTTTCGACCTCTTCGGCGAGAACCGGGTCGCGGAGGGGGCCGGCAAGATCGGAGCCGTCCGGGAGCGCTTCCCGGACCTCGCCTGGCGGCTCATCGGGCCGCTCCAGACCAACAAGGCGAAGGCGGCGCTACAATACTTCTCAGCCATCGAAAGCCTAGATCGGGAAAGACTTGCCGTGCGACTGGAGTCCCTGCTCGCCGCGGAGGGTCGGAGGTTGCCCGTGCTTCTCGAAATCAACGTCGGAAGGGAGGCGACGAAGTCGGGTGTCGCTCCCGAAGACGCCGAGGCGCTCGCCCGGGCCGCGCAGGCCTGCCCGCACCTGGACGTCCGCGGCGTGATGGCCGTCCCGCCGTTCGACGACGACCCCGAGCTTTCGCGCCCTTACTTCCGGGAGCTGCGCGCGATCCGCGACCGGCTCCAGGAGCGTTTGGGCGTGGCGCTCCCGGAGCTCTCGATCGGCATGAGCCACGACTTCGAGGTCGCCGTCGAGGAGGGGTCGACCGAGGTTCGCATCGGGACTGCTCTCTTCGGACCGAGGGAGAACCCGTGAACGTCGGCAGCGCCTTCACGGCCGCGGTGCTGGAGGTGATCTTCGCGATCCTCTCCGTGATCCAGTGGCTCGTGATCATTGCGGCCGTGATCTCGTGGGTGAGCCCGGATCCGCGAAACCCCATCGTGCAGTTCCTGTACCGCACCACCGAACCGATCCTGCGCCCATTCCGCAAGATCCTCCCCCCCGGCGAACCGGCGGGATCGACCTTTCGCCGATCCTCGTCATCCTGCTGATCCTGTTCATCAAAGTGCTCCTGTCGAACCTGTTCCTGACGACTGCACGCGCGTTCTGACCCGTCCGAAACCGGAGGAAACGACATGTCCCGCCTGACGCCTCTCGAGATTCAGAAGCACCGCTTCTCGCGCAAGTGGAAGGGCCTCGACCCGACCGAAGTTGGCGCCTTTCTCGACATCGCCGCCGAAGGAATGGAGGATCTCGCGCGCGAGAAGGCCGCCCTGGAGTCGCGCATCCGCGCGCTCGATGAGGAAAACGCCGAGCACCGCGAGAGGGAGCGCATCCTCAAAGAAACGCTCGTCTCAGCGCAGCGGGCCTCGGAAGACATCCGCGCGGCCGCGCAGGCGCAGGCAGAGCTGATCGTGAAGGAGGCCGAGGACTCCTCGGAGCGGCTCACGCACAGCGCCCTTCAGCGCTCCGCCGAAATCGAGAAAGCGATCCACGAGCTGAAGCTCCAGCGCGCGGGTTTCCGCCTCGAGATCCAGAAGATGCTGGAGCTCTTCAACCACGCCGTCGAGCTGGACCGGCAGCAGGACGAGCAGGACCGGCCGCTGTCGTATCTGAGGCGGAATCCGGGGTAGTGACCCGCTTGTCATCCTGAGTCGCCGCCTCAGAATGACGGGGCCAATGATGTCCCTCGACATCCGCGGCGCGGAAATGCTGGCGACGCCGGTCGGCAGATCGGCCCGGCGCGGCCCCGAGCAGGGGGCGATCCTCCGGATGCGCCAGCCCGCGGTGCGGGCGGAGGACGGTGTCCTCGTCTTCGTCGGCACCGAGGTGGACTACCGGCGGGAGTATGGCAACCGGCCGGCGGACGTGACGGTCGATGCGACGGGGCGGACCCTGCTGCCGGGCCTCGTCGACTCGCACACTCACCCGGTGTGGGTCGGGGACCGGGGAGAAGAGATCGGCCGCCGCCTTGCCGGCGAGAGCTACTCGGCGATCGCCGAGGCCGGCGGCGGGATCCTCGCCACCGTTCGCGCCACACGGTCGGCGTCCGACGAGGAGCTCTCTTCCGCCGCGCGCCGACGGCTCCACACGATGCTCGCGCACGGCACGACGACGGTCGAGGCCAAGTCGGGTTACGGCCTGACCGCTGCCGACGAGCTCCGATCGCTTCGAATCCTCCGGGACCTTGCCGGGCCCGAGTTGCCGCGGATCGTTCCAACCCTTCTTGCGGCGCACGAAATCCCGCCCGAGTTCCGCGGCCGCCGGGAGGAGTGGGTGCGCATCGTGGCGGACGAGCTCGTGCCGCAGGTGGCTGGGGAGAAGCTCGCCCGTTTCTGCGACGTCTTCTGCGAGGACGGCGTCTTCACGGTGGACGAGTCGCGGCGCATCCTCCAGGCGGCGGGTCGAGCCGGGATGGCCCTGCGCATTCACGCCGACGAGCTGACGCTCTCCGGCGGCGCTCTCCTGGCGGCGGAGCTCAAGGCGGCCTCCGCGGACCACCTGCTCTTCGCGGGCGACGCCGAGATCGCGGCGCTCGCCCGATCGGGCACGGTCGCCGTCGTCCTGCCCGGGACGGCCTGGTGGATGCGGTCGAGGCGCGCTCCCGCGCGCGCCATGATTTCCGCAGGCGTGCCGGTCGCGGTGGCCTCCGACGCCAACCCCGGAACCTGCTACACGGAGTCGCTCGCCGCCCTGGCTGCCCACGCCTGCCTCGACTCGGGACTCACCGTCGAAGAGACGCTGACCGGGATGACGCTGAACGCGGCAGCGTCGCTCGGGCTGGCGGCCGAGGTCGGTTCGCTCGAGGTCGGCAAGTCGGCCGACGTCCTCGTTCTCGATGCTCCCAACGACCGTCACCTCGTTTACCATTGGGGGATCAATCTCATGTCTACGGTGGTTCTTCGCGGCCGGGTGGCCTCTTAGAAAAGCCGCGGGGACAGGGCCTGCGGCCCTGCACCCGCGTCCTCTTTCAAGGAAGTTCGTTCATGGATTTCGACAAGACCGGCTTCGCGGATCTGCTGACGGCGTTCAGCTCCGACGCACCAACGCCGGGCGGTGGCACCGCCGCGGCGCTCACCGCCGCCATGGGCGCGGCGCTCGCCGAAATGGTGGCCGCGCTCACCCTCTCGAAAGAGAAGTACGCCGCCGTGCACGAGGCCGTTCGGCCGATTGCCGGACTGGCGCGGCGTTCCCGGATGGAATTGCAGCGATTGGCGCACGAAGACGCCGAGGCCTACGACGCAGTCGTCGCCGCCCGGCGCCTGCCGAAGGACACGCCGGATCAGCAGAAGGTCCGCGCCAAGAAAACGTCCGAGGCCAACCACCTCGCGGCCGACGTCCCGATGCGCACGGCGCGGGCGGCGACCCGACTCCTCGGGGCAATGCCCGATCTCGCCAGAAAGGGCAACCCCAACGCCGCGTCCGACGCGGGCGCCGCGGCCCTTCTCCTCGAGGCGGCCGTCCACGCCGCGCTCCTGAACGTCGCCATCAACCTCGCCGGGATCGAGGACGTGGGGTACAACGCCGACATGCGCGCCGAGTCGCAGCGACTCGAGGAAGAAGCCGTAAGGCTCCGCGAGCGCGTTCTCACCACGGTTCGCGCCTCTTTCTAGCCGACGGCGAGCAGTCTCAACTCACTCCAACGGGGAGCTTTGCGCGATCCGTCGCGCGAAGACGTTTTTCGCTTGACAAGGGGGTGCCCGTTTGTTACTGTATTCGGCATTGATTCGCGCGGCTCCGGAAACGGGCCGCGCGTTTTTTTTTGCGATTTCCTGCACGGTTTCTCGCCCTGTGTCGAGCCGGATTTGGCGAGCCGCTCGCGGGTGCGAAGCAGGTCCCGGGCAAGCTCCCGCGACGACCTAGAATCTCGCGCGGCATGACCGAAGCCCCCCCCAAGCTCTACCTGGTGGACGCGATGTCCAACATCCACCGCGCGTATCACGCGATCCAGCGGCTCTCGACCTCCACGGGGCGGCCGACCAACGCGATCTACGGCTTCGTGACCATGCTTCGCAAGATGATGCGGGAGCACACCCCCGACTACGTCGCCGTGGCCTGGGACGGGCCCGAGCGGACCAAACGCCACGCCGAATACGTCGACTACAAGGCCAACCGGCCGACGATGGCCGACGACCTCCGGGTGCAGCTCCCCGCCATCCGCAGCATCCTCGAGGCGTACCGCATCCCGGTCCTCGAGCTGACCGGCTACGAGGCGGACGACGTCATCGGGACGCTCTCGAAGAAGGCGTCCGCCATGGGCTTCGACGTCGTCATCGTCACGGCGGACAAGGACATGCTCCAACTCGTCGGACCCCGGGTGCGCGTTTTTCACACGGGCCGGGAGAAGTTCCTGGACGAGGCGGGGGTGCGCGAGTTCTTCGGGGTGTCTCCGGCCCAGGTGGTCGACGTCCTCGCGCTGATGGGCGACAGCGTCGACAACATCCCGGGGGTCCCCCGCGTGGGCGAGGTCACCGCGAAGAAGTGGATTGCGGACTACGGCGACCTCACGACGCTGCTCGCGCGGGCCGACGAGATCAAGGGGAAGGTGGGCGAAAGTCTCCGCGAGCATCGCGAGGACGCCCTGATCTCGCGGCGCCTGGTCGAGATCCCGGTGGACCTCGACATCCCGTTCGAGCCGGACGCCTTCCGCTCCACGGCCGCCGACGGGGAGAAGCTGCGAGCGCTCTTCGTCGAGCTCGAGTTCCACTCGCTGGCGGCCGAAATCCACGACGAGTCCGCGGTGACGCCCGAGATCTCGGCAGTCCGGCGGCGTCCGGGAGAGCCCTTTGCGCTCGACCCGTCGGAGCCGCTCGGCATCGCCCTGCTCCGGGCGAAGGACCGCGTCCTGCTGGCGGTGTCGGACGGGGAGAACGTCGAGATCGCGGAGGAGTCCGGTCCGGAGATCGCAGCCCGGTGGCGCGCGCTCGACCGGCCGGGCCGCTCCGTGACGGTCGCTGACGCGAAGCCGCTCGACGCGCTCCTCGCCCGGGAGGGGGGCAGCGTCGCCGCCGACGTGTTCGACGTCTGCCTCGCGCAGTACGTGCTGTCGCCGGGAGTGGGCAGCTCCGACTTCGAGGTGATGGCGTTCCAGCGGCTCGGCCACCGCGTCACCGCGAACAAGGAAGCGGGAATCGTCTCCTGCGCGCTGCCGGAGGGTTACGCGGTCGAGACCGCCGACCGGTGGCTCGGCGAGCGAGCGTCCGGCACGCGCGAGCTCGCGACGCGACTCCGAGCCGAGATGGAGAAGCGGCCGGCGCTGGAGAAGATCTACCGCGAGATCGAGCGTCCGCTGACGCCCGTCCTCGCGCGGATGGAGCTCGCGGGCATCGCCGTCGACTTGCCGTACCTGAACGAGATGTCCGTCCGGATGGAGAAGGGATTGCGGGCCCTCGAGGAGAAAATCTGGGAGGAGGCGGGCGAGCAGTTCAACGTGAATTCGCCGGTCAAGCTGGGGCAGGTTCTCTTCGAGAAGATGAAGCTGCCCGTGGGGCGGAAGACCGCGAAGACGCGCGTGTCGTCCACCGGAGTGGAGGTCCTGAACGAGCTGGCCGAGCAGGGATTTCCGATCGCCCGCCTCGTCATCGAGTACCGCGAGATCTCGAAGCTCAAAGGAACCTACGTCGACGCGTTGCCGCAGCTCGCCGACGAGGAGTCGCGCGTTCACTCCTCCTTTCACCAGACGGTGGCGGCCACGGGGCGTCTCTCCTCCTCGGACCCGAACCTGCAGAACATTCCGATCCGGACGGCCGCGGGTCGCGAGATCCGGCGCGCCTTCGTCTCGCCCCCCGGGAGGAAGCTCGTCGTCGCGGACTACTCGCAGATCGAGCTGAGGATCCTCGCCCACCTCTCGGGGGACGAGAACCTCATCGCGGCGTTCGAGCGGGGCGACGACATCCACCGCGCAACTGCGGCGAAAATCTTCAACGTCTCCCCGGACCTCGTCAGCCAGGAGATGCGTTTCGCGGCGAAGAGGATCAACTTCGCCCTCCTCTACGGAATGGCGGCCTTCACGCTGGGGAAGGACCTCGGCGTCCCGACGGCGGAGGCGAAGAGCTACATCGAGTCTTACTTCGCGCAGTTTCCGGGAGTCCGCGGTTACCTCGACGGAATCCTCGACGAGGCGCGCCGCACCCACGAGGTCACCACGATCTTCGGCCGGGTGCGGCCGATCCCCGACATCCAGGCCTCGAACGGCATGGTGCGCGGGAACGCCGAGCGCATGGCGCTGAACGCGCCCTTCCAGGGTTCGGCCGCGGACATAATCAAGATCGCCATGGTCCGGCTCGACCAGTCGCTCCGCGAGGAGGGTTTCCAGGCTCGGCTGCTCCTCCAGGTGCACGACGAGCTCGTGCTCGAAGCGCCGGCGGAGGAGGTCGTCGCGCTCTCGGCAACCGTGCGGCGCGTCATGGAGGAAGCCGCGAAGCTGAAGGTCCACCTCGCCGTGGACGTAGGTTCCGGAGACAACTGGCTCTCCGCGAAGTGACGCGCGGAGCGCGTCATCCTGAGCGCTTGCGCGAAGGATCTCTCGAATCCAAGAGATCCCTCGCTGTGCTCGGGATGACCTCCTCCCGAGTGACCTGCGTCACAAATTCGCTATACTTCGCGCGCATTTCGATGAGCCGGCGAATTCTGTGTTCCGTCGCGTTCGCGGCCGCCCTGGCGCTCGCGGCAGCGGTCGTCCGCGGCCAGGAAGCCGACGTCTCTCCCACTCCGGGGCCGACGCCGACCCCATCCGTCGAGGCCGCGCCCGCCGCTCCTCCTGAGGTCCCTCCGGGCCAGCCGGCCGCGCCGCCGCCCGACGCTCCGGGGCAGCCCGCCGCGCCCGCGGCGCCCATCGCGCCTCCGCTCGCACGGCCGGTCGCGACCCCGACTCCGGTGCCGCCGGCGCGCATCACCGAACCGGGGGTCCTCGCGATCCTGCAGGCCCCCAACGAAAATCCCTTCGGAACCACGGCGCAGGTGCCCGCGTCCCTTCCGCCGAAGCTGACGTTCGTAGACGCGACCGTCTCCGCCGCCGAGTTCGTCTCGGTTCGCGTGGACGCCACCGGGAAGCCGGTCGGGTTCCGGCTGGATCGGGAACCGATTGCGGCCCTGTCCGGCGAGGTTCAGAGGTCGCTCGCGCGCTGGACGTTCGAGCCCGCGCGCCGCTCGGGGGCACCCGTCGAAACGTGGGGGTCGTTGAGGCTCGACCTCACCGTCGAGATCGACGCACCGCGCTCCGTCCAGGGCTCGCTCGTTCTCGTCACGCCCTCGACGCTGCTCCCGCGTCCGTTCGCATGGGGGACCGACGACGTCTGGCTGGCGAGCCGCAAGGGAAGTCCGCCGACCGACGGGACCGTGCCGATCGAAAGCGTCGACACGCCGCCGATGCCCAAGAAGACGCCGTGGGACGCGGACTCGTACAAGGGGTCGTTCAGCGCAAAGTTCTGGGTCCGCGTGAAGGCGAACGGCGCCCTCGAGAAGGCAATCCCGCTCGACGCGAGCGATCCGGTCCTCGTCCCGTACCTGCGCCGCGCCCTGTCCGGCTGGGCGTTCCGTCCGGCGCAGGCGAACGGAGCGCCCGTCGATTCGTGGAACGAGCTCTCGCTCTCCGGATCCGTCTCCTACAGCGTCGACCTGAAGCAGATCGCGTCGCTCCGGAAGAACCTCGCCGGGTCCTGACACGCTTCTCGGCGACCCGATCCCGCCCCTCCTGGCGGAGCGTCTTCGAGGCCGTTTTCCCTCCGAGATCCTCCGGGTGCGACTTCACCGCGGCCGTCTCGCCCGGATCCTGGCCTCTCTCGCCCGCGCCGACGCGATCGTCTTCGGGCGCCGCGTCTTTCTGACGCCTGCCGCCGAGCGTCGAATCACGACCGACGCCGGAATCGAGCTCCTTGCCCATGAGCTGACCCACGTGCGCCAGTACGGGCGGTACGGAATGGCCGCCTTCCTGGGTCGTTACCTGGGGGAGTACCTGAGGGCACGACTCGCGGGCGTCTCGCACGCCAAGGCGTACCGCGGGATTTCATTCGAGCGGGAAGCCGGGGAGGCCGAGAGCACGTCCCGCGACGTCTAGGCCAGACCGTGCTTCTCCAGGAGCGCCGTGAAGCGCGGGTCCGCCCGGATGGGATCGAAGAACGGATAGACCTTGATCGGCAGCATGAAGCTCGCGCGGTAGTCGGCCGCCTTCTCGAGCCACCGGAACGCCTCGTCGATGTGCCCGAGCGCGACGTTCATCTGCACCATCGCGGCGATCGGCACGTACTGCGTCTTCAGGCGCTCCTCGAAGTCAGCCAGGATCTTCTCGGCCTCTTGGCGGCGGCCGGCGAGGACGAGTGCGATGCCCCTTCCTGCGACGAAGGTTGGGTTGCCGTGAGTCAGGCGAATTCCTTCGTCGAACGCCGCGATCGACTGGTCGAGCTGGCCGGCCGCCTGCGTGGCGAGCCCGAGCCAGAGGTAGAACTGCGGGAAGCTGGCGTCCATCTCCAATGCCTTCCCGATCTGCGCGATCGCCTCTTCATAGCGGTGCGCGCAGTAAAAGGCCCAGCCGTAGTCGGCGTTGGTGATCAGAGAGAGAGGATCGATCTCGAGCGCCTGGCGGAACTGGGCCAGGGCCTCCTCCGAACGACCCCTCGCCGCCAGCTGGAAGCCGTAGAAGTGGTGCGCCTGGGCGTAGTCCGGGTTGAGCTGGATGGCACGGCGGAATTCCTCTTCCGCGCCCGCAAACTCCCACGAGACCAGAAGCGCATAGCCGAGCGACGTGTGCCCCTCGGCGAGCCCGTCGTCGATCTCGAGCGCCTTGCGCGCCGCGGCCTTCGCCTTCGGGTACGCCTCGCTCGGCGGCAGCGCCGCATAGCGGTCCATTCCGAGCATCGCATAGCAATCCGACACGCCCGCCCACGCGAGCCCGTAGGTCGGATCCTTGTCGATCGCCTGCTGGAAGAGCTCCATCGCCTTCTTGAAGCCGGGCACCGTGCCCTTGTTCCAGTGATAGCGCGCCTTCAGATAGAGCGGGTACGCGTCACGGTCGACCTCGTGCCGCTTCGCGAGGCGCTTCTTCTGCTCGGGCTCCAGAGTCAACTTGAGGTTCGCCGTGATCTCGCCGGCGATCTCCCCCTGCACCGCGACGAGGTCCGCTATGGGACGGTCGTACCGCGCTCCCCAGAGGCGCCACCCGTTGGACGCATCCACGAGCTCGACCGAGATCGCGAGGGCGGATCCCCTTCCCACGACGCGTCCGGAGAGGACCGTTCCCACGCCGAGCTCGCGGCCGACCTGCTGCGGGTCGGCGTCCCCCCGGTAGCGGAACATCGTGCTCCGCGCCATGACGCGGAGCTTCGGCAGCTGCGAAAGGCCGTTGATGAGGGTCTCCGCGATGCCCTCGGTCAGGTACTCCATCTCGGGATCTCCGCCCGGGTTGACGAACGGGAGAACCGCGAGCGACTTCACTCGCGAAGTCCGCTTGAGCACGGGCCGGCTTCCGCTCAACCCGCCCGAGACGACCGTGGCATCGGACGCCGCCGCCGACGCGAGACCCGCCAGGATCGGTGCGAGCTCGGCAGCCGAGGCGGGCCGGCGCGCCGGCGACTTCTCGAGACAGCGCGCGACGAGGTCGTCCAGCTCGCGCGGAACGTCCGGACTCTCGCGCGAGGGGGGAGCCGGCTGGTCCCGAAGGATCGCGGCCATCCGGTCGAAGACGCTCGCGCCCGTGAATGCCGGGCGCCCCGTCAACATCTCGGAGAGCACGCATCCGAACGCGAAGAGGTCACTCTGCGGACCGGCACTCTCTCCGCGGACCTGTTCGGGAGACATGTACCCGACCGTGCCGAGCACCGTCCCGGGCCGCGTCGGATCGGGGGTCGTCGGCGCAGAGGTCGGCTCGTTTTCGGAGGATTCGTCGCGGACCCATCGCGCGAGCCCGAAGTCGAGAATCTTGACCCGGTTCTCGGCGGTCACGAAAACGTTCTCGGGCTTCAGGTCGCGGTGGACGATTCCCCGGGAGTGCGCTGCCGCGAGTCCCTCCGCCATGGACGCGGCCAGGTCGGCGGCCTTCCGCCACGGCAGGCCGCCCGTCGCGAGGGCGGCTCGAAGAGTCTGCCCGTGCAGGAGCTCGGTGACCGCGAAGGAGACGCCGCCGTCCGTGCCGAAGTCGTAAATCGCGAGGAGGTTCGGATGGGACAGCGCTGCAATCGCGCGCGCCTCGCGCTCGAAGCGGGCGAGCGCGTCGGGGTCGCTCGCGAGCAGCTCCGGGAGGACCTTGACCGCGACCTCGCGATGGAGGCGGTTGTCCCGGGCGCGGTAGACCTCGCCCATTCCCCCGGCGCCGAGAGGCGCGAGGACCTCGTAGCGGCCGAGGAGAGTGTGCGAGACGAGCGACACGGTGGCGGGGATTTTTCCACAGAGCAACACCGACCCGGGGCGGCCTCAGCGCTCGAACGCAGGAAATCCGGTCTTTCCAGCCCGGATTTTTCTCGGAGCCAGCAGGACACCCGGGGTCAGGTTAAAACCTGACCCCACGAGTTCTATCGCACGATCTCCCTTCGATCCCCGACGCGCCGCGTGACCTTCTCGCCGTCTAAGTGCTCCAGCAGCGGGATCGCGAGCTTCCGGGTCAGTCCGAACATCTCCTTGAACTCCGCGATCTCGAAACCGGCCTTGCCCGACGCCCTCAGCCGCGCCACCAGGTCCTCGATCGCGTGGCGAGAGATGAGCCAGCCCCCCGAGAGGCGGACGAGCGTTCCCTTCTTCACGAGGTAGCCGAGCAGGCCTTCGACGACCTTCTGGCGGTGGTTGACGATCGCCGTCACCTCCGCGGGAGAGGGCGGAGCGAGGCCGCGCTCCCGGAAGACGTCCGCGATCCGCTCGGAGAGGTCGCGGTCCCCCGACGCCAGGTCGTCCCGCCCGGGCACGCGCGCCTCCTCGCCGACCGTCGCGAACGCGCCGCGCTGCACGAGCGTGGCCTCGAGAGCCTCGGCCCATGGTGGATCGGCGGCGGGCGCCAGGCGGGAGAGCAGCGTCCGCCGCGGCATTCCGACGGATCCGCTGCCGGACTCGAGGTAGGCGGCGATCTCGCGTCGCGCCTTCCCGGCGAGCGCCGAAAGAACGCTCTCCGCCACGTAACGTTCAGGTGAACGGCGAAGGACGTGGACCCGGCCCGCTTCGCGGGGGGCCGCGAGCGCTCCGCGCACCTCCGACGCCGCGACCCCAGCTCGCGGCGCGAGCTCCTCTTCCGAGACGCCGTGCTCGCGCGCGTGCTCGATCCAGAGCTCGAGTCGATCGGAGAGCGAGGAGCTCTCCAGGCGGTCGAGCAACTCGCGGACTTCGGATTCGGGCCGTCGGCCGAGAGGCGGGGCGTACGGGTCGAGCACGACCCCGCCGCCGATCGTGGCCACCGGAGAGAGACGGCGCACCACGAAGCGGTCGCCCGGCGCCGAGGCGATCACCGACGAGAGACGAAGCTGCGCCCGCGCGGAGCCGCCCGGAGGGAGGGTCGGGCCGTCGAGGAGCCTCACGAGCGCTCTCGCCTCCGACGAGTAGTGGTGGAACGACACCCGGTCGCCGCTGCGAACGGGCGGTGCGGACGGCAGCAGGTCGAGGCGCACCGTCAGGAGCGGGCTCCGGGCGAAGGCGCCGGGCGTCGCGAGCACGCGACCGCGCGCGAGCTCCGCCAGCTCGACACCGGCGAGGTTCGCGCTCACCCGCTCCCCCGCGCGCGCCTCCGCCGTCTCCCGACCGTGGACCTCCAGGCGGCGGACGCGCACGATCCGACCCGTCGGCAGGAGCTCCAGCTTCTGTTCCCGCGAGATCGTCCCGGAGACCAAGCTTCCAGTCACCACGGGTCCGAAACCCGCGATGGAGAACGCGCGATCGATGGGGAGGCGCACGCCCCGCGACTCCCTGCCGGAACCCGTTTCCCGCGCCGCCAGCCGGAGAATCGCCCGCTTCAGGTCGTCGACGCCTTCTCCCGTGCGCGACGACACGGGAACGACCTCCGCGTCGGCGAGAGCGGAATGCCGCGTCAGCTCGCGCACGTCGGACGCCGTGACCTCGACCAGCTCGGGTCCGACGCGATCGGTCTTCGTGACCGCGACGACGCCGTGCCGGATGCCCAACATCCTCACGATCTCGAAGTGCTCGCGCGTCTGCGGCATCACCGACTCGTCGGCGGCCACGACGAGCAGGACCGCATCGATTCCCCCGGCGCCCGCGAGCATGTTCCTCACGAAGCGTTCGTGTCCGGGGACGTCGACGAAGGAGACGCGCACGCCGTCCCACTCCGCATGCGCAAAGCCGAGGTCGATCGTGATGCCGCGCCGCTTCTCTTCGGGCAGCCGATCGGTGTCGATGCCCGTGAGTGCGCGCACGAGCGCGGTCTTGCCGTGATCGATGTGACCGGCGGTGCCGACGAGGAAGCGATCCACGGCCAGAAGGCTAGCAGCGGTGGTAGCCTCGCCGCATGCGCGGCCGCATCGAGAGCGACTTGAAGCAGGCGCTCAAGGCGGGCGAGAAACGGCGCGTCGCAACGCTGCGCCTGCTCCTCGCGGCATTCCAGAACGAGAGGATCCAGGCGGGCCGCGAGCTCTCCGACGAGGAAGCGGAAGCGGTTCTGCGCCGCGCGGTCAAGCAGCGCCGCGAGTCGATCGAGCAGTACTCGAAGGGCGGACGCGAGGATCTCGCCGGCGGGGAGGCCGAGGAGGTTGCGATCATCGAGGCGTACCTGCCCGCCGGCCTCTCCGAGGCCGAGGTCGAGGACGCGATTCGCGAGATCATCCGCGCCAAGGGGTACTCCTCGGCGCGGGACGCGGGACTCGTCATGAAGGAGCTCATGGCCGCGCACCGCGGCCGCGTCGATGGGAAGCGCGCCCAGGAGATCGCGCGCCGCCTCCTGGCGTGAGAACTCCGGAGGCCTCGACGACCCGATACGAGATCGAGATCAAGCTGCCGGTCCGAGACCTGGGCGCCGTCCGGCAAGTACTCCAGGCCAACAGAGCGCTCCAGCTCACGGCTCCCCACTCCGAATCGAACGACCTCTTCGACCAGGCCGACGGAGCTCTGGCGAAGAGCGGCCGCGTGCTCCGAGTCCGCCGGACGGAGGGTGGCGCCACGCTCACCTACAAGGGCGCGGCGCGATTCGAGGACGGCGCGAAGACCCGCGAGGAGCGGGAGACCGCGGTCTCGGACCCCAACGAGATGGAGCGCATTCTCGGCGCCCTCGGCTTCCACCGCCGATTCCGCTACGAGAAGCGGCGCGAAGAGTGGTCGCTGGACGACTGCGTGATCGCCCTGGACGAAACCCCGATCGGAACCTTCGCCGAAATCGAAGGCGACCCGGCCGCGATCCGGCGCGCGCTGCAGCACCTCGACCTCGACCCCGCCGACTCGCTCCCCTACTCCTACGCCGAGCTCTATGCCCGCCGCCGACGCGAGGATCCGACCCTTCCCGCGGACATGCTGCTCGACCCGCCCGCATGAAGGCGATGCTCCTCTCGGCCGGACTCGGGACGAGGTTCCGTCCGGTCTCGGACGCCATCCCCAAGCCTCTCTTTCCCTTCCTGAACGTGCCGCTGATCCGGTCTCACCTCGAGCGCCTGGGGCGCGCCGGGGTCGCCGACGTCGGCATCAATCTTCACCACCGGGGCGAGGCGATCCGCGCGTTCGTCGGTGCCCTTCCTGCCGGCCTTCCGAGGGTGAAGTTCTTCGAGGAGCCCCAGATCCTGGGAACTGCCGGAGCGCTCGCGAACGCTGCGAAGTGGCTTTCCGGAAACGACTTTTTCGTCGTCAACTCGGACGCTGCCCTCGAGCCCGAATTCGAGGCGCTCCTTTCGCGCCACAAGCAGACGGGTCGCTCGGCCACCCTTCTCGTGACCGAGAATCAGGAGCCCGCCCGCTTCACTCCTCTCGCGGCCGCGGGCGACCGGATCACCGCTTTCGGCCAGATGTCCGCCTGGCCACTGGTCTACACGGGAGTGAGCGTTCTCTCATCGCGCGCGCTCGCTCGAATTCCGGGCGGTGAGCGCTCGCTGGTCGACGATCTCTGGAAGCCGCTCCTCGACTCGGGGGAGGAGATCGGATGGCTCCTGCACGATGGCCCGTTTTCGGACCTCGGCACCCCGCGCGACTTTCTCCGCGCCACCCGCCAGGCGCTCACGCGGGGCGGTCCCTTTTCCTCGGGCAGCGGTGAGTTCGACGCGCCATCGAGGGTCCTCTCCCGCGTCCCGACTCGCGGGCTCGAGTGCGTCTCGAGCGTCCTCGGCTCCGCCAAAGTCGGTAAGGGAACGCGGCTGATCGAGTCAGTCGTGTGGGACGGAGTCGAGGTCGGGGCCGGCTCCGAGCTCAAGGGCTGCATTGCCGCCGGCGGACGGATCGCGCCCGGCGCCGCCTTCCACGACTCGCTCCTCTGGGGTGGCGCCGGAGAGACCGCGTCGGCCTTTCCGCTTTCGCCCGGGAAGTGAACTCCCGTCATTTCCTCCAATCCCTTTCCCCCCGGAAGTGGAAGAGGGTCCGGACCTTCGCGCTCCTTCCGAAGACCCGCACGACCGCCATCCGGTCGCGCCCGTCCCACAGATAGACCGAGCCGGGCGTGCTCTCTCCCGTCGGAGAGAAGGAGCACAGATCGGAGTTGTTGAAGCGGATCGGATCATCAAGGCGGTCGAGTGGCGTGCCGGGAGAGGACGGGTCCGGGACCGGGGTTCCGCGCAGAATCCCGGGGCGGACGTCGGCGCGGGACCACGGAACGGCGAGAGCGAGCGAGCGGTCGACCCCCGAGGCGATCTCCGACGTTCTCACGCCGTTTCCATTGCCGTCCCGGTAGAGCGCCCACTCGTAGCGCCCGCCGTCCCTGCGGAATTTCAGCGCCACCGCGACGCCCCTCGTCAGAGAGTAGGCGCGCGCCCGCACGAACGTGGTCGAGAGCTCCGCGGCGGCCGACCGGATCGACAGCACCTCCCGAAGCTGAAACGCGCCGCTGGCCGTCGCCGCGAGCAGCGTGGCCGCGACGGCGAGCATGACCATCAGCTCCACCGAGGACATTCCCCGTCGGGGGGAAAGCCCGGGACCGCTCGCGCGATCCCGGGCGGGCACGATCGTCACCGTCCCTTGCCCGGGGGGACGGAAGCCGGAGCGGACTTCGGGGCGGTTTTGGGGGCGGGAGAGGACCCTGCCCGCTTGCGGGAAGAGCCCAGGTGAACCTTGGCGGCGAGAGTGGTGGGGCCGCTCACGGCGAGATAGGGCTTCAAAGTCAGAAAGAGCTTTTCGCCGATTCCCTTGACCTCCATGAGGTTCTCGGGTTTCGCGAAGGGGCCGTGCGTCTTCCGGTAGTCGAGCACCCGCGCGGCGACTTTTTCGCCGATGCGGGGAAGCATCGCGATCTGGGAGACGGAGGCCGCGTTGATGTTGACCTTTCCGGCCGGCGCGGCGGGTGCGGTTGCGGTCGTGTCGGCACGAAGCGACGCCGCGGAAAGAAGGAGAAGACCGGCCGCGAGGGACAGGCTCGCGAGGGCGCGGCCGGGAAGGATGACGGACGGGGAGCGGGGCCGGTGTTGGCTCGTCATTCGAAACTCCTTTGCGTGAAGTGAGCGAAGCGGTCGGGAAGCTGGGGGTTCTCGATTACGTCCTCATCGAGCTCTTGCCATCAGGCGTTCTGCATCGGCACCTCCTGCGTTTTGCTGACAGCCGCCATTCGCGAGGAGCGTGCCGCGCCCGCCGTTGCCGCGGAACTGCTCTGGGCAGAACATCTTTCGCGCCGGAGAGGGCCGGCAGGCCGCGACGGAAAACGCCAAGAAAACCGGCGGGCAAGAACGCGGCGCGAACCGAACTCACTGACGGGCAAGACGCCGCCCGGACGGAAAGAGGGATTGCCGTTCGACCGGAGTCTTGACGAAGCGCCCGTCGGCCCGCGGGGGCCGTCACGAGAACCGCGCGGGCTAGACTCTCCGCCGTGGCGGACCGGGAGATCGTCGTCGGCGTGTCGGGAGCCTCGGGCGCTTCGCTGCCCCGGCGCTTCGTGGAGCTCGCGGCGCGCGCTCCCGGCGTCACGCGGCTGCACCTCGTTTTCTCGGAATCGAGCCTGCTCGTGGCGCGAAGTGAGCTCGACGCCGCGTTCAACTCTCCGAAGGAGTGGGTTGCCGCCCTCGACCTACCCCGGGAGGCCGCGCGCCGCATCGTCCTCCACGGCAACGACGAGGTTGGAGCGTCGATCGCATCGGGGTCCTATCCGGTCGCCGGGATGGCCGTGATCCCCTGCAGCGCCGGAACGCTCGGCGCCATCGCCAACGGAATTTCCCGCAACCTCCTGCAGCGGGCCGCGGACGTCTCTCTCAAGGAGCGCCGCCCGCTCGTCCTGGCGTTCCGCGAGTCGCCCTACTCCCTGGTTCACGTCGAAAACATGCGTCGGGCGACGCTCGCTGGCGCGATCGTGGCGCCGCCGACTCCCGCCTTTTACGTGACGGACCCGTCCATGGCCCGGTTCCTCGACGCGTGGTGCTCGCGCGTCGCTCGGTTTCTCGGCATCGAGCTTCCCGGCGCGGAATTCCGCTGGACCGGAACGGGCGAGCGCACGAAGAGCCGACCCCGGTTGCGATGAGCCAGGCCGTCGGCGTCGCACCCCCCCTGCGCACGACGCTGGAAATGATCCGCGTCACACACACTGTCTTCGCGTTGCCCTTCGCGATCCTGGCCGCCGTGCTCGCGGCCGGCGGCTGGCCCGACCTCGCGACGCTCGGAAAAATCGTTCTCGCCATGGTCGCCGCCCGCAGCGCCGCGATGGCGCAGAACCGGCTGGCCGACCGGGAGATCGACGCCGCAAACCCGCGGACCGCCTCGCGGGCGCTGCCCGCAGGCACGCTGTCGGTCGGCTACGTCCGCGCGTTCCTCGTCGTATCGGTAGTCGTTTTCCTCCTCGCGGCCGCGAGCCTCAATCGTTTGACGCTTCTCCTGGCGCCGGTCACGCTCGCCGTACTGTTCCTCTACTCGTACACGAAGCGGTTCACGGCGCTCTGTCACCTCGTCCTGGGCCTCTGTCTCGCCATGGCCCCCGTCGGAGCGTGGATCGCGGTCCGCGGAGACATCCGCGCCCCGGCCATCTACCTGGGCTTCGCCGTTCTCTTCTGGACCGCAGGCTTCGACGTCATCTATGCGCTGCAGGACGAGGCGCACGACCGGCGAGTCGGCATTCACTCGATTCCGGCGCGGCTCGGTACTCGTGGGGCGCTCGTGGTATCCGCGCTCTTCCACGTTGCCATGATCGTCTTCCTCGTCGCCCTCTGGCGGATGGTGGGTGGCGGCTGGCTGTTCGCGGCCGGAATCGTGGCGACCGTCGCGGCGCTCGTTTATCAGCACGCGATCGTGAGGCCGGACCGTCTGAAGCGCATCGACGCGGCGTTCTTCACGGCCAACGGATTCGTCTCGGTGGTCCTCGCCGCGTTCGGGATCGCGGACGTGCTGATCAGGTAGCTCCGCCTCCCGCCTACCCCCTTCCGCCTACCGTTTACAATCCGCGCCGATGCCGATCCCGTCCGAAGGCGACCTGACGCTCCGCCACGTCGCCGTGGACGGTCCGATCGGAGTCGGCAAGACGTCGCTCTGCGACATGCTCGCGCGCCGGTTCCACGGAACGAAGATCCTGGAGGACGTGGACAACCCTTTCCTCGGCGACTTCTACAAGAAGAAGAAGGGATCGGCGTTCCAGACCCAGCTCTTCTTTCTGCTCTCCCGCTACCAGCAGCAGAGGGAGATCGCGCAGATCGACCTCTTCACGACGCTCGTGGTCGCGGACTACCACTTTCCGAAGGACAAGATCTTCGCGTACCTGAACCTCGACGACTCGGAGCTCCTCATCTACGACCGGCTCTACAACCTGCTCGCGGACTCGGTGGCGAAGCCGGACCTCGTGATCTACCTGCAGGGATCGCTCGAGACCTGCATGAAGCGCATCAAGAAGGCTTCGCGGTCGATCGAGAAGGGAATTACGCCGGAGTACGTGGCGCAGCTGATCGAGGCCTACAACTACTACTTCTACCACTACGACGAGACGCCGCTCTTAGTCGTGGACACCAACGAGATCGACTTCGTGAACCGGTCCGCCGACTTCGATGATCTGGTCGCCCAGATCCGCCGCGCCAAGAAGGGGATGCAGTACTACATTCCGGCAAGTAGCGGATAACTCGATTCCACAGTGATATTTCGCGGTGCGAGTTCAGCGGCGCGCGAAGCGCGTCCGCTGCAACGGAGCCCGCGCCGGAGCGGTCCGATATAATTTGGTCCACGCCCTTATCGGCGGCGATCCCGATTTCGGGACGTCGACCGAGAGGAAAGGAGCGCGACATGCCGGCTCTCTCGGAAACCTCTCCCCTTTCGGTGCCCCTCCTCGTCTCGGCCAAGGGCGGCGAAAAGATCGCGATGCTGACGGCCTATGATGCGCCGTCCGCGGCCCTGCTCGATTCCGCCGGCGTGGACGTCCTGCTCGTCGGTGACTCCGTCGAGATGGCGGTCTACGGGGAGCCGAACACCCTCTCCGCCACGATGGACTCCATGGTCCGCCACGCGCGCGCGGTCTCCCATGCCGTGAAGCGCGCGGTCGTCGTCGGAGACATGCCCTTCCTGTCCTACCAGACCGACACGGGTCACGCGGTGGAGAACGCGGGGCGCTTCCTCGCGGAGGGCGGATGCGCCGCGGTGAAGCTCGAGGGCGGGAGCCGGATCCTCCCGGCGGTCGAGGCGATCCTCGCCGCCGACATCCCGGTCATGGGACACGTCGGCCTGACACCGCAGTCGTACCGGAAGTTCGGCGGCTTCAAGGTCCAGGGGCGTGAGCCCGGCTCCGCGCGGGAGATCATCGAGGACGCGAAGGCGCTCGCGGACGCGGGCTGCTTCGCCGTGGTGCTCGAATGCGTGCCGGCGGCTCTGGCGGCCGAGATCACGCGGGAGATTGCGGTCCCGACGATCGGCATCGGCGCGGGACCCGACTGCGACGGACAAGTGCTCGTCTTCCACGACGTCATGGGGCTGACACGCGACCTGCACCCGCGCTTCGTCCGGCGGTACGCGGATCTGGCCGGCGTGATCGAGGCGGCCGCGAAGGAGTTCACGAAGGACGTCAAGAGCGGCAGCTTCCCCAACGCGGAGGAGTCGTTCTCGAGCGGAAAAGCCGCGCTGCGGCGCGTCTACTAGAACCCGCCGGCGGGGCCGCGATGAAGATCGTCCGCGACGCGCTGGAGCTGCGCGACCTCGTCCGCGACGCGCGCGCCTCCGGCAGGACCATCGGCTTCGTCCCCACGATGGGGGCGCTCCACGAGGGTCACTTCTCGCTGGCGCGGCTGGCGCGCGCCGAGGCGGGGTTCGTGGTCGTCTCGATCTTCGTCAACCCGCTCCAGTTCGCGCCGAGCGAGGACCTCGCCCGCTATCCCCGGAAGGAGGCGGAGGACGCGGCCGCGCTCGCGCGCGAGGGCGTGGACGTCGTTTACCTCCCGGAGGCCCCGGCGATCTATCCATCGGATTTCTCGACCGCGGTCGAGGTCTCCGGAGTGTCGGAAGGGGGCGAGGGCGCCGCGCGTCCCGGCCACCTGCGCGGCGTCGCGACCGTCGTCGCGAAGCTCTTCCTCCAGGTTTCGCCGGACGTCGCCGTCTTCGGTCGAAAGGATCTCCAGCAGGTCGCGGTCGTGCGGAGGATGATCCGCGACCTCGACTTTCCCATCCGCCTCGTGATCGGAGAGACGGTTCGCGAAGCGGATGGGCTCGCTCTCTCCTCCCGCAACGCTTACCTCTCGCCGGAGGATCGGCGGATCGCCGCCGCCTTTCCGCGGGCGCTCTTCGGGGCGCGCGACGCCGCGGGCCGCGGCGAGCGGGACGCCGGTCTGCTCGCGGCGAGAGTCCGGCGCGAGCTCGAAAGCGCAGGCCTCGAGGTCGGCTACGTCGACGTGGTCGATCCGGACACGATGAGGCCGGTGAAGAAGGCGGCCTCCGGCACGGCCCTCGCCGCCGCGGTCCGCGTCGGAAAAACGCGGCTCATCGACAACGTCCCCGTTCCTTGACGCCGCCCGCCCGAAGCGACAGGATCGCCGGGTGAGCGCGACCGACACCTCCCTCGAAAAGCCGCCGGCGGCGTCCGGCGCCGCGGCCCCCGACCCGTTCGTCCTGGGCGGGCGGACGTTCCGTTCCCGCCTCATCATCGGAACCGGGAAGTACTCCTCGATGGACGTGATGAAGGAGGCGCACCGCGAGTCCGGCGCCGAGATCGTGACGGTCGCGGTGCGGCGTATCAACCTCGACCGCACTCGCGAGTCGCTGCTCGACTCCATCCCGCCGGAGATGACGCTCCTGCCGAACACTGCCGGCTGCTACACCGCGGACGACGCGGTGCGCACGGCGCGTCTCGGGCGAGAGGTCGGGCTCTCGAACTGGGTGAAGCTCGAGGTGCTCGGCGACGAGCGCACGCTCTGGCCCGACAACGCCGGGCTTCTCGACGCGACCCGGACTCTCGTGCGCGAGGGGTTCGTGGTCTTCCCGTACACGTCGGACGATCCGGTCGTCTGCCGCCGGCTCGAGGAGGAGGGCGCGGCCGCCGTGATGCCGCTCGGCGCCCCGATCGGCTCGGGTCTCGGAATTCAGAATCCGAACAGCATCTCGATCATCATCGAGCACGCGAAGGTGCCGGTCATCGTGGACGCCGGCGTCGGCACGGCGTCGGACGCGTGCATCGCGATGGAGCTCGGCGCCGCGGGCGTGCTCCTGAACACCGCGATCGCCGGGGCGAATGAGCCAGCGCGGATGGCCCGCGCCATGCGGCTCGCGGTCGCCTCCGGACGCGACGCATTTCTCGCCGGCCGCATCGCGCGCCGGAGGTATGCGACGGCGTCTTCGCCTCTCGACGGGCGGCCGGGAACCTAACAAACCCCAGCAATCCCGCATTTTTCGGGTCTCCGTCCGACCTTGGTCGTACGTCCGAGCCCTCCACGAATGTCCTTGCCAAGCCGTTCCGGCGCGTGCTACTTTGCGGCAACTTTTACGAAACCCGCACCACCCGGCACCATCACTATGTTTTCTCATCCCCCATCCGTCCGCCCTTGCGGGAAGGCGTGCGCGCGCTCGAAAGGGGGTCGGTCCTAGAGATAAGTCTCCGGTTTGCGCCGGATGTTTCGGAACGAAATGTTTCCGTTTTTTATTTGATGTGAGGCGCGAAAGCGCTTCCGAAGAGGGTAATACCCAGGAGATCGGCAAACTCAAATGATGCAGCAATACACGGACAAGAATCTGACCTGCGTGGACTGCGGTTCCACTTTTCTGTTTTCGGCAGACGACCAGGAGTTCTACGCCCGCAAGGGTTTCACCAACGAGCCGAAGCGGTGCAAGTTGTGCCGCGACAAGCGCAAGTCCGCCGCCGGCGAGGGCCGCGAGCGCACGCTCTATGACGTCACCTGCGACGGCTGCGGCAAACAGACGCAGGTCCCCTTCAACCCCACGAACGGAAAGCCGGTCTACTGTCGCGAGTGCTACTCGGCACGCCGCTCCCAGCAGGCCTACTGATACCGACTTTTTTTCTCATGCTCGTACTGGCCCCGGCAATGCCGGGGCTTTTTTTGTGGTTTCGTTAGCCATCGTGACCGACGTTCTCTCCCCCGTTCGCTCCGGCCCCGGACTGCTCGAAGCGATCGGGTCCACGCCGCACGCCGAGCTTCCCCGGTTTTCGCGCGGCGCCGCGAGAATCTTCGCGAAGCTCGAGTTCTTGAACCCGGGCGGGAGCGTGAAGGACCGCATCGCGCGCGCGATGATCGAGGACGCCGAAGCGCGCGGCCTGCTCCAGCCCGGGGGAACGATCATCGAGCCGACCTCCGGAAACACCGGGGTCTCGCTGGCGATGATCGCGGCCGCGAAGGGTTACCACTGCGTCGTCGTGATGCCCGAGGGTTACGGCCAGACCAAGGCGAAGCTCATGGAGGCGCTGGGCGCGAAGGTCGTGCGGACTCCGGCTGCGGAGCTCATGAGCGGGGCGATCCGTCGCGCGGAGGAGATCGCGCGGGAGACCGGCGCCTTTCTTCCGAACCAGTTCGCCAACCCGATCAATCCGCTCACGCACTACGAGACGACCGCGCGCGAGATCTGGGCGGAGTTCGGAGAGTCGATCGACGCCTTCGTGGCAGGCGTCGGGACGACCGGCACTCTCTCCGGAGTCGGCCGTTTCCTGGCCGAGCGGATCCCGGGGGTTCTGCGCGTCGCGGCCGAGCCGCAGGGCTCGATCCTCGGCGGCGGCAGGCAGGGACCGCACCAGGTCGAGGGGATCGGCCTCTCCTTCTATCCCCCCATCTTCGACCGCACCACGTTCGACGAGGTCCTGCTCGTCACCGACGACGAGGCCTTCGAGACGTGCCGCGTTCTCGCGCGCGAGGAGGGTTTGCTCGTCGGAGGCTCCTCGGGAGTCGCGGCCGCGGCGGCGCTCCGGATCGCGCGGCGGCTCGGGCCCGGGAAAACCGTCGTGACCCTCTTTCCGGACGGCGCCGAGCGCTACCCCGGGCAGGGAATCTTCAACTCTTCACTCTGACGATTTCTCCAGAGAGGTCAACAACCATGGGCTTTTCGACCGACGCGATTCACGCGGGCAACCCGCCCGACCCGGCGACCGGGGCCGTTTCCGTGCCCATCTACCAGACGTCCACCTACGTCCAGGAGGCGATCGGGAAGCACAAGGGTTACGAGTACGCGCGGACGCAGAATCCGACGCGCTCGGCCCTGGAGGAAAACCTCGCGGTCCTCGAGAAGGGGGCCGGCGCCCGCGCGTTCGCCTCCGGGATGGCGGCGATCACCGCGATCTCCACGTTCGTGAAGCAGGGGGAGCACGTCGTGTGCTCGAACTTGACGTACGGCGGCACCTACCGCTACTTCACGCAGATCCAGGCGCGCTACGGCGTCGAGTTCTCCTTCGTGGACACGGCCGACGCCGACGTGGTGCGCGCGGCGATGAAGGCGAACACGAAGCTCCTCTTCCTCGAGACTCCGACGAACCCGATGATGACGCTGTGCGACATCCCCCTCCTGTCCGGGATCGCGCACGAGCGCGGCGCTCTCGTCGTCGTCGACAACACCTTCGCGTCGCCGTACCTCCAGAGGCCGCTCGAGCTCGGCGCCGACTTCGTCGTGCACTCGACCACGAAGTTCCTGAACGGTCACTCCGACTCGGTGGGCGGCGTTGCGGTGGCGAAGGATCCCGAGCACGTCGAGTGGCTGGGTTTCGTGCAGAACGGCTCCGGCGCGATCCTCTCCCCCTTCGACTCCTGGCTCGTCCTCCGCGGGATCAAGACGCTCGTCGTGCGGATGGACCGTCACGAGGAGAACGCCCGCGCGATCGCGCGGTTCCTGTCGGAGCACCCGAAGGTCCGCAAGACCTACTATCCCGGCCTCCCGGACTTCCCACAGCGCGAGCTCGCCCTCCGTCAGATGAGCGGGTTTGGCGCGATGATCTCCTTCGACCTCGGCTCGTTCGAGGCCGCGAAAGCCTGCCTCGCCCGCGTCCGAGTGTGCTCACTGGGCGAGAGCCTGGGCGGCGTCGAGACGCTGATCTCGCACCCCGCGACCATGACGCACGCGTCCGTCCCCGAGGAGGATCGGGATCGGCTGGGCATCACGATGGGGCTCGTGCGGATCTCCGTGGGCATCGAGGACGTCGAGGACCTCGTGGCCGACCTCGCCGGCGCGCTGGAGGCGGTTGGCTAGAGCTCTCGCGTCTCCCGTCCTCGTCGCCGCGTTCGCGGCCTCACTCCTTCCACGTCCCGCCGCAGCGGACGACTTCGACGCCCTCCGCGACGAGTTCGCGCGAAGAATCAATGCCGAGCGGGCCCGCGAGGGCGCGGTCGCCCTCCGGTCGACGGCGCCTCTCAACCGGCTCGCCCAGGAGCTCGCGGACGAGCTGGCGCGGCGCGGCGAAACCGATTTCGGCGAGGTCGCTCACGAACAGATGGTGTCGCGCGCTCAGAAGGCGGGCTACCCCGCGAAGTCGCTGACCGAGATCTTCATGCGGACCGACGGGAGCATTTCGGAAGTGATGGCGTCGTGGCGGGAGCGAAACGACCGGACCTGGAAGAGCCTCATCCAGTCGGGCTCGCTCGACTTCGGCGTCGGTGCCGCGATCCTCGAGGACGTTCCCCTCTACGTCTTTCTCCTCGGCACTTCCCAGGAGGACTATCTGTCGGCCCGCGCGGAGGCGTACCGGGACCTGGGCGACATGCGCCGCCGGATGCTCACCCGCGTCAATGCCGAGCGCCGGAGGCACTCCCTTCCGGTTTTCGCCCCGAGTCCAGCGCTCGACCGCGTCGCGCAGGCGTACGCCGACGACATGCTGAAGCGCTCCCACTACGGACACGTGGATCCGGAGGGCCTGACCGTGCGCGAGCGCGCCTACGCCGGCGGCTACGACCTCCGGTTCATCGCGGAGAACCTCGCGGCGGGCCAGCCCACGGTGGACGAAGCCATGGACGGCTGGATGAAGAGCGAGAAGCACCGGGACAACATCCTCTCCAGGGTCTACACCGAGGCGGGGTTCGGGCTGGCGATCGGGCGGAACCGGCGGGGATACCAGATCATCTGGGTCCAGGTCTTCGGCCGGCGCGACTGAGACGGATCTGAAACCCAACTCGTCATCCCGAGCGAAGCGAGGGATCTCTTGCGTTTCAGGGAGAGATCCTTCCTTCGTCGCTTCGCTCCTCAGGACCGCTGCGCTCCTCAGGATGACAGGTCAGCGCACCAGCTCGACTCCGACAGCGCGGTCCGACAACGCGATGTCCTGCGGCAGGTGCCGTCCCTCGAGCCACACCATCTGCTGCGAGTCGAGGTCGCCCCGCATCCTTGCGAAGGCGGTCTTCAGCTTCGGAAACGAGGAGACGTCCTCGGTCGCGCCCCACGCGGCCGCGATCCGTTCCACCGAACGGCTGTCGAGCGACCAGACGTAGAGGGGGACGTGAATCTTCTCGAGGTACGCGCGAACGAGCGCCGGAGGGTACCGGCTCGAGTCGGCGCTGTTGCGGCCCAGCACCAGGATGACCGCGCGCCGCGTGTATCCCGCGTAGGCATGAAGACCAGCGATGGCGACGGCGTCCGCGAATCTCTGGTCGCCGACCTTCTGGAGGGGGTGCGACACGTGAGTCAGGAGCCAGTGGAGGCCGGCGAAGCTTCCGGCGAAGTCCCGCGAAGAGTCGAAGAGCTCGGTCGGCGTCTCCGAGCCCGGCGCGCGATTCGCTCGCGGCCAGAGGAAACGCACCCGGTCCGCGTCCTCGAAGCGCGTCTGGAACCGCGAGTGGTCCGGATCGAACGTGGGAAGCGAGCCACCCAGGCCGCGCTCGAAAACGGTGCGGCCGCCGCTCCCCAGCTTCGAGAGAGCCTCGCCGTGATCGGTGTTGCGCACGACGAGAACGAACGCCGGACCCCGCTCCACGGCGACCGCGCGGACCGGCGAGGAGCCCTTTCGGAACCACCCCTCCAGCGCGGCGGCGGGCGGAAGCGCCGTGCCGGCCGCGACCCGGACGGGAACGCCGGTCAGCTCGCTCGACACGTCCGTGCGCGAGCGTCCACCCAGGACGATCCCGGCGCGGGAGACGACCGCAGCCGAGAACTCGACCTGCGCCGAGAGGAGGTGGGTGGAGTCGGCGTCGTACTCGGGAAGCACGATACGGTTCGGATCGCGCGCGTCGAGAGGCTTGCCGTCGAACGTGAGCTCGATCGAGCGCGGCGGCGTTCCCAGAAGGCTCTGCCACGTCAGGCGGGCCGCCACGGCGCGACCTTCGGCGTTCGTCTCGAGCAGGAGCGAAGCCTCGGATGGCGGACGCGGGACGTTCAACCACTGCTCGGCGCGGGCGACCTCGCGGCCACCGGAGTCGAGCGCGCGTGCGATGAGCTCGTGCGGGGCGAGGTCCCGGCCCAGGTCAAGCTCCGCGGACCACGGTTGCCGGCCGGCGACGCCGGCGGGCCGGCCGTCGACCTCGAAAGCGACCTGGGAGGCCGGTCCTTCGATCGCGACGCCGACGGGATGAGTTCCGAGAACGAGACCCAGGAAGAGCGAGGTGAAGGCGATCGAGGTCACGGGAATCTAGCGGCAGCTCACCCCGCGATGGTCGTTTCGGCGGTGGGCCGGCGGACCCGGGGGCGGGTCGACGGCGCGCGCTTCTTGGGCCGCTCGGTCATGCGGGAAATCCAGTCTCCGAACCCGGCGCTCGCGTGGTCGACCCGGTAGGCGAGGACTTCCGGCAGCTCGTAGGTGTTCACCTTCTGGATCGTCTCCAGGACGCTGTCGAACTGGGCCGCCACGGTCTTGACGAGCAGCAGCCACTCCGTGTCGTCGCAGACGCGCCCCTTCCACCGGTAGATCGAGTGGACGTTCGGGAGGATGTTGACGCACGCCGCCTGGCGGTTGCGGATCAAGGCGTGCGCGACGTCCAGAGCCTGGTCCTCGGTTCCCACCGAGGTCACGACGACGATCAGATCCTGCGCTGCCACCCCGCGCATTCCATTACGCGACCCGGTTGGTGTCAAGCACAGCCGGGCTCGGTCTGGCTCTCCTCCTCCTGTCATCCCGGCTTTCCTCCTGTCATCCTGAGCGAAGCGAAGGATCTCTCCCTCGAAAAGCGAGAGATTTGCGCCGTCTCGGCGATGGCGCTTCAGCCGGGGTGACAGTGCTCGCTGGCCTCGCGGAATGATCCGGGAAACCCGGGTGTTAGCATCTTCCCGGATCTTTGAATCGTCGCGAGCGAAGAACTTCCAGTCGGGGGCGAAACGGCTTCGACGGGGACGATCGCGCGACAGGTTGCATGCCGAGGTTCACTCCCCTCGTAAAAAAAGGGTGAAAAACAGTAGCTGCGAACAACAGCAACTTCGCTCTGGCTGCCTAATTAAGTAGCCACGTTTGTCCGGTGAGCGCACCCGCCGCGCTCCGGCTGACGTCGCGAAATGCGGGTGTAGCTGCTCCGGATCCCCGGACGGAGCAGCGAAACGAATTCGGGGTTGCCTGACCGCCGTTTTGCCTCTTCTCGAGGCGGTCGGGCGAGAAACGAGAAGAGGCTGAGCATGGAGTAGCCTCTCGCCTGACGCTTCCGGACGCGGGTTCGACTCCCGCCGCCTCCACCAATCACGTCGCGTTCGCTTCGTTTCGGGACCTGCTCACGCACCGGCGAGCGGCTCGCCAGACAGGCTCGACCGCTCGCCTGGTCCCTCACTCGCTCACGCTCCCGCGGCGCGAGCCTCCTCCCTGACGGGAGACTTCTCGCGCCGCGATCCAATTCAGCCTTCCAGCTTCGCTTCCATTGTTATTTTCGTATTCAACAGCCTCGAGATCGGGCAGCCCTTTTCGGCCGCTTCGGCGGCGGCGCGGAAGGCGTCGGCGGAAGCGCCCGGGATCTTCCCCACCACCTCCAGGTGAGACTCCGTGACCGTCCAGCCCGCGTCGAGCTTATCGAGCGACACCGTCGCCGTGGTCTTCAGTTCCTCCGGCACGAGACCCGCCTTTCCGAGCTCGCCCGACAGCGCCATCGTGAAGCAGCCGGCGTGGGCCGCCGCGATCAACTCCTCCGGGTTCGTCCCCTTTTCGTTCTCGAACCGTGTCGTGAAGGAGTACGGCTTCGCCGCGAGCGCGCCGCTCTCGGTCGACACGACGCCTTTTCCGGTCTTGAGATCTCCCCGCCATTCCGCGGATGCCTTACGTTTCATTTCCTGTCCGCTCCTTCCCAATCTGTTTCCAGTCCGGTTTCCTTGACCACGCCTGCGGACGAGACTATTCTCTTTTCCGCGTGAGGCGTTTTGCCCACGCACGACACCCGCCGGGAGCGACTGCCCCGGTGAAAGGAGGCCTCATGTATCCCGGATTCATTTCCCATTGGAGGCGCGAGCGCTGTTCGGACCGCCGCGCGAGCATGTCCTACGGCTCCGCCGGACACGGCGGACGCCACGGCCGGGCCCGCGAGTGGGAGTACGGCGCGAGCGGCGAGGACGACCCGGGCCAGTTCGGTTTCGCCGGCGGCTCTTTCGGAGTCCGACGGCCGCTGCGCTTCCTCGCCTACAAGCTGCAGCTCGACGAGAAGCAGGTGGGCGAGCTCGCCCGGATCCTCGACGAGATCAAGACCGAGCGGGCCCAGGCCGCGGTCGACCACCGTCGGGCGATCTCGGTCTTCGCCGACGCCATCGAGGGCGACGTCTTCGACGAGAGCAAGGCCGGGGCCGGCGCGGAGCTGCGGCTCGAGAGCGCGAACCGGTTGCGCGGCGCGGTGCTGGCGGCCCTCGGCCGGCTCCACAAGCTGCTCGATCCGGAGCAGCGCGCGCGGCTGGCGTACTTGATCCGCACGGGGACGCTCTCGATCTGATCGATTCATTTCACCGGGCGCAGACGACTGCGCCCGAAAAAATTGTGGCGGGGTCAGACCCCCCTGAAGGGGATCAGACCCCGCAACTTTCTCGAGACCCGGCTAAACTAGCCGAATCATCGACACTTTTCCGACCTTCCCGCATTCCAGGGCCGTCGCCGCCGGGCTCGGCGCCTCTCTCCTCCTCGTACTCGCGATGGTCGGCTCGGCGTCGGGCCAGCAGACTGTCCGTCTCGTCTGGCGCGGAGAGACCTTTCCGATCGCGGTGTCGCGGGCCGACTTCAGCGTGGGAGACGTGGCGCGGGCGCTGGACCTCACGGTTTCGCGCGACACGACAACCGGGACGCTCACGGTCACGGCAAAGTCCGGCGGCCAGCTGCTGGCGGGACCCGGCGCTGTGCAGGTGCCCGTCGGCCAGAAGGTCGTCGAAATCTCGAAAGAGGTGCGCTCGGTCGCCGGAGTTCTCTACGCGCCGGCCGACTTCTTCGAAAAGGCGCTCTTTCCGCTCGCCGGAGCCGCGGGCGCCTGGGACCCGGGGCAGAGGCTGTGGACGGTCACGCCGGCGGGACGCGCTCCGGCGGCGGGAGACGCCCCGGCGGCCGGCGCTCCGGCGGCAGACCCGGGCGCTCCGGTCGCGGTCCAGGTCGACGTCGTCCACGTCGATCCGACGACGCAGGTCGTCCTCCGCGAGTCGGTCGCGGCCCGCTTCGAGCCGCTTCTCGTGGAATCGGGCCTGCAGATCCGCTGGACCGACCGCAAAGTGGTTCCGCCCTTCACCGAGCGCCGCTTCGACGACCCCCTGGTCGCGGCGGTCCGCTTCGAGGGCGACTCCGCCATCGTCGTTTTCCGGGACCCCAGCCTGAGAGCGCATGCCTATCCCCTGACTGATCCGGACCGGATCGTGGTCGAGGTCGCGAGCGTCGTCGAATCGCCGCCGATCGAGCCCGCCGCGCCGCCTCCTCCGCCCGTCCCGGCGCTCACGATCGTCATCGACCCGGGGCACGGCGGTACGGAGACCGGCGCGATCGGGCCGAACGGCCTCCAGGAGAAGGACGTGACCCTTCAGATCGCGCGGCGCCTGGCGGCCGCGATCCCCCGCGTAGTTTCCAGCCGCGTGGTCCTGACGCGGGATTCCGACAGCGCGATCTCGCTCGACGACCGGACGTCGCTCGCGAACCACGAGAGAGCCGGGCTGTTCCTCTCCCTGCACGCGAACTCTTCGCGGGCGGTCGGGGCTCACGGGTCCGAGACCTACTACCTCTCGCTCGACACGTCGGACCGGGTCTCGCAGGACATCGCGCGCCGGGAGAACCTCGCGCCGGCCGCCGCCCCCGAAAGCCCGGCTGCGAATCCGGACCTGGACTTCATCCTGTGGGACATGGCGCAGAGCGCGCACATCACGGAGTCGAGCCGGCTCGCCGAAGCGATCCAGACGCAGCTGAACGTGGTCTCGAAGACCGAGAACCGCGGGATCAAGCAGGCGCCCTTTCGCGTCCTCGCCGGGGCGACGATGCCGGCGGTTCTCGTCGAGGTCGGCTTCATCTCGCATCCCGAGGAAGAAAAGCAACTTCGCTCCGCCGCGTTTCAGGAGAGCGTCGCGGTCGCGATCGCCAAGGCGGTCGGTGAGTTCTTCGGCCGGCGAAGGCTCGCGACCACGCCCGCCGTCGGGGCCGCGGTGACGCCCGCGCCGGTGCGGTCGCCCGGCGCGACCCCCTCGCCCGGGCGATGAGCCGCCGCGCCGCGGCGGCGATCCTCCTCGTCCTCACGGCGGCGGTCGGCGCTCTGCTGCTCGTCAGCCGTCCCTCCTCCACCTCCTCTCGCCCCACCTTCCGCCGGAGGCTGCCCTTCCTGCGCGTGACACCCGCGGCGACCTCCGTGACGCCGCGGCCCGGCGCTCCGGCCCTGCCGGTGGAGACCGTCCGGGTCACGCTCTTCTTTCCGGACGCGACCCTGGGAAAGCTCCACCCGGAAGAGCGCGACATCGCGAAGCCCGCCGCGCCCGGGGCTTACCTGCGCGCGCTGTTCGACGAGCTCGCGCGCGGCCCCACGCGTCCCGGCCTGATCGGAGTCCTCCCGCCGCGGATCCAGCTCCGCAACGGCTTCCTCATGCCGTCCGGAGAAATCGTCCTCGACCTCGCCGTAGACTCCGGCCTGTCGTTCGGGTCGGCCGACGAGCTCACGATCGTGAGCGCGCTGGTCGATACGACGCTTCAGAACGTGGCGAACACGCAGCGAGTGAGGATTCTCATCAACGGCGAGCCGGCCGAGTCGCTCGGGGGCCACGTCGACCTCACGAAGCCGATGGCTTTTCTCCGCGACGAGATCGCGTCGTGATCTCCTCGGTGGCGCGCCCGGATGGCCGAAGGGCCGCCGAGATGAGGCCCGTGTCGATCGAGACGAACCCCATCCACCACGCCGAGGGTTCGGCGACGATCGAGCTCGGCGGAACGCGAGTCCTGTGCGTCGCGTCCGTCGAGGACCGCGTCCCCGCATTTCTCAAGGGCTCGGGCAGCGGCTGGGTGACCGCGGAGTACGGGATGCTGCCGCGCGCGACGCACACCCGTTCTCCGCGTGAGGCCGCGGTCGGCCGTCAGGGCGGGCGAACGCAGGAGATTCAGCGACTGATCGGCCGGTCGCTGCGCAGCGTCACGGAGCTCCGCGGGCTCGGGGAGCGGACGATCACGCTCGACTGCGACGTCCTCCAGGCCGACGGCGGCACGCGCTGCGCGGCCATCACCGGCGCCTGCGTGGCGCTCGCGCTCGCGCTCGCGAAGCTGGTGCGCGAGAGGACGATTCCCCGGTGGCCTCTTCGAGAAACCGTGGCGGCGACGTCGGTCGGTATCTGCGCGGGACAGGTCGTGCTGGACCTCGCGTACGTCGAGGACTCCGAGGCCGACGTGGACTGCAACGTCGTCGGCACCTCCTCGGGCCTCTTCGTGGAGGTGCAGGGCACCGCGGAGCGGCGGCCGTTCTCGGAGGAGAAGCTGACCGAGCTGCTGGCGCTCGCGCGCTACGGTTTGAAGAAGCTCGCGGCTCTCCAGGAAGAGGTGCTGGCTCCCCATTTGATTGGCGTCGACACGAGGAGTTGAATGTACGAGACAAGGAGGTTCGACATGAGGAAAAGTTTCTGGATTGCGGTCGCTTCCGTTCTGGCGCTCGCCGGAGGCCTCATCGCAGCCGAGAAGAAGGGCATGGCGAAGATGCCCGAGCACACGATGTACGCGCCCGCCGACATTCAATGGGTGGACGCGCCGCCGGCTCTTCCGCCCGGGGCGAAAGCGGCGGTGCTCGAGGGTGACCCGAGCAAACCGGGCTACTTTGCGATGCGGCTAAAGGCGCCCGACGGCTACAAGATCATGCCGCACTGGCATCCTAACGTGGAGCGGATCACTGTGATTTCCGGAACGCTCAACATGGGGTTGGGAGACACGTTCGACGAGAGCAAGGGTCACGCAATGACCGCGGGTACCTACGGCACGATGCAACCGAAGGTGCACCACTATGCGTGGACGACGGGCGAAACAGAACTTCAGATCACGACGCTCGGCCCGTGGAAGCTCGTCTACGTCAACCCGGCCGACGATCCGAGCAAGAGCATGAAGAAATAACGCGCGGGCGCGCCACAGGGCCGCGCGTCAGGGTTCCAGCTTCCCCGCTTTCAACTTCTCCGCCGGCGTTCCGGCAACGAGAGCCGCCGGGACGTAGAACGGGATCGAGTAGTGGCCGCGGCACGGGACCGCCACGCGGAACCGCTTCGGTCGCGACCAGACGTACGACCACTCCTTTCCTTGAGCGACGCAGTCCGCGAGCCACGCGATCCCCACGAGCTTTCCGACTTCCGGCTCGTAGACGGCGTCCCGCTCGAGCCCGAGGGCCGCGCGGTGACGCGCGACGTCTTCGCGACGGACCGCTCGCGAGGCGTGCACGAGCATCCAGCCGCGGAAACGCGTCGGACGCGTCCGGCGGTCCCGGCGCAGCGCGCCCCGCACGATGAGGTCGGCGGCCGGCTGGCGGACCGAGATCGCGGGGAAGCGGTCGGCGGAAGGATCGGAACGGGCCATGTCTCGAATAACTCTTGTCACGAGAGGGCGCCGCGGGCGGTGGCGGCCATCCCGGCGGCCTGACATAATCGCCCGTTTCGCGGCCTCCGGCCGCACATCAACAACGAGGAAGCGAGAACTGTCGTGAAGAAAATCGGCATCCTTTTCGGGCAGGAGCGGTCCTTTCCGGACGCCCTGATCGACCGCATCAACAGCCGGGCGGGAGCGGGGGCGGCGGCGGAGCCCGTCCTCATCGGCGGGCTTTCCCTGGAGACTCCGCGGAAATACGACCTGATCCTCGACCGGATCAGCCAGGACATCCCGTTCTACCGCGCGGTGCTCAAGAAGCTCGCCTTCGACGGGACGATCGTCGTGAACGATCCGTTCTGGTGGTCCGCGGACGACAAGTTCTTCAACAACGTCGTCGCGAAGAGCGTGGGCGTCGCGGTTCCGAAGACGGTTCTCCTGCCGTCGAACCAGAATCCTCCGGAAACAACCGGCGAGTCGATGTCCAACCTCGTCTTCCCGCTCGACTGGGACGGGATCTTCCTGCACGTCGGGTTTCCCGCCTACTTCAAGCCCTACTCCGGCGGAGGGTGGAAGAACGTCTACCGGGTCACCGAACCCCGACGAGTTCTTCGCGGCCTACCGCGACTCCGGGCAGCACGTGATGACCCTCCAGGAGGAGATCGTCTTCGAGGACTACTTCCGCTGCTACGCTCTCGGCCGAAGCACGTCCGGATCATGCGATACGACCCGCGACAGCCGCACGAGAACCGGTACGTCCGCGCGGAAATACCGGTCGAGGCGGCGCTCGAGGAGCGCCTGCGGGGCGACTGCCTGAAGCTGACCGGCGCTCTCGGCTACGAGTTCGACACGGTCGAGTTGGCGGTCCGCGACGGAGTCCCGTACGCGATCGACTTCCTGAACCCCGCGCCGGACGCGGACGTCGCGTCCATCGGCGCGGACGAACTTCGAGTGGATCGTGGAGCAGTCGGCGACGTGGCTCATCGAGCGGGTCGCCGAGGGTCCCCGGCCGTCCCGCGCGTGGGAGTGGCAGAAGGCTCGAGAGGAAGTCGCCTCGACGACGCCCGACACCGACAAGCCGAAGAAGCCCCGCGCCCGCGCGAAGTCCCGCCGCCTCGAGACGGCGGAGCCGTCGGTCGAATAGGACGGCCCATGACGGTCGAGCGCCCCGCCTTCACCCTCGGCGTCGAGGAGGAATTCCAGATCATCGATCCGGAGACGCGGGAGCTGCGCTCTCACGTCCAGGAGATGCTCGACGAGGGCAAGCTGGTCCTGAAGGAACGCGTCAAGCCCGAGATGCACCAGTCGGTCATCGAGATCGGCACCGGCATCTGCAGGGACATCAGCGAGGTCCGGCGGGACGTCTCGGAGCTGCGGGGTGAGATCATCTCGCTCGCGCACCGAACAACGGGATGCGGGTGGCCTCGGCGGGCACGCACCCCTTCTCCAACTGGGCCGACCAGCTCATCTATCCCGACCCGCGGTACGCCGCGATCGTCGCAGGAGATGCAGCTCCTGGCGCGGGCGAACCTGATCTTCGGCCTCCACGTCCACGTGGGGATTTCGGACCGCGCCCTGGCCCTCCAGATCATGAACGAGGCACGGTATTTCCTGCCCCACCTCCTCGCCCTCTCGACGAACTCGCCGTTCTGGCTCGGACGCAACACGGGGTTGAAGAGCTACCGGACGAAGGTGTTCGAACGCTTTCCCCGCACGAACATCCCGGAGACCGTTCGAGACCCCCGCGGAGTTCGACGACTACGTGAGGATCCTCGTCAAGACCAACTGCATCGACAACGGCAAGAAGATCTGGTGGGACGTGCGCCCGCACCCCTTCTTCGACACGATCGAGTTCCGGGTCTGCGACGTTCCGATGCGCCTCGAAGAGACGGTCGCGCTCGCGGCGCTCATCCAGGCGATCTGCGTCAAGCTCTACAAGCTGCGCGAAAAGAATCTCGGCTTCCGGACCTACCGCCGCGCCCTCCTGCTGGAGAACAAGTGGCGGGCGAGCCGGTACGGGATCGAGGGCAAGCTGATCGACTTCGGCAGGAGATCGAAGCTGCCCTTCCGCGAGCTCGCCGAAGAGATGCTCGAATTCGTGGACGACGTGGTCGACGAGCTGGGCAGCCGGAAGGAAGTCGAGTCGATCCGGTGGATCCTCGACAACGGAAGCGGAGCGCGACCGCCAGCTCGCGGTTTATCGCGAGAGCGGCGAAGATCTGAAGAAAGGTCGTGGACTACATCTGCGACGAAACCGCCACGGGATGGTGACCTCGGAGACGCTCCGCGGAGAGCGGGGCGACCGGAGCACGCCGGATGATGGACGACTGCGCTCGGGCAACGGCTACGACCTCGCACCCGGGCGCGCAACGCGATCCGAGACCTGCCTGCGGGTCACCCCGGAGGAGCACGTCGCGATCGTCACGGACGCCGAGACCCGCCGGATCGCGCGAGCCTGGCCGAGCAGGTCCGCCTGGTCGGCGCTCCCCACGAGCTCCACGTCATGGAGGACTACGGCGCCCGCCCCATGCTCGAGCTGCCCGCAGGAGTCCGCGACGCGTTCGAGCGCTCGCACGTCTCGATCTACGCGGGGCAGCCCAAGCCCGGCGAGCTCGCCTTCGCGGCGGGAAATGACCGAGATCGTCGACCGCCGCCGGATCCGGCACGCGCACATGGTCTACGTCTACGCCGCGCGATCATGGCTCGAGGGGATGCGGGCCGACTTCGAGGCCGTGGACGCGATCAGCACCCGGGTCCGGGACCGGGCCATCGCGACGCAGCGGATTCGGGCGAAATCGCGGGCGGCAGCGACCTCGAGGCGACGTTCGATCCCGCGATCCTGTGGCTGAAGACGAGCGGCCTCATCACGCCGGAAAGTGGGCGAACCTGCCGGGCGGCGAAGTGCTGACCGCCCCCGCGCGGGTGGACGGCGTGTACGTCGTCGACGGCGTCCTGGGCGACTACCTCTGCGCGCGGTACGGGGACATCGAGGAGAACCCGCTGACCGTGTGGATCGAGAACAGCCGAATCGCGGACGTGCATGCGCGCGCAGCGAGATCCTCGAAGACTTCTTGGCCTACACCCGCGACCGAGGAGAATTCCGACCGCGTCGGCGAGTTCGCGATGGGGACGAACATCGCCGTCCACGCGATCATCGGGAACATCCTCCAGGACGAGAAGCTGCCGGGCGCTCCACCTCGCCTTCGGACACCCGTACGCCGAGCACACCGGCGCGTCCTGGAGCTGCCGGACCCACCTCGACATCGTCGGCCGCCACTTCGACGTCTGGTTCGACGAGGACAAGATCATGGAGGACGGGAAGTTCCTGATCTAGGCGGTCAACGCTGAATCGCTGAATTCGGGTCAGGCCTGAATCGCTGAATGCAGCCATTCAGCGTTGACCCCAACTTTGGATCGATCCGATGATTCCGTCGCTGCGCCGCGCGTACAACGCGCGCTTTACCCCGGAGAAGTACCGCCACCTACCAGCGCCGGCTGGAGGAACGAGGCGGGCTGCCGATCCAGTTCCGGCTCGCGGAGATCCCCGTCTTCCTGCCGCCGTCGCTGCGCGACGAGATGGTCCGGGCCGCGCCCGAGATCTGGGCCGACCTCTCGACCCCCGCCAACCTGCGTGCGCTCGCTCGAGGCAGTCCCGCCTCCGCTCGACGTGCCGGGAGCCGGCGATCCCCCGCTCTTCGCCCAGGCGGACTTCGCCGTCACCCGCGACGGGCCGGAGGGCGCGCTCGCGCCGAAGCTGATCGAGCTCCAGGCGTTTCCCTCGCTCTACGCTTTCCAGCTCTTCCAGTCGAAGGCGCTTCGCGCGCATCACGCCGGAGGGCGACAAGCTGGGCTTCCTGCTCTCCGGACTGGACGAGGCGGGGTACCGGCGGGTCGTCGGCGACGCGATCCTCGGCGGGCTGCCGGCCGAGAACGTGGTGCTCATGGACATCGACCCTCCGACGCAGAAGACCGCCGTCGACTTCGCGTTCACCGAGCAGCTCTGGAACGTTCGCGCGGTGTCCGTCTCGGACATCGAAAACCGTGGACGGGAGCTCTGGTATCGCCGGGACGGCAAGCCGACCCGCATCCTGCGGATCTACAACCGCCTCATCTTCGACGAGCTCTTCGCGAAGGGGATCCGGATTCCCGTCGACTTCACGAAACCGCTCGACGTCTCCTGGGCGGGACACCCCAACTGGTACTTCCGATGGAGCAAGCACTCGCTGCCGATGCTCCGCCATCCGACGGTTCCGGAGTCGCGACTGCTTTCGGAGGGCGCGCCGCCCGATCCGGAGAACTGGGTGCTGAAGCCGCTCTTTTCCTTTGCGGGCTCGGGCGTGAAAGTCGACGTCACGTCGGCCGACCTCGACGCCGTTGCCGCGGAGGAGCGGAGCCAGACACTTCTCATGCGCAAAGTCCGGTACGCGCCGGTCATCGAAACCACCGACGGCAACGCATCGAAGTGCGAAATCCGGATCATGTTCGTCTGGCGCGACGGAGTCCCGGTCGCGGTCACGACGCTCGCGCGACTCTCGCAGGGGCGCATGATGGGCGTCGCCTTCAACAAGGACCGGACGTGGGTGGGGTCTAGCGGATGCCTCTGGCCGTCGTAGTCTGCAGCCGGTAAGCCGCGGCGAGCCACTCCATCACGACGCCGTCCAGGTCGGCGACGGACTCGAGCACGATCGAGTGCCCGAACTTCCGGGGCCCCAGGCGCTCGATGTGCACGATCCGGTGATCGTCGATCCTCTGCTCGCTCAGAAACCCGAGTCGGAGAAAGTTTCCCCGGACGGTCACGGCGCCGAAGTGATGGCGCGCGGTCAGGTTGATCGAGGTCTTGACCGGATCGACCTTCACCGGACCGAGCTTCCGGAGACGCCGGACGAGCTCGTCGAAGATTCCCCGGAGCTCCGGGTCTCTACCGCGAAAGTGTTCGCCGAGCTTCCTCGCCTCGCACGAGTGCCACTGGCCCTTTCGGGCAAAGCGGCGGCGGCACCGCGGGCACGTCCAGGACGACGCCGTGGCCGGCTTCTTCTCGGGAGCGCCGCTCACGGGACGTAGCTTCGGATCTGGGTCCTCCACCAGGGCCAGTCGTGCCCGTACGGCGCGATCCCAGATGTGACCCCGGTGTCGGAATCCCCTTTTCGCGGAGGATTCGGATCATGTCGGTCGTTCCGGAAACGATGTTGTCCGTCGCGCCGGTCACGATCGAGATGTCCATTCCCGAGAGCTTCTGCGATCCACTCCCCGTCGTAGTTGGGAACGTAAGCGGTCGGGCAGTGGAAATAGGCGAGGTCGTCCCAGTAGCCGTCGAGGAACGAGTGGATGTCGTACTTGCCGGAGAACCCGACGATCTTGTCGACGAGGTCGGGGTGGCGAAACGCGAAGTTGACCGCGTGGTACGCCCCGAAGGAAGCGCCCAGCGTCGCGACCTTCCGCGGCGCGCCGGTCTTCCCGCCGATCCACGGGACGACTTCGCCGGCGAGGTAGCGGTCGTACTGGTCGTGGCGGAAGAGCCGCTCCGCCGGATGGCGGCCCTTGGCGTAGAGAGCTTCCGCAGTCGACGCTGTCCACGCAGGCGACCTGGATCGCCCCGCCCTCGATCAGGTCGGCGACGGCGCCGATGAGACCGAAGTCCTCGTTCTCGAAGAAGCGGCCGACGACGTCGGGAACCAGATCATCGGCCGGCCGGCGTGGCCGAACCAGAGGAGCTCCATCCGCCGGCCGAGCGTGGGCGAATCCCAGGCGACGTATTCGCGGTTCATTGGCTCTCCAACCTTCGCGACCGCTCGACCGGCGTCAATCGCCCGTCCGGCGTGGGATAATTTGTCCGTCTCCGGGGCGTAGCGCAGCGGTAGCGTATCTGCTTTGGGAGCAGATGGTCGCCGGTTCGATCCCGGCCGCCCCGACCAGTCGAGCCCGCACCCGCCTGTCGTTCCCGGCGTTTAGCTGCGCGGCACGCCTTTCGCAGCTCGCCCGTCCGGGGGAGTGCAATGGGGCGGTCCGCGAAGGTGATCCGGTTTCTCAGCTTCGCGGTCGTTGTGGCGACCTCTGCCGCCGCTCTTCCGGCTGCGGACCTCCAGCTCATCGGCCGTCAGTTCCTCTACACCGTGAAACGCGGCGACACGCTCGCCGGTATCGGCGCCCGCTTCGCGGTCACCCCGGAGTCGCTCGCCGCGCGGAACGCTCTTCCGCGCCGGAAGCGGCTCGTTCCCGGCCAGGTGCTCCGCGTGGACAACCGCCACATCGTCCCCGGCGTTCTCGAGAACGGAATTCTCATCAACGTGCCGCAGCGCCTGCTCTTCTACTTCGAAGACGGCCGCCTCGAAGCGTGGTATCCGGTCGCTCTCGGGCTGCCGGGAAGCTGGCAGACGCCGACCGGCTCGTACCAGGTCCTCACGAAGGAGAAGGATCCGGTGTGGGACGTGCCCCTTTCGATTCAGCGGGAGATGCGCCAGAAGGGAGAGAGGGTTCAGACGAGTGTCGGGGCCGGTCCGGCCAACCCGCTCGGGAAATACTGGCTGGGCCTGTCGCTGACCTGCTGCGGAATCCACAGCACGAACGCTCCGGGGAGCATCTATTCGTTCGAGACCCACGGGTGCATACGCCTGGCGCCCGCCGACGCGGTGGACCTCTTTACGCGCGTGTCGGTCGGCACGCCGGTCGAGATCGTTTACGAGACCGTCCTGCTGGCGCGCGCCGGCGGGCAACGCTTCGTGGAAGTGCATCCCGACGTCTACGGGCGCGCGGGCGGACCTTACGAGAAGGTGTGGAGCGCCGCGGAGAGCCGGGAGCTCCGGCGGGCCAGCGAGTCGCCGGACTGGGAGGAAATCCTTCGGAAGAGGGAGGGAATTGCCACGCGCCTTCAACCCTCCCCGGCTTTGTTCGCGGAAGAGGGCCCGGATAGGATGCCCGAGCCGACCGGCGGATTGGGAAATTGAGCGAGGAGGCCTTGTGAGCGAGCAGAACTTCTTTTTCCGGAAGTGGGACCGCGAGGCTCCGAAATTCGACAGCGTGATGGATGCGCTGCCAACCGGCCGGCTGGACTATCGACCGCACCCGAATTCCCGGTCGGCCGGAGAGATGGTGACCCACCTGGCTCGTGAGCAGGCATTGCTCGTCCAGATGATCGACACCGGAAAGATCGAGTACGAGGACTCCAAGGCCCAGGACTTCGCCGAGATGCGGGCACTGTGGACGAAGAGCACCGGGGAGCTCCGGGAGAGGCTGAAGAAGCTCGACGACGCCGGATGGAAGAAGCCGGTTCAGTTCTTCATGGGCGGCAAGAAGATCAACGACACCACGGCGGACGAGATGCTCTGGGGATTCCTCCTCGACATGATCCACCACCGCGGCCAGCTCTCGACCTATATCCGACCCATGGGCGGAAAGGTTCCGGCGATCTACGGACCCTCGGGGGACGCCGCTCCTCCGGCTCCTGCCTGACGCCGGCGTCCCGACGGCAGCGCGGCTCTTACTGCTGCGCCTTGAACGGAAGCTCGAGGCCGAACGAGTTGACGTCCACCGTCGCTGCGACGCCATAGACTCCCGGGACGTCAGGCGCCGCGTAACAAGCGCCATCTTCGCCAGCAGGTGAGGCCACGCGAACCGACCGCGGGGTCAGCTGCTGGTAATCCTTCGGGTAATACATTTTCGGGCCCACCCGCGTTCCCTCGGAGAAGGTCGAGTAGTGCGTGAGGTACCGGGTGCCCGTACAGTCGGGCGTCATGTAATAGACGTAGATCGCGCCGGAGTCGAAGATACCGGCGGCGGGGTGCACGAAAAACGTGACCCAGACGCCAGGGCTGACCTCACGCGCCACCATGTTTTCGGTCACCGTGTAGCCAACGAGCTTGCCGTTCTTGTCGAGCACCTTGAAGCCGCGGTGCTCGTTGCCCGCACCTCCTCCGGCCGGAGCTGCAAAGGTCAAGGACGCCGCCAGAAGAAGTGCCGCCACGATCGCCGCCAGCCGCCCGTGCCCGCCGTGACGGACCGCCTGACCAGACAGCGTTGACTCCACTGGTTCGTAGGCCATCCCTCCCACCTCTTTGGGTTCGTTTCGTGACATGTGAAGTGTGTTAGTCAGTTGTTTCGTTACTCGACGGTCAACATCCGGGAATCCCGTCTTTGCACCTTTCGGGCCACTGGATCCGAGACGCCGCTTCATACGGCTGAGGCCGCCGCTTACGTGATTGAGGATCAGTCGCTTACAGGAAGTTGGAGATGAGTTCGCCACGAGGCTTCCATCCTGCGGGACTCCGCGATGGGCGGGTCGGTTGGTATTTTCTAACTCCGACATTCCGATCAAATACGATCAAGGTCGATTCGATCGGATCGATGAAGGTCTTATAGACCGGGAGGGCGAAAACGGATGGCCTGCCCGGGCGGATTCGAACCGCCGACCCACGGCTTAGAAGGCCGTTGCTCTGTCCGGACTGAGCTACGGGCAGCCGGATCGATTATCGGATAAATCGGATCCGGTCCGGCGGCGACCCACGGGTTACCGCCGGCTCGACGCCGGCGGTTGTCGCGCCATTCCGGTCGCTTCGCTCCCGATGGCGCTCGGTACAGAAGGCCGTTGCTCTATCCGGGCTGAGCTACGGGCAGCCGGACCGATATCGAACAGATTGGGATTTTGGTTCATTACCCCTGTCATCGCTGAGGAGCGAAGCGACGAAGGATCTCTGGCTTCCTGCGGGCAACCCGAAGAGCGAGAGATTAGCGGCGTCTCGACGACGCCATCGGTCTCGCTGCGCTCGGGACCCCCCCGGCAGGCGAGGGTTTAAACTCGCCTCACGTTCGGAGGAAAAATGAGAGTCGGGTTGGCCCTCTTCGTTGTGCTTTGTGTGTCGTGCGCGTCGCCGGCCCCGAAGTCACCCGTAACCTCGACCGGCACTGCGGCGCCCGAGGCCGCTTCACCGGCCGCCGTCCCTCCGCCGTCCGTGATCGTCACGACGGATGCGCAAGCCGTCACGGGATGCCGCTCGATCGCGCGCACGGAGAAGGGGTACGACATCCGGGAGCCGGCCGAGTGGCGCAGCCTCCAGGAAGAGGCGGCGCGCCTCGGCGGGAACACGGTCCTGGTCTCGGCCGACGCGGGCAACAAGGCAGAAATCTTCGCCTGCCCGAAGCCGTGACCGGCCCGGGCGACTTCCGATCTCGGCGTCCGGCTATCGCAACTCGGTGACCTTCCGACCGTCGAGGTACGCGCGCGCCTCGGCGACCTGCTCCCGGGCGCCGTCTGCCTTGCGACAGATCTCGATCAGCTTCGCGTACTCGGCGCGCGCCGACGCTGCATCTCCGGCGAGCCGCGCCGCGCGGGCCGCGCCGTAGACGCCGTTCAACCGATTGGGAGAAGCGGCAAGCGCAGCGCGATACTCGGCCAGCGCTTCCGCGGGCTTGCCCAGCTCCGTGAGCAGATCGCCGAGCTGCTCGCGCGCCGGGAGGATCGGCCCCGGAGTGACCGGGTGCTTGTCGGTCGAGTCTTCGAGCTGCGCGGCGGAGCGCATGAGCTCGAGGGCCTCGGTGTCTTTTTTCAGAGCCCGCGCCAGCCACGCGGAGGCCTCGAGGCGAGAGATCTCGACCTGATCACCCCAGTACCGGTTACCCGCCGTTTTGAGCGAGTCGCGCAGCTTCTCGAGACGATCGATCTCGCCGCGCGCGGAGGCGACGTCGGCGCTCTTTGCAAACCCGACCGCCCGGGTGAAAACTATGGTCGACTCGGTCCAAGGGAACTTGCTCCAGGCGAACCCCGCGGGCTTCAAAGTCACCGAGGTTGCGGCCTTCCAGTCGCGTCGCTCGAGTGCGAGCCGCGCGGGAATGGCCGACAACGCGTACGCCGCCGCGAAGTTCTGTTTGTCGAACTTCTCGGCGCGGGACGCGTCTTCGAGAATCTTTCGCGCCTCGGCATCGCGGCCGGCTTGCAGGTAGGCGTACGCGAGGTAGTCCATGGCGTGGAGCTCGTCGAAGGACCGGAGATTGTCGCGGGGTCTGATCCCGGAGGGGTCAGATCCCGCCTCCGAATACGTGCGCCTAACGTCGCGGCGGGCGGCTTCGGCCGAAGCGAGGTTCGAAAGTATCGAGTCCTCCCAGAGGCCCATTCTCGTGAAAATGTGCGACGGCATGTGAAGAGCGTGCGGCGAGTCCTGGGCGATCTTCGAGTAGCGCCGCGCGGCGTCGAGGGCCCGGTCCGCCAGCGTCGGAAAGTCGTAGCTGTGGATGATGTAGTGCGCGACGCCGGGATGCTGCGGCATCTGCCGGAAGATCGGCTCCGAGAATTGCGCCCGCCTTCTTCTGGCGGGCATACGTCTTGTCCGGCGGGACGGCAAGCGCGACGCCGTTCAGCGTCAGCGCGTAAAAGATCGAGGCCTCCCGGTCCTTCGGATATTTCGCCGCGAGATCCGCCATCGCCTTCTCGTAAGCGAGAAAGCGCGTGAGGTGATCGACCGAGTCGGACTTGTCGTAGTAGACGCCGAGGGCCTCGATGTAGTCGCGTTCCCGCTCGGTCTTTGCGCCCGCAGTGCGCGCCGCAGCCATCGCTGCAAGGCCCGCCTTCAGGTCGTCGGGTGGAGGCGCTTCCCAGATCTGGTGGAAGTAACTCATCGCGACTCCCCAGTGCGCCATCGCGCAGCCCGGTTCGCCCGCCGCGGCCTCGGAGAATGCCTTTTCCGCCTTCGAATACCAGAACGAGTGGAGCATCGCGAGGGCTACGTCGAACTTTTTCTGCGATTCGGGCCTGCAGGCAACTGGGAAGTGCACCTTCCCCAGCTTCGTCGGATCCCCCTCTTTGTGCTCGTGACCCGAGTCGCACAGCAACGGGCCAGCCAGGAGAAAAACGAACAGGAACGAGACGAGGGTTCGGGGTTGTTTCATGGGCTCCTCCGGAAGAGAACCCGATTCTACGAAAAGTTCCCCGCCGGAGGGTTATCATCGCCCCCTTTTTCGAGGAGCTATGAGGAGGCTCGATGACCGTCTCGCTCGTACTCGCGCTCAACATCGGCGCGCTGATATCCCCTGCGCCTGCGACGGTCGACCTTCCCCGGCCTCCCGCGGCCCGGAGGGTCTCTAAGGTGGGCGTCCTGCACGGAGAAAAGCGGCAGGACGCCTATTTCTGGCTCCGCCAGAAGGAGGACCCGCAGGTCCGCGCCCACCTCGAGGCCGAGAACGCCTACGCCGACTCGGTCATGAAGCCCACCGAGCCGCTGCAGGGGGAGCTCTATTCGGAAATGCTCGGCCGGATCAAGGAGACCGACCTGTCCGTGCCCTTCCGGAAGGGGGACTTCTTCTACTACTCCCGGACCGAAAAGGGAAAGCAGTACCCCATCTACTGCCGTCGGAAGGGATCCCTGGAAGCACCCGAGACGGTCATTCTCGACGGCAACGATCTCGCCCGGGGCGAAAAGTTCTTCGCGCTCGGAGAAGTGGAAACGAGCGACGATGGAAACCTGCTCGCCTACTCGACGGACGTGACCGGGTTCCGCGAGTACACCCTCTTCGTCAAGGACCTCCGCACCGGAACTCTGGCCTCCGAAAAGGTTTCGCGGGTGAGCTCGGTCGCATGGGCTGGCGACAACAAGACTCTCTTTTACGTGGTCGACGACAAAGCCAAGCGCCCTTACCGCGTCTACCGCCACGTTCTGGGCACCGGGACCGCCGGGGACCCGCTCCTCTACGAGGAGAAGGACGAGAAGTTCACGCTCGAGGTGTCGCGGTCGCGCAGTCGCGGTTACGTCTTCATCGACTCGAGCAGTCACACGTCGAGCGAGATCCGATTCGTTCCCGGAAACGAGCCCGAGAGCGCCCTCCGGCTGATCGCGCCGCGGGAGAAGGACCGTGAGTACGAGGTGGACCACCGCCTCGGGGCTTTCTTCCTCCGGATCAACGACACCGGCCGCAACTTCCGCGTGGTCCTCGCGTCGGCGGACGACCCCCGGCGCGAGGCCTGGAAGGAGGTCGTCGCCCACCGGGACGACGTCATGATCGAGGGGATCGACGTTTTCGCGGGACACCTCGTCCTTCTCGAGCGGCAGGACGGCTTGCGCAACTTCCGCGTCCTTTCGTTCGGGACCGGCGAGTCGCACCGGATCGAGTTGCCCGAGCCGGTCTACGCGGCGTTCACCGCGGAGAACCTCGAATTCGACACGAACGTCTTTCGATTCCGGTACCAGTCCCTCGTCACCCCGGAGTCGGTTTTCGACTACGACATGGACAAGCGCGAGCGCCGGCTGCTGAAGCGCACCGACGTGATGGGCGGTTACGACCCCACGCGCTACGTCTCCGAGCGCCTGCACGCGAAGGCTTCCGACGGAACGCCGATCCCGATCTCGATCGTCTATCGGAAGGACGTCCCCCGCGACGGCCGCAACCCACTTCTGCTGACGGGCTACGGCTCCTACGGAATCTCGAGCAACCCGGGCTTCTCTTCGAACCGGGTGAGCCTGCTCGACCGCGGGGTGGTCTGCGCGATCGCGCACGTCCGGGGCGGCGGCGAAATGGGAAAGAAGTGGCACGACCAGGGGCGGATGTTCGCCAAGAAGAACACCTTCACGGATTTCATTGCGGTCGCCGAGCACCTGATCCGCGAAAAGTGGACCTCGAAGGACCGGCTCGCGATCGAGGGCGGCAGCGCGGGAGGCCTCCTCGTGGGAGCGGTCGTCAACATGCGCCCGGACCTCTTCGCGACGGCAATCGCGCGCGTGCCCTTCGTCGACGTGATCAACACGATGCTCGATTCGACCCTTCCGCTGACGGTCGGGGAGTTCGAGGAGTGGGGCGACCCGCGCGACCGCGAGCAGTACGAGTACATGAAGAGCTACAGCCCCTACGACAACATCGCGGCGCGGGCCTACCCGGCCATGCTGGTCAAGACGTCCTTCAACGACAGCCAGGTCATGTACTGGGAACCCGCGAAGTACGTGGCCCGGCTGCGCGAGATGAAGACCGATTCCAATCCCCTGGTCTTCAAGGTCAACATGGCGGGGGGGCACGGGGGGTCTTCGGGCCGGTACGACAAGCTGAAGGAAGCCGCCTTCGATTACGCCTTCCTGCTGACCCAGCTCAAGGTCGCAAAGTCCTGAGCGGGTTCCCGGGCCGGATCCTGCCGGCCCGATGTTACGATCCGTGCGAACCGAAAACAGTTCGACTATGTTGACGACAGTTCCATCACTCCGGGGGCGGAGCGCCCGCCGCGCTCTCGCCGTCCTTCTGGCCGGGGCACTCCTGTGTTCCGCGGAGGTCTCGGCCCACGACGCCCTCGGGAGCCAGATTGCCGCGCTCACGCGGGAGATCGCCGCGCAACCTGGCAACGCCGGGCTGTACCTGCGCCGCGGCGAGCTCCACCGGCTCGAGCGCGATTTCCGCGAGGCTCTCGCCGACTACGACCGTGTGCGTCGGCTCGATCCGACCGTGGCCGCCGTGGATCTCGGCGCGGGCCGGGCGTACCTCGGGGCGAAACGGCCCGAGGACGCGAAGCGGGCGCTCGAGCGGTACGTCCGCGCGCGGCCGAGCGACTCCGAGGGACGCCGGGAGCTGGCCCGCGCTCTCGCTCTCCTCCGCGCGACGAAGGCGGCCGACGAGCAGTACGCGCGGGCAATCGACCTCGCAACGCGTCCCCGACCCGACCTCTACTTCGAGCGGGCCCGACTCCTCCGCGACGCCGGACGCGTGCCCGCGGCGCTCCGCGCCGTGGACGCCGGGATCGCACGCCTCGGTCCGCTCGCGTCGCTCGAAGAGCTCGCGGTCGACCTGGAGCTCGACCGGAAGAACTTCGACGGCGCGCTCGCGAGGCTCGACCGGACGTTCCTCGCCCGGGGGCGGCAGGAGACGCGGCTCGCACGACGCGGCGAAATCCTGGCGGCCGCGGGACGATCGGCCGAGGCCCGGGAGGCCTTCCGGGGGGCGCAGCGATCGATCGGTGCGCTGCCTCCCCGGCAACGGCAGACCCGCGCCATGCAGAAGCTGGAAGGACGAGTGCGGAGCGCTCTCGAGAATCTCCGCGTGGCCGGCCCGGATAAGGAGAAGCCCGATGCGAAGAGCTGAGAGATGGGTGCTGGCGGCCGTCCTGATCGCGGTCGGGTTTCTCGAGCCCGCGCGGGACGCGTCGGGCGCGGTCACCGTTCTCGTCCCGACCGGATCCGCGTGGAAGTACCTCGACAACGGCTCGAACCAGGGAACCGCGTGGCGCGCCGCTGCCTTCAACGACGGATCGTGGGCGTCCGGGTTGGCGCAGCTCGGCTACGGGGACGGCGACGAGGCGACCGTCGTCTCGTATGGCCCGAATGCCAGCGCGAAGTACGTCACGACCTACTTTCGCCGGTCCTTTTCGGTGGCGGATCCCACTTCCTTCGCGGGCCTCTCCCTCCGGGTTCTCCGCGATGACGGTGTGGTCGTCTACGTCAACGGCACCGAGATCCACCGCGGCAACATGCCCGCGGGCGCTGTGACCTCGACGACCCTCGCGTCCGTGGCTCTGGGCGCTCCGGACGAGTCCACCTTTTTTTCGGCCAGCGCGCCCGCGAGCGCCCTGGTCGCCGGCACGAACGTCCTCGCCGTCGAGATCCACCAGGCCAACGGCACGAGCAGCGACCTGAGCTTCGACCTCGAGCTCTCCGGCTCGACGGGCGCCTCGGTCACGCGGGGGCCCTACCTTCAGAGGGGTTCGCCGACCGGCGCGGTCGTGCGGTGGCGGACGGACGTCGCGACGGACTCCCGGGTTCGGTACGGTCTCGCCCCCGGGAGCCTGTCGGGCGTGGCGGACGGGGTCGCTGGTGTCACGGAACACGCCGTGACGCTCACGGGGCTGTCGCCCGACACCGTCTACTACTACTCGGTCGGCACGGCGACGGAGACCCTGGCCGGCGGCGAGAGCACTTTCTTCTTCCGGACGCACCCGCTCCCCGGAACCGCCTCGCCCACCCGCATCTGGGTCCTCGGGGACTCCGGGACCGCGGACGCGAACGCGCAGGCTGTCCGCAACGCGTACGTCACGTTCGCCGGGACGCGAGCCACCGACGCGTGGCTGATGCTCGGTGACAACGCCTACGAGACCGGCACGGACGCCGAGTACCAGAACGCGGTGTTCAACATGTATCCGGGGATCCTGAAGCAGGCGTTCCTCTGGCCGACGCTCGGCAACCACGACACCGCGGGATCGACCAACCCGCCGGCGAGCCTCCCCTACTACCAGATGTTCACGCTGCCGACGAACGGCGAGGCGGGTGGTCTCGCTTCGGGAACCGAGGACTACTACTCCTTCGACCGGGGAAACATCCACTTCGTGTGCCTCGACTCCATGACCTCGGACCGCTCGCCGACCGGGGCGATGGCGACGTGGCTCCGCAACGACCTCTCGGCGACGGCGCAGACGTGGCTGATCGCGTACTGGCACCACCCGCCGTACAGCAAGGGCTCCCACAACTCCGATACCGAGAGTCAGCTCGTCCAGATGCGTCAGAACTTCCTTCCAATCCTGGAGGACTACGGCGTCGACCTCGTACTGACGGGACACAGCCACTCCTACGAGCGGTCGTTCCTGCTGGACGGTCACTACGGGACGTCGGGCACTCTCACTCCGGCGATGATCAAGAACGCCGGCAGCGGCCGTCCGTCGGGAACCGGCGCGTACGGGAAGCCGTCGTCCGGGATCTCTCCGCACGAGGGAGCGGTTTACGCGGTCGCGGGAAGCGGCGGCCAGGCGAGCGGCGGAACGCTCAACCATCCGGCGATGTTCATTTCGCTCAACCAGCTCGGCTCGATGGTGCTCGACGTGGACGGAAACCGCCTCGACGCCTCGTTCCTGCGCGAGACCGGAGCGATCGGCGACTCCTTCACGATGATCAAGGGCGCGGCCGCGACGCCGACCGCGACCCCGGTTCCTCCCACGGCCACGCCGACTCCGACGCGGACGCCCACTCCCACGCCGACGTCCACGCCGGCCGGACCGACCGCGACGCCGACCGCCACCCGGACTCCCACGCCGACCTTCACGCCCGTCCCGCCCACGGCAACCCCCACGCGGACTCCCACGGCGGTCCCGCCGGCGCTCCCCGCGGCGCCTTCTGCCCTGACCGCGACGGCGGTCTCTCGAAACCGTATCGACCTCGCGTGGACCGACAACTCCTCCAACGAGACCGGGTTCCAGGTCGAACGGTCCCGCGAGGGGGGCGCCTTCTCCCTGATCGCGACGACTGCGGCGGGCGCCACGACCTACTCGAACACGAGCGGCCTCACTCCGAACAAGCTGTATTCGTACCGCGTGCGCGCGATCAACGCGGCCGGAAGTTCGGCCTACTCGAACACCGCAAGCGCGACGACGCCGAAGAAATAGGTCTCCGGGTCGCTAGAATCCCCCGGTAAATGACCTTACCGGCGGGTTCCCGTCTCGGCCCTTACGAAATCGTCGCGCCGATCGGCGCGGGCGGGATGGGCGAGGTCTACCGCGCCCGGGATCCGCGGCTGGGCCGCGAAGTCGCGATCAAGGTTCTGCCGGCCTCGTTCGCGAGCGACGAAGACCGCCTCCGCCGGTTCGAGCAGGAGGCGCGCGCCGCCGGCGTTCTCAACCATCCCAACGTCACCGCGGTTTACGACATCGGATCGTTCGACGGCGCGCCGTACGTCGTCTCCGAGCTCCTGGAGGGCGAGACTCTGCGCTCGCGCCTCGCCGGGGGGGCGCTCGGCCCGCGCCGCGCGATCGACTACGCGACCCAGATCGCGCGCGGCCTCGCCGCCGCGCACGAGAAGGGCATCGTCCACCGGGACCTGAAGCCCGAGAACCTCTTCGTGACGAAGGACGGCCGGGTCAAGATCCTCGACTTCGGGCTGGCCAAGCTGACGCAGGCGGATTCCTCGGGCCCGCAGACGAACCTGCCGACGGCTCCGGTCAACGCGGCCACGGAGCCCGGCGTCATCCTGGGAACGCTCGGCTACATGTCGCCCGAGCAGGTCCGCGGAAGGGCCGCCGACGCGCGCAGCGACATCTTCTCTTTCGGCGCGATCCTCTACGAGATGCTCTCGGGAAGGAGGGCCTTCCACCGGGACACCGCCGCCGACACGATGTCGGCCATCCTTCGCGAAGATCCGCCAGATCTTTCTTCCACGAACCGACTGATCCCGGCAGCGCTCGACCGCATCGTGCACCACTGCCTCGAGAAGGATCCGGAGGCGCGTTTTCACTCCGCGCACGACCTCGCGTTCCAGCTCCAGCTCCCGGCGACCGACGAGACCTCCGGGATCGCGGCAGCGCCCGTCGCGAAACGCCGGATGCCTCCGGCGCTTCTCGCGCTCGGCGCAATCGCTCTTCTTCTCGCGGCAGCGCTGACGACCATCGTCCTCCGTCGGCCAGCGAAGGCGCCGAACCCGGCGCGGCTGGTGCGATTCGCGGTGCCGATCCCGCCCGGCACGACGTACGCGCCGGGTGACGTCTCCCGCGGCCTGTCGATCTCACCCGACGGCACGCGTCTCGTCGTCGAAGCAATCTCCAACGGAAGGCGCCGTCTCTTCCTCCGCCCCCTCGACTCCGAGAAATTCACCGAGATCGAAGGAACTCTCGGCGCGAGCGCGCACTTCTGGTCGCCCGATAGCCGCTTCATCGCGTTCTTTGCGGACGGGAAGGTGAAGAAGGTCCCGGCCGCGGGCGGTCCCGCGGAAGAGCTCTGCCCGGCTACCATCGACTGGCTCGGGGCGTGGGGTCGCGACGGGACAATCCTCCTCTCGCAGATCCCACCGGGCGAGCCGGGAATCTTCCGCGTTTCGGACCGGGGCGGGCAGCCGGTTCGCGTCCTGGGCGTCGATCCCTCTGACCCGGTCCTGCTTCTGTGGCCCGAGTTCCTTCCCGACGGCCGCCATTTTCTCTTTCAGGCGCTCGCGGCGAACATGAAGTCGAGAGAGCTGCGGGTGGGGTCGCTCGACTCACGAGAGGTTCGCGCGATCACCCCGCTCGCCTCCCGGTTCGAATACGCGGCACCGGGCTACCTGATTTATGTCCGTGAGACTGCTCTTTTCGCGCAGCCGTTCGACGCGAAGAAAGCCGCTCTCTCCGGGGAGCCGACTCTTCTGGCCGAAAACGTCCACCACTTCTTCGGACCGGGGCACGCCGCCTTCTCGGTCTCCCAGGCCGGCGTCCTCGCGTACCAGGCCGCGGAGACTCCCGTGCGGCTCGCGTGGCTCGACCGGCAGGGGAAGGAGATCGGAGTCCTCGGCCAGCCCGCGGTGGTCGACTTCGTGCGGCTGTCGCCGAACGGGAATCGCATCGCCGTGGACGTCGAGGACAGCCGGTTTGGCACCTCCGATCTCTGGGTCTTCGAGGCCGCGAGCGGGGCCTCCACCCGGTTGACCTCGGGTCAGATCGATGAAAAGGCTCCCGTGTGGACCCCGGACGGCGCGCGGCTCGTCTACCGGGTGGACGACAAGGGACCGCCGGACATCGCCCAGGTAACCGTCGGGTCGCCCGGAAGCGAGCGGGCGTTCCTGATTCAGCCGGGCGTCCAGCAACCAGAGGACATTTCGCCCGACGGCCGCAGCCTCGTCTTCCTGCAAGACGCGGCGACGACCGCGGACATCTGGCTAATGCCTCTCGACGGAAACCGCCAGTCGAAGCCGTGGCTCCGTTCCCCGTTCAACGAGCGCAACCCGCGCTTCTCGCCGGACGGCAGGTGGATCGCCTACCAGTCCGACGAGTCCGGGAATCTCGAGGTGTACGCGGCACTCACGGAAGGCGCCGCCGAAAAGCGCCGCATCTCCCCTTCTGGCGGAAGGGCGCCCCGATGGCGCCGCGACGGAAAGGAGCTCCTCTACGTGGCGCCGGACGACTCGCTCGTATCCGTTCCGATCACCCTCGGCGCTAACCTCCAGGCCGGAACGGGAGCTCCGCTCTTCCGCGTGGAAACCGGGATTCGGAACTTCGACGTGATGCCGGACGGCCACCGATTCCTCGTCAGCACGCGTCTCGACAAAACTCCGGAGTCTCCGATCCGGGTGATCGTCAACTGGGACGCCGGGCTGAAACGCGAACGGTGACGCCCGCGGGCCACCCGCCATCCGTTTCTGGCAAAACGTATGGTAAATTGCATACCATGAAAACTACCATCGACCATGCCGGAAGGCTCGTCGTGCCGAAAAAGATCCGCGAGGCCGCCGGCATACAACCCGGGTCGGAGCTGACGATCCGCGTCGCGGACGGCCGCATCGAGATCGAGCCCGCGCCGCTCGAGGTGCGCCTCGTCCAGCGAGGCTCGCTGACGGTGGCGGTGCCCCGGAAGCGCGTCACGCCGCTGACGCCGGAGGCCGTCGACAGGACGCTCGACCGCCTGCGCCGCCGGGGTCGAGGCAACGGCGGCGAGAACGTGTGACCTCGTACCTGCTCGACACGACCTGCCTGGTCGCGGCGGCGTGCGGGTGGCATACCCATCATGACGTGACCCGTCGGGAAATCGAGCGTCGCGAAGCGGCCGGGGAAAAGCTGGTTCTGGCGGCCCACTCGCTCGCGGAGGCGTTCTCCGTCCTGACTCGGCTGCCGGAGCCGCATCGGCTGAGACCCGAGGACGCGCTGGCTCTCATCGACGCGAACTGGGGAGAGACCCGCCTCGTCGCGCTGGCCGGGTCCGACTACCGTGCAACGCTGCGCCGCTGCCGGGACGTCGGGATCGGGGGAGGTGCGGTCTACGACGCTCTGATCGCGGCATGCGCCCGCAAGGCCGGCGTGGCAACGCTCGTGACGTGGGATCTCGAGGGCTTCGAGCGGTTCCTGGAAGACGAGCCGGCCGTGCGGGCTCCGGAATCGAACCCGTGATCGGCCAGACCGTCTCCCACTACCGGATCCTGGAGAAGCTGGGCGGAGGAGGCATGGGCGTCGTCTACAAGGCCGAGGACGTCAAGCTCGGCCGGCGGGTCGCGCTGAAGTTCCTGCCCGATGATGTCTCGGACGACCCGCAGGCGCTGGAGCGGCTCCGCCGCGAGGCGCGCGCGGCGTCGGCGCTGGAGCACCCGAACATCTGCACCATCCACGACATCGACGAGCACGAGGGCGTCAGCTTCATCGTGATGGAGCTCGTCGAGGGCGAGACTCTGAAGGAACGGTTGGCCCTGCACACTCTGCCACTCGACCAGATGCTCGATCTTGGGATCCAGATCGCGGACGCGCTCGACACCGCGCACTCGCACGGCATCGTGCACCGCGACATCAAGCCGGCGAACATCCTCGTCACGAAGCGCGGTCAGGCGAAGCTGATGGACTTCGGGCTTGCCAAGCAGGCGGGGCCGCCCGAGGCGACGGGTATGGAGTCTGGCGTATCGGGTCTTGCGACGGCGATGGGCGAGCAGCATCTGACCAGCCCAGGCTCGGTCATCGGCACGGTGGCGTACATGTCTCCAGAGCAGGCGCGCGGCGAGGAGCTCGACTCACGGACGGACCTCTTCTCGCTCGGCGCCACCCTCTACGAGATGGCGAGCGGCAGGCAGCCGTTCGTCGGGAGCACTTCCGCAATGATTTTCGACGGCATCCTGAACCGGGCGCCGGTGCCGCCGGCGCGGTTGAACCCGGACCTGCCGCCGGAGGTCGACCGGATCGTCAACAAGGCGCTCGAGAAGGACCGTGACCTGCGCTACCAGACCGCAGCGGAGCTCAAAGCTGACCTGAAGCGGTTGAAGCGCGACGCGGAGTCGGGACGTTCCGCCGCCGGGACGGGCGCCGTACCCGCATTTCCCTCTCCGGCAAAGCGTTCCTGGATATCGGTTGCGGCTGCCATCGCCCTCGTGACGGTCGGCGCGGCCGTCTGGTTCGCGACGCGGCGGCCTTCGGTTCCTGCGCCCGCCGGGAGCTCGGCGCAGATGTCCCTGGCGGTCCTCCCCTTTCAGAGTCTCGGAGCCGAAAAGAGCGCGGACTTCCTGCGGCTCGCGCTTCCCGATGAGATCGTGACGACGCTCTCCCGCGCGCCGTCCCTGGCGATCCGGCCGTTCGCGTCGGTCCGCAAGTACGACAAGGTGGATGCGGATCCGCAGACCGCCGGAAAAGAGCTGGGGGTGGACAGGGTGCTCACGGGGCACTACATCCATGATGGAGACCGGCTGCAGGTCACCCTCGAGGTCATGTCGACCGGGGACAACAAGATCGTGTGGCGCGAGACGTTCAACGGCTCGGCCGCGGACCTGATCCCGCTCCAGAAGCAGATCTCGTCGCGGCTGAACGAAGGCCTGTTGCCTCTCATCGGTGCGAATCCCGGCGGAACCGGAGGCGCCACCCAGCCGAAGAATCCGGAGGCGTACGACCTGTATCTGCGAAACGCCGCGATCTCGAGCGATCCCGGCCCGAACAAGCAGGCGATTCCTTTGCTCGAGCGCTCGGTCGAGCTCGACCCGAGCTACGCGCCGGCGTGGAACGCGCTTTCCCTGCGCTACTACAACGACGGCTCCTACTCGGACGGGGGTCAGCGTGCGATCGAGCGGTCCCAAGCTGCCGCAGAGCGCGCCTTCGCGCTCGATCCCCAGCTGCCGGAAATCTCCCGAAGGCTCATCGTTCTCCGGGTCGAAGGGGGGGAGCTGGACGCGGCCTTCGACCAGGCCGCCGAGCTTCTCCGCCGCCGGCCGGACAGTGCCGACGCTCACTTCTGCCTGGCCTACGTGCTGCGCTATGCCGGCCTGCTCGAAGAGTCCTGCGCCGAGTGCGAGGTTGCACGCCGACTCGATCCGAAAAACAGCCGGTTGTGGAGGTCGTGCGCGATCGGTTTCTACCAGCTCGACCGGTACGACCGGGCGCTGGAATATCTGAAGTCCGAGGGTGGCTCGGTGTGGGCGCGCAACGCGTCGCTGACCTTCCTGATGCGCCAGGGAAAACACGAGGAAGCGCGGGAAGTCGCTCGCGGGCTCGGGACGGAACTCAACTCCCGCCTGGTCCGGGCCTGCCTGGAAAAACGCCCGCGAGCGGAATTGGATGCGACCGCCGGCGCGGAAGCGGCGGGGTTGATGGCGGTTCGAGACTCCGAGCTCAAGTTTTACGCAGCGGAGAATCTGGCTCACTGCGGGTACCCGGATCTTTCGCTCCGCCTGCTCCGGAAAGCCGTCCAGGAGAACTATTGCGCCGTTCCCGCGATGGAGAGAGATCCCCTGCTCGCGTCGGTCCGCGGAACCCCCGAATTCGCCGAGATCCGGAAGATGGGAATCGACTGCCAGAAGCGATTTCTCGCGCACCGCGACGCGGCGAAAACCAGATGATCGGCGAGACCGTCTCCCACTACCGCATCCTGGAGAAGCTGGGTGGCGGCGGCATGGGCGTCGTCTACAAGGCCGAGGACCTCAAGCTGGGCCGGCGCGTCGCGCTGAAGTTCCTGCCCGACGACGTGGGGGACGATCCGCAGGCGCTGGAGCGTCTGCGCCGCGAGGCGCGCGCCGCCTCCGCACTCGAGCACCCGAACATCTGCACGATCCACGACATCGACGAGGACGCGGGACGCCACTTCATCGTGATGGAGCTCGTCGAGGGGGAAACGCTCGGCGACCGACTCGTGACACGTCCGTTCCCCCTGGGAGAGACGCTGGATCTCGGCATTCAGATCGCGGACGCGCTCGACGCCGCGCACGGGCATGGGATCATTCACCGCGACATCAAGCCGGGGAACGTCCTCCTCACGAAACGCGGGCAGGTCAAGCTGATGGATTTCGGTCTTGCCAAACAGGCGGGGCCACCGGAGGCGGGCGGCTCCGCGATGGCGACGGCGATCGGGGAGCAGCCGCTGACGAGCCCCGGCTCGGCGATCGGCACCGTCGCGTACATGTCGCCGGAGCAGGCGCGCGGCGAAGAGCTCGACAACCGGACCGACCTTTTCTCGTTCGGCGCCGTCCTCTACGAGATGGCGACGGGCCGAAAGCCGTTCTCCGGTACCACGACCGCGGTCATCTTCGACGGGATCCTGAACCGGGCGCCGGTCTCTCCGGTGAAGCTCAACCCGGAACTGCCGGCCGAGCTCGAGCGGATCGTCAACACGGCGTTGGAGAAGGACCGTGAGCTCCGCTATCAGACGGCCGCGGAGCTGCGCGCGGACCTGAAGCGCCTGAAGCGCGACTCCGAGTCCGGACGGACCGCCGCGGCGACTCCGTTGCCGAGCGCTCCGACCACGCCGCCGGCGAGATCACGGATTCCTTTCCGGATCGGTGGCACGATCGCGCTTCTCGCGGTTGCGGGCGTCGTGTGGATGTTGACGACCCGGGCCCGGACGACGTCCTCGGGCCGCCGCGCGGGCTCCCAGATGTCGATCGCGGTTCTTCCGTTTCAGAATCTGGGTTCCGACAAGACCGCCGATTTCTTGAAGCTCGCGCTCCCCGACGAGATCGTGACGACGCTCTCGTACATGCCGGCGCTGGCGATCCGCCCGTTTGCCGCGACGCGGAAGTACGACAAGCCCGACGTCGATCCCCAGACCGCGGGAAAGGAGCTCCGCGTCGAACGGGTCCTGACGGGTCACTACCGGAGCGATCCGAATCGGCTCCAGGTGACCCTGGAAGTCGTGGACACCGAAGCCAACGAGGTCGTGTGGCGCGACACGCTCTCCGGCTCCGCCGCCGACCTGATCGGTCTGCAGAAGCAGATCACCGCGCACCTGAACCAGGGCCTTCTCCCGCTCCTCGGAGCGGCCTCGGGATCGTCGGAGGGCTCGACTCGGCCGAAGAACGCAGAGGCGTACGACCTGTATCTGCGAAGCGCAGCACTTTCCGACGACCCCGAGCCCAACTTCGACGCGCTTCGAATGCTCGAGCGTTCGGTCGGACTCGATACGTCCTACGCTCCTGCCTGGAACGCGCTCGCCGACCGCTACTACTTCTACGCTCATTACGGAGGAGGTGGCCTTCCGGCCTTCGATCGCTCCCGGGCGGCTTGCGAGCGGGCTCTCTCGCTCGATCCGAATCTGGTCAGCGCGGCAACCCGCCTCATTCTCCTCCGCGTGGAGGGTGGCGACGCGAACGGCGCCTGGGACGAGGCGAGTCGGCTGGTGAGTCGAAGACCGGCGGACGCCGAGGCGCACTTCACGCTGGGCTACGTCCTGCGCTACGTCGGGCTTCTGGAGGAGTCGGCGCGAGAGTGCGAAGCGGCTCTCCTCCTGGACGCGAAGGATCCCGGCTCGCGCTCGTGCGGCGTAACCCACATCCCCCTCGGCAACTACGATCGGGCAAAGGTCTTCTTCGACCTCGACGCCGGCTCCGAGTTCAGCACCCGTCAGATCGCCTGGATGAACGTTCGTCAGGGAAAGCTCGACGACGCGGTGCGAGCCCTGGAGAGCCAGGGGGAGACTCTGAGCTGGCAGCGAGAGTGTCTTGCTCGTCGGCCGCCTTCCGCCGTCGGGCGGCTCCCGGACGGTTTCCGAGAGAACGTTCTCGCCGGCCGCGATTCCGAGCCCAAGTACCAAGTGGCATCGAGACTCGCGTTCTGCGGCGAACACGCGTTGGCCCTGGAGTTGCTCCGCAAAGCAGTCGAGGAGAACTACTGCGGCTACGCCGCGATGGACCGGGAACCGCTCTTCGACTCGATCCGCAAGACCCCCGAGTTCGCCGAGATCCGGAAGCTGGGGATCGCCTGCCAGAAGCGGTTTCTCGCGCACCGCGACGCCGCGAAACCGCGATAATCGCGCCGTGTTCGAGAGCCTGCTTCCCCAGATCGGACTCGCGGCCGGCGCGGCGACCGCGTCGGGGCTACGTCTCTACGGGACCGTGGCGGCGCTGGGGCTCCTCCACCGCCTCGGGGCGCTGCAGCTTCCGGCGGGGCTCGAAGTCCTCTCCCAGGTGCCGATCATCGCGCTCGCTTCCGCGCTCTACGTGATCGAGTTCGTCGCCGACAAGATCCCCGCGGTGGACACGGTCTGGGACGCGGTGCACACGTTCATCCGCGCGCCGGCCGCGGCGGTGCTCGGCTTCGCCGCTTTCAGCAACGTCCAGGAGTCGTGGCGGATCGCCGCCGCCCTCCTCTGTGGAACGATCGCCCTCTCCTCCCACGGGATCAAGGCGAGCACGCGGCTCGCGATCAACGCCAGCCCGGAGCCCTTCTCGAACTGGGCGGCGTCTTTCGGCGAAGACCTCGCCGTGGGAGTGCTGATGTGGCTGGTGGTGGCCCACCCTGTGGCGGCGCTCGTGGTCGCGGGGCTCGTCGTCATCGCGGCCGCGCTGCTGACGACGTGGATCCTCCGGATGCTGCGGAGGCTCTTCGCGCGGCGGGTGAGGCCGGCTCCGGGTTAGCCGCCGGAACCCCGGCGCGGCTCGATCCGCATCGGGAGGCCGCCCTTCGGGCGGAGCGTGATCAGCGCGGCCGGCCGCGTAGAGGATGGAGAGCCCTCCCTCGTCGTCAACCGCCAGCGGCTCGCGATCGTCGCCAGCACCAGGACCCCCTCCATCCACGCGAATCCCTCGCCGATGCAGATGCGCGGACCCCCGCCGAAGGGGAAGTAGGAGAACTTCGGCCGGGCGGCGACCGCTTCCGGAGTGAACCGCCACGGATCGAAGCGGAGAGGGTCGGGAAAAAAGCGCGCGTCCCTCTGGGTGATCCACTGCGAGAGCAGCAGAATCGAACCCGCCGGAATCCGGTAGCCCGCGAGATCCTGTTCCACGATTGCGCGACGTCCGACGATCCAGGCCGGCGGATAGAGGCGCATCGACTCGGATAGCACCATTTCGGTGTAACGGAGGCGCGGAAGGTCGTCCACGGCGGGCGGCCGGCCGCCGAGAACCCGATCCAGCTCCTCGTGAAGGCGGGCTTCCGCCTCCGGGTTCTGCGCGAGAAGGTGCCAGGTCCACGTCAGAGCGTTGGCGGTCGTCTCGTGCCCCGCGAGGAAGATGGTCATGGCCTCGTCGCGCAGCTGCACGTCGCTCATGCACCCGCCGTCTCCCTCGGTGTCCTGCGCGAGGATGAGCAGGGTCAGCAGATCTCGCCGGTCGCGCGGGTTCTTCCGCCGCTCCGCGATCAGTCGCGCGATCGTGGCGTCGAGCCGCCCGCGCGCCTTCTCGAAACGGCGCGTCGAGGGGAGGGGAAGTTTCTCGAGCAGCTCGCCGAACGGAACCATCAGGAGACGCTGGAAGAGCTCCATCACCTCGGTGAGCGCACCGCCGATCTCGTCCGCCTCCTCCTCGACGTCCGCGTCGAAGAGGGTTTTTCCCACGATCGCGAGCGTGAGCCCGACCATCTCCCGGTGGACGTCGAGCGTCTCGCCCGCCTTCCACCGCTCCGCCGCGCGCTCGGCGTAGCGAACCATCGTCTCGCCGTATCCCGAGATCCGCTCCCGGTGGAAAGCGGGCTGCATGAGCCGGCGCTGGCGCAGGTGGACGGAATCCTCCGACGTGAGAAGGCCCTGCCCCAGGAGGCGCCTGGCGCGCTCCAGCGCGCGGCCCTTGTGGTACGCGTCCGCGCGGGTGACGAGCACCGTGCGTATCAGTTCCGGATCGTTGACGAGGTAGACGAAGACGGGTCCGAGCCGGAATCGCGCGACGTCGCCGTAGTCGCGCGCTAACCCCTCCAGGAACTCGAGCGGGTTCCGGCGCAGGGCGAGCCAGTTCGCGAAGGGGTACCGGCGGCCGGGGCCCGGCGCGGTCGAGAGCGTTGACACAGACACGGAGCGGGAATGTTATCGGGACGCACACTGTCGAATGGAACCCGCCGATCCCGGCGAGGCTTCAAAAAAAGAGGGGGGCCGGAGCCTCCCCTTCTCACACCGACGTCGTGAGCCTAGTCCGGTAACAGTTTGCCGGTGACCGGCACGACCAGCCTCGGGATCTCGGGGTCGTTCGTTTCGATGAAGATACTTCCCTTGATCTCGCCCACTTTGGCCTGTTCGGGATCGATCCAGACGGAATTCTCCCACTGGTCGCCCTTAGGCCCCAGCTCGGAAGCAAACTTCAGGAAGGGCACGTCGGAGGAGAGCTTGATCTTGAACCCGGTAATCCCTTTCCGATAGACCATGAGCATCTGGCCGGCTGCGCGACCCGCTTCGGGGTCGCCTTTGATCTGACCCACGTTGAAACGGCCCAGGAACACGGACTGCGGAAACGTATAGACCTTCTCCCGGACCCGGGTGTTCACCGGGATCCGAAGAACCGGATCGTTCTCACGGTTCGTCTTCACCCGGACGAAGTCGAGCTGATCGCCCGCGGGACCCTCGCCTTTGAGAGCCACGATTAGGCGATAGCGCCGCCCGGCCTCGAGCGTCTCGGTGCGGGCCGTAAACCGCCGGCTGGGGTTCTCTAGTCCCAAGATTTTCAGCGGATCCGTGTTGCGATTGATGATCACGAGCGAAGCTTCCTTCACGGTCCCGCGCGGAGCGACGACATAGATGGCCGGCAGTGGCTCGAAATCGATTCCCTCGACGGCGGGGGCCGGAATTGCCACGGGAACCTGAGAAACCTGAGCCGTTAGCGCGGGCTGCGCGGAAACGACCGCCAGCAGTACGGCACCGGCCAGGAAATGCGGAACGGTGTGCTCGATTTGCATGGGTCTTGAAAACGGGGGTCTTGCGACCCCCGCTCGAGAGGAGTCGTCAGACCAGGACGTTAGGGCACGACTCCGAAACCACCGCACTCCGTGCCCTCGCAGAAGCGGATCTGTGCCACGCGCAGGCCCTGGTTGTCGTACTCCCAGAAGTACTCCAGGAGCGCTTCGAGGTTGAAGATCCAGATGTTGTTGAAGGTTTTCTCACCCTGATCGCACGTGCCGCTTCCGTCGGTATCGAAGCAGCCCGAAGCTCTCATGAAGTTGGTGATGTCCTTCTGCACCGGCTGGCCCTTACCGCGAACGAGCTCGAAGTCGAAGCTTCCGAGCGGAACGTCCTCGCAGCTTCCTTCCACGAGCTCGCCGATGACGGTGTCATCAAAGGTGCAAACGACGTCCACCTCGGCTCTTCCGCCCGGCGTGCCGAGGGCGGTTGCATAGACGTTGAAGCAAATGCCGGGATCGGTGCTCTCGGCATTCACGTTCGTGCACGGGACGACCAGTCTGCCGGTGCCGTCGGTCGCGTTCGCATCCGTGACCCGGAACTCGTTCCCGCACTGCAGGCCGGTCGCCGAGGAGGTATCACCGCTCATATAGATTCTCGTCGTGCCGGTCAGGGGAACGAACAGCCGATGGCCGTTATTGCCCGTCATGTCCGGGTTCTTCCCCTTGGGAACGCCGATGATGTTGAACTGATATTCCTTGGCGCCGGGGCAGGGGTTGCCGTTCTGCGCGAGAGCCGTGCCGGCAACGAGCGCGAAGGCGATCAGGGTCAGGGTAAATCGTTTCACTCCGTCCTCCTGTGATTGGTCGTTTCGTGGTGCGTTGACTCCGTCCTGTTATTCGAGCCCCACTCCTCCTTTCCCCGGATTCGCCAACGAAGGTGGTGCGTGATGAAAGAACTCCGTCCACTACCCGGTTGAAATTGGATTCCCACTCCCTTTCGCTCCCGGTAGCCCGGGGGCCCTTCGCTTGTTCGACTTTAGTCTTAGCGCATACTACTTAAGTCCCATAGACCTCGCAAGCCTCTGACGGGTAAGCTTTCAACGTTTTCGCGTGTACCATTGCGCGAACTTCACACATGAAATTCAGCGATGTGATTCCGCCCGGTTTCTCGACAGGGCAGGTCTCCCGACTGACCGGCCTGTCGGCCCGCCAGCTCGACCACTGGGACCGGAAAGGCTTCCTGAAACCGTCCCTGGAGGCGGCCCGGGGCTACGGGTCGAAGCGGCGCTACTCCTTCGCCGACGTCGTGCGGTTGAGAGTCGCCGCGCGGCTCCGGGCGGCGGGAGTCGGACTCGTCCGGATCCAGCGCTGCGCCGAGGCCCTCGAACGGCTGGGCGGGGACACCGCGGACTTAGGCGGCGTGCGCCTGCTCGTCACAGGCACGCAGGTCCTCTGGGCGCGGTCGGATCGGGAAGTCGTCGACCTTCTCAAGGATGGTCAGCTCGTTCTCGTCTTTTCGGTGGGCGACGCGGTCAAAGAGACCGCGGGAGCGGTTGCGCGCCTGACCCGGGAAGGCTCCCTGGAGGGGGCATCGCAATCGCAGAGTCGCGGAAAGCAGCTTTTCTGACCGGGCCGGCTCGCACCGGCCCGTCGCGGGGAGGAAAGTTGAACGGGGAGCGAAGCGCGCAGCGGATCAGCCGCCTGGCGCGGCTCGGCCGCCAACGGGACTTCTCCCACGCGCGTTTCCGGAAGGAGCTCGCTTCGCTCGTCCGCCCCGAGGAGCGGCCCGACGTTCTGCGCGAGCTGCTGACGGAGTGGACCGGTCTGCCGCACAGCGCCCGGGAGGCGGCGGAGCGGTGGACCGAGATCGAGGGGCTGACCGCCGAGCTGAGGGTGAGCCTCGGGGCGCCCGTCAGTCTCCAGACGGTTCTCCTCCACTACTTTCACAGCGTCAAGGCCCTCTTGAAGGAGCCCCGGATCCTTTCGAGCAGCGACCTGTCCGTTCTGAGGGTCAACGCCATCACGGATCCGCTGACGGGTCTCTACAACCGGCGATTCCTAATGGATCACCTGAACCGCGAAATCGCAAGGGCGGACCGAAGCGACGGGATCATGTCGATCGTTCTCCTGGATCTCAAGAACTTCAAGGCGGTGAACGACCACTTCGGGCATCCCGTCGGCGATACCGTGCTCGTCAAGACGGCGCGGGTCATCCGGGAGCTTCTCCGCGCGGTGGATGCGGGCTGCCGCTGGGGCGGCGACGAGTTCGTTCTCGTCCTGCCGTCGACGGACATTTTTGCGGCGCTCACCGTGGCGGAGCGGGTCCGCGGCCGGATCGCCGATACGGCCCTACCCGCCGGCTCCGGAATCACGGTGGGCCTTCACTACGGGATCGCTTCCTATCCGGCGGACGGCAAGACCGTTGATTTCCTCATGAAGGTCGCGGACCTCCGCCTCTACCAGTGCCGCGAGCAGGCGAAGTTCGAAGGCACCGAGCGGCGGCACCATCCCCGCTTCGCGATGAACGACACGAACGTGCGCGTGGGATCGGAAGCGCGGACGCGGCCGCTCGTCAACGTGAGTTACGGCGGTCTCGCTTTCCGCGCGCGCCGCGCGGAGACGTTCTCGTCCGGCAGCAAAGGGGAGAAGGGCGAGATCGTCCGGCTGCCCTTCGAACGGCGGGAAGTCCGCCTCCGGGCGATGCACTCGGCTCCCATGCCGGGTGGCGCAGTCCGCGTCGGGTGCCGGTATTTCTGACGGGCGAGCTCCGGCTCTCCGGTCCACCCCTCCGGGTGGCCGCCGATGACCACGTATTCCTCGCACCGCATCGCCTCCTCGGGGCTCTTCGCGCTCTTCTCCCTGCTCGCGCTCGCCCTCGGGATGGGGGAAGCGCGGCCCCTCGCGCTCGCGACGGGCGGCTCGCTCCTCGCTCTCTTCGCGTTCACGCGCGCCGGTTTCCGCGCGTCGCTCGGCCCGTTCGCGTCGGCGCTCGCGACCCTCGCGGACCTCGCTCTCCTCTTCTGCGCGATCTCGCTGACCGGAGGCTTCCGCAGCCCGTACGGACTCCTTCTTCCGGTGGGCGTCGCCCTCGCCTGGCACCTCGAGGGCAAGAGCGCCGCCCGGTTCTATGCCGTGCTCTCGGTCCTGGGCGTTGCGGCCGTCGCGACGCTCGGCGGAGGCCCGGTTCCGGCGGCCGCGGATCTGTTTCCGCTTCTGGCGACCGGGCTGGCGGCGCCGGCGCTCCTCGCGGCGCTCGAAACCCTGGGCGGCACGCGACTCGAGCGGGAGTCGGCGGACTCCGAGGCGGACGAAGAGACGTCGCGGCCGGCCGGCGCAGTCGGTCGAGCCGTCACCAGCCGCGACTCGAGCGAGGAGATCCTGCACGATCTGAAGTCTCCCCTCTCGGTCATCCGGGTCTACACCGACTTGATCGCCGAGGCCGCGGGGCGCGGCGAGCTTCCGAGCGCCGAGTACCTCGCCAACCTGTCGCGCGAGGTCGAGCTCGCCGAGCGGCTGGCGGGCGGACCGGCGGCCGGCACGACCCCCCCGGCGAGCCCCTCGCTCCGTTTCGACCTCGTGTCGGTAGCGGCTACGCCGCCAGCGCCTCCGCCTCCAGCGCCCTCGGCCGCAGACCTCGTCGAGATCCTGGGGTCGCTCGCGACGGCGTACCGGCTCTCTTACGGCGGCCGCCTCCGCTTCGAGTTCATCGCGGAACGCCCGGAGCTCCCGGTCACCGCGGACCCGGTCGCGCTGCAGCGCGCGTTCCGGAACGTGATCGAGAACGCGATCAAATACACGCCGCAGGGGGGGGAGATTCGAATCCGGGCCGGCGCGGCCGGCCCGCACGCGTTCGTCGTGGTGAAGGACACGGGGATGGGCATGAGCGCGGACGACCGCGCGCGCGCCTTCGACTTCGCGTTTCGTGGGTCGGGCGCCGTGGCGTCCGGCACGCGGGGTAAGGGACTCGGACTCGCACTCACCAAGGAGATCCTGGAGGCGAACGGCGGAAAGATCAGCCTGTCGAGCGAAGCGGGCTTCGGATCCGAAGTGACGATTCTCCTGCCCTTCCACAAACGATGAGAAAGCCGTGTCCCGCGCCATGAAACGCGTCGTCGTCGTGGACGACGAGCCGGCGGTCGGGGCCGCAGTCCGGGCCCTTCTCGGGCCGGAAGGCATCGAGGTCGACACGCCGTCCGACCCGCAGACGGCCCTGCCCGAGCTCCTGCGCGCCGTGCCCGACCTCGTGATCCTGGACGTGAACATGCCGGGCATGAGCGGCTGGGAGCTTTGCGCGCTCCTCCGCCGCCAGTCCGCCACGAAGGAGATTCCCGTGCTCTTCCTGACGGGTAGGCAGGAGGTCCGAGACCGCATCACCGCGATGCAGGTCGGAGGCTCCGACTACCTCGCGAAGCCGTTCGGGGCCGACGACCTTCGCCGCAAAGTGAACGAGCTTCTGAAGAACAGATCCAGGAGGGAGGAAGAATGAAACCGAGACGGCCGGTCGCACCCATCCGGCTGATCCGCTCCGCGCCGCCCGCGGAGCCTGACACTGCCGACGAGACCGTCGCCCGGCTGCGCCGCGACCGCGTCATCTACGACGGGGTCACGGGACTGCCGATTCACCCGTTCGACGACCCGGAACGGGCGCACGACCGGATCGCGCACCTGGGCGTGATCTACGTCCAGATCGGAAAGTTCTTCGGATTCGAAGAGCTCTACGGCTGGGAGCTCTACGACCAGGTCCTCCTCGTTGTTTCGCGCGGCCTGCGCGAGGACGTCGAGGGTTCCCGCTACGCCACGCACCTCTTCTCGATCCGCTACTCCGGCGCGGACGGTTTCTACATCCTCTACTCGCTCCCGGCGCCCGCCCGGGGGCGGGGCGGAGTCCCTCTCGATGCCGAGGCGTCCCGCCTGCAGGAGAACGTCCTCAAGCGGCTCCGCGCCGTTTTTGCCGGGACGGCGGTCGACCTCATGACCGTTCACGCGTCGAGCCTGGTCGCCTCAGACAACCCCCGCGTGAGGTCGTCGCGCCACTTGACGCGGCAGGTCGCCGAGGCCGTGAAGATCGTCAGCCAGCGCCAGACCCGCGAGCGGATCGACCTCTGCGTGTCCTTGAAGCGGATCATGGGGAGCCGCCAGCTCCGCGCCGCGTTTCAGCCGGTCCGCCGCCTGGCCGACGGCGTCGTCCATGGCTGGGAAGCGCTCATCCGCGGACCGCAGGGTTCGCCCTTCGAGACACCGAACGTTCTCTTCGCGGTCGCCCGCGACAACGACATGGACGTCGAGCTCGAGACCCTCTGCCTGGAGACCATCTTCGGCGCCCTCCCGCGCGGCGTCGGCAGCCGTCGCCTCTTCGTCAACGCCTCCTCCATGCTGCTGCGCCACCCGGTCTTCCTGGACGAGCGCAACTTGACCGCGATCAACCGCAGCCACAACGACGTCGTGATCGAGATCTCGGAAAAGGAGATGGTCGACTACTCGTCCTTCGGCGACATCCTCACGGCCGTGCGTGGAGCGGGCATGAAGATCGCAATCGACGATGCGGGCTCGGGCTACTCGGGGCTCGAAGCCATCCTCAACCTGCGCCCCGACTACATCAAGGTCGCCGACTCGCTCGTCCGGGGCCTGGAAGAGGACCCCATCAAGCGGGAAATCATCTCGAGCCTCGCCACGATCGGCGGGCGGATCGACTCCACCCTGGTGGCGGAAGGTATCGAGCGGGAGGAGGAGCGCGACGCGCTGATCGAGCTCGGCATCGAGTACGGCCAGGGGTTCTTCCTGGGACGTCCCTCGTTCCAGGTCTCGTCGCGCCCCTTCGCGGGCAACGCTTGAAGGTGCCCGGCGGGATCTGACCTGCTTCGGGAATCCGACCCCCGGGGAGATCCCGCGATCCTCTTCGACCGCGTCACGGCGCGCGCGCGGGGAATCGCTCCCTGCTTCGACGTCTCGTTCGCGGTCGCCCGGGGGAGGAGCTACGTCCTCGTGGGAAGAGAGGGGGCCGGGAAGAGAGTCGTACTCCGATGCCTTCGCGGCGACCTGCGCCCGAAGGAGGGGCGCGTCGTCGTCTTCGGCCTCGATCCCCGCCGGGAGCGGCGCGAGGTCGCCCGGCGGATCCGCTCCGGGGAGCTCGTGGTTTCCGACGAGCACTTCGAGCCGATGGCGGAAGAAGACCCGACCGCGACCGTCGTCGCCACCGTGTCGGACCCGGGTCGGGCGGCCGGCGCGGACCGCGTCGGGTTCCTCTCGGCGGGCCGGCTCGTCCTCGACGACGCGGTCTCCTCGCTGACCGCCCGCTTCCGGCGCATTTCCTACGTCAACGAGATCACCGAGTCGCGCACCGATTACGGCACCGAGCTCGACGACTTCGACGCGGTCCGCGTGAGAGTTCGCGGGTGGGGGGTCGATGCGGTCGTGGCGAACTTCGACGAGGCCCGCATCGAGCGGCTCCGCGCGACAGACGGAGTCAGCGACGTGCGCGTCGCGCCCATGTCGCTGGACGAAATTTTCCGAGCGGTGGTGGGCGAGCGATAATCCGCGGCGCGTGCCCGGATTCTTCCGACAGGACGGCGAACTGACGTGCGACGGCGTGCCGCTGTCGAAGATCGCGCGAGCCGTCGGCACTCCGGCCTACGTCTACAGCGCCGCGCTCATCCAGGAGAGCTTCCGGCGTTTCGATGCGGCGTTCGCCCCGGTCCCGCACCTCGTCTGCTACGCGGCGAAAGCGAACTCCAACCTCACCCTGCTCGCGAGCCTCGCCCGTCTGGGAGCCGGGGCAGACGTCGTGTCCGGCGGGGAGCTGCGCGCGTGCCTGGAGTCCGGGTTTCCGGGCGACCGCGTGGTGTTCTCGGGCGTCGGGAAGACGGACGCGGAAATCAAGTTCGCCGTCGACTGCAGCCTTCTCGCGATCAACGCCGAGTCGGAGCGCGAAATCGAGAAGATCAACTACTGGGCTGCCGGAATCGACTCGCCGGCGCGGGTGGCCCTGCGGGTCAACCCGGACATCGACGCCCGGTCTCACCCCTACATTTCGACCGGCCGCCGGCACAACAAGTTCGGGGTGGCGATCGGCCTGGCCGCCGGCATCTACGATCGCGCCCGCCGGTTCTCGCACGTCCGCATGACCGGCATCCAGTGCCATATCGGCAGCCAGATCCTGGATCCGGAGCCCCTCGCGCAGGCCGCCAGGGACCTCGCCGAGGTCGCCGGGGAGCTTCGCCGGGAGGGACATCCCTTGGAGACCGTAGACGTGGGAGGCGGCATCGGCCTGGCCGGCCCCGGAGAGGCCCCGCTGACCCCGGAGGCGTACGCGGCCGCGGTGCTTCCCCAGATGGAGGGTGGAGAATTCAAGATCCTGACCGAGCCGGGAAGGGCGATCGCCGGCCCCGCCGGAACGCTCCTGACCCAGGTGCTCTACCTCAAGGAAAGCTCGGGTAAAACCTTCGTCGTGACGGACGCGGGAATGAACGACCTCCTGCGCCCGGCGCTGTACGGCGCAATCCATTCCATTGAACCCGTTCCAGACAACCGGATGTCCGCCGAGCAGATCACCGCGGACGTGGTCGGCCCGATCTGCGAGTCGAGCGACTTCTTTCTGCGGGACGCTCCCGTCGGACGGCCCGAGGAGGGAGACCTCCTCGCGATCCGGGACGTCGGCGCGTACGGCTTCGCGATGTCCTCGAACTACAACTTCCGGGGGCGGCCGCCCGAGGTGTGGGTCGAGGACGGAGGCTTCCGGGTCGTCCGGCGGAGGGAGGAGTTCGACGATCTCGTCCGCGCGGAGCGGGAGTAGAATCGTGTCGACGTTGATCGCGTTTCCCGACAAAGCTGGTTCGATTTGAACGCGGAAGTGTTCCTGCGCGGGCTTGCTCCGCGCGTCGTTTTAAGGAGGAGGTCCATGCGTTTCCGACTTTCCCTCATAGCGCTCGTTCTCGTGTCTCTCGCGGCACCGTGCCTCTTCGCCCAGACTCACGGCTCGATGAGCGGGGTCGTGATCGACCCCGACGGCAACGCCCTGCCGGGAGTGACGGTCACGATCACGGGCGCGCCGATGCCGCTCCCGCGCACCTTCTACACGTTGTCCGACGGGAGCTTTCAGTTTACGGGCCTGATCCCGGGCGAGTACCGGCTGCGGGCCGAGCTCGCGAACCTGGGCACCTACGAGACGCCGGTGATCGTGGCTCTGCAGCGGGATACCCAGGTGCGCGCCACTCTTCGCGCCACGGCGACGGCGGCCGTGGAAGTGTCGGCGACGGCCCCGATCGTCGACACCAAGGCGAGCGGCATCTCGGAGGTGACGACGAAGGAACAGATCGAGAAGCTGCCGCTCGCGCGGACGTTTACCGGCACGTTCCAGCTCGCGCCGGGAGTCGCGGAAACGGGAGTCGCCATCGGGCCCGCCAACGTCGGAGTGAACGCGGGCGGCGGCCGTCAGGACAACACGTTCCTCTATGACGGCGTTAACGTCACGAACCCCTTCTTCGGCGACGCCTACCAGGACTTCGCCGAGCTCGACATCCAGGAGGTGAACATCACGCGCGGCGGCATCTCCGCGGAGTTCGGGCGGACCGGCGGGTTCCTCGTCAACGGGGTGACCCGCTCCGGCACCAACGACTTCCATGGAGAGGCGCGGCTCGAATATACGCCGGCCGATCTGTCGGCCGACGGCGAGGACCCCACGCTCACCCGACACTACGAGAGGTTCCGGCCCGGAGTCGCGCTCGGCGGCCGGATCATCCCGGACCACCTGTTTTTCTACGCCTCCGCGAACTTCTTCCGCCAGACGGAAGAGGGGCGGGTCAACAACACCGGACCGATCCCGGATTCCGACTTCAACCAGGATGAGCTCTTCGGCAAGCTGACGCTCAACCCCGTCTCCGCCATCCTGCTCGAAGGCTCCTACCGCTGGCGCGACTCCGAGGTCACCAACGACGGCACCACGGCGCTCGAAGCGGCGACCGTCGCGTCGAATTCCGAGATCAAGGACCGGGTTTTCGTCGCTTCGGGTTTCTGGAGCGTCACGCCGCAGTTCACCCTCGAGGCAAAGTACAACCACAACGAAAACCGCAACGCCGGGATACCCGTCATCCTGTTCGGCTACCAGCCCCCGTTCGACCCGGTGAATCCGGCGAACGTGGGCCGGTTCGACAACGGGACGATCGTGACGGGAAGCGATGACTTCATCCAGACCCAGGACTACTACCGCGACGAATACCGCTTCCAGGGCTCCTACCTGGCCAGTTTTCTCGGGGGCACGCACGATATCCGCGCGGGCGCCTCCTACAACGAAAACCAGGAGGACCTGGACCGCATCGGCAACGGCTGGGGGTCGATCATCAACACGACGTCGGCGAGCTGCGGCCCCGCCGCGGATCGGCCGTGCTACCGCGCACGCTACTGGTCCGACCAGCCTCCCCAGATCTCGCAGGGGGAGACCTGGGGCATCTTCCTGCAGGACCGGATCACGTGGGACCGCCTGACACTGAACCTCGGAGTGCTCGCCAACCAGGACACGTTCATTCCGAACGACGGCGTGCAGGGCTTCGACATCCTCCGCGGCGACTTCACGATCCCGAACGCGAACATCCCGACCTGCGCGGCGGAGCCCGGCGCCGCGACCTGCACCTACCAGGACAACGTCACGTTCGATTTCGAGGACCAGATCCAGCCCCGGATCGGCGTGGCCTTCGTCTTCGACAAGAACGTCGGGGACAAGATCTATGCGAACTTCGGGCGCTACTCGAACATGGACAACCAGTCCTTCGCGCGCTCCGCGGCGCCGCTGCGCCCCTTCCGCGTCGACGCCTTCTTCAACCGCACGACGGGCGCGCTCATCACGTCGATCGTCCGGGCGAACCAGACCGGCAAGCGGGTTCTCGAGAACATCGATCCGACCAAGACGGACGAGTACCTCGGAGGCTACGCGCGACCGCTGCCCGGCGGATGGTCAGCCGAGATCTGGGGGATGTATCGGAAGACCGACGACATCATCGAGGACTTCCCGGGAGTCAATCGCGCGACGGGGTCCGGATTCCGCTACGGCAACATCCCGGGCTACCGCAAGTACACGGCGGGGACGGTCGAGGTGCGCAAGGCGCTGCGGGACAACTGGTCGCTCGACGTCTCCTACACGCTCTCGAAGCTGAAGGGCAACTGGGACCTCGACTACGCCAACCAGCTCTTCTACACGTCCTCGTACATCGAGGACGGCCCCGGCCTGTACGTGGACGACCCGAACCGCACGGGGACGCTGACCGGCGACCGGACCCACGTCGGGAAGATCTTCGCGACTTACGTCCTGCCGACCAACACGAACGTCGGCGCGTATTTCCGGTACCAGAGCGGGCGCCCCTACGAGGCCCGCGGGTTCGACGTCCTTTACGGAACCGATTACCTCTACCTCGAGTCGGCGGGCTCCCGCAGGACGGAGTCCTGGGCGAACCTGGACATTTCGCTCGGGCAGTCGTTCCGGATCGGGCCGGGCGAGTTGAACGTGGGGGCCAGCGTCTACAACATCTTCAACAGCCAGCCGGCTCTAACCGTTCAGCACGACGTCTGCCTCGTGGGTCCGTGCACGGCCATTCCCGCGGTCGGTGACCCCAATCGCAACCCGAACTTCGAACGCCCGACGCTCTATGCGGCGCCGCGGCGCTTGTCGGTTTCCGCGACGTATAGTTTCTAGCGACAGACTTCCGAATTCGCCGAAAGAGCCGGGGAGGTGGGGCCCCGGCTCTTTTTTTATCCGTCGCTGGAGCTTGCTCGGGATCTGGCTTCGCCACCGGCGCCCGGCTCGGCAAGCCGGCCTCGACCGGGCGCCTGATCCCTCGCTGCGCTCCCGCTCCCGCGGCGCGAGGCTCCTCCGCTCGGTTACTTCGCGGAGACTCCTCGCGCCGCGACCCTAATTTCCTTCCGCTCTTCGCAGCGACTGCGCGACTTCGGGCTGATTCGGTTTCAGCTCCAAGGATCGGCGAAGGAGGCGCACGACCTCCGCGCGATTCTCGAGGCACGTCTGGAGGAGCGCCAGCACGTTGAACGTGCTCGGATTCGTGCTCGACGCTTCGAACCGCGAGAGGGCGGCGATCCCCGTGGCGCAGTCGTGAGCGCGAAAGTGCGCCATTGCGAGGGCGCGGGCGATCTCCTCGTTCTGCGGGTACGCGTGCGACGCCTTCGCGAGCAGCGATCGGGCGGCTGCCTCGTTGCCGTCCTTCTCGTAATCCCGGGCCCAGCCCACGACCGCGGGCGCCGGGTCCCCGCCGAGCGCGACCACCGAACGGAAGAACCACTGCTCCGCGGCCGTCGCCTTCCCGCGCCGGCGCTCGAGGACGGCGCGGTTGAAAAGCGCGGAGTAGTAGTCGGGCGCGAGCGCGAGGGACTTTTCGAAAGCCGCTTGCGCGCCTCGGAAATCGCGGCGGGTGTCGCGCAGGTAGACGCCGAGGTTGTTCCACGCGCCCTCCGTCGGGCCGGGTCGATCTCCGCCCGAGGCGGCGAGGGGGCGCGTCTCGGACGGCGAGAGATAGCCGAGCGCGATCAGCTTCATCGCGTACTCGTTGGCCTTCTCGGCAGTTACGGGCACCGCCGCGACCCGCCGGACCGGCGTCGTCGTGAACAGGTCCTTCCGCGGCGGCGAAGCGAGACCGCGGAAGGCTTCCGAGAGCGCGCGGCCCGACATCTTCGGGTCCGCCGGGAGGTCGAGCAGCGCAAGGATCGTCGGCGCGACGTCGAGGATGGTCGCCTTCCCGCGAGACGGGATCTGACCCCCGCCGGGGTTCAGACCCCGCCCGCGTTCAGCCCCCGCGCCCCATGCGGCCAGCACTCCCTCGGGCCGGTGCCAGAACGCCGCCGTCGCCCAGCCCGCCGCGGAGAAACCGCAGGGTCGGTCTTTGCCCCACTTGAACCCGTGGTCGGAGTGGATGACGAGAGTGGCGCTGTCCTCGCGCGCCCGCCGCATCCACTGGCCGAGCACGCGGTCGACGAGGGCGTAGTACGTGTCGACGACGCGGCCATATCGGCCGACGTCCGCGTCCGGAGTGCACTCGAGCTTCGGCGGAGTGTCCGGGGCGAAGAGGTGGCCGACTTCGTCCGTCCCCTCCAGGTAGAGCGCGAGAAGGTCCGGCCGCTCGCGGTCGTAGAGGTCCCGCGCGATGCGGTGAGAAACCCGCGTCGCGGCGAGCACGCGGGCCAGACCGGCGACCGGCTGGCGGGTCCGGCCACCGGAGCTCTCCCTCTCCAGGAGCGCCTTCGCGATCTCGGGAGCGGGCACGTCGAGAAAGGGCGCGAGATCCTCGGGCGTCACTCGGCCGTCGCGGCCCACGACCTGGGCGACGCCCGCCTCCAGCGCCGCCGGGAACGCGGCGCCCGAGAGCGAGAGGTCCTGAAAGAGGATCGGGCTCGCGCGATCCGATACGAAGAAGCCATTGACCTCCTCGGCCGGATGCGTCGCCCACCATCCGACGACGCCCACCTTGCGCCCCGCGGCCGACGCCACGTTCCACGCGGCGGGCACCGCCCGCGAGCTTCCCGAGATGGGGACCTTCGCGCCGGTCTTCGGGTCGACCTCCTGAAAATCGAGGACTCGATGGAGATCGGGGGTGGCGCCGGTCGCCGCGCTCGTCCAGAGGATCGGAGAGATCAGCGGGAAGAAGGTCTCGAGCCGCGCCGACCAGCCCTCCGCGACGAGACGCTTCCAGTTCGGTATCTTCCCTTCGCTCGCGAGCCGGTCGAGGATCTCCCAGTCGAGCCCGTCCAAGCCGATCCAGATCACGGGAGCGCGACGGACCTTGGGGCCGGACGCGCTCGTCGCGCGGGTCGCGACGTCGAGGTCTTCCACGGGCGGAGTTCGCGCCGCCGGTTCGGAACGGACCTCCTTCGCGGGCGAGCCGCACCCGAAGCAGAGAACAACCAGAGTAAGGGAGAGTCGCGCGGCTTGCTTCACGTCCGCCGGAAACGTAGCATCTTTCGAACGTGACGAGCTTCAGCGAGAAAGAGCAGTTCCTCGACGTGTCTCTCGAGGAACACGCGACGACGCTCGCGGTCAAAAAGCTCCTGGCCGCGGCGCTCGTCCTGGTCGCCGCGGCCGCGGTCGGGAGCGCGGCCGAGCCGCCCACCCTGCGCATTCCGGGAGCTGCCGACCGCACGGTCACCCCGGCGTCTCTTTTGGGGCGAGGACGCATGGACATCAACGTGGAGGCGGCCGTGGGCGACGCCATCGTGTACCACGGCCTGCCGCTCCTCGAGGTCCTCGAGAAAGCGAACCTCGACACCCGGTCGATGGCCGGACAACGGAAGACGGCTCCGGCGATCGTCGTCGTGACGGCGCGGGACGGTTACACCGTGGTCTTCTCGGTCGGCGAGCTCCTGATGCACCGCGCCGATCCCCGCGTGTTCCTCGTGGCTGAGAGCGCGGCCGGCCCGCTCCCCGAGAACGAGGGTCCGGTCCGCCTGTTCGTGCAGGGCGACCGCGTGCGGTCCTCCTACGGGTTGAAGACCGTGGAGGTGCGCTACATCGGAAAGAACCCGGGAACCGAGCCGAAGCGATAGCCTGACACCGCCTGTCATTCCGAGGAGCGTAGCGACGAGGAACCTGACGTGACTCGAGCCGCCAGATCCCTCGCTTCGCTCGGGATGACGGGAGGACCGGAATGACACCGGAGCCCGGTTTGCTTTAGACTCCCCGGTTCCCGCGGTGGGTGTAGCTCAGCTGGTTAGAGCGCCAGACTGTGGATCTGGATGTCGAGGGTTCAAATCCCTCCACTCACCCCAAGTCGTTCGTTCTTTGCGCCCGTAGCTCAGTCCGGATAGAGCGTTAGCCTCCGGAGCTAAAGGTCCCGCGTTCGAATCGCGGCGGGCGCACCATATTTCTGCTCAGGGCAAGCCGCCGAATTCCGCCTTGAAGAGGTATCCATAGTCCTCGCCGGTGGCGGCAAACGCCGCGAGAACGAAATTCTGAACTGCTGATTCCGGACTCGTCGCGAGCGGAAGTCCTGCCAGTTCCGCCCAGAACGCCCTGTACTTCGCAAATCCGTGCTCCGAATAGATCCGATACATCATCGCGCCTGCCAGGTCAGCTGCGCCCCAGCCGTGCGTGTTCGGGGGACCGACGTTCAGCAGCAGAGTGTTTCGCCAGTCGAGGCTGGGATCTGCCAGGTAGTCGTCGAGCAGGTCGGTGAGTATGGACCGCTTGAACTCGTCGAAAGGCAAGGTTCCGAACGGGCCGCCTTCCAGGTGAGCGCGCTCCATGGACACGAAGCGGTTCGCGATCGCGAAACCGGTCACGAACGGGTCCAGCGCGCCAAGCTGCTTCTGGTAAAACCAGAAGTTGCGGCCGAGCTCGTAAAAGACGGCCTGGTCGTACTGACGGTGCAGTCGAATCCCCTCGTAGAGCGCTCCGAAAGTCGTGGCGGTGAGCTCGATCCCGGTGAAGCCCAGAAACCCGCAGCCGGCGCCGCACGTCGCTCCGTCCGGCACTTCCGCCACAGTGGCCCGGCCGTCGAGGAACGTCGTCGACAAGGGTGCCGGGGTCTGCCCGGTGAACTGTCGGTAAACGAAGTACGCTCGATTCACCCCCGAAACCAGGTCCGCCATCCCCCTTGGATCGAGCGAGCCGTCGAGGGTCAACACGAGGACAGACTTTCCAAACCACGGGACGAGTTGAAGCGATTGACCCTGGAAGGTGTTGTACGTCACCGGTTCGCCCGGACGGACCGACGCGGCTTCGAGGCCACAGGTGAGGGCCATCCAGAGGATGACCGAGGGCGACGTGCGCCAACGCACCCTTGCTTCTTTTTGGGCGCACCCACCCGAGTCGGAAGAATTCTTCGGCGACAACGCTTGCCTCATAGCTCTCCTTCTTTTTCGAGAAGTCGCCGTACGCTGGGATTCGCTACACAGTCTCCGCTTCGAATCGCGGCGGGCGCACCACTTTCACTTACCCGCCGGCGACGAGCTTCCGGAACCTCGGGTTCTGGCGCAGCGAGTCGAAGTTGGGGTCGATCTTGAGCCAGCCGGGCGATAGGTAGTAGGGGATCTTCAGGAGGGGCTCCAGCTTGTCGAGCGCCTTCTCCGGCTCCCCGACGAGCATGTAGATCCGAACCAGCTCGTGCTGGTAGTAGGGGCCTCTCAACGCATCCTTTTCCACCGGATCGAGCGCGACGGCACGCTCTCCTTCCCGGATCGCTTCCTCTTTTCGACCGAGGTATGCCAGCGCGAGGCCGAGAACGACGTGGCGCTGCGCATTATCCGAAGCTGCGCGAAGCTGCTCCTCGAATGCCTGCCTGGCCTCCTCGGCGTAGACGCGGACGTTCGCCGCGTCGCGCTCGAGGGCGGATGCCTGACTCAAGCAGCGGGCCCATGCGCCCCGGTCGTCGTCGAACGCGCTCGGCGTGAGCCGTAGGAGCAGCTCTCGCTGCTGTTCGTCGAGAACCCAGACGAGGTCATTGGCGTTCGCGATGTAGGCCACGAGTTCGATCGATCCGACATCTTTCGGGACGGCATTGAGCACCGCCCTGGCGCCGGCGAGGTTCCCCTCGCCCAGGAACGTCATGGCCGTCTCTCCGATCAGACTCAGATTGGCGGGCGCGAGTGCAAGCCCGCGCTCGTAGAATTCCCTCGCTTCGGGATAGCGCCGGAGACGTTGGAGCGCGTAGCCGAGAGCCGTCAAATTGACAGCGGACCGGGGATCGAAGCTCGCCGCCTGCCTCAAGCGTTTCACCGCGGCATCCCAGCGCCCGAGGCCTTCCTCGGCACGCGCCGTTCCATAAAGGAGATCGGCGTTGCCCGGCGCAACGCGCTGCCCCTTCGCGTACTGCTCCAGCGCGGCGTTGAAGTCTTTGGAAACCAACCGTTCGTGGTGGCCGAACGCCAGGTACCCCTCCGGGCGGTTGGGTGCGAGCGCAATGGCCTTTTCTGCGGCCGATCGGGCACGCCCCGCGAGCGCGGGCGTGGGTGTGCTGTTGGCGTACAGGATCGAGCTGGCCCAGGATACGCGCGCCCACGCCTGCAAAAAATCGGGGTCCAGCGCCACGGCCTGCTCGTAGAAGCCGAGCGCTTTCCGGATACTGGGGGCATCGTCACCCGTGCCGTTCCAGATCTCCTCGCCTTTGAGGTAGGCGTTGTAGGCGGGAAGGTTCTGGGTGGGCTTTTCCGAAAGTCGCTTCTCCTCGCCCGCCCCGAGCGCGACACCCAGCGCCTGGGCAACTCGCGATGCGATGGCCGATTGCACGGCAAAGACGTCCGTCAGCGACGCGTCGAACCGGTGTTGCCACTTCGCCGTGGGAGCACCGGCCTTCTTCAACCTCGACGAGCTCGGGGGTGACATGGACGCGGTTGCTTTCTCCGCTCTTCTCCCATCGGACGGTGGCCGTCAGGAGATACCCGACTCCGAGCTCCTGGGCGACTTGACTGGGAGTCTTCCTCGTCTTTTTGTAGGGCGTCGAGCTGCCTCGCGCGATCACCTCGACCCCCGGCAGCGAGGTCAGCTTGCTGCGGATCTCATCGGCGATTCCGTCGGCGAAGTAGTCGTCTTCGGCAGCGCCAAGGTTTTCGAACGGCAGCACGGCCACCCGCTTGACGGCCGCCACTTCGCCCGAGCTCGGGTCTGACCTTCGCCAGAAGTCTGACCTTCGCCAGAGAAAGACTCCCGCGGCAGCAAGAAGAAGAATCGCCGCGACGATGAGGGAGACGGCCTTGCGTTTGCCGGCCGGAGATCGCTTGTCGGCCGACGGTCGCTCCACGAACCGAGCGCCGCTCGTAAACGACAGCGACGTGCCCTCCGAAAGCGCGAAGACGATTTCCCTGGCGGACTGAAAGCGGTTGTCGCAATCCTTCTCCAGGCAATGCCGAACGATGTTGTCCAGGCCGGGCGAAACGTCTCTGCTGGAATCCGCCGGCTCCGGCGGCTCGTCTCGCAGAATCGCCGCCATGGTGTCGCTCCCGGTGGCCTTCTTGAACGCCTTCGCACCCGTCAGGAGCTCATAAAGGATCGCCCCGAAGGAAAAGATGTCGGAGCGATGGTCCACGGGAAGGCCCCGCACCTGCTCCGGCGACATGTAGCCCAACGTCCCGATAACGGTTCCCGGCTGGGTGTGGCTGGATACCGTGGGATTGCTCGTCTCCCCGCCGGGAGAGAACACCTCGACTCGCCTCGCCAGGCCGAAGTCGAGAATCTTGACGTGGCGGTCTTTCGTGACGAAAAGGTTGTCGGGCTTCAGGTCCCGGTGGACGATCCCCTTTTCGTGTGCGGCGGAAAGACCCCTGGCAACCTGAAGGGCATAGTCCACCGCCTCCTTGGGTGGGATGGGCCCCGCGGTGAGCCTGGCGCTCAGCGTTTCGCCCTCCAGGAGCTCCATCACGGCATAGGCGGTGCCGTCGTGCATTCCGAAGTCGTGGATCGCAAGAATGTTGGGATGCGACAAGGCCGCGACCGCCTTCGCTTCCCGCTCAAAACGCGCAAGCGCTCCGGGATCGGCGGCGACGGACTCCGGGAGGACCTTGATCGCGACGTCGCGATCCAGCTTGCTGTCCCGCGCCCGGTAGACCTCCCCCATCCCGCCCGCGCCGATCGGCGCGAGGATCTCGTACGTGCCGAGACGCGTGCCCGACGCCAGTGTCATGGGTTCCAGGCCCGCGCTCGAATCGCGGGCCTCAGTATTTTTTTCCTACTTCGCCGGCTTCATGTCCCCGATGACCTTGATTGCGAACTTTCCGCTGCTCTCGATGAAGAATACGCACTCGGACGCGGCGTCGCAGGCCGTCGAGTGCTGCTGGCCCGCCGGCTGGAACAGATACGAACCGGGTCCGAGCCTCACCTCGGGCTTCCCCGGCTCTCCGTGAATCCACGTCCCCGAAATGATCACGGCCTTGTGATCCGCCGGGTGCGTATGCATCGGAGCCGAGAAACCTCCGGGAAACTTTTCGATCGCGGTATAGGCGCCCTTCATCGGATCGCCCGAGATCACGGACATCATCGGGCCGGGAGGGGCGTCCGGCAGAGCCACCCATTTCATGTCCGCCGCAGGCGATACGACGAAAGTCTTCCCGCCCTTCGTCGGCGGTTTGGCCTCCGCGCGCTGCGGCACCAATGCCGCGACGGCCAGGAAAAGAACCGGAAAAGCCAGGGCCTGTATCCATCTCTTGAACATGTTCAGTCTCCTTCGGAACGCAATTGTTGACGACTATCGACGTGAATCCGGTTCACCACAGCGAGTTGATGATGGGCGCCGCGGGCACTCCCGAAACTTTGCACTTTCCCAGCCACTGGACGAGACCCGGGAAATCCTTCCAACCGGAGGAGGCCTGCGCGAAGTGATCCGTGACGCCGGCGTCGGTCTCGTAGATCTCGTGCAGGATGAAGACAGTGTTCCCGGTCGGCGCGGAATTCTGATCGAGCGGGTTCGAAAGCTCGGGTCCCTTGGCCACGTTGTAGGTCAGAAGGGCTTTGTTTCCCTCCCGGTGATGGGACGACTTCATCCAGGGAGCGTGGCTGGCGAAGATGCGGTCGCCCTCGGCGGCCTGATCCGGGGGCGCAACGATCACGTAGATGAGTTCGGTCTTGCCTTGAAAGGACATGGTTGGGTCCTCCTCGTCTCGATTCGTCGGCGATCAGAATGATCATCGATGGTAGGTTCTCGGACTATATCGCTCCCGCGAGCCCGATCCGGGTCTTTGGTCTCGAGCAAAAAGAAAAAGGCCGTCGCGAACGGCCTTTTCCACAAGCGCCACTACGGCGCCGCTTCAGCTCGACATGACCTTTCGGCCGGCTTTGCGCTTCTTGACGGGACCCTTTCCGCCCGGCCTCTTCGCGGCGCGTTTCTAGGCTGCGGCCATCTTGCCGCCTCTGCTGCTTTTCTTGACCATTTCCATCACCCCCTTTCGGTACTCGCTGACTTCAAGAATAGCGCCAGGTTTCATCGAGCCTTTTGCGGCATGGGATTCGGATTCGCCGGATTAGCAGGGTCGAGTCACGGCAAGTAGACTGCCGGAATGCCGCCAAAAAAGATCGGGGTCATCGGCGCAGGAAACATGGGGACGGCCCTGTTGCGGGGAATCCTCGCCTCGGAGTGGGGCCGGAAGTCGAGCCTGCTCGCCTCGCACCCGAAGAAACCGAAGGCCGCGGCGCTCGCCCGGGAGCTCGGAATCCGGGTCATTGGCCAGAACGTGGAGGTCGCGCGCCAGGCCGACGTCCTCATTCTCGGAGTCAAACCGCAGATCCTCGCGCAGGTCCTGGCCGAGATTCTGCCGGTGCTGCGCAAGGAGCAGCTCCTGATCTCGATCGCGGCCGGTTTCCCGACCCGCCAGATCGAGGCGATCCTGGACACGCCCGTGCCCGTCATCCGCGCCATGCCCAACGTCGCTGCGGTCGTCCGGCTGAGCGCGACGGTTCTCTGTCTCGGAAGTCACGCGAGGCCCGCGCACGCCGCGGAGGCCCGGAGAATCTTCGAGTCGATCGGAACGGTCGTCGAGCTTCCGGAGTATCAGCTGGACGCGGTCACCGGGTTGAGCGGCAGCGGGCCCATGTACATCTTCCAGATCATCGAGGGCCTCTCCGACGCGGGCGTCCGCGTCGGCCTCTCGCGCGACGTCAGCACCGCGCTCACCATCCAGACCGTGCTCGGCGCCGCGAAGATGGCGGAGGTCCTGAAGACCCATCCGGCCATGCTGAAGGATCTCGTCACGTCGCCGGGCGGAACCGCGATCGCCGCGCTCCACAGCCTGGAGCGAAACCGGCTGCGCGCGATCCTCATGGACGCCGTCGAGGCGGCCACGGCCCGCTCGAAGGAGCTGGGTCAATCCATCTCCCCCCGGTAGCGCGCTTCAAGCCGTCTCGGTGGTGTAGCTCTCCATCCGGAGCCCGAGAAGGATCGTTGCCGCCACGAGGATCGCGGCCAGGAGGAACGGAAGCGCCATGACCCGGTCGAAAAGGAAACCATAGACGACCGGGAAGATCACGCGCGCCGCGCCGCCGAAGGTCTGCTGCACGCCCATGTAGAGGCCGCGCTCGCGGCTCGAGACGACGCGCGAGAGGAGCGAGGTCACGCAGGGGAACGTGAACGCCGTGCCGAGCGGAATGAGGGCGACCGCGAGAGCCAGCGGCACGTACGTCAGCACCGGGTTCGCGAGCGGGTACATAAAGGGCAGGAGAGCGAGCCCGGTCGCCAGCAGCGCGAGGCCCAGGCGGGACAGCTTCGCCTCCCCCAGTCGGTCCACCGCCCAGCCGAGGATCACGGCGCGGGTGACGACGGACATGACCCCGATGTACGCGAAAAAGTAGCCGATGGTCTTCGCGGTCACTCCGAATCGCGCCGCGAGGAACAGCGCGAGTATCGCAGTCGAGCCCTGGAACGCGCCGATGGCGATGGCGTAGATCCAGATCAGGCGCGATGCGGGCTCGTTCGGATGAGTCGCCACTTCCAGGACCGCCTGCCGCGAGCGTCGGAGCGCGCGGGGCTCGCTGCGCGCGGCGGTCGCCTCCGCGGGGTCGCGCGATTCGACCAGGAACTTCCACGCGAACGCGATGTTCACGGCGGACAGGGCCGCGGCGAGGAGCCCGGGGCCGGGCGTCCCCCACTTCAACGCAAACGCGCCGAGCAGCGGGCCGAGAGCCACGCCCGCGTTCGTCGACGCGGAGAGCCAGCCGAGCGCCCGGGCGCGATCCTTCGGCGGCATCGCGTCGGCGACGTATGCCTGGATGACGCTGACGGTTCCACCGCCCGCTCCCTGCACCAGTCGCGACAGGAAGAGCAGCCAGAGGGAGTCCGCGTACGCGAAGATGACGTAGGCGATCGCGGAGGCGGTCATTCCGACGATGAGCGCCGGCCGGCGGCCGTAGTGGTCCGAGAGGCGACCCCAAACCGGCGCCATGAGGAGCTGGGCGACCGAGAACGACGAGACCAGCAGGCCGACCACGAACCCGCCGGCGCCCATCGACTTCGCGTAGAACGGCAGCAACGGAATGATCATCAGGACGCCGACCATGTCCATGAACGCCGTCACCATGAGGACGGCGAGCTTCCCGACGGACGACGGCGTGCGGGGTTCCCCGACTTTTCTCATTGCTGGGAGTTCTCTTGCCGGGCGGCGATTGTACAGAGTAGAGTTTGCAGAACATCGGCTCGGTCACAGAGGGCCCGCGCCCTCGAAAACACACAGGATTCGAGGATTCGTTTCGAGGAGGGAAAAATGCGCATCGCGCGTCTCGTCGGTCTTTGTCTTGCGGGTCTTCTGTGTCTCGTCGTTCCACGTACCGCCTCGGCAGGAGAGGAGGCGATCCTCTTCGGGGCGAGCAATGACCTCGGCGACGGATTGTTCGGCACCGTCAACCAGAGCACCGGTGTCTTCACGCAAACCGGCACGACGCCGACCGGGCAGCAGATGCCGGCTTTGGCCTGCAACGCCCAGCAGCAGCTCTTCGGTGCGGAGAACCGGACCACGACACCGCCCATGCTGTCGATTACGGGGGCCGGTGGTCGGTGCAGCTTTCTCGTCCGGCTCAACCAGTCAACGGGCGCGGTCGAGCAGTCCTTCGGCTTCATCTTGTTGAACAACGCCCCGACGACCTGCATGCGGATGAGCGACTTCGACTTCAATCCGGCGAACGGGGTCCTCTACGGAGTGGGACCCGCCAATTCGACGCAGGACGGGCTCTTCACGATCAGCCTGACCTCACCTCCGGTCGCCACGTTGGTGGGGATTATCGATCCGGCATGCAAGACGAACTGCCTGGAGCGGGGGGGTCTCGCGTTCCGGGACGACGGTGCCCTGTTCCTCGTTTCGGTGGATGGCGACCTGGCCCAGCTGAATCCCGCCAACGCCTCGGTCATCGGCTCCGTCACGGCGCTCAACACCAACTGCGCAGATTCCGCAACTTTCCGCAACAGCGACGACCTGCTCTACATCGGGGAGTGCGACGGCGACAGCCTCTCCACGGTCGATGAAAGCACCGGTCTCGTCACGCTTCTGAACGCGAGCCCCGGAGAGGATCTGGGGTCCCTGGCTTTCTGCGGCGACCGCGGCGGAATCATCGGAGGCGTCACGCCGACGCCGACCATCCCCGGACCAACCTCGACTCCGACCGCGACCCGGACGGCTACGCCCCAGTCGGGAGCAGCTCCGGCCGCGGTCCCGACGATGTCCGGATTTGCGACCGTGATCTTCGGATTGCTCCTCGCCGCCGGCGCTCTCGTGTTTCTCCGGATGCGGAGTTAGCGCTCGCGGAACTGCGAGGATCCCAGAACGGCCGTTTGAAGAGGCCCCGCGAGGGGCCTCCTTTTTTCGTTCCGCCGAATTCGGCTCACTCCGGTTTCCACACCGGAACCCGGCCCGGCGTCCACGGCGCGCCGGAGGCCTCGAGGCCGTCCTCGATCTTCTTCAGTTCGACGAGGACGAGCTGCCGGAGCTTGCCGAGCTCTCCCTGGAACGCCTCGGCCGCGAACCGGTAGGCGTCTTCGCTCGTCGCGGTCGGAGCCGACGTCGCGTTCCACTGAGCGTCCACGATCGATTGAACGCGGTCCACGATCGCGGGGGGCGTGGGATAGTTGCGCGCCGCGAGGACCGCGTCGCCCTTCAAAGCGATGTCGATCTCCGCCAGGCGCGCCTCGGCGGCGCGGACGTCGGCGTCGAGCGACGCGGTCGCGGCCGGCGTATCCAGGAGCGACTTCTTGATGTGCGCGATCCGGTTGCGCGTTTCGTCCACCGACTCGACCGCGCCCGTGACGGCGCGCTGAAGCCTCGCGACCTTGCGCTCGAAGGCGAGAAGTCTCGCGCGGTCCGCGGCCGGGATCTCGTAGTAACCCCGGGCCTCGAAGGACTGTGGGCCCGAGAGCGGCGTCGACCGCCCCTGCACGACCTTCTCCATCGACACCGTGTACCGGCCGGGCGCGACCATGGGACCCGCCGGCGGATCGCTGAACGGGTCGGGCTCCGGCGGTTTGAGGACGGTCGGCGTCGCCGGCGGATAGCGCAGATCCCACGCCATCCGGTGGATGCCCGCGGTCGTCGGCCCCTTGAGGCGCCGCACGACGCTTCCCTCGGCGTCGGCCACGGTCAGAACGATCGCGGGCTCCTCCTCCCGCGCCTCCGCGCGGAGATTCTCGGGAGTCGGATAGTCCGGCTCCTTGCCCTCCTTGATCAAGTCCTTCTCCCGATCCTGCCGGGTCTTCTTGAGCGATTTGATCTCGTCCTTCAGGTACCAGGTGAAGACCGCACCGAAAGGCGGATTGGGTGACGTGAAGTAGGAATCTCCCTGGAAGGCCTTGCCGCGGATGCCGAGCGGCGCCTCGGGCATGAAGAGGAGCGGCCGCCGGACCGGGAAGAGCGCCGCCTCCGTGTCGATCACGGCCGGCGTCGCCCGGCGCAGCGGCATCAGGTCGTCCAGGATGTAGAAGCCGCGGCCGAACGTCGCGACCGCCAGGTCGCCCTCACGCTTCTGCACCGCGAGGTCGCGCACCGCGACGCTGGGGAAACCTCCGGTCAACTTGATCCACCGGCGGCCGGCGTCGCGCGTGAAGTAGAGGCCGAACTCGGTTCCGGCGAAGAGAAGGTCCCGCTCGCCCGGGTCCTCGATCACGACCCAGACGGAGCCGCGCGCGGGCAGGTCCCCGGCGATGGAGGTCCACGACCGGCCATTGTCCGTGCTCTTCGCTACGTACGGCTTGAAGTCCGCGTTCTTGTGGTTGTCGAAGGAGGCGTAGACCGTGCCGGCGTCGTGGGGTGAAGGCGACAGCCGGCTGACGTAGGCGACGTCCGCCACCCCGCGCACCGGGGAGGCCTTCCGCCAGGTCGCGCCGCCGTCTTCGGTCACGTGAATGAGACCGTCGTCGGTTCCGGCGTAGAGGAGACCCTCGCGGAAAGGCGACTCGGCGAGCGAGACGATGTTCCCGTAGAACGACGTGGAGGCGTTCTTCGCGACCGCGTCCGCGGGCCAGACGCGTCCCATCACCTTCAACTTGTTCCGGTCGATCTGGCGGGTCAGGTCGCCGCTCACCGCCTTCCACGTGTTCCCGCGATCGTCGCTGCGGAAGATCTTCTGCGCCGCGAAGTAGAGACGCGTGTGGTTGTGCGGGCTGATGATGAGCGGCGAGTCCCAATTCCAGCGGAGTGGCGGCTCTCCCGGCGCGGACTGCGGCTGGATCACGAGGCTTTCGCCGGTCCTCCGGTCGAACCGCGTGAGCACGCCGTACTGCGCTTCGGAATAGAGCGTGTTCGGGTCCTGGGGATCGATCTGGGTCTGGAAACCGTCGCCTCCCTGGGTCACGAACCAGTCGGAGTTCGCGATTCCGTGGATGTTGCGGGTCCGGGACGGCCCGCCGAGGCTGAAGTTGTCCTGCGTTCCTCCGAACACGTTGTAGATCGGGGAGGCCTCGTCGACGCTGACGCGGTAGAACTGCGTCACCGGCAGGTTCGCGAAAAACCGCCACGTCGCGGCGCGGTCGAAGCTCTCGTAAATTCCGCCGTCGCAACCCACGATGTAGTGTCGGGTGTCCTCCGGGTCGATCCAGATGACGTGGTTGTCGACGTGCTTCGACGGCTCGCCCAGCTTGTGGAACGTCTTGCCGCCGTCGTCGGTCACCTGGATCCAGACGTCCATCGAGTAGACGCGGTCCTTCTCCTCCGGATCGACGAAGATCTCGTTGTAGTACTGGGGGCCGCCGGGGACGTAGTCGCTCCTCTTCTCCCAGGTCTCGCCGCGGTTCTCCGAGCGGAAGAACCCGCCCGCCTTGTTCGCCGCCTCGACGACGGCGTAGACCGTGTCCGGCGCGGTCGGAGCGACCGCGAGGCCGATCCGGCCCATATCCTCCTTGGGGAGGCCGGTCGTGATCTTCCGCCAGTTCGCGCCGCCGTCCACGCTCTTGTAGATGGCGGACTCGGGGCCACCGTCGATCAGCGTGAAGACGTGCCGGCGCCGCTGGTAGGCGGAGGCGTAGAGGAGGTCGGGGTCGCGCGGGTCCATGACGACGTCGGTCACGCCCGTGTTCTCGCTGATCGTCAGCGACCGGTTCCAGGTCTTTCCACCGTCGGTCGTCTTGTAGAGGCCGCGGTCGCCGCCGGGTCCCCAGAGCGGACCCTGCGCCGCCACCCAGACGACGCGGGAGTCGCGCGGGTCGACGAGGATCTTCGAGATGTGCTCCGAGGCCTTCAGCCCCATGTTCTTCCAGGTCTCCCCGCCGTCGTCCGAGCGATAGATGCCGTCGCCGTATCCCACGACGCGCTGGCTGTTGTTCTCGCCGGATCCCACCCAGATCACGAACGGGTCGTTCGGGTCGATCGTCACGCACCCGATCGAGTGCGAGACTTCGCCGTCGAACACGGGCTGGAAGGTGACGCCGCTGTTCACGGTGCGCCAGACGCCGCCGTCGGCCGACGCGACGAACCAGCGGTGCTTGTTCTCCGGATCGACCGCGAGGTCCGTGATCCGGCCGGACGTCAGCGCCGGGCCGATCGATCGCAGCTCGAGCCCCGCGAAGGTTTCCGACCTGTAGCCCCCCTTCGGAGCTTCCTTTTCGTCCTTACCGGGTGTCGCGCCCTTTCCGGTCTTCGTCCGCGCCTGCTCCTCTTTCGAGGGCTCGCTGCGGGATCGCGCGAGCGGGTCGACCTCCGCCTTGTCCTTCGGCGCGGCCGCGGAAGCGGAGCCGGGAGTCGGGGCGGGCGTCGGGGCCGGGGTCGGCTGCTGAGCGAAGCCGGTTATCTCCGTCAGGAGAAGCAGGACAAGGCCCAGGCGCAGCGTCAATTTCAAGGTTCCTCCTTGTCCCGGCATCTCGAGGGATTACGCGATAGAGCCAGGGGAAGTTATCGGGCTTCCAGAGGCAGCGGGGCTCGGATCATTTCAGCCCTTCGACGACGAACAGGTCGGACAGCAGGCGGCTGAAGGTGTAGGCGTAGGACTTCGCGTCCGGCGTGACGACGACGTTGGAGATCCTCTCGACACCACCGGGGTCCACCGGCATGAGCTCTTTCCAGAGCTCCCGGTTGCCCGTCGCGAGATCGACGCGATAGACGCGCGCCGGAAGCTCGCGCTTCCAGACGTACAGCGAGCGACCGTCCTCGCTGAAGCGCAACGGGAACTCCCCGTCGACGATCCCGGAGATATGGCGGCTTTCTCCACCCGCGATCCGAAAGAGCATTCCCCGACGGTCGGACCCGATCGCGGCCACCAGCCTCCCGTCGGGTGAGATCGCGAAGCCCGGAAACGCGGTCGCGATCCCTTCCGGCGTGATCGCCTGCGGCTTTCCCCCATCCACGCCCTGCACGAAGAGCCGCACGCCCCGGTTCGCCTCGTTTCCGGCGAAGACGATCCTCCCGTCCGGCAGCCATGCGGCGGCCTGTTCCGGGCTCACGGTCTCCATCGGCAGCCGCTTCGGCTCGCCTGCACCGGTCGGAAGAAGCATGAAGAAGGGCTTGGGGCTCGACAGCGCGGCGAGGACCCACCGAGCGTCATGCGAGAGCGACAACGCGGCTCCTTCGCCGAGCTTCACGACCGGGGATCCCGCCTTCCGGAGGTAGACGGTGTAGTTGGCGCCGCCCGCTTCCCCCTCTTCGTCGAAGAGCAACGTCTGGCCGTCCGGCGAGATGTCCGCGACGAAGGAGTAGTCCAGCCAGGAGAGATCCCGCTCGCGGGAATCCCCCTGCAGGAGACCCAGGGTGCCGACCCGGGAGGCGCCTCGCGCCAGGAGAACGCGCCCGTTCCGGGCCACGTCCTGAAGTTTGATCCCTCCGGGAACGCGGATCACGACGCGGACCTTGCCCGAGGGCGTCACCGCGTACAGCGACTGATTCGCTCCGGTGTCCGTCGCCGTGAACCAGATCTCATTGCCCGAAGGCGACCACGCGAGACCGCCCTCCTTGTTCCACCGGCTCGTAAGCGTCGTCTTCTTGCCCGTCAGGTCGAGCAGCGCCACGGTGCCCGAGTCGTCCTGAGAATAGGGATGGTCCATGAAGGCGATCGAGTCTCCCTTCGGCGAGAGTCGCGCGTCGCTGATGTAGCCGGTCGTCTCGTAGAGAACTTTGCCGATCGGGAACTCGATCCGGGCTTTGCCGGCGATGTCCCTTACGACGAGGAGATTCGAGCCGTCGGGCGTCCAACTCGCTTCCTGGACGTGTTCCGCTACATCGCGCGGCGACCCGCCGGTCAGCGCGGCGCGCGCCATCGTGCCCTCGCAGACGGAGGGGTGTGCGAGTCGGCAGTCGACCGCAATTGCCATCTCCCCCGACGGTGAAATCGAGAGAAGGTTCGCGCTCGGCAGTTCGAGGGGCAGCGCTTCGGGACTGCTCGGATGCTTGAGGAAGAGTTTGCGGGGATTCCCGTCCCACGCCGCGCTGTACACGATTGTCTGCCCGTCGGGCGCGAAGCGCGCGGAATGGATCGTGCCGCTCCCGAAAGTGATCTGCTGAAAAGAGGGGGGCGAGGACCGACCGAGACGTTTCTGGGCGAGCATCCCAACCCCGAAGGCCGCCGCGAGGGCCACGGCCACAAGACTTGCGCGCAAAAGCGAAGACCTGCGGCGGGATCTGGGGACAGCCGCTCGACCGGTGACGTCGCTCGAAACGCCGACCTCGGAGAGGTGCTCGCGGACGCTCCGCACATCGCGCGCGAGATCCCGCGTCGAGGCGTAGCGCTCCTCCGGATCCTTCTGCAGGCACCTCTCCACGATCCAGCGGAACGGCACCGGCACGTTGACGGATCCGACGGGCGCGAGGTCTTCGCGGATGATCGCTGTGAGGGTTTCGGCGCTCGTAGCGCGCTGGAACGCGCGTTTCCCGGTCGCCATCTCGTAGAAAATCGAGCCGAGGGAGAACTGATCCGAGCGGAAGTCGACAGCCTTGCCGCTCGCCTGCTCCGGCGACATGTATCCCACCGTACCGACCACGGATCCGGCGATCGTCTGCTGCGCCGTCTCGAGGTTGGATGACTCCCCCGAGGGGGGCTTCTGGAGCTTGGCGAGGCCGAAATCGAGGACCTTGACCGCGCCGTCGGTCGTGATCATGACGTTTTCGGGCTTTAGGTCGCGATGGACGATCCCGGCCGCGTGCGCTTTCGCGACCGCGTCGGCAATCTGAAACGTGACGTCGAGAAGCCTCTTCGTCGGCAACGCCCCGGCGTCCAGAAGGTCGCGCAGAGTTCCGCCGTTCACGAGCTCCATTGCGATGTACACCGTCGAGCCCGAGGACCCGATCTCGTGAATCGTGACGATGTTCGGATGGTTCAGGGCCGACGCAGATCGCGCCTCCTGCTCGAATCGGCGTTGACGGTCAGGGTCGGCAGAGAACTCGGCCGAGAGGACCTTGACGGCGACCTCGCGACCGAGCCGCGAGTCCCGGGCCCGATAGACCTCTCCCATCCCTCCCGCGCCCAGAGGCGCGAGGATCTCGAAGGGCCCGAGACGCGTTCCGGCGGAAAGCGTCAATCCGAGTCGGTCGACGTCTCACCCACCTCGTTGCCGACCTTCCGAACCAGCGCATCGACCGCGCTCTCTTCGAGACCCTTCGGTCCGAAACCGAGCCGGGCGAAGTCGACCCACCCTCCGTCGGCGTCGATCTGAAGGGCGAGGAGGCGGGCCTTCTCGTCCCAGCAGACGCGCACGGCCATCTCGGGCGAAGTGAACACGGCGACCCGGTCTCCGGCGTTCGAGGAACTCTGCTCCTCGGCCCGGGAGTACCCCTTGTCCGTGAGAACCGAGCCGATCCGATCGAAGGCGCCGTCGACGGTCAACATTTCGGACCTCGCTTTGTCGGCCGATTCTATTGCGCCTCGCCGACGCCGTTTTTGCGCCGAAACGTCAGCCTCTGGCGTGGGAGCCGGAGGCCAGGCTCAGGACCTGTTCCCGCTCCTCCCGCTGTGCGCGGGCCGCCGCGAGCGCGATCGGGCCCCGGTCCCGCCACCAGGCCCGCGCGTCCTCCCGGCTCCAGACGGCCGCCAGCGCGCACCCCTCCAGCATCGCTTCTAACTCCTCTGCCGACGCCGGCCGATCGTCGCGCCGGAACGAAAGGCATCGCCCGATCGTCTCGTCGAGCAGGTCGGGGACGGGATGCCGCGCGGTCTGCGACAGCGGAGGCGGAGGTCCGTGCCGCTGCATCCGGAAGACCTCGAGCGCGGTTCTCCCGAAGAACGGAGACTTGCCGGTCAGCAGAAAGTATCCAACGGCGCCGACGGCAAAAATGTCGGCGCGCGCGTCCACGTGCGTCGGATCGCTCATGCCCTCGGGCGCCATGTAGAGAGGGGTTCCGAGGAGGGATCCGTCCTGCGAGAGCCCGGCATCGCCGCCACCGCCGAGAGGGCCGGCCTGCGTGAGGTCCGAGACGCCGCCCAGGTCCTTGACGAGCCCGAAGTCGAGGACCTTCAGGAAGTCGGGGATCCCGCCGTGGACGCAGACCATCAGGTTCGCCGGCTTGACGTCCCGGTGAATGAGTCCGGCGGCGTGGGCCTCCGTCAGCGCACCGCACGCCTGACGCAGGAGATGCACGACGCGCCCGGGCGGCAGCGGTCCATCGAGCTCGACGAGCTGCATCAGGTTGATGCCGTGCAGGAGCTCCATCGCGTAGTAGAAGACGCCGTCGCCGGTGTGCCCGTAGTCGTAGATCGCGATCGTGCTCGGATGCGTCAGGCCCGCTGTCAGCTGGACCTCGCGCTCGAATCGCGCGAGCGAGCGGTCGCCCTGGGAGCCCGGCGCGAGCAGCTTGACCGCGGTCGGCCGCCGCAACAGCGCATGGCGCGCTTCCCACACGACGCCCATGGCGCCGCGGCCGAGCCGCGCGACGAGGCGGTACGGTCCGACCTTCTCCACCTGGCGGCGCAGACGCGTAATCGTCCGGAGGGAGGTCACCGTGGCGAAGCCGAGCAGGGCGGCGAGGACGCCGGCTGACGCGATCCCGATCGCGCCCCGCTTCGAGGGTAGGAACGCGCCGGGAAGCGCGAAGACCGTGAGAGTCCAGCGTTTGCCGGCGAAATCCACCGGAAACACGAGATCGAAGTTGGAACGCCGCGGCGTCGTGAGCGCTCGCGCCGGCCGCTCCGCCAACAGCGGATTCTGGACGGCATCCGGGTCACGGAGAACGAGACCGAGGCCCGAGGCATCCATCGTCGATGCGGCATAGGCGACCAGCGGAGCGGGTCGGAAGATTGCCATGGCGAAGCCCGACAGAGTGGTACGACGCGCTTTGTCCGTGCCGGGATCTCCCCCCCGGTACACCGGACCGTACATGGCGACCACGGGCAGGACGTCCGATTTCCCAGCGTCCTCGACCAACTGGAAGGGGGGAGAAACCGAGATGCCGCCGGAGTCGCGGGCCCGCTCGGCCGTCCCCCAGCGGACCGGATCGCCGGCGATGTTGAAGCCGAGTGCGAGCGTGCTCGGCGGTTCCATGTAGTGAACCGGCACGTAGAAATCGCGGCGTCCGGCCCGGCGCCGCTGCCCGCCGTTGATTTCCCAGAACTCGTAGCCGGCGAGACCCGCGGAGGCCGCCTCCGCTTCGTACGCGGGGCGGTCAGCTTCGAGCACGATCGGAAGCCATTCGAACGCGTACACGAGGCGGTTGCGCTTCAGCATCGGCTCCGCCAGTAGGCGGAACTGCTGACGCGTCGTGCTCCCGACCGATTCGAGGAAACTGGAGAGTGCGGTCAGATCCCCCTCCGGCAGCCTCAACTTCTCGGTGACCGCCGCCTGGAGAAGCTGCGCTCGCTGCGTGAACGCGAGATGAGTCGCGGCCTGCGCTCTCGCGAACACGTAGGAGCCGAGGCCAAGCGAGAGCGCTGCGAGGATGCTCGCGACGAGCACGTCCGGGGCGCGGATCGAGGAACGCCAGGAGGACATGGCGGACTTCAAACGCCGTCCCGTGAACCGGCCCGATTCCGTGCCGGCCCGGCGGCCACCTGGACTCGAGCCGCTCGTCACAGGCCGGATTATCCGGCGGAGCGCCGACTCCGACGAGCCTGATAGTCTTTTCGCTCTTTTCCCGGCTTTCTTACCCGATCGGAGCCCCGGATACTCAGCACGAAGCTCGCCAATCGCTACGAGGTTGCCGCCGAACTCGGCCGCGGCGGCATGGGAGTCGTTTACCGTGCCCGCGATCCAATCCTGAACCGGGACGTGGCGGTCAAGGTGATCGGCTCCGCGCAGCTGACGGCTGAGATCGAGGAGCGCTTCCAGCGCGAGGCGCAGATCGTCGCCCAGATGGATCATCCCGGCATCGTCCCGATCCACGACCTCGGGCGTCACGAAGGCTCTCTCTTCTTCGTCATGCCCCTCGTCGAGGGAACGAACCTTCGGCGGCTCCTATATGACGGGTCGCTTCGTCTCGGAGAGGTCCTCGACATCGGAATCCAGGTAGCCGACGCGCTCGAATACAGCCAGGCGCGTGGCGTCGTCCACCGGGACATCAAACCCGAGAACATCATGGTCGTGCGCGACGAGGGGGGAAGCGTGCGAGTCCGCGTCATGGACTTTGGTCTTGCGCACGCTTCGACCGACAACCGTCTGACCAAGACCGGCACGCTGATCGGCACGGTGAACTACCTCTCCCCGGAACAGGTCACGTCCCGCGCCTTCGATGGGCGTTCCGACATCTATTCCCTGGGGGTCGTGCTCTACGAGTGCCTGACGGGCGAGCCCCCCTTTTCGGGAGAGATGCAGTCCGTCATCTATCGCATCGTTCACGAGGTCCCGCAGCCGCCGCGCGCCCTCGGAGCCGAGATCCGGGAGGAGCTCGAAACGATCGTCCTCCAGTGTCTCGAAAAGGACCCGGCGCGCCGTCCTCAGAAGGCCGGGTATCTCGCCGAGGTTCTCCGGAGGCACCGTTCGAGCCTCCGCAGCGACGAATACGGCATGTCGGTGGTCCTGACGGCCAGCCGGACGCTGCAGCGGCCGCCTCCGTCGGCGTTCATCGGGCGGGAAAAGGAATTTACAGAGCTGCAGCACCGGCTGAACGCCGCAATCGCGGGCGGGTGCCAGTTCGCGGTGGTTGCCGGCGAGCCGGGAATCGGGAAGACGAGACTCGTCGAGGAGCTGAAAAAGCTCGCGACCATGAGAAAGATCCGCGTTCTCTACGGGCGCTTCATCGAGCAGGACCGGGCCTTCTCGTACCAGGGTTTCTGCGAGCTCATCCAGGACTACTTTCAAACGAAAGATTCCGGAAGCTCGGCCAGCGAGCGTCCCGACTTCTCCGATCTCGCGCCGGAGTTGCTTTCGCTCTTCCCGCTCTTGACCGAGATCGGCGAGCTGCGTTCCGCGATGAGCGGCGACTCGCGCGTCGCCTCCGCCGCGGAGCGGAAAGCCGAAGATCGCGTCCAGATCTTCGAGCTGCTCGCGCGCACGCTGGCGCGCATCGCCGCGGGAAAACCGCTCGTGCTGATCCTCGAAAACCTCCACGCCGCGGAGGTCTCGATCGAGGCGCTTCAGTACATCGTGCGCCGGCTCGGTCCCACGCCGACGTTTTTCCTCGGAAGCTACCGCCAGACGGAGACCGACAAGCGACACGCTCTCCTCCGAATGCTGGACTCGTTCGCGGACGACCCGCGCTTCGTATCGATCACCCTGGGCTCCTTCTCGCCCTCCGAACACCGGGCTCTTGTCGAATCGGTCGTCGGCGCTTCCAAGCTGTCCGAGGAGGTGTGCCGAAGGCTCCACGAGGCGACCGAAGGAAACCCGTTTTTCACCAAGGAACTCCTTCACTCCTTGATCGACTCGGGGGGGATCGCGAAGGACGACACGGGCGCCTGGAGTTTCTCGAAGAGGGTCGGGATCTCCTCCGATGCGCTCCCGGCGACGATCCAGCAGGCGGTCGAGAAGCGGATCGAACGCCTTCCCGCCGAACTCCGCGACCTTCTCTCGACGGCGTCGGTCCTCGGGAGGAGCTTCGAGTTCCGAGATCTTGAGACTCTCTCCGACGGCGCCCGGAACCTGGACGAGTCGGTCGACCGGCTTCTGGCCGAAGGGATTCTCGAAGAGGAGAGGGAGTCGCACGGCGACCGGCTCGCCTTCTCGAGCGGGATCGTGCGCGACGTCCTCTACGGTGCTCTCGCGCGACGCAAGCGCCGGTCGCTCCACCGCAAGTACGCCGAGCTTCTCGAAAAGCGGTACGCAGGTCGGCTCGACCGGATCTATCCCGAGCTCGTCCACCACTTCTCTCAGGGTGATGTTCCGGAAAAGACGGTCGATTACGGACTGAATCTCGCGCGGAAGTCGCTCGAGACGTTCAGCCCGGACGACACGATCCGCGCAGCGAAGACCACGCTCGAATTCCTCGAAGACGAGGAGTGGAAGGGCGACCGGACGCTCGAGGGCGAAGCGCGGCTCCTGCTGGCCGAGGCAAATCGGATGGCCGGGAGCCCGGACGCGGCCCTCCGCGAGGCGGATGCGGCGGTCGCGGTTTTCGAGCGGGAGAGCCAGTCGGAAAAGGCCCTGGGCGCCATCGTGTTCGCCGCGGACACCGCCTGGCAGGGACGCCGGACCGACGAAACGCGACAGTGGGCGGAGCGCGGGATCGAAATCGCCCACGCGATCGCGAAGACCGAATCGTTGCAGAAGCTACTTTCGCTGGCGGCCGCGGTCGCCAACATGCGCGGGGAATACGCGAAGGCTGGCGGGTACGTTGCCGAGATCGATCGCCTGAAGCTGGGAGCGCAAGGAGTCGAGGAGGAGACCCCGTCGGGCGGAACGCTGGTGGTCGCGATGGCGAATCCGATCGATGACCTCGAGCCGAGCACATATCAGACGACCGAAGAGAGTGAGGTCGTTGCAAACGTCTTCGAGACGCTCGTGACGACCGATTCGCAGGGGAGCCCGACTCCGTCGCTCTGCGAGCGATGGACGCTGAAGGATGGAGGAAAATCCGTGCGGCTCCGCCTTCGTCCGGGCGTCGTGTTCTCGAATGGCGTCCCCCTGACTGCCGATGCCGTCAAGGCGTCGCTCGAACGCTCCATCAATCTCTCCCGGGCTTCGGCGCCCGCAGCATTCATTCCGATCGTCGGCGTGAAGGACTATCTCGACGGCACCGCGCCGGAAGTCTCCGGCATCACGACACCTTCCGAAGAGGAAATCGAAATTCGCCTCGTCGACGCCCTCCCCATCTATCCGGCCCTGCTGACGGACGGACGGACCTCGATCGCCCTGGAAGCGGCGTCGGAAGGGGGACCGGCGGCGACCGTGCTGGGAACCGGGCCGTTTCGCCTGACGGTCAAGACGCCCGAGCGCGCCGTCCTCGAACGGAACGACCGCTATCGAAAGAGCCCCCCGGCGTTGGATCGAATCGAGTTCCGCGGCTCTCTCTCCGCTTCCGCCATCGCTGAAGGACTGCGGTCGGGACAGATCGATCTCGCGCGAGACCTGCTTCCACGGGATCGCGAAGCGATCCTGCGGGAACCGCGATTGCGCTCGGGGCTCGTCGAGCAACCGAAGAAGAACACCTATTTCGTGCTCTTCAACTCCTCGAGCCCGGCGGCATCGAGCGTCGAGCTCCGGCAGGCGCTCTCCAACTCGGTCCGGTCCCAGGATTTCGTGTGGGGAGCGCTCGGACGTTTCGCGCTCCCGGCGACTGGACTTCTCCCGCCGGGCATCCTCGGCCACGATCCGGGACGCCGGCAGCCGCACTTCTCACTCGACCGGGCGAGGGAGATGATTCGATCCGCCGGGCTCGAGAGTCCGATTCCCCTCCGCGCCTCGGTTCACCCGCTCTTCGGTGATCAGTACGGCGCACTGATGTCCGCGCTCTTCGGGAGCTGGGCCGAGCTCGGCGTCGAGGTTTCCATCGCGACGAAGACGATGCCCGAGTACCTCGCGTCGTGGAACGAGAACTCCGGGATCGACCTGCTGGTCGGACGCTGGATCGCCGACTACGACGACCCGGACAATTTCTCGTTCACCCTGTTTCACTCGGGCAACGGTCTCCTGCGCGGGTACTTTTCCTCACCCGACACCGATCGGATCCTGGAGGAAGCGCGACACGAGAGCGATCCGGATCTGCGGGAGTGCCTCTACCGGAAATTCGAAGACCGAATGCTCGAGTCGGGAGTCCTCGTGCCGCTCTTCCACGACGTGGACTATCGGATCGCGAGCCCGTCGGTCCGCGGACTCCAGCTTCGCGGCACGGCTCCCTTCGTCAACTACACCGACCTCGGCAAGACTCAGGCACCGGCCGCGGGACCAGCCGCCGCCCGCCGCGTCGGCGGAGGCGTCATCCAGGTTCCCATCGCGGGCTCGCTTCGATCCCTCGACCCTTCCATCGACAGTACGGTCGAAAAGGCGGAGTGCCTCACGAACGTCTTCGACACGCTGACCCGCCAGACCGAAGGCGCCGTCGTGATTCCCTGGCTCGTCTCGGAAGTCGCCGCGGAGAACGACGGACTGCGCTACCGGTTCCGCCTCCGGCCGGGAATCCGATTCCACGACGGACGGCCGCTGACCGCCCGCGATGTCCGCCACTCCTTCGAGCGGCTCCTCCTGGACGAGGAGAGCGACGCCCGCTGGCCGCTCTCGCCCATCCGGGGCGCCAAACAGCTCCTGGATCGTGAGGCGACCGGCCTCGAGGGCTTTCACATCGTCTCGCCCACCGAGTTCTTCATCGATCTCCTGAAACCGGTTCCCTTTTTTCCCGCCCTGATGTCGGAGCCGGCCGCGGCGATCGTTCCGGAGGGAACGACGAGAGTCCAGGGAACGTGGCGCGACAGATGCGTCGGAACCGGTCCCTTTCGCGTCGTCGATTTCGCTCCCGACCTGCGGCTCCAGCTCGAGCGAAACCCCCTCTACTGGCGCGAGGGTTATCCGAAGAGCGAGGGAGTCGTCTTCCGGTTCGGTATGTCTCCCGAGGAGACGCGAAGCGAGTTTCTCGCGGGACGGCTCTCGATCGCGTCGGATCTGCTTCCTGCCGATGTGGAGGCGCTCCGGCGTGACCCGCGCCACGGTCCCGGGTACCGGGAGTCCCCCCGGCTTTCCACGCACATGGTGGGCTTCAACGTCCGCCGACCGATCTTCGCAGACGTGAAACTCCGCCGAAGCCTCGCCCAGGCCGTCGACGTCGCGGGAACCGTTCGCCGGACCTTGGGAAGGCTCGCGATTCCGGCGCATGGATTGATTCCTCCGGGACTGCTCGGATACGCACCGGGCCACGGCCGGGAAAAACAGAGCCCGACAGTTACCGCGGAGTCGGTGAACTACACGGTCTCGAAGGATACCCGGGAGCTGACCGCGGCGGTTCACCCGAGCTACTTCGGCGAGTACGCCGCCCTTCTGAAAGAGCTTTCGGAGGCCTTCCGCGAGATGGGATTCGTTATCCATCCCGTCAACACGACGATGAGCGGGTTTCTGGATCTCATCAAGAGGGCGGACGTCGACCTCGGCGTCGGACGCTGGGTGGCGGACTACCCCGACGCGGACACGTTTGCCAATGGCGTCCTTCAATCGCAGGAGGGTTTCTGGGGCCGGATGATCGGCAGCGGGGAAATCGATGAGCTCGTCGAGAGAGGTCGGTCGGAAGTCAATCCGGACGTTCGCCACTCGATCTACCGACAGTTGGAGGACCTGATCGCCCGGGACGCGCTAATGATCCCGCTCTTCCACGAGCAGGTGTACCACTTCGTGCGTCCCGAGGTCGAAGGCCACTCCCTCGGCTTCGCGCTGCCGACCGTCGCCTACGAGAACCTCTCGATCAGACCGTAGGCGGTTCTCGGACAAAGCGCAGTGCCCGCCGCGCATACGTGACTTTCCATAAGGTGGTAGGGTCAGAAGCGTCTAACGGTCCTGCCGGCTTCGGTACCTTGCTGTCGCCGTCCTTCCCTCGGTTCTCCCCGACGGAGACCATCTGTTTCAAGGATTGAGGAGTAGCGTCATGAAGTTCGCACGGAACGTCCATTTTCAGATCAAACCCGGGAAAGAGAGCGAGTTCACGGCTCTCATCGAGAGCGAAGTGCTTCCGATGCTCCGGCTGCAGAACGGTTTCGAGAACGAGTTGACGTTCGTCAACCCGAACGGCGCCGTCGCCATCAGCCTCTGGCAGGATCGCAAGAGCGCCGAGGCCTACAACACCTCGACGTATTCGCAGGTTCTCGCGAAGCTCAACTCCGTGATCGTGGGAACGCCGAGGGTGGATACCTACGACGTGACCGCCAGCACCCTTCGCGGATAAATCCGACCGGGCGCGATTGCGCTCGTGCACAAGAGGTCCCGCAAGGGACCTCTTTTTTCGCCCGAAAGCGTAAAAAAAAGAGCGCTTGACCCCCGAATCGATTCGGGGGTCTAGACTCGCCGGCGTGGCAGAAACAGGGCGTTCCCGCGAGCTTCGATCCGGCGAGGTCGCCCGCCGGGCCGGCGTGAGCGCCGATACGCTGCGGCACTACGAACGAAGGGGCCTGCTCCGGAAGCCGCGGCGTCTCGCCAACGGTTACCGCGCCTACCCGCCCGAGGCCCTCGACCGCGTCCTGCTCATCCAGCGCGCGCTCGCGGTCGGCTTCAGCCTCGACGAGCTGGCGGAGTTCCTCCGCGACCGGGACGGCGGCCGGCCCCCGTGCCGGAAGGTCCGCGAGCTCGCCGGTCGAAAGCTCCGGGACGTCGAGCGGCAGCTCTCGGATCTTTCGGAGTTTCGAGCGGACCTTCTCCGGACGCTCCGGGACTGGGACGACCGCCTGGCGAACGCGGGCCGCCGCGACCCGGCCCGCCTCCTGGAATCGCTCGCCTCCAACCCGGCGGTCCGCTCGTCGCCCCTTCGGGCGCTCCCGTTCGACCGCCGGAAACGAAAGGATGGATCATGAGAGGAGTACTTCCCGCTTTTCTGATCGCCACGGCTGCTCTGGGCGCTTCCGCCGCTTCGGCGCAGGACTGCCACCGCGCGAAGGTCGCGGAGCGGGGTGATCACGTCATGGGCTTCGATCACGCCAAGACCACCCACCACTTCCGGCTGTCTTCAGACGGAGGGTCCATCGAGGTGTCCGCCAACGATCCCGCGGACACGGCCAGCCGGGACGCGATCCGCGGACACCTCGGACACATCGCTACGCTGTTCGCTCAGGGGGATTTCGACGCTCCGATGCTGATCCACGACCGGGTCCCCCCCGGCGTCCCCACGATGAAGCGGAAGAAAGCGTCGATCGAGTGGAAGTTCGAAGAGACCGAGGCCGGCGGGCGCGTGCGGATCGCGTCGAAGGACGCGGAGGCCCGGGCCGCCATCCACGACTTCCTCCGATTCCAGATCGAGGACCATGAGACCGGTGACCCGACGGAGGTTACGGCAGCGCCGGATCGGAAGAACTGAGTAGAGAAACTATCGAACGGTAAAGTTTCCGGCGCTGGTTGCGACACCCGATGGCGTACTCACGGTGACCTTTCCGGTGGTGGCGCCCGTTGGCACGATCGCGTTGATCTGCGTCGACGAGTTGACCGTGAAACTCGCGCTCACCCCATTGAACTTGACGGAAGTCGCCCCGGTGAAGCCCGTCCCATTGATCTTGACGCTCTTGCCAACGGTACCGCTCGTCGGGGAGAAACTGCTGATCGTCGGACTTGGAAGGACCGTGAAGGCATTCGCGGTAGTGGCTGTTCCTGCAGGCGTGCTGACCGCGATCGGACCGGTCACGGCTCCAGCCGGAACTGCAGCGGTAATCTGACTGGCCGAGTTGACGACATAGCTGGCGCTCGTTCCGCTGAACCTGACCGCAGTCGCCCCACCGAAATTCGTTCCCGTGATTACGACACTCCCACCCACACCTCCGCTCGTCGGATTGAAGCCGGAGATCGTCGGCATTCCGGCGGTTCCGCCGATCGTGACGTCCTGGAGCTCCGGCGTGGCAAGGGAAACCGTGGTGGAGAGGACGGCGCGGTACTGGAGATATCGCGAGGAGGCGCCGATCGTGGAGCCGTTGCTGGCAGGTTGGAAGGCTGTCCAGGACGCGTCGGGCGACGGAGTGTCGCCCGTTCGAACCGATAGAGCGACCGAGGTCCCGGTCGGGAGAGCACCCGACCACGAGAGCAGACCCCATGTCCGACTCTGGACCGCGTCGAAGATTCGAGAGTCGAAGTTGCCGGAGGCGGCAAACGGGCTCATGCGGATCCAGTCCACGGAAACTGATCCTCCGCCAACGGTCAGGTCGCTCGCGAGAGGACGCATGGCCGTGGCGAGCGTCAAGGGGTGTGAGGCCACTGCAGCCCCATCCACGAAGTAGAGGACGCTCGAAACACCCCATTCGATCCGATAGCGGTGGGGAGAACCGAGGAGAGAAGCCGAGAGCGCAGTCTCGCTGGAGCTCGAACCATTATTCGTTCTCGCGTTGAATGTGCCGTCGGAAGCAACGCTGAACATCGCCCACGGCGCACTGACGTAATCCACGCCGAAGCCGACGTGCTGATTGAGGCCTCCGCCGTAGGTCGCGACGAACTCGAGCGAGCGCCCTGCGGAATACGTCGCGTTCGTACCGGACCGAGAGCCGTCTAGCGTCAGCGACCCGGCGGAAACGCTGGCTCCGCCGCCTGTGCTCCAGGGCGTTACGAACCAGGCCGCGGGCAGGGCAGTTCCCGCGAACTCCTCGTTGACGACCGGGTTGAGGATCACCTCACCATTCACGATCTGGGAGACGGCGGTTCCCGGGGAGGGGGTCCCGGACGAGAAGTCAGCAACCGTCGTGTCTCCGACGCTGGCGCCGGGAGGCGTCGGAGTCGGCGTGGGCGTACGCGTGGGCGTGGGGGAAGGGGCGGGAGCTGTTGGCGTCCGAGTCGGAGTTGCCGTCGGGGCAACGGTTGTCGGAGTCCGCGTCGGCGTCCGTGTCGGAGTCGGCGAAATCGCCGTGGGAGTCCGCGTCGGCGTCGGCGGAATAGTCGTAGGAGTGCGAGTCGGCGTGGGCGTCGGCGGAAGCGACGTGGGGGTGCGTGTCGGGGTCGGAGTCGGCGGAAGCGTCGTCGGAGTGCGAGTCGGGGTCGCCGTGGGCGGAATTGCTGTCGGCGTGCGCGTGGGAGTCGCGGTCGGCGATATCGCCGTTGGAGTCCGGGTGGGAGTCGCCGGCGGCGGAACTGCCGTCAGAGTTGGTGTCGGGGTCGGTGTCGGCGTGAAGGGAACCGCCGTCGGCGTAGCGGTGGGCGTCGGAGTCTGAGGATTGATCGTAGGCGTGGATGTCGGCGTTCGAGTCGGTGTGGCGGTGCCCGCCAGCGTCGTAGCGGACGCTGTGTTCGAGTAGGCCGAGAATGCCCCGGTGCTCCCGAAGGCACGGACACGGTAGAAGTAGGCCTTCGAGGCACTTAGACCGCCGTTCGAATACGCCGTCACATTCGGCGCGGTCGTCACGATCACAAGCCAGAAACCATTAGCTGTCGAAGCCCGCTCGAGCTTGAAGCCGCTCTCATTGGCAGAGTTGTCCTTCCAGGCAATATCGATTTGACTCGACGAGACGGCCGTCGCGGAAAGCGCGGATGGCGCGCTCGGAACGGATCCCGGCGTCGGAGTTGATGTCGGCAGCGGAGTGGTCGCTGTGAACGTGGGTGTCGCCGACGGCGGGACCGGGGTCGGAGTGCGAGTCGGCGTCCCTGTCGGCGGAACCGCTGTCGGGGTCTGAGTGGGAGTCGCCGTCGGAGTCGCGGTCGCCGGAACGGGCGTTGGAGTCGAAGTCGGCGTCGCCGTCGGGGTCTTCGTTGGCGTGGCGGTCGGCGGCACTGGAGTCGGAGTGTGCGTCGGCGTTGCCGTCGGAGTGTCCGTCGGAGTGGCCGTCGGCGGGACCGGGGTCGGAGTGCGAGTCGGCGTCCCTGTCGGCGGAACCGCTGTCGGGGTCTGAGTGGGAGTCGCCGTCGGAGTCGCGGTCGCCGGAACGGGCGTTGGAGTCGAAGTCGGCGTCGCCGTCGGGGTCTTCGTTGGCGTCGCGGTCGGCGGCACTGGAGTCGGAGTGTGCGTCGGCGTTGCCGTCGGAGTGTTCGTTGGAGTGGCCGTCGGCGGAACCGGAGTCCGAGTGTGAGTGGGCGTTGCCGTCGGAGTGTTCGTTGGAGAGGCTGTCGGCGGGACTGGCGTTGAAGTCGCCGTCGGCGTGGGCGTCTCGGTCGGCGTCGCCGTCGGGGTCTTCGTTGGCGTCGCGGTCGGCGGCACTGGAGTCGGAGTGTGCGTCGGCGTTGCCGTCGGAGTGTTCGTTGGAGTGGCCGTCGGCGGAACCGGAGTCCGAGTGTGAGTGGGCGTTGCCGTCGGAGTGTTCGTTGGAGAGGCCGTCGGCGGGACTGGCGTTGAAGTCGCCGTCGGCGTGGGCGTCTCGGTCGGCGTCGCCGTAGGCGGGATCGGTGTCGCCGTCGGCGTGGGCGTCTCGGTCGGCGTCGCCGTCGGAGGAACCGGAGTCGGCGTTGGAGTCGAAGTCGGCGTCGGGGTTGCCGTCGGCGGAATCGGCGTGTAGGTCGGCGTCAGGGTCGGAGTCTGGGTCGGCGTCGCTGTCGGAGTCTGAGTCGGTGTCGGCGTCTCCGTTGGCGTCGCAGTCGGCGTCGGCGGAACCGGCGTCGATGTCGGTGTTGGAGTCGGCGTCTCTGTCGGCGTGGTCGTTGCCGTCGGTGGAATTAGTGTCGGAATCAGTGTCGGAATCAGCGTCGGGATCACTGTCGGAATCAGTGGAGTCGGGGTGGGGGTGGGTGTCTCGGTCGGCGTCGGTGTTGGTGTCTCGGTCGGCGTCGGTGTGGGTGTCAGAGTCGGAGTCGCCGTCGGCGGAATCGCAGTCGGCGTCGCAGTGGGAGTTGGCGTCGGCGTTGGGGTCGGCGTGGGTGTGAGCGTCGATGTCGGCGTCGGAGTGGGCGTCGGCGGCACCGTCACCGTAAAGCTGCCGGCGCTCGTCCCCGTTCCGTTCGGCGTGGTGACCGAGATCGAGCCGGTTGCCGCACCGGCCGGAACCGTGGCCGTGATCTGAGTCGCCGAATCGACGGCGAAGGTCGCGTTGGTGCCGTTGAATTTCACGGCGGTCGCCCCGCTGAAGTTCGTCCCCGTGATCACGACGCTCGTTCCGACGCCGCCGTTCGTTGGACTGAAGGTGGAAACCGCCGGTGGGGCGGGCACCGTCCAGGTGAAGCTCGTGCTGCCGGGCTGCGAGCTCGTATCCGTCGCGGTCACGGTGACGGAGTACGGACTGCCGGATGACGCGCCGGAGGAGATGGTCCCGCTGATCGTTCCCGTGCCGGCATTGATCGTGAGGCCCGGCGGCAGACCGGTGGCCGAATACGAAAGCGTGTCGCCGTCCGGATCGGAGGCGGAGATCGGAAGCGTGATGCTCGCCCCCTCCGCATTGCTCTGATTGCCCGGGTTCGTCACGACCGGCGGACTGTTTGCTCCGGCCGTATAGCTCAGCGTGACGTCGAGGAGAGCGGGCGTCCGAAGCGGATCGGTCGTCGCGAGCTCCGCTCGATACTGCAGGTACCGTGAAGTCGCCGAGAGCGGACCCCCGGAGCCGGCGACCGTCGCAAACGAGGACCAGGTTCCGTCGGGAGTCGGAGTGTTGCCCGTCCGCACGGAGAGAACGATGCTCGTGCCCGCCGGGAGATCGCTGTGAGAGGCGAGCGAGCTCCACGAGGCACCTGAGCCGCCGTTGAAAATCCGGGAGAGGAACGTGCCGGAGGCGGGATAGGGCGTCATGCGAAGCCAATCCACGGCGAGGGCCGCGCCGCCGCTGTTGAACTCGCTCGCCAGGACACGAAGGGAGTTGCTGATCGAAACGGACTGTGTGTCGACGAGGGTTCCATCGATGTAGAAAGCCACGCTCGAGGCGTTCCACTCGATCCGATAGCGGTGAGGCGAACCGATCCAACTCCCCGCGATCGCGTTATTGACGGCCGCCGTGCCCGTGTGCGTTCGCGCGTAGAGGGTCGTCGTGGTGTTGTTGGTGCTGAAGAAGATCCAGGGCGGATTCGAGTCCGAGTCAGCCACGAAACCGACGTGCTGGAAGCCCGCCGCGCCAAAGGTGGCGACGAACTCAAGGGAACGACCCGGACCGTACGATGTATTCGTGGTTGCGCGGGCGCCATTGACCGTCAGGAGCCCGCCGCTGACCGTAACGGTTCCGCCGGCGCCCCAGGCGGCGCCGGTCCAGGACGCCGGCAAGGCCGCGCCACCGAACTCTTCGTTGACGGTGGGGTTCAGGATCACCTCACCGCCGCCGGTCTGCGAAACGGCTGTGTTCGCGCCGGTAGCCCCGGCGGAAAAGTCGGAAACCGTTGTGTCCGTGAAAGTCACAATGGGTGCCGCGGTCGTAAAGCTCCAGGTGGCATCGGCGCCGAGCGCATTGCCGGAGAAGTCGGTCACCGTGCCCGCGAGCGTGACCCCGTAAGTCGTGTTCGCGGCGAGGTTCGCGTTCGGATGCAGGGTGGCGACCGTCCCGGCATAGCTGACCGTTGCGGTGACGTCGCTCCCGGCGCCATTGGCTCGAAGACGGAGCGTCGATGAGTTGAAGGTCGAGCCATTCATCAGCTCGCTGAACGTCACGGTGACGTCGCCCGCGACCGAAGCGCCCGTCGAGCTCGGAGCGGGGGAACGGTTCACGATCGTCGGCGGAGTCGTGTCGGACTGAGTGCTGTACCCGAAGCTCACCGATTCGAGAGCCGGGGTCGACAAGGTGTCGGAAGTCGTCGGCGTGGCGCGGTACTGGATGTAGCGGGAGTTGGCTCCCACGCTTGCGCCGTTGGCGACCGGGAAGAAGCTGCTCCAGGTGCCGTCGGGTGTCGGCGTATTACCGAGCCGGACGCTCAGGGTCATTCCGGTGCCGGCCGGTAGGGTCCTCGTCCAGGCGAGCGCATCCCACGCCACGTTCTGGCCGGCGTCGAAGATGCGGGAGTCGAAGTTGCCGGACGTGGCGAACGGGCTCAGCCGAAGCCAGTCCACCGTCAGCGCGGGTGCTCCAACGCCGAAGTCGCTGACCACCGGCCGCATGGCAGCGCCGATCGAGACGGACGTGGTCTGGACGGCATTGCCGTCGACGAAGAAGGTGACGCTCGAAGCGCGCCACTCGATCCGGTAGCGGTGCGCGGATCCGATGAAGCTGCCCGGGATCGCCGATTCGGTCGTCGTCCCGTTGTTGTTGATTCGCGCAAAGAGAGTGTTGTTCGTTCCCCCCGTGCCGAACATGGCCCACGACTCACCGGCCTGACTCGCGAGGCTTTGACCCAGTCCGGCGTTCTGGAACGTCGCCGCGCCGAACGTTGCGACGAATTCGATCGAAATCCCGGACGAGAACGACGCATCGGTGTTTGTACGGGCGCCGTCCACCGTCAGCAGGCCTCCGGAGACAGTAGATGCGCCGCCGCCTCCCCACGCCGCACTCGACCAGCCGCTGGGCAGGGCCGCTCCGCCGAACTCGGCGTTGACCGCCGGCGCGAGAATCACTTCGCCGTCGGCGATCTGGGAGACAGCCGTGTTCGCCCCGGTCGTTCCGGCGGAGAAGTCGGCCACGGTCGTGTCCCCCAGGCTGGGGGCGTTTACATTGATCGTCACGGAGCGGGTCGCCGTCGTGTAGTTGGTTGTGTCGTTCGGGGTGAAATTCACCGAAAGGGTCTGACCATTCCCGGGGTTCAGCACCGTTCCGGAAGGCGGCGTGTAGACGAACGTCCCGGGGACGCTGGACGTCGCGTTCAGCTGCGTCGCGCTCAACGGCGTCGGGTACGTGATGTCCGCAGGGTTCGCCCACGTGATCGACGGCGTCACCCTGGCGAAGGTGAACGTCGCGCTGGGCGGTGCGGTTTCTACGTTCGAATCCACATCGGTAGCTCGCGAGCGGACCGTGTACGAGACGCCGTCCGTCAGGTTGCTGCTGGCAAAGGCGTAGCTCCAGGAGGTCGTCCCGGTGGCCGCGTTGAAGACCTCTGTGGCGGACACAAAGCTCGACCCGTTCCAGTAGAGGTTGTCGCTGTTCCGCCGGATGCTCACGGCAACGCCGCTGACGCCGGAACCGCCCGGGTTGTCGGACGCCGTTCCCGTGATCGACCCCGTCCACCCGGCGGTGTTGTAGCTGGAGCCGTTCACCGGGAAGGTGATGGCCGATGTTGGCGACGCCGCGTCGGCGGCGGCGGTATATCCGATCGTGACGTCCTGGAGAAGCGGAGTCGACGCCGGGTCCGAGGTCGTCAGCGTCGCGCGGTACTGAAGGTAGCGGGAGCTGCCCGGGATCGCGCCGCCGTTGGCGACCGGAACGAAGGAAGCCCACGTTCCGTCCGGCGACGAAGTGTCGCCAGTCCGGATCTCGAGTGAGACCGCAGTCCCGGCCGGCGTCGCCGCCGTCCAGGCGAGAGTCTCCCAGTCGACGCTCTGGCCGGCATCGAAGATGCGGGAGTCGAACGTCCCGGGCGAGGCGTACGGCGTCATCCGGAGCCAGTCCACGGAAAGCGCGGGGTTCGCGGGGTCGTAGTCGCTGATGACCGGGCGCATGTTGGCGCCAATGGATACCGACTCGGTATGGACGAGAGCTCCATCGATGGAGAAGCCGATGCTGGAAATTCCCCAGTCGATCCGGTACCGGTGTGGGGACCCGGTCCAACTGCCCGGAATCGCCGTGTTCACCGCAGTGCCGGCGTTGTTGGTCCGGGCGTAGAGCGTCGGGGCAGCATTGAAGGTCCCGAACATCGCCCAGGACTCGGAGCCCAGGGCCAGATCCTGCCCGAAGCCGACGTGTTCGAAGTTCTGAGCACCGAAGGTGGCGACGAACTCGATCGAGCGGCCCGGGCCGTACAGCACATTCGTCGCGACACGCGTCCCGTTGGCGGAAACCTGGCCTCCCGAAACCGTCGTCGCCGCCCCTGGCTGGCCATCCCACACGCTGCTCGACCACCCGGCCGGAACGGAGGACCCCGAGAACTCCTCGTTGACCGTCGGCGCGAGGATCACCTCGCCGTCGGCGATCTGCGAGATTGCCGTACTGGTTCCGGTCGCTCCACCCGAGAAATCGGCGACGGTCGTGTCCGTCAAAGTGGTGACGGTCCCGCCGACGGCCACCGGGGTGTTGAAGCTCCAGACGGAATCGCTCCCGAGAGGATTACCGGCCACGTCGGTCACCGATCCGGAGACGGTGACCTGGTACGTCTTGTTTGCTTCGAGATTCGCGCTCGGATCGAGGGTGGCCGTCGCGCCCCCATAGCTGACCGAGGCGGCGACGTCGCTGCCGGCCCCGTTTGCTCGCAACCGGAACGTCGAACCGCTGATCGTCGAAGCGTCCATCGCCTCGCTGAACTGGACCGTAACGTCGCTCGTGACCGCCACGTCGGAAGCGTCGGCAGCCGGGGAGCGATTGACGATGGTGGGGGCCGTCGTATCGGCAACGCCGGCGCCGTACCCGATGCTCACCGACTCCAGCGACGGAGTCGAAAGGGCGTTCGAGGTGGTGAGCGCGGCCCGGTACTGGATGTACCGGGAGCTCGTGCCGACGACCGACCCGTTGGCGACGGACGCAAAGCTGGTCCAGCCCGCGTCGGGAGAAACGGTGTTCCCGGTCCGCACGCTCAGGGCGATGCTGGTACCGGCGGGAACGGTCTGCGTCCAGGAGAGCGTTCCCCACCCGACGCTCTGGCCGGCATCGAAGACGCGGGAGTCGAAGTTGCCCGAGGAGGGGAACGGGCTCATTCGGAGCGCGTCGACGGCCAGAGCCGCGCCGCCGCTCGCGAACTCACCGGCGAGGACGCGCAGAGAGTTGGCGATGGACACCAACTGCGTATCGACGAGAGTTCCGTCGATGTAAAAGAGGACGCTCGAAGCGTTCCATTCGATCCGATACCGGTGGGGCGAGCCGATCCAGCTGCCGGGGATTGCATGGTCGGTGGCGGTCGTCCCGTTGTGTGTCCGAGCGTAGAGAGTTCCGGAGGTGTTGAAGGTACTGAAGAACGCCCATGGAGTATTCGAGTCGAAGTCGGCCGCGAAACCGACGTGCTGGAAGTTCGCCGCCCCGAACGTGGCGACGAACTCGAGCGTACGCCCCGGGGTGAAGGAGCCGTCGCTGACCGCCCGCGCACCGTTGACCGTGAGAATGCCGCCGCTCACCGTCGCGGTCCCTCCGCCTGCCACGGCGCCGCCGTCCAGCCGGATGGAACGGTTGTGCCTGAGAACTCTTCCTGGAGAGCACCGCGAAGCACGACTTCGCCGTCGGCAAATTGCGAGACCGCGGTGCTCGCACCCGTCGTCCCGGCGGAGAAGTCCGCTGCGGTCGTGTCGATGAATGCGGCAGAAGGCGTCGCGAAGCTCGCCGGCGCCGCGGGCGGGTTCGGCGAGGTCGCCGAGTTGCTCGCGGCGTCCGTCGAGGTGACCCGGTAGTAATAGGTCGTGTTGGTTGCGAGCCCGGTGAGGTTGACGCTGTGCGCCGTCACGCCCGCCGGATCGCTCACGGTCGAGCCCAGCGAGCCCGAAACGGTCCCGTAGTCGACTCGGGAGGTCGACGCCTCGTCCGTGGTCCACGAGACCGTCGCCGCGCCGCCGCTTCCGGGAGTCGCGGTCACCGACGAGATGACGGGAGGCGTCGTGTCGACCGCGTATTGCGCAACGTAGGCGCCGGCCGTCGCCGGAATGAGCGCGTATTCGACACCCTTGACGGTCTCCCGGTTGAAGCTGACCCCGCTCCCGTTCCGGCTGATCCCCGTCAGAGCGCCGACGCTCGACTGGGTTGGGACCATCGCCCGCAAGCCGTTTGCGCCGGAGCCGACCGCAATCGAGAAAGAGAGCGTGTTTCCGCTCCAGCCGAGCGATCCGAATGACGAGCTGTTCCGGCCGTCCAGCCACGTCAGCATCTGCTTCGCGGAAACCACCGGCACGTCCATGCGACTGCGCCGAGGCGACGATCGCGTTGGACCCGGCGTGGTCCGCGAAGTCCGTGTGCATGTTGGCCGTGAAGGCGCCGTAGTAACCCTCCGGGCCGATGCGCCTTGTCGAGCAGCGCGTTGATGTGGAGCGAGTAGCTCTGACCGGACTCGTCGGTCATCTGGGTCGTCGCCTGGTAGACGTCGATCAGGGTCCCGTCGAGGTCCGCGAAACGCATCGGCATTCCGGAGCCCGTGAACATTCCGGGCCGATCGTTGACCCAGCTCGCGGGCCAGTAGTAGTAGTTCGTGTCCAGCCGGATGCCGTGGGCCAGCGAGACTTTTGGTTGCGAGGCCCAGTCGCTCCACGCGATGCAGTGGGTTCGGTTGGTGACGATCGCCGGGAGGCTGGTGTACTTCGCAGCCGAAGGCGGCGAGCTGATCGCGAGAAGTTGCTCTCGAGCGAGGCCGGGGTGAAGTTCGCGCACCCGGTGTTCACGTGGAGGCCGATCTCGAACCCCTGCGCGTCGTAGCTCGCGGCCTGCGAGTTGGAGATCGGGACGCTCGTGTAGACGTACGAGCTCGCCCGGATGCATTCCCAGTCCGCGAACGAGCAGCCGGGCGGGCTCGCCGCGATGTACTGGTCGAACGCGGCGCCGTGTCCCCGCTCCCGTGGTCGTCGCCGGTCATGATGACGACGGCCTTCTCGCCGCGAGGGAAGTACCAGAACCGCGGCAGCGGCTTCTTGTCGAGGTTGACGAGGCCGATCAGGTTCGCCAGTAGCCGCTGCGGCTCGTCCGCCTGCGGGATGGCGATCTTCGAGAAGTCGACCCAGTCCGGCTGGACGTCTCCGGGTTCGCGCCGAAGAAGAGGTTGTCGGACCGGATCGGTCCGGCCTGCCCATCACGGGAGTCGCCTGCCCAGGCGGGGTTCCCCTGCCGCGTATAGACGACGGACTGCGCGAGGTCGAACGTGAACGCGGCGGCCTGCCCGCCGCTCGATCCGACGGCGTTCAGTGTGACAGCCGGATTCGGGGTCGCCGTGGAGGCATTGGAGTAGAGCGTCGCAATCGAGGTTGCGCCGCTCAGGGTGTACCTGTCGGCCGTCCCGTGGAACTGGATCGTCTGACCGACGATCCCCGTGCCGGGCGCGGAGCTCGTATTCACCTGGAAGTACCCGTTCGAAAGAGATCCGCCCGCTGCGGTCAATCCGAGAAGAGCTGCGAGATTCGGATCCGGCCGCATCGCGATCAAGTTCCCGCCCCCAGTCACCCAGTCGGAGAACATCGTGACCTGGGCATTCGACAGGGTGACGTCGGTCAGAAGGACGACGTCGTACCCGCCGAGCGTTGCGGCGGTCACCGTGGAGAGGTCCTTGGTGAGAAACGCGTTCAATCCCTCGGCCCGCAGGATCTCGGCGTAGTAGGTGCCGAAGGGCCCTCCCGTGACGACGAGGATGGGTCCCCCGGGTCCCTGGTCCGGCGGCGGAGGGGGCGGTCCGGCCGTCGTGAAGGTCCACGTGAAGTCGCTCTCAAGGGGATTTCCGGCCGCGTCCTCGACGCCACCTGCGCCACCTTTGACGGTCGCGGTATAGCCGGTCGAGAACGCGAGCGAGCTCGTCGGATCGAGCGTCGCTTTGAGGGTCGCCGCGTCGTACGAGACGACGGCCGGGACCGGCGAGTTGAGGGAGTCCTTCAACGTGAAGGTCGTCCCGGTGACGGTGGCGGGGTTCATCGCCTCGTTGAAGGTCGCAACGAGGTTCGCCGTCGCGCTCACCCCGCCGGCTCCCGCGGCCGGAGTGACCGATACGACCGTCGGAGCCGCCGTATCCGGCGCGGCCGAGGTCGCGAACACGACATCGACCCAGTAGTTCGCCTTTTCGAAGGTCGTCGTCGGAAATCCGGTCGAGCCGAAGTTGTAGACGCCGTTGGGCCCGTCCGCCCCGTCTGCGAGCGCGCGCAGGGGCGGGTTCGGGAACTCGCTTGCGAAATACCCGTCGTCGTACGCGTACCCGCCGCTGGCCGAAAAGTAGGAGGCGACGTACGTCGTATTGGCGGCGATGGCGATGGGAGAAGAGAAGTTCGCCTGCTGCCACCCCGACGCCGTCTCACCCGTGAAGGTCGCCGTTCCGAGGAGCGCGCCCGCGCTCGTCCAGAAGTGCGCGGTGTGCGTGCCCGTGTTTCCCGTCCCTTTGTAAAACCGAACGCCCGTGATGAATCCCGCGGTGTCGGACCGGAACTTGACTCCGGTCTCGATCGGCTGTCCGTCGTTGGCCGACGGGTTTCCGGGGACGAAGGAGTCGTTCCAGATCGTGCAGGGACACGTCCGCTCGCCGACTGTCACCGTCACGCCGGCGGAAGGCGTCTCGAGATTGCCGCTGTCGTCCACGGCGCGGCTCTGGAGGAGAGCCGAGCCCGTCGCCGACGGATTCCAAACGTAACTCCAGCTCGCGCGGCCGACCGCCCGATGCCAGGTGGTGCCTCCGTCGGTCGAAACCTCGACCCCGCCGACTTCGCCGCCGGAATCCGAGGCGCTTCCCGTGATCGTGACCGGGCTGCCGCTCGAGACCGTCGCGCCGGAGGCGGGAGAGATGATCTGGGAAGCTGGCGGACTGTTGTCGGACGAGGGCGCCGCAGTCGTGAGACCGGATTGGAGGGTGCCCGGCTGGACCCCCATGTCGGCAAACAGGTTGACGGTCGCCTGCTGCATCCGGACGTCCGTGGCGCCGCTGCCCCGGTCGTGGGTGCTATCCAGCCCCCACGACCACTGAATGGTTCCGGCGCCGAAGACCAGCGCTCCACTCGAGTGCCTGTACAGCGTCAGGCTGTGCGTCGCGGTCCCGGGCCATAGTTGGAGCCTTGGTCCAGGATCCGCTGCGGTACAGCGGTCGTTTTCGACGACATCCGGAACAGGCCCGGAGGCCGAGAGCCGTTGTCCAGGTCCTCGTCCCACTCGTACCCGACCGTCTCCGGGGGGAAGGTCGCCGTTTGACCCGGTGCGAGCGAGGCGACCGACGTGTTCCTCCAGAAGCGCATCTTGCCTTCCGCGGCGGGCACTTCCATGGCGTCGTGCCGCTGTTGACGGTGAAGATGGTTCCAGTCAGCGCGTTCTCGGGTCGGCGCCGCGGGTTGATCGGAGCGGTTGTCCCTCCACGTTCCCGTCCACGTCACCGGGTCGAGATTGTCTTCCCGCCGTGCGTGTCCTTGTAGCAGACGAGGGTTCGGTAGGGTGTGCCGGATGAGTCGATACTGCTTTCCCACCGCGTCTTCCAGAACACCTCGTTGCCGCTGAAGAACGCAAGGCTCTTTCCCGCCGCGCGCGCCGCCTCCACGTTCGCCCGCTGCCCCGCGGACCAGTACTCGTCGTGCCCGACGTCCAGGTAGATCTGGTGCTCCAGAAGCTCGACGCCTCTTCGATCCGCGTCCACGCCCGTGAAGTAGCTGACGTTGTATCCGTTCGCCTCGAGCCACCGCACCATCGGGTACTCGGCGTTGAAGAGCCAGTCCTCGATGGAAGTACCCCGCGTCGTAAAAGGTCGGTTGTAGCTGACTTTGTAGGCGCGTCCGGCAGGACTGCCCGTGTAGAGGCTGTTTCCTCCGTACTGGTTGTAGGCCTGCCAGGTCGTATCGGCAGTCTGGAAGAGAATCGGGGACTGTCCGTCGTCGTCGCGAACGATGAACACGACGTGACTTCCACCGGAGGACGCGTCTTCGCGCAGGAGCCTGGCCAGATAAATACCGGAAACGGCGTCCGCCGGGACTGCCCAAGACGCGGACTCCGCCCAGTTGCCGCAGTCGTTCAGGCCGGTGCCGGAATCATTGAGACAGTCGGGCTGACTCTGGGGCAGGGGGACCGACGGCTGAATCGTCGCGACCTTGCGCGCGCCCAGCCCACCGTAGAAGCCCAGACGGTAGATGTCCAGCCGGTAGTCGGTCGACGGCGTGTCGACCTTGAAGTGCACGGTCTCTCCCTGATCGACGCTGATGTCCGTCGCGAACCCCTGGATTGAAGCGTCTCCGGCTCCGCTGACGTCCCACTCGCCGGGCGAACTGCCAGTCTTGGAGTTTTCGCAAACGATCGGATTGACCGGCGCGTCACAGGGCCCGGCAAGCGCTCGGGACTCCACACCGATGAAGAGCGCCAGAATCGACGCGACCGTAGAGAGGGGCACGCGAAGCGTCGCGCGCCTGATCCTCCACGGAAACGTGAATTGGCCCATCGTCTTTCCTCTGGCTTCCCGGCAGGCGATCCCGCCCCAACGCGTCTATGGAGCTGTGCGCGACGCGTTGTGTGCCGAAGAAGCAGACGATAGGGGGCGGGGAGCCCCCGGCGATACGCGCCCTTGGACCTGAAAATGTCTGAGAAGAAGACCCGGGACTTTGGTTGGCTGCGAACCGAAAGGACCTAGGACTTTAGTTCCGCAGGCTCCCGGATGTAGAGGCCGAGGGCGAAGCGATTGTTCACCTGAAGTTTTCGGAAGATGTTGTTCAAATGCCCTTTTACTGTCTTCTCGCTGATGTTCAGAAGTTTCGCAATTGCCTTGTTTCTCATTCCTCGGCTGCATGCGTCCGCAATTTCAAACTCTCGTTTGGTGAGATCGGCTTTTGAACCCCCGCCCGTCGGGCCGGTCAGATAAGCCAGAGCCAGGGCGGTGGAGCTCGGCTTGGCCCAGATCTCTCCCTCGCCGACGGCCTGAATCGCCTCCACGATCACCGAGAACTTCAACTGCTTCCCGACGAGGCCCGAGGCCCCGGCGCCCAAAACGCGCACGGCCGCCTCATCACTCGATCGGGTTGCCAACGCGAGAATTCGCGCGGCGGGCGCCGTGCGGTGGAGGCGCTGCAGCGTGCTCTCCGCGTTCGGCCCGAGGCTTTCATAGTCGAAAAGAATGACCTGAGGATTCTCTCTCGCCAGCACTCTCCACATGTGATCACTGTCGGACGCTCGACCGACGACCGTGAAGCTGGGTTCCTCGCTGAGCTGGCAGGCCAGAACTTCGCAGAAGAGAGGAGGTTGAGCAACCACGACGATTGCGAGCCCGGCTCTTTTGTCTGTCGCGGAAGAGAAGGGCTTCTTATTGAGCGGCGCCAAAGAAGCCATAAGCAACGGATCATCTCGCAATATCTGCACCACGCGCAGACGAGTTTGAGAAATTCAACAGGATTACTCGACTTAGGTCTGTGCGATCCAATACAACGAACCCAGACTTACGTCGTAGGGCGGAGTCGGGCGCCATCTCGATCCGGTCAGCGGGTGAGCGGTCTCCACAAAAAAAACCGCCCCTCGCGGGGCGGTTCGAATCTGATCCTCTTTGCTTCGGGTTACTGGCTGTTCCAGCGACGGGTGCCATCGCGCCGTCCGCCATCCCGGTTGCCATCCCGGTGCCCGCCGTCCCGGCGGCCATCCCGGCTGCCGTCCCGACGGTTCCAATCCCGACGCCCGTCCCGACGGTCGTTCCGTCCCCAGTTGCGGTCGCCCCGGCGGTAGTCCCGACGGTAGTCCCGGCGGTAATTCCGGTGGTCGCGGGAGTAGTAGCGGTCGTACCGATACGGGCGGACGTAACCGTAATTTCGGTAGCCGTAGTTGCGGTAACCGTAGTTCCGGTAGCCGTAGCCGCCGTAGAACACCGGAGCCGCGATGATGATGAACTGGCTACCGCGCGGCTCGCACGCGATCCACTGGTCGTCGTACACGAACCCCCAACCGTAGCTGGGGTCCTGGTACACCTCGTACCCGTAGGGGACGTATCCCCCGATCGGGAAGCCGCCATAACCGCCGTAGCCGTATCCCCCGCCCCCGATGTTCACCGAGATCCGGCCCCGAACCTGCGCGCTGGCCGGAGACGCGCCCGCGACGGCCAATCCCGCCACGAGGGCGGCGGACCCGACTGCGATGCGAATTGCTCTCTTCATTCTTGAGACCTCCTCCGCCAGTTATTCGGCGGTCGACCGGAGAGAATCGCAACGTCGGTGCCACGCGGGCACGCTTGAAAACAAAGGGGTTTTACACGGCCGGGAGCCCCGGACTGTCCTCTCCACCGATCAATTGGACGGTGCAGAGGGCACTCCTCTTTTCGAGCGGATCCAGGCGTCGATGCGGTTTTCGAGGATCGGCAGGGTCACCGTGCCCCCCGCAAGGACCCGGTCGTGGAACTCCCGGACGTCGAATCGGGGGCCGAGCGAGTCCTCGGCCCGTTTCCGCAGCTCGCGCAGCTTGAGCTCCCCCGTCTTGTACGCGAGCGCCTGACCCGGCCAGGAGATGTAACGGTCGGTCTCGGTCGTGCACTCGTGGAGCGAGAGCGCGGTGTTCGAGGCGAGGAAGTCGATCGCCTGCTGGCGCTTCCAGCCCTTCGCGTGAAGCCCGGTGTCCACGACGAGCCGGCACGCGCGCCACATCTCGTAGGTCAGGCGGCCGAAGTTGCTGTACGGGTCGGCGTAAAGCCCCATCTCCACGCCGAGGTGCTCCGAGTAGAGGCCCCAGCCCTCGCCGAACGCGTCCACGTAGAGGAAGCGGCGGAACACCGGCAAGTCGGTCAGCTCCGCCGACAACGCGCCCTGGAGGTGATGGCCGGGCACCGCCTCGTGGAGCGTCAGGGACGTGAGGGTGTAGAGCGGGCGGCTCTCGAGAGCGTAGGTGTTCACCCAGTAGGTCCCGGCCTTCTTGCCGCCGGGCGGCGCGCCGACGTACCGCCCGCCCGTGTACTTCGGGGCGATCTCCGCTGGCACCGGCTCGACGCCGTACGGCTGGCGCGGCAACCGGCCGAAGAGCGACGGGAGCTTGCCGTCGGCGCGCTTCGCGATCCGCGAGGCCTCCCTCAGGAGCTCCTCCGGGGTCTTCGCGTAGAAGCGCGGGTCGGTCCGAAGGAACTTCAGGAAGTCGGCGAAACTGCCGGAGAAGCCGGTCTTCCGGATGACCTCCTCCATCTCGGCGCGGATCCGCTGCACCTCCTGCAGTCCGAGCGCGTGAATCTGCTCGGGCGTGCGGTCGACCGTCGTGAAGTGCCGGACCAGGTACGCGTAGTACTCCTTGCCCCCGGGGAGGTCGCCCGCCCCCACGGTCGCGCGGGCGCCGGGCATGTAGTCGCGGGTCATGAACTCCAGGAACGTGCGGTACGCCGGAACGACACTCTCGCGGATCGATTTCTCCGCGGCGGAGGTGAGCCGCGCGCGATCGGCCTCGGGGACGCCGACCGGGAACGAGGTGAACGGCGCGAAGAATCGGCTCTTCGCGGGATCCGAGACGACGTGGGCCTCGATCGTCTTCTCGTATCCGGCCAGAGCCTGCTTCGGAAGAGTCCAGCCCGCCTTCAAACCGTCGCGCAGGAGCTCGGTGTTCTGCGCCATGTATTCCGGTAAGGCGTGGAGGCGCGCCAGGAAGTTCTCGTAGTCGCGCGGGGTGTCGAAGGGCATCTGGCTCGTGAGCTGCGCGAGCTCCATGTGGAAGCCGCTGTCGGCGTTGATCGGGAAACGGTAGTGGTGCAGCTCGAACTCGCGGATCGCGTCCTCGAGCTTCACCCGCTGGAGCGCCTGACTGTCCCGTTCCGTTTCATCGAGCGCCGCCGGGTCGATCGCCTTCAGCCGCTCGAGAAACTTCTGGCGCGCATTGTTGCGCCGCGCAAGGTCGGACGTCCGCACCGACGGCAGCCGATCGTCGTAGCGGTGGTCCCCGACTTGCGTCGCGTAGAGCGGATCTTCCCGGACCTCGAACTCCCAGATCTCGTCGAGCAGAGCGCGCAGCTGGGGTCCCGCCTTCGAGCTCGGTGGGGGCGCGGACGGCGGGCTGATGGCGGCCAGACCCAGAAGCGCGCAGAGAAATGCGTTGACGACCACGGCTCCCTCCTGATCTGGGTGGAAGCCTAATACTTTGGCGGTGGAGGCTCTCGGATGTAGAGGCCGAGTGCGAACCGGTTGTCGACCTGAACCTTTCGGAAGATGTTATTGAGATGGCCCTTCACGGTCTTTTCACTGATATTCAGGAGCTTCGCAATTTCCTTGTTGCGGAGTCCCCGGCTGCAGGCTTCCGCAACCTGCTGCTCGCGATCGGTGAGCACCCAGTCCCACCCGCCGGTCGAGGCGCCAGTCAGCTTCTCCAGAGCCATGGCAGCGGCCTTCGGCTTGGCCCAGATCTCTCCCTCGGCGACGGTCTGGATGGCGTTCACGAGCGTCGAGAATCTGTGTTGCTTGCCGAAGAGGCCGGAAGCGCCGGAGCGAAGTACCCGCTCTTCGATCTCGTCGCCGGAGCGGGCTGAAAGGACGAGAATTCGCGTGCCGGGTGCGGAGCGGCGGAGACGGTGCACGACGCCCTCCCCGTCGACTCCCAGAGATTCGTCGTCGCAGATGAGCACCTGAGGATTCTTCTCCGCGACCATCCTGCCGATGTGTGCCTCCTCGGAAGCTTGACCCACCACGACGAAGCTGGGCTCCTCGTCGAGCTGGCGAGCCAGGGTCTCGCAGAACAATGGCGGTCGCGCCGCGATCGCGATGCCGACTCCGTTCCTTCTGTTCTTCGCCAGAGAAGCGGACTTTTGGATGGACGTCGGAGAATCCGTCAGATGAAGCGCGTCGGAGTGAGGACCTGCTGATCGCATCCCGCTCAAAACACTGCAATAAGCGGACTATGAGGGATCGTCCCCAGGCCGAATTGTGTCGCGCGAATACGGCCTCCGTCTGGGAAGAAACCGAGAAAGCGATTGGATGGAGCGCATTCGGTCATCGCGGCCGGTGACACGGAAAGCCACGTCGATTACGACGTTCGTCGATTGACGCAGACGCGGCGATATTCCGGAGGACGTTCCGCGAGCTGCGGCGGTCACACGTGCGCTCGTCGCGCGGAACGCGCCGCGAGGAACTGCGGACTCTCGAGTCGAACTGATGAGAGGTCGACCGAAGGGTCGGCTGAGGGTGAGTCCGACGGCCGCCACTCGACAAAGGGGCGCGTTATATCTTCTTTTCATCCCCGAGGGAGGTTGCATGAACCTGCTCCGCTGTGTCCGGACTTCGGCCTGGCTCGCAACGGCTTTCTCTGTTGTTTGGGTCCGCTTCTGCCCAGACGCCGGCGCGCCCGAAGTATCCGAACCTGCCGAGCGAAATGCCGGCGAACTTCGTGCCGGTCACCGAGAGCTTCGACCACGTCCGCCGCGACGTCATGATCCCCATGCGAGACGGGGTGAAGCTGCACACGGTGATCCTCGTCCCGAAGGGAGCCCGCGGCGCGCCGATCCTCTTCACCCGAACGCCGTACGACGCCACCGCCCTGACGAGTCACACCGCGAGCTCCCACCTCGGCGCGAGCCTGTATGGCTACGACAACGCCACCGAGGTGATCGTCGAGGGCGGGTACATCCGCGTCGTCCAGGACGTGCGCGGCAAGCACGGCTCCGAGGGGGACTACGTGATCAACCGGCCCCTCCACGGGCCGCAGAACCCGACGCCCGTCGATCACGCGACCGACACCTACGACACCATCGACTGGCTCGTGAAGAACGTCCCGGAGAGCAACGGCAAGGTCGGCATCCTCGGCATCTCCTACAACGGGTTCCTCCCGCTGATGGCGCTCGTCAACCCTCACCCCGCGCTCAAGGTGTCGGTTCCGATGAACCCGATGGTGGACGGCTGGATCGGCGACGACTGGTTCCACTACGGCGCCTTCCGACAGCAGATGATGGCGTTCGTCTACAACCAGCAGGCGGACCGCAAGAACGAGAAGAAGTGGTGGAACAGCCACTTCGACGAGTACGACATGTTCCTGGAGGCGGGGTCGGCCGGGGAGCTCGGCCGGCGCCGCGGGATGGAACAGCTCGGCTTCTGGCGGCGGTTGCTCGAGCATCCGTCCTACGACGCCTACTGGCGCGACCAGGCGGTCGACAAGATCCTCGCGGCCCAGCCGCTGAAAGTGCCGGTGATGATCGTCCACAGTTTGTGGGACCAGGAGGACATCTACGGGGCGCCCGCCGTCTACAAGGCGATCGAGCCGAAGGACACGAACAACGACAAGGTGTTTCTCGTGATGGGTCCGTGGCACCACGGCCAGATGATCTGGAACGGGACCTCCCTCGGGAAGATCCAGTTCGACAGCGACACCGCGCTCACGTTCCGGCGGGAGATCCTGCGGCCGTTCCTGGACCAGTACCTGAAGGACGGCGCGCCGAAGGCCGACCTGGCGCCGGTCGTGGCATTCGAGACCGGGACGAACACGTGGCGGCGGTTGACCGCGTGGCCCTCCGGCTGTACCTCCGGCTGCTCGCTGAAGCCGACCCCGCTCTATCTTGGCGCCGGCGGGAAGCTCGGCTTCGCTGCTCCGAGGCCGGGCGGGGCGGCGTTCGAGGAGTACGTGTCCGATCCCGCGAAACCCGTCCCGTACGTCCCGCGTCCTGCGTTTCCCTCGACCTGGGACAAGGGCGTGGCCTGGAAGGAGTGGCTCGTGTCCGACCAGCGCGACGCTTCCGGGCGGCCGGACGTCGCGGTCTTCAAGTCCGAGGTCCTGACCGCGCCGGTCAAGATCAGCGGGGAGCCGGTCGCCAACCTGATCGCGTCCACCAGCGGTACCGACTCCGACTGGGTCGTCAAGCTGATCGACGTCTATCCCGACGAGGTCGCCGGCCAGCCCGCGATGGGGGGCTACCAGCTGATGGTCTCGGGCGACATCTTCCGCGGCCGATACCGCGAGAGCCTGGAGACTCCGAAAGCCGATCGCGGCCGGCCAGCCCCTCCTCTACAAGTTCGCTCTGCCCACCGCGAACCACGTCTTCCTGCCGGGCCACCGGATCATGGTGCAGGTGCAGTCGAGCTGGTTCCCGCTCTACGACCGCAACCCGCAGACCTTCGTGCCGAACATCTTCTGGGCGAAGCCCGCGGACTACCAGAAGGCCGTGCAGCGCGTCCATCACGCTCCGGGCCAGGCGAGCTTCATCGAGTTGCCCCTGGTCGCAACGCCATGAGGCACGAGTCCGTGGCCTGATCGTCGCGCCGAGATCGACGAGTCCCGCGTGACCCACTCGTCCCGGGTGCTGATGATCGGCGTCGATGCCGCCGACATCGAGTTCATCGAGGCGGCGGCGGGAGCGCTGCCGACCCTCCGGCGCGTCCTGGACTCGGGGAGGCGCTTCGACCTCGACTCGACCGCGGACGTCCTGACCGGCTCGGTCTGGCCGACTTTCTACACGGGCACGATGCCCGGCGATCATGGCGTGTACCACCCCATCCAGTGGGACCCGGCGGCGATGCGCGCCCGACGGGTCAGCGAGGAGTGGCTCTACTGCGAGCCTTTCTGGTGCGACCTCGAGCGGCGCGGCGAGACCGTCGTCGCCTTCGACGTTCCGTTTGCCTTTCCGAGCCGGCTCCGGCGCGGGATCGAGGTCAACAACTGGGGCACGCACGAGCATCTCGGGGCCTTCGCCTGCAACCGGGCGGAGATCGGCCGCGAGCTACGCCGCCGCTTCGGCGCCCACCCCATGGGTCACGACACGCCGGTTCCCCGATCGCGCCGCCACACCGAGACCGTGCCGGGCCGTCTCGCGGACGGCGCCCGCAAGAAGGGGGAGATCGCCCGCTGGCTCATGCAGACCACGGACTGGAGCCTCTTCCTCGTCGTGTTCGGAGAGACCCATCGCGGCGGCCACCTGCTCTGGCCGCAACCCGGCTACGAACCTTTCGCGGCGGGCCGGGATGCGCTGATGCAGGTGTATCGGGCGGTGGACGAGGCGGTCGGACGCATCCTGGAAAGCGCGGGCGAGGGCACCACCGGCGTCGTTTTCTCGCTCCATGGAATGGAGACGAACCGGTCGCAGGGACACTTCGTCCGGCCCTTGATGGATCGCGTCAACGCGAGCCCCGACCGCGGGGGCCTCGTCCGCATGCTGCGCCTCGCCGTGCCGGGTCGGCTTCAGCACGCGGTTGCCCGAAAGGCGCCGATCCAGCTGCTGGACTGGGTCTCCAATCGAGACGTCACCGGAGGCATGGACTGGGCCCGGACGCCGGGGTTCGCGTTGCGGCCCGACCTCCACGGCTACGTGCGCCTGAACCTCGCCGGCCGCGAGTCGGCGGGAATGCTGGAGCCGGGCAGCGAAAGTCACGCGAGCTACGTGGACCGGGTCCGCCGCGCATTCCTGTCGCTGAGGACCGAAACGTCGAACGAGCCGATCGTCCGCGACGTCCTGTCGATCGCCGACGTCCTTCCCGGCGCCCGCTCGAGTCTCCTGCCCGACCTCGTCGTCCGGTGGGAGAAGCTGCCCCAGGCGACGAACGTCCGCTCCGACTCCTACGGCGCCTTTTCCGCGGAGCCCGACACGGGGCGCTGCGGCGAGCACCGGGCCCGGGGCTTCGCGTCTCTGACCGGACCGCGGGGCAGCGACGCTCTGCCTCCGCTGGCGCACGGGCGAGACTTCCCGGCATTCGTTCGCGCGCTCCGGGGTCACCCCGCCGCGGGCTGAGCGGCGTTGCGCGTTGCGTGAGTCGCGGGTTTTCGACAGAGTGCGGAGCCACGGGGGATCTCACGTGAAAATCAAAATCGCCTTTGCGTTCACGGTGTGCGCCGCCGCCAGCGTCGCGGCCTCCGAGCGTCCCGTCCTGCGCTACGTGCCGAAGCACGGGGAGCTCAAGTACACCTTCGGCGGCGTCCCGCCCGTGGCCCACATCGCGCCCGGTACGCGGATCGTGTCGTGGACGGAGGACTGCTACGACGGCGCGGTGACGAAGCCCGGCCAGGTGCCGTCGAAGGTGCAGCTTCCCGGTCACGACAACCCGCAGACCGGCCCGTTTTACGTGGACGGCGCGGAGCCCGGAGACACTCTCGCGATCCGCATTGAGAAGCTGGAGCCGGCGCGCGACTACGGCATCTCCTCCTCCTTTCCGGGGTTCGGCGCGTTGAATGCGACCAACCGGACCGCCCTCCTGCACGCCGATCTGCCCGAGACGGTCTGGTTCTACCGGGTCGACCGCGAGAAGAACGTCCTCCGCACGCGGTCGCAGGACGGCAAGCTCGCCTGGGAGGTGCCTCTTGCGCCGTTCCTCGGCTGCCTCGGGGTCTCACCCGCGCACGGCGAGGCGCGATCGACGATCGTGCCCGACGACTTCGGCGGAAACATGGACTGTCCCGAGGTGCGCGCGGGTAACACGGTGTACCTCGGCGTGCGCGTGCCCGGAGCGCTGCTGTCGTTCGGAGACGGCCACCTCGCGCAGGGGGACGGCGAGATCATCGGCACCGCGGTGGAAGGCGCGATGAACGTCGAGCTCACCGTGGACCTGATCAAGCGCCGCGAGACGCCGTGGCCGCGGATCGAAAACGCGGAGTGGCTGATGTCCGTGGGCGCGGGCCGGCCCCTCGAGGACGCCGCGCGGATCGCTTTCAAGGACATGATCCAGTGGATTCGCGAAAAAACGAACCTGTCGGAGATGGACGCGTACCAGTTCGTCTCGCAGAACGCGCGAGCGCCGGTCGTCCAGATCGTGGACCCGAACTACACCGTGATGGTGAAGATCGAAAAAAGCCGGCTGCCGACCCGCTCCGGCACGGAATCCGCTACACCGAAGCCCGGGAGGTCCCGATGAACAAGGACGAAATCAAAGGCAAGGCTCAGAACGTCAAGGGTCGCGTGAAGGAAGCCGCCGGTACGCTCACGGGAAACCGGGAGCTCGAGTCCGAGGGCGCGATTGATCAGGCGGCGGGTGAAGTTCGCCACGAGGCCGGGAAGGCTCGCCGGAAGGTCGGGGAAGCGATCGAGGATCTCGGAGAAGAGATCAAGAGATAAAGGCCACGAGACGAAAGCGCGCTCCTGTCATCCTGAGGAGCGAAGCGACGAAGGATCTCTCGCGCTTATGGAGCGGCTTCCCGAAAGGCGAAAAGCCAGAGATCCTTCGCTTCGCTCAGGATGACATCGCCCGACCGTTTTTCTCTTGTCATCCTGAGGAGCGAAGCGACGAAGGATCTGGTCCCGAAAACGGACGCCGGATTCCTTGCTGCGCTCGGAATGACAGGCGAGGCATGTCATCCCGAGGGCGACTTTGGCTCCGCCCGGCCCTCACGCGATCCGCGTCCGGATCACGATCTCGGACTGAAGCGTCCGGTGGACCGGGCACATTTCGGCAATCTCGATGAGGCGTCGCCGCTGATCCTCTGTCAGGTCGCCGGTGACCTCGATGACGACTTCAATATGGTCGAGTCGGCCCTCCTTCGTCTCACACTCCGCGCAGTCTTCGGCGTGGATGCGCGAGTGAGACAGGCGCACCGTGACCGACTCGAGCGGCCACTCCTTCCGGCGCGCGTAGATCCCGAGCGTCATCGACGTGCAGCTGCCGAGCGCCGCGAGGAGCAGGTCGTAGGGCGTGGGGCCCGAGTCCAACCCGCCGGCGGTGACCGGCTCGTCCGACGTGAGAACGTGGTTCCCGACCCGGATCTTCTGTTCGAAGCCCGTCGCGGCCCCGTGAACGACTACCTCGGTCAAGATCCGTCTCCTTTCCGATAGCCCGGCCCTTTGAGTGCCCGGCCGGGTCGCGCCGACGTGATTCGGCCGCCGTCCACGACCAGTTGCCCGTTGACACACACGAATGGAATCCCCTCGCTGTAGTGCAGCGGGTCCGCGTACGTCGAGCGATCGCGCACGGTGTCCGGGTCGAACGCCGTAACGTCCGCCGCCATCCCCGGCCGGAGGATTCCCCGGTCGGCCAGACCCATCCGCGACGCCGGAAGCGACGTCATCTTGCGGACCGCCTCCTCGAGCGTCAGCAGTTTCTCGTCGCGAACGTACCGTCCGAGGATCCGGGCCGCCGAGCCCCACGCGCGGGGGTGGGACTTCTCCTTCGAATAGATCCCGTCCTCGGCCCGCGCTCCGGAGTCGGTTCCCATGGAGACGAGGGGGTGGGCGAGAGCCGTTCGGACGTCCTCTTCGCTCATCGAGAAGGTCACGCGACCCACGTTCGCCCGGTCCGCGACCACCAGGTCCATGAGAGTGTCGAGCGGATCCTTCCTCTCGGCTCGCGCGATCTCGGCGATCGTCTTCCCCTCGTATTTCTTCAGGTCGGGGTTGAGGACCGCCGTGATCAGGATTCGCGATCCCGGCTCGTCGCTCCAGTCCGGGTTTTCCTTGGGGAAGTCGGCGCGCACGCGCGCCCGGGTGGCCGGATCCTGCAGCCTCGCGAGAAGTTTGTCGCGCCCGCCTTCGCGCACCCAGAGCGGCAGGCTGGCATCGAGGCTGTTCGAGCTGGCGGCCCACGGGTAGATGTCCGCCGAGACGTCGAGCCCCTCGGCCCGGGCCTTCTCGATCCGCGCGAGCACCGCGGGCATGCGGCCCCAGTTGCGCTTTCCCGCGGTCTTCAGGTGGTAGATCTGGACCGGGATCCGCGCCTCGCGGGCGATCCGGAACACCTCGTCCAGGCTCGCATCGATCCCGTCCCCCTCGTCGCGCTGGTGGGTGATGTAGGTGCCGCCGTACCGAAGTGCGACCTTCGCGAGGGCGATGATCTCGTCGGTCGACGCGAAGCGGTCGGGCACGTAGGCGAGCGAGGTGGACAGTCCGAACGCACCGTCCTCCATGGCGCGCGCGACCGCGGCTTCCATCGCGGCGAGCTCGGCGGAAGTCGCCGGCCGGTCGTCCTTGCCGACGACGAGGTCCCGCACTCCGCCGGCGCCCACGAACGTCCCGAGGTTGACCGTCGGACGCGCCCGCTCGAACGCCTTCCAGTAGCCGTCGAGCGTCGTCCAGTCGGGCGTGACGCCGTAGCGGGCCGACACGTCCTTCATGTCCTCGATCATCCGGGCGTTCATCGGCGCGATCGACTGCCCCTCGCCCGTGATCTCGGTCGTGATCCCCTGCGTGATCTTGCTGGCCGCGCGGTTGTCGACGAGCACGTTGTATTCGGACTGGCCGAGCATGTCGATGAAGCCGGGCGCCACGACCAGTCGCGAGGCGTCGATCCGGCGTTTCGCGGACGCCCCCGAGAGGTCGCCGATGGCCGCGATCCGGTCGCCCTGGATTCCGACGTCGGCGCGGAACCACGGCGAGCCGGTCCCGTCCACGACCCGGCCGCCCGCGAAGACGAGGTCGAAGGCGGGGGGTGGCTTCGGGATCGCGAAGCTCGAGACCAAGAGGGCCGGGAGGAGGGCCGCCCTCACTTCGTTTCGGGCCAGCTGTTGGAGCCTTTCATGACCGTGACGGCGTCCGCCCGGGCGGCGTCGAAACGAGCAGGAAAAGTCCTACGACGAAAGTCGAAGCGCTGGCCGAAACCATCGCGACCTCCTTTCCTGCCGAACAACGGTGACAGTCTCTCTCACCTCAGGTGTAGAGTTCCTCCGGGTCCTCCTCCTCGATTGATTCAAGGGAGACCAGTTGTTCCAAAACCCAGGAGTTCGTCCCATGCCATTCGCCAGGAACGTTCATTTTCAGGTCAAGGGCGGGAAGGAGAGAGAGTTCGCTTCCCTCTACGAAAAGGAAGTGCTTCCGCTCCTCCGGAAACAGACGGGTTTCCGGGAGTACTTCACGCTCTTCAATCCGAAGCGCGTCCTCGGAATCAGCATCTGGGACGATCAGAAGAGCGACGAGAAATTTCAGGCGACGGCATATCCGGCAATGATCGCGAAGCTCGGCCCGGTGCTCGACGGCGCCCCGAAGGTGGAGGCGTACGAGATCACCGCGAGCAAGCACTTCACGGCCGTCCGCCCTTTCTAGAAGCGGTGAACGCACCGAGGCCGCGGGCGAGACCGCTCTGATACTCTTTGCGGCCCCGGATAACCCCCGACCGACCGAAGCGAACTGATGCTCACGACGACGAAGCTCGGCAACCGCTACGAAGTCGCCGCCGAACTCGGCCGCGGCGGCATGGGGGTCGTCTACCGGGCGCGGGATCCGCTGCTGAACCGCGAGGTCGCCGTCAAGCTGCTGGCCTCGACGGAGCTCACGCCCGAGATCGAGGAGCGTTTCCAGCGCGAGGCGCAGATCGTCGCGCAGATGGACCATCCCGGGATCGTCCCGATCTACGACGTCGGGCGCCACGACGGCTCCCTCTTCTTCGTCATGCCGCTCGTGGAGGGCACGAACCTCCGCCGCATTCTCTGGGACGGCTCGCTGCGCCTGGGCGAGGTTCTCGACATCGCCGTGCAGGTCGCCGACGCCCTCGAGTACAGCCACTCGCGCAACGTCGTCCACCGCGACATCAAGCCCGAGAACATCATGGTGTCGCGCGAAGAGGGGGGCTCGCCGCGAATCCGCGTCATGGATTTCGGGCTGGCGCATGCGTCGACCGAGAACCGGCTCACGAAGACCGGAACGCTCGTCGGAACGGTTACGTACCTCTCTCCGGAACAGGTCACCTCCCACGCCTTCGACGGCCGCTCCGACATCTACTCCGTGGGCACCGTCATCTACGAGTGCCTGACGGGGGAACCTCCCTTCACCGGGGAAGTTCAGTCGGTCCTCTACCGGATCGTCCACGAAATCCCGCAGCCCCCGCGCTCGGTCGGGGCGGACATCCGGGAAGAGCTGCAGGACATCGTCCTCCAGTGCCTCGAGAAGGATCCGGGGCGGCGGCCGCAGAAAGCATCCCAGCTCGCCGACGCGCTCCGGCGCCACCGATCGACCCTCCACAGCGACGAGTTCGCGAAAGCCTTGATCGGCAACGCGAGCCGCAGCATGCAGAGGCCTTCGGCTTCGGCGTTCGTGGGGCGCGAGAAGGAGTTCGCCGAGCTCCAGCGACGCCTGAACGCCGCGGTCTCCGGCGACTGCCAGTTCGCGGTCGTTGCCGGCGAGCCCGGAATCGGAAAGACGAGGCTCCTGGAGGAGCTGAAGAAGCTCGTTTCGATGCGGAAGATCCGCGTCCTCTACGGCCGGTTCGTCGAGCAGGACCAGGCGTTCTCGTACCAGGGATTCTGTGAGCTCATCCAGGATTACTTTCGCTCCCGCGACACCGGCAGCTCGGCGTCCGAGCGCCCCGACTTCTCGGACCTCGCGCCGGACCTGCTCTCCCTCTTTCCGCTCCTGACCGAGATCCCGGAGCTTCGCTCCGCGGCGAGCGGAGATTCCCGGGTCGCCTCGCACGCGGCGGAGCGCAAGGCGGAGGATCGTATCCAGATCTTCGAGCTGCTCGCCCGGACCCTGACGCGGATGGCGGCGGGCAAACCGCTCGTGCTCGTCCTCGAGAACCTGCACGCGGCGGAAGTGTCGATCGAGGGACTTCAGTACATCGTGAGGCGTCTGGGTCCGACGCCGACGCTGCTGGTCGGGAGCTACCGGCAAAACGAGGTGGACAAGCGCCACCCGCTCGCCCGGATGCTCGACTCCTTCGGGGACGACCCGCGCTTCGTGTCGATCACGCTCGGCCCGCTGTCGCCGACGGAGCATCGCGCGCTCGTGGAGTCGGTCGTGGGAGCCCCCAACCTTTCGGGCGAGCTCGCGAAACGGGTTTACGAGGCGACCGAGGGAAACCCGTTCTTCACGAAGGAGCTGCTGCGGTCGCTCATCGACTCCGGGGGCATCGCGCGGGACGACACGGGCGAGTGGAGCTTTTCGCAGGGGACGGGGATCTCGTCCGACGCGCTTCCCGCGACGATCCAACAGGCCGTCGAAAAGCGCATCGAGCGGCTGCCGGAAGACCTCCGCGACCTCCTCTCCGTGGCCTCCGTCCTGGGGCGGAGCTTCGAGTTCGGCGACCTCGAAGTCCTCGCCGAGGGCGCGCAGAAGGTCGAAGATTCGATCGACCGCCTCGTCCGGGAGGGCGTCTTCGAGGAGGAGCGCGAGTCCCGCGGCGACCGGCTGGCTTTCTCGAGCGGCATCGTGCGGGACGTGCTCTACGGAGCCCTCTCCCGGCGTAAGCGCCGGTCGCTCCACCGAAAGTACGCGGACCGGCTGGAGGGGCGGTACGCCGGCCGGCTGGAGCGCATCTATCCCGAGCTCCTCCACCACTTCTCGCAGGCGGACGTTCCGGAGAAGACCGTCGAGTACGGGTTGAAGCTCGCTCGCAAGTCGCTGGACGCGTTCAGCGCGGACGACGCCAGCCGCGCCGCCAAGACCGCGCTCGAGTACCTCGAGGACGAGGAGTGGAGCGGCGACCGCTCGCTGGAAGGGGACGCGCGGCTGCTGATCGCGGAGGCGCAGCGCATCGGAGGCAACCCGGACGGGGCCCTGCGCGAAGCCGAGAGCGCGGTGCGTCTCTTCGAGCGCGAGCGGAAGCCCGAGAAGGTCGTCGCCGGGATCCTCTTCGCGGCGGAGACCGCGTGGCAGGCGCGGCGCACGGAGGAGACCCGGCGGTGGGCGGAGCGGGGGCTGGACGTCGCCCGCACCGCCGAGAAGAACGAACCGCTGACCAAGCTGCTCTCGCTCGCGGCGACCGTCGCCAACCTTCGCGGCGAATATGCCAAGGCGGCCGCGTACCTTGCCGAGATCGAACGGCTGACGCCACGCGACAAGGTGCAGGAGGAGGCCATCCCGAGCGGAGGCAGCCTCGTCGTCGCGATGTCCAATCCGATCGCGTCGATCGAGCCGGGCGCCTACGAGACCACCGAAGAGCACGAGGTCGTCGCCAACGTCTTCGAGACCCTCGTCACGACGGACACCCAGGGTGGGCTCGTCCCGCTTCTCGCCGAGAAGTGGTCTCTCGACGATGCCGGCCGGACGTTCCGCCTGCAGCTCCGGCCGGAGGCCCTGTTCTCGGACGGCGCCGCGCTGACCGCTCCCGCCGTGAAGCGGTCCTTCGAGAGGTCGATCCGGCTCTCGCGTCAGGCCACGCCCGCCGCTTTCGCCGCGATCTCGGGGGTCGACGACTTCCTGGAGGGCAGGACCGACTCGGTCGCCGGCATTACCGCCGTTTCGGAGTCGGAGGTCGAGATCCGCCTGCGCGAGGGGTTGCCGGTCTACCCCGCCTTCCTCACGGACGGCAGAACGTCGATCGCGGAAGCCGCGGCCGGAGAAGGGGGAGCCGAAAGGGTCCGGGGCACCGGGCCGTTCGTCGTGAGCTCGCACTCGGCCGACCGGGCGGTGCTCGAGAAGAACCCGGCCTACTGGAGAGACGACCCGCCCCGTCTGGATCGCCTGGAGTTTCGCGCCTCGTTGTCCGCCACGGCGATCGCGGCCGGGCTGCGTTCCGGTGAGTACGATCTCGCACGGGACCTCCTGCCGCAGGACCGCGAGGCGATACTCCGCGATCCGCGGTTCCGCTCGGGACTCGTCGAGACCCCCAAGAAGAACACCTACTTCGCGGTTTTCAGCCGCTCCGGCGCCGCGGCCGAGAATCCGATCCTGCGGCGCGCGCTCTCCGACGCGGCGCGGGCGCGCGACTTCGTCTGGGGCACTCTCGGACGGTTCGCGCTGCCGGCGACCGGGATCATTCCGCCGGGAATCCTGGGGCACGACCCGGGCCGCCGACTGCCCCACGCGTCGCGCGAGAAGGCCGCGGATCTGGTCCGGTCCGCGGGCCTGCCGCTCCCGGTGCGGCTCACGGCGGCCGTGCACCCGATCCTCCGGGACCAGTACGGCGCGCTGACGACGTCATTGCTCGCGAGCTGGGCGGAATTGGGCGTGGAGGTGACGGTCGGTACGAAGAACATGTCGGAATACCTGGACTCCTGGAACGATCCCACCGGGTTCGACCTCTTCCTCGGCCGCTGGATCGCGGACTACGAGGACCCGGACAACTTCACGTTCACGCTCTTCCACTCCGGGAACGGCCGCCTCCGCCAGTACTTCTCCTCGGACGAGTCCGACCAGCTCCTGGAAGAAGCCCGGCGCGAGAACCGGCCGGGGGCCCGCGAGAGTCTCTACCGGAAGTTCGAGAACCTCCTGCTCGAGTCCGCGCTCCTCATCCCGCTCTTTCACGACGTGGATTACCGGATCGCCGCCCCGACGGTACGCGGAATCGTTCTCCGGAGCACGGCTCCATTCGTCAACTACACCGAGGTGGGCAAGGGGACGACGGCGGCACCCGCGGCCGCTCCGGCCCGCGCGGCCGGCGGAGTCCTGCAGGTTCCGATCGCCGGTGTCGTGCGAAGCCTGGATCCGTCGCTGACCGAAACGGTCGAGCAGGGCGAGGTGCTCCCCAACATCTTCGAGGGGCTCCTCCGGGAGACGGAGGGCGCGCAGGTGGTGCCGTGGCTCGCCTCGGACGTCACTGTCGAGAACGAGGGTCTCCGTTACCGATTCCGCCTGCGCCCCGGCATCCGCTTTCACGACGGACGCCGGCTCACCGCGCGGGACGTGCGTTACTCCTTCGAACGGCTCCTCTCCAACCCGGAGAGCGACCGGCGCTGGGCGCTCACCCCCATCCGCGGGGCCAAGGCCGTACTGGGCGGGACCGTCGCGGTGCTCGAAGGGTTCCACATCGTCTCTCCGACGGAGTTCACGATCGACCTGGAGAAGCCCATTTCGTTCTTCCCGGTCCTCATCTCGGACCACGTCGCGTCGATCGTGCCGGAGGGCACGGCGACCTTCGGTAAGAGCTGGCGGGAGGGAACCGTGGGCACCGGTGCGTTCCGCGTGGTCAGCTTCGAGCCGAGTCGGCGTCTCGAGCTCGAGCGGAACCCGCACTACTGGCGAGAGGGGTTTCCGCGAAGCGAAGGAATCGTCTTCCGCTTCGGCGTCCAGCCCGAGGAAATGCGCTCCGACTTTCTCGCGGGCCGACTCTCGGTGGCGTCGGACCTCCTCCCCGGGGACGCGGACGCTCTCCGGCAGGACCGGCGCTTCGCCTCCGGGTACAAGGAGTCCCCGCGCCTCTCCACTTACTTCGTGGCGTTCAACGTGCACCGGCCGGCGTTCGGAGATCGAGAGGTCCGCCTGGGCTTCCGGCGAGCCATCGACGTCGCGGCTCTCGTGCGCCGCACGCTCGGCCGCCTCGCGATCCCGGCGAGCGGCCTCATCCCTCCGGGCCTGCTCGGCTACGCGCACGCCGCCGAGCGGACCGCGGAGCAGAGCCACGTCCCACTGAAGCCGGCGGAGCAGAAGTCGTCGGACAAGACCATCTCGCGCGAGACGGTCGAGGTCACCGCGCTCATTCACCCCTCGTTCGCGGGCGAGTACGTCGCGCTCTTGAAGGAGCTGAACGAGATTTTCCGGGAGATGGGCTTCCTGATCCGGCCCGTGAACAAGACGATGGCGGAGTACGTCGAGATGCGGAAGAAGCACGACATGGACCTGGTCATCGGACGGTGGGCCTCCGACTACCCGGACGCGGACACGTTCGTCTATGGAGTGATGCAGACCGCCGAGGGTTTCATGGGCCAGTTTTGCGGCTCACCCGAGATCGATCAGCTGGCCGAGCGCGGAAGGACCGAAATAGATCCGCGAATCCGTCACTCCATCTACCGCCAGGTCGAGGAGGTGATCGCGCGGGACGCGCTCCTCGTGACCCTCTTCCACGAGCAGGTCTACCGCTTCGTTCAGCCGGACGTCGAGGGACTCTCGCTGGGGTTCTCTCTTCCGACCGTCGCCTACGACAAGCTCTCGGTCCGCCGCTAGGCGGCGCGGCGCTCGGCGGACCACAAAAATTCTCAGGGGCAGCCCTCAGCTTTCGAGAAGCTGAGAACTGCGCCCCGAGAAGCGGGGGAACTTCCCTTACGGAGTCGCCGCGACCGCTGAAATGATCGTGGCGTGCTTCTTTCCGCCGACGTCCGTGTAGGTCACCGTGACCGGCTGCCCCACGACGATCGCTCCGTTGACCTGGACGCTGTCTTCCAGAACGAAGTCGTGCATGTTGCCGTCCGCCGGACGGATCTCGAGCTCGTTGCCCGGCTCGTACCGGGTGACGACGCCCGTGACCATCGTCGTTTTGACGTTCTCGCCTTCGCCCGTCTGCTTGATGACCGTCTCGGAGCCCTCGGTCTCGACCTTGGTCTCCGGCTTGGTCGCACAGTTGGCTCCGACGAGGAGCGAGGCCGCCGCCAGCGCGGCCAGGACATTCCGTTTCGACATCTATTCCTCCTTGGAAGAGAAGAAAACTCTCTTCCAAGGGGAGAGAATCAAGATCCGTGCCGGATCAGGGGTCAAAATCGGGGGTTTCGGGCCAGGTCCTCTGGAGGCCGCGGGACGACGTTCTCGAAAAGACGGCCGTGGGCGGGTATTTGTCGTATCTGCGCCGGACGCGAAACCTCGCCTTCGACGGCTACGACGCCCTTTGGACGTGGTCCGTCACCGAGCTCGAGGATTTCTGGCGTTCGGTGTGGGACTACTTCGGCGTCGTCGGGCATGCCCCGCCCGCCGGGGTCCTGCCGGATCGAAGGATGCCCGGCGCGAAGTGGTTCCCGGGCGCCACTCTCAACTACGCGGAGAACGCGCTCCGGAATGCCGGCGCGACGGCGACGGATCGCCCCGCGATCGTGGCGCGCTCTCAGGCGCGCGCGCAGGACGTCGTCTGGACCGGCGCCGAGCTGACGGACCGGGTCGCGCGCGCCGCGGCCGGGCTGCGCCGCCTCGGCGTGGAGAAAAACGACCGCGTCGTCGCCTGGCTGCCGAACGTGCCGGAGGCCGTCGTCGCAATGCTGGCGACCGCCAGCATCGGCGCGGTTTTTTCCTCCTGCGCGCCGGAGTTTGGTCCCCGCGCCGTCGCCGACCGCGTGCGGCAGATCGAGCCCAGAGTCCTCATTGCCGTGGACGGCTATCGCTATGGGGCCCGCGCGGTCGATCGGAGCGGCGAGGTCGGGCAGCTGCGCGCGGAGCTGCCGACGCTCGAGGCGACGGTGGTCCTCCCCTACCTCGCGGACGCGTTCGATCCCGCGCGCTTCCCGGGCGCGATCTCCTGGGAGGAGCTCGTGTCGCGAAACGCCCCGCTCGAGTTCGCGGCCCTCCCGTTCGATCATCCGCTCTACATCCTCTACTCGTCCGGCACGACCGGGCTTCCCAAGGCGATCGTGCACGGCCACGGCGGAATCCTTCTCGAGCACTGGAAGATGCTCGCGCTCCACCACGACCTCGGCCCCGCCGACCGGTTCTTCTGGTTCACGACGACCGGCTGGATGATGTGGAACTACCTCGTCTCCGGACTGCTCGTGGGTTCGGCCGTGGTCCTCTTCGACGGCGACCCCGGTTATCCCGACCTGTCCGCGCTCTGGCAGCTTGCGTCCGAGCTGGAGGTCACGTACTTCGCCGCGAGCGCGACGTACATTCATGCGTGCCGGCGGGCGGCGCTCGAGCCCGGCCGGTCGTTCGACCTCACCCGGCTGCGCGGCGTGGGCTCGACCGGATCGCCGCTCCTCCCGGAGGGATTCGAGTGGGTGTACGAGAACGTCGGCCGCGACCTGATCCTCGGCTCGATGTCCGGAGGCACCGACGTCTGCACCGCCTTCGTGGGTCCGTCGCCACTCGTCCCGGTCTACGCGGGCGAAATCTCCTGCCGGGCTCTGGGGGCGAAGGTCGAGGCCTACGACTCCGAGGGTCGTTCGGTCGTCGGAGAGCTGGGGGAGCTCGTCCTGACGGAGCCGCTGCCCTCCATGCCCGTGTCCTTCTGGGGCGACCCGGACGGCGAGCGATACCGGGCGAGCTACTTCGACCGCTTCCCCGGCGTGTGGCGGCACGGCGACTGGATCGAGATCACGCCGCGCGGCACGTGCATCATCACGGGCCGCTCGGACGCGACGTTGAAGCGCGGCGGCGTCCGGATCGGGACGAGCGAGTTCTACGGCGTCGTCGAGGCGCTGCCGGAGGTTTCGGAGAGCCTCGTGGTGCATCTTGCAGACGAAGCCGGCGGACCCGGCGAGCTTCTCCTCTTCGTCGCGCTGGCGAAAGGTACAGTCCTCGACGAACCCCTGCGCGCGCGAATCACGAAGGCCCTGCGCGAGGGCCTCTCGCCGCGGCACGTCCCCGACCGGATCCATGCGATCCCGTCGGTTCCGCGAACCCTGAACGGCAAGAAGCTGGAAGTTCCGGTGCGGCGAATTCTCGCGGGCGCCACTGCCGATGAAGTCGCCAACACCGGCGCGATGGCGAACCCGGAGAGCCTGGATTTCTTCGTGAAGCTCGCGGCAGCGCGGGAAAAGGGGTGACCGCGGGGGTCAGCTCGCGAGCTTCGCGGGAGATCGGCCGACCTTCTTGCCGAGAATCCGAAGACCGAAAAGACGCGCCAGCAGCTGGAAGTACTCCTCGGGAGCCTCCTTCAGGCGGATCCCGTACCCGCTGGGGATGAACTGTCTCAGGTTCGCCGGAGCCAGGTAGGACCGCACGACCGTTCCGCGGACCCAGAGCTTCTGGCGCCCCGGAAGCAGGATCTTCAGCGACACGATCTGCCCGACCTCCGGGATGTGGGTGGACCGGATGAAAATCCCGGTCGGCGAGACGTCCTGGGTGAAACCGGTACAGACGTAGTCGTTGGCCTTCCACTCGACGACGTAGCGGCGCTTTCTCCGGTTCGATGGGGGGTAATCGGGCATCGGGGGGTCTGGAGGGAGTCGAGCGAACTCCGTGCCCGCGCGGCCTCGCACCGGAAGGTCTGATTCGACGGAGGTTACGGGTTCGGGAGGGCGCCCGACCCGTCGAGAAACGTCACTTTCGCGTGACCCGAATCATCGCTGGCGGTCAGCGGGGCGCCATCTCCTCGACCGGGGTGACGGCGGCCTGGTCTTCCTCGCCGGTGCGGATGCGGTACACCTTTTCGACCGGCAGCACGAAGACTTTTCCGTCCCCGACCTCCCCGGTCCGGGCGCTCGCGAGGATCGCATCCACGGTCGGCTGGACGAAGTGGTCGGAAACTCCGATTTCCAGCCGGATCTTGTCGGAGAGCTCCATCTTTACCGTGGTACCTCGGTACGTTTCTACCTGTTCGGTCTCGCCGCCGTGACCCTGGACGCGGTGGATCGTCAGGCCGCGCACTTCGGCGCGGAAGAGAGACTCGAGAACGTCCCCGAGCTTCTCGGGGCGCACGATCGCGACCACGAGTTTCATGAGGATCCCGCCCCGGTCTCGACGAGCGCCGGCGCAGTCACCGGAAGGCCGCGCGGCGACCCTGCGTCGGGGAGCACGAGGATCGCACCCTCGCCGCGCGAGTATGCCTCCTCGCCGTGCTGCGTGACGTCCAGGCCGAGCCCTTCGTCGCGCGCGCTCGCGCGGACCGCCCCGAAGAGACCGAGGAACTTGACGATCGCGATCGTGCCTGCGGCGCTGAAGGCGATCGTCGCGAGCACGCCGGCCGCCTGGATGGCGAGCTGACGGGGGTTTCCGAAGAGGAGACCGTCCGCGACGCCGTTCCAGGACTTCTGAGCGAGGATCCCGGTGGCGAGCGCGCCAACCGTGCCGCCCACGCCGTGGGCCGCCACGACGTCGAGCGAGTCGTCCACGCGCGTGCCGGCGCGCCACAGGAGAGCGTAGTAGCTCGGGACGGCCGCGACCCCTCCCAGGAGAAGCGCGGAAATCGGGCTTACGAAGCCGGCCGCCGGAGTCACCGCGACGAGGCCGACGACGATCGACGTCGCGGCGCCGACCGCCGTCGCGCGACCGGTGCGCGCGAGGTCGAGGAGGGTCCAGACGACGAGCGTCGCGATCGGCGCGAGCATCGTGTTGACGAAAGCGAGGCTTGCGATCGGGTTCGCGGCGAGGGCGCTGCCGCCGTTGAAGCCGAACCACCCGAACCAGAGGAGTCCCGCGCCGAGAAGCGTGAACGGGACGTTGTGCGGCAGGATCGCGCGGCGCGCGTAGTCCTTCCGCGGCCGGAGGAGAAGCGCCACGACGAGCGCGCCCGCCGCGGCGTTGACGTGGACGACGGTGCCGCCCGCGAAGTCCAGCGCTCCCAGCTTCGCAAGCCACCCTCCGCCCCACACCCAGTGCGCCACGGGGGCGTAGACGAAGATTCCCCACAGCGTCAGGAAGGCGAGGTACGGCCCGAACCGCATGCGCTCGACGATCGCCCCGGAGATGAGCGCCACGGTGATGATGGCGAACGTCCCCTGGAACGCGAAAAAGAGGAGGTGCGGGATCGTGCCGTGCGCCTCGAGCCCGACGCCGCGAAGGAACGCCATCGAGAGGTCCCCGATCCACGCGTTGCCGGGGCCGAAGGCGAGCGAGTAGCCGATGAGCGCCCAGGCGAGCCCGGCGAAACCGAGCGCGCAGACGCTCATCATCATCGTGTTGAGAGCGTTCTTTTTGCGCACGAGCCCGCCGTAGAAGAAACCGAGGGCGGGGGTCATGAGGAGAACGAGGGCGGTCGAAACGAGGACCCAGGCGATGTCCGAGCTGTTCAACCTGGGAAAACAGAATAACAGAAAAGTTGCGGGGCCAGATCCCCCGGAGCAGATTACGGGGACAGGTCCCGAAGGGGCCTGTACCCGTCACAGTTCAAGAAACGCTGCACCCGCCGCAATCCAGCGGAAGTGAACTTCTACGAAGGCGTCCTGTACGTAATGCGATAGATCGCGCCGGCATGGTCGTCCGACACGAGAAGCGCGCCGTCCGGCATCACGAGCACGTCCACCGGCCGCCCCCAGGGCCTTTCTCCCTGCAGCCACCCCTGTGCGAAGACCTCGTAGCCCGCGGGCTGGCCGTTCTGGAGCGGAACGTACATCACGCGGTACCCGATCTTGTTTCTGCGGTTCCAGGAGCCGTGCTCCGCAATGAAAATTCCGTTGCGGTACTTCTCCGGGAAGCTCCGGCCGGTGGAGAAACGCATGCCGAGCGCCGCAACGTGCGGTCCGAGCTCGACCGCCGGAGCGGTCGTCGCGGAGCAGGGCCGTTTCCGTCCGTAATCCGGGTCCGAAATGTTCCGGCCATGACAGTTCGGGTACCCGAAGTCCATGCCGGGCCGGGGTGCTCGGTTCAACTCGTCCGGCGGGACGTCGTCGCCCATCATGTCCCGGCCGTTGTCCGTGAACCAGAGGTCCTTCGTGCCGGGCTGCCAGTCGAAGCCGACAGTGTTGCGGATTCCGCGCGCGAACGTCTCGAGACCCGACCCGTCCGGCCGCATCCGGTGGATCGCGGCATACATCGGGCGGGGCTCGCAGATGTTGCACGGCGCGCCAACCGGGACGTACAGCAGGCCGTCTGGTCCGAAGGCAATGAATTTCCAGCCGTGGTGGCGGTCGGACGGGAACTCGCGCACGAGGACGGGCTTCGGCGGGTTCGCGAGGCGCGCCTCGATGCCGTCGTATCGCAAGACGCGGGAAATTTCCGCGACGTAGAGAGCGCCGTCCCGGAGCGCCACGCCGTTCGGCATCTCCAGTCCGCGGGCGATCTCCACGACGGACTCGGGCCGCCCCGACCCGTCCTTCACCGCGAAGACCCGGCCCTCCTCGCGCGTACCGACGAAGAGCGTGCCCTTCGGGCTGAGCACCATGGAGCGCGCCCCGGGAACGCGCGCGTAGAGGCGGATTTCGAAGCCCGAGGGGAGCCGGACCTTCTCCAGGGGCAGCGCGGCCTGGCCGCCGAGCGGCAGCGCACACAGAAGGGCCGCCGCGGCGGCCGCGCCCAGCCGTTTCACGGCGTCTCTTCTATCACCGGCCGTCGACTCGCGGCCGCCCGTCTACCTCGTCTGATCGGACAGCCGCTGCAGAAGCCGCAGGACTTCCGCCCAGTCGGCGCCGGCCCGCGAGTAGCTGGTCGAGCCACGCAGGGAGAGGTCGAGACGGCGTGCGTCGTCGTTCAACCGCTCGATGAAAGGGCGCAGGTCCCGGCGGTCCACGCTCGTCCCCGAATTTGCTCGGGTCTCCAGCTCCTTCGCCCCGGACACGAAGTAGGAGAGGTCGGCGACCAGGCGGCGGTCGGTGTCGCCGTACGAAGTGCCCGCGCGCTCGCTGGCGTCCCTCGCGAGCGTCGCCCGCACGACGAGCTCGTGAGCCGTGCGGCGCACGTCATCGAGAGCGACGCCCGAGAGAACCGGTCCGTACCGCGAGGTGTCGCCGCCCGGATACGGCGGATTGGTCGGATAGGGCGGATACGGCGCGACATCGCCCTCCGGAGGAAGGTCGTCCATGTAGCCGCCGGAGACGACGCGCTGCATCCGGTTGATCAGGTCCTGCGCGGCCGTCCAGTTCTCCACGGCTCGGGTCGAGGCGGAGACGGTGCGGGTGTCGGCCTCGTACTGCCGGGCCAGCCGGTCAATCTCGGCCACGTCGCCGCGCACGTATCGCGGAGGATCCGACATGTTCTCCAGCCGGTCGCGCAGGCGCCGGGCCCGGTCGAGCAGCTCCCCGAAGAGCGGCGAGTCCGCTTCGCGATTGCGGGTGGCGCGAAGCTCGTCCCGGGTCGCCTGGAGGCGGTTGACGAGCCGCCCCGAGAGAGCGCGCATCCTCTCGTAGCGGGCGCCCTCGAGGTCTCCGCGCGGAGGCTCCGGAGGCGTCGAAGTGTAGGTCGTTCCGCAGGCCACCGCGACGAGCGGCGCGAGAAGGGCGAGCATTAGAGAAAGCCGCGGGGACAGGGCCCGAGGCCCTGCACCCGCCACTGGACTAAGCCGCGGGGACAGGGCCCGAGGCCCTGCACCCGCCACTGGACTAAGCCGCGGGGACAGGGCCCGAGGCCCTGCACCCGCCACTGGACTAAGCCGCGGGGACAGGGCCCGAGGCCCTGCACCCGCCACTGGACTCCAGGAGTTTGGGCGGTTCGAATGGTTTCGTCTCACGATTTCCTCCACACACCCGGCAGAGAGCAAGAACCCTTCCAATCTGCCCCGGGAACGTCACGGGAAGGCCTCAGCAAGTCGCGGGGACAGGTCCCGAAGGGGCCTGGCACAGCACCCGCAACAGTTCAGAAACCTGTACCTGCCAGCTAATAAAAGCCGTGCTTCCGCGGCGTGGGCTCGACGGTGGCCGTCCACGGGGCGGGGTCGAATCCCTCCGAGAGCATGGGCCGCGTCCAGAACATGGCCTGCGGCGCGGCGTTGCGCGCCATCTCGTTCAGGAACTCGACGCGGACGACGCCGCCCTCGGTGACCGCATTGGCATCGAGCGCGAAACAGAGGGAAAAGCGTCCGGTACTGGTCGTTCAGCTGCGTCCCCGGAAACGAGACGCGATAGACCCGGACGGCGTTCAAAGCCGCGGTCACGATCAGCGTGAGCTTCTGGCGGTCGGTCGCCGGAGCTGCGACCTTCGCGTCGATCGAGAGGCAGAGGGGCTCTCCCGGGCGGAAGAGCGACCCGTCGATCTCCTGCGCGGCGAAGCTCGTGACGGGAGTCGGCTCCGGCATCGTGGGCAGCTGGGGGAACGTGTAGACCTCGCCGGTCCCCTGGCCGACATCGAAGCGGAAGAACTCGCTCTGCGGGATGGAGGCGGGCACCGAGAACCACGGCGTCCAGGCGAGCTCGCCCGAGTCGCTCGAGGGCCCCGGCGGAGCCGGCTGGCCGTCCGCCGGGAAGATCGAACCGCCGCCGGCGTACGTCCCGCTCCCCGCGGAACCGTCGAGCGCGAACCGCGTGGGCGAGAGCGCGGTGATCGTCCACCAGCCGTTGGCGGCCTCGTTGCCGAGGACCCCCTTCACCGCCACGGTCGCGCCGGTCTCGAGATCGTGAGGAATCGGAGTCGCCAGCTCGATCGGCGCGGTGTTCGAAGCGCCCGAGACGACGAACCACTGGGGCAGCGGTGCGTTTTCGGCGGACGGCTCCCTCGCGAACCCGGCGTTCGCGAGCTTGTTGAAGCGGGGGCGCTCGAGGGGCACGACCGGAGCGCGCGGATTTTGCGCCTGCGCGACGGCCGGGAAGCCGACCGTCACGACGGCGAGCAGCGCGCCCGCGCCGCAAATCCCGAGGAGCTTCCGGTCCTGCACGACTGGCTGATCTGCCAATCGGGTGCCATGGCGCTGGGGGTGTCCTCTTCAGAGTTCAGACTGCAAAGAGTCCGGCTTCAAACAGCTAATGTGGATCTGACCCCCTGTCGGGGATCAGACCCACTCCGCGACCGCCGATCAGACCCACCCCTCAATACCCAGAAGACGATACCCAGCGCGCACCACGCGCCGAAGGCCAGCCACTCCGCCCGCGTGAAGCTTCCGGGAACCGCGGGAACCACCTTCATGAGGATGATTGCGCCCGCTACGACGGCGCCGGCCGCCGCGAGGACTCTTCCCTCGCGCGCCATCGCGAGATACGCGACGCAGCTCGCGAACCATCCCACGCCGACGGCGAGCGATCCCACCTCCGAGATCGGCACGAGAAGCGCGTCGCCGGTGAACGCGCCCGCGGCCGAGAGCGCGGTCATGAGGAGGATCGCGTTGCGCGGAGCTCCGCGGGCGTCGACGCGCGCGAGCGAGTGGTGCACGAGACCGCGGCGCGCAATGCCGTAGATCATGCGCGTCGAGGCGACGAAGTTGCCGTTGAAAATCTTCACGAGCGACAGGAACGCGGCAAAGACCACGAGCCGCGCGAGCGTCGGGGATCCGAACGCCCGCGCGAACGCGGCCTCCGTGCCCAGGCCTCCTGCGACGAGCTCCCGCCACGGAAAGATCCAGGCGACGGCGGCGATGACCGTGGCGTAGAAGAGAAACCCGGAGACCTCGGCGAGCGTGATTGCCCGTCCGAACCGCTCCGGCGGAAACCCGGGTCGCGCCTCCTCCGACTCCTTGCCGATCGACTCGAAGCCCGTCATGAAGTACGGGACGACCTGGAGCACGAAGAGAATCGACAGAGCGGCGCCGGCCGCTCCGGGACGCGAGAAGAGCGGCGGGAGGTTGGCGGGAGAGCCGCGCGCGAACGCGAGCGCGACGAAAAGGGCGAAGAGCGCGAGGAGTCCGAACGTCGCGAAGTCCTGGAAGACCCCGGACAGCCGCATTCCCCGCAAGTTGATCCACGCGATTCCCGCGGTGAGGATGAGCCCGAGCACGAGCCTCGGCGCGAAGATGGTGCGGCCCGCGACCTCGTAGAGCTGAAACGAGTTCAGTCCGGGAAACACGCGAGCGAGCAGGTTGCCGATCGCCACGGCCTCCCACGGGCACACGATCGCGTAGGAGAGGACCATGGTCCACGCCGCGCCGAACGCGGCGGGCGCCGGGAAGACCCGCTCGGCGTAGGCGATTTCGCCGCCGGCGTCCGGAAACCGCGCGACCAGCCGGCCGTAGGTCCGCGCGACCGGCAGGAGCAGGATGCCGCCGATCAGGAACCCGAGCGCCGCGCCGCCCGGACCTCCGCGTTTCAGCCAGTCGTCCATGAGGACGACCCAGCCGACGCCGACCATCGTCCCGAATCCGAACGTGAAGTACTCGACGTGCGAGAGCGTCCGGTGGAGACCGGAGCCGTTCGCCGTGGTCATCGGAGCGGTCGTCGCGACTCTCCTTCGTAGGGGATACTGAACCAGAGTCTAACGATGGCGCGGAAGACGAAGTCCTCACCCCGGAGGCCGCGGGTTCCGGCGCGGCGACGCCGGGCGGCCCTCGCGCGGAGAACGGACGCGTTCGGGGAATCGGTCATCCGGGAGATGAGCCGCTTCGGCGCCGAAGTGGGCGGGATCAACCTCGCGCAGGGGCTGCCCGACTTCGAGCCACCCCCCGAGGTCCTCGCGGCCCTGACGCGGGCGATCGCCCGGCCCGAGAATCACCAGTACTCCTTCACGTGGGGCTCCGAGACCTTCCGGCGCGCGGTGGCCCGGAAGTACGCCCGCTGGAACGACATGCGCCCGGACCCCGAGACCGAAGTGACGATCACGTGCGGCGTCTCGGAGGCGGCGGTCTCGACGATCCTCGCGCTCACCGACCCGGGCGACGAAGCAATCGTCTTCGAGCCCTGGTACGAGAACTCCCGGCCGGCGTGCGTCCTCGCGGGCGTGCGGCCCCGCTTCGTCCCGCTCCGGGAGCCGGATTACGACCTCGACCTCGGAGCCCTGGAGAAGGCGGTCAACCGACGGACGCGGCTCCTCCTCGTGAATACCCCGGGGAACCCGTCGGGCCGCGTCCTGACCCGGGACGAGCTTCTCGAAATCGCCCGCATCTGCTCGCGGTCCGGCGTGATCGCGGTCGTGGACGAGATCTACGAGCACATCTGGTTCGACGGACACCGGCACGTCTCGCTCGGGTCTCTTCCGGGGATGGAAGACCGGACGGTCACGCTCTCGGGCCTGGGGAAGAGCTATGCGGTCACGGGGTGGCGCGTCGGCTGGGCGGTCGCGGCGGCGCCGCTGACGGCGCGGATCCGCAAGGCGCACGACTATCTGACGATCTGTGCACCCACTCCCTTCCAGGAGGCGGGCCGGACGGCGCTCGCTCTGCCGGCGACGTACTACGAGAAGCTCCGGCGCTCCTACGCGGCGCGCCGCGACATCCTTCTCGGCGGGCTGGAGCGAGCGGGTCTTCGCTTCACGCCGCCGCAGGGCGCCTACTACGTGATGGCCGACGCCGCTCCGCTCGGGTGGCGCGACGACCGCGCGTTCGTCGAGTTCCTCGCCCGACGAGCCGGAGTCATCGCGGTCCCCGGCTCCAGCTTCTACGCCGGAAAAGGCGGCCGGACGCGCGCGCGATTCAACTTCGCCAAGAGGGAGGCCACGCTCCGGCGCGCCGCCGAACGCCTCGCGAACACGGAGCTCTCCGCGGACATCGCCCGCTGACGACCAGGGGCTCGTCGTTCCCTTACGGGCTCTTCGTCCCCTTCACGAGCGAGACAACCGTGACGTGATCCCCGAGGTTGCTCTTCGAGTACTCGACCTTCACCCGCTGCCCGACGGCGACGGTTCCGTTCATCGTGACGCCCCGGTCGAGCTCGAACGCGAAGTCCTTGTCGTTGGGTCCAGTGACCCGGATCCGCTTCCCGGGCTCGTACTCCTTGACCGTCCCGACGACGACCTCGGTCTTCGTCTTCACGTCCGGTCCCGGCTGGTGGACCGTCTTCTCCGACTTCATGTGGACGTCGCGGACCGCGGTGGACGCGACCGGCCGCGATTTCACGACCGACGACCGGATTCCGATCGCGAACGGGGCGATTACCGTCACGCGCTCCCGGCCGTTCTCCTTCTTCCACTCGACCTGCGCCATCTGGCCGACGGTCACGGCGCCCTCGACCCGGACGGCCTTGTCCAGGTCGAACGAGAAAATCTTGTCATGCGGCCCCGAGACCTTGATCTTCTTGCCGGCCTCATACTCCTTCACGGTGCCGACGACCGTCTCGGTCTTGACCTTCACGTCGGGGCCCGGTCCTGTCTGCTTCGTCTTGCTCTCGGTGTGCACGGTCGTCTGCGCGGGCGCGGCCCCCGTCACGACGAGAAAACAGGCTGCCGCCGCAACTCCGATTTTCTGCTGGAACATGGGTCACCTCTCCCGGTCCGCACGATACAGCGGCCGGACCCGGGCGGAGCAAGTTCCGTGACAGCGTGACTGCGTGAAAGCGTGAAAACAGTCGGGAAGCTTTTCGGAGCGCTGCTCGTGGCAGCGGCCCTCGCGGGCGCGCTCCTCTACCTCGCGCGCTCGACGCACCCGACTCCCCCGACTTCGGCCGATCGCCGGCCGGTCCCGCCGGAGAGCTCTTCCGTCGACCGGGCTTTCGAAAGCCGTCGCAGCGGCGTTCCGGTCGGGGGACGGGGGACGGTCGTGAGGATCCTCGCGGACGACGATTCCGGCAGCCGGCACCAGCGTTTCGTCCTGCGTCTGCCCACCGGAACGACCGTCCTGGTGGCGCACGCCATCGACATCGCGGGCCGGGTGTCACCGCTCAAGGTCGGCGACGAGCTGTCCTTCCGGGGGGAGTACGTCTGGAACTCCCGGGGCGGCCTCGTCCACTGGACCCACCACGACCCGGCCGGCCGTCACGCACCAGGGTGGATCCGGCGCGGGGACCGGACCTGGGAGTAGCAGACGACCGGAGCGCGAGTCAGGCCGCGTGCCGCTCCTCGACCGTGAGCGCAAAAAGAATCGCGCCCACGAGCCCGACCGCTCCGGCCGCGACGAAGGGCACGGAGGGCGCGACCTTCCAGAGCAGGCCGCCGACGAACGCGGCCGGGGCGATCGCGGAGCTTCGGACCAGGTAGTACAGGCCGATGGAACGCGCCCGGATGTCGGAGCGGGACAGGTCCACGATCATCGCCTTCCGCGCTGGCTCCCCGACCTCGCGGAGGCCGCCGATAACGAACGCGCCGACCAGTCCCAGGAAGGTCGTCGAGAGAACGACGGCCAGCGGGAAGGCGGCGAAGCAGACGAACGTCGCGATCACGAAGGGCTTCCTCCCGGCGCGGTCCGCGATCTTCGAGGCCGGGACGTAGACGAGGATCGACGTGGCCATCTGGACCGCAATGAGCGCGCCGTAGCGAGGCGCGCTGACGTTGAGGATGGTCGTCGCGTAGATCACGAGAAAAACGTCGACGAGCCCCTCGCACGTGCGGATGAAGATGTCCGACATCAGGAGCCACTTCAACGGTGATGGAAGGGAACGCCAGACGCCGCGGACTCCGGTCGGAGCCGTCTCGCGGACGAGAGGGATGCGGACCCTCGCGACGACCGCGAGCGTCACCAGGGCGAGCACGATCGTGAACGCGAGTCCCAGCCGCACGCCGCCCACCACTCCGTACGCCGCGATCGCGAGGCCTCCGAGGGCGGGCGCCACGAGGATGGGCAGCCGCTTCAACGTCGCCTGGACCGTGAAACCGATGGCGCGGCGCTCCCGGGGAAGCGCGTCCCCCACGACCGCGAAGAGCGTGGGGCTCGCCATGCTCGTCCAGGCCATGCCGAAGGCGAGGCCGCCGAGAACCCACGGCCACCTGGGCGCCAACGCGTAGATGACGTAACCGACCGTCGCGAGGCAGACGAAGAGTACGAGGGCGGACCGGCGGCCGTACCGGTCCGCGATCCAGCCTCCGGGATACTGGTACGCGCCGTCGAGAAAATCCCGGACCGTACCGAAGAGGCCGACCGCAAGCACCGGCGCTCCCAGCGCCTGGAGGTACTTCGGGAGGAAGCTCTTCCAGAGGTTCTCGCCGAGGCCCATGAGGAGCATGGCGACCGCGACGGCGACGACGTTGCGCTCGAGGCCGAAGTAGTCGGAGAGACGGGCGGAGCGGCCGCGAAAGATTTCCATCCCCACGTGGACCTCAGCGCTCGCCGGTCAGGAGCGTCACCAGAGGAGGAATCCTAGCGGGTGAGTCCGCGACCGCCACGGCCTCGGTAACTCCGAGAACGACGCGGGTTGCGGGTCATGGCTCGCTTCCTGCTCCGACAGGCTTGGAGACCAATTGAAACAAGAGAGTCCCCTTCCGGTGCTCACGCATCCGTCGGCACCCATCCTCGTGGTGGAAGACGACCGCGAGCAGCGGGAGACCCTCTGCGCAATGCTCGACTTCGAAGGGTTCGGGCACGCCGAGGCCGCCAACGGACGGGAGGCTCTGGACTACCTCGACCGGTCTGGAGCGCCCTGCGTCGTCCTGCTCGATGTCGACATGCCGGTGATGAATGGCTGGATTTTCCGCGCGCAGCAGCTCGCGGATGATCGCCTGTCGCGCATTCCGGTCGTCGTGGTCACGGCGAATCACGAGGGCTTGCTCGATCGCTTCCCGGGCGTTGCCGGCTTTCTCTACAAGCCGCTCAGCTTCGAGAAGCTCGCCGCTCTCCTCGACCGGATCTGCCCCAAAAACTAGGAGGACGGCCCTGCCCGCGGCAGGGTGAACACGAACGTGCTTCCCTCTCCGGGGACGCTCTCCGCCCGGATCCGGCCGCCGTGCGACTCGACGATCGAGCGGGAGATGTAGAGCCCGAGCCCGAGCGCCTTCCGTCCTCTCTTTTCGACCTGCCGGTAGCGCTCGAAGATCACTGCAATCTCCTCGGGTTGAAGGCCTGGTCCGGTATCCCGGACCCGGATTTCCACGACGTCCTCCGCCATCACTCCGTCCACGGAGATCCGGCCCCCGACGGGCGTGAACTTCAATGCATTGTGGATCAAGTTCTCCAGCACTTGCTCGATGCGGCCCGGATCGAACCGCGCGGGGAGCGGCTCCGTCCCCACGACCGAATCGAGCGCGATCGATTTCCCCGCGGCGATCGAGCGCGAAGCCTCGACGGCCGCCTCGATCGGAGCCCGGGCGTCGCCCGGCTGCAGCTGGACGGAAAGCTTGTTCGCCTGAATCGCGGCCAGGTCGAGAAGGTCCGAAATGATCCGCTGCATCTGGGCGATCGACGCCGCGAGGCTCCGCGAGATCCGGGCGAGACGGGGGTCGCCCGATGAAACGAGGCGTTCGAGGAGCTGCGTGTTGAGCGCGATCGCGCTCAGGGGATTCCGCAGGTCGTGGCTCACGAGCGCGAGAAACTCGTCTCTCAGGTCGAGCGCATCGTTCGACGTCGACAGGGCGAGCGTCCGCTCGTCGAGAAGCCCCTGCAACCGTCCCACCTCGACGAGGCCCTCGAGGCGCCCAATCTCGGACCGGTCCTGAGACTCCGACGAACTCCGGCGGTCCCCCCGACGACGCTTGGGCCGAGGCTCGTCGGAATCGTCCTTCATGGTCCTACAGCTTCACCAGGCACCACTCCTCGGACCACGGCAGGCGCGACATCTGGAGGGACGGCTTTCCGCCGCCCTGCACGACGAAGCCGTCGCTGAAGTTGACGCCGAAGCCGTTGTCGGGGTCGTAGAGCCCCGGTTCGACCGAGAAGACCATGCCGGGCTCGAGCATCGTGTAGTCGCCGAGCGCGAGGTACGGCGGCTGGTGCCCTTCCATCCCCATTCCGTGCGCGGGGCGATGGTAGATGTACTTCTGCATTCCCTGTTTCACCTGGTACTGGTGGATCTGGTACGCCACCGTGGAGCAGGCGATTCCCTCCCGGGACAGGTCCTTCTGCATCAGGCAGCAGTCGCGCGTCACCGTCCAGACCTTCTTCTGATGGTCGGTCCAGGGAGCGAGCAGAAACGCGCGATAGAGCTCCCCGCCGCAGCCGCCGATCCCGACGCCGCCCGCGATCTGCAGCGCCTGGCCCTTCTGGATCCGGTTGTGGTGGAACTGGTTGGGGTGGGGGTAGCCGGTGCCGCGTCCGACCCGGACGCCGACTCCCAGTTCGATTCCGACCGCGTTGTGCGGCGCGCCGTCGCGCTTGATCCCCTTCATGAGGAGGTCCGTGCCGAACTCCGTGGCGGCCATGCCGAGCTGGTAGTCCGTCAGGTCCGTTCCCTTCGCGAGGAGGAGGTCGCGTGCGAACGCGTGGGTGTCGTCGAAAACCCGATAGGCGCGCCGCCACAGCGCGAGCTCCTCGGGCGTCTTGACCATCCGCATCTTTTCGCAGTGGTCCGCGACCGACTCGAACTCGGTCGACTTCAAGAACACCCTGGAGACCGTCTCGCGCTGGCGGCTGCCCAGATCCCGGTCCGTCGCGATCCGCTTGCCGTCGTAGCCCCGTTTCTTCAACCCCTTCAGGGTCCACTCGAAGAGGTCGACCTTTTCGCCCTGCTGGACCTTGCCCAGGTGGGGGAAAGCGCCCTCGGCGTGATGGAAGTCGAAGTACGAGTCGGTCTCGTTCGCCCACCAGGTCTTCACGAGGTCGCGGTCCAGGCCCGGGTGAAACCAGACCGTCGCGACCTTGTCCGCCGGGAGGAAGACCGAGAACGGCCGCTCGGTCGTGGAGTGGAAGAGGCCCGTGAAGTAGATGATGTTCCAGCGATCCGAGAGGAGCACGCCGGCGTAGCCCTGATCCTGCAGGTAGTCCTGGAGGCGCTTGACGCGGCCCTTGTGCCACTCGAGCGGAAGCCGGTCGAACGTGGCCGGCGCGAGCCCGTCATCTGCCAGGTAGAGCGCCGCGGATTTCGAGCCGTCCACTCCGGACTGCGCGCCGCGGGCCGGGCGCGCCGCGAGAAGCGAGCCCGCCGCGGCGGCTCCGGTCGTTGCGAGAAGCGAGCGCCGACTGATCGTCATTTTTCCCTCCCGTGAAGTGCGGAGAATCCTATCGGAGCCCCTCGACGACATAGAGCTGTGCGTGGGCCCGCGAAACCAGGTAGGCGCTGCTCCGACCGTCGGGACTCAGAACGACGCGCATCACGTCTGCTCCGAGGTCGGGCCGGATCTCCCTCAACAGCACTCTTCTCCCGGTGTCGGGATCGAGGCGCGAGATCTGGGTGGTCCCTGGCGGCACCTCGCGGAGGGTATAGATCGTGCGACCGTCGGAGGCCCATCGTATCGGAAACTCTCCCCGCTCGAGCCCGACGATCGGGCGAAACCGTCCGGCGCTGAGAGCGTACCGGGCGAACTTTCCCGGCGACTCCGCCGAGAGCAGCGTGCGGCCGTCGGGTGAGAGGGGCCCCGTCATGAAGCCGGGAATCGCGATCGCGGCCTCCTCGACGCTGATTGGTCGGGGTTTCCCGTCCGGGAGCTCGACTCGATAGATCCCCCAGTTTTTTTCCTTCTCGCGCGCCGAAAGAAGGAAGGCCTTTCCGTCGGGAAGCCAGACCGCGGCGCTGACGTCCTCGAAGCCGGCGAGCGGCAGAGTCTTCGGTTCTCCCGGACCTGTGGGCACGAGCGCCAGACGGTCGTTCGCGTTCGGAAACTGCACGAGAACGGTGCTCCCGTCCGGAGAAAGCGCGAGGCCGCGCCCGTCCCCGAGACGAACCGCGGGAGACCCGTCGGTCTTGCGAACATAGACGCCGCCGGTGGTTCCTCCGCCTTCCCCGACCTCGCTGAAGAAGACCGTTTTCCCGTCCGGCGAGACAGCGAAGGGTTCGGGCCGATCCAGCCATGTCAGATCACGTTCGACCGAATCGCCGCCCGCCTGCACCCGCAGCGAATGGATGAGCGTGTGGTGCGCCAGCAGCACACGGCCATCGCGCGAGATGTCGTCGAGCTCGAGCTCACCGGGCATCTGGGCGACCAGACGGACATTCCCCTCGAGATCGACGGCGTGAACGCCGCTCGGACTTCCCGACTCGCGCGAGCCGGTGAACCAGATCTCCTTGCCGTCCGGAGTCCAGCACGGCGAACCGCCGGGGATGCTGAAGCCACTTAAAACAGTCTTGACGTTCCCGCCCGCGCGAGGGATGACCATGACGGACCCTGTCTCGCCTCGCTCGAAGATTGCAATCGAGTCGCCGCCCGGGGAAAACCGAAGTCCGCTGATATACCGGCCCTCGTGGAGTACTTTTCCGACCGGAAACTCGACGCGGTAGCCCGTCGGGACGTTCCGGACGATCGCGAGACTCTTTCCGTCCGGTGACCAGTCGGCGCCCGCGTAGGTAACCCTCTCGATGGCGGGGCGCGGGACTCCACCGGCAAATGGGACGCGGGCGAGCGTTCCGAACGTCCTGTTCTCGTCAGTGAGCACCGCCATCTCGCCCAAGGTGGACACCGCGAGGATGTCGGCTTCTAGGTCAAACGACCGGGATTCGGGACTCTCGGGCCGGACCGCGTAGAGCCGCCGGGGCTCTCCCGCCCACCTCGCGCCGTAGACGACGGTCTGGCCGTCGGGGGTGAAGCGGGCGTTGTGCAGAAAGCCGCTCCGGAACGTCAGCCGGCGGAAAGTGGGGCGGAGGTCTGGGGCACCCTCCTGGCGGCGACTAGCCAGCCGGCAACGGCGCCGACGAGGAGGATGAGCAGAGCCGCCGCGAGAACCGTCGAGCGTCTCGCCCTACGGAGTGGCCGCGGCCCGAGGTCGATCGGCGCCTCTGCGCTGCTCCCGATTTCCGAGACGTGATCGCGGACTCCCGCGAGCTCGCGTGCGAGGTCGCGCGTCGACACGTAGCGCTCCTCCGGATCCTTCGCGAGACACCGATCGACGATCCAGCGCAAGGGCGGCGGAACCTCGGGGCGCACTTTTCCGATCGGTTCGGGGTCCTCCCGGATGATTGCCGACATCGTCTCCGCCGCGGTCTTCCGCTGGAACGGCTTCTGTCCGGTCGCGACCTCGTAGAGGATCGACCCGAACGAGAACTGGTCGGAGCGGAAATCGAGCGGTTCTCCGCTCGCCTGCTCGGGCGACATGTACCCGACGGTCCCCATCACGACGCCCGGATGGGTCTCCGGTTTCGCGATAGTCGGCATCCTCGAGACGTCGCCGGACTCGGGCTCGACCAGCTTCGCGATGCCGAAGTCGAGGATTTTGACGAAGCCGTCCTTCGACACCATGACGTTCTCGGGCTTGAGGTCCCGGTGCACGATTCCGGCGGCATGCGCCTTCGCGAGGCCGTCGGCGATCTGACACCCGATCGCGAGCACCCGCCGCACGGGCATCGCCCCGGGCGCCACGAGCTCGCGCAGCGTTTTCCCGTCCACGAGCTCCATCGCGATGTAGGAGGTCGAATCCGAGATCCCGACGTCGTGAACGGTGACGATGTTCGGGTGATTCAGGGCGGAAGCCGAGCGCGCCTCCTGCTCGAAGCGGGAAAGCCGATCCAGATCCTCCGAGAGTTCGGCGGGAAGGACTTTGAGAGCCACCTCGCGGCCGAGCCGGGCATCGCGCGCCCGATAGACCTCCCCCATTCCGCCCGCGCCGAGCGGCCCGAGGATTTCGTATGGGCCCAGACGCGACCCGGAAGGCAAGGTCACCGGGCGAAGGATTCTACTTGTACGGAACGTTGGCGGCGGTACTGAGCAGCGAGGGGCTCAGAAGGCCTGCGAGCTCGAGAAAGACACGAGCCAGCCGCGCCGTCCGCGGAGATCCGGACGCAGCGCGTAGGCCAGGTCGAGTCGAAAGAGGGCATGCCTCGAGGCTCGCGGCAGCCCCACGCGGAGCCCCACGCCCGCGTCCACACGCAGATCCGAGAGCCGGAGGGGCGCTCCCGGCGGCCATGCGTATCCGGCGTCCACGAAGACTGCGGCGCCCAGGACGAACAGGTGGAGAAGCTCGGACGTCAAGCGCACCCGGTCCTCCAGGTTGAGGACGAGCCGGCGGTCGCCCGCGAACGCGTGCAGCCGGTACGCGCGCAGCCCGTTTGCGCCGTCCGCCTCCACCTGGACCTCGCGGTCGAGGCGATCTCCCACCGTGAGGAGCGCCCTTCCCACCACGGTCTGCCGCGACGCAGCCGAGGGCCGCCACACTCCGAAGAGCTCCCCCTCGACCAGCGTGTTTTCGAAAGAGCCGCTCCGGGAACGCGTCTCCGCGGCGAGCGTACCGATCAGGAAACCCCGCGGGATGTGGATTCCCCGGGAGAGGCGAAGCGCGGCGCCGGCTGCGGCTTCCGCGCCCATCACCGCGGGCGAGTAGCCGAGCTCGAAGGAGAGAGCACCGCCCAGGTCGAAGTCCTCGTCCCGGAGAAAATAGCCCACGTCGTTCTCGACCGCGAACTCGGGGCGCGCGAGCTCGACGCGGGCGAAGAAGAATCCGAAGCGCCGTTCCTCCGGAAGCGCAAAGTCGTCAGGCCCGCGCTCGACCGACCCGAAACGGGCCTCCTGGCGGCGGTAACCCGCGTACAGGCGCACCATCGGGCGTTCCCCTTCCAGGGAGAGGCGGCGTCCCGCCGACACCTCGAAGAACCTCGTATTCATTCCGAACCGCGCGACCTCGCTTCCTCCCGAGTAGAGGCGGGTCTTGCGGCTCCCGTCGTCGTAGAGCAGCGTGCCTCCCGCGAGCGAGTCGAGAGAACGGAATCCGCTGGTAAGGGCGAAGTGCCGCCGGTCGCCGTCGCTGTTGGAGTTGTAGAACAGGTCGAGCGCGAGCCGCCGACCCAGGAACTGCTGATCCGAGTAGAGGATCTGGCGCGTCGAACGGTCCGGCTTCTGCGCCGCGGCGAGTGCCACCTTCTTGCCCAGGCCGAAGAGGTTCTTCTCCTCGATCGAAATCCCGTAGTTACTCTCCCCACCGGCTCGGCCCAGCGAACCCGACACCTCCGTGGTCCACGAGTCGTGAGTGTGCACGACGACGTCGACCTCGCCCTCGTAGTCGGTGACGGGCTCCGTGGTGATCGTCACGGTCCGGAATATGCCGAGCTGACGCAGGTTCCTCTCGGTCTCGGCCACCCGCGACGCGTCGAAGACGTCTCCCTCGGTGAAGAGAAGCTCCCGGCGGATGACCTCCGCCCGCGTCACGCCGTGAATCGAGTCGGCAATCCGCGCCAGGAGCGAAGTCTCGGCATCCTGAAAAACGTTCTGGGTCTCGATGCGAATCCGGCGGATGCGCGCCTGACCCTCCGCCGAAGCGGACGAGGTCAGCACGGTGGAGAGGAAAATGCCCAGAAGGAGGACACCGGTTCTCGGGACCGAAACGTGCGCCGGCCGCATGGTCGAGAACCTGGAGGGAAGGCGCGGCGAAAAGGTCGTTGTCGTGAGGGCGCTCGTAGTGGAAGCCGATACGGCTTCGTTGATGCGCTCGGGGCTGCCGCGAGATCCGCCGGATCGCCTCGGCGCGCGTCATGCCGTTCCAGGTCTGCTCGAGATCGCCCGGGGTGATGTCGCCCGCCCCGCGATCCGGCTGCCGGCGAGCCCGCGTCCGAACGCCACGCCTTCCTCTGCGGACCAGACGACGACTTCGAGCGGATGACGGGTGGGGACGTTCGCGGCGTCCACGCCTCGATGACGCCAATGGCCGCAAGCGAGCCGAGGTCGCCGTCGAAGTTGCCGCCCTTGGGCACCGAGTCGATGTGCGAGCCGAACAGGATCGGCGGAAGCGCCGGCTCGAGGCCTTCGCGGCGCGCGAAGATGTTGCCGGCGGGATCGATCCGCGGCTCGAGGCCGGCCGCGCGCATCAGGCCCATCACGTAGGTGCGGCCGGCGATATCCGCGTCCGAATACGCCACGCGGCTCACCCCATCGACGAACGCACCGCCAGCAGGGCGCCCGTGCTCACTGAGCTTTTCGAGCCGCGCGCGAGCGCTGCCGCGTCGACGCGAAGGTCTGGCGCGGGGGCCGAGGGTGATGTGGCTGAAGGTGATGTGGCCGATGGTGAGGTGGCCGATGATGAGGACGTCTGAGCGCGGGCGCCGTGAACCGAGGGCGCCCGGGCGATCATCGCAAGCGGCGCGGCGGTGAGGGCGCCGACGAATGCGCGTCGGGTGGCGTGCATGACGCCACGATCCTACACCGCACTTCGTCCTACTCGGTCCTATTCCGTTCTATTCCGCGATCGTGTAATCACGCGATCAGCGGCGAGGCTGACATTCGGGCGCCTTGATGACGATCTTCGGATTGACGCTTCCGTTCCCCAACACCGTGGGCATGTTCGACTTGTAGCTCGGGTCGATCGGGACGACGCGCATCACGTTCACGCAGTCGAGGAGCGTGCCGTGTGCGTCGGGTGCGACGGTGATCTCCGGGAGCCGTGCGCCTTCCTTGGACATCATCATGTCGAAGGCGGTTGGCGGCCGCGACACCGCACCGGGCCGGGGGGCCTCACGGGGGCGCCGAACGAGACCCTGCTGAGTGGGCGGAGCAGCTTACCGTCGCGGCCGCCCACCCAGGCCGGGTGTGGTCTGCGCAGTGGCGAGCGACGGAGCAATCAAGAGTGCGGCGAGACCAAACGCAGCGCGGACGGGAAATCGCATCATTGGTGCCCCCTTCCCGGAACCTGAACCTCCGGAATCAGACGAGCTGTCAGACGGTGTCCGGATATCAGACGTCTATGATACGCCAATGGCCTGGAGAGCCGCAGGCGGCAAGGTCCAGACGTCGAACACCGGAGGCGGGACGGGAAGGCGGGAACCGGACACGGGAGGTCGGAGGCCGCGACGAATGGCGTATGCTGGCGGACGGAGTGCCCGCGGCCCTTCCGCGAGCCGGTGCCGGTAGCCCATGACGAATTCACGACACGATCGCCCGTCCGTCACGACCTCAAGGACATTGCCCGCCGCGCCATGATGCAGCACGGCCTGGCGCCGGAGTTCTCGCCCGCCGCGATCGCCGAGGCGCGAGGCGATCAACGGTCCGCCGCGCGAAACCGCGCCCGTCCGTGCGCGACATGCGCGACCGTCTGTGGGCGTCGATCGACAACGACGACTCGCGCGATCTCGATCAGCTCTCGGTCGCGGAGCCGCTGCCGAACGGCGCGGTCACGCATCTTCGTGGCGATCGCCGACGTCGACGCGCCGGTGCCGGATGGCTCGGCGATCGACGCGCACGCGCGCACCAACACGACGTCCGTCTACACCGCGGCGGGCATCTTCCCGATGCTGCCCGAGAAGCTGTCGACCGACATCACCTCGCTCAACGAAGGCGAGACCGCGCCTCGCGGTCGTCGATCGAGATGACCGTGCCCGCCGCCGGCGACGTGACGGACTCCGAGATCTTTCGCGCGCACGTGCTCAATCACGCGCAAGCTCGACCTACAACGGCGTCGCGGCGTGGCTCGACGGCGAGGCGCCGATGCCGCCGAAGCTCGCGGCGGTGCCGGGGCTGGAGGATCAGATCCGCCTGCAGGATCGCGCGGCGCAGACCATGAACGCGCGGCGCCATCAACGCGGCGCGCTCGATCTGAAGACGATCCAGGCGCGGCCGGTCTTCGAGGACGACGTGCTCGCCGATCTGCGGCCGGATCACGACAATCGCGCGAAGGCGATGATCGAAGACTTCATGATCGCGGCGAACAGCGTGACCGCGTCGTTGCTCGACGCGCAAGGCTCCCCTCGATCCGCCGCGTCCTCCACACGCCCGAAGCGCTGGGATCGCATCGTCGATATCGCGGCGGAAGTCGGCGAACGCCTGCCGGCCGAGCCCGACGCGTCGGCGCTCCAGACGTTCCTGGTCCGCCGCCGCGCAGGCCGATCCGGCGCGCTTCCCGGATCTGTCGCTGTCGGTCGTCAAGCTGCTCGGCTCGGGCGAATACGCGGTCGACCGGCCGGGCGAACGCTCGACGGCCACTTCGGGCTCGCGGTGCGCAACTACACGCACTCGACCGCGCCGAACCGCCGCTTCCCCGACCTCATCACGCAGCGCCTGCTGAAGGCCGCGCTCGCCGGACAGCCGTCGCCGTACGACGACGGCGAGCTGACCGCGCTCGCGCGGCACTGCACGGAGCAGGAAGACAACAGCGCGAAGGTCGAGCGCCAGGTGCAGAAGTCGGCCGCCGCGACGCTGCTCGCCGGCGACGCGTCGGCGAGCGCTTCGACGGCATCGTCACCGGCGCGTCGCCGAAGGGCACCTGGGTGCGCATCTCGCACCCCGCGGTCGAAGGCCGCGTCATCCGCGGCGCCGCCGGCCTGGACGTCGGCGACCGCGTCCGCGTCAAACTGGTCGGCACCGACGTCGCCAAGGGCTTCATCGACTTCGCGCGCGCATAGACGTTGTACGCGCGCGTGCACGCGTCGACTCTTGGCGCGCTTGACCTTGGAGTCGCTCCAACCTATAGGATGCACTCATGGCGACGGCGGGATGGCGGATCGGCGAACTGGCGGCTCGCGCGCGGGTGAGTGCAGACACCATCCGCTACTACGAACGCCTGGGGCTTCTGCCGGCGCCGCATCGCGGTGAGAACGGCTACCGGCGCTATCAGGCGTCGGCCGTTCAGCGTCTCCTGGCGATCAGGAACGCGCGGCGGTGCGGCTTCTCGCTGAAGGAGCTGGCGTCGTTCTTCCGCCGCCGCGATCAGGGCGCGCCGCCGTGCCGCGAGGTGCGGGCGCTGGCGGCAGACAAGCTCGCCGCGCTCGAACGTGAGATCCGCGAGCTGCAGTCGCTGCGCGCGGCCATGCGCACGGTGCTGAACGACTGGGACACGCGCCTCGCGAACACTCCCTCAGGACGGCCCGCCGCCCTGCTCGAATCGCTCGCCACCGCGATCATCGACGACGACGTACACGCGCGCCGGACGCCGCGGCTACACCAGCGTCACGCTCCACACTCCACACGCACGAACGAAAGGGATCACGATGAAGACGCTGCGACTGATGACTGCTGCTGACTGACGCTCGGTGCTGATGACGACCGGCCGGCGGTCCAGAACGCCCAGGACCACCACGCGGGCGTGATGAAGCGCGGCGCGCACGTCATGGGCTTCGATCAGACTACGACGACGCACCACTTCCGTTTGTCGAGGACCGGCGGGGTCATCGAGGTGACGGCGAACGATGCCGCCGACACCAAGGCAATCCGCAGATCCAGACGCACCTTCAGCACATCGCGAAGATGTTCAGCGAAGGCAACTTCACGGCGCCGATGCTGATTCACGCCCAGGAGCCGCCGGGAGTCGCCGAAATGAAGCGCGCGGGCGCGGCCATCGGCTACACATACGAGCCGCTCCCCCGCGGCGGCCGCGTCATCCTGAGCACCGCGAGCCACCTGAACGCGATCCACGATTCCTGCGCTTCCAGATCACCGATCACAAGACCGGCGATCCGCTCGACGTCACTTGAGAGGGACGTTACAGCGGAACGGCCTTGATGTGCGACAGGATCGCGGCCCGGATCGGCCGCGGCAGGCGTCGCAGACGTTCGTGCGTGGGCGCGATATCGCGAATCGCGCTTGCGGTGTCGCGTGCCACCTTGACGACCATCCGGACCGGGAGACCGGCCTTTTCGGCGAAACGGGCGATCCGCTCGGCATTCACCCCGGCGAACTCTTGGTGTCGCCAAGCGACAGAGCCAGGCTGTCGCCAGCGATGTACGGCACCGTTGCGACGAGATCGTAGGCGGGCGACAGCGCCGCGCTCGGCCGTCACGATAGATCAGCGACCAGTTCTTCAGGTGCGCATCGCCATTGCCGATCAACGCGAGGAACGCGAGTCGCCGCGTGTATTCGACAATGGACTGCTCGCCCGCTTCGAGCCATAGCACTCGGGCAATACTGCCGAAGCTGCCGTTCTTGTATTTGTCTTCCGGATACACGCGAAATACTTGCGCGAAATCTTCGATGTGGACGCGCTCGCCGGCGAGGCCTGTCGAAACGCCTGACCGCCAGACTCTGTCCGAACGCCTCTGGCAGGTTCCCGCGGCAGCCCCCGATCTCCGAGGTCTTCACCACCGGACTCTGGCACATCGATGCCGACCGCGCGGGCCAGAGTCATCATGGCGTATTCGTTCTCGGGCACCGCTCGAAGCGCGGCGACGGGGAGCTTCACGATCCAGTCGCCGCCGACGCCATCACCCGGAAGCGTCAGGCCCTTCGGAGACTCCATCAGTGCCGAGAACTTGAGCTGCACCCCAGCCAGCGAGAAACGAAGCGGGCGGCCGTCTCGTGTCGCTCGCGGCGTCGTCTCGGTCCGCGGAGGCGGTGCATCGTCAACGGATCGCACGTCCAGCGCTCCCGGCAAGTCCGCGCCGAGCAGCCAAAGAAGAAAGACTCGCGGTCGGGATGGACACCTCCCCGCTCGGCGAGATACTCACGCAGGTGAGCCTCCGGCAGCAGGTTCGCGAAGAACGGAGGCAGCCGCACGCGTGTCGCCGCACGTCCTCGAGGAGCCCGCCATCCGAGGCCTTGTAGCCAAGACTCAACGCCGGACGAGTCGCGCCGGCGTTCGACGTAGTCCGATCGAACGCAAAGACGACCGTTTCGTTACCGAGATGAGCGAGGATGCCGACGAGCGTGCCATGCAGCCGCACTTCGAGCGCCTGAACAGGGACGGCGCGACGGTGGCTGGCCGTCTCACGCGTCGCCTCCTTCGTCCCCTTCGCCTCCTTCGTCCTCGTCACCCTCGTCGTCCAGCGTATACATCGGCATGCGTGGATCACGACCGGCACGCTGAAGGCCTTCCACGGCGGAGACGAGCTGACGTGGAACGAGCACCAGCTCGAGCTCCAACGCACGGGCCACGTCTTGCACGGTCGAGAATCTCGGGTCCATCGCAGAACGTTCGAGATCGGAGATCTGCCGCTGCCGCACTCCCAGCCGGTCGGCCAGCTCTTTCTGGGTGAGCCCTCGTTGCTCCCGCGTCGAGCGAAGGAGCGGCCCCAAGACGGCAAACGCATCACGCTTCAGTGCCTTTGTGCTTCTGGCAACACGCTTCGAGGATTTTTTGATGCGCTTCACAAATTTCAGCATATCACTTTCTAGTGATATACAAGGCAGACTATCACTTTAGAGGGATACGCGATCATTGGTCACCACTTGTTGACATAGATAGTTAGGCATGCCATAACAAGCTAGTTAGGTATCAGCTGCCTATGCGCGCGACATGCCAGTGTGACGATGGCGAACGGCCGGAAGGCGCGGAGGCGTGGCTCGTCTGCGGGGGTGTAGGGTGACGCGGGAGCGGCCTGTCACGCAGCGCGGGGAAGGGCGGGTGCCGGCCGGATGGAAGCGGCTGCTCGAGCGGGTGTGGTGTCCCGCGTGCAAGCGACGGCGGTTCGTTCGGCGCGCGGTGACGCTGCCGGTGTCTGGGCCCGCGGACGCGACGTGGCCGGAGTTGCGCGCGGCGCTGCACACGGCGTTCGGTGAGACGACGAGGTGCGCGAACTGGCTGGTGACGCAGCTCTATGCGCGCGACCGGCAGCGCGACCGCACGATGCGCGGCTGCCCGCGATGCGCCGCGTCTATCTCTATCCCGAAGCGCGCCGACTCTTTCCTGCGCTCGCATCACAGACACTCGCCAGCCTCGAACAGCAGGTGCAAGCGCGCTATCGCGCCGAGCGGCTTGCGCTCGTGTGGCGGCATGCGGTCAGCCTGCCGACGTATCGCTACCCCACTCCACTGCCGCTCCCCGCGCGCATGTGGACGCTCGATCGGCACGACGAGCGGTGGCACCTTTCCGTCCGCATCGGCGATCGACGCTGGTCGCTTCGCTTGCGACAGGGACCCGGCATGCGCAAGCAGCTCGATGTGTTGCGACAGATCGCCGACGGTCACGTGGACGCTGGAGAGGCGACGCTCTACGAGATTCACGCGCATCGCGGCGATCACCGCACAGGCAGCGCAGCCGATCGACGGTTGATGGTGAAGGTGGTCGTCTGGCTCGCGCATCCGGCGTCAGCGTCGGCGCCCGCGCCGCGAACGAAGTCGCCGCTCCCAGCCATCGTCGACACACACATTAATCGTTCGCACGGCGGCCGACGCGTTCCTTGTCGCGCAGCTCGCGCATGCTGCGAACGCCGCGAATTTCGAGAATGCCGCGAGCTCTGGGAATGCCGCGAACGCTGTGCGCGAGGCGGGCCACGCGGAATGGACGCTGCATGGCGATCACGTGCGGCGATGGATTGCGCATGCGGTGCGACGACGGGAGCGGTTGCATCAGGATCTCGCGCGCTTGCAGCCGGCGAGACGTGGACGGTTCGCGGACGGCCTTGCCGAAGCGGAGCGCCTGCGTGCGGCGCGGCTTCATCGACGGTTGCACGACTGGATGCATCAGGCCACCGCACAGCTCGTCGCCTGGGCGCGGCAGCATCGCGTGCGCACGATCGCATGGGATGACACGGACCGCGGCTATCTGCCGACGTTTCGTGGCGGCAGTTTGCGACGATGCTGAGCGACAAGGCTGCGCTGGCGGGCATTCGAGTCGTGCTCGCGTCCGCCACCGCGAAGGGTCGCAAAGAAAAAGCAACCTCGCAGACCCGATTGCGTCAGATACGTCAGCATCCGAGATATCAGCGGCCACTGCTACGTCGCGATCGGCCACCTCCAGGCCGAAGCCAGAGCAAGGCCCGGCACGCTGTGCCGGCCGGGACCGCTCCTGGAAACGCGCACAAGCGCCGGAGATTGCTGGGTAAGCCCAGGCGCCTCCGGGACGATCACGATCGTCGAGGGACGCAGCAGTGGATATGCATCACGCATGTGCGCGACTCGCATGTTCGCGATTATGAGCCCACGAATGCGCTCAGAATGAGGCTCAGTGTCCTTGCTCTCGCGGCTGCTGAATGTCTTTCGCGCGGACAAGGTCTCCGACGAGATCGATCGCGAGCTGGCTTCCACGTCAACGAGCGCGTCGACGAGCTGACCGCCGCCGGTGTCGCGCCGGACGCCGCCGGCGCGAGGCGCGGCGTCGGCTAGGGCGTTATGCGTTCATGCCGGAGAGATACGCGCGAGCGCGATCTGTTCGTCTGGGCTGGAGTCGTTCCTCGCCGATCTGCGCTACGGGCTCCGCGGACTCGCTCAGGAATCCGATCTTCGCGGTCACCGCCATCCTCACGCTCGCGATCGGCATTGGCGCCAACACCACCGTGTTCACGCTGCTCCATGGGCTGCTGCTGCGCAGTCTGCCCGTCAGCGGCGCCGCAGGAGCTGGTGCGCGTCGACGTGACGTTCGCGCGGCGAATCCGCATCCGCCGGCCGCCTGACCTACGGCATGCTCCAGCACGTTCGGCGAGCGTGCAGCAGACGCTCGCGGGCCTGTCCGGGCTGGAGGCGCAATCCGGTCACGCTCGAAGATCGCGACGGCACGCTCGTCAGCTCACGGCGGCGCTGGTCACCGGCAACGCGTTCGAGCTGATCGGACTGCGGCCGCGGATCGGCCGCCTGATCGCGCCGACGGACGACGTGCGCGGAGGGCCGGCCGAGGGATGGCCGGTGGTCCTGAGCGATGTGTTCTGGCGCGAGCGGTTCGACGCGACCCGGACGTCATCGGCAAGCCGCTCCGCTCGCGGGCCAGATCGTCACCGTCATCGGCATCGCCCCCGCGGCGTTCCATGGCGTCTGGCCGGGCGTCGAGCCGAAGCTCTATCTGCCGATGCAGTATCTGAACGTCTTGGCCACGCGCGACGTGCTGAACGTGCCGCAAGTCGCGCGCCATCGTGACGGGCATCGGCCGCCTGAAGCCTGGACTTGTCCGTCGCACATGCGCGCGCCGACCTGATGGTGCACGAGCAGCGGTCATCGCGGAGTCCGCGATCAACCGCTTCCCGCCCGACATGGTGCGCGGCTTGCAGCTGGTCGTCGATTCCGCGCAGACCGGGCTGCCCTCGTTCTTTCGCGCGGAATATTCGGCGCCGCTCTACGCTGATGCAGGGCCTCGTCGCGATCGTGCTGCTGCTCTGCTGCGTCAACGTGAGCGGGCTGATGCTCGTCCAAGCTGCACGAGCGCCAGCACGAGTTCGCGGTGCGCACGGCGCTCGGCGCGGGCGGGATGCGCCTCGCGCGCCAGTATCTGACCGAGGCGTCGCTCATCGCGCTCGCCGGCGCCGCGCTGGGCGCCGCGGCGGCGTGGTATGGCAGCCCGCTGCTGCTGCCGTTCTTCCGTCATCCGATGGAAGGCACCGGCATGCAGGTGCAGCCGGACAAGACCGTGTTCCTGGTGACGGCGCTCTCGGCGATCGCCACGACGCTGTTCTTTGGCGCGCCTCCCGGCGTGGCGCGCCGGCCGCGCGAATCCCGGGCGGCCTGATGAAGTCGCGCACCGCGGCCCAGCGGCCGACCGCCGGACGCGGCTTCGTCGCGATCCAGGTCGCGTTGTCGCTGGTGCTCGTGGTGATGGCCTCCCTGCTGTCGCAGAGCCTGATGCGCCTGCAGAACGAGCACACGGGCTTCGATCTCGATCGCGTGACGATTCAGACGGCGCCGTTCCACCTTCTGTCCCATCACGGGCGACGCAGCGCCTCGATCTCTACGACCGCATGGTCGAGCGCATCAGCCGCTCGTCGACGATCCAGTCGGTCGCGGTCACGTGGTATACGCCGATGACGGGCTATCAGTCCAACGCGCGATTCGAGGCGCCGACGCGACGCCGGGGCCGACGGGCGCGCCGAACGTCGTGACGCTCGCGTTCAACTCGGTCGGCGCCGGCTACTTCCGCACGATGACGACGAAGATTCTCCAGGGCCGCGAGTTCGAGACGCGCGAGCGCCGCCGTGATGTCTGCGTGCTGAACGAAAGCGCGGCGCGCGTGCTCTTCCCGGGACAGGCCGCGCTCGGCCGCTACGTGCGCACGGCCGACAATGCCGGCCTCGACATCGCGCGCGGCGGCAGCAGCGGACGACTCATCTCCGAGCCAATCACCTGCCGCGTCGTCGGTGTCGCCGAGGACGCGAAATTCGGCAACGTGCGCGACGCGCCGCCGAAGACGATCTATTTCCCGCTGACGCCCGACTTGCGCGACGGCAATCTCGTCTTCCTGCTGAATGCGCGGACGAAGGCCGGCGCGATCTCGGCCTACCGCGAAGCGCTGCGGGAGATCGCGCCGTCGCTCCGCTCGGTCCTGTTTGCGACGCTGCGCGAGCAGATGGAAGCGGCGCTCGGCAGCCAGCGGGCGCTCGACGCTCCTCAGCACCTTCTTTGGCTTCGTCGCGCTGCTGCTTGAGCGCGCTCGGCCTCTACGGCATGCTCTCGTCGAGCGTCGCGCAGCGCACCGCCGAGATCGGCATCCGCGCGGCGCTCGGCGCCTCGCGCGGCAGCATCCTGCGCATGATCGTCTCCGAAGCCTTGCGCCTCGCCGTCATCGGCATTCTGCTCGGCGGGGCCGGCCTGTTCTTCACCGTGCACTTCATCGACCAGATGCTCTACGGCGTGACGTCGTTCGACTGGCTGACGCTGGCGGCGGTCGGCGTCGTGCTCACCCTGGTAATCCTCCTGGCGAGCTTCTGGCCTGCGCGCCGGGCCGCGGCCGTCGATCCCCTCGTCGCCATGCGCTCCGATTGATGCTTTCACCAAGCTCGGCCGTGTGTTTAAAATGAGTCTATGGGTGGTGAACGCATCATTGAGATGACCTGGCGGTGCAGCACCTGCAACGAACGACAGAATCTCGGCCGCCATCATCGTTGTCAGACCTGCGGCAATCCGAAGGACGGCTCCGAGGAGTTCGAGATGCCCTCGGACACGGCGCACGCGCCGACGGTCACCGACGCGAACCTGCTGCGGTTGGCCAAGGCCGGCCCGGACTGGCGCTGTCGGTTCTGCGGCAGCGATCAGCGGCGCCTGGACGGAAACTGCGCGAACTGCGGGGCCGCGCACGACGGGGTGATCCCACTCGGCGACACCGCCGCTTCCCAAGAAGTCGGCATGGCCGGTCTTGTTGACGGCCTTGTTGACGCTCGGCGGGGTCGGCGGTGGCTGCATCTATGGCGTGTTGAAGTGGTCGGAGGTCCCCTACACGGCGACGGTCAGCGCGGTGGCCTGGGAGAGGTGATCGATGTCGAGGCTACGCGCTGCGCACGCACGAA